>JACPUT010000008.1 GCA_016192145.1 Acidobacteriota bacterium | reverse complement strand
TCTTTAGATCCAACCCCTAAAGGCCGAATCCCAAATTATTCTGGTTTTTGTACGAACTTCACAAGATCACCACCCGAAAGTGGATCCCTCGAAAGCTCAAAGGTTCTTCCTATTCTCTATCCGGTTGTCAAAGATGCCTGCCGCGCCTTCCAGCGCTCCCTGGTGGCCTCAACCGCCCAGGAAATTCAGATTACCAGCGGGCAGAGAGAACGCAAGCGGAAATTTTCTGCGGCCCCTTTCGTCCCTAGTCCCACCTGCCGATGAGCGTTTCAGCACGGATGCTCGCCACCCAAGGAGGGGACCATGGCGGAAATGGGAATCACCCCAGTTAAATCTGGGCCTGAAGGCCTTCCCGGAGATCCCCTGAAGGCATCGGATCGGATCCTCATGAAGGTCGCCCTCGAAGGGAAGTCCTTCCAGGAGGCGCGCGCGGAGGTGCGGGCTGAGCGCAGCTTCAGCGACCAACCTCCGCAACCGGCCGTGGCAATTGCCGGGGATCGCGTGGAGTTCTCAAGCGTCGCGCTCGACATCCTCGAGGTGCACGCGCTCCAAGTGGATGTCCACCTGGAGCGCGATGGTCAGACGCTGGACGCGAGCCTCACCTCGGTGAGTGTGAGTGCCCTGCACTTCCAAATTGGCAAACCGGAAGAAAAGCCCAAGGATCCGCTCGTGTTGGATCTGACGGGTGAAGGCCCCCGCACCACCGGCGCCGAGGGCGCCCGATCCTTCGACCTCGCGGCCGACGGGGATCGGCGTGGCACTTCCTTCGTGAAGGATGGCACCGCCTTCCTCGCCTTGGATCGCAATGGCAACGGCACCATCGACTCCGGCGCGGAGCTGTTTGGCGATCAGCATGGCGCCGTCAATGGCTTCGCGGAGCTCGCCAAATTCGATGGCAACGGGGATGGGAGGATTGACGCCGCCGACCCCATCTATACAGGGTTGAAACTGCTCTTCGGGGATGGAAGCACCCGATCCATCGCCGAAGCCGGCATCGCCTCATTGGACGTCCACGCCGCGGTATCCAACGGATCCACCTCGGGTGGGGATGCCATCTTCGCCCAGGGGAAGGCCCTGCTCGCCAATGGCGGGAACATCGCCAGCTACGCCTTGGGCCTGAACCGGTTCGATCTCCAAGGTTGAACTACAATCCCCCTTGGGGGATCGCATGGACGTGCATGTCATCGGGGCCGGGCTGGCCGGCTCGGAAGCGGCTTGGCAGCTGGCGAGCCGCGGATGGAAGGTCACGCTCTCCGAAATGCGCCCCCAGCATCCGACGCCCGCCCACACGACCGGTGGCGCGGCGGAGATGGTCTGCTCAAACTCCTTCAAGAGCGACGATCCGAACAGCGCCACCGGCATCCTCAAGGCCGAGATGGCTCGCATGGACTCCATGATCCTGCGCTGCGCCCATGCCACCCGTGTGCCCGCCGGGAACAGCCTCGCGGTGGATCGGGAAGTCTTCAGCGCCAAGGTCACCGCGGAACTGCGCAACCACCCGAACATCACCTGGCTGGATGCGCTGGTGGAACAGCCCGCGCCTGGGGTCCCCACGATCATCGCCACGGGCCCCCTCACCGCCGATCCGCTCTCCAAGTGGCTGGCCTCCCTCACGGGCAGCGAGCGCCTCCACTTCTATGACGCCATCGCGCCCATCGTCGCGAAGGACAGCATCGACATGTCCGTGGCCTGGATGGCCGCGCGCTACGACAAGGGCGGTGCGGACTTCATCAACTGCCCCCTCAATGAGACCGAATACAACACCTTCGTGGACGCGGTACTCGCCGCCGAGAAGGCGGCCCTCCACGACTTCGACACGCCCTATTTCGAGGCCTGCCTGCCCATCGAGGTGATGGCCGAACGGGGTCGGGAAACGCTGCGCTTCGGCCCCATGAAGCCCATCGGGCTGGATGATCCCCGCACGGGACGCTACCCCTACGCGGCGGTCCAGCTGCGCCAGGACACGCTGGCTGGCGATCACTTCAACCTCGTGGGTTTTCAGAACCGCATGAAGTGGGGCGCCCAAGCCGAGGTCTTCCGTCTCATCCCCGGCCTGCAGCAAGCGGAGTTTGTTCGCTTCGGATCCATCCATCGCAATACGTATGTCCAGGCCCCCAAGGTGCTGGATGCCACCTTGGCATTGAAGGGTCACGCCAACCTTTGGATCGCTGGCCAGCTGAGCGGCGTAGAGGGTTACCTGGAAAGCGCCGCCGGCGGGCTCGCAGCGGCCTTCGCCGTAGATCGGGCCCTCCGTGGCCAACCGCCCGCGCCTTTTCCCCGGGAAACCGTTCTGGGCTCCCTGCTCCACTACCTCGCCCACGCCAGCCTCAAGGACTTCGGCCCCACCAATGCCATGCTGGGCCTCCTGCCCGAACTGCCCGAGGGCACCGTGGATGCCCGCAGTGCCAAAAAGGCTGGTGGCCGGGCGGGGTTGAAGCAGGCCAAGGGGGCCGCGCATCGCGACCGGAGCCAAGGGGCCCTGGAATCCTTCCTGCGATCGGTGGAGTAAAAGCATGAAGAAGCCCCTCGTCTGGACACTCGCCCTGGGCCTGGTGGCGTTGGGCAGCGGACTCCTCCTCGCTCGGCGAGGTGCCCCCCCATCGGCGGAAGCGGAAGACGCACCCCTCTTCACGACCCAGCCCCAGGGCGCAGGCCGCCTCTTACAGTTGCAGGCGAAGGAGCCCCTCCGCGCCATCCACTGGCTCCCTCCCCTTCCCGGGGGGTGGGCCCTCTGCCAGGTGGGCACTCAATCCGATCGCCAGCTCGTGGCTCTTTTCCAGGATGGCCAGCTGGCCCGCACCTTCCAGCTTCCCAGGCTGGAGGGGACCAGCGATGGCTTCTATCGTCAGGCGGAGATCCGGGATGCCGCCCTGGAGAAGGACACCCTGCTTCTCCTTGTGAAGGCCGATGGTGGCCACCGGGATCTGCCCGTGGTGATGGCCCTAACCCTGGAAGGGGAACTCCGTTGGGCACACCGGGCGCAGGCCGATCACCTGACCATGGGAGATTCGGTCGTCTGGGCCTGGGGAGCTGCCGGCGCCCAACGCCTCCCCATCGCAACGGCCAAGGGCGAACGGTCGAACCCCAAGATGGGGCGGGCGAACATGCCCGAAGCGCTCACCTGGCCCTACGAGGTCGCGCACCCCAGCACCCTGCTCCCGACAGCGTCGGGTTTTCTGCTCAGCCATGCGAAGGGCCTGTCTTCCTGGCGGGGCGAGGCCGGTTGGGCTCACACCCCCTTGCCTGCGGCCGCTCCATTGGATTTCCCGGAAGCGAAAGGCCTTCTCGTCCAATGCGCGGACGGAATCTTTTGGCAGCCCAGGCCCGGCCAGCTTCTGAAGGTGACCCCCGATGCCCTGGTGCTGGGGCCCGAAGGGCTCTCCACACCAGGACCGGCCGCGCTGGATACCGCCTTGCTGGAACTCCTCGGCTGTGATGACCAAGGCCGCCTTTGGTTCGGCTTGGCTTCGCCCTCCCTGCCCCTGCCTCAACCCGCACTAGATCCGTCGGTGCCCGGGCAGCCCCTCCCGGCCGGGGAAGCGCCCGGTTCATCGGCGCCTGAGACTGCTGCACCTCCTAGCGCCGAAGTGCGCGCCGCTCTAGAAGCCCACCTGAGGGCACCGATGGATCGCATGTACGCCTGGAAGCCGGGGGACAAAGCCCTGCGCCTGATCACATGGTCCCAGGTGTGGCCTCGCCTCGGCGCGCCCGCGGCAGTGCCGCCGCCTCCCGGCGGTGCCGGCCTCCGGCCCGAAGGCCAGGCGCTCCTGCTGGGAACCGAGCAGGAGCGCTGGTGGCTGGCGTTGAAGACCCTACCCTAGGAAGTCGAAGAGGTTGGTCTTTCCGACCTTGGCGAGGCTGCTGAGGGTGACTTGCTGAGCCGTCTGGTCCCCGCTGAAGCGGGTGATGGCATCCGGGTAATCCGTGGAATCCACGGTGTTCTGGATTCCCTGGAGCGTGAGGTTGAAATTGGAGATGTCCTCCTTGAGCGAGATGATGCCGGCCTCCCTGCCACCAAGGTCCGTCTGGGCGGTGGTCAAAGAAGGCAGGATCGCCTTGAGGTTGTTGTAAGCGGTCTGAATGAGTGCGGCGTTGTTGGTACGCAGGCCGTCCCGCAGATCAGTCACTTGCTGGAAGAGATCCGTGGCGCTGCCCTGCCCCCCGGCACCGAAGAACACGGTGCTGCCGGGGATGTTGGTGTTCACCGTGGTGTTCGCGGAAACATCCACCGTATGGATTCCCAGATTCCCCGCGTAGGTGATGGGCCCCGCGGCCGGCCCGCTGAAGGGCTGGGTCAGCGTCGCCGTACCGGAGAAGAGATACTTCCCCTGCTCCTGGGTATTGGCGATGGAGACGAAATTGGATCGGATGGAATCCACTTCCTGGGCGAGGTTGGCCCGGGGTGTACCGGCATTCGTGCCGCTGATCGCCTGCTGACCGATCTCTAGCAGCCGGGTGAGGTCGTTGGTGATGCTGCCCAGGGCTGATTCCGCCCCCTGGAGGAAGCTGAGCGCGCCATCGATCTGCTTCATGAAGGATTCGTTGGCGCCGATGGAAGTCTGGAAATCCACCACCAGGGCCGCGCCCGTCGGATCATCCGAGGGATCGTTGATGCGCTTGCCCGAGGAGAGCTCCCGCTGGGTCACGGAGAGCCTTTCCTTGGTGCGCTGGAGATCCAGCATGGTCTGCCGATTGTTGATGGAGATGGGGCTGCGGAGGGTCATGGGCTACCTCCCGAACTGGTTCACGAGCTGATCGGTTAACTGGTTGATCACCGAGATGAACCGGGCTGAAGCTTGATAGCCCCGCTGGAAGTTGATCATCTGGCTGGCCTCTTCATCGAGATCCACGCCCGAGACGCGATCCCTCTGGTTCTGCAGGGCCGTCACGAGGTTCTGCTGGTTGTCCGCGGAGACCTGGAATCCCTGGCCCTGGGTGCCCACCAGGTTCACCAGTTGACCGATGAACTGGCTGTAGGGCCCTGAATCCCCCACGCCATCCGAGTTGGTGTCCACGGTGTTGCCCGCGGTCTGCAGGGTGGCGATGGCGCGTGCGACCGCGTTGTCGCCAGGCGAGCCCGCGACCCCGGCCGCGGCGATGAGAGCCGGATTCCCGGCGAGCGCGCCATTCACGGAAAGCGCGTAGACCATGCCTTTATAGTTGGTGGCCGCCGTGATGGTGGGAGGAATTCCATTGGCGCCGTTGGCCACGGCCCCTTGGAAGAAGTCATTGCCGGTGGTGACTCCATCCAACGCGAAGCCCGCCCGATGCCCCGCCGTCGGAGGTGGGCCGGGAAGCCCCACATTCACGGCAGCGGCCACACCCGCGGCCAATTCATCCAGCTGCCTCTGGTAGCCCGCCAGGATGTTGTCGCGCAAATCCAGTTTGGCGCCGACTTCACCATCCGCGATCCGCTGGGTCACGTCCACCACCGTGGAACCCATCACCGAATCCACCCGGTAGAAATTGTTGTAGACGGGATCCCTCGTCACCTGGAGGTCGTAGCTGATGCTGTCACTCACCAGGGTGGCGGCGCCGGTATCCAATGTGATCTCGTACTCTCCGTGCGTGCCTTCGAAGACATGGATCCCGATGAGGTTGGAGAGCTTGTCCGTGAGCACCTTGCGCTGATCCCGGCCGTCGCTGTCGGAGCCCGGGGTGGGCTCGCTGGCGATGCGGGCATTCAGCTTGGCGATCTGCTCCGTGAGGTTGTTGATCTGGGTGACACCGCTGGCGATGCCCGAATCGGCGCGAGTGCGCTCATCATCCAGCTGCCGGTACCGCGTCTGCAGGGTGGAGATGAAGGTCTGGGCACGGCCGATCAGGTTCTGTCGGAGGCTCCGGTCCTCGGGCCGCACGGAGAGATCCTGGAATCCCTGAAGGAATTTCTGGAGCTGGGCGGAGAGCCCGGTCTCACCCTCGTCGGCCAAAGGGGCCGCCACGGCCTGGATCCCCTCATAGCGGCCCTGGGCCCCGAATTGCCGCGCCTGTTCCGAATACATCTGCAATTCCAGCAGGCGATCCCGAACGCCGCCGATGCTGTTGATGCTCACGCCGGGTCCGTAGCCGAAACCCCCGAAGAATTGGGTGTCCTGGGTACCCAGATCCACCCGCTGCCGCGCGTAGCCCGGGGTGTTGACGTTCGCGATGTTGTGCCCGATGACGTTCAGGGCCCCTTGATGGGCCTGGAGGCCGGAGAGTCCGACGTAGAGTCCTGCGGTTAGACCAGGCATGGGGATCTCCTACCGGCGCCCGGCGAGGCCGGGGCCGTAGACGTGGGGTTCCTGGAGTTGGGCGAGCGTGGCCCGAAGGGGCGCATGGAGGCCCTCCACGAGCACCTGGATCCGGCGAAGTCGCGCCTTGAGGGCCTCGGCCTGGGGCAGATCCTGGGGCCATCCCACCAGTTCGGACCAACGGATGCTGGTCAGCAGCGGCAGGGGATCCTCGCCGAGGCGAAGCCGGGCCTCAAGGGCATCCAGCAGCTCGGGCAGGGCGTGAAGCATGGGTTGCCTCCTAAGGGCCTATGTAGAAAAATCCTTGCCATTTGTCGGCCCCTATTCGCGCCACCCAGGAAGGAGAGCCGCGCAGCGCGATGCGGTGTCATCGTGCAAGCGGCTCGACACATCTGGGGGCGCGAAGAGGGGCCGACCCGTCGGGCGAAGGGCGGCGGCTGTCGCAACCCAGCGTTGGCCTCCCTACGTGTATCCCCTATACAACTCCGGTCGGCCGCCTTGGTTTGCTCCGCCGACGCCCTTCGCAAATGGCAAGGATTTATCTACATAGGCCCTTCAACTCTTCGGAGTCTTCAAGGCAAGCCTCAGGCCAGCAAATCGAGGTGTTTCTCGGCAGGCTCTGCAGCTTCAGCTTCATCCTCGGGCCGCTCTTCCGAATGCCCCTGGCGACGCCCCTCGCGGCGTTCCTCCAGACGCAGACCTTCCGTCTTGGCCACATCATGGACTTCATCCGCCTCCTCAGCCTGGCGAAGCTCCAGGGCATGGCGACGGGCCACCTCCCGCTGGGCCAGCGCCCCGCCATCATGAGCCAGCCGGACGGCCTCCAGGGTGGCGGTGGTCAGGATCTGTCGCTGGGTAAGGGGGGTGATCACATCCTCACAGCAGGAGCCTCAAGCCTTCGCGGGGGAATACTCGCGAATCAGCCCATCGGCCACGGCCTCTCCATCGGGGTTGTAGCCATCAGCGTCCATCTGGGCCCTGAGTGCCTCCACTTTGTCGATGCGCACATCGGGCACCTCGGCGATCGCAGCCTGGGCCACGGCCATGAGCCGGGCGCCGCCACTCACCTGGAGGGCATCGGTCTGGGAAACGCCGGACACGGGCGCGGCCGTGGAAGTCGCAGGCGCCTTGGAGGGCGAGACGCCCTGGCTGCTGCCCACTCCACTGGATTTGCCGGTAATGCGCATGCTTCACCTCGATGAGGAACCTATCGGCAGTTTGCCCGGTTCCGTGAGGCCTTGGGATCCCTTTTGTGCATCGGTTGCCTGCTTCCAGCTTTCCGCCAGCCGATCCGCCAGCCCCCAGGAACGGCCCGACCCCACCGCTTTATCCACCACCGCCTGATCCATGAGCATGTCGTAGGTGGCCCGGGATTGCCCGCTCTCCCCCAGCAATCCCGAGGGTTCCACCGTCTTGCGCAGGGTCTGGAAGAGGAGGTTCATCACCATCCCCTCGAACTGCTTGGCGGATTCCTCGGTGCGATCCTGAACCTGGGGCAGGCGCTGCTTGAGGGCCATCGTGGAATCCAGATCCACCTTGAGGGAAAGGGCATCCTGCATCAGAGGATCCTCAGCTCGGCCTGGAGCGCTCCGGCGTCCTTGATGGCCTGGAGGATGGCCACCACGTCTCGCGAGGTGGCGCCCATGGCATTGAGGGTTTCCACCAGCTTGCCCACCGAAGTGCCCGGTTCCAGGGAAGCGGTCTTCGCCTTCTCCTCGGTGACGGCCACATCCTTCTTTTCGGCGGTGACGGTCTTGCCCTGGCTGAAGGGCTTGGGCTGGCTCACCAAGGGGGTGGAGGTCACCTGGATGCTGAGGCCGCCCTGCACGATGCTCACGGCGCCGATCTTCACATCGCTGCCCAGGATGATGGTGCCCGTGCGCTCGTTCACCACCACGCGGGCCTTGGGTTGCAGTTGGATGCTGAGGTTCTCCAGACGGGCGACGAGCTCCACGGCTCTCCCTTCGTACTCCTTGGGGAGCTTCACCTCCACCGTGCGGCTGTCCTGCGCCTTGGCCGCCTTCTCCCCCAGCTCCTCGTTGATGGCGTGGACGAGCCGGATGGCCGTGGTGAAGTCCTCTTCCAGAAGGCTGTAGCTCAGCGTGGGCCGCCCGTTGAAATCGCCGGCCACGCCCCGCTCCACGAGCCCGCCTTCGGGGATGCGACCCACCGTGGGATGGTTCTTGGTGGTGGAGGCCCCGCCTGCGGAGGCACTGAAGCCACCGACGAGCAGGGATCCCTGGGCCACCACGTAGGTGGCGCCATCGGGCCCCTGGATGGGCGTCATCAGAAGGGTTCCGCCCGCAAGGCTCTTGGCGTCGCCCGTGCTCGAGACGGTGACATCCACGCGGGTGCCCGGCTTGGCGAAGGCCGGCAGTTCGGCGGTGACCATCACGGCGGCCACGTTCTTCACCTTGATCTGCAATGGGTTCACCGTGATCCCCTGGCGGGCCAGGAGATTGGAGAGGCTCTGCTGGGTGAAGCGGGTCTGATCCTTGTCGCCGGTGCCATCGAGGCCCACGACGACGCCGTAGCCCAGCAGCTGGTTGCCGCGCACGCCCTGCAGGCGGGCGATCTCCTTGAGGTGGGCTTCCACCTTCTTGTCCTTGGTTGCGTCACCCGCCAGCAATAGCGCGGGGAGGAGCAGGATCAGCAGGGCTCGCATGGTCGCCTCAGAAGGGCCAGATGTAGTTGAGGAGGCGGCTGATGTAGCCGGGCTTGAGGGTCTCGTCCACCACGCCCTTGCCGCCGTAGCCGATGCGGAGCTCGCCCACGTTGCCGGAGGCGATGGTGTTGTCCTTGTCCAGGCGGGCGGGATCGATCATCCCTGCCACGTAAAGGCGCTGGGTCTCGTTGTTGAGCTGGATCTCCCGGTAGCCCTCGAAGATCACGTTGCCGTTGCCCAGGACCTTGACGACCCGGGCCGTGACGGTGGTGGTGAAGGTCGCGCTGCGGCCCGTGGTGCCATTGCCCTTGTACTTGTTGGTGGTGGCCGTGGTGCGGTCCGCCGAGCCGCCGCCGCCGATGCCCACGCTGTTCAGCAGGCCGAAGAGCGTCGGGCTGTTCAGCTTGTTGGATCCATCGCGGGCCGTGGTGACATCCGCCTTGGAGATGGCCGTGGTGGCCTCCGTGATCTTGATGGTGACGAGGTCGTTCACCCGGGAGGCCCGGAGGTCACCCACCAGCGTGCGATCCCGCCACAGGCTGCCTTCGCTGACGGCCGCGGGCGGCGTGGCCTCCTCCACCAGGGGGATGGCCGGTTTCTTCAGCATCAGGGGGTCATGTTTGCGAGGGATCGAGCAGGCCGCCAGCAATCCCAGCATCAGGAAGATAGGCAACTTGTTCCGCATGGCACACCTCGATCCCCAGAGGGAGCGAAGGCTATGCCAGGGCGATCAGGATCCGATCATGCCCAGCCAAGTCCTGGTGGTTCATGGCCTTGCCCCACCCTTGCCCCATGGCCCTCCGGCAGAGCTCGCCCCCCTGCCCCGCCCCGATCTCCAGCACGCAGGCCTTGGCCCCCCGCGCCCGCGCTTGGGCCAGAATCCGGGTGGGGTGATCCATCCCGGCATCGGGGCTGAACAACGCCATCTGCGGTTCGAAGGCCAGCTCCCGTTGGAGGGAGGGCCGATCGGCTTCCGCGACATAGGGGGGATTGGACACCACCAGCTCCAAGGGATCCGGCACGGGCGCCAGCAGATCCCCTTCCAGGAAGGTCAGCGTGGCGCCCTGAGCCCCGGCGTTGGCGCGCGCCACGGCGAGGGCCGCGGGGCTGAGGTCCGTGGCGGTGATGGCCCAGTCCGTTTCCAAGGCGAGACACACGCCGAGGATGCCGCTCCCCGTGCCGATCTCCACGGCCCGGGTGACTCCCAACCGCCGGCCCACCTCCAGGGCGGCCTCCAGCACCAGCTCCGTCTCCGGCCGCGGGATGAGCGTATCCCGGGTGACCTTCCAGCGCTTCTCCCGGAAAGGCGCCCACCCGATCAGATAGCTCCAGGGCTCCCCTTCCCGGCGGCGGCGGATCCACTGGCCCACCTGCTCCCGTTCGGCCCCGGGAACCGCATCCTCGCCGTGGGCCAACATCCAGCTGCGGGGCTTGCCCAGGCCCTCGTCCATCCAACGCCAGCTCTCCGCCACCGCCTCCTCGGAGGGGAGGAAGCGGGCGAGCATGCCCGCGAGGTCGCGGCGGAGGTCGGCGTAGGAGAGCGAAGAAGTCATGGAACCGCGAATGGCGCGAATGAACGCGAATGGGATTGGACCATCTTCGCGTAAATTCGCGCCATTCGCGGTTTCACTTCTCCATCAGCGCCTTGGCGCGTTCCTGGGCGGTGGCGAGCACCGCTTCGTGGAGGCTGCCGCCGTGGCTATCCATGGTGACGACCACGGGGAAGTCCTCCACCTCGATGACCCAGAAGGCCTCGGGGGAACCGAACTCCTCCAGCATGTGCACGTCCACCACGCGCTTCACCTGGGCCGCGAGCAGGGAGCCCGCGCCACCGGTGGCGTGGAGGTACACGGCGCCCGTCTTCACGAGGCCTTCGCTGGTCTTCTTGCCCATGCCGCCCTTGCCGATGACGCCACGCACCTGGTAGGTGTCGATGACGTCGGCCTGGTAGGGCTCCTCGCGGATGGAGGTGGTGGGGCCCGCGGCCACGAAGGACCAAGTGCCGTCCTCGTTCTTCTTCACCACGGGGCCGCAGTGGTAGATCACAATGCCCTCGAGGATGGGCTTCAGCCATTCCGGCTTGTGCTCCTTCATGTACTTGTGGCCCATGTCGCGGGAGAGCACGACCTTGCCGTTCAGCAGAACCTCGTCGCCCACCTTGAGCTGGCGGGCCTGGGCTTCGGTGATGGGGGTGGTGAGACGGATCATTCGGGCACCCAAAAAGAAATTAACCACAGAGGTCACAGAGGCCACAGAGGAAAACAGAGGGCGCTTCTCTGTGCCCTCTGTGACCTCTGTGGTTAATCAAAAGAGACTTCACCCATCGAGCTGATGGTCATGGTGCGCCGGCGGCTGGACCAGCACATGTAGCTGATGGAGACGTAGAAGCTGGCGGGGTGGCGGTACATTTCTTCCATGTGGACGCCGAGCACGGTGGTGTTGCCGCCGTAGCCCATGGGGCCGATGCCGAGGGTGTTGAGGTCGGCCACGATCTCCTTTTCGAAGGCATCCATCTTCGGATCGGGGTTGGGCACGCCCAGCTTGCGGAGGATTTGCTCCTTGCTGTGCTCGTAGCCCGACACGCGGTCGCCGCCGATGGCCACGCCGAGGATGCCGGGGCTGCAGCCCTGGCCCTGGGCCTTCACCACGGCGTCGATGATGGCCTTGCGCACGCCCTTGATGTCGCGGCCTGCGCCGATGGTGACGTCCGGCAGCCGGTATTGGGCGCCCACGTTCTCGCAGCCGCCGCCCTTGAGCATCAGGCTGATCTCGATCTCGGGCTTGTCCCACTCCTCGAAGTGGAGTATGGGATGGCCCTCGTGGAAGGGGTCCATGTTGTTGCCGCTGTTCTTGCCGCTGAGGCTCTCCACGCAGTTGGGGCGCAGCCACACCTTTTTGGTGGCTTCCTTCACGGCCTCGCGTACCTGGGCCTTCACGGCCTTCTGGCTCACGCCGTAGGGGTGGCGCACCCAGAAGAGCACGGTGCCCGTGTCCTGGCAGAGGGGGGTGACATGCCCGTCCGCCAGCAGGATGTTCTTCACCATGTCGTTGAGGGTGTTGAAAGCGCGGCTTCCCTCCTCCTCGGCGTCACGCCCCTTCACGAGGGCATCGATGATGTCCTGGGGCATGCGGGTGGAGGTGCGGCGGATGAGCTCCAGCACGGGGGTGGTGAGGTCCAGCCCCTTGAGGTTGGCCATGTCGGCCTTGAACCCGGCCGGCAGCACCGACTTGGATTCGACCACATCGGCGGTGGTCATGTTGGGAATGGTGCACTCAGCCATGGGAACCCTTTCAAAGCCAACAGACCATGATCGGGCCGAACGGGTGTGGCCTCAAGCACAGAAGCCCCGGAAGGGCCTACCGGCGATGGCCCCCGCCTCCGAAAAGGCTGCCCATCACGCCCCGGATGAGTTGGCGGCCGATGGCGGAGCCCGCGGCCCGGACGACGCTCTTGCCGAAGGCCTCGATCACGGAATCGCCGCCGGAGCGGGACGACCGGGCCTCCTTGGCTGCTTCCTTGGCGGCCGCTTCGGCCTGTTCCTGAGCAGCTTGGGCCTGGGCGGCGGCTTCCGTGCGGGCCTTGAGCACCTCGAAGGCGCTTTCCCGGTCCACGGCCTTCTCATAGTGGCCATAGAGCAGGGAGGCCTTCACCGTGGCCTGCCGCTCCTCGGGGGTGATGGTGCCCAGGCGGGAGGCCGGCGGCAGGACGCGGGCCCGTTGCACGATGCCCGGGGTGCCCTTCTCGTCCAGGAAGCTCACCAGGGCCTCGCCCACGGCCAGCTCGGTGATGACGGTGGCCATGTCGAGGTCCTTGTTGGCGCGGAAGGTCTCGGCGGCGGCCTTCACGGCCTTCTGATCCCGGGGGGTGAAGGCGCGGAGGGCGTGCTGCACGCGATTGCCCAGCTGGCCCAGCACCTTGTCCGGCACATCCAAGGGGTTCTGGGTGACGAAGTAGATGCCCACCCCCTTGGAGCGGATGAGGCGCACCACCTGCTCGATCTTGTCCAGCAGGGCGTCGGGCGCGTCTTCAAACAGGAGGTGGGCCTCATCGAAGAAGAACACCATCTTCGGCTTCTCGGGATCGCCCACTTCCGGCAAGCGCTCGAACAGCTCCGAGATCATCCACAACAGGAAGGTGGCGTAGAGCTTGGGCGCCTGGATGAGCTGATCCGCCGCCAACACGTTGATGACGCCCCGACCCTCCGCATCCGTCTGGAGGAAGTCCTCCAGATCCAGGGCGGGCTCCCCGAAGAAGGCCTCTCCGCCTTGGGTCTCCAAGGCGAGCAGCGCGCGCTGGATGGCGCCCACGCTGGCGGCGCTCACGTTGCCGTAAGTGCCGCGCAGCTCGCTGGCGTGCTCGCTCACATGGGCCAGCATGCCGCGCAGGTCCTTGAGGTCCAGCAGCAACAGGCCCTGATCGTCGGCCACCCTGAAGACCAGGTTGAGCACCCCCTCCTGGGTGTCGTTGAGGTTCAGGAGGCGCGCCAGGAGCAGCGGCCCCATCTCGGAGACGGTGGTGCGGATGGGATGCCCCTGCTGGCCCAGCAGATCCCAGTAGACGGCGGGAAAGCCCTTGAAGGCGAAGTCCTCCAGGCCGAGTTCCTGGATGCGGGCATCCATCTTCTCGCTGGAGCTGCCCGGAAAGGGAAAGCCCGAGAGGTCGCCCTTCACATCGGAGAGGAACACCGGCACGCCCAGGGCGCTGAAGCGCTCGGCCATGACGCGCAGCGTGACGCTCTTGCCCGTGCCCGTGGCGCCCGCCACCAGGCCGTGGCGGTTGGCCATGCGGGGGTGGAGCAGCAGCTCGGCGTCGGATTTGGCGATGATCATGGGGACTCCGTCAGCGCGCCCAGGCGCGGGATAACGCCAGCGTGAGATCCGTCAGCGGCGTATCCGAGCGGCCCAGGGCCACGCCCTTCAGATCCCGTTCGCACTGGTTCACCTTGGCCAGCAGCGCCTTGGCGCCGGGCAGGCGGATCTTCGAGGCCACGGCCCGATACCCCTCCACCAGGAAGGCCTGTTTGGGCGAAAGCCCCAGGGCCTCCGGCAGATCGCGGGTCGAAACGCCCTTGGCTTCGGCCTCCACGGCTCGCACCACGCGCTCCACTTCGCGCCGGGCCTGGCCTAGCAGCTGCAACGGATCATCACCATCCTCAAGCCCCTGGCGAAGGGCCTGCAGGGCCTCGCCCCAGGCGCCCTTCTGGAAGGCGGAGGTCCAGGCGAAGGCGCGCTGCTCCGCGAGGCGGAAAGTCACCTGATCCACCATGGCGGGGGTGGTCTGGCGATCTTCGGCGAGGAGATCCAGCACCTCCAGGGCCCGTTTCAGCAGGCTGGGTTGCCCTCCGAGGCGGCTGGCGAGGGACTGGGCCACACCGGAGCCCAGCTTCAGGCCCATCGCCTTGGCCTCGGCTTCCAGGAAGGCGGGCACCTCGGCGAGCTCCAAGGCCCCCACTTTCAGCACGCGCCCCTGCTTGGCCCACTCCGACCAGGGCTTGGAACCCATGGGTTTGCCGGAGCCGGCCGGCAGGGTGGTGCCGCAGACGAAGAGGAGCGCCATGTCCGCGGGCGGATTCTCCAACCAGGGCTTGAGGGCGGGCGGCAGATCTTTGGGTTTGGCCAGGAGGTTGTCCGCGTAGGGCACCAGCACGGAGCGCTTGGTCCCGAAGGGAGGCGCTTCCTGGAGGGCGTTCAGCACCTCGGCCCAAGGGCAGCCTTCGCCACAGGTGGTGAGGCTGAAGTCGGCCCACTCGGGATCCACATGGGCGGCCTTCCAAGCGGCCACGGCGGCCTTGCGGCGGTCGGGATCCTCTCCGTGGACGAGGGCGAAGCCCTGGGCGGCCCAGGCTTGCAGGCTCATTCCGCACCTTCCAGGAACTGGGTGAGGAAGCTCTCCGCGAAATCATCGGCCAGGCTATCCACCACGGCCAATTCCCGATTGTCGAAGGAGGCGAAGTTTTGATCCACCCGGTACTGATTGGAGAAGGTGAGGCCCCGGCGGCTCTGCACCACCGCGCCCGTCTGGCCATCCAGCAGTTCCATGGAAGCCACCACGATCACTTCCACGCGGCTGGCGCTGCCGGCGCTGGCCTTCAATTTGTCATTCCCCAGGGAGAGCCCCACGGGGCGGACCTCATATTTCTCCAGCGTGCCTTGAAGGATCCAGCGGCTGGCCTCGCCCTTGCCCACCAGCTTCCAGGGGGAGGCGGCCACCACGCGGTTGGAGAGGGCCTTCTCGAAGCGGTCCTCCACCCCTAAACGGGGCGTGGTGTTCCGGAAGGGGGCCAGGCGAAGGGTATCCCCCTTGCGATGCCAGGCCTGACCCCGCGGCTGGCGGTCCAAACGGCGGTAGCCGCAGGCCAGGCCTATGACGGCCAGCCCGATCCCTGCGACCCGAAGCCCGAAGCCCGACGCCCGAAGCCCAATCACGGCTGGTACACACCAACGTAGGGCAGGTTCCGCAGCTTGCCGTCGATGTCGAGCCCGTAGCCCACGACGAAGTGATCCTCGATCTCGAAACCGATGTACTCCACCTGCACGGGAACCTTGCGGCGGCTGGGCTTGTCCAGCAGGGTGCAGATGGCCAGGGAGGCGGGTTCCCGATCCATGAGGAGGTTGCGCACCTTGTGGAGCGTGAGGCCCGTGTCCACGATGTCTTCCAGCACGAGCACGTGGCGGCCCTGGATGGGACGGTCCATGTCCTTCTTGATCACCACCTCGCCGGTGCTATCCGTGCCGCCGTGATAGCTGGAGGCCTGCATGAAGGTGAGATCCGGATCCAGGTCGATGGCCCGCACCAGGTCGGCAAAGAAGGGAAAAACTCCATTCAGGAGCCCCACCACCACCAGATCCTTCCCGGCGTAATCCCGGGTGATGAGTTCACCCAGTTCCTTCACCCGGGTGGCGATCTGGGTTTCGTTGAACAGGGGGGTGACGCGGCTTCGCATGGGGACCTCTTTTCCCATTCAACCTTGGGGAGGGCCGCCGGGTCCATAGTTCTGCCGGGGACCCTCCCGGCGGAGCCCTACAATGGTGTCCCAGGCCCTCACCCCATCCATGTCCATCCCCGTGTCCGACTCCCCCTACCACGCGCCGGAAGTGTTGGCGTGGGTGGAGGCTGCTCAGACTGGGGACCAGGCCTCCTTTGCCCGTTTGGTGGAGCGGTTCAGCCGGGATGTGTATGGGAAGGCCTTTTCCATCCTCAAGAACCACACGGACGCCGACGACGTGGTGCAGGAGACCTTCATCCGGGTCTACCGGGCCCTGCCCGGCTTCCGCTGGGAGAGCTCCTTCCGCACCTGGATCATCACCATCGCCACCCGCCAGGCCCTGAGCTACCGGGAACGCCTTCAACGCCAGCCCGAGAGCCTGGAAATGGAACAGGAGGGCTTCGAGCACCCGGCCCTGCGGGTGGAAGCCTCCCAGGGCGCCTGGATCCTGGATCAGGAGGCCCGCCGCCTCCTGGCCGAGGCCATGCCCAAGCTGCCCCCCCGGCAGAAACAGGCCCTCACCCTGAAACTCCAGAACGACTGGAAATACGAGCGGATCGCCCAGGAGATGGGCACCTCCGTGGGCTCGGTGAAAGCCCATATCTTCCACGCGATCCAAAGCCTCACCCGACACGTGAAAGGAGGCCGCCCATGAGCGAGCTCATCCTTCCCCCTGCCTGCGATACCGCCCTGAAGGCCCTGGAGATCGATGCCCTCGAACCAGGAACCGAGGCTGAAATCCACCTCCGCGCCTGCGCCGCCTGCCGGGAAGCCCAGGTGATGCTGCTGGCCCAGGAGGAGGCCCCCCTTCCCCTGGTCCAAGCCGGCTACTTCGAGCGGCTGCCCGCCCGGGTGGTGGGCAAGCTGCAGACCCGCAAGGTGGGATACCGCCCCAGCGCCTGGTGGATGGCCGCGGCCGCCGTGCTGAGCGTGGCCGTGGGCACCGGCGCTTTCATGGCCGGCCGCGCCAACCGCACGCCCCTCGTGCAGGCCGAGGTCCGGCCCGCAGAGCCTCTAACCCACATCGAGGCCCCCTTCACGGATTCCCAGGATGAGCTGGGTAAACTCCAGAACCTGAAGCCCGAGGAGGTCCGCGATCTCCTCAACCAGCTGCAAACCGATCCCCCGAAGGGAACGGAATGAGGTCCCCCATGAACCGCGCCCTGCCCGCCTTGATCCTGGCCACCACCCTGACCGCCCAACCGACACCCGGCCGGGGACAGGGCGAGGGTGCCCAGGCCTTCCGGCAGATCGTCATGCAGCGGCTGCAGGATCGCGTGGGACTCAGCGATGCCCAGACCCGGCAGGTCGCGGATCGCTGGGAACGCTTCAATCGGGAGCACTTCGACCGCCAGCGCCAGATGGCCCAACTCCGCCAACGCTTCGAGGACATCCTCATGGGGCCCGGCGACGAGAACCAGAAGAGCGCCCGGGTGAAGCCCCTGCTGGATCAATTCATGGACCTGCGCAAGCAACAGGTGGAATCCAAGCAGCGCTTCGAGGAGGACATCCGGGCGGGCCTCTCCGCGGCCCAGCAGGCCCGCCTCGTGGTGACCGTGGACGAGATCATCCAGCAGATCGCCAAGCGCCTGGAGAACCGCCCCCTGTTGAAGGAACTGCGCCGGGAGCAGCGGCAGGAGGGCGAAGGCCGCCCCCGCCGCTTCAACCGGAACTGATTCCTGGGCTTTTGGCTTTTGGCTTTAGGCTCTAGCTGCGTGCGACCCAGCAAGAGTGGGTCGCACGCAGCCAGAGCCTAGAGCCCAGAGCCTAGAGCCCCCTCACTCCTTCGGCGCTTCCAGCACCATGGACACCACCAGCGGCCGCGTGTCGGTCGTCTTGCGGATGATGCGCCGCAGGGCCTGCCGCAGGAGTTCATAGAGCAGGGTGTCGTCGTTGCGTACCTCGAGGGGCGCCTCGTCATAGGCCTTGGCCACGGCCCCGCGCAGCAGCGCCCCGTAGGCCTCGTCATCGCTGAGCACCACGAAACCGCGGGTGAGGATGGCGGGTTCGCCCACGCGCTCGCGGGTGTCGGGATCCACCATGAGGGTGGCGAAGACGACGCCGTCCTCTTGGAGGATGAGGCGGTCCTGCACGATGCGGGCGTCCACCATGTGATCCACGCCCTCATGCACGTAGTCGCGCCCCACGGGCACGGTGCCCGCCATCTTCACCTTGCCGCCCTTGAAGAGGCGCAGGCACTGACCGCCGTCCAGCAGCGAAATCGCCTGGGGCTTGTAGCCGAGCGAAGCCGCCAGCTGGCCGTGGGCCTTGAGATTCCGGTAGGTGCCGTGCACGGGGACCATGTGCTTGGGCCGCACGGTCTGGATGAGTTCCTCCAGATCGCCGCGGTAGGCGTGGCCGGAGACGTGGATGGTGCCGATGCCGTCCAAAGTCGTGTCCGCGCCCAGGCGAGCGGCGGCGTCCAGCATCCGGGAGATGCCCACCTCGTTGCCGGGGATGGCGCGGGAGCTGAGGACGAGGCGGTCGCCCTCCTTCATGGTGAGCCCTTTGATCTCGCCGCGAAGCACGCGCATGAGCGCGCTCATGGGCTCGCCCTGACTGCCGGTGCAGAGGATGAGCAGCTCGCTGCGCTTGTTGTTGGGCGCGTGCTTGGGCTCGATGATGAAGTCGTCGGGCAGCTTGAGGCGGCCCAGCCCGCGGGCCAGGTTCACCACCTTCTCCATGCTGCGGCCCAGCAGCACCACCTGGCGGCCATGTTCGTAGGCGAGGTCCAGCAACACCTGGATGCGGTGGACGTTGGAGCTGAAGGTGGCCATGAAGAGGGCGCCTTCCGTCTTGCGGAAGGCGTCATCGAGCCCGGCCTTGCACAGCGCCTCGGAGGGCGTGCGCCCCGCTTGCAGGATGTTCGTGGAGTCCGCCATGAGCAGACGCACCCCCTGGTCGCCCAGCTCCTTCAGACGCTTGAGCCCCATGAGACGGCCGTCCACGGGATTCGGGTCAATCTTGAAGTCGCCGCTGTGGATGATGGGGCCCTGGGCCGTGTGCATCACCAGGGCACAGGCGTCCGGCAGGCTGTGGGTGACCGGGATCCATTCCGCCTCGATGCCCATGCCTTCCAGCGTCACGCGGTCATAGTCGTGAATGACGTGGAGGAGATCCTCCTTGATGCCCGCTTCCTTCAGCTTCCCGGCCACCAGGGCCAGAGTGAAGGCGGTGCCGTAGACGGGCACGGGCCACCGGCGGAGGAAGTGGGGCAGCGCCCCGATGTGATCCTCGTGGCCGTGGGTGAGCAGGACCGCCTGCACCTGGTCCGCGAAGGCCTCCACGTAGGCGAAGTCGGGCACGATCTTGTCGATGCCCGGCTGATCCTCGGAAGGGAAGAGCTGGCCGCAGTCCACGAGCACCAGGCCCTTGGGG
The DNA here is from genome assembly GCA_016192145.1 of Acidobacteriota bacterium. GTDB lineage: Bacteria > Acidobacteriota > Holophagae > Holophagales > Holophagaceae > JAFDVN01. The sequence continues at coordinate 312,233 of JACPUT010000008.1, read as the reverse complement.
CCATGCACCACGAGGGCGTTCATTCCGAACTCCCCCAGGCCGCCAATGGGGATCAGGCGCAGTTCGTCGGATTGGGGGGCTTCCGTCCAGCCCTCGAAGGGCGTCAATGTTTGAATCACGAATGCTCCAATGTCTTACGCAGGTAGGCGAGCCAGGTGGCGGGGGGAACCGCCTCCGCTCGCAGCTTGGGGTCCAGTCCGAAGGCCAACAGGCGCTCTGGGTCCCCCAGATTGTTGGATAGGGTCTTCCGCCGTTGGGCGAAGGCCCGATGGAGGAGAGCCAGCAGCGCCCGGCGCTCGGCGAGGCTGGGGGCATCCCCCTTGGGCTCGAAGAGGAGGACGGCCGAATCCACCTTGGGGGCAGGCCGGAAGGAACCGGGCCCCAGGGTCATCACCTTCGTCAGCCGGCAGCAGAGCTGGCTGAGGATGGCCAAGGGACCGTAGTCCTTGGTGGAGGGGCCACCCAGCAGCTTCTTTCCCACCTCCAGCTGGAACATCAGCACCATGCGCTCGAAAGGGTAACCCTCCACCAGCAGCCGCGTGAGGATCGGCGTGGCCGCGTTGTAAGGCAGGTTGCCGATGACGACGAAGGGGCCCCCTTCAGGAAGAGGCGCCGTCACGGCATCCCCCTGGCGCAGGTGGAAGTGGGCTCGGTCCGCGAACTTGGATTCCAGCAGCGCGATGGCCTCCGGATCCAAATCGATGGCGTGGACCGGCCGCCCATCCACCAGCAGCTTCTCCGTCAGCACCCCGGGCCCAGGGCCGATCTCCAGGATTTCAGGGGCTTTGGACACCAACGCCGCCTGGACGATCCCCCGGATGGCCCCTTCGTTGACCAGGAAATTCTGCCCGAAGGCCTTCTTGGGCTTCAGACCCAGCGGTGATGCATCCACATCCCACTATCGCACCCTCCGGCCCCGGAACGAAAAAGGGGCCCCGGATGGGGCCCCTTGGGTGGTGGTAGGGGGTGCCTATTGGTTGCTGTGGACGCTGCGCCAAACCCGGGGCTTGGGGAATGATTCGGAGTAACTTCCCGTGGCCGTACCAATGGCGACCTTGCCCATATCCGAGGCACCCGTGCCACTATCGCCTCCCCCGCCGGCAGCCAGCACGCCACCAGCCTGATTGACGGCGACGGTTCCGCGGGCCCCGAAGTTGGAGGCGACGCCCGCCCACTCCATGACGAACCCTGCGGTGCAGGACTTGGAGCTGAGGGCGGCCTCACCCGTATTCACGACGGGGTTAATGACATCACAGACTCGCCAGCTGCGGGTGAGACCTGTGCCAGGGCTGCAGGCATCGCCCGAGGTGGGTTTGAAGTAGCTGTAGAAAAGCACACCGGCCAGGACTGTGGGCTCGTTGATGCCCTTGGAATAGAAGGTGCTGGTCCCGACTGTGATTGGGCTGGGGAAATTAATGTAATACCCGTACTTGTTCCTAAGGTAGTAGCCAGGCTTCGAAGGATTGATCACATCGGCAGTCGGGTCCGTGGACGCACTCATGTCCTCGAGGTTTCCGTCGGTCATGCCCGTAACATCGATCCCGAGTCCCTGACTGTCCTGGCGATCAAACACGATATTGATCCGGTGGCGGGTCGGCTTGGGGTCCTTGAGATAGAGATCCAAGGGGTTGTTTCGATCCCCGCTGGTGAAGGCGAGGCCCACTGTCGCAGGGGCCACCTTGGGGTCGGTATCCCGGAAGACGGGCAACTGACCGATGTTGAAGGGGGCGGGCAAGGTGCTGTGCTTGTCGTTGGTGGCTTGGTACACCTTCCGGATGGAGGGAGCCCCGGTCCGGGTTCCATCCACCGTCCAATTGTCCAGGTCGCTCGAATCGAGCCGGAATTTGGAATAGTCGCCGGAGCTATGCTTGTCGGATCCAAGGGCCCAAACGCCGCCGGCGTTATCCGTGAAATAGCCACGCTGAACGAACCCGGAGCTCGGGAAGAACTCGAAGGGAACCACCCCGGCGGAGATCGAACCGACACCCGCTTTGGCGGAGAGATCCCAAACCTGGAGGATTTCGCCACTGGTCACGTCAAGCGCAATGGCGCTTCGCCCCATTTTGCGGCCGCTGAAGTTGAGCGTCTCCACTTCGGGATCACTCAACCCGCCCCCGAGGAACACGGCCGGACGCACCTTCCGGGCGCCATTCGAGGTGAATAGCACGCGGCCAATGGCGGGCTGGGACGTGGAATACCCCATATCCCCCACGATCTTCTGGGCATCTGCCAAGGCCGTCGTGGGCGCCAGCACTCGGGTCGAGGGAATGGTCGTCGCTTCATCCGCGCGAAGCGCCCAGGCGGCGGTGGGTGCACTCGGATTACTGATATCGAGGGCGTAATAGCTCCGCCCGCCTTTCCTCAAGCCGAATACCAGGAAGGCCTTTTCGCCGTTATCCACCTTCCCGTTGCCGGCAACGGAGGAACTGGTAGTGGGAAGGTCCCGATGGTAGACCACCGGAGCCCCATCCACGAGGAAGCGGTGGGGGTTGGTTTTCACCGTGAGGTAGGAGAGGTACTTCAAGAAGTCCGTCGGAATGAAGGACCACATCTCCTTGGCGACGCCCTTCGTGATCTTGAACTTCTCAGGGCCCACCGTGATTTCTTCATCCCAGCTCGTCTCCGCGAAGGCATGGAGGAACCCGCTGTTGGTGCCCACGATGACGAGGCGGTAGTGGAAAACCGCATCCCCTGGCGCGCCAACCGCCGAAGGGAAGCCTGCGGACGAAGCATACTCGATCACAGTGGGGGCGCTATTGATGATGTCGCCCATGAGGTTGGAACGATTGCCATAGGGAAGAGGGACCGCGGCATCCGCCTTGTTGTCCCCGCCTCTCATCCAGTTCACCAGGGCCTGGCGCTGGGCATCCGTGCCCGCAGGTAGTTCCCCCTTGAACCCATCAAACTTCAGGGCACCAGCGTCCGAGGTGAATTCCACGAGGGCGGGATTCGGGTTGCCGGCCGTTGCCGAGGGTCGGGTGTAGACGATCCGGGAACTCCACGGGGTGGAGTTGAGAATCTGCTTCGCGCTCCACTGGGCCTGAGCAGATGCCGTAGCCGGGGAAAGGGCCGCCACGACCCCGCCGGTGTTGGTAAGGATCTCCGTCTTTCCACTGGTGACTCGGGTCGGGAACATCAGGAGGTCACCGCTCCAGAGCGTGTTAGGGTCCGATTTATCGGGCGCCTCGAAGTTTCCCAGATAGATCTGCCTAGAAAGAGCGAGGCCGGAGAAGGGGACGACGGGCGTGGAGGTGATGCCTTGCGCATTGATGTTGTTGATGAGCTTGAAAGCCTTGTCCAGGTTGTCCACCAGGGTGTCGGGATCTCGGCCGTCAAAATAGTAGACGCTATCGGTCAACGGCTCCCCGATCCCATCAACTGCAAATTCCTTAGCCGTGCTGATGTCATATCCAGTCTTGCTCTTGGAAGGATCACCATAGGTGGCCGCCGCAAGCAGGCGATACTTGGGGCTCGTTTTGTCGGCGGCGATGGGGATGGGGGTGATCCCATCCGCCTGGAAATTCTCGCCAAGGCTCACACCGACCGTCATGGTCTGGATGGCGTGAGGGGTGGAGAAGGTGGTGCGCACGCCGGTGTTGTCCACGCGGGATGGGATCCAGAATGGGGCGAGGCCCGTGATCGTCGTGCCGCTCTGAGTGGACGGATCGCGGATCCAGCCAATCTCCTTATTACCGCCATGCGCGGCCACACCCGCCAAAGTTGGGACATTCCATAGGGTGCCAAATCGTTCGAGCGAACCAATGCTGCCCGCGACGGCGGCGTTGCCTGCGGTCGGGCCGCTTGAATAGGGCTGCCAATCCTCATTTCCAGCGTTCAGATCCGAGCCGATATTGGGGTTACCGTCCGTGAATAGGATCACGAAGTGCTTGAGGCAATCCACCGGCCGCTGGTCATCCGTATCACTGATCTTCTTGTGGACCTTCGCGAAGGGGTTATCGTTCTGAAGCTGAAAATAAGTGTCCGCAAGGGCATGCGTCAAAGGCGTGCTGGTGGAGGCCACCAATTTGGCGATGTAACGCGCCCCACCGAGGGGATCATCGTTCAAGAGGATCCACTCCCGGTTGCCACCCGTGGTGGAGTTGTTGGTGACCGTGGGGATGGGGGATACCGGGTTTGTGCTCTTGGCCGGATAAGTCGTATCTTCCAGTCCTCTCATCGCCCAAAGCACGCGATCTTGGTATTTGAGCCAGGTCTTGATGGCCGCTTCCTTCACGGCCTGGATTCGGGTCCTGTTCGGCAGCCCATTGTCGAAGGGGATGGGGGCCGCGGTGGTGTCCTTGATGTAGTAATTGTTGCTGCTGTCCTTCGCGGAGAAAATCCACGCGATATAGGTATCCCGGTATAGGTGGTTGTAGTCCCCATTCCGGAGATGTGCCGTGGCAATGGAGGAGGAATTCACACGGAGGTTCGTGTAGGCCGTCTCCGCCCCAAGGTAATTGGTATCAAGCTCAATATCGGTGCCTGTCTTCGGGTCGGTGGTGTAGGCGGCCCGAAGGGGAGTTCCGCTTGTCCCCTTGTCCAGGATGGTCCATGGGAGGGGCAGGTCCACCGTCCTGGAATTCCCACTCCAGGTTGCCGTGACCCGGACATGGGACGCGCATCGGATCCAATTCCGGGCATCCAGCTTCCCACTTGAGGCACCGGGGTAATTCGTATTGGATTGGGAGGTCAATGCTTGGGCGTCTGCGGAGGTGACCAAGGTCCCATTCGGCTTCACCAGCCCATTCCCCACGAAGGAATAGGTAACTCCACCAATCGTTCGGGAAGTGCTCGTGTTCCAATCAAATGAACGGAAGGCACTGCCGTCGGCTTGGACCCGGATCCGGATGTTCGGGTCAGAGCTTCCTTCCTCACTCGCCTTATTCGGGAAGGCGGGATGGTACATGATCTGATGCATGGATCCCGAGAAGTCGAAAGTCGTCACCACTTCCGGCTTCACGGAAGCCCGGGATCCCGTCTGGAACAGATCCAGGAAGTCCGTGCTCTTGCCGGGTATGCCCTGGATCTTGGGGTCCAACTGGGCATGGAGGCTCAATGAGGCGAGCATCAGGCCAACCGCGAATTTCAGCAACCCGGAGAGACGATGTGCGGACATGGGTACACCTCAATGGTTCAAGGGCAGAATCAGTTGGACTGGGCGGGCGTCGTGAGCCAGGCTTCTTTGCGGTGCTGGAATTCGAGGGTTCCGACTTTCATCACGCCCATGGATTGGGTCACCCAGATGTCGTTGTAGAGCCGCTCGTCGGGGACACTTGTCTTCAGCACTGGGAGCTTGCCCAACCGCAAGAGACGGAGTTCGAAAGCCTGGCTGGGCTCCGCTGATTGCAGGCTCATATCGGAAAGCCCCTTTGGTAGTTCCTCATAACTGCCTTGCTTATCAGGCGTTACAAGGAGGTCGCGCATCTTCTCCTGGTATTTAATGGCACCGAGCCCGGTGGCGACATTTTGGGGATCGGACCAGAGCAAACTGAATTCCAGCCCGGAATCCGCCAGTTGGCGCACGGCGGAAGCTTGGCGGGCGGACCCTACGATCATCACTTCGCGGAGGCTGTTCCGGGACATGCCCATGGCCGCCACAGTCATGAGGACAAGCAGGGAAAGCACTACGAGGATGACCACGCCACCGGCCTGGGAATTCCGAGGATGGCGTTTGGAGCTGAGTCGAGGGTTCATGGCGTTCATGGGTTCCTCAGCGGAAGGAGAGACCGAAGTGTCGGGGACGGATCACCAGGCTTTGGGTTTGTTCGCGGTAGGCCAGCGCCGTCGGCGTGGATGCATATTCACTCCGCTTGGTGGTTGTTCGGGTCTTCACATCCACCCTCACGAGCACAGGGATATCCCGGTACCAGTTCGGATCGTCGAGGGTCGTGAACCCCGTTCGCCCGTGCTTCCCGGCACCAAGAGCAGCGGCCACTAGAGTCTTGTACCCATCCCAGCCGCCCCCAGCAGCCGAGCGAAGCCACGTGGCGCCGCCATCCACACTCAGGAACACCTGGATCCCGCTGACATCTTCGGCAAGTACCTGGGTTTCGGTGGGCGACGAGAAGCCGCCAGGCTGGTAGGCGCCCTGCTCGCGGACCAGGCAAGGGACGGAGCGCCCGGGCTCTGCCGGATCCAGCTGCCGGCTCTGGATTCCATAACGAACCATCTGCGCGGTCTTCATGAACGTGACGGGCGAATCATTCCGGTGGCGGTCCTTGCTGATCCAGTTCCCACCCGTGGGGGTGCCTGTGGAGTCCTGATAGTTTTCCGCGGGTTCGATCGTGACCAGCTGGCCGGATACCGTGGCCGTCTTGATTTCGAATCCCGGCCAACCATCCTTGATGATCAGCCGTTGCCCGGACTTGACCATTGAGGCGAAGGAGTCATTGCCCGTATCAATCGTGAAGGAGACCGCGCCGGAGGTGATGGCCGTCCCGGCCGCCTCCAGTTCGGCGACGCCAGCGATCTTGGCACTGGCGGCCGGTTGGCTGAGTTTTCCCTCGAAGGGCAGGGGCTCGTCATAGTAGAAAAGCAGCTGGTCGCCGGTGACCGTACCATCCGTGAGGGCGACCGGAACATCGGGATTGATCCAGAACCCGGGGTTCGCGGGCGTGATGGCCGCGGGATAGCGATTCAGATCCCAAAGGTACATTCCGGCGGAGTTGAGATCATCCACGAGCATGTCAATGGCCACGCGGCCACGGCGATTGGATCCGATCTTCTCGGCCGTGGTCTGGAAGCTGGAGAGGCTTGATTTGTAAACCTGGGCCATCCCGGCCATCAAGATGCCGGTGAACAGCACCGCCACCATCAGTTCTACAAGAGAGAACCCCTGCTGAGGAGCGCGCTTAGGCATGGGCCACCTCCCTGAACAGCTGGACGGTCCGATTCACAGCGGTTCCCCCGGCAAGGGTCTCCGTGAAGACCACCTGGACATCGAGCCGGGTGATCTGACCCCGGCCCGTGTTCGCTTGATTCGTCTGCGTGACGGTCACCGTGAACACGCCATCTGTCGCATCGGTGGCATCCATGATCGAGCCCTTGGCTCCTCCGGCATCATCAGCGGCCCGGTACTTGTAATAATGGGGCGTGGCGCCACTGCCCAACCATGTCTTGGGGGCGGTTGCCGCGTTCTGATACCGCTCGCCGAGAATCGATTGCGTGGCTTCGGCGGAGGCTGCCTCCATGACCATCTCCCCCAACCGCACGGCATCACCCATGCGGGCACCGACGCCCGCGGTGCGGATTGAGAGCATCTGGAGGGCGGACAGCCCGAGGAGGCCGATGCCCATGATGAAGGCGGCCAGCAGGAGTTCCACCATGCTGAAACCGGCCTGGCCTCCTGAAGGATTCCGAGGGTTCGAGCGGCTCACAGGCGCCTCCAGGGCTTCGCGGATCCAGATCCGGACTTGTAGAACTTATAGATTCGATTACCGCTTACCACGATGACGCCTGCGGGGGCACCGGCGTAGGCCTTCCCATCCTTGAGCCCCACCACGGGAATGCTGAATCCCGTCATGAACTGTTTGTTGAAGGCGTTCAGCTCGATTTGTTTCCCACCTCCGGCGAACAGGTTCACCGTCATGGCCTGCGTCAGGTCATTCAGGAGGTCGGGGGCCGTGGCTGAAAGGGCCGAAGCCAGGGTTTCGGAGCCCACGGCCGTCGCGATGCCGGTATCCGAGGCGTCAATGCCGGCACTGGACCAATCACGGAACGTGTCAGCACGGAGCTTCCCCAGATCCCCACCGAGGCCTGACACCCGTTTGAATTTCAGTTCGAGGGACTTATCTCCCCAGCTTCCCGTCCCCTCGAGCCGGACATTGCCCAAGGTCGAGCCGGCGACCTTGTGGGATTCAGCGATGATCCCTTCGATTTCATTCAGGAGGTTCTGCACGGCGGGGCCCTGCCGGGGCTGGAAGAAATAGGAGCCCGCGAAAAGGGCCAGGACGCCCACGATGACGAGCACGATTAGAAGCTCGATGAGCGAATAGCCGCTTCTGGATCGGTGGACACGCATGGAAACCTCGGTCAGTGGATAAGGTTGCGAGCAGGATTGAGGCCGAGCACGATAATTTAAAATCTTGTTTTGAAAGATACTTAGAATTACATTCGAGGCAAGATGAAAAGGATCTGTATTCAAGTGTAACCTTTTTTTACACTACCCAAACTGCAGGGGATCCCGATCCAGACTCAAATCCCCACCCCGCTTGAGAGGGGCCTTTCTCAAGGCCAGGCCCAGGGTGCCCCTCTCGGCGGCCTTGGCGAGGAGTTGCATGCGCCACCGGTCCTTGGCCCGGGCCACGGGCGCCTCGATGGGGCCCAGGAGGCGCAGCCCGGGAGTGCCCTCCAGGCGCTGCTTCAAGGCATCGAGCGCCTGCTTGGCCGCCTCGGGGGTATCGGACTCCGCCCGGTAGAGGGTGAGCGACACGAAGGGCGGGTAGCCCAGGCTTTGGCGGAAGGGAAGCTCCGTGGCGGCGAAGGCTTCGAAGTCCTGGGCCACCGCGCACTGCACCGCCGGGTGGTCGGGGCTGTAAGTCTGCAGTACGACCTTGCCCGGTAGCTCGGCCCGGCCGGCGCGGCCCGCCACCTGGGTGAGCAGTTGGAAGGTCCGCTCCGCGGCCCGGAAGTCGGCCACCTTGAGGCCCTGATCCGCGTTGAGGATGCCCACGAGGGTGAGGCGCGGGAAGGTGTGGCCCTTGGCCAGCATCTGGGTACCCACCAGGAAATCCACCTCGCCGGATTCCGCCGCCAGAAGCCCCGCTTCCAGGCTTCCCCGCCGGCTGGTGGTATCCCGGTCCAGGCGCAGGATGCGGGCCGTGGGGAAGAGGGCCGTGAGCTGCTCCTCCACTTGCTCGGTGCCCTCGCCCACGCCGCGCAGATGCTCGGCCCCGCATGCCGGGCAGGCCTCGGGCGGCACGGCCTCGAAGCCGCAAAGGTGGCAGCGCAGGCGCCAGTGACCCTTGTGGTAGGTAAGGCTGAGCGCGCAGTGGGGGCACTCCAGGGGTTTGCCGCAGGCCCGGCACATCCAGAAATTCTCGAAGCCCCGCCGGTTGAGCAGGATCATGGCCTGCTCGCCGCGCTTCAGGGTGTCCGCCAGGGCCTCCAGCAGTCTTGGGGAGAAGAGGACCTTGCGCCGCGTGGCCTTGTAGACCTCCCGCAGATCCACCACCTCCACGGTGGGCATCACCGTGGTGCCCGGCCGCTGCGTCAGCTTCAGCAACTTGTAGCGCCCCGCCTGGGCCGCCTGCCAGCTCTCCAGGGAAGGCGTGGCGCTGCCGAGCACCACGGGGCAATCCTCCAGTTGGGCCCGCTTGATGGCGAGATCCCGGGCGTGGATGCGGGGATGCTCCTCGCTTTTGTAGGAGCCCTCGTGCTCCTCATCCACGATGATCAGGCCCACGTCGCGAAGGGGCGCGAGCACGGCGTTGCGAACGCCCACGAAGATGGAGGGTTCGTCGTTGAGCAGCCGCACCACGTCCGCCACCCGCTCCCCGGTATTGAGACCCGCGTGCCCCACGGCCACGAGGCCCGGGAAGCGGGCCTCCAGCCGCGACAGCAACCTCGGGGTAAGGCCGATCTCCGGCACCATCCACAGAACGCGCTTGCCCTGGGCCAGCACGCGCTCAACCAGGGCGAGGTACACCTCCGTCTTGCCGCTGCCCGTCACCCCGTAGAGCAGGTGCGTGCCGAAGCGCCCCACTTCGATGCCCTCCAAGGCACCCTGCTGCTCCTCGTTGAGCTGCACGATGCGATCCACCCCCGCCTCCCGCCGCTGGGAGAGGAGATCCACCCGCTTGAGCTTCTCGATGAGACCGTGCTTCTCCAGCGTGGCGAGCACGCCGATACCCACACCCGCCACATCCAGGAGTTCCTCCTCCAGCAGGGCCCCACCCGCATCCTCCAGGGCGAGGAGGATCTTGGCCTGCGAGGCCGTCACCTTGGGCGGATGGGGGCGATCCGTGAGGCGCACCTCCATGAGCCCCGCCCCCCGGCGCTCGGGCCGGTGGAGGAAGGTCGGCAGTTTGAGGGCCCCCGCATGCCAGGCCTCGCCCAGGGCCGAAAGTTCCTCCCAGGCCCCCGCCTCCCGCAGGTGGGCCAGGGTGCGGCCATCCGCCAAAGGCGATTCCCAGCGGGCCCGTAGCCCTTGAGGTAACGCCAGGGGCAGCAGCGCCGCCTCGCCGCAGGCGTAGTAACCCGCCGCGAAGGCGATGAGTTCACGGACCTTGGGCGGCAGCAGGGGAAAGGGGTCCACCACACCTTCGATGGGGCGCAGCTTCACCTTCGGGGGATCCGGATCCGGCCCCAGCACCAAGCCCATCGCCGCCCCCGCTCGCACCTTCACCTGCACCCGCACACCGGCCGGAAGCCCCGGGGGCGCCAGGTAGGTGAGGGGCGGCAGGGGCCGGTTCAGTTCGATGCGGGTGGGAATCATCAGGGGGAGCGATAGACTACCAAGATGCTGGTCCTGGGCCTCGAAAGTTCCTGCGACGACTGCTCCGCCGCGGTGCTGGAGGAGTCGGCCGACGGCCCGCGGGTACGCTCCCTCGTGCGCAAGAGCCAGGATGAGCTCCATGGCCCCTTCGGGGGGGTGGTGCCGGAGCTGGCCGCCCGCGAGCACCTGCTCCAGGTGCGCACCGTGGTGCAATCGGCCCTGGATCAGGCGGGGGTGACGCTGGCCGAGCTGGATCGCATCGCCGTGACCCGGGGCCCCGGCCTCGTGGGCAGCCTGCTCTGCACCTTCAGCGCCGCCAAGGCCCTGGCCTGGCGCAGCGGCAAGGATTGGGTGGGCGTGCACCACCTGCTCGGCCACCTCAACGCCGCGCGCATCGCCTCGCCCCATCTCCCCTTCCCCGCCCTGGCCCTGCTCGTGAGCGGCGGCCACACCCACCTCTATCTCGCGAAGGACTGGACCCATCTGGAACTGCTCCAGAAGACGCGGGACGATGCCGCGGGCGAAGCCTTCGACAAGGCTGCGCGGCTCATGGGCCTGGGCTACCCCGGCGGCCCCCTGGTGGACGCCTGCGCCCGGCGCGCCTCAGCCCCTGGCCCCCGCTTCACGGCGCCGAAATTCCGGGATGGGGTGGCCAGCTGGAGCTTCAGCGGGCTGAAGACCGGCGTGAAGCTGAGAGTGGAAGCGGATGCCATCCTCGCCACGGGCGGCGCCGAAGCGCCCGAAGTGCAGGCGCTCTGCCGCAGCCTGCAGGACACCATCGCCGAGTGGCTGCTGAAGCCCCTGCCCGGGCATGCGGAGGCTACCGGCGCGAGGAGCCTCATCCTCAGTGGCGGCGTGGCCTGCAACTCAGCCCTGCGGGAACAGGCGAAGCACCTCTGCGATCGGCTGGGATTGACGTTGGCCGTGCCCGAACCCCGCTACTGCACCGACAACGGCGCCATGATCGCCGCCGCCGGGGCCCTGCTGCCGGTGGAGCGCGACTGGAGCCTGAATGCGGATTCCGACCTGCGCCTCACCCAGGGGTAAACTGGCACCTGGAGGTTCCATGGAGGTCACCCGCGAAGACGTGCTGCGCTGCGCCGAACTGGCCCGGCTGCAGCTCACCGAAGCGGAGATCCCCGCCCTGCAGCGGGACATGAGCCGCATCCTCGATCACGCCCAGAGCCTGCTGGAGCTGGATCTGGAGGGTGTCGAGCCGACCCTTCACGGATTGGATCTGCCCCTGCCGCGCCGGGAAGATGAAGCCCGCGCCACCTTCACCCAGGCGGAGGCGCTGGCTCAAGCGCCCGAGGCGGCCCAGGGTCATTTCGTCGTTCCCAAAGTGCTCTGAGCCCTGTCCCTTCGGATCCCTTGGTATTGAATCCTGGCGCAAAGGTTGCGGTGTTGCGCCGCCCTTTCATCGCCTCACCATGGCTCCGGTTCTCTTCGATTCGGGCCTTTTTTGTCAGGCCGGATCGCCCTGTCCGTCCAATCGCAGCTCCGGGCCGAGGCCCGGGTGGCCGCCCCTTCGGGGGCTGAACCCCTTTGTGGAGGAGATCCCATGGGTAGCATCATTTCATCCCACAACGGCGTGAACGTGGAAGCGCTCACCACCACCATCGCCGCGGTCAAAGCCAACCCCGCCTTGGCCCATTTCAAATTCCGCTCCAAGGCGAAGTGGATCAACGGCGCCCACTCCAGCAGCACCTTCGATTCCCTCTTCGGAGCCGGGCTGGAGCACAAGCGGGCCAAGCCCCTGTTCCTGGAAGGCGATGAACCTGAGGCCCTTTTGGGCACCGACCTCGCCCCCAACGCCGGCGAGGCCGCCCTGCACGCCCTGAGTTCCTGCCTCAGCGTCACCTACGCCTACAACGCCGCCGCCATGGGGCTGGACATCTCCAGCCTCAGCTTCGATCTGGAGACGGATACCGACCTCCGCGGCTTCCTGGAGCTGGACAAGAAGATCCGGCCGGGCCTCTCGGAGATCCGGGTGAAGGTGAACCTCGCCTGCAACGGCACCCCCGCCCAGATCAAGGAGCTGCACGAGAAGGCCATGCGCACCTCGCCCCTCCTCGACACCTTCAAGAACCCGGTGAACGTGAAAGTTTCCCACTGAGCCCCAACGCGAGCGGCCCGGGCCGAAGCCCGGGCCGCTTGGGGAGGAGGATCAGAAGCTGTAGCGGACGCCGAGGCGGATGTTCCGCGGAGTCTGGTAATGGTAGGCCTGCTTGTAGGTGGGTTCCTGCGGCCCGCCTTCCACCAGGTTGTAGCGCTGATCCAGCACGGTGGCCGTCTGGGTGTTCAGCACGTTGGTGATGTCCAGGTTGAAGCGCAGCAGCTGCCCCTTGCCCACTTTCATGGCATAGGCGAGGTTGGCGTCGAATCGATAGGTGGCAGGGGTCCGCCCGTCGGTGCCGCGCTGGGTGAGGAACAGTTCATAGCGACCATAGTAGTCGTTGTAACCGAGGCGGCTGACCGGGGTACCGCTCAGATACTGGAAGCTGGCGCCCAGGGATAGCCCCATGTCCCATTCGTAGGCGCCGTTGGCCTTCACCTGATGGGTACGGTCCCCGCTGAGCTTGCCCTTGCTGTTCACGATGAACTCGGGGAGGTCGTAGGCCGCGTTGATGTTGGGATCCAGCTGCCCCGTGCCATCCGCGCCCCCGATGCCCTGGAAGGCGCCCTCGTAGTTGCCCTCGAGGCGGCTCCAGAGGTAGCTGGCCTGCCAGGTGTAGTGGTTGGCCATCTTCCGCTGGGCGGTGAACTCGAGGCCCTTGAAGTCGCGCACGGCATCCGGATAGGTGACGCCCGCGCCATGGCTCTGGCCGGGATTCATGATGAAGTAGTCGCCGTAAACGGAGTTCACGTCCAGGCCATCCTCGATGGCCCGGCCCACCCAGCGGCGGATGAACTTGGCGCCCAGGGTGTAGTTCCCCCGCGTGGTCTCGGCCCCCAGGATGAACTCGTCGGAGTAGGCCCCCTTCAGATCGAGGTCCACCGGTTCCACGTAGGAGCCCACGATGTTGGAGGCCTCCCCGTATTCGGTCTCAGCCTGGGCATTGGGGGTCATGGAGGTCGCCGAGTAGTTGTAGCTCGTCGGATTGCGCTCCACGCTGAAGGAGCGGATCACGAGGTCCAAGGGCAGCTGCTCGTAGTAGCGGGAGAAGCTGGCGTACACCTTATCCTGCCCCTTGCCCTTGAAATCCCACACCAGCCCGAGGCGCGGGCTCCACTGGTCCTGCAGTTTGAAGACTGAACTGCCGAACTGGTTCTTCACGGTGGTGATGTCGAGTCGCCCACCGACGTTCAGGAGCAGGTTGGGCGTGAGCGCCAGCTTGCCTTGAAGGAAGTAGGCCTGGCTTTCATGCTTGGGTTTGCTGGAGAAGGTGATCGAGGGCGCATTGAAGGGCGCGGTGATCGTGGCATCGGCCGTCGTCCACCAGTAGTGGCTGAAGATGTAGGGGTCCACGCTGTTGGTGAGGGGGTAGGCGGGATTGTCGTACCGCGTGACCAGCTGCCCGCCCGTGAACCCGCGGCGGATATCCGCTTCATCCTTCTGGAAGTCGAAGCCGGCCTTGAATTCGTGGGGGCCCGAGAACCACGTGATCGCGCCCTGGAGGTTGTCCCGGGTGAAGGATTTCTCATCGTAGCGCCCGAAACCGCCCTCGATGGAGCCGCCAAGATCCTGGTTGACCTGCTGGATCCCGCCACCTGAGGCGCCTGGCAGGACGGTGTTCGTCTCGTTGTGCCGGGTGGCCTGAAGGTATCCGAAGAAGGAGCCGAAGGCGGCCTCGTAGCGCAGGCTGTAGTCCGTGCCGCCGACCTTGCGTTCGCCATCCCACGTCCCAAGGGGGCCCTGGGGCGCCTTCACGGCGCCGGTGGTCTTCTCGGGATCCCCGAGGAAGGAGGCGACGAGGGTATGACCTTCAGCCATCTTCCAGGTCAATTTGCCCGCGAACAGATCCCGGCTGGAATCCGAGGGGGCGATGAGTCCGTTGTTGAAACCGCCATCCCGGATCTCGTTCTGTTGTTTGTTGGAGCGGCGATCGTAGGCCACGAAGAACCAGAGCTTGTCCTTGATCAGGTAGCCGCCCACGTCGAACCCGAACTCGTTCGTCTTGTTCTCCCGTTGGAGGGGCCGGACGATCTGGTTGGCGTCGTTCACATGCTTGTTGCCGCTCTTCAGGAAGGTGCCCTCCGTGTAGAGGAAGACATCGCCCGTGAACTCATTGCCACCGCTCTTGGTGATGACGTTGATGATGCCGCCCATGGCCTTGCCGAACTCGGCCTCGTAGCCGCCCGTCTTCACCTGGAATTCCTGGATGAACTCCATGGGCACCCGCTTGCCCTGGGTGCCGTATTCCACCCCCGTGGTGTTGATGCCATCCACCACGTAGTTGTTCTCGGCCCCCGTGGCGCCGTACACCTTGAAGCCCTGGTTGCCCCCGGGCATGGACTCCGGGGTGATGCCCGGCGCCAGCAGCGCGATGTTGGCGAAATCGCGGCTCACGGGCAGCTTCTGGAAGGATTCGTTGGTGAAGTTGGCGCCCGCCGTGGTCGCCTTCACATCCACCGAGGTGGCCTGGTCCACCACCTCCACCGTGGCCTGGGCCACGGCGGCCATGCGGATCTCGAGGGAAGCCGTCTTATCGAGCCCCACCACGGCGGAGGCCCGCGTGGTGTTCAAGCCCTCCTTGGTCACGGTGACGGTGCACGGGCCCGGGGGCAGCAATCCGATCCGGAAGGCGCCTTCGGCATCCGAAGTGGTGATCCGGGCCCCCTGGAGGTTGGATCCAGTCACGGTCACCCGGGCTCCGCCCACGGGGGCGCCCTTGGAATCCACGACTCGTCCCTGGACATTGCCCGTGGTCTGGGCGGCGAGGGGAAGGGCACCTGCCGCGATGATCAGCGGTAGGCATCGAAGGGACGATGCACGCATGGGTTCTCCTGCGAAGGGGCCGGCGTTCCGGC
The DNA here is from genome assembly GCA_016192145.1 of Acidobacteriota bacterium. GTDB lineage: Bacteria > Acidobacteriota > Holophagae > Holophagales > Holophagaceae > JAFDVN01. The sequence goes on along the minus strand of JACPUT010000008.1, from coordinate 296,827 downwards.
TCATGGGGCCTGGTGGGTAAGTGGCCCCATGATGCGCGGACGGCTTCCTGCCGCCAAGGGGAATTCCTCAACGCGAGTTGTTCAGGAACCGCACCGGACGACCCGCGGGTTCCGGGGCACGGAAGCCCTTGATACCGGTCACCCGCGAGGAATCCGTTCCAGTTCGCCGCGGCCGTTCACCAGTCGGATCCACCGCTATCGCCGCCACCGGAATCGCCGAAGTCGGAGCCGCCGCCGGAGTCCCCCGAATCGCCCCAGCTCTCGTTGCCGGAGTCCCCCCAGGAACTGTCGCCGGAGCCGGTTCCGGAAGACGAACCCCAATCTCCCCCGCCTTCGGGGCCATCGTGATGGTGGCGATTCCCGCCCATCATGGAGCCGATCATGAGGCCCGTGAGGAGGTTCCCCACCCCGCCGCCCTGGGGACCATAGCCTTGGTTCATGCCCCCTTGCATGCCGGGGTGCATGGGGGATTGGTCGAGCCCCAGGCGACGCCGGGCGCTGGCCGGCAACTCCTCGTCCCTCAGCTCCTGGATCCCCGCCCCGTTGCCGCAGTATCCGCAGGTCCACTTCACGGAGCGGAGGCCATCCCATTCCTGCTTCATCTTGTCGGGCGCCGCGCCGCAGGCGCCGCACTTGGGATAAGGGCAGACGAAGGTGACGGGCTCCACGTTCCCGCTGCCCATGCCCCGCTTCGGGGCCCCCAGCACCTGGGGCCGGTCGGATCGGCCCTTCATGACGAAGTACAGCACGATGCCGGCGATGAGGATGAACCAGAACAAGGGGGCCTCCAGGGTGATTAGGCTACACCCTGACCGGCGCTCGGCTTAGCGGGTTTGGCTGGCTTCGCCGGCGCCCCCTGCGCGGGCCGTCCCATTCGACCCCACCCTCTTGGCCCAGGTGGCCCTCCCCGTGCCATCATCCAAGCCATGCCCTTTCCCACCCTTCCGCTGGACCGGCCCTGGCGCGTCCTGGGCCTCATGAGCGGCACCTCGGCGGACGGCGTGGATGCGGTGGTGATCGACGTCGATCCCCGCGGCTTCCATGGGGGCCGGCCCTTCCTCGGTTGGCGCGCCCACCGGCACCATCCCTATCCCGAATCCCTGCACCACCGGGTGGTCGAAGCGGCCTCGGATCGCCTCCGCCCGAGCGAGCTGTGCATCCTCCAGCGGGAGCTCGGGGAACTCAACGCGGAGGCCGCCGCGGCCCTGGCCGACGAAGCCCCCGACTTCGCCTGCCTCCATGGTCAAACGGTGCAGCACCAGCCCGGCCAGGGGAGCACCCTGCAGCTGGCCGATCCCTACCTGCTCGCCCTCCGCCTGGATTGCCCCGTCGTGTGGGATCTGCGCCGCATGGACATGGCCCTGGGAGGCCAGGGCGCCCCCCTCGTTCCCCTCACGGAGGTATGGCTGCGGGGGCAGGCTGCCCCCTGGGCGGCCCTCAACCTGGGCGGCATCGCCAACGTCACCCTATGGGATGGGGAACGGGTGCAGGCCTGGGATGTGGGGCCCGGCATGAGCCTGCTGGATCTCGCGGCCCGCCGGTGGCTGGGGATCCCCTTCGATCCCGGTGGCGCCTATGCGCTCGGAACGGTGGAAGCGTCCTTGCTGGACCGTTGGATGGCCCACCCCTATTTCGGCCAGGTCCCTCCCAAGAGCACGGGGCGGGAGGCCTTCGGGGCCGCGTGGCTCGAGCAGGAGGCCCCCTTCCTGGAGGCCCTGCCCCTGGCCGATCGGCTGGCCACGCTCGCCGCTTTCAGCGCCGAGGCCATCGCCCGGGAGCTGGGACGGCTCGGGCACCTGCCCGCCACCGGGCTCGTCAGCGGTGGCGGGGCCCACCACGCGCGGCTGCGCGAGGAACTCGCATCGCGCCTGCCCGCGCTCCCCTTCCACGAGGATGAGGCCTTCCCCACCGGCGCCCGCGAGGCCATCAGCTGGGCCCTGCTGGGCGCGGCCAGCGGCGCGGGCGTAGCCGGCAACGTGCCCGAGGTGACCGGTGCCGCCCGGGCGGCGGTACTGGGCAGCTGGGCCTTTCCCCCGTGAACCCCTTCCCGGAGCGTTGAATTGAAGGCCGGCCGCTGGATCGATCACCTCTGCCCCTGGGTCGTCTGGGGGGCCGTGGCATCCACCGGCATCTACGACGCCTGGGAGTTGGTGGCCATGAGCCTGCCGCTGATCCTCGCGGCCGCCGTCGAGGCCCGGAGGTCGGATCTCTCCGGGTGGCGGCGGGGCCTGGAATCGGGAGCGCTGCTCCTCCTGATCCTGGATGCACTCCTGACCCGCAACTTCCTGGGCGCCCTCGTGAGGGTGCTCTTCGTGCTCATGGGGCTGCGGCTGGCCCTGCCCCGCCAGCGCCGGGAGCGGCGCCAGCTCCTGCTCATGGCCTTCCTGCTCTTCCTCACCACCGCCATCAGCACCACCGACCTTCAATTCTTCGTCGCCGCGCTCGCCTTCCTGGTCGCCGCGGCCACCGCCCTGCTCCACCTCAACTGGGAGGAGAGCGCCAGCCTGCGGCGGGGCCCCTCGCCCCAGGCCCCCTTCCGCCGCCTCCTGCCCTGGTCGGCGGGGGTGTTGCTCCTGGCCTTCTCGGCTTTCCTCGTCATGCCCCGCGTCACCGTGGGGCTCCGGCCTTTCTCCTTCGTCCGGCGGGGCATGCTCGGCGCCGCCGCCGGCCTTTCCGATGGCCTGGATCTCGGCAAGGAGGGGCCCATCCGGCCCAACAGCGACGCGGTGCTGCGCGTGGCTCCCACCCGGCCCCTGCCGCCGCTGGAAAGGGCCCGCTGGGCGGAGGAACTCTCCCTCCTCCGCGGCCTGGCCCTGGAGGAGGTGAAGGGCATGGGCTGGCAGGCCTCACCGCGCACGCCCCGCCCCCCCCTGCAGAGCCTGATGGCCGGAAATCCGGGCCCGGGCCTCCGGGAGGCGGAGTTCTTTCTCCTCCCCAGCCGAAACACCCTGCTCACCGTCCCCTATGGGTTGGACGCGCTGAAGGGGCCCCTCCTCCTGCCCCTCCGGGCCGGCGAGGGGGGTGGACTCCGCTGGGCCTGGCTCACCAGCCAGGGTTTTCCCCTCCGCCTCGGCTGGTCCCCCCGGGAGGCCGCAGCCCGTGCGTTGGCAGAGCCCCGGGAGCAGTCCGGCGTCCGCTGGAACGCCCTCACCCAGCTGGGTCCCGAGCATGAAGCAGCCCGCCGCGCCAGCCACCTGCTGGCACCAGGCTACCAGTCCGCACCCGAACTGGCCCAGCGCCTGGCCGGAGAGCTTCGCAACCGCTTCACCTACACCCTCGCCAACCCCAGTGGAGGTGCGGAAAATCCCCTGGAGGATTTCCTGGAGCGCACCCGGGCGGGCCACTGCGAATACTTCGCCTCCAGCCTCGCCCTCATGCTCAGGGCCCGGGGCGTGCCCGCCCGGGTGGTGAACGGGTACCGCCTGGGGCCGTGGGTGGAAGAAGGGGGCTACTTCCTCGTCACCCAGGAGCAGGCCCACGCCTGGGTGGAGTGGTGGGATGAAGCCACCGGCCGCTGGCGGGCCGAGGATGCCACCCCGGCGACGCAACTCGGTGCCAGCGAGGCCCAGGCCCTCTCCGGCTGGGAACGGCTGACCGATGCCCTCCGCTACCGGTGGGAGCGCTACGTGGTGCGTTTCTCCGACGAAGACCAGCAAGCGGGTCTGAGCTGGGCCCAGCAACGCCTGGAAGGGTGGAGCTGGAAGCGGCCCTCCTGGCCCTGGCTCGCCACCGGCGGTGCGCTCCTCGCGCTCCTGCTGCTGCGCTGGTTCAGGCCGTCCATTCCACGCTTCCCCGAGACGCCCCCAGGTGGGTTGCGCCAATTGAAGCCACTGCTTCGTAGCGTACCTGTCGGCCTCCGCCCTACCACCGGCGAGACAGCACGAGCCTGGCTGATGCGCCTTGCCGGGACATGGCCAGAACGGATGGATCCCCTCTGCACCCTGGCCCAGGCCGTGGACAACTTGGCTTATGGGGGTGCCAAAAGCACCGAACTCGGGGCCCTCGCCAAGGCAGAGGCGAGGGCCTGGCATCGCCGGCCAGAGGGGCGGCGAACTTTCTGACGCCAGCGCGCCACCCATTTTCATCACGGCCAATTGATGTTCATCGCGGAATTTCTGGCCTGGGTGAAGAGCCAGGACCGGCTATATCCACGGTCAATGCTGGACGAGCCTCTTCAAGAAGCAACGCAAAAACAAAACCAGAGATGAACAGAGATGAACGGAGATGGACTCCGGTCGCTTTTATCTCCGTTCATCTCTGTTCATCTCTGGCTTTCGGTTTTCTCTCTGCCCTCTGACCCAGGATCACCGGCCCTACTTGAGGATCCGGTAGAGGTTGCTGAAGTCGTCGCTCCAGCGGCCCACGGTGCGCTTGCTCGCCAGCGGCTCCGAGCCCGACTTCACCCGGGCCCGCTGGAGGGCGGCCGGATCCCGGGTTAGCAGCACCCAATCCGAGCTGTAGACCCCTTCGGGTTCCTCTTCCGCCCCGTCGTTCACGTACACCGCGAACCAGGCCCCCGCCTCGGCCTCGGCCACGAGCACGGGTTTGAGATCCAGGTAGCGGTTGGAGATGTGCACGGCGAGGATGCCGTCCGGTTTCAGGTGGCGGCGGTAGGCGTCGAAGGCCTCGCGGGTCAGCAGGTGGACGGGGATGGAGTCGCTGCTGAAGGCATCCACGGCCAGCACGTCGTAGGCCTGGGGCGCCTCCACCTCCAGCATCAACCGCGCGTCGCCCAGCACCAGATCCACGGGTTCCGGGGCCTTGGGCAGGCCCTCGAACCAGGTTCGGGCCATGGCCTCGACGAGCGCATTGATCTCGTAGACCCGGAACCTGTCGCCCGGACGGACGTAGGACAGCAGGCCCCCGGAACCGAGGCCGATGACCCCCACCTTCACCGGGCCCCCAACCTGGGCATCGGTGATCGCGCGCCCCACGCCGCTGCTGCGGCCGTAGTAAGTGGCCGGATCCCGCTCGTGGCCCGGCTTCAGGAACTGGCCCCCGTGATTGATGGTGCCGTGCAGGAGGAGCCGCATGTGGTCGTCGCCCTCGCCTTCCTCCTTCACGCGGAGGGCGCCGTAGAAGTTGCGCCCCTGGACGAGGCTCTCCTTGGCCGACTCGCGCCGGTAGTAGGTGGCCATGGCGAAGACGCCACCCGCCGAGAGCGCCAGCATCAGCATCAGGGCGCGACGCACCCAGACATTCTCTGCCTTGGAGTCCCGCGCCCAGCTCAGGAAGGCGAGCCCACCGCACAGCACCAGGCCCAGGGGTAGCTCCAGGAGGGTGTTGAAGATCCGAGGGGCGATGAGCCCCGCGAAGACGCCGCCCAGCGCCCCGCCCACGGAAAGGCACAGGTAGAAGCCGGTGAGGTGGCGCGGATGGGGGCGCAGGCGGGCCAGCTCGCCATGGCCGACCATGCAGACGGTGAACAGCCCCGCGGAAAAGAACGGCACCTGCACGCGCACGGGCGCGTGGGCGAAATCCCGGCTCAGCATGAGCCCCATGGCGATGAGGGCGGGCCCGAGCAATCCCAGCCACGCCGTTCGGACGTACCACCGGGGGTGCTCGAAGGTGAGGATGAAGCTGAGCAGGTAGAGGCAGAGGGGCAGTACCCAGAGGAAGGGGATGGGGGCCACGTTGGTGCTCAGGTGGCTCGTCACCGAGAGCAGCAGGAGGCTGGGCACGAAGGCCAGCGCCACCCAGAAGGCGCGTAGGCCAAAGTTCGGCGCGGGACCGTCCCCCTGGCCCTGGGCCGCCTCGATCTCAGGCAGCACCCGGGCCCGCCACGCCATGGCGAGCGCGCAAGCCACATAGGCCACGAAGGTCCACGTCCACGCCCAGGCCTGAGTCGGGAGCACGAGGAAGGGCTCGATGAGCACCGGATAGCTGAGCAGCGCGAAGAGGCTGCCGGCGTTGGAAAGGGCGAAGAGGCGCCAGGGCTGCCAGCCCAGCCGCTCCCGGGAGACCCAGGCCTGCACGAGGGGGCTCGTGGCCGAGAGCAGCAGGTAGGGGAGGCCCACCGTGGCCCCCAGCAGGGCGAGGATCCGCAGGGTGGGATCGCCCGGATCGTGGGGCTTCCAGGAGGCGCTGGGGTTCAAAGGCATCAGCAGGAGGCTGACCAGCAGGAGGAACCCATGCATCGTGGCCTGCCGGCGCACGGGCAGCTTCTGGAGCAGGTGGGCATAGCCGTAACCCAGGAGCAGCATCACCTGGAAGAAGAGCATGCACGCCGTCCACACCGCCGCCGATCCGCCGAACCAGGGCAGGATGCGCTTCGCCAGCAGGGGCTGCACCTGGAAGAGCAGGAAGGCGCCCAGGCCCACCATGGCGCAGGGCAACAGCAGGGAGGGGGCGTCGGAAGGGCGCGCCGGAGCTTCGGTCATGGATCACCAGGTGAGTGGATCCAGGATGACAGAGTCAGGCTGGAGACCGGAGGCTGGAGGCTGGAGGAATGCATCCGCCGACCCATCAGGGCCGCACGGTGGCTTTGGGTCGGAGCCTGCTTGACCTCCAGCTTCCAGCCTCCGGTCTCCAGCCTCCGGTCTACTCCTTCTCCAGCATCCCGTACTTGGCCACGATGCGCTTCTCGCCGCTGTCGGCGAAGCGCACGGTGTAGGTGATCATGTCGCCGCGTCCCGAGGCGCCGGTGATCACGCCGCGGCCGAACCGCGGGCTGCGCACGCGGGTGCCCACGGGCCAGGCATCACCGGGCGCGCATTCAGGCGGGGGAGGCGCCTCCACGCTTTCCTCGCCGGATTCCGAGGTGGCCTGGGCCTTCACTTGGCTGAACATCGAACGGATGCGGCTCAGTTCACCGGCCACGGAGACGCCCCCGCCGCCCCGCGCGGGGGTGGGGGTCCAAGCCCCCTGCCCCGCCTGGAACATCTCCGTGCCCCAGCGGATGGGCTGATCGAGGGCCTCCGTGGGCACCTCCTTCAAGAAGCGGCTCGGCATGCCCAGGGTCGGCGGCCCGCCGAAGGCGGCGCGGCGCCGGGCGCCGCTCATGTAGAGCTTCCGCTGGGCGCGTGTGATGGCCACGTAGAAGAGGCGCCGCTCCTCCTCGAGGCCGTCGTCTTCCTTGGCCATGCGGTTGGGGAAGACATCCTCCTCCATGCCCACGAGGAACACGGTGGGGAACTCCAGCCCCTTGGCGCAGTGGATCGTCATCATGGTGATGCGCGAGTCCTGCTCCACTTCATCCGCATCGGCCATGAGGGTGATGCGGTCCAGGAAGCCGTCCAAGCCCAGGCCGTCCAGCTCGCTGGCGGCGCTCAGGAATTCCTCCAGGTTCTCGATGCGACCCTTGGCCTCCAGGGTGTCCTCATCCACCAGGGCCTGCAGCAGGCCGCTCTCATGGAGCATCCAGCGGATGAAGCCCGACAGGGGTTGGGCTCGGCGTTCCCCCTCCGCCTTGGCGAAGAGGTCGTGGAAGCGCAGCATCTCCCGCTGGCTGCGACCCGTGAAGGCCTTCTCTTTGAGCAGCGCCGCCACGCCCTCGATGGGGGTGCCGTTCTCGGGGATGGCGGCTTCGATCTTGGCCAGGGTCGTGGGCCCGATGCCGCGGCTGGGCGTGTTCACCGAACGGCGGAAGGAGGTGAGATCGAAGGGGTTCGCCCCGAGGCGCAGGTAGGAGATGAGGTCCTTGATCTCCTGGCGCTCGTAGAACTTCGTGCCGCCCACGAGCTTGTAGGCGAGGTTGGCGCCGCGCAGCGCCTCTTCCAGGGGCCGGCTCTGCCAATTGGCGCGATAGAGGATGGCCACCCGGCCTTCGGGATCGGCGGCACGTTCCTCCCGGATGCGGCGCGCCACGTGTTCGGCCTCGGCGCGGCCATCGTCCAGCAGACGGAAGGAGAGCCGCTCGCCCTGGCCCAAGTCCGTCCACAGCGTCTTGCCCAGGCGCTGGCTGTTGTTGGCGATGACCGTGCTCGCCGCATCCAGGATGGATTGGGTGCTGCGGTAGTTCTGCTCCAGCTTGATCTGCACGGCCCCCGGGAAATCCCGTTGGAAGTCGAGGATGTTGCGGATATCGGCGCCGCGCCACCCGTAGATGGAGTTGTGGGTGAGCAACCCATTCGCAACGAAGTTGTGAGTGCCCGGGATGTCGAGATCGAAGACGGGCTTCTCCAGAGCCACGCGGCTCACCCGCACCACGGTGTCATAGCCGCCTTCAGCGTCGAAGAGCACCATTCCGGGCTGGACGTTGGAGGCCGGAAGCATGGGCAGGCTGTTGCTTTCCGCCCGATCTCCGTTCTGTCCCAGCCGGGCGTTCATGACGAGCTGCGCCCCCAGTCGCTTCTGGATGCTTTCAGCGATGGACATCACCTCCTGAAAGTCCTTGCGGCAAGTTTCGAACCGCCAACTGGTGGAGCCCGCCTTCGCGGCTCGGACCGAATAGCCCATGGTTTCCAGGACCCGGCGCCCCTCAGCGTCCTGGCCGACCATGGAGATGCGATGCATGGGTGTGCGCCCTCGGCGATCGCCACAGAGGGTGAGCACGAGGTTGCGCCGCCGCCCGGTAGCGCCTTGAGCGCTGTGATGGGGGTGCTCTTCGGAGAGCCCACGCTGTCTCAACAGGGTTCTGGCTCCAGCTTCGCCGCCTTCGAGGGCTTGGAAAACCCGGGCGATGGCTTTCCCATCGTGCACCAGTCCCTTGGATGAGGCACCCCGCCGGGGCACGAACGGCAGGGCGGGAATGCCGTGCTGCAGAGAGAGGATCACCTCTTCGGCCCGAGCCTCATTTTCCGTTCCGTGAACGCCCACCACCCAAAGCTCGTCCGCGTGCTCTTGCAAGGCTCGCTGCTTGAATCCCTCCACGGGCTTCGCCTGCCCGCGCGTGTGGACTTGGGTGGTGCCGAGCCTCCAGCCCATCCCCTCCTTCCGCATGAGGTAGACGAAATGCCACTGGGGGCTGAGGCCGAGACGATAGCCGGCGAAGTGCGTGTGGTCGGGGGTGCTCACGACCTTCCGACCGGATTCCGTCCGGATCTCCACGCCCTGCTTCCGGCCCTCACGTCGATGGACCCTCGTCACCGGGGCGGGTCGCATATCCCCGCTCCCATGGCAGGAAAGGACGAGGTCGCCGACCTTCACCTTCTCGATGGCCCGTTCCCGGCCATCGGCCAGGCGGATGCGCGTACCCGCGATCAGGCACTGATCCTCATCGCCGACCACGCACAAGTTCTTGTGCAGTCCCGCCAGGTGCTGCACGAGCTTGTACTGGGCGAAGTTGGTGTCCTGGTACTCGTCCACGAGCACGTGGCGGAACTTCTGGGCATAGGCCTCCTGCATCACGGGCTCGCGCAGCAGGCGCTCCGCGTGGAGGAGGAGGTCGTCGAAGTCGCAGGCCCGGTGGTTCGTGAGGCCCTTCTGGTAGAGGGCGTAGGCGTCCAGGACCTTGCGGCTCCAGGCGTCCAGGGCTTCGTCCTTGGCCTCCTCGGGCAGGAGGCAGCGGTTCTTCCAGTCGCTGATGTGCTCCAGCACCTTGCGGGGGTGGAACTGCTTTTCGGAGAGCTTGAGCTCCGCCAGGACCTGCTTGATGAGGCTCTTCTGGTCGCTGGGATCGAAGATGACGAAGGACTTCCCCACGGGGGTGCGGTCCCCCTCCCGCCGCAGCAGCCTTGTGCAAAAGCTGTGGAAGGTGCTCACCCACAGCTGGTTCACGGGCACCGAGACGAGGCGGGAAACGCGCTCCCGCATCTCCTCGGCCGCCTTGTTGGTGAAGGTCACGGCCAGGATGCTGGAGGGATTCACCCCCTCCTCCTCCACCAGCCAGGCGATGCGCCTCGTGATCACGGTGGTCTTCCCGGAGCCGGCGCCCGCCAGGATGAGCAGGGGGCCCTTCACGTGCTTCACCGCCTGCTGCTGGGGCGGGTTCAGGCCCCGGAGGAGGGGATGATCGAGCTGGGAATCCATCCTCCGATCATACCCCGTGGGCCCGTCACTCCCGGGAGGCCGCCAGGGGGGCTGGGCTGGCCGGGCCGATGACCTTGCCCTTTTCCGCCTTCATCACCACCTCCCTCAGCAACAGCTCCGCCTCGGCTTCGCTCAACTGGTCCTTCCAAGCCGGCATCACCTTTCCGAAGAAGATCCCCTTCAGGATGGTGCGCACCATGGAGCGGACCTCCCGGGAAGCACTGCCATGGCCCGCGGCTTCCGCCGCGCGCGCGTGCCTGACCTTCGGGGACTCCGAGAAATCCTGGCCCGTGAGGCGCCGTCCCCCCGCGTCCCGGCCAGATCCATCCGCCCCGTGGCAGCGCGCGCAATTCTCCCGGAAAAACACCCGCAATTCGTCAATGGAGCGGGCCGGGGCGGATGGAGTCTGGGCCCCGAGCGCCAAGCCGAAGAGCCAACCCCACCCGAGGGACCTTGCCTTCACGCGACCTCCTGCCCCATGCCATCCGCGGCTGATCCACGATCAGCCCGCGGTAGCGCTTCAGGGAGGGCCGGTTCCAAAATCCGCACCCCTCCGGCCGTCCAGGCCAGGCCTCAGGGCTGGATGGCCTTGCCCTTCTCGGCTTTGCGCACCACCTCGGTGACCATGGCCAGGGCCTCCGCCTCCGTCAGCTTCCCCTTGAAGGACGGCATGACCTTCCCGAAGAAGATGCCCTTCAGCACCGTGTTGGCGAGCTTGGCGTCCTGCTTCTCCGCCATCTCCTTCGGGTTGGTGAAGTCCTGCCCCTTGAGCCGCTTCCCATCCGGCCCCAGGGCGCTGCCATCCGCGCCGTGGCATCGCACGCACTCAGCCGCGAAAAAGGCGCGGAGCGCCTTGGCATCCTTGCCGGGAGCCTGCCCCGGGGCCCCCGGGGACGCCTGGGCCGAAAGGGGGGCCAGCGCCCAAAGGACGGCGGCCAAGAAGATCAAGGGGGTGCGCATGGGCGCTCCTGCTATTTTCGGGCGGCCATGGGCCGCAGGATCTCGGTGACGAGGCGCTTGGCGTCCTCTTCCGACAGATTGGCGCCAAATGCAGGCATTTCACGCTTTCCCTTGAGAATGGCCCTCACCATATCCCCATCCGTCGTCCGGGCCTGCCAGCGATGGTCCGCGAGATTCCGCCCGGCCAGGCGAAGTCCGGATCCGGAACGGGCCCCGCCGTCCACCCCATGGCATTCCGCGCAGGCCCGCCGATAGAAGAGGGCCAGGTCCTTCCGGGGTGCCTGGGGCACGGTGACCATTCCGGAAAGCAGCAACAGCATCGCGGACATCCAACCTCCAAGGGTGCTGCCCCAGTATGACTGCCTTGAGGTAGCCTGGAACCTCGCCCCCATGGCGGAATGGCAGACGCAGCGGACTTAAAATCCGCAACCTGCAAGGGTGTCCCGGTTCGAGTCCGGGTGGGGGCACCAGGTTCCATGATGTCGGCCCCTCGAACCGGGACACCGGTGATGCTCAACCGGGCGGGGGCCCTCCGCCCAGATTCCCGGGCACGAACCCGGGAGCGACCGATACTGGTCGTGCATCAGGAGGTTCCCATGCGCTTCCATATGCCGAGGTTCCACCAGCCGCTTCACGACCCCGTCTGGATGGAAGAAGCCGGATGGATCCTCTTCTTCATGGCGGCCCTGCTGGCCATGCTCCTGTGGCCCAGCCTCAGGGGTTAAGGATTCCCCGCCTTCGGTTCATTCCGGCCCAGCCACCAGGTAGGCGGCGTATCGCTGATCCTCATCGAGGATGTGGTTCTTGAGCCAGGCGATGAGGAAGGTGTGCAGATCAGAAAGCAGCCCGGGGGTCTCCTCGAAGGCGCCCAGGGTCAGCTGGGAAATCTGCCTCCGGAAGCGCATGTGGCCCGCCCGATGCCCTTCCAGATTCGGGTACTTCACCTGCTCCATGCGGTCCTCCTCATAGCGGAAGTGGTTTTCCGCATAGAGGATCACTTCCGCGACGCAAGCTCGCCTCACCTGGGGATCGTTTGACTCCCTGATCTCGGGCTCCACGAGCCGATTGATCAAGGCGACGAGGCTTTGATGTTCGTGATCGAGCCGATCATCACCGACACTCCAAGAGGGCGACCACTCGATTCTCGGCAACCCGACCTCCACCCAATGCTATTGTCTGTCCCTTATCGGCCGGAGAGCCTTGCACCTTTTGTTGGGAAGCCTTTAGCGTCCTTGGGGGCCTCAGGGGAAGGCCGCTCATTCGCCACGGCGCGGATCACCAGGCGCCCTTGGGCATCCTTTTCACGCACGTAAGTCAGACTACGTTCAGCGCCGCGTGGCATGGGTGGGGCCTCAAAGGTCAGATCGACCTTTGGATGCAGGTGGCCCCCCAAATGTTCCCTCCGCCCGGTCTCAGATGGATAGCAGCACTTTCCCGCCCCGGGCTGCCGCCTGGGCCTGGGCGATGGCCTCGCGCCAATCCGCCAGGGCATGGATCCCAGCCACGGGGCAGTGAAGCCGGCCCCCGGCCATGCAGGCCATCAATGCGCCGCAGATCTCATCCCGCTCGGCCTTGGGGGTGCGCCGCTTCCAATCCGTCAGCCAAAAACCACGTACGGTCGCAGTCCGGAAGATGAGCTGGCCACCGGGGAGCTGCAGGGGCTCCATGCTCAGCGCGCCGTAGACCAGCATCGTGGCGCCGGGACGCAGCAGCTTGACCATTTCGCCGCCGAGGGTCCCGCCCACGGAATCCACCGCCGCGTCGGCGCCCTTGGGCAGGAAGCGGGCCGCCTGGATGGCCCATTCCGGGTCCCCGGTGCAAACCACCGAATCGGCACCCATCGACAGCAGTTCCATCACCTGCTCCGGTCGACGGACGAGGTTCACCGTCCGGAAGCCCATCACCTTCCCCAGCTGGATCAACGCCCGCCCCACGATGGAGCCCGCGGCGCTCTGCAGAAGCGTCTGCCCTCGGCCCAACCCCAGCTGGTGGGCCATGATCCAAGCCGTGAGGGGATTCACGATCACTTGGGCGGCCTGATCATCGGCCAAACCCTCCGGCACCCGAATGAGGTTCTCCGCGGGGGTCACCAGGGCCTCAGCCCAGGTGCCCTGGGCACCCAGGGGAACGGCGCGATCGCCCACCGCCCACCCGGTCACCCCTTCGCCCAGGGCCTCCACCACTCCGAGGCCCTCCAGGCCCCCCGTGGCGGGTAACCCAGGCATACGTCCATAGACCCCCTGCACCTGGAGGAGGTCCGAAGGGTTGATGGGGCACAGGCGCATCCGCAGGCGGACTTCGCCCGGGCCGGGTTCGGGAAGGGGGACCTCCTCCATCGCGAGCGCCTCGAGAGGGCTCCCGGAAGTGGAGAAGCGGAGGGCGCGCATGGATTCCATGGGCCCGCGCCTAATTCCGCAGCGGCTTCCCCTTGGTGAGGATGCTGTCCATGCGGGCCTGGGTCTTCTCGTAGCCGCAGAGGCGGGCGAAGGCCTGACGCTCCAGCTCCAGGATGCGCTCCTCGGTGACGTCCTGAACGAGGCTGACGTCGCCGCCGCAGAGCACGTGGGCCAGCTCGCCCATGATGATGGCGTCGTGCTCGCTGGCGAGGCCCTGCAGCTGGAAATCCTTCACGGCCAGCTTGAGGGCGGTCTCACCGCCGAGGCCCGGCAGGCGGAAGGTGCGGGGCTCCACGGGCTTGAAGTCCGCGGCCATGGCCAGCACCCGCTGCTTGGCGTCGTGCAGCAGGTGGGCGTGGTTCATGACGCGGGTGTCCGTGCGGCGGAAGTAGCCGTTGCGCTGCGCTTCGTCGAAGGAGGTGTTCACGTGGGCCGTGCCGATGAATTGGAAGGCCGCCTTCACCTTGGGCATGGGGCCCAGTTCGCCCTTGGCCTTCATGGCGTCTTCCATGCGGATGAGCATCTGGAGGCAGCCGCCCCCGGCGGGGATGACGCCCACACCCACTTCCACGAGGCCCATGTAGGTCTCGGCGAAGCCCACCGTGGCCTGGCAGGCCAGCGTCACTTCGCAGCCGCCGCCCAGCACGAGGTTGAAGGGCGCCGACACCGTGGGGAACGGCGCGTAGGTGAGGCCCCGGGCCGCGAACTGCAGGCGGCGGGCCGCCTCTTCGATGAGGTCGAACTGCTTGTCCTTGGCGGCGTTCAGCACGAACACGAGGTTGGCGCCGGCGCTGAAGACCTTGCCCTGGTTGCCCACGATGAGGCCCTTGAACTTGCCCGGGATGTGCTTCTGCACGGCGTCTTCCATCAGCATCACGATGCCGTCGTCCAGGGCGTTCATCTTGGTGCGGAAGCTGAGGCAGGCCACATCGTCGCCCACGTCGATGAGCTGGGCGCTGCTGTTCTCGGCGATGACCTTGCCGCGGCCCTCCTCCCGCTTGAGGATGAGGATCCGCTTGTCCTCCAGCACCGGCACCATGCTGAGGGTGGCGGGGTCCAGCTGGGCCACGGGCACGCCGTATTCCATGCGGTAGAAGCTGGTCACGCCCTTGGCGAGCATCTGCTCCACGAGGGCCGGCACGGGCCGTTCCTCATAGCGCAAGCGGGCCACCACGCGATCCACGCCCAGGGCATCCCACAGCTCGAAGGGCCCCAGTTCGAAGGCGAAGCCGTTGCGGATGGCGCGGTCCACGTTCAGCGGCAAATCGGTCACTTCACCCAGGCGGTTCACGGCGTAGATGAGGTTGTCGGCCACGCAGCGCCAGGCCAGGCGGCCCGCTTCCGTATCGGAGGTGAAGAGGGCGCGCACGCGCTCCACGGGCTCATCGATGCCCTTGAGCTCCTTGAGCAGGGGCCAGTCCTTCTTCTCCTGGGGCTTGTAGGTCTTGGTGGCCGGATCCAGGGAGAGGAACAGCTTCTTGCCGTCGGGGGCCTTGTCCTTCTTGAAGAAACCCTGCTTCGTCTTGTTGCCCAAGAGCTTGGTGTCCAGCATCCACTGGAGCAGCTCGGGGAACTTGAAGGTGTCGCGCACCTCGTCGTTGGGGCAGAGGTCGTACACGTTCTTGGCGGTGGCCGCCATGATGTCCACGCCTGCCAGATCCGCCGTGCGGAAGGAGGCGCTCTTGGCCCGGGCCGCGGCCTCGCCCAGCACGGAGTCGATGACCTCGAAGGGGATGTTCTCCTTCAGGGCCAGGTGCAGCACGCTCATGATGCCGTGGATGCCGATGCGGTTGCCGATGAAGGTGGGGCTGTCGAAGGCGGGAACGACTTCCTTGCCCAAGGCGACTTCCAACCACTCGCGGAAGCCCGCGGCTTCGCTTTCAGCGACCTCGGGCCCCTTCACGAACTCCAGCAGGCGCAGGTAGCGCACCGGGTTGAAGAAGTGGGTGATGACGAAGCGCCCGCGGAAGGCGGCTGAGCGCCCTTCCACGAGCAGCTTGAGGGGGATACCCGACGTGTTCGAGCTCACCCAGGCGCCGGGCTTCAGCACCGTCTCCAGGCGCTCGTAAAGGGCCTGCTTGATTTTCAGGTCCTCCTTCACCACCTCCACCACCCAATCGCATTCCTTGAGGCGATCCAGGTGGTCCCGCAGGTTGCCCGTGCGGATCTTCTTCAGGTGCGACTCGTGCATCATCAGCGCGGGCTTGCTCTTCTTCAGCCCCGCCAAGGCCCCTTCCGCCAGTTTGTCGGGCGCCGCGTCATCAATGACGATGTCCAGCAACTCCACCTGCAGCCCCGCCGACGCGCAATGCGCCGCGATCCCGGAGCCCATGACCCCGGATCCAAGTACCGCTACTTTTTTGATGTCCATGGTTGATCCCGAAAAAAGTGAAACCGCTAATGTCGCGAATTCACGCGAATGAAAGCCCCCGCGAGACGGACCCCGTAATCATTCGCGTCCATTCGCGTCATTCGCGGTTCCTCTTTACAGCTTTTCAATGACCGACGCGATGCCCTGCCCGCCGCCGATGCACATGGTGGCCAGACCATACTTGCCCCCATCCGTCTCCAGGCGGTTCAAAAGGGTCGTGATGATGCGCGCCCCACTGGATCCCAGGGGATGCCCCAGCGCCACGGCCCCGCCCCACGCATTCACCTTCGCGGGATCGAATTTCCCTTCCCGGATCACCGCAATGCTCTGGGCCGCGAAGGCCTCGTTCAACTCCACCGCGTCGATCTGGTCGAGGGTCAGGCCGAGGCGCTCCAATACCTTCTTCGTGGCGGGCACAGGGCCGAGGCCCATGCGATCCGGGGCGCAACCGGCCACGGCGCCTTGGAGGATGCGGGCGCGGGGCTTGAGGCCCAGGGCCTTGGCAGTTTCCTCTTCCATGACGATCAGGAAGGCGGCGCCATCCGTGATGGGCGAGCTGTTGCCGGCCGTGACGCTGCCGTCCTTGATGAATGCGGCCTTCAATTCGCCCAGCTTCTCGATGGAGGTGTCGGCGCGCACGCACTCGTCCTGCTTGAGGGTCACCATCTTGCCGTCGAGGCCCTTGGTCTCGAAGGTCACCACTTCCTTGGCGAATTTGCCATTGGCCCAGGCGGCGGCGGCCTTCTGATGGCTGTGGTAAGCGAACTCATCCTGCTCGCGGCGGGTGATCTTGTAGTCGGCGGCGAGATTCTCCGCCGTCACGCCCATGCCGCAGTAGGCCTCGGGGAAGGTGGCCGTGAGCTCGGGATCCACGCTGGGGTTGAAGCCCATCATGGGCACCTTGCTCATGCTCTCCACGCCGCCTGCGAGGTAGAGGGTGCCGACGCCCGTCTGGATGGCCCGCTGGGCCATGAGCACGGTCTCCTGACTGGAGCCGCAAAAGCGGTTGATGGTGGCGGCGGCGGCCGTGATGGGCAGGCCGGCCTTGAAGCTGATGAGGCGGGCCATGTTCATGCCCTGCTCGCCCTCCGGCATGGCGCAGCCCACGAGCACGTCCTCCAGCGCGGACCAGTCCTTCAGCAGGGGTTTGAGGGCCTCGATGACCACGGCGCCCAGCTTTTCCGGGCGGGTGGCCGCATAGGCGCCCTTCACGCCCCTGCCCTGGGGCAGGCGCTTGGCTTCGACGATGACGGCGTTCTTGAGCGGGGACATGATTCCTCCAGAAACAGGGGTGTCGGACCAGGGGATATCCGGGAAGGCTAACAAGGGGCAGGGGAGCGCGCAGCGGTTACCGTCGGTCAATGGCCGATGCCCTTCTTGTCGACCCGAGGTCAAGGAAGGCGAATTCCGTCACCATGATCCCTGGAGGCCCCATGTTCGAGGCTCAGCGGGATGCGGCGGTGGAAGCGGCGAAGGCGGGCGGGGCGATCCTCATGGGGCACTGGCGCCAGTTGGATCCGGCCACGGTGCAGGAGAAGACCAAGAACGACCTCGTGAGCATCGCGGATCGGGAAAGTGAGGCCGCCATCCACGCCGTGCTGGAGCACGCCTTCCCCCAATACGGGTGGCTGGGCGAGGAGACGGGCGCCGCCGGGGATACCGAGCGCAAGTGGATCGTGGATCCCCTGGATGGCACCTTGAACTTCATCCAGGGCTTCCCCCAGTGGTGCGTGTCCATCGCGCTGTGGGACGCCGCCGGTCCCGCCGTGGGCGTGGTGTGGGATCCCCTGAAGCAGGATCTCTTCGTGGCCTCCCGCGGCGATGGGGCCACGTGGAACGGCCGCCCCATGCAGGTTTCCCGGCACCCGAGCCTCGATGGCGCCTTCCTCGCCACGGGCTTCGCCTACCAGCTGGGGGACCGCTATCCCCGTTGGCGGGAATCCCTGGATCGCATCTGGCCCCGGGCCAAGGGCATCCGCCGCGCGGGCAGCGCCGCCCTGGACCTCGCCCACACGGCGGCGGGAATCTACGACGGCTTCTGGGAGATGGGCCTGCAGCCCTGGGATCTGGGCGCGGGCGTGCTGCTGGTGAGCGAGGCGGGCGGCCTGCTCAGCGATTGGGATGGCGGGGAAACCTGGGCGACCACGGGCAACCTGCTCGCCGGCAATCCAGCTGTCCAGCAGGAGCTGCTCAGGGCCCTGGTTTAGGGGGGAGCCCGCTCCACCGATCAAAGGAATCCCATGAACCCAGACCCCCTCCTCATCCGCGGCGCCTTGGTCCCCCTGCTGCGGGAGTTGTCCCGAGCCCAGGTGGACGCGGGTCGCTGGGAGACCTTCCTGGCCACGTTGCCCCCGGACAATCCGTGGCGCCAAGTCCCGGCCCCGGGCGAGTGGGTCCCCGTGGCCGCCTTGGTCGCCTGCGACGAGGCCTTCATCGCCTGGTCCGGGATCGAGTCCCGCCGGGTGCGGGGGGAGGTCCTCGCCGAGCTGATGTTCGGGGCCAAGGTGGATGAAGGCGCCCGGAACCCAGGCGACTTCCTCCGCGGCATCCATGATTTTTGGGAGGCGAACGCCCAGGGCCTCCACGTCACCTTGGAGAGCCTGCTGCCCGGCGAGGCCCTCGTGCGCATCGAGGCCAACCCTCCTGACCCCGAGTGGTTCCCGACCACCGCGGGTTCGTGGTTTAGGAGGTCGCTCGAACTGCACGGGGGGAAGGACGTCACCCTGCAGTCCATGGAAGCCACTGGCGGGATCCGGTATCGCCTCCGCTGGCGCTGAGCGAGCCGTTTTCAGTAGCCCCGCTTCTCCAGGGCCGCAATCTCGAAGTCGCCGTCATCCATGAGGCGCTCGAACTCCGGCATCAGCTTCCAGCCTTGGGAGCGCGCCAGGGAGAGCAGCAGACTCTGTCCCGGGGCCGGGCGCTCCGGCTGCAGCTGGTACACGGGATCCGCGAAGGCCTTCTCTGGGTCCACGAAGGTCCACCCCTCCGCGCGCAACATGGCCACCACGTCCCCCAGGAAGAGGGCGTTGAGGAGGTTGTGGTGCATGAGCATCACCTGCGGGATGTCCCGCCCCAGCAGGCGTCGGGAGAGGTCGCGGTAGGCGGTGGCCCGCTGCTTCACGTGAGCGACGTAGGCCTCCCGGATCGGGGTCAGATCCGCCTTGGGGGTCCGGGTGAGCACCTGCTCCAGCCGCTCATCCAACCGCCAATCGCTGGTATCCAGGGAAACGTAGGCGTTACGCCAACCCTGGGCCTTCAGGAAGCTGCGCATGCCCTCCCGCTTCTCCGGGGTGTTCCCTTCGCGGAGGAAGGTGAAGCGGAACCAGGGGCGGTAGCCCTGGATCTGCGAAATCACGCCGTCGCAGTCCACCAGTTCCTTCTGGTAGGCCGCCAGGGTAGTGCCCGCGGCGTTGAGGTCGGGATGGCTCAAGGTGTGGTTGCCGATGCGGTGCCCCGCCGCGCCCCAGGCCTTGAGGAGGGCCAGCCCTTCGGGAGTGTCGGCGCCGTTGCTCAGGGTGACGAAGAGGGCCGCGGGGGCGCCGGCCTTGGCCAAATGGTCAAGCAGCGCCTGGTTCCGCTCCCCGGCGGTCAGCTTCGGGGTGGCTCGGGTCCGCGGGCCGTCATCGAAGGTGAGGGCCACCTGTTGAGCTTGAAGCACGCCGGTCAGGAGGAGCAGGGGGAGGAAGCGCATGGCCCAGTATCCCCCGGCCTTCGGGTCCTTTCGGCAAACCTGCGATCCTAATTCCATGCGCACCCTCGCCCTCCTCGCCGCCCTCGCCCTGCCCGCCGCCGCCCAGGCTCCCTTGCCGGAAGCGCTCCTGCGCCCCGGCGTGGACGTGCACAGCGCCGCCCACCGGGGCGGGCCCACGGTGAAGCACCTGGATCTGGATTTGAAGGTGGATTTCGCCACCCATCGCCTGGGCGGTTCTGCCACCTGGGCCCTCGCCGCCGCGCCCAAGGCACCCACCATCCTCAACCTCGATGGCCGGGATCTGGAGATCCAGACCGTGACCACGAGCCGGGATGGGAAGGCCTGGCGCCGTGCCGCCTTCCAGGTGGTGCCCGTCTCCAAGGCCCTGGGCCAGCGCATCGAAGTGAAGGTGGCCAAGGGCCACCGCCACGTGCGCCTCGCCTACCGCACCAGCGATCACGCCGGCGGCCTGCAGTGGCTGGAACCCGCCCAGACGGCCGGCAAGCGCCATCCCTTCCTCTTCACCCAGGCCCAGGCCATCCAGGCCCGCAGCTTCGTGCCCTGCCAGGATGGGCCCAGCGTGCGCATCACCTTCACGGCCCGCTTCCGCACCCCGAAGGAGCTGCGCGCCCTCATGGCGGCGGATTTCGATCGCCACGCCCCCCGGAACGGGGACTACCGCTTCCACCTGGATCAGCCCGTGCCCAGCTACCTGCTGGCCTTCGCCGTGGGCGATCTGGAATTCCAATCCCTGGGCACCCGCACCGGCGTGTGGGCCGAGCCCTCGATGCTGGCCAAGTCCGCCAAGGAGCTGGAAGACACCGAGGCCATGGTGAAGGCCACGGAGGCCCTCTACGGCCCCTACGCCTGGGGCCGCTACGACCTGCTGATGCTGCCGCCCTCCTTCCCCTTCGGCGGCATGGAGAACCCCAAGCTCACCTTCGCCACGCCCACCATCCTCGCCGGCGACAAGAGCCTCGTGAGCCTCGTGGCCCACGAGCTGGCCCACAGCTGGAGCGGCAATCTCGTCACCAACGCCACCTGGCGCGATTTCTGGCTCAACGAAGGATTCACCACCTACGTGGAGCGCCGCATCCTCGAGGCCGTGTACGGCCGAAAGATGGCGGAGATGGAAGCCGTGCTCGGCGCGCAGGATCTCCGGGGGGACGTGGCCAAGATGGCGCCCCTCCACCGCCCCCTGCTGCCCGACATGGGGGAGGACGATCCGGACGACGCCTACTCCCGCATCCCCTACGAAAAGGGCGCACTGCTGCTGCGCCGCCTGGAGGAGGCCTACGGCCGCCCCGCCTTCGACGCCTGGCTCAATCGCTGGTTCCAGGATCACGCCCTGCGGAGCGTCCACACCGCCGACTTCCTCACCCACGTGCGGAAGCACCTGCTGAGCCAGGCCCCCGAAAAGGCGCCGGACCTCGCGGCCTGGCTCACGGAGGGCACCATCCCCGCCGACGCCCCGCGCCCCGAGAGCCCCGCCTTCGCCGCGGTGGAAGCCCAGGTGCAGCGCTGGTCCAAGGGGGACGGCCAGCCCTTGGAGCCCGGCCAGCCCGCCGGGTACGACATGGACAGCCCCAAACGCCTCATCGATCCCACCGGTTGGAGCACCCAGGAGTGGATGCACTTCCTGCGGGCCCTGCCCGACCTCCAGCCAACGCCCATGGCGGCGCTGGACAAGGCCTTCCACCTCACCGACACCGGCAACGCCGAGATCGCTCACGAGTGGCTGCTCAAGTGCATCCGCGCCGGCTACGAGCCCGCCTGGCCCCGCCTCGAGCGCTACCTCGTGGAGATCGGCCGCCGAAAGCTCATCGTGCCGCTCTACCGGGAGCTGGTGAAGACCCCGGAAGGGCTGGCCCGCGCCAAGGCCATCTACGCCAAGGCCCGTCCGGGATATCACCCCATGGCGCAGGGGACGGTGGATGGGGTGCTGGGGGTTAAGTAGCTTGGGGTTACTTTTTCCGCCGATTCAAAATCAGGCCGAAGCCACGTCTTTTTTTGGGGTTCATGCACTCGTGAATTCTAGATTTCTCGCACTCACTCTTCTCTCTGTTCACCTGGTCTCCGGCGATAAGCCGAAAGGCCATTTCGAGATTTTTCCTCATCGCGTGGTCAGCAAGGGCGGAGTCGACCTTTTAAATCAAGGATCCTGGTTCGCCTTGATGTCGACCTCAAACGGTTTCGAGCTGATAAGTGGTTCGCCGAGGTTTCGGCCAGCGGGGAGCATGAGCCCTCACGAAGAGGATTTTCAGGTTCTCCCACCAAGGGGAGCCAAAGGGAAACTCCGTTTTTGGTTCCGAGGTGCCGACTTGCGCCCGGGGAAAATCCCGACAGGAGTTATTGAACGAGTGAAGACTCGCCTCCCAGCGCGCATGGTGGCCAAATTCGGCAAAGACCCGATCACCATTTCCTGTAACAAGAAACCCGATGGCTCCTATTCGTTATCGGCAATCCGCCATGGTATTTCCACACATCTACTTCACGAGGCGAATCAGGACCCTTCTAACAATGGGTGGCGCATTGCCTGGGTCGGAGATCTCAATTGTGATGGGCTGCCGGACCTTGTCATAGAACTCGAGCAATACATGGCACTCGAAACGGTGCTTCTCGTTGGTCAAAGATCCGGAGGGTTCACAGTTGAGGACCATGTTCGAGAGGATTGGGATTGATGAAGCACGCACCCCTTCGGCCTAACCATTCGATTCAGATCAGCATTGGGGGATGCCCATGAACGCCCCATCCGCCCCCCCCAATCCGAAGCGACCTTCTCCGAAGTCATCTTCAGGTGATTCAGGCGTCAAATGCCTGCGATGTGAGGGGACCGGCCGCATGGCCTGCGCCTGCGATCTCTGCAGCGGCCAGGGATCCGTCGCACTGAGCTGCCGGAAATGCTCCGGAACGGGCACCTATTCCCAGGAGGCCGGGCCCTGCGCCCGCTGCGGCACGAAAGGGGTGCTCGGTGATGGTGCGAAGTGCCCTCGCTGCAGGGGGACCGGAACCCAGTCGGCGTTCACCTCGGCCTGCGCGAAGTGCTCGGGCAGTGGTTCCGTGAAGCTCCCATGCAAGAAATGTCGGGGAAGCCTTCAAATTGAAACCGCCTGCAAGACCTGTGCGGGGACGGGAATTTTCAGAAGAGATCCCTGAACGGCAGGGTCTGCGCCTGGTCCACCCACTAGCTCAAAACTGAATGGATCCGGCGCGCTGGAATTTCAGGGCGCCGGATCCGTTCAGTGATGCTTGATGATCCGAACTACCAGAGCTCCAGCACCTTCCCGTTCTTGCATCCGAAGGCCTCCTGGAAGGCGCCCACCATCTTGGCGGGGCCGAGCACCCGTTCCCGCACGGGGCTGTGGACGTCGCTCTTCACCAGGGTGTCGATTTCCTCGGGGCGTTGGTTGGTGCGCCAGCCCTGGGCGAAGGCGACGAAGAAGCGCTGCTCGGGGCTGAGGCCATCGGCGGGAGCGAGGGTCTTGCCGGCGGTGGCCAGCTTCCAGGCCTCAAAGCTGAGCTTGAGGCCGCCGATGTCCGCCAGGTTCTCGCCCAGGGTCTGCTTGCCCAGGATGTGCAGGCCCGGCAGGGGCTCGAATGAATCGTAGAGGGCCACCACCTCTCCTGTGCGGGCCTCGTAGCCCTTGCGATCCTCGGGGGTCCACCAGTTCTTCAGATTCCCCTGGGCGTCGTATTGGCTGCCCTGATCATCAAAGCCATGGAGGATCTCATGGCCGATGGTGGAGGCCAGGGCCCCGTAGTTGGAGGCGTCGTCGGCCTTCTCATCGAAGAAGGGCGCCTGCAGAATGCCCGCGGGCAGGCAGATCTCGTTGAGCGTGGGTTCGTAGTAGGCGTTGTTGGTCTGGGGCGTCATCAGCCACTCGGTGCGATCCACGGGCTTGCCCAGCTTGGCCAGCCGGCGGTTGAACTCGAAGGCCTTGGCCGCCATCGTGTTCAGGACGTGGGGCCGCCGGGCCACGGTGAGGGCGCTGTAATCCCGCCACACGTCGGGATAGCCGACCTTCGCCGTCATGCTGTCGAGTTTCCGGAGGGCCTGCACCTTCGTGGCCGCGCCCATCCAAGGGGCCCGCTGGATGCTCTGCCGCAGCGCTTCCTTGTGCCACGCCACCATCTCCAGCACCTTGGCCTTGGCCGCGGGGCTGAAGGCCTTCTCCACGTACAGCTTGCCCAGGTCGAAACCGATGGCCCGGTCCGTCGCCACCAGCATGCGCTTCCAGCGGGGCAGCTGCTCCTGGGTGCCGGAGAGGACGCGGCCGTAGAAGTTGAAGTTGGCCTGATCGAAAGCCCTGGGCAGCGACGAAGCGGTGCCGTTGAGCAGGTGCCAGCGGAGGTAGACTTTCCAATCCCCCAGGGAACCCCGGGAGGCCAGCAGCCCGAAGCCCTTCAGGAAATCAGGCTGGCCCACGAGCACGTTCCGTTCGGCTGCCGGGAAACCCAGGGCCTCGAAATAGGCCTCCCAGCGGAAGCCCTTTCCCACCTTGGCCAGTTCGGCGCGCGCCACCTTGTGGTAGTTCTTTTGGGGATCCCGCAGGGCTTCCAGGGTGCGCGAGGCGCGGGCCATCAGGGTCTCCAGGGCCATCACCCGCTGGGCACCGGCCCTGGCGGCAGGGGCCTTCAGGCCGGATAGCTCCAGCATCCGTGCCACGTGGGCCACGTAGGCCTTCCGGTGGGCCACGGTCTTGGCGTCCTTGCGGAGGTAGTACTCCCGCTCGGGGAGGCCCAGGCCTCCTTGGTAGAACTGGCCGATCATGGCGGTGGCGTCCTTATCGTCGATGCCCACGCTGAAGCCGAAGCCCGCCCGCAGGCCGGCCTTGTGCATTTCCGCCAGGAGGGGCGCCAGGTCCTTGGGGCCTTTGAGCCCTTCGATGCGCTCGAGCCAGGGTTTGAGCGGGGCGAGGCCCGCGGCCTCGATGGCGGCCTCATCCATGGCGCTGGCGTAGAAATCGCCGATGCGCTGGGTCGCCGTTCCCGGCGTGGCCGTGGCCGCGGCGGCGCTTTCGAGGATGCCCTTGAGCAACGCCCAGTTGCGGTCGTCGATTTCCTGGTTCACGCCGAAGGAGCCGTAGGCCGCCGGAATGGGTTCCCGATCGTACGTCCCGTTGGCATAGCGGTAGAAGTCCTTGCAAGGGTCGACGCTGCGATCCATGTACCCGGGATCCACCCCGAGGACGGCCCGTTCGGGCTGGGGCTGCTGGGCCGACAGGGCGCCGCAGACCAGGGTGAGGGCGAGGGGAAGGGCTTGGATGCGCATGGGGGACTCCTCCTTCAGCATACGGAAAAGGACCGGGGAGTTTCGTCCCCGGCCCCCACCTTCACATCATTTCATCCCGGTGCTTCGTGCCTACCAGATGGCGGGGCGGGCTTCCTCCTCCCGCTTCATGGGCTGGCCATCCCCACAGCCGAAGGTCTCGAAGAATTCCGGCAGATTGGACATGGGGCCCACCACGCGCTGGCGGCCGGGGCTGTGGGGATCCGTCTTCAGGCGCACGCTGAGGGCCTCGGGACGGATGTGGTTGCGCCACACCTGGGCGGCACCGATGAAGAAGCGCTGCTCACCGGTGAAGCCCTCGAGGATGGGCGCGGGCTGGCCGCCCAGACTCTTCTTCCAGGCGGCGAAGGCGATCTTCATCCCGCCCAGGTCGGCGATGTTCTCGCCCAGGGTGAGCTTGCCGTTCACGTGTTCGCCCTTGAGGGGTTCGTAGCCTTCGTACTGCTTCACCACCAGATCGGCGCGGGATTCATAGGCCTTGCGATCCGCCTCCGTCCACCAGTTCTTGAGGTTGCCCTCCGCGTCAAACTGGCTGCCGCTGTCATCGAAGCCATGGGTCATCTCGTGGCCGATCACGTAGCCGATACCGCCGTAGTTCACCGCCATATCCGCCTTGGGATCGAAGAAGGGCGGCTGCAGGATGCCCGCGGGAAAGACGATCTCGTTCATGGTGGGGCTGTAGTAGGCGTTCACGGTGGGCGGCGTCATGTTCCACTCGGTGCGGTCGATGGCCTTGCCCAGCTTCGCCAGGTTGCGCTTCGTTTCGAAGAGGCGGGCGCGGCGCAGGTTTCCGAAGTAATCGTCGCGCTTCACGTCGAAGGCGTAGGTGCGCCAGTGATCGGGGTAGGCCATCTTCACGCCGAAGGCCTCCAGCTTGCGGATGGCCTGCCGCTTCGTCGCTTCGCCCATCCACTCCAGGCCGAGGATGCGTTCCTTCAGCACGGCGCGCATGTTGGCCACCATGTCGAGCACCTTCTGCTTGGCCTCGGGACTGAAGGCCTTCTTCACGTAGAGTTGCCCCAGGGCTTCACCGAGGTTGCCATCCGTGGCCGCCTGGATGCGCTTCCAGCGGGCTTCCTGCTCCGGCGTGCCGTTGAGGAACTTGCCGTTGAAGGCGAAGGCTTCATCCCCAAAGGCCTTGGGCAGGGCCGAGGAACCGGCGCGGAGCAGATTCCATTTGAAGTACACCCGCCATTGGGGCGTCTGGACCTTTTGGGCCAACTCACCGAAGGCCTTGAAGAAGGAGGGTTGGCGGAGGTTGACCTCCGAGAGTTGGGCGCCGCGGGCCTGGAAGTAGGCCTTCCAATCGAAGCCCGGCGCCTCCGCGCTCAGCTGATCGAGGGTGCGCTTGTTGTAGGTCTTGTTGGGATTCCGGTTCTCCACCCGGGACCACGCCGCCTGGGCGAGCTGGGTCTCCAGGTCCACCACCATGCGGGCGTGGACCTTGGCGAGCTCGGGCTTTTCTCCGGCGAGGGCGAAGACCCGGGCCACGTGGGCCTCGTACTCCGCGCGAATGCCCGCGTTCTTCTTGTCCTGCAGCAGGTAGTAGTCCCGGTCCGGCAGGCCCAGGCCCCCCTGGTTCAAGGCCCCCAGGTAGCGGGTGCTTTCCTTGGCATCCTGGCCCACGAAGAAGGCGAACCCGGCGCCCAGGCCCAGGTTGTGGCTTTCGGCGAGGAAGTGGGGGAGCTGGGAGAGCTTCGTGAAGCCCTCGATGCGCTTCAAATCGGCCGCCAGCGGCTTCAGGCCCAGCTTCTCGATGCGGGCCTCATCCATGCCCGACGCGAAAAAGTCACCCACCTGCTGCTCGACGCTGCCCTTCGGCCAGTCCCGGCGGGGGCTGGTCTCATCCAGCACCGCCTTGATGTGGGCGCGGTTGCGATCCATCAGCTCCTCGAAGGCGCCCCAGCGGGCCTTGTCCGCGGGGATCGCGTTGCGCTTCATCCACCCGCCGTTGGCGTAGCCGTAGAAATCTTCACAGGCCTTCACGGAGGAATCGACGTTCGCGGGATCGAAGCCCAGGCTGGAGGCCGGTTTCCCCTGGGCCGCGAGGCTGAGGGATAGGGCGCCCAGGGCGAGCTGGCGCAGGATGCGGGACATGGCACCTCCAAGGGGGAATCCCCCAGTTTCGCGTGAACCTCCCGTGAAGGGCTACCGCTCGCCCCGAGGGGAGATCCGTCCACCCCGGGGTCAACGCAATCGTTCGACATGGCATGACAGGAGCCAGCGCAACCACGCCAAGAATGAGCTTCTGGGAATTCCATCCTCGCCAGGACGCCTGCCCGAGCGGAAGCCCAACGCCTCGGGTTGGGAAAGGATGGAACACAGAGGGCCCCCGACCCACCCTTGAATTCGCCCGTCCAAGGCCTCGCCCGCGCCATGGGTACCGCGTCGCGAGCAGGCCCAGGCGCTTCGCGCCCAAGGGCCGCCAGGCGGCCCTTGATCCCAGGCTGGGCCTTGGCGGGCCTTCATTGGCCCGCCCGGGCCCGGCCCGGGATTGGGGCCTGATCGCGCGGTTGGGTCGGCGGGCCTCTGTGGCCTCTGTGCATTTCTCTGCGGCCTCTGTGCTCCTTCTGTTTGTCCCGATATCCGGGATCTCTCGTCATGGCGTCATTGCGCTGAAACCGGGTCTGAAAACCCATCGCACCTGTGACGGCGGTCCCCCCAATCCCACCCCATCTTGGGGGAGCAACCGAAGGAGGCGACCATGCTGGCCCCCCACGAAACGAAGCTCATCGATACCCTCCGCAACCTCCCCGAGGACAAGCAGGCCCCCATGGCCAAGGCCTGCACGGAGCTGCTCATCCTCGCGGAACACAACCCCCGCTGCGCGGGCATCGGCATCGACGGCTTCCCCTGCGGCTCCCCCAGCGATGAGTGCGAGCGCTGCCACCTGCTCATGGCCGCCCTGGAGTCATTCGCCAAAGCCTGACCCCGATCACAGACCGCGTTCCCGCGAGGCCGGCCATCCGGCCTCGCGCCGCGCCTTGAGACAGACGGCGCGTCTCAATCCGGAATTTTTGCCGGATTTATTCCATGTGATGGGCCGCACTGACCGTGTGACAGCTTGCACAGGGGCCAAGCCTGATCTTGGAGACCGAGGGTAAATCCATGGCCATTCCCGCATCCCAACGCCCCAAGCCGTTCCTGGAGCCCGAGTACTGCAAGGGCTGCCTTCGCTGCATCGACGCCTGCCCCAAGGAGTGCATCACGGAAGGTGACGCCATCAACGCCGCCACGGGCCTCGTGCCGGTGAACCTGAACCTGGACAACTGCAACGGCTGCCAGCTGTGCGTCCAAGCCTGCCCTGAACCCTACGGACTGCGCCCCCAGGCGGGCCCCGTAGCCACGGACGCGCATGGCGACTTCGATCTCGAGGATCCCAAGAACCTCTTCGGCGCCAAGGAGACCGGCGCCCCCGTGGCGAAGGCCCAGCCTTCCGAGGAGATCCCCCTGCCCCTGGGCCAGCCCATGGTGCTGAAGGGCACCTACGCCTCGGCCCTGGGCGCCCTGCTCGCCGGTTGCCGCCACGTCTTCGGCTACCCCATCACTCCGAGCACGGAAGGGGCCGAGCTCATGGCCAAGGTGCTTCCCAAGCTGGATGGCGCCTTCGTGCAGGCCGTCAGCGAGGTGGCCGCCATCAACATGATGTATGGCTGCTCCGGCGCGGGCCTGCCCTGCATGACCTTCACCAGCAGCCCGGGCTTCAGCCTGATGCTGGAAGGCATCAGCTACATGATCGGCGCGGAACTCCCGGGCGTCATCGTCAACGTCATGCGCGGCGGCCCCGGCCTGGGCAATATCGCGCCGGAACAGGCCGATCTCAAGCTCATGACCCGCGGCCTCGGCCACGGCAACACCCACGCCATCGTGCTCGCCCCGGCCACGCCGCAGGAGATGCTGGACCTCTCCCGCAAGGCCTTCGAGCTGAGCTTCAAGTACCGCAACCCCGTGATCATCGCCGCCGATGGCTACCTGGGCCAGATGACGGGCGTGGTGAAGCTGCCCGCGACCATGACGAAACCCGGCCTGCCCGAGTGGGCCGTGTGGGGCGACCGCGAGCACCGCGGCAACCTCATCTGCTCCATCTTCCTCAGCGAGCCCGACCTCGAAGCCCACAACGTGAAGCTCCTGGCCAAGTACGACGCCATGAAGGCCGAGGCCATGTTCGACACCTACCGCACCGGGGATGCCGACGTGCTCCTCGTGGCCTGCAACACCCCCGCCCGCATGGCCAAGGGTGCCGTGGAGGATCTCCGCGCCCAGGGCATCAAGGCCGGCCTCTTCCGCCCCATCACCATCTGGCCCTTCCCCATCGAGGGCCTCAAGCCCCTCCTGCCCCAGGTGAAGCGCCTCGTCATGGTGGAAGCGAGCCCCGGCCAGCTCGAGGATGAGCTGCGCCTCGCCCTCAGCCACGCCGGCCTGGCCTGCCCGCCCATCACGCCCGTGCAGCGCTACGGCGGCATCCTGCCCCAGCAAACCGAGATTGTCGCAGCCGTGTTGAAGGGGGGTGCCCGATGAGCGTCTTCTACGAGAAGTTCGATCGCCACTCCCACGGCGAAGGCCTCAAGGGGCACAGCACCCACTACTGCCCCGGCTGCGGTCACGGCATCGTGCACCGCGAGCTGGCCGAGAGCATCGAGGCCCTGGGGATCCAGGACCGCACCGTGCTCGTCTCCCCCGTGGGCTGCTCCGTGTTCGCCTACTACTACTTCGACGTGGGCAACACCCAGGCCCCCCACGGGCGCGCCCCCGTGGTCGGCCTCGGCCACAAGCTGGCCAACCCCGAGAGCATCGTCATCTCGTACCAGGGCGATGGCGATCTGGCCTCCATCGGCCTGGCCGAAACCATCGCCACGGCGCAGATGGGCCTGCCCATCACGGTCATCTTCATCAACAACGCCATCTACGGCATGACGGGCGGCCAGCTGGCCCCCACCAGCCTCATGGGCCAGAAGACGGCCACCAGCCCCGACGGCCGCAACCAGAACATGGGCTCCCCCATCCGCATGGCCGAGCTCATCGCCCAGCTGGATGGCCCCGTCTACGTGGAGCGCGTGGCCCTCTTCGATCCCAAGCAGCGCATCAAGGCCCGCAAGGCCATCGAGAAGGCCCTGCGCATCCAGAAGGAAGGCCGCGGCTACGCCTTCGTGGAAGTGCTGGCCGAGTGCCCCACCCACCTCAAGAAGAGCCCCGAGGACACGGAGAAGTGGGTGAAGGAGTGCATGACGCCCATCTTCCCCTTGGGCGTGCTGAAGGATAAGAGCGCGGAGACGGAGCCCTGGTGGGATCGCAAGGCCCCCAGCTTCGCCCCCGAGAAGGTGCTGGGCCTCATGGGCGTGGATACCGAGCCCGCCGAGCGCCACGCCAAGGGCTTCCCCGACCACTTCAAGTGCGTGGACATCTCCTTCAAGCTGGCCGGCTCCGGCGGCGACGGCGCCCAGACGGCGGCCCTGCTGCTGGCCCGCACCGCCATCGATGAGGGATTCGACGCCACGCACATCCCCAGCTACGGCCCCGAAAGCCGCGGCGGCACCTCCTACGCCGACGTGCACCTGGCCAAGGATGAGGTGCTCAATCCCGCCGCTCCCGATCCCCACGTGCTGCTGGCCTTCAACGCCCCCAGCCTCACCAAGTTCGCGCCCCAGGTGCGCGAGGGCGGCGTGATCATCTACGACAGCACCATCATCACGGATCCCGGCGTCCTGCCCGCGGGCCGCACGGTGTACGGCGTGCCCTTCACGGGCATCGCCACCCAACTCCAGCGCCCCATGGTGAAGAACATCGTCGCCCTGGGCGCCCTGCAGGCCGCCACGCACCTCTTCCCCGCGGAGAGCTTCATGGCCACCCTGCGCACGGTCCTCAAGGACAAGGCCGCCCTCCTGCCGCTGAACGAAGCCGCCTTCGCCGCCGGGCAGAACGCGGTCGGCTCGCCAGTTAGTTAAATTCATGACCACAGCCCAAGCCACCCGCACGGATTTCCTCCACGAGGCCGACACCCACGCCCTCCTCGCCCAGGTGGGCTGGGTGCCGCCCCGGCATGGGTGGTTGGATCGCCCCCTGCCCTTCCAGCCGGGGGAACCCATCGTGCTCAAGGGCCTGGCTGAAGGGCTGTGGCACAAGAGCGAGCTGGGCGCCCTGCGCTTCCTTCCCTTCGACCCCGGCGCCCTCCAGGCGGCGGCGGAGGTCATGCGGGGCAAGGTGGAGGGGGAGGGCTATCCCTGGATCGGCGCCCTCGTCTGCGAACGCGTGCCCATCGCGCGAGCGGAGGGTCTGCCCACGGAAGCCTTCGTCTCGCTCACCAAGGGCGAGGGCGGCTGGACGCTCATCCTCGGGCTCGGCGGCCTCCAGGCCGAGGCCATGGGAGAAGCCATCCCGCCCCTGCGCTGGCCCATCCCCTGGGTGGATCCCCTCAAGGCCTACCAGGAACTGGAGGCGCACCTTCTGGGGCGCATCTGGCTGGGCCGCCTGCGGGGGACGCAACCCCTCACCTCCGAAGCCCAGCTCCGCCTATTCCTGAAACGCCTCTGGGCCCTGACCGCCCTGGCCGAGGCCGAAGGGCTCGATCTGCTGGAGCTGAACCCCGTCGTCCTCGATACCAAGGGCGAGCCCCGGCCCCTGGATGGCGTGGGCCATCGCGCCGCCCCCCGTCTGGCCAAGCTGCCGCCGCCCCCCGACTTCCTGGAAGCCCTGCTCACCCCCCGCCGCGTGGCCGTGGCCGGCGTCTCCAGCAAACCCGATGGCGTGGGCCGCATCATCCTCGAGAACCTCCGAGCCGCGGGCCTGCCCGAGGGCGACCTCCTCATCCTGAAGCCCGGCGAGTCCCGCTTCCTCGATCTGCCTTGCCTCCCCGACGTCACGGGCTTGGCGCGCGACCCCGTGGATCTCCTGCTCCTGGCCCTGCCCGCCCTCGCGGCGGTGGAGGCTCTCGAAGCCCTCGTCGCCCAGGGTGGCGGCGCCCGGGTGGTGGGCCTCGTCGCCGGCGGCATCGGCGATGGCGCCGATCACGATGGCCTCGCCGAGCGGGTTCGCAAGATGCTCCAGACCGCTCGTGAAGACAACGCCTGGACGCCCACGGTGCTGGGCCCCAACTTCCTGGGGCACGTCGTCCCCGGCCGCAAGCTCAACACCAGCTTCATCCCCGTGGACAAGTGGGCCCCGCCCGGCACGCCCGGCCCCCTGGCCCTGCTGAGTCAGAGCGGGGCCTTCATGCTGAGCCGCCTCAACCGGGCTCCCCACCTGGGCTTGGGCCTGGGCCTCGCCCTGGGCAACCAGCTGGACCTCGGCCTGAGCCAGGTGCTGGAAGCCCTGGAGCCCCATCCGGAGGTGAGCGCCATCGCCGCCTACGTGGAGGGCTTCGGCCCCGGCGAGCTGGCCGCCACGGCCCGCGCCGCCGCCTGGTTGAAGGGTTCCAACCAGCCGCTGCTCCTCTACCGCGCCGGCCGCACGGAGGCCGGCCAGGCCGCCGCCGCGAGCCACACCGGGGCGCTGGCCGGGGATCAGGTGCTGGAGGACACGCTGCTGCGCCGGGCGGGGGTCAAGATCGCCCCCACCATCAGCGCCTTCGATGCCGCCATGACCTGGCTGGGCACCTATCCGCAGCTGCGCCCCGGCCCCGTGGCAGTGATGAGCAACGCGGGCTTCGAGAGCGTCAGCGCCGCCGATCGCCTGGGCGGTGCCTTCCCCGGCGCCACCCTCCTGCCGGCCCAGGTGGAACGCCTCCAGGCCATGATCCAGCGGGCCGGGCTGGCGGGCCTCGTCTCCCCCCGCTTGCCCCTGGACCTCACCCCCATGGCCGACGACGCCGCCTACGTCGCCGCGGCCAAGCTCCTGCTGGATACGGAAGCCACCGTGGTCGTGGTGGGGCTCATCCCCTTCACCCGCCGGCTCGCCTTCCCGGATCCCGAGGCCTTCGCCCGCAGCCTCGCCCTGGAGGCCGCGTCCCACGGCAATGCCCTGGCCCTCGCCCTCGATGCGGGCCCCGCCTACGAGGCCCTGCGCAGCGCCTTCGCCCGATCTGGCGTGCCCGTGTTCTCGCGGGTGGAAGAGGCCCTGGAAGGGCTCCAGGCGTTGGGCTGATTTCGCCCCGTCGGGGCTCATTCCACCACCGGGGCGAGGGCGCTGGTCCCTGAGCCATTGATCCCGCGCCGTCGTTGGCCGTTCATAGAGGCTGGAGAGGACGCCATGCGCCGGATGTTCGGGGGAATGTTGCTGCTGCTGGTGGGGACGGCCCTCACCGCACGGCCGCAATCCTGGAACCGGGTCCGCACGGCCCTGCGCCACCCCATGCAGTATTGCGTGGCCCTGCCCGCAGGCTGGTGCCCCACCCGCAGCTGGCCCGTGGTGGTGCTCATCCCCGATGCCGCGCGCGATTTCCAGGGCAACCTCAACGCCTTCGTGAAGGCGAGGGGCGATCGCCCCTTCATCCTCGTCGCCCCCTTCGTCGTCACGAGCGGCGGAGGCAGTTACCGCGACAACCCGAATTTCCAGTACGAAGTGGCCGTGTGGCACGAAGTGGATCGCGTCGGCGACTTCGGCTTCGATGACGCCGGATTGGAGGCCGTGCTGGAGGATGTTCGGGCCCGCTACGCGGGCCAGGACAAGGCCTTCCTCACGGGCTGGGAGGCCGGGGGCCACACCGTGTGGGCCCAGCTCTTCCACCATCCGGAACGCTGGGCGGGCGTCGCCCCCGTCTCCCCCAACTTCGCGGGCCGCTGGCTCGGTGCAGGCTCCTGGTCCCAAGCCCCGGGGCGCGCCCTGGTGCCCGTGCGGGTCTTCTTCTGCGGCCCCCTCCAGGGCCCGGCGAACCTCGCGCGCGCGGCCTTGCTCCAGCAGACCCACGAGGCCCTCCAGCAGGCTGCCGCCCGCGGTTTCGCCCCCATCCCCATCCAGGTGCTTCCCCTGCAGCCCCATGGCCCCCAGGCCGAGGCGGTGCTCGCCTGGTTCCAGTCCCTCGTCAAACCCTGAGGCTGAACTAGCCAGTTCGACTCACCAGTGCAGGGCTCTTGGCTTTGGGCTCTGGGCTTTTGCCGATTCCGGTCTTTCATCGACCCATTCCCAGTCGAGCTGACCGGATTTCCGTTCCAAGCAAGAGCCCAAAGCCAAGAGCCGAGAGCCAAACGCACAATCCGGGCTGGGGCTTGCGGGCCGCGGGCCCATGGCCCATGCTGGCCCGACCATGCCCCGCCCCACCCTCGCTGATCCCGACACCTACGCCAGCCTCCGCCAGCGCCTCCAGGCCCTGAGGCCGGATACCCCGCGCCGCTGGGGCACCTTGACCGCCCACGAGATGCTCTGCCACGTGGCCGATGCCGCCGACGCCGTGCTGGATCCCGAGGGCAAGCGCCCCGAGGTGGGCGCGAAGCCGATCATCAAGTGGATCGCCCTGCGGTCCGGATTGCCCTGGCCCAAAGGCTTCCAGGCTCCCACCCGCATCGATCAGCGCAAGGGTGGCACGCCCCCCGTGGAGTTCGAGGCGGACCGCCGCCGCGCCCTGGACGGCCTCGCCCGGCTCGCCGCGGCCCCCGATCACGTTTGGCCCCGCACCCACAAGGTCTTCGGCACCATGGAGCCAGCCGACTGGTTCCGCTGGGCCTTCCGGCATACGGACCACCACCTCCGCCAGTTCGGCCTTTAGGAGCGTGTCCATGCCGCGATTCGCCTTCCACGCCATCCCCCTCGCCACCGTGAAGGCCGCCAGCGTCCCGATGGCGGATGATCTGCAGCGGCTGCTGGGCGGTGCCCGGGAGGAACTCGTCTTCCACGTACCCACCGATCATTACCTCCAGGACGAATCCCTCGTCTCCGGACCGCCTTTCGTGGAGGTGGCCTGGTTCGACCGCGGCCTCGAAGCGCAGGACGCCGTGGCCCGCATCCTCACGGATCGCCTCCGGGAAGCCGGCTGCCCTTCCGTGGACATCTGCTTCATCCCGTTGGCGCGGCGCGGTTACTACGAGGATGGCCGGCCCTTCTGAGCGCGAATCGTGCGTTGGGCTTTGGGCTTTGGGCTTTGGGCTCCAGCTGGGTACGGCATGTTCAATCGATTGGCCCGCGGGCTGATCGATGCGAAGCCGGAATCAGCTAGAGCCTGGAGCCGAGAGCCCACCCCCCCCGATCGAATTCAACAGAATCCCGTCTGAACCGACCTACCAGGACTGCAAAAACTCCTGCCCCGCCTTCACGGCGGCGGGCGAGAGGAAGGCGAAGCGGAGCAGCCGGTCGTTGAATTCGAAGTGGAGTTCGCGGTTTTCCTCGATCAACAGCTCGAGCTGTTCCTTGTGGATCGGCTCGTCGATCAGGAAGCGCCAGTAGATGGCATCGGCCAATTCATGGAGCCCCGCCGCCTTCGCTTCCCAGAAGACCCGGAGCACGGTGCGCCACGCGGCCCGCCGTTGCGGGCTCTCGGGCGCGAGCCCTTCCTGCCACAGGGGCCCCGCGCAGATCTGCACCAGCTCCACTGCCCGCTCCTGCACGGGTGAGCCCAGGGAGAGCGCCAGCTCGCCCATGTCGTAGATCACCGTTTCCAGGGCATTGGGGATGCCGGCCCGATGGGCCAGCCGGGCGTAATGGATGATATGGCCCGCCACCTCGAGCATCCGGTAGGGATCCTCCTGGAGGGCCTCCACCAGCAGACGGCCGCTGTAGGAGATGTTCTGGAAGCGGCGGAGATCTTTTGATTCCACGGCCCGCCGGAACAGGGCGTTGAAGCTCATGACGTGGAGCTCCACGACCTGGCCCTGCCCGTGGGCGAAGGCGAGTCCCGCGGAACTCACCAGATGGCTGGCGAACTCGCTCACCATCTCCTGCTGACGGCGCTCCGAGGCCTCCATGATCTTGAGCCCCTGGCCCAGCACGTAGGCCTCGGGCCACACCCGCTCCCGGGTGAGGAAATCCTGGCCCTCCCTCACCACTCCGGGAATGAAGTGGGGCCGCCCGGATCGCCAGGTCATGGCCGTGGCCCCCCCGCCGTTCCCGATGATCTCAAGGAGGAGGACGTTCAAGGACTGGAGCGCCAGAAGCACCAGCTGGCGGTCCCCCCGGTTCAAGCCGGTCAAGGCGATATTGGCCACCACATCGATCGTCTCGATGAGGTTTTCCGAGTTGAATTCCACCTTCCGCCCATCCCGGAGGTCCTTCAAGTTCGCGATGCCCTTCTTGGTCAACATGGGCATGAAGAAATCGGGACGCAGGAACCGGCTGATGCCATAGAGGAAGGGCAGCGCGCCGACCATCACGCTCAGGTAGATCAGCGACACCAGGGTGGTGAACGCGCGATTCAAGCGGTGGCCCGCGGGGACGAAGTTCAGCAGGAGGCAGAGGATCTGGCTCGCCAGCAGCACGCTCAGCATGACGACGATCAGGGGGTGGCGAACGTACAGGGTCACCAGCTTCGGGCTGTACAGGTTGGCCGTCAGGGGCACGATGAGGGCGATGCAGGTGAGCACGATCGCCATGAACTGGTTCAAGGTCCGCCCCGCCACGGGCATCGTCACGGAATCCAGGTTTTGATTGACGCCGCGGACTCCGATCAGGATCGTCAACCCGACCGCCAGCATGAAGCCGGCCCCCATCAGGAGTTCCAACCTTCCGGGGCTCCGTGAACGCCCGATCTGCCACGTCGTCATGGCTGGGGTTTCGGCACCTTGGAAGGGAAGGCTTAACCCGGACCGTGCAGTTGGGTTTTCATGGAGTGGGCTTTGGGCTCTAGGCTGTTGCCGATTCCGACCTGGCGTTGGTCCGTCCAAGGGTGAATCGACCAGAATTGCCGTGCCCAGCTAGAGCCGAAAGCCCAGAGCCAATCGCGCGATCCGGGCTGCATGGCGCCCCCGCCTGCCCGATCGGATCAGTTCCCTAAGTAAACCGTGATCCCGTAGTGATCTTCATCCTTGGGCCGGCGGGAGTTCCAGTGCCCGAAGGCGTGGGATCCGTCCGTTTCATAGCGCAAGGTGTAGTCCCCCTTGGGAAGCTCGATCATCGTGTCCGACTGCCGATTCTTGGAGGCGCCACCGGCGGGCACGGTGTCCTCGTGGCGCTGGACCCACACCTTCTGGCCCTGGGCATCCTCGATCCAACCGAAATCGGCCATCTCGTCCCCATCCCCTTCCCCCAGGGCATAGATGCGGAGGGTGGTCTTCGCCTTCAGCGAGAAGGGAGTCTTGCGGCGCTCGTTGTTGCCCACCCGCACCAGCTCCGCCAGCACGCGGCTGGGCCGACGGATCTCCGCCAGGGCCGCGTGGGGGGCTTCCGCGGGATCGGGAATGGAGAGGGTGAGGCCATACAGCAGGGGATCGCAGGGCGGAGCGGCATTCCAATCCGCCGGGGAGTGGCTGTCGTCCGTCATGTAGGTGGCGATGTACTCGCCTTCGGGCAGGCGCAGGGATTCCACCTGCCGGCGATTCTTGCTGCTGCCGCCGCCGAACTGGGCCTTCGCGCCATCCATCGTCCAGATGCGCTTGCCGCTGCGGGCATCCACGATCCAGCCCATGTCAGCGAAGCTGCGCTCTCCCGTGCGTTCGCCTTGGGCATAGACGTGCAGCATGATGGGGCGCTTCACCTTGAAGCCCTGGGTCCAGTACCCCGAGTCGCCTCCGCCCGTGAAGGAGAGCAGTTCCCCCTTCCAGCGCAAGGGAGCCTCGAAACGCGCCACTTCCTGGGAATCGCCGCCGGGCAGGTAGATCTCCATGCCGTAGAAGCCGGCCTGTTTGCGCCAGCGCCGCAGCTGCCCCGCCTGGATCCCCTCGACGAAGCCATGATGGCGGTCGTCTTCGGATTCTTCCCGGTCCGCGGAGCGGCGATCGATGTTCCGGCTCCAACCCATGAAGAACGATTTGCGCTCGAATCCATGGTTGGCGTAATAGGCCTCGTAGCTGCCCTTGGGCAGGTCGAGGTAGTGATCGGCGACCTCGAAGCCACCCTCGAGCTTGCTGTTGCGGCCGTCCATCTGCCACACCACCTCGCGGGTGCTGGCATTGAGGATCCAGCCATAGGCGAAGAAGGGGCCCCGGTTCAGGCCCTGGGAGGCTCCGCCCCGGGCGTAGACGTGGACCTTCGCGTCCCGGGGCAGCGTGAAGCCCTGGGACTGGACCTCCTTGGCGATCGTGTCCTTGAGGCTCACGATCACGGGCTCCTGGGCCCGAGCCGCATGGGCCGAGAAGAGGATCAGGAAGGCCAGCAGCAGGATGCGCAGCGGACCAGGGAGGGAAGGCATTTCAACGTCGGACATGGGCTTCTCCGGCAACCGATGATCCAGGTTGGGCGATGTCGATCGCCCCCGTGGGCGGGGATCGGCGAATGGCGGATGGGCGTCGGTGAGCGGGGCCGGGGAGGGCGGCGGATGGGGCGGGCCGCCAGGGAGAAGCCGTGGAAAAACAAAAAAAGCCGGTGATGAACAGTGATGGACGGTGATGGCACCTCGACCCACCATCACCGTTCATCCTTTTTCATCACTGTTCATCACCGGTTTTCGGTTTTCCTTATCTTGACCCAGTCGCCCCAGCCAACCCCGCGGCCGAAGCCCCATGGGGATCCTGGCGGGCCCGGATCGCGTTCACCAGCTCCAACGCCGTTTGCGTGCACGGCGCCAGTTCCCGGTCGCTGACCGCGAGCGGCGTCGTGCGCTGGCCCCACTTCACGAGGTGCGCGCACCAGGTGAGGCCGCCGCCGAAGGCCGGCATGAGGATCAGGGCGCCCGGTTTCACCCGGCCCGCCTCCAGCGCCTCCACGAGGGCCACGGGCACCGTGGCGGCGCTCATGTTGGCGTAGCGCCGCACCGTGAGGAACACCTTCTCCATGGGGATGAAGGCGTACTTGGCCACGGACTCGATAATCCGGAGGTTGGCCTGGTGGGGCACGACGAGATCCACCTGCTCCGCCATGACTCCGGCCTCCCGCAGCACCCGCTCCGAAGCGGCGCTCATGGCCTTCACGGCCCGCTTGAAGATCTCCTGTCCATCGAAATCCCAGAGGGTGTCGCCCAGGTTGATGCCGCGCCCCGCGTACCCGCAGCCCATGCCCCGCACCCTAAGGATATGGCGGGCCTCGGCGTCGCAGCCCAGCACGCTGCCCAGCAACCCCTCCTCCTGATCCGAGGCCTGCAGCACCACGGCGGCGGCGCCATCGCCGAAGAGCACGGCCACGTTGCGGTTGCTCCAGTCCATGCAGGTGGAGATGAGCTCCACCCCGATGACCACCGCCGAGCGGATGGCCCCGCTGCGGATCATCGCCGTGGCCGTGGTGAGGGCGTAGAGGAAACTCGTGCAGGCCGTGTTGAGGTCCATGGCCCCCGCGTTCGCGGCGCCCAGGGCCAGCTGCACGCCGGAGGCGCTGTTGGGCACCGTCTCCGTGCCACTGCAACTGCCGTAGATGATGAGGTCCACGTCCGCGGCCTCCAGCCCCGCGCAGGCCAGGGCCCGGGCCGCGGCCACGGTGGCCAGTTCCACGCCGGTGACGTGGGAGATGCGCCGCTCCTTCATGCCCGTGCGGGTGGTGATCCACTCGTCCGTGGTCTCCAGGAAGGTGGAGAGGTCCTCATTGGAAAGGACGGCCGGGGGCATGCACTTGCCCCAGCCGGTGATGGCAGCATGCGTCATGGGCGTGGGTTCCTGAGGCAAGCATCCAGGGGGATTGGACCTCAGGTCAAGAGGAGTCCCCTCCCCCGGCCCCTTGAGCGACAATGACGAAACTCGAGGAGTCGCCATGTCCCTGCGCATCGTCCGCTTGGGAAGCCCCCGCCACCCCAAGGAAGGCCTGCGCATCGGCACCGTGCGCCGCCCGCCCCGGGGCGTGCCCAAGGCCGAGTTCGGCACGCGGAACTACTACGACACATGGCTGCCCATCCTCTCGCCCAGCGATGCGCTCATGAAGCAGGGCCAAGCCGTGGAAACCGACGCCGATTGGAAGGCCTTCGCCCGCGCCTTCAAGGCCGAGCTGGCCCGCCCCGAGGCCCAGCACACCCTGGCGCTGCTCGCCGCGCTGTCGAAGACCACGGATCTTTCGGTGGGCTGCTACTGCGAGGACGAGGCGCGATGCCATCGGAGCGTGTTGCGAGCCATGCTGACGGAAGCTGGTGCGGAGATGGCTCCCTAGTCTCAAACAGAAAAGACAATTAACAGGGATGGAGGGGATAAAGGGGATGGGCGCCGACCCACCCGTGGCCATCCCCTCCCAGGGAGGCTGATCCAGCCTGGCTGGATCAGGGGCCGTAGGCCCGGATGGCCATAGCACAGGGCCGAAGGAAAGCAGCCAAATTCACAATGACTCGATCGAGTCGGCATCAAGGCCTAGCCATCCCCTTCATCCCCTCCATCCCTGTTAAACCTATTCCTTTCACATCCTGTGCACGTCGCACCCATTTGCTGGGACCATCCTTCCATCCATGTCCGACACCATCCCCGCCTCCCCCATCCCCCGCAGCCGCAGCGTCTTCTGCAACCGCACGCTGAATTTCCGGTCCCTCAAGGCCATCGGCTACGACATGGACTACACCCTCGTGGACTACCACGCGGAGGCCTTCGAGGAGCGCGTCTACGAGCTGGCCCGGGCCTCCTTCCTGGATGCGGGCTGGCCCGTGGCCGAGCTGCGCTTCGACCCCGAGATGGTGGCGCGGGGCCTCATCCTCGATCTGCAGACGGGCAACCTCGTGAAGGCCAACCGCTTCGGATTCGTGAAGCGGGCCCTGCGCGGCACGCGGCCCCTGAGCTTCGCCGAGCAGCGCGACGAATACGCCCAGACCCTCGTGGAGCTCTCCGACCCCCGCTGGATCTTCCTCAACACCGTGTTCTCCCTTTCCGAGGGCTGCCTCTTCGCGCAACTCATGGATCTCTTCGAGGCGGGCCAGCTCCCGGGTGCCCGCACGCCCGCCGAAGTCTACGACCACGTGCGCAAACGCATCGAGGCCCAGCACATCGAGGGCCGCCTCAAGGCCGAGATCCTGCAGGCCCCCGAGAAATACGTGATCCTCGATCCCGAGGCCGCCCTGGCCCTGCTGGATCAGCGGGCCGCGGGCAAGCGCCTGCTCCTCATCACCAACTCCGAGTGGGCCTACACCGCGCCGCTCATGAGCTACGCCTACGATCGCTACCTGCCCGCGGGCATGACCTGGCGCGACCTCTTCGACTACATCATCGTCAGCGCCCGCAAGCCCGCCTTCTTCATGGAACGCGGCCCCTTCTTCGAAGTGGTGGATGAGGCCGGCCTCCTGAAACCCCTCGTGGGCCCCCTGAAGACGGGCGGCATCTACCTCGGCGGCAGCGCCGTGCAGGTGGAGCGCGACCTGGGCCTCGCCGGCGATCAGGTGCTCTACGTGGGCGACCACATGTTCGGCGACGTGCACATGACCAAGCGCCGCCTCCGCTGGCGCACCGCCCTCGTGCTCCGGGAACTGGAAGCCGAGGTGGAGGCCCTGGAGGGCTTCAAGGACACCGAAGCCCACCTCGCCGAGCTGATGACCCTCAAGGAGGAACTGGAAGCCCAGGTCTCCCGCGCCCGCCTCGATCTCCAGCGCCGCAAAGCCGGCTACGGCCCCGCCTGCCCGGAGGACAACGCCACCCTCGACGCCCGCATCCAGGAGCTCAAGGCCAAGCTCACCTCCCTCGACACTGAAATCGCCCCCCTCGCCCAAGCCGCCACGGAGCTGCTCAACCCCCGCTGGGGCCTCCTCACCCGCGCCGGCAACGACAAGAGCCACCTGGCCCGGCAGATCGAGCGCTATGCGGACGTGTACACCTCAAGGGTGAGCAACTTCCTGCACGCCACGCCCTACGTGTACCTGCGCAGCCCGCGGGGGAGCCTGCCCCATGATCCGAGCAGCCCGGGGGGGCCGCCGTTGACGGTGTAGCCCCTGGATCGGCTCGGGTTCCAGCCGATCCGGGAGGCCAAACCAGGCAATGTCGTCTGAAATTATCGCTGCTTCCACTTGGTTAAATTTTATTTAGCCTAGCTACCGCACGCCTGGATCCGGCCTATTTTGGGTGCCCTGAATGCCCCCCTATAGGAGTTTCCATGCGTGTCCCTCGCGTCACCCTCCTGACCCTCCTCCTGGCCCTCCCCGCCTTCGCCCAGGGGAAACCGCAGAAATCCCTCTATGAACGTCTGGGAGGGGCTTACCCCATCTCCGTGGTGGTGGACGACTTCATCAACCGCCTATCAGGCGACGGAATCCTGAATGCCAACCCCGCCATCCGCGAAGCGCGGGAGCGAGTGCCCCTTCCCGGCCTGAAGTACCAAGTCACAACCCTCGTCTGCCAGCTCGCGGGCGGCCCCGAGCGCTACAACGGCCGCACCATGAAGGAGTCCCACGACCACCTGGGCATCACCGAAAGGGAGTGGGACGAAATGGTGCTGATCTTCAAGCAGTGCCTGGACCACTACAAGGTGCCCGACGCCGAGCAAAAAGAGCTGTTCGCAGCCGTGGGCGCCGCCAAACCCGACATCGTGAAGATCGCGAAGAAGTAGGTAAAGCCCCCAAGGGGACCCGCCTGTGCCACCAACCCCTTCCTTCTCCAGCGCCTGCCGCGGCTGAAGGACGGGCCCATTCTGCATCTCCACGGAGGGCATTGGCACCTCTCCATCCGGCCGACGATGCGGACCCGCATCCGTCCAGGGGAGGGGCGGCGACCCTCGCGCTCAGCGGCCATTCCCTGCGAGGGGATCCTGGGCGCCTCAGGTCTTCCCGCACCCTGCGCCAAGGTCCGAAGCCTTGAATCCCCGGTACAACAGCAAGTCATATAGGACCTTCAAACCTCCGGCCAGGAAAAACGGCACTCCCGCCAGACCCGGAATCGCCAGGAGCTGCCCCGCCAGCACCGGTGAAAGGGAGGCCCCCGTCGTGCGGGCGATGCCCGTGACTCCAGCAGCTGCCGAGCGTTCATCCGGCGCCACCACATGCATCGTGTAGACCTGGCGGGTGGGGACGTCCATTTGCGAAATGCTGAAGCGGAGGAGCAGCACGGCGATGGCCAGGGGGAGGTTCGGCATCAGGGGCACGAGGATCAGCAGCACGTTGGAGGGGATGTGCGTGAACACCATGGTGCGGATCAGGCCGATGCGCGCGGCCAGGCGCACGGCGTAGAGGGAGGAGAGGCCCGCCAGCAGGTTGGCCGCGAAGAAGATGGAGCCCAGCAGGCCCGGCGAGGCGCCGAAGCGCTGGTGGAACCAGTAGGCGATGAGGCTTTGGATGACGAAGCCACCCGCGAAGGCATCCAGGGAGAAGAGGGCGGACAGGCGCAGCACCACGCCCTTGGACCGGTGCAATCCGAACCGCGAGACCTCGCGAGAGGGAGGTGCCTCCACGGCCGCCGAGATCCGGAAGAACAGGGCCGCGAGGGCCACCCCCGTGATCGCGTAGGCGATGATCACGACCCGGTAGCTGGCCACGGGGGCCACGCCCGAGGATTGGAGGACCTGGGCCGTCCAGCCTCCCGCCAGGGCGCCCACCGCCGTGGCGAAGGAGCCCGTGAGGTTGTACCAGGCGAAGGCGGCCGTCCGCCGCTCCTCCGGGATCACCTGGGCGAGGGCCGCCTGCTCCAGGGCCAGGAAGGGGCCCACTTCGTGGCCCGAAGGGCTGATGACTCCGAGGGTGGCCGCCAGGAGCAGGACCCCGAAATGCCCGCTGAGCGCGAAGGGCACTCCCGCTCCCACCATGAGGGCCGAGCCCAGCAGGAGCATGCGCTTCCGGCCCACGCGATCGGCGCGGAGGGTGATCCAGAGGGAGATGAGCGCATCGCCCACCAGCGTGAGGGTGAGCAGCAGGCCGATGCGCCCCTCGCTGAAGCCCAATCCGGCGAGGTAGAGCACCAACACCACGGAGAGGAATCCGTAGGCGAACATCCGCAGCGCCCGCGTGGCGAAGAGAAGGGAGACGTCGGGATCCCGGAGTTCCCCATCAGTGCGAATCACGGCATGGGCCCTCCCCGAGGGCTTTACTGTACTGGATGGCGTTCCCGCGGGCTTTGGGTTGATCTTGAGATGACCAACTGATCGGTCAAACTGAATCCATGCCCATCAAGAGGTTGAACGTGATCCGATTGTTTTTGGCCTCCCTCCTTTGCCTTTCCTCTCTACCGACTTGGAGCCAGTCCACCTCGGTCAAATCCTCAGAGAAACTTCCGGTGCTCTTGTTGGGCAAAGCCAAAGCCCAGCTTTGCAACCCCGACCCCGCCCATTGGCACCCCTTCCAAATCACCGATAAACCCAAACCTGGCGTCGTTGCCTACGGTCTGATGCGCGATCCGATCAAGGACCCCCGTGGCATCGAGGTCAAACCGGTCATGTCAGCGATGCTTTTGAGCTTCGGCGAGGAAGGCATCAGTGCCTATGAATTCGCCCGCCGCCAATTGGACAACACCAGCTTGAGTGGGCTGCAGAGAGGCATCCGGGGGAATACCTTGGTTGCCCGCGGAACGGTGGAATATGGAGGCTATACCCATCACATCCTTTGCGGCTTCCAGGTCCAGGGAGCCCATGGGCTTCAAGTCATGTGTGATTCCACAGACACCGTACTAGGGGCGGTCGAGGATGATTTTTGGGCTTGGCTGAATTCCGCCGCCTTTGATCCGTCTTCCTCAGCACCCGCCGATCTCAACCCTGGGCCCCTTCCAACGAATGGTGAGACATCGTTCCAAGAGATTTATGGTGGCTACCGCGGGGTCATCACTGATGGGCCTGTGAGCGTATCCGCCCAGTTCTTTGGCCCATCATTTCGAATTGCGACCACGGAAGATGGCTCCCAATCACCGAATCCC
Source organism: Acidobacteriota bacterium (assembly GCA_016192145.1). Taxonomy (GTDB): domain Bacteria; phylum Acidobacteriota; class Holophagae; order Holophagales; family Holophagaceae; genus JAFDVN01. The sequence goes on along the minus strand of JACPUT010000008.1, from coordinate 252,474 downwards.
TCCTTCTGGATCGGCCCCCTTCTGGTGCAGTGGTTTCTGGTTGAGGACTCACAGTTTCTTGAAAGGGTCGAAGCTTCCGCCCGAAAGCGCGCGGAAGCCCATTTCCTCTGGGAAACCAACTTCATCAAAGGGAGCTTCAAAAGCCAGAATTTGCCCCCGCCCGTCATTTCTGAACAGGCGTTCACAGAAGGCCGGAGCCTGGATGGCACCCCACGGGCCTTCTATTCCTGGAAGATGCGCTTAGGGGAGATCGGGAAGGAAGGCACCCAATTCATCCTCACCACGCCGAACCCCAAAGGGCTTGTGGTGCTGACCATCGTAGTCCCGAAGGCGGAAGACGAACCCGCCGCCCGTGCCCTGATGGACTCCTACCGATTCACCGTCGGGCCAATCTCTCCAGCGTATTGGGCGGAGATCCAATTCCAACGACGCGGCAAGAAATAGGGGAATCTACCCCACCAACCCCTTCCACCCCTCCAGCACCTGCTGGGCCTGGAGGATGGGTCCATCCTGCGTCCCGACGGAGGGCAACAGCACCGCCCCATCGGGCGTGAGGGTCGCGCCCTTCTGCTGGCTGACCCAGACCATGAGCTTGGCGGGGTTGACGGGCGTCTGGGGGCTGAGCTTGAGGCGGAGCTTGGATTGGCTGAGGCCCACTTCGCTGACGGCGAGGTGCTGGGCGAGGATGCGGACTTTGACGAGTTCGAAGAAGCGGCGGGTTTCGTCGTCATCGGTGGGGATCTGGCCGAAGCGATCCTCGAGGTCGAGCTTGTAGAGCTCGAGGTCGCGGAGGTCCTTGAGGCGGCTCACGCGCTTGAAGGCCACCAGGCGCTCGCTGGCCTGATCCATCCAGCGGCGGCCCAGCTGGGCCTTATTCAGCCTCTATACCCCAGGGGGTCCCACCCGAGGCTCATGGCCTCATCGAGGCGTTCAGCCTGAGGCTGACCGGATTCCAGTTCCTGTCGCATGAAGGCCCAAAGACGATGGAGTCGGGCCTGCTTCGAAAGGGCCTCAATCCAGGAATCCGACCACCCCGGCTGATTGCTTTGCGCCACTGCGACCGCCAGGGCTTGGATGTATTGCTCGAAGTGCCCGAACTCTGAGGCCACGGTAGCCAGGCGGTCGAGCACGCAGGCCTCAGGCCTGAGGCACCGGATCTGATCGCCCTCCCGCGTGGGAATTTGCAGGGTCGCATCTCTGAGATTTAAGTATGCGTCGCCGATCCCAAGCGGTCCCGTCGGAAACTCCACGGGGATCCCCTCGATCAGGAGGTGCCTCGACCCGATCACCTCACCACCTTCGACGCCCTCGAGGTGGAGCAAGTGAATGCGATGGGCGGTGAGTACTTCTGGTCCCACGAAATCCAGATCCATTGTCTTGAACACGCCCTCGCGCTCGCCGGTCCACACTTCAACCACCGCCCCGCCGACCAACACAGGCTCCACCCCTAGCTGCGAGAAGGCCCGAATCAATGGCCTTGGCACGTGGAACGGAAAGGGTGCGAAGTCCCTGGAATCGAGCGCGACTGTCAAGGTTTGGGCCTCTCCCCTGCTTTTTTGATCAGGGCAGGGTCTTCTCGTTTCGCCTGGGCATCGCCGGCCTTCAGCAGCAAACCCCGCTCCACAGGATCTCTGCGTTTGGACGAAGCCCTCCCGGCCACTTTCGGGCCATAGGCTTGAAGGATCTGCGCGAGGGTGAGTGTGGTCATGGGGGCGAATTCCAGAAATGGCATCGCGATGGGAATAGTGTGTGCCCTTCTCCAGGTGTAGACCAGTCCATTCTGGCCCTACCCCACCAACCCCTTCCACCCCTCCAGCACCTGCTGGGCCTGGAGGATGGGTCCATCCTGCGTCCCGACGGAGGGCATCAGCACCGCCCCATCCGGCGTGAGCGTGGCGCCCTTCTGCTGGCTCACCCAGACCATGAGCTTGGCGGGGTTGACGGGGGTCTGGGGGCTGAGCTTGAGGCGGAGTTTGGATTGGGCGAGGCCCACTTCGCTGACGGCGAGGTGCTGGGCGAGGATGCGGACTTTGACGAGTTCGAAGAAGCGGCGGGTTTCGTCGTCGTCGGTGGGGATCTGGCCGAAGCGGTCCTCGAGATCGAGCTTGTAGAGTTCGAGGTCGCGGAGGTCCTTGAGGCGGCTCACGCGCTTGTAGGCCACGAGGCGTTCGCTGGCCTGATCCATCCAGCGACGGCCCAGCTGGGCCTGGCCGAAGTCCACTTTGACATCGAAGGTGCCGCTGGCTTCGCCCTTGAGTTCCTGGAGGGTTTCCTCCAGCAGCTTGAGGTAGAGCTCGAAGCCGATGTCGTGGATCTGGCCGCTCTGCTCGCCGCCGAGGAGGTTGCCGGCGCCGCGCAGTTCCAGATCCAGGGCGGCGATGCGGAAGCCGGAGCCCAGTTCCGAGAAGTCCTCCAGGGCCTGGAGGCGCTTGCGGGCGTCCTCGCTGATCTCGCCGCGACCGGGGATGAGCAGGTAGGCGTAGGCGGGCACGTCGCTGCGGCCCACGCGGCCCCGCAGCTGGTAGAGCTGGCTGAGGCCGAAGGTGTCGGCCCGATGCACGATGAGGGTGTTGGCGTTGGGCACGTCGAGGCCGTTCTCCACGATGGTGGTGGCCACGAGCACATCGATGCGGCCCTCCATGAAGCCCAGCATCACCTCTTCCAGCTCGTGCTCCGCCAGCTGGCCGTGGCCGATGCCGATGCGGGCCTCGGGAACCAGGTCGCGGATGCGCTCGGCGATGCTATCGATGCTCTCCACGCGGTTGTGCACCACGTACACCTGGCCATTGCGACGCAGCTCGAACTGGATGGCCGTCTGGATGAGCTCGTCGCTCCAAGGCGCCGTCACCGTCTCGATGGCGAGGCGGTTCTTGGGGGGCGTTTCGATGAGGCTGATCTCCCGCAGGCCCGTGAGGCTCATGTGCAGGGTTCTCGGGATGGGCGTGGCGCTCATGGCCAGCTGATCCACGTTCACGCGGAGCTTTTTGAGCTTTTCCTTGTGGGCCACGCCGAAGCGCTGCTCCTCGTCCACCACGACGAGGCCGAGATCCGCGAAATGGGCCTTGGCGCTGAGGGCCTGGTGGGTGCCCACGAGGATGTCCACGCGGCCCGCCTCCAGATCCTGGAAGATGCGTTTCTGATCCTCCGAGGAGACGAAGCGGTTCACCTGCTCCACGCGGATGGGGAAGGCGGCGAAGCGCTCCTTGAAGGTGCGGGCGTGCTGGAAGCAGAGGATGGTCGTGGGGCAGAGCACCGCCACCTGGCGGCCGTCGAAGACCACCTTGGCGGCGGCGCGCATGGCCACTTCCGTCTTGCCGAAGCCCACGTCGCCCACGAGGAGGCGATCCATGGGGCGCTCGCCCTCCAGATCCTTCTTGATGGCCTCCGTGGCCTCCAACTGATCCGCCGTGGCCTCATACGCGAAGCTGGCCTCGAACTCCGCCATTTCGGGGCCATCGGGTTTGCAGGCCATGCCCTTCTCGGCCTTGCGCTTGGCGTAGAGCTTGAGCAGTTCCTCGGCCATGTCGCGGATGGCCTTCTTGGCCCGCCGCTTCACCTTGGCCCAGGCGGCACCACCCAGCTTGTCCAGGGGCGGCAGGGTGCCGCCCTCGCTCGTGTACTTCTGCAGGAGGTCCGCCCGCTCCAGGCTCACGGAGAGCTGGCCGCCATCGGCGTAGCGGAGCTTGAGCACCTCAATCTCCAGGCCGCCGATGCTCTGCGTCTCGAAGCCCAGGAACTCGCCGATGCCGTGATCCAGGTGGACGATGCGGTCGCCGGGTTTCAGATCCCGGAAGTCGCTGAGGAAGGCCGCGGCGGCGCTGCGCTTGGGCGCCGCGGGGAGGGCCCGGCGGCCGAAGGCCTCCCGCTCCGTGAGCAGCAGCACCTTGGCGTCGGGCAGCCAGGTGCCCGTGTCCAGGCCCAGGTGCAGGGCCCGGCAGCCGGGCTCGGAGCCGCGGGCCTCCACGAGGTCATGGTCGCCCATGATCTCCCGGAAGCGATCCCGCATGCCCGAGGTGGAGCCCGCGAGGAAGGTGCGGACGCCCATGTGGGTCTGCTGCTGCAGGTGGCCCGTGAAGTCCGTGAGGCGGCCCTGGAACTCCAGGGGCGGCTGGGCGAGGAAGGTGATCGTGGCATCCGCCTGCCACTCCACGAGGTGGGCCGTGGCGCGGCTTTGATCCTTTTCCGCGAAGCGATCCTCGAAGTCGGGGCACACCACCCCGCCTCGCCGCAGCGTCTCCAATCCCTTTTCGATGCGCTCCCGTTCTTGTTGGATGATCCCTTCCCGCCACTCGTCCTGCAGCGTGAGGCGCAGGCAGGGCGTGACCCAGTGGACGAGCTGGCCCTTGGCCTGGGAGAGCAGCGGGTAGAAGAGTTCTTCGCCGGGGAAGTGGCCGTGGCTGGCCAGCCGCTGGCGGCGGAAGCTGAGGTCCTCGTCGGGATCGTGGGACTTGGCGGACTTCGCCTTCACCGCGTCCAACAGGGGCTGGCCCTCGCCGCGCTCGCCCTCATAGCGGGGGTAGAGCGTCAGCAGCTCCAACTCGTCGCCCGTGCGGCGCTGGCTATCGGGATCGAAGGGGGAGAGGCGCTCCAGCTCATCGCCGAAGGTCTCCAGGCGCAGGGGCTTGTCCAGGTGATCGGGCCAGAGGTCCACCACGAGGCCCCGGGCGCTGAATTCGCCCGGCGAGGATGCCAGTTCCGTTCGGCGGTAACCCAGGGCCACCAGGGTTTCCAGCAGGAGTTCGCGCGGTACCTCGGCGCCCTTGCGCAGTTCCAGCTTCTGCTTCTGGAACCAGGTGGGGTGGGGCAGCTTCTCGAAGGGGGCGAGGGGCCCCGCGACGAGCACGTGGACCTTGCGCTCCAGCAGGCCCACGAGGGTGGCGAGGCGATCCCGCAGCACGAGGCCCGGCGGGCTGCTCTCGCCGCCGGCGTAGGGCGCCATGCCCGGGAAGTGGGCCACGGTGGCCTGGGGCAGCAGGGCCGTGAGGGCCCGGGCCAGGGCCTCGGCTTCGGCCTCGCTGGGGGCATCCACCCAGAGGGGCTCGATGCGACCTTCGCGGGTAATGCGGCGGGCCAGGAGCACTGCGAGAGCCGTGGGCGAGGTCCAGCGCAGGCGCACCCCCGCCTGAAGGGCCGAGGCGGGCCCATCCACCAGGCGAAGCAGCTCCTGCAAAGATCCGAGGTCGTGCGTGTCCATCAGCCATCCAGTGTGCCTTAAAGAGAGGCCCCCTATGGAACGCGAAGAGCGCGAAGGAGGCGAAGAGCGCCAAGGAGGGCCGATCACCGACCTTGGCGCTCTTCGCGCTTACTTCGCGCCCTTCGCGTTTCCACTTGCTCCACCTTGCATTCGGGCGGGATGCAACCTACCATACGCAAAGGTATGGTGATGTGATGGTCCGACGCCGATGGGCTTTGATGCTGGTGATGACCTTGGGTCTCGCCCTGGGGACCTGCGCCCTGCTGCCGGCCCAGCCGCCAAAACCCCTCTCCCCGGAGGCCCGGGCCCTCATCGCCAAGGCCATGGAAGGCCTGGATCCCGCCCTGCCCCTCGTGGACCATCACACCCACCTCATCGGCAACGGGAAGGGGGCCAGCGGCATCGAAGTGAATCCCGTGATGCGCAGCTGGCTTCACCCCAAGAAGCGGCTCATGACCTCCGCCTATCTGGGCGGGGTGGGGCTGCCGGATGATGCCCATTTCGACGAGGCCTACCTCGCCCGCCTGGCGGAGATGGCCAAGGCCTTCGGTCGGCCCGTGCGCATCCACCTGCTGGCCCTGGACCGCAACCATCGGCCCGATGGCACCGTGGATGGAGAAAACACCGAGTTCTACGTGCCCAACGACGCCGTGCTGAAGGCCGCCGAGGCCCATCCCGGCCTCTTCGTGCCCGTGGTGAGCATCCACCCGGCGCGGCCCGACGCCCTCCAGGAACTGGACCGATGCGCGGATCGGGGTGCCCGCTTCTTGAAGTGGCTCCCCAACGCCCAGAACATCGACCCCGCGGATCCCCGCTACGACGCCTTCTACCGCCGCATGGCCGAGCGCCACATCACCCTCCTCACCCACGCCGGCGAAGAGAAGGCCGTGACCATCGCCGGCGCCCAGGCCATGGGCAATCCCCTGAAGCTGCGCCGCCCCCTGGACTTGGGCGTGCGCGTGATCATCGCCCACGGCGCCAGCCTCGGCATGAACGAGGACTTGGACCATCCCGGCGCTCAGGCCAGCAACTTCGACCTCTTCACCCGCCTGCTGGACGAACCCAACTATGAGGGCCGCCTCTACGCCGACCTCAGCGCCATCACCCAGGCCAATCGCATGCCCGGCCCGCTGACTTCCATCCTGGAGCATCCCGAATGGGCCCGCCGCTTCGTCAACGGCAGCGACTTCCCCCTGCCCGCCATCGATCTCGTGATCTGGACGCGCAGCTTCGCCAAGCAGGGCTTCATCACGAAGGCGGAACGCAAGGCGTTGAATGAAATCTGGAAAGTGAATCCGCTGCTCTTCGACTTCGTCCTCAAGCGGACGCTTCGGCATCCGAAAACCGGCGCGCAACTGCCCGCGGCCTGTTTTGGTTCCCTCCGCTGAGCGGCCTCCTCGGGTGGCACGGCAGCCTTCAGTGGCCTTCCAACCCCTTCCGCAAGATCGAGCTGAGTTCCGAGAACCGGTACGGTTTTTGGATGAAACCAGCCAATCCCCGCCCCACAAAGGCCTGGGCCGCGTCCATTTCGCTGTACCCGCTGCAGAGCACCACGGGGATGGTGGAATCGATCGCCTGCATCTGAGCGAAGGCCTCCCTTCCATCCAGGTGCGGCATCGTGAGATCCATGAGCACGAGCACGAGTTCCCGATGCCGGGCCCTGAAGACCTCGACGGCTTCCCGCCCATCCACGGCTTCCAATACCTTGAACCCCAGGCCTTCCGCCATTTGCCTCGCGACGGACCGGGCGGCGGCTTCATCATCCACCACCAGGATCTGCCCCGTTCCCCGCCATGGCGGCTGTTCCACCTCGCCGGCATGAGGCTCCAGGGTTGCTTCCAGGGCGGGGAGGAAAAGCTTGAACGTGGAGCCTTTGCCCACTTCGCTGTATAGCTTCAAGCTGCCCCGGTGGCTACGCAGGATACCCGTCATCGCGGAGAGCCCGAGACCCCTGCCCGTGAATTTTGTGGTGTAGAAGGGGTCGAAGATCCTGGACTGGGTATCCAGGCTCATTCCGCAGCCCGTGTCACTCACCTCCAACGTGGCATAGAGGCCCGGTTCAAGCGGGAAGGCTGGCGCCAATGGCTGGACGTAGGATTCGTCCAGGAACTGGATTCCGGTTCGGATGGTGATGAGGCCGCTGGTCTCTTCACCGATGGCCTCCGAGGCGTTCGTCACCAGATTCATGATGAGCTGCTGAATCTGAGACGGATCGCCCAGCACCTTCGGTTGGATTTCGGACAAGTCGAACCGCAGGGCGGCCTTCTTGGAGATAGATACGGCAAGGAGCTTGGTCATCTCCGCCACGACGCGGTTCAGATCCACCTCGGCCACGACGAAATTCCCTTTTCCCGCGTAGGCCAACAGCTGCCGGGTCAAATCCGCTGCCCGAAGGGAAGCCTCTTCGATCTGAGCGAAGTAGGCATGCCCAGGGCTTTCCACGGGGAGCACCATCGTCCCCAAATTGGCATTACCCAAAATGGAGGTAAGTAGGTTGTTGAAATCGTGGGCGATGCCACCCGCGAGCACGCCGAGGCTCTCCAACTTCTGGGATTGGCGGAGCGCCTCCTCCACCCGGTTCCGTTCCGTGATATCCCGCGATGCGATCAGGACATGCGTATCCCCTCCGGGGCCATCCTTGATGGGGATGATCTGTGAATCAAAGACCCGCTCCCCATCCCGAAGCGCCGCATGCCGCTCCAAGCGCCGCTCCCTGCCATCCCTGATGACCCCCTGCAATGCATCCAGCAGGGGCTCGGCAGGAGGTGCGATGGCCCCCTCGACCAGCTGGCCCGCCAATTCATCTGCCGAGCGATCTACCAATGCGGCCTGGGCCTGGTTGCAGCTCACCACCTCCAGCCGCCCGTCGGGTTGCGCCTTCAGCAGCATCAGGGGGTCTTGCGTCGATTCGTAGATCAGCCGGAGTATTTCCTGGCTTTCATTCAATTCGCGGGTGCGCTCGGCGACGGTGTTCTCCAACAGGTCCCGATGCGCCTCGAGCTGCTTCAGCATGTCCTGCCGTTCGGTGATATCCCGGGTCACCTTGACGAACCCCTGCAAGGACCCATCGGGCCGGTTCGCCGGTGTCAGCACGACATCCGCGAAAAACCGGCTGCCATCCTTCTTGAGCCGCCACCCTTCACCCTCGAAATGCCCTTCATCCCGGGCGGCAGCCAGGGAGCATTCAGGCACCCCCGAAGCCTGATCTTCGGGGGTGAAGAGCATCCCGAATGGGCGCCCTAGGATGTCTTCCGCGCCATACCCGTACATTCGTTCCGCCCCAAGATTCCAACCGGCGATGCGGCCTTGGGGGTCGACCATGTAGATCGCGCAATCCTTCACGTTCTCCACGAGCAACCTCATCCCAGCTTCCCGTTCCCTCAGCGTGTCGTTGATCCGTTCCAACCCTTCAGGGGTAGGAAGGCCCAACGCGGTGGGCATGATGCGGATGAGGAAGAGGGCCGTGGGAAGGCTCGCGATGGCGGTGATGATCTTCACGACACCCGCGATCCTGAAATACCCGTTCCAGGTATTCAAGACTTCCATGGCATGGGTGAGGCCACACGCCACGATGAAGGTGGCGAACATGAGGAACATCCAATCGAAGGCCAAGTCCCTCCTCCGCCTTACGAACCACCACAGGGTGGCGCCGATGGTGAGGTAGGAGAGGGTGATGACCACGTCCGAGATGACGTTGGACCAGACCACCCAGGGTTCCCACGACCAACACTTCCCATGGGGCATGAACTCGGAATTGTCGAAGAAGCGCCCAAGCCACTCGCCCACGTCAGCCCCCAGGTCACAATGACCATAGGCCGACGGATGCCTTAGTGCCAATTTTTCTCGACCTTACAAAATCGGGCATCGGACCGGCGGAGTCACAGCTTTGGGCCATACCGAACGGAGAAACGTCCGCTGAACGGGAGAAGGCCCTCCGGGGCGGCTTCAGAGCTCCCGCACCACCCACTCCCGCGGCACGAGGATCCGATCCCACCACACGCCCTTGTCGCTTCGCTTGCCCACGGCGAGGAACATGCAGACTTCGGCGCCCCGGGGCAGGTTGAGGAGTTTCTTTGCGCGCCAGGGATCGAAGCCCTCCATGGGGCAGCTGTCGTAGCCTTCGGCCCGCAGGGCGAGCATGAAGGTGGCGGCAGCGAGGGCGGCGCTCTTGTGCACCATCACGCGCGTATCGTGGCGGGGCATCATGTTCGGCACGGGGCGGAAGAGGCTGCCCACGGGGCCGACGAGGTGCTTCCACCAGCCCAGCACTCCGAGGGGGCCGTTGGTGTAGACCAGGGGGATGAGCTTTCGGTAGTAGGTGCCCTGGCGTTTGCGCAGGGTGCCCCGCTTCGTGAAGGTCGCCATGATGAGGTCGCGGTTCCGGCGCCAGGTGTCGGTGTGGGCCACGATGGCGATGAGCAGGGGCGCCCGCTTCGCGGCGGTTTGATCCAGGCAGACCTTCTCCCCCTGTTCCTTGGCGGCCTCGCTCTTGAGGATCACGAATTCCCAAGGCTGCAGGTTGGAGCTGCCCGGAGCCTGTCTCCGCATCCGACGGGGGGCGCGTTGAATTCCAAGGGGCCTCAGCCAAGGAGGGCCGCGCGGAGCGATGCGGGTTCATCGTTCAAGCGGCCCGACGCCGGATCAGGCCCCTTGGAATTCAACCCCGCGGGCTGGGGCGGCGGCCGTCTCGCCCTTGCGTTGGCCTCCCTCGGTGGTGAGCCCGCACCACCCTCGGTCGGCCGCCTTGGGGCGCTTGGCCGGCGCCTCAGCGCGCCCCCCGTCGGATGCGGAGACAGGCTCCATGCGCCTTGAGGGCGGCGTCCAGGCAGCGGTCCAGCACCTCCTGGGGCACGGGATCCGGAAGGAAGTCGCGGACCGTGCGCCGGGTCTCGACGGCTTCGTAGAACGGGAGGGTCATGACTGGCCTTCCGTCGGGGAGGGGCGAGGCAGGAACCCCTTGGCCCAGGTGAACAGGCGCCGCCAGGTCATGTCATCCAGGATCTCGTAGAACACGGGCACCACGATGAGCGTGAGCAGCGTGGAGGTGATGATGCCGCCCACCACGGCCCGGGCCATGGGGGCCCGCATCTCGGCGCCGCTGCCCAAGGCGAAGAAGAGGGGCAGCATGCCGAAGATCATGGCGAAGGTGGTCATGAGGATGGGCCGGAGTCGGGTCTTGCCCGCGTGGACCAGAGCCTGGGTGCGATCCATGCCGTCCTTGCGATGCTGGATGGCGTTGTCCACGAGCAGGATGGCGTTCTTCGTCACGAGGCCCATAAGGAGGATGAGGCCGATGCTCGTCATGATCGAGTTCGAGTCGCCCGTCACGAGCAGCATGAGCACCATGCCCACCATGGAGAGGGGGAGGCTCAGCATGATGGTGATGGGCAGCTTGAAGCTCTCGAACTGGCTGGCCAGCACGAAGTAGATGAAGATCACGGCGAGCAGCAGGGCGGCGCCCATGTATTTGCCCGTCTCCACCTGGTCGCGCGCCTGGCCCAGGGGCTCCACGCGGACGCCCTCGGGGAGCTGACCGGACTTCTGGAGCTCCACCACCTTCGCGGCGACGCCGGCGCTCACCTCACCCAAGGTGGAGCCTTCGTAGCCCGCATCGAGCTCGATCTCCTCCTGCAGATCATGGCGCTGGATCTTGGCGGGCGCGATGGATTCCTCGAAGCGGGCCACCTGGCTGAGGCGGATCAGGGGGTGCTTGCCGCCGCCGAGATCCTTGGTGCTCTGCACGGTGATCATGGAGAGCTGGGAGGCCAGGCGGCGACCCGCATCGGAGAGGCGGACGCGGACGTCGCGCTGCTCGCCCGTTTCATCCTCGAACTTGGCGACGACGCGGCCATCCACGAGGGGGCGCACCATCTGGGCCACGAGGGCCGGGGACACGCCGAGATCCGAGGCGGCCTTGCGGTCCACCACGAGGCGGAGCTCCGGCTTGCCCTGGTCCAGGGAGCTGAGGATGTCCACGGCCCCGGGCACCTGGCGCAGGGCCTCCTTCACCATGGGTTCCGCCTTGAGCACGGCGGCCCGATCGGGACCCTGGATGGCCAATTGGATGGGGCTCACGGCGCCGAAGTCGTTCACGGCGCCCACGGTGGTCTCCACGCCGGCCACGGAGCGGAAGGCCTCGCGGAGGTGCCGCCGGATCTGCACCTGGGAGGGGCGCTTCCCTTCCTCGAGCTTCACGTAGATCCCGCCCTGGTTGATGGAACCGGAGAGTCCCGTGCCGATGGTGGTGTAGGCGAGCCTCACCCCTTCCGTCTTCTTGACGAGCAGCTCCAGCTCCAGGGCCTTGGCCTGGGTGGCCTCGAGGCTGGCGCCCGGGGCCGTCTTGAAAGTGACGGCGAGGTCGCCGCGATCGTAGTCGGGCATGAAGTTGTTGCCCAGGAGGCCGGAGAGCCCCATGGCCAGGAAGAAGCTTCCGAAACCGATGGCCATGGTGGCCTTCCGGTGGGCCAGGGCCCAGCGGATGATCTTTTCGTAGGTCAGCTCCCAGCCGTCGAGCATGCGGCCGAAGGAATCCACGCTGCGCATGATGGCGTTGCGGTGGCGGGGCTTGTCGGACTCCTCGTGTTTCTCGTGCTCGGGATCCGGCCACACGGCGCTGAGCATGGGGTCGAGGGTGAAGCTGACGAACAGCGAGAGGGCCACGGCGAAGGCCACCGTGATGCCGAAGGGGAAGAAGAAGCGCCCCACGATCCCGCCCATGAAGGCCACGGGCACGAACACGGCGAGGATGGAGAGGGTGGTGGCGATGACCGCCTGCCCGATCTCCGCCGTGCCTTCCCGGGCCGCCGTGACGTGGTCCTTGCCCATCTCCGCGTGGCGGCTGATGTTCTCGCGGACCACGATGGCATCATCGATGAGGATGCCCACCGCCAGGGACAACCCCATGAGGGTCATCGTGTTCAGGGTGAAGTTCATCGCCTTCATGATGATGAAGGTGCCCACGATGGACACGGGCAGGGTGAGGCTGGTGATCAGCGTGGAGCGCCAGCTCTTCAGGAAGTAGAAGACGATGAGGATGGTCAGCAAGCCGCCCAGGTAGATGGCGACTTCCACGTCCTCCACGCTCTCGGAGATGAACTTGGCGTTGTCCTTGGCGGTGACGAGGGTGACGCCCTGCTCCTTGAGCTCGGGCTCCAGGACCTTGAGCACCTGGTTGACGCTCTCCACCATGGCCACGGTGTTGCCGCCCGTCTGCCGCTGCACTTCCAGGGCCACCACGTCCTGGCCATCCAGGCGGGCGAGGCTGCGCTTCTCCTTCACGCCATCCACGACGTTGGCGACTTCCCACAGTTCGATGGGGCGGCCCTGCTTGTTGCCGACGATGACGTTGCGGTAGGCCTCCACGGTGCGGACCTTGGCGTCCACCTTCACGGCCACTTCGCGGCTGCCCTGCAGCAGGTTGCCGCTGGGCACGTCGGAGGTGTCGCCGCCCACGGCGTTCATGACCTGGCCCAGGGAGAGGCCCAGGGATTCCAGCTTCTGGGGATCCACCTGCACCTGGATCTCGCGGGTGGAGCCGCCGACGACGTCCACCTTGCCCACGCCCGGCACGTTCTCGAGGCGGCGCTTGAGGAAGTCCTCGGCGATGCGGGTGAGTTCCTTGTCCCGGATCTTGCCGGCGTGGGCCTCATCGGGTCGCACGACGAGGGAGAGCACGGGCAGCTGGGCCGGATCGAACTTGGAGATGACGGGCTCTTCGATGGTGTCGGGGAGGTTGCGGCGGATCTGGCCGATGCGCGTGCGCACGTCATCCAGGGCCTTGTCCACGTCGCGGTCCAGCTGGAACTGGATGATGAGCGTGCCCACGGACTCCTGGCTCGTGGAGCTGATCTCCTTGATCTTCTCGATGGGGTTGACGGCCTCCTCGATCTTCTTGATCACGTCCTGCTTGACGCTCTCGGGGCTGGCCCCGGGATAGACGATGGAGACGGTGACCGTGGGGATGTCGGTGTTCGGGTATTGATCGATGCCCAGGCCCTTCACGCTGAAGAGGCCCAGCACCATGAGGGCCAGCATGATGCAGGTGGTGAAGACGGGCCGCCGGATGGAGAAGTCGGACAAAAACATCGGTCAGTTCCCCTTCGCCATGGAAGTGAGCTTCAGGCGAGTGCCCTCCTTCACCAGGTCCTTGCCGTCGGCCACGACGATATCGCCGGGATTGAGGCCGCTCACGGCGCGCCAGCCCCCCTGCTCCACCCCGAAGGTGACGGTGACGCCCTTGGCGACGCCGCCGGAGGCCAGCCACAGCTTGCCCTCGCGGCCTTCGGCCTTGAGGAGGGTCGCGGGCAGGGCGGGCAGGGCCTGTTCACCCTCGCCCAGGATTTCGCCCTCCACGAAGGTGCCGCTCTTCAGCGTGCGCTCCGGGTTGGGCACCTCCATGCGCACCTTCAGGGTGCGGCCGTCCTGGCCGAGGCTGGGGCTCACCTGGGTGACCTTGCCATCGAAGGGGCGATCGAAGCCGGCCACCCGGAAACGGATGGTCTGGCCGGGCTTCACCACGGCGGCGGCGGCGGCGGGCAGGTCCGCCTGGATTTCCATCCGCCGGTTGTCCACCACTTCGAAGACGGGCTGGCCGGGACTGATGACGTCCCCAGGCTGGATCGTCCGGCGCGCCACCTGGCCATCGAAGGGCGCGGTGATGCGGGCCTTCTTCAAGCGCACCCGGGCGACTCCGGCCTGGCTGTCGGCCGTCTGCCACATCGTTTCCGCCTGCTGGGCCGCCTGCTTGGTGATGCTGCGCTTGGCGAGCAGGGTTTCGGCCCGATCGTGATCGGCCTTGGCTTGCGCGGCCTGGGCCTCGGCGGCCCGCAGTGCCAGGGCCAGATCATCCTCATCCTGGGTGCTCAGGAGAGAGCCCCCTTTCACGGAGTCGCCCTCCTGCACCAGGACGCGCGTGACCCGGCCGGGCACTTCGGCGCGAAGCTCCGCCCGGTTCACGGCGAGCAGGTCGCCCGTGAAGGCGAAGCTGGGGCGGAAACTCCGGTTCTCCACGGCGACGGTGCTGACGGAGAGCTCGGCGGCATCCTTCACCACCTGCTGCCGGGCCAGCTCGGCGTTGCGCTGGCTCCGATGGTAGGTGGCGGATCCGCCGATGACGAGCACGAGGGCCAGGCCTGAGAAGATGAGCACGTTGCGGTTCATGGGGTTCCTTTCATGTCGGATGATCAGAGGGGGGCGAGGCCGAGGGAGCGGCGCAGATCCAGGAGGGCGGACCAGACGGCCAGCTGCGCCTGCACCCGCTGGCTCTCCAGGTTGCGTTCCTGGCGCTCGGCCTGGAGCAGATCCAGGGAGCTGATGAGGCCTTCGGCGAAGGATTCGCGGCTGACGCGCAGCGCCTCCTGGCCCGCATCGTGGGCCTTGGTGGCCGCCTCCTGGAAGGCCTGGGCCTTGCCCACCTCCCGCTTGGCGGAGGCCTGCTGCACCTGCACTTGGCGCTCCACATCCACGCGGCTCTGCTTGATCTGCTCCAGCACGGCCCGGTTCTGGGCGCGCTTGCCGCTGGTGCGGAGGCCATCGAAGATGGGCACCTTCAGGGTGAGGCTCACGCGCCAGGTGTCATAGGGTTCCTTGAAGAGGTTGTCCGTCTTGCCCGCCTGGTAACCCGTGCTGGCCGAGAAATCCAGCCGGGGGCGCAGGTCGGAGGTGATGATCTGGTCGTTGATCCGGTAGCCCTTCTCCTGCTCGCGGAGCTGCAGCAGCTCGCTTCGATCGACGCCCTTGAGGTCCGCCGGGATCTCGGCGGGCGGCAGCGAAGCCACCTCCAGGGGCGTACGGGGATCCAGGCCCAGCTGCCCGTTCAGCACCTCCAGGGCCCGCTGGTGGTTGGCCTGGGCTTGGAGGGCCTCGGGCGCCACGCCCTGCAGCTCGGCCTGGGCGCGCAGCAGATCCAGCTGGGTGGCGCTCTGGGCCTCAAGCTTGTTCTGGATGTCCTCGAGCAGCTTGGTGGCCGTTTCGAGCTTCACCTTCACCACGTCCAGCTGGGCCTGGGCCTGGAGCACGCCCAGGTAGGCCTTGGCGACGCCGTGGAGGATGTCCAGTTCGGCGGTGGTGTAGGCGGCGCGGGCTTCGGCTTCGCCGACCTTGGCCACGTCCACGGCCCCCGAGAGCTTGCCCCAGGCGAAGATGGGCTGCACGAGGTTCAGCTGCGTCGTGTAGACGGAACGGGCGCCCACGAGGTTGCTGGGGGAGATGCCGAAGGACGCCGCGCTATCGGCGAAGCCGCTGTTCAGGATGGAGACGTCGCGGGCGCGGGTGAAATCGCCGACGGCCGTGAGCTGGGGCAGCGCGTCGGCCCGGGCGGTCGTGATGTAGCTGCGGCGTTCCTCCACCCGGGCCGCGGCGGCCTTCAGGAGGGCGTTCTCGGCCCTGGCGCGGGAGAGGGCGCTGGGGAGATCGACACGGATCGGGGCGATGGGCGATTGGAGGGCCACGAGGGCGGGCAGGATCATGAGCATGGATCAGGCTCCAGCGTCGGCGGGCGAGACGCCGAGGGCTCGCAGGGTGTGGTCGTAGAGGAAGGCGCAGAGGGCTTCGCGGTCCTCGGGGAAGGGCTTGCCGCCCGTGCGGAGGCGGATGACGCCGGGGATAAAGCGGTACAGCAGCAGCGGGCCGCTCACGGTGCCGCAGAGGTACATGACCTGATCCTCCGTGAGCCCGGGGCGGAGGATGCGGAGGCAGGCGGCGAGCTGTTCGAACTTGCCGGCCATGAATTCGCGATCCAACTCCGGCAGGTAGGGGCTGTCCACACGCCCCAGCTCCCGCATGAGGATGCCCATGAAGGCCTCGTCCAACCCAGAGGTGTGCTCTCCCAGCTTCAGATCGGAGGCCATGGTCTCGATGTGGGCCCTGAGCCCCGCCAGGGCAGCCATTTTGGCTTCGGGCGCATCCGCCTGGGGGGGCGGGGGCAGATCCTTCGCGCAGCCCTTTTCGAAGCCCGCCCGCAGCACGGCCCGGTAGAGGCCCTCCTTGCTCCCGAAGTGGTAGGCCACCATGGCCGAATTCGCATCGGCGGCGGCGGCGATCTCGCGGATGCCCACGCCATCGAAACCGTGCTGGGCGAACAGCAGGGTGGCCGCCTCCACGAGGCGCTGCTTCACATCACTGCGGGGTTCGGGTTCTGCGTTCATCAAGGACCTCAATCAATCGATTGATTAGTGCGACCACCTCAGATTAATCAATCGATTGATTAGGTCAACCCCCCATTTTCGGACATTTCCCCAGCCGTGGTATTCCTAGTGGATTGCGGAGTCCACCATGGTGTTCCTGGTCTTCTACTTCATCCTGTCGGCCGTGCTCCTGTTCCAGGGGCTGCACCTGTCCGGCGAGGTATCCCAGCCCCTGGGAACCCTGCCCGAAGAGGTGGGCCAGGCCCCCGAGCCCTCCAAGAAGTGGGGCGCCTTCCTGATGACCTACGGGGCCCTCGCCGCCCTCGTCGGGCTGGCCGGGTTCCAATGGCCCTTCTTCCTCCCCGCCCGCCCCGCCGTGTTCGGCCTCGGGGCCCTGATCCTCGCCATCTACACCTGCTGGCTGCTCTTCGCCGCCCGCACCGTGGAATTCATCGGCAAGCCGACGGATGATCACGGCCACCATTAGGGGTTTGGACTTCCCAACAAAAAGGGGTGCCCCCGGGCACCCCTTTTTTTGACATTCCCGTGGCGAAGGCCCCGGTGAGGCTACTAAAGTTGACTATTCCGCTCTGTTTTGGAGACTTCGTGGCAACCCGCCCCCTCGACCTGGAAAATACAGATGTCAAAGCCAAGCTCGAAGCCTGGCTCCAGGAGATCGATGCCCGGATCTGTGATCCCGGCACCGATCGCAACGCGCTCTGCGTCGAGTTGGCCCGTGGGTTCTACGGCCTCTCCGATGCGCCTCGCAACATCCATGAGGAAGTGCTCCACCTGAACCTCGACCCCCGGAACGCGACCACCGAGGCCGAGTACTACAGCGAGATCGATCCGGAGAAGTGGGCTCCGGTGAAGCCCCTCACCTGGCTCTGGCAGATGTTCGACAACAGCCCGCTCAACGCGAACGTGTGGCTCGGGTTGAAGTTCCGCGCCATGCTCGCGCCGCACATCTTCAAGTCCGTGGGCCAGAACGTGAAGTTCTTCACCGGGATCGAGTGGAGCTTCGGCTACAACATCAGCCTCGGCGACGACGTGGTGATCCACCGCTTCGTGCTGCTGGATGACCGCGGCAGCATCACCATCAAGAAGAAGGCGAGCATCAGCGACTACGCCAACATCTACAGCCACTGGCACGATCTGGTGGACCCCTCCATCGTCTACCTGGGCGACACCGTGATCGGTGAAGGTGCCCGCGTCACGTACCACAGCACGGTACTCAGCGGCACAAAGGTGGGTGATTACGCCATGGTGGGCACGGGCGGCCTCGTCACGAAGGACGTGCCCGATTACACCGTCTCCATCGGCCTCCCCGCCCACCCCGCCCGGCTCAAGCCGAACGCCCCGGCGCATGTGGCGGCCCCCTCGGAGCAGAAGAAGTAGCCCGGCCCGGGTCGGCTCCATAACAAGGATGAAATTCACAGGGATAAAGGGGATGAAGGGGATGCCATCCGGTTGGTTCCGAATGAATCCTTCCTTTGGCTCCTCAGGGAATCAACGGGCGATGGCCGTACCCCATCCCCTCCATCCCCTTCATCCCTGTAAAATTCGCTTTTCTCGCGAAACCTGATCAGCCCTGGATCCAGGTGGCTTCAAGCCCCAGGAGCAGATCCACGGCCTTCCGCCCTCGCGGCCCCGGATCCACGGTGAACTCATTCACCCAGGCGTTCACGTAGCGGCCGATCATCTCGCGATCCATGCCGCGCCCGAAGGACTGGCTGTAGTCCACGCTCTCCCAGTGGCGCTCCCGGGCCAATTCCACGCTCTTGCGCATGACCGTGGCGAAGCGCTGCATCACGTCCGCACCCAAATCCGTGCGGATGGCGTTGCCGCCCATGGGCAGCGGCAGATCGTGGGCGGCCTTCCACCAGGCGCCCATGTCCTCCACGAGGTGAAGCCCCGCCTCCCGGTACATGAGCTGGCTTTCGTGGATGAGCAGGCCCGCCTCGAACTCGCCCCGCTGCACGGCCGGCAGGATCTCGTCGAAGGGCCGCAGCTCCACCTTGGGCTCGAAGCCGAGGGTGTCGCACCAGCGGCGCATGCTCAGGTAGGCGCTGGTGCGCACACCGGGGATGGCGATGGTGACGCCGCGCAGCTCATCGGCCTGCATCGGCGCGCGGGAGACCACCAGCGGCCCCGTGCCCTCCTGGATGGAGCTGCCCGCCGTGAGCAGGGCGTAGCGGTCCTTCAGCTCCGGATAGGCGCCGAAGCTGATGGCCGTGACGTGGTACTTCGCCTCCAGGGCCTCCGTGTTCAACTGCTCGATGTCCTTGCGGACAAACTCGAAGGTGAAGCCCTCCGGATCCATCCAGCCCAGGGCCAGGGGCGCCATCATGTAGGCGTCGTCGCTATCGGGGCTGTGGGCGATGGTGAGGTGCATGGGGGACTCTTGGCTGTGGGCTTTTGGCTCTAGCTGAGGCCGGCCCACCCGAAGATGAAGGCCTGATGGGTCGGCGCTAGCTAGAGCCAAAAGCCTAGAGCCGAGAGCCCGGTTCTCAGTACCCGAACCCATCCTTGCGGATGTGCACGTAGGGCTTTTTCTCGGCATCGAGCAGGGCGCCGCTCACCAACTCGCCGATGTGGATCTGGTGGTCACCACCGGTCTCCAGCACCTTGGTGTGCTTGAGCACGAGGTAGGCGTAGCCGTTGGCGAACACGGGGGCGGGCTGACCTTCCAGCAGGCTCTGGGGGTCCTCGGCCCAGGGATCCACGCCGGGCTCGAAGCCCTTGCCGTAGCGCTTCAAGCTGGCGAAGTCGCCCTCGGCGAGGATGTTCAAGGCGAAGTGGCCGCTGCCCTCGATGAGCTTTTCGATGGGGCGCCCCGCCTTGATGCACACGGCCACGAGGGGGGGCTCGAAGCTCACTTGCTGGGCCCAGGAAGCCAGGAAGCCCGTGCGCTCGCCGCCGTGCTGGGCCGTGCAGATGGCGAGACCGGAGGGCAGCTTGCCCAAGGCGGGGCCGGCGGTGGTCTTCAAATCGGACATGGAAACCTCTGAAAAAGGGCTGAACGCGGAGTACGCGGAGTTTCGCGGAGGACGCGGAGAAAAGCATACCTTCTCCGCGATCTCCGCGCCCCTCCGCGATCTCCGCGTTCAGCTCAGTTCGCCGAAGGCTCGGACTCCCGCACCGCCAGCTTCCCCTTCACGCGGTCCACGGCCTTGGCCGCCAACGCATAGCGGGGATTTTCTTCGAGGGCCTGCCTGTAGTGCTCCAGGGACTTCTCCAGTTGCCCCTTCGTTTCGTAGATGCGGCCCAGGTTGAAATGGGGAAAACAGTAGCTCTCATAGCGCTTGGCCTTGAGGGCCATGCGGAGCCAGGGCACGGCGTCGTCCAGCTCGCCCTGCTCGATGTGGTAGGCGCCGATGTCGTTGTAGGGACCACCGAACTCGGGATCCAGATCGATGGCGCGGTGGCAGTCCTCGATGGCGGCCACGTAGTCCTTTTCGAAGCTGCGGGCCCAACCGCGGAACTCGTAGGCCTCGGCGGTGGGGTGGATTTCGAGGCTCTTGGTGTAGAGGGAGACGGCCTTCTCGATCTCGCCCTTCATATGGAGCTGATAGGCCTTGCCCACCCACTCCATGGCTTCCTGCCGCTTGTCCTGGTCCTCACTCATCCCGACCTCGGTGCCCATAGGATAGACCTGGCTTGAATCCAGGGAAGGGGAATCAGACCCCGCCCGCTTGAAGGCGAAGGAGCGTGACGGCCTGCCAGAGGATGGTGGCGCCCATGAGGGCCACCGTCAGGCCCCCCAGGCGCAATAGCCGGGATTTCCAGACCTGGCTCAACTTGGTGCTGGCGAGACCCAGCCCCAGCAACAGGGGCATGTTCCCGAAGCCGAAGGCCGCCATCCCGGCCGCGCCCATGCGCCAGGTGCCGGCGTCCAGGCTCTTCAACAGCATCATGTAGACCAAGCCGCAGGGGATCAGCCCCCAGAGCAAGCCCAGGAACCAGGGGGCGCCCGAGGCCCGGAGCCCCTTGGAGAGGAGGTTCTGGAGGGGCTTGGGCAGCGGGAATTCCATGAGGGCGTCCGCCCGGCGGCCCAAAAGCATGAACAGGCCCAGCAGCAGCATCAGGAAACCGATGCCCAGTTTGACCCACACTTGCCAGGGCCAGGCCTGGGCGGCGACCAGGGCGGCCCCATCCGGCCGACAGCATTCGTGCATGTCCTGGATGCTCTGGATCCGGGCGAAACCGCCCAGGTACCCGATGGCGCCGCCGAGGATGGCGTAGGTAGTGACTCGGCCCAACTGGAATTGGAGGTGCCGCACCCAGGGCCGGCCTCCCTGCTTGGCCTGGGCCATGCCAAAGGCCGCCACGATGGGACCGCACATGCCCGCGCAGTGGCCGATGCTGCCCAGGACGCCCGCCACCCACATGACGAGGAGCCAAGGCATGGCATGGGGATGGTTCAGCCAGTTTTCAAGCATCCGTCCAGGCTACCCCACCCCTCGGCAAAACCAGTGGTTTGCCCCCTCCGACCCGCTCGCTAGAATGGTTTTTTCGCCCCAGGGCATCCCTTGAGGAGATCTTTCATGTCCGTGACTGCATTGGCTGTGCCGAGCCATGTCAAGAATCAGAAGCTCATCACCTGGGTGGAAGAGGTGGTGGAACTCTGCCAGCCCAAGGACGTGTATTGGTGCGATGGCTCCGATGAGGAGTACGACCGTCTCTGCCAGATGATGGTGGACGCAGGCACGTTCAAGAAGCTGAACCCCGCCAAGCGCCCCAACTCCTACCTCGCCCTCTCGGATCCCGGCGACGTGGCCCGCGTGGAGGATCGCACCTTCGTGTGCCCCACCCGCAAGGAGGACGCCGGCCCGAACAACAACTGGATGGCGCCCGCGGAGATGAAGGCCAAGCTGCGCGGCCTCTTCAAGGGCTGCATGAAGGGCCGCACCCTCTACGTCGTGCCCTTCAGCATGGGCCCCCTGGGCTCCAAGATCGCCCATATCGGGGTGGAGCTCACGGATAGCCCTTACGTGGCCGTGAACATGAAGATCATGACCCGCATGGGCAAGGCCGTCTTCGACGTGCTCGGCGATGGTGACTTCGTCCCCGCCCTGCACAGCATCGGCGCCCCCCTGGCCGAGGGCCAGAAGGACGTGGCCTGGCCCTGCAACCCCGACAACAAGTACATCTGCCACTTCCCCGAGACCCGGGAGATCTGGTCCTTCGGCTCCGGTTACGGCGGCAACGCCCTGCTGGGGAAGAAGTGCTTCGCCCTGCGCATCGCCTCCAACATGGCCCGCGAAGAGGGCTGGCTGGCCGAGCACATGCTGATCCTCGGCATGGAGAAGAACGGCGAAAAGACCTACGTGGCCGCCGCCTTCCCATCGGCCTGCGGCAAGACCAACTTCGCCATGATCCAGAGCCCCGAGGCCATGAAGCAGTGCAAGGTCACGACCGTGGGCGATGACATCGCCTGGATCAAGCCTGGCAAGGACGGCCGCCTCTACGCCATCAACCCCGAGGCCGGTTTCTTCGGCGTGGCCCCCGGCACCTCCATGAAGTCCAACCCCAACGCCATGCTCACGATCACGAAGAACACCATCTTCACGAACGTGGCCATGACCGCCGACGGCGACGTGTGGTGGGAGGGCATGACGGAAGAAGTGCCCGAAGGCCTCACCGACTGGAACGGCAAGCCCTACGACAAGACCTCCGGCAAGCCCGCGGCCCATCCGAACAGCCGCTTCACGGCCCCCGCCGCCCAGTGCCCCACCATCGACCCCAAGTGGGAGGATCCCGCGGGCGTCCCCATCAGCGCCTTCATCTACGGCGGCCGCCGCGCGACGACGGTTCCCCTGGTGATGCAGGCCGTGAACTGGAGCTTCGGCGTCTACTTCGCCGCCACCATCGGAAGCGAGATGACCGCGGCCGCCGCCGGCACCATCGGCCAGGTGCGCCGCGATCCCTTCGCCATGCTGCCATTCTGCGGCTACCACATGGGCGACTACTTCGACCACTGGCTCCAGATCGGCCGCGAGCTCACCAACCCGCCCAAGATGTTCATCGTGAACTGGTTCCGCAAAGGCAGCGACGGCAAGTTCCTGTGGCCCGGCTACACCGAGAACATGCGCGTGCTGAACTGGATCGTGGACCGCGTCCACAGCAAGGCCTTCGCCATGGAGACGCCCCTGGGCTGGATGCCCCGCAAGGAGGATCTGGATCTCACCGGCATCAAGGGCCTGGACGAGAGCCGCTACTCCGAGCTCACCGCCATCAACCGCGAGGAGTGGCGTCGGGAGCTCCTGCTCCACGAGGAGCTCTTCGAGCAGCTCTTCGACCGCCTCCCCAAGGAGTTTCCCCCCATGCGCCAGCTCCTGCTCTCCGCCCTGTGGCGCACGCCCAAGAAGATGGACATGCCTGAGACCGAGATCGAGTAGTTCGGTCCCGAACCGTACCGCCAAGGCCCCGCATCGCGGGGCCTTTTCTTGTCCCTCCTAATCTGGTTTTCTGAAGGGCCAACTTCAAGGATCCCTTCATGGCCTTCCGCGCCCTTCCCAGCCTCCTCGCCTGCGGCCTAGCCGTGTTCGCCGGCGAACCTGTGGATGAACTCTTCGCCCGCCACTTCGCTCCGGACCAACCTGGGGTTGCAGCGCTGCTGAGGACGAATGGGAAAGTGCAGGTCCGCAAGGCCTACGGAATGGCGAGCCTGGAGCTCGGCGTGGCCATGCGGCCCGATCACGTCTTCCGCATCGGCTCCATCACTAAAACATTTGTAGCGGTGGTGGTGCTCCAGTTGGTGGAGGAGGGGAAGCTCGCCCTCGATTCCCCGATCTCTGCCTACCTCAAGGACGCGCCCAAGGCCTGGGAGAAAGTCACCGTGGCCCACCTCCTCAGCCACACTTCGGGCATCACCGACTACTTGAGCGGCCCCCAAGGCGGCTACGGAGCCCTGCGTACCAAACGCCTGAGTCTGGATCAGCTCATCAACACCTTTCGATCCTGGCCCCTTCAATTCGAGCCCGGATCGGCCTTCCGCTACAGCAACAGCGGCTACCTCCTTCTCGGCCAGCTCATCGTTGCGGCCACCGGGCGCGCCTTCCCCCAGGAACTGGCCGCCCGGATCACGGGACCTTTGGGCCTCCGGCATACCAGCGGCGGCGATCCCGACGCCCTTACTCCGGGCCTCGTGACGGGTTACACGAACGGGGCCCATCCCGCCTTCATCGCCTACCTGGATGGCGCCTACACGGATGGATGCATGACCAGCACCGTGGATGACCTTGCCGCCTTCGCTGAAGCCCTGCACGGGGGAAAGCTGCTGAAGCCTGAAACCTACAGGCGCATGACCACCCCCTTCCGCACCGCCAACGGGCATGCGACGGAGTACGGCTTCGGCCTCTTCATCCGCACCTCCAATGGCCATATCCTCTACGGGCACGGCGGCGACATTTTCGGCTTCCACGGGGAGCTGGAGGCCGATCCCGAAGCCCGGGCCGTGGCCGTGGTGCTCCACAACGGGGACCAGTTCGGCGCCCATCGCACCGTGGCCGCGGAATATCTGAGCCGGCGGATGCTGGCCCTCGCCCAAGGCAAGCCCTTGCTCGAACCGGCCGCCGTGGCCCTCGGCCCGGAGCACCTGGCTCCCCTGGCCGGCACCTACGTTGGCCCCTCCGGCCAGCGCGTCCTCTCCCTCGAAGGGGGTCGCCTCGTGAGTCGGCACAATGGCGGGGAACCCGTGGCCCTCGAAGCCGCCTCGCCCACCACCTTCTTCCTACCCGGCCAGGAAATGCGCCTCCGCTTTACGCTCGAACAGGGGCGCGCCACGGCCGTTCAGCGCTATGAGGATGGCGGCGAGGCCGATCCCGTAGCTCTGCGAGTGGATTGAGGGCCGGTTTCCGCCCATGAAAAGGCCTCGCCGCACAGGTTGATGACCATCACAGGCCCCAGAGCGCACCTTTGCTCCATGGTCCGCCTCCTCCTGAACGGCACCCCCGTCGACGCCCCCGAGGGCGCCACCCTCCTGCAGGCGCTGCGGGCCCACGGGCTCAACGTGCCCACGCTCTGCCACGACGCGCGCATGCAACCCGCCAGCGCCTGCCGCCTCTGCGAGGTGGAGGTGGACGGCCAGGAACGGCCCCTGTGCGCCTGTGCCACGCCCGTGGCCGAAGGTATGTCCGTGCACACCCATGGCGAGGCCTTGGAGGGCTACCGCAAGGGGCTGATCGAGATGCTGGCCCGCCGGTATCCGGGGGAGATTCCCGCCCTGGATCCGGATCACCCCTTCCATCGCCTCCTGCTGCATTACCAAGTGCCCGCCACGGGCCCCTGGGTGCCCTCGAAGTTGGACGAATCCCATCCCTACCTGCGCCTGGACATGAACCGCTGCGTGGATTGCTACCGCTGCGTCCACATCTGCGAGGAAGTGCAGGGCCACTCCATCTGGAAGGTGGTGGGCCGGGGCGCCGAGGCCCACGTGGAACCCGGCGACGCCGGCCGCCTCCTGGACAGCCCCTGCGTGAGCTGCGGCGCCTGCGCCGACACCTGCCCCACGGGTGCCATCCAGGATTGGGCCCGCTACCGGCACGGCACCCCCATCACCTGGACCCGTTCCGTCTGCTCCTACTGCGGCACCGGCTGCGAACTGGAGATCGGCAGCACCAGCGACCGCCTCGTGGACATCCGCCCCGCCCAGGACGCCCCCGTGAACCGGGGCCACCTCTGCGTGAAGGGCCGCTTCGGCCTGGGCTTCAACGACGCCGAGGACCGCGTCACCTCCCCCATGGTCCGCCGCGGGGGCGAGTGGGAGGCCGTGACCTGGGACGAGGCCCTGGACGAGGCCGCCGCCCTGCTCCTGCGGGTGAAGGAAGCGCACGGCCCCACTGCCATCGGGGTGCTGGGCTCCTCCCGCGGCACCAACGAGGAGGCCTTCCTCACCCAGAAGCTGGCCCGGGTGGGCCTCGGCACCGGCAACGTGGATTGCTGCGCCCGCGTCTGCCACGCCCCCAGCGCCGCGGGGCTGGGTCTGGCGCTGGGCACGGGCGCCGCCACCAACAGCTTCGCCGACATCGACCTCGCCGCGCTCGTCATGGTGGTGGGCGCCAACCCCACGGAAAACCACCCCATCGTGGGCCTGCGCATCAAGCACCGGGCCCTGAAGGGCATGCCCCTCATCGTCATCGACCCCCGGCGCACGGAGCTGGCGGAGCTCGCCACCGTGCACCTGAGACCACGGCCCGGCACCAACATCCCCCTCTTCCAAGCCCTGGCCCACGTCATCGTGAACGAGGGGCTCTATGACCACCCCTTCGTGGCCGCCCGCACCGAGGGCTTCGAGGCCTACCTGGCCTCCCTGCAGGAATGGGCGCCGGAACGGGCCGCGGCCACCTGCGGCGTGGACGCCGACGACATCCGCAAGGCCGCCCGCCTCTACGCCACCACGGGCCCCGCCTACATGTGCAACGGCCTGGGCGTCACCGAGCAGGTGCAGGGCTCCGACGGCATCCTCGCCCTCGTCCACCTCGCCCTGCTTACGGGTAACTTGGGCAAGCCCGGATCCGGCGTGAATCCGCTCCGGGGCCAAAATAACGTGCAGGGCTGCGCCCAGATGGGCTGCGAGCCCAAGCGGCTCACGGGCTACCAGCCCTACGACCAGGTCATCGCCAAGCACGAGGCCCTGTGGGGGCCCCTGCCCCCGCCCGGCCTGGACCTGCTGGAGATGCTGGACGCCGCGGGCGAGGGCCGACTCCGGGCCATGCTCGTGTTCGGCTACGACCTCTACCTCACCACCGCCAACGCCCACCGCACCGCCGCGGCCCTGGCCCAGCTCGAGGGCATGGTCGTCGTCGATCTCTTCATGACGGAGACCGCCAAGGCCTTCGGCACCGTCTTCCTGCCCGCCGCCAGCACCTTCGAGAAGGAGGGCACCTTCATGAACGGCGAGCGCCGCGTGCAGCGAGTGCGCGCCGCCATCGCCCCCCGGGGGCAGAGCCGCAGCGACCTGGACATCCTCCTGGAGCTGGCCAAGCGCCTGGGCGTGGGGGATCAATTCCAATACCACAGCCCCGAAGATGTCTGGAACGAAGTCCGCAAGCTCTGGACCGCCGTGGCCGGCGTGGCCTACCACCGCCTGGAGCACCCAGGCGGCCTCCAATGGCCCTGCCCCGACGAGCTGCACCCGGGCACGTCCATCCTCCACGCGAAGACCTTCCCCGTGGGCGACCGGGCCCAGTTCCGCCCCATCGCCTTCCACCCCAGCGCCGAGGTGGTGGACGAGGCCTTTCCCTTCCTCCTCAACACGGGCCGCTCCCTCCAGCACTTCAACGCCGGCACCATGACCGTCCGCACGGAGAACACGAAGCTCACCCGGGATGACGTCCTGGAGCTGAACCCCGCCGACGCCGCCGCCCTGGGCGTCCTGGACGACGAGGAAGTCACCGTGGAAAGCCACCACGGCGCCTTCCAGGCCCACGCCCACCTCACCGACCGCGTGCGCCCCGGCGAGCCCTTCGGCATCTTCCACTCCGCCAAGGCCTTCGTGAACCGGGCCATGGGCCCCGGAAGGGACCCCAAGACCCACACCCCCGAATTCAAGCGCACGGCCGTGCGCATCCGGAAGATGGTCCAAGCGTAGAAACGGCATTGGAACGCGAAGAGCGCGAAGAAAAGCGCGAAGAGCACCAAGGCAGGGAGATTCCTGAGTCTTGGCGGTCTTTCTTCGCGCTCTTAGCGCAGTTCTTGGCGCTCTTCGCGTTCCCCCCCAACCACCTGGGCGGAGCGGCGCTATCCTCCTTCCATGGCCACTGAACAAGTCCCCGGCTCCTACTGTCAGAACTGCCTCGCCTGGAACCCCGGCGATCGGGAGACCTGCCAGAAGTGCGGCACCCGGCTGATGATCGTCCTGGGCGACCAGACCTGGGAGGACGAGAGCGAGGAGGATGCGGGCGAGGATCTCGAAGAACACCTGATCGAGCGCATCACCAATCTCGAGGAGGGGCTCCGGCGCGTGGAGACCTACCTGGAGACCGTGAGTGATCAGCTGGCCAAGCTGGAGCGCTCCGAAGTGATGCTCCGCAACGGACTCATGGCCCTCGTGCAGGAAATGGACGCCCGCAAGCAGCTGGATCCCCAGGCCTTCAGCGATCGCTGGGAACACCTGGTGGACGAGAACCTCCACCTCATCCGGGCCCGGGAGCTGTTCACCCGCTACCGCGCCCGCATCCTGCCCATCGCCCGGCCCAAGAGCATGGCGCAGCTGCGCCGGGCCCTGGCGGAGACGGCGGCCCTCCTGGAGCAGGGCAACCTGCCCGAGGCCGCCGAACGCCTGGATCAGGCCCTGCAGCAGGACCCCAAGAACTATGAGTTGCTCTTCACCGTGGCGAGCCTCCAGGAGGCCGCCCAGGCCTGGGATAGCGCCGAGACCCTGGCCCGCCGGGCCATCCAGCAGAGCCCCCGCCACTTCGAGGCCTGGATGATGCTCGGCCGGCTCATCATGGATGACCCCGATCGCGCCGACGAGGCCGTGGAGGCCCTGAACAAGGCCTCGGACCTACGCCCCGACGACGCCGACCCCCGCCTGCTCCTCGCGGAGCTGCTGGAGCACCAGGAGGACCTCCAGGGCGCCCTCGAAGCCGCCCAGGAGGCCGTGGCCCGCCGCAAGGATGGCGAGACGCTGCTTCGCCTGGGCTCCGTCCACCTCGCCCGGGGGGAAGGTGCCAAGGCGGTGGCCATCTTCAAGGACGCCACGGAAATGCTCCCCGGCGATGCCGGGGTGCGGGAGCATCTGGCCGAGGGGTACCTCGTGTTGGAGGAGCGCTCCAAGGCCTTCGCCATCCTTCATGAGCTGCTCCAGCAGCACCCCGGGGATCACGATCTGCTGTTGCTGCTGGATGCGGAGAACGTCGTCCAGCTCCGCGCCGCCCGGGATGGCAAACCCGGCACCCAGGGACTCCTGGATGAAGTGGAGACCCTCCTCACCGAGGGCCTGCTGGAGGAAGCCGATCAGATCCTCCGCCGCGTGAAGCGCAAGGGCAGCAGCGAGCGCTCCGACTGGTTGGAGCTCCGCATGGATTTCCAGCGGGATCCCGAGAACCACCTGGAGGACGCCCTCACCTTCAGCCGCAGCAGGCGCCATCCCCGGCTCTGCTTCCAGGCCCTCCGCCTGGTGCTGGAACACGCCATGGCGCTCAGCGACGAGGCGCTGATCCAAAAGGCCCTGGAGGGCTTCCTCAAGGCCCACCCCAAGAGCAGCGGCGCCTTCGAGGCCGCCCTCATGCGCTCGGCCCACAAGCTGCTGCACCAGACCGTCACCGAAGCGGATCTGCGGGAAGTGAAGCGCCTCGCCTCCCAGCCCCTGCCCGGACTGGAGTCCCGTTCCCGCGGCCTGCTGGGCCAGTTCCTCCTCGCCCTCCAGAAGCCCCAGGAAGTGCTGGAACTGCTGGATCCCGTGCTGGAGAAGGAACCCACCGTCATGAACCACTTCCAGCTCGGAGCCGCTTTGGCGCAGATGGGAGACAAGAAGGAAGCCCAGGGCATCCTCCGGGCCGGCCTGGAAGCCGACGAGGGCGACCTCAGCGAGGAGCAGGCCCAGAGCGTGCGGAATCAGATCCAGGGGCTGCTCAAGGAGCTGGGGGCGAAGGGCTGAGGGCTACCCTTCCAGGCCCGCGGTTATTAGGGAGTCCCTGAATGGCTGGCCCTCAGGGCCCAGCCATGGGTTCTCCGCGCAGGGCCCTGAGGAGCAGGTTGATGGTGGCCTGGGCTGATCCATCGTTGTTCAGTGCCACGGCGGCGAAGGCATTGACCTCCCGTGAATAGGCGACCTCTGCCTTGATTCCAGGGGTGCCGCCACTGTGACCCAGCCAAACCTGAGGGGTCCCGCCTGGCACATCCTGCACCATGACGCCCAGGCCGTAGAACGAGACGCGCTGGTTGAACATGGGATAGAGCTTCGAGAACATGGCCTCCAGCCCGGCCCTAGAGACCAGTCGGCCGCCCAGGAGCCCGTGCCAAAACCGAATCATGTCTTCGGCGGAGGCCACCACGGAACCCGCGGCGAAGGGCGTGGCTAGCGAGGTATCCATGGGGAGCTCATCGCTGGCCTGGGGGTGGGGCCTTGGACAGGGTGGTTCGGGGGCGTGGGGGCGCGCCACGGTGGTGTTGGCCAGCCCCAGGCGTTTCAGGATCCGGGCCTGGACGGCATCCGCATAGGACCGCCCATCTACGATTTCAATGATGCGGCCCAACATCGTATAGCCCGTGTTGGAGTAGGACCAGTGCTCGCCTGGCGCGAAATCCATGGGGTGGCTGAGGGCGATGGCAATGAGCCGTTCGGGGGTCTTGTAGCCTGGAGTCTTCCGCAACTTCCGATCCTGCTGCCAACTGAAGATTCCGCTCGTGTGCGACAGCAACTGCTCGACCGTGATGCGCCTGGCTTCTGGAAAGTCAGGAAACCAGCGATCGATCGTCGTGGCCAGCGTCAGCTTGCCTTCCTCGATGAGCTGGATGACCAGCACGGCCGTGAAGGGTTTCCCCGCGCTGGCCCAGTAGAAGAGTCGCGGCGAGGGCGGGGCGGGATCGAGGCCCCGGGAGCCCGTCCAAAGACCACGCCCCGGCACTGCCACGGCTGCAGTGATGGCGGGTGCCTTGGTCTTCTCCTGGGCGATCCTGAGTGCCGCATCCAGCCCCTGCTGGAGGTCCCCCGGGAGGGGGGCCGCCGGGAAGGAGCCAAGCTCCCGTTCTTCAGGAAGGATCACCGGGCTGCGGAGCGCGGGACCCCGGTAGGTCTGTGCCTGAAGCCCTGCCGACAGGAAGGCGGCTGCCGCCAGGCCGAGCAGTCGACCGGGGCGATTCGGGAGGCTGGGAGCAGGTCTCATGAAGGGGCTCCAGAAGTGACTCCTGTGCGCCGATAATCGCACCTCCTCATCCTACGTGACTCCCAAGCCCCTACCCGCCCACTCGACCGGGTTCCCCCGCAACCCTTCCTCTATGGAATAGGGTCCCTAGCCAAGCCCCCCTGCGCACCCCGTCACACCCTTCTTTGTTGACAACTTTGGTCAAGATTAGAGAATAGAGGGTCGAGGGACCTTCATGAGCGCTGCCCTGCAGGGCCTTACCAGCCAGGAATACAAGTACGGCTTCGTGACGGACATCGCCACGGAATCCGTGGCCGCGGGCCTGTCGGAAGACGTGATCCGCCTGATCTCCGCCAAGAAGGAGGAGCCCGAGTGGCTCCTGGAGTGGCGCCTGAAGGCCTACCGCCACTGGCTGACCATGGAAGAGCCCGATTGGGCCAACGTCACCTATGAGAAGCCCGACTTCCAAAAGATCGTCTTCTACAGCGCCCCCAAGGCCCAGGAGGCGAAGTACAAGAGCCTGGACGAGGTGGATCCCGAGCTCCTGCGCACCTTCGAGAAGCTGGGCGTGCCCATGCACGAGCGCGAAGCCCTGGCGGGCGTGGCCGTGGACGTGGTCTTCGACTCCGTGAGTGTCACCACCACTTACAAGGAGAAGCTGGGCAAGGTGGGCATCATCTTCTGCGCGCTCAGCGAGGCCGTGAAGGAGCACCCGGAGCTGGTGAAGAAGTACCTGGGCTCCGTGGTCCCCACATCGGACAACTTCTACGCCGCGCTCAACAGCGCCGTGTTCACGGATGGCTCTTTCGTCTTCATCCCGAAAGGGGTGAAGAGCCCCATGGAGCTCTCCACCTACTTCCGCATCAACAACAAGGACTCGGGCCAGTTCGAGCGCACGCTCATCGTGGCCGAGGAAGGCGCCTCCGTGTCCTACCTGGAGGGCTGCACGGCCCCCAAGTTCGACACGAACCAGCTCCACGCCGCCGTGGTGGAGCTCGTGGCCCTGGATGACGCCGACATCAAATACAGCACCGTGCAGAACTGGTACGCGGGCGACAAGGATGGCGTGGGCGGCATCTACAACTTCGTCACCAAACGCGGGCTCTGCAAAGGCAAGCGCAGCCACATCAGCTGGACGCAGGTGGAGACGGGCAGCGCCATCACGTGGAAGTACCCCTCCTGCGTGCTGCTGGGCGACGAGAGCGTGGGCGAGTTCTACTCCGTGGCCCTCACCAACCACAAGCAGCAGGCCGACACAGGCACGAAGATGATCCACGTGGGGAAGAACACCCGCTCCACGATCATCTCCAAGGGCATCAGCGCCGGCGACAGCTCCAACGCCTACCGGGGCCTCGTGAAGGTGCATCCCAAGGCCGAGGGCGCCCGCAACTTCAGCCAGTGCGACTCCATGCTCATCGGCGACCAGTGCAGCGCCCACACCTTCCCCTACCTGGAAGTGCAGAACCGCACCGCCAAGGTGGAGCACGAGGCCACCACGAGCAAAATCGGCGAAGAGCAGCTCTTCTACTTCCAGCAGCGCGGCATCCCCGCCGAAGACGCCATCAGCATGATCATCAACGGCTTCTGCAAGGACGTATTCCGCGAGCTTCCCATGGAGTTCGCCGTCGAAGCCACCAAGCTGCTCAGCCTCAAGCTCGAAGGCAGCGTCGGATGAAATCATTGACCGCGAATGACGCGAATTTCCGCGAATGGGGATTCCAGCTTTTATTCGCGCCCATTCGCGTCATTCGCGGTTCAAAGTTTTTTTGAGGTCCCAATGCTCTCGATTCAGAATCTGACGGCCACCGTGAACGACAAGGAAGTGCTCAAGGGCATCTCCTTGGAGATCAAGGCGGGCGAGGTGCACGCCATCATGGGCCCCAACGGTTCCGGCAAGTCCACGTTGGGCAAGGTGCTGGCGGGCCATCCCGCCTACGTCATCACGGGCGGCACCGTGACCTTCGAGGGCAAGAACCTGCTCGACCTCGCCCCCGATGAGCGGGCCCGGCTGGGCCTCTTCCTGGGCTTCCAGCACCCCATCGAGGTGCCCGGCGTGTCCAACGCCCAGTTCCTGCGACTGGCCTACAACAAGCAGGCCGAGGCCAACGGGAAGGATGAGCTGGATCCCCTGGAATTCGACGACTTCATCCAGGAGAAGATCAAGATCGTGGGCATCCGCGCCGAGCTTCTCGACCGCAGCCTCAACGAAGGCTTCTCCGGCGGCGAGAAGAAGCGCAACGAGATCCTGCAGATGGCCGTGCTGGAACCCAAGCTCGCCATCCTCGATGAATTGGACAGCGGCCTGGACGTGGACGCCCTGCGCATCGTGGGCGAGGCCGTCACGGGGCTCAAATCCCCGGAGCGGGCCATCCTCCTCGTCACCCACTACCAGCGCCTGCTGGATCACATCCCCGCCGATCACATCCACATCCTGCAGGGCGGCCGCATCGTGAAGTCGGGCGGCCCCGAACTGGCCCTGGAGATCGAAGCCAAGGGCTACGACTGGGTGCAGGCCGAGGCCGGCGCCGGGAGCCGCTGATGGAAGCCGTCGCGAGCTGTACGCTCCTGGAGCAGGCCCTCGCCGCCCCGCGGCCTGAAGGCTGGCCCGCCCTTCGCGCCGAGGCCGAGGCCAGGCTCGACGGCCGCGACCTGCCCACCACGCGGCAGGAGGATTGGAAATATTTGGACTTGGGTCCCCTCAGAGCCTTCGCCCCCTCTTCCGAATTCGCGAACGCGAATTCGGAAGCTGTGAACATCAAAGAAGCCATTCTTCCGGAAGCTCGCGGTAATCGCCTCGTCTTCGTGAACGGGCGCTATGAGGCCCACCACTCCTGCATCTCGGGCCTGCCCGCGGGCGTGCGCTTCATGCCCCTGCGCAAGGCCGAGGATGCCGCCTCCAAGCTCGGCCAGATCGCCGCGGGCTTCGTGGGGGATGCCTTCCAGGATCTGAACACCGCCCGCTTCGAGGATGGGGCCCTGCTCTTCGTGCCCCGCAACGTGAAGGTGGAGGCGCCCCTGCACCTCCTCTCCATCACCAAGGGGGAGGGCTTGCTGGCCCAGCCCCGCCTGCTGCTCATCCTGGAGCGCGGTGCCGAAGCCCGCCTCGTGGAGGACCACCAGGGCGAAGGGCGGAGCCTCGTCAACACGGTGGTCGAGATCTGCCTTGCCGAGGGCGCCATCCTGCACCACGAGCGGGTGCAGCGCGAGGATGCGCAGGCCTTCCACGTCTCCAACCTCTACGCCCAGGTGGGCCGCGACGCCCAGTATCACAGCCGCACCCTCACCTTCGGCGCCCGGATCAGCCGCCAGAATCCCCACGTGATCTTGGAACACGGCGCCTCCGCCACCCTGGATGGCCTCGCCCTGCTGGGCGCCGATCAGATCGCCGATACCCACAGCTTCATGCACCACGCGAAGCCCCAGGGCACCAGCCGCCAGCTCCACAAGTGCATCGTGGACGGCACCGCCCGGGCCATCTTCAACGGCCGGGTGCTGGTGGACAAGCATGCCCAGGTCACCGACGGCCAGCAGCAGGTGCGCACGCTCCTCCTCTCCGACCACGCCCGGGTGGATGCCAAGCCCCAACTGGAAATCCACGCGGACGACGTGAAGTGCAGCCACGGCGCCGCCATCGGCCAGCTGGACCCGGAGGAGCTCTTCTACCTCCGCAGCCGCGGCATGAACGAGGAGCTGGCCCGCAACCTCCTCACCTACGGCTTCGCCGCCGACCTCCTCGCCCACGTGCCCGTCACGAGCCTGCGCCGCGCCCTGCGACAGCTCGTGCTCGCCCGCACCCACGGCGAGGGCCTGGGAGAGCTGGGATGACGACGCTGACGGCCCCCTTCGACCTCCAGAAGGTGCGCGAGGACTTCCCCCTCCTCACCACGCCCTTCCACGGCAAGCCCCTGCATTACCTCGATTCCGCCGTGAGCGGCCAGATGCCGAAGCCCGTGGTGGAGCGCATGGCGCACTACGCCCAGTTCGAGCACACCAACGTGCACCGGGGCGTCAGCACCCTCAGCCAGGAGGCCACGGACCGCTACGAAGAGGCCCGCGAAAAGGTGCGCCGCTTCCTCAACGCCGGCTCCCTCAAGGAGATCATCTGGACCCGGGGCACCACGGAGAGCCTCAACCTCGTGGCCCAGGCCTGGGGCCGCGTGAACGTGCTGGGGGGCGACGAGATCCTCCTCAGCGCCATGGAGCACCACGCCAACATCGTGCCCTGGCAGCTGCTGGCCCAGGAGAAGGGCGCCACCATCAAGGTGCTACCCATCACCGATCAGGGCGAGATCCTCCTCGATGCGATCGAAGAGTTGGTCACCGAGCGCACCAAGGTGCTGGGCCTCACCCACGTGAGCAACGTGCTGGGCACCGTGAACCCCGTGAAGGACATCATCGCCCGGGCCAAGGCCAAGAATCCAAACCTCGTAGCCGTCATCGACGGCGCCCAGGCCGTGCCGCACCTGAGGCCCGACGTGCAGGATCTCGGCGCCGACTTCTACGCCTTCAGCGGCCACAAGCTCAGCGGCCCCACGGGCATCGGCGCCCTCTACGGCAAGCAGGCCCTGCTCGAAGCCATGCCCCCCTGGCACGGCGGCGGCAACATGATCCTCTCCGTCGCCTGGGAGAAGACCACCTTCATCGGCCTCCCCGGCAAGTTCGAAGCCGGCACGCCCCCCATCGCCGCCGCCATCGGCCTCGGCGCCGCCCTGGACTACATGGAGGCCCTGGGCTGGGAGAAGGTGCAGGCCTACGAGCACGCCCTCCTCGAGTACGCCACCGAGCGTCTCTCCGCCCTACCCGGCCTGCGCATCATCGGCACGGCCCCTGGGAAGGCCAGCGTCATCTCCTTCGTGCTGGAAGGCGTGCATCCCCACGACGCCGGCAGCATCCTCGATCACGAAGGCATCGTCGTCCGCGCCGGCCACCACTGCGCGCAACCGCTGATGAAGCGAATGAATGTTCCCGCCACGACCCGCGCCTCCTTCGCCTACTTCAATACGACCGACGACGTGGATGCGCTTGTGGACGCCGTGAAGAAAACCCTGGAGATCTTTCATGGCTGATCCCCGCGAGCTCTACCAACAGGTGATCCTGGAGCACAACAAGAAGCCCCGGAACTTCGGGAAGCTGGAGGCCTGCTCCCATCACGCCCACGGCCACAACCCCCTCTGCGGCGACCAGCTGGAGCTCTTCATCGACGTGAAGGACGGCATCATCCAGGACATCAAGTTCGATGGCCACGGCTGCGCCATCGACGTGGCCAGCGCCTCCCTCATGACCGGCGCCGTGAAGGGCAAGACGGTCGAGGCGGCCGAAGCCATGGCCGATGAGTTCCGCGGAATGGTGCGGGGCGAATTGGATCCCGCCGCCACCCCCCACACCCTCGGCAAGCTCACCCTCTTCCAGGGTGTGAAGGACCTCCCCTCCCGCGTGAAGTGCGCCGTCCTCCCCTGGGCGACCCTGCGCAGCGCCCTCCAGGGCGAAGATGTTGCTTCTACTGAATAGGAACCGCGAATGACGCGAATTTTCGCAAATTCCCCATTCGCGTCCATTCGCGACATTCGCGGTTAAGGAATCCCATGCCGAAAATCGCCGAAATCGAATACACCCCGAACCCCAACGCCGTGAAATTCGTGCTCAAAGAGCCCGTGTCCGTGGGTTTCGCCAAGAGCTACCCGAACAAGGAGATCGCCCAGTCGGATCCCCTGGCCGCGGCGCTGTTCGAGGTGGGGCCGGTCGTGTCTGTCTTCATGCAGGACAAGTGGCTCACCATCACCAAGGATGACGACGCCACCTGGCCCGACCTCCTCCCCAAACTGGCGGCCCCCATCCGCACGGCCCCCAGCGCCACCGGGGGCGCCCCGGGTGAGGCCCCCAAGCGGGAGTTCTCCTCCCAGGCCGATCCCAACGATCCGATCATCCAGAAGGTGCAGGCCGTCCTGGACGAGAACATCCTCCCCGCCCTGGCCGCCGATGGCGGTGGTCTGGAAGTGGTGGGCCGCCACGACAAGCAGATCCTCATCCGCTACCAGGGCGCCTGCGGGACCTGCCCCAGCAGCCTCACGGGCACGCTGGCCGCCATCGAGGGCATCCTGCAGAAGGAAGTGGATTCGGAGCTGGTGGTGATTTCCGTATAGGCTCTGGGCTCTGGGCTCTGGGCTTTAGGCTCTGGCTGAGCCCGACCCATCCGGCCCGGTTGGGTGGGTCGGGGCCAGCCAAAGCCCAGAGCCTGGAGCCCAGAGCCTCAATTTCCCTTGGGAATCCGCCCATTCCCAGCCACACTGATCGTTCTGCCGGACGAAAGTGCCGGGATTCCAGCCCCCCGCCTGAAGAACGGGTGAGGCTAAAAAAAAGAGGGACTAAATGTCCAAACTACTAGCTCAGATCAAGGGGCACGGCTCCAAGCAGATGGGGCGCATCCGCGTCCTCGACGCCGCGGACTTCGCGGACGAGACTGCGGAAGGCAACGAGTTCTTTGAGGCCCTTCAGGGTGAGACCCGCGCCCTCCGCGAGGAGGAAGTCGTCCGTGGCGTCGTCGTGGAAATCCGCGGCAAGGACGTCATCGTCGACATCGGCTACAAGGGTAGCGGCACGGTGAACCTGGAAGAGTTCAACAACCCCGATGGCACCAACACGCTGGCCGTGGGTGACGTCGTCGAAGTGCTGGTCGAGCACCTGGAAGACGCCAACGGCAACGTGCGCCTCTCCCGCGACCGCGCCGAGAAGATGAAGATCTGGGACGAGGTCGAGAAGGCCTTCAAGGCCAACCTCACCGTGCACGGCACCGTGCTCGAGAAGGTCAAGGGCGGCCTGGCCGTGGATATCGGCATCCGCGCCTTCCTGCCCGGCAGCCAGGTGGACGTCAAGCCCGTGCGCAACCTGGATCCCTTCATCGGGAAGTCCTTCGATATGAAGGTCATCAAGGTCAACCGCCGCCGCGGCAACATCGTCCTCTCCCGCAAGCTCTTCCTCGAGACCATCAACGCTTCCCTCAAGGAAGAGACGCTGGCCGGCCTCGAAGAGGGCAAGCTGGTCGAGGGCACGGTCAAGAACATCACCGAGTACGGCGCCTTCGTCGACCTCGGCGGTGTGGATGGCCTGCTGCACATCACCGACATGTCCTGGGGCCGTCTGTCGCACCCCGGCGAGATGTTCCAGGTGGGCGACAAGGTCGAAGTGGCCGTCCTCAAGTACGACAAGGACACCGAGCGCGTCTCCCTGGGCTACAAGCAGAAGTTCCCGGATCCCTGGCTTTCCGCCGAGGAGCGTTTCCCCGTCAACCAGCTCGTCAAGGGCAAGGTCGTCTCCATCACCGATTACGGCGCGTTCGTCGAGCTGGAGCCCGGTGTGGAAGGCCTCGTGCACGTCTCCGAGATGTCCTGGACCAAGAAGGTCAAGTCCGCCAAGGGCATGGTCAACCTGGGCGACCAGGTCGAGGCCCAGATCCTCGCCGTGGACACCGAGAACCGCCGCATCTCCTTGGGCATGAAGCAGATCACCCCTAACCCCTGGATGGCGATCGCCGAGAAGTACATCGTGGGCACCACCGTGTCCGGCACCGTGCGCAACATCACGGAGTTCGGCGCCTTCATCGAGCTGGAAGACGGCATCGATGGCCTGATCCACGTGTCCGACTTCTCTTGGACCAAGAAGATCAAGCATCCCTCCGAGATCACGAAGAAGGGCGATGTCATCACCGCCAAGGTGCTGGCCCTGGATCCCCTCGCCCAGCGCATGAGCCTCGGCGTGAAACAGATGGAGCCCAACGTCTGGGAGATGTTCTTCCAGAACCACAACGTGGGCACCACCGTCACCGGCAAGATCGCCCGCCTGACCGATTTCGGCGCCTTCGTCGACCTCGGCGATGGCATCGAGGGTCTGGTGCACGTGTCCGAGATCTCCCGCAACCGCGTGGACGATATCACCAAGGAATTCCAGCCCGGCCAGGAGCTCACGATGAAGATCGTGAAGCTGGATCCCGTGGAGCGCCGCATCGGCCTCTCCGTGAAGCAGCTGCTCCAGGACCAGGACCGTGGCGACATCGAAGCCACCAAGGCCGCGCAGCCCGGCTTCAAGAAGGCGACCCTCGCGGATGCCTTCGCCCAGGCCAAGCGCGAAGAATAGTCCGCACTGA
Source organism: Acidobacteriota bacterium (assembly GCA_016192145.1). Lineage (GTDB taxonomy): Bacteria > Acidobacteriota > Holophagae > Holophagales > Holophagaceae > JAFDVN01. The sequence continues at coordinate 214,209 of JACPUT010000008.1, read as the reverse complement.
GTACTCAGGAAAGGGCCCGCAAGGGCCCTTTTCGTTGATGCTGAGGAATTCGTTCCCGAGGTAAGGAAGGCCCTAAACCTTCGCCTTCAGGAAGTTCCCCATGCGCTCCAAGGCCATCTGGATGTTGCCAAGGCTATTGGCGTAACAGATGCGCACGTGCTCGGCGCCGCTTGGTCCGAAGTTGCCCCCGGGGATCACGGCCACGTGTTCCTCGCGCAACAGGCGCTCGCAGAAGGTCTCCGCATCCAGCCCCGTGGGGGCGATGGAGGGGAAGGCGTAGAAGGCACCCTGGGGCGCCACGCAGGGCAGGCCCAGTTCCTGGAAGCCGGCCAGGAGGGCCTGCCGGCGTCGATCGTACTCCTGCCGCATCTTCTCCACGAAGGGCTCGCCTTCGCGGATGGCCGCCAGGCCCGCGTATTGGGCCATGGTGGGCGCGCTCATGATGTTGTACTGATGGGCCTTGGTGACGGCGGCGATGACATCCGGGGGCCCGGCCACCCAGCCCAGGCGCCAGCCCGTCATGGCGTAAGCCTTGGAGAAGCCGCCCAGCAGCGCCGTGCGGGCCTTCATGCCTGGCAGGCTGGAGAAGTTCACGTGCTGGGCATCGCCGTAGACGAGGCGGTCGTAGATCTCATCGCTGTAGACGAGGAGGTCGTGCCTCTCGGCCAGCTCCGCCAGCGCCTCGGCGCGATCCCGAGCCAGCACGGCGCCGGTGGGATTGGAGGGGTAGCCCAGCAGCAGGGCCTTGGTGCGGGGCGTGATGGCGTCGGCGATGCGCTGCACGTCGGGCTGGAAGCCCTCATCGCGGCGGCTGGGCACGAGCACGGGCCGGCCTTCCGCGAAGCGCACGGAGGGCACGTAGGAGACGAAGCAGGGCTCGGGGATCACCACCTCGTCGCCGGGCTCGAGGGTGGCCAAGCAAAGGTTCTGCAGGCCTTCGCTCACGCCCACGGTGAGCAGGATCTCGGTGGCGGGATCGTAGTCCACGCCGTAACGCCGCTTGAGCAGGCCGGCGATCTCCTGCCGGAGCTCGATGAGTCCAGCGTTGGAGGTGTAGGCCGTGCGCCCCTCGCGCAGGCTGCGGATGGCCGCTTCCCGGATGGGTTCCGGCGTCACGAAATCCGGCTCGCCGATACCCAGGGAGATGACGTCCTGCATCGTGGCGGCGATGTCGAAGAACTTCCGGATCCCCGAAGCGGGAACATCGTGGATGCGGGAGGCGATGCGGGAACGGGACACGGGACACCCAATGGCGAGACTCCAGTATCCGCCGGGCGGAAGCCTCTCCCAAGGCGAAAGTGGCGGAGCCAAGGCGGCACCGAACGCCGAAGGATCATCGGTTTTCCCGGGAGGGTTCACTGCGCGACCGCGGCGGAATCGCCCCACCGCTTCACGTCCGCGCCCCCCTCCGCCTTCCCCGCGCGCCAACGGATCACCTGGGCCACCCCTTGCTTGGCCACCGGTTTGACGATGTGTCCAAGGGCTTGCAGCGCCTCGATGGGAATCCCGGGCTCCGCCTGGATGCGATCCGGCAACCACTGATGATGGAAGCGGGGAGCGTCCACCGCGGCCTGGGGATCCCGGGCCAGGTCCACGAGGCCCACGGCCAGGCCCAGCACGGTGCTCGGGATGGTCCGCCCGCCGGGGCTGCCGAGGATGAGCAGGGTGCCCTCCTTCATTAGGATGGCGGGACACATGCTCGAGAGCATCCGGGCGCCGGGCCGGGCCAGGTTGGGCGAGGTGCCGATGAGGCCGGTGGCATCCGTGAGCCCCGGCGCCGCGTTGAAATCCCCCATCTCGTTGTTGAGCAGGAACCCGGCCCCCCGCACCAGCACGCGGCTTCCGTAGCTGTCCTCCAGGGTCGTCGTGAGGGCCACGGCGCGGCCTTCGCCATCCACGACGGAAAGGTGGGTGGTGTGCTCGGGCTCCTCCATGACTTGGGCGGGAGCGGAGCTGGAGGCCTTCGCGGGGTCGATGCCCCTGCGCAATTCGGCGGCATAGGCCTTGTCCGTGAGACGGGCCAGGGGCATGGCCGGGTTGGCGTCCGGATCGCCCAGGTGGCGGGCCCGATCCAGGTAGGCCCGGCGGAGGCTCTCGGCCATGAGGTGGATGCGGGTCGATTCAGCCACCGTCTCCAGGTCGAACCCCTCCAGCAGATTGAGGCCCTGGATGAGCACCTGGCCCCCGCTGCTCGGTGGGCCCATGGCCGTGATCTCCCAGCCGCGATAGGCGCCCTTCAGCGCGGGCCGCTCCACCGCCCGGTACTGCTTCAGATCGGCTGCGGTGATCAGGCCCCCGCCCCTTCTCATCTCGCGAAGGAGCGCCTTGGCGGTGGGTCCTTCGTAGAAGCCCCGGGGCCCCCGCTCCGCGATGCGCCGCAAGGTTCGGCCGAGGTCCACCTGCACCAGGCGTTCACCGGCCGGGTAGGGCTCACCGCTCCGGCCGAACTGGGCCCGGCTTCCGGCGTGCCGTGAAAGTTTGGGCCATTCCACCTTCAGACTGCCGGCCAGGGTCGGGCTGACGGGGAATCCGTGCTCGGCCAGGTGGATGGCGGGCGCGAGCAACGCCTTCCAGGCGAGCCTGCCCCGCCGCTGCCAGGCCAGGTGCAGCCCAGCGACGCTGCCGGGCACGCCCGCGCTCGCCGCGCCTTCATGGCGGAGGCTGTCCTGGGGCTGGCCATCCCGCAGGAACATCCCGGGCCGCGCCGCCCCTGGGGCGCGCTCCCGGAAGTCAAAGGTGGTGGTCTCCCCCCCGGGCTCGCGAAGGACGAGGAATCCCCCGCCGCCGATATTTCCGGCGGCCGGATGGGTGACCGCCAGCGCGAAGGCCGTGGCCACGGCCGCATCCACGGCGTTACCGCCCTGGCGTAGCACCTGGGCGCCCGCTTCCGAGGCGAGGCGATCCTGGCTCACCACCATGCCCTGGGCCGCGAGGGGCAGGGAGATCATCAGGCCAAGGATCAGGCTGCGCATAAGGGCCCCTTGGGACGCGATCACGAGATTGACCGATGGTAGCCCCCCCTTGCCCACAGCGGGCGTGGGATCCTCGAACCCGGAGCACTCATGACTTCCGAACAAATGCAGGATCGCGATCAGGAGCTTTGGAACGCCATCACCCATGGCCTGGGCACCGCCCTTTCCATCGCCGCCCTTTCCGTCATGGTGACCTTCGCGGCGCTGCGTGGCTCCGCCCGCCACATCGTGGGCGCCAGCCTCTTCGGCGCCATGCTCGTGCTGCTCTACCTCATGTCCACGCTGTATCACGCCCTCCGGCCGCCCAGGGCCAAGAAGGTGTTCCGCATCCTGGATCACTCCGCCATCTTCCTGCTCATCGCGGGCACCTACACCCCCCTCTGCCTGGGCCCCCTGAAGGGCTCCTGGGGCTGGAGCCTCTTCGGCATCGTGTGGGGGCTCGCCGTGATGGGCATCGTGTTCAAGGCGACCCTCTTCCACCGTTGGGCCTGGCTCAGCACGGCCACCTACCTGCTCATGGGCTGGATCGCGCTCATCGCCATCGTGCCCCTCATGCGCACCCTCTCCCCGGCGGGCCTCGCGTGGCTCTTCGGCGGGGGGCTCTGCTACTCCGGCGGCGTGCTGTTCTACCGCTGGGAGAGCTATCGGCACCACCACGCGCTCTGGCACCTCTGCGTCCTCGCGGGCAGCGCCTGCCACGTGTTCTGCGTGCTGTTCCATGTGATTCCCAAGCCGGCGGTTTGAAGGCGCGTAGGCGCGAGCATCACCCAGCCGTACCATGGTCCCCATGGACTCCGGTTCCCAACACGCCCCATTGCCCTGGGATCTCTGGCCCGGAGCCTCCGCTTGGGCGAGCCGCCTCGAGGCCTTGGCGGCCCGGCCCGAACCCCTTTGGATCCACGGCGGCCCTGGCCTTGGCGTGAGCACGCTGGCCGCCCAGCTTGCGGCTTCCCGAACCTCCACCGTGTTGGAAGGGGCCCATACACTTCCACCCGCCGCCCTGGCTGCCTGGCGCACGGCCCACCCCCATGGGATCTGCGCGGCCCACGGTCCCTGCCCGGATCCTGAACACTTCCTCGAATTGCGCCTGGCCTCCCTGGACGAGCATCCCGAGGCCATCCCCGGCCTGCTCGCGGCCCTGGGGGCCGAGGTGGGCCAGTCCCTGCCCGCCGCCCTCGGTGCCCTGCCCTGCCCCGGCAACCTCCGGGAGCTGCGCACGCGGGTGGTGCGATGGCAGCTCCTGGGTCAGCTGCCGGAGCGTCCCCTGGCGGAGGCCCCCACCTTCGAGGCGGAAGACCTCGCGACCAACCTGCACTCACTGGAAGCCTTCCTCCTCCACCGGGCCCTGCGCCGCAGCTACGGGAACCGGGTGGAGGCGGCCAAGCGGCTGGCCGTGAGCCGGCGCCACCTCTACCTGCTCATCGAGCGTCACGGGGATCCGGTACGGGGGGAAACGGGCAACGGCACCCCCCCCAAACGCCTCCTCCGTGCGCAAAACGCAAGTCGAAGCAAAGAGCCCCGATAAGCCAGCCAGGACCCTGTGTCCCCTTGGCAGGTTTTCAAAATGGCGAATCCCCTTCGGGTGCTGGTGGTGGACGACGATCCCGGAATGCGGGATGGCATGGCCCTGACCCTCAAGCGGGCGGGCTTCGTCGCCGAGCAGGCCCGGAGCGGCGAGGAGGCCCTGCGCATCGTGCGCCCCGGCGCCTACGACGCCGTCGTCACCGACCTCCGCATGCCCGGCATGGATGGGCTCCAGCTCACGGCCCGTCTCAAGGCCGTGGATCCCGGCCTGCCCGTCCTCCTCGTCACCGCCTTCGGCAGCCTGGATACGGCCCGCGAGGCCATGCGCCTGGGCGCCTTCGATTACCTCTCCAAGCCCTTCGGCCCCGAGGAGCTCACGGAAGCCCTGAAGAAGGCCATCCGCAGCGAAGGCCACCTCAAGGCCGAGGCCCCCGGCGATGCCCCCGTGATCCTCACCCAGGACCCTGCCCTTTCCGAGACCCTCGCCCTCGCCCGCCGCGCCGCCGATAGCAAAGCCACCATCCTCATCCAGGCGGAGAGCGGCACGGGCAAGGAGCTGCTGGCCCGACTCATCCACCAAGCCTCTCCCCGCCGCATCGGGCCCTTCGTCGCCATCAACTGCGCCGCCATCCCCGAAACCCTGCTGGAGAGCGAGCTCTTCGGCCACGAGAAGGGCGCCTTCACGGGCGCCACCTCCAGCCGCCAAGGGCGCTTCGAGCAGGCGGACGGCGGCACGCTCGTGCTGGACGAGATCGGCGAGCTGCCCCTGGCCCTGCAGGGCAAGATCCTCCGCGCCATCCAGGAGCGCCTCATCGATCGCCTGGGCGGCGCCAAGCCCATCAGCGTGGACGTGCGCCTCATCGCCCTCACCAACCGCGACCTCCAGGCCGAAGTGAAGGCCGGGCGCTTCCGGGAAGACCTCTACTATCGCCTCAACGTCATCCCCCTGGACCTGCCGCCCCTGCGGGCGCGCCAGGCGGACCTCCCCCTGCTGGCCGCCCACTTCGCCGAGCGCTGCGCGCGCGAGAACGAGCGGCCCGTGCCCCAGCTGGCCCCCAGCTTCCTCCATGCCCTGGCCTGCCACCCCTGGCCCGGCAACATCCGGGAGCTGGAGAACGCCATGCAGCGGTGCGTGGTGCTGGCCAAGCAGGCGCAGCTCACTTGGCGCGATCTGCTTTGGCTCATCCCGGAGGGGCACATGAACGACCTGCCCGACGATCCCCCCGCCCCGTCCATCCAGGAAACCTGGATCGGCGCGGCCCCGGCCCCCCGCACGGGCCCCGCGAACCTCAGTACGGCCGCCCAAAGCAGCCTTCCCGCCGGCGCCGTGGTGGCCGATCCCCGCAAGCCCCTCACGGGCCTGCCCCTGGGCACCCCCGTGGTGCTGCCCCTGGGCCTCAGCCTGCCCGAGCTGGAGCGCTTCTGGCTCCTCTCCACCCTCAGCGCCCTCAAGGGCAACCGCACCCACGCCGCCGAGCAGCTCGACATCGCCCTGCGCACCGTGCGGAACAAGATCAACGAGTACAAGGCGGAAGGGTTCTCCATTCCGGCGAGTCAGCGCGGGAAGGGCGAGGACGACGAATAGGCTTCAGGCTGGAGGCTGGAGACCGGAGGCGGAATTCGAGGCGGGGCATAGCCCCGCATTGAAAGTTAAGGTGCGGGCGCGAAGCGCCCACACACCGTTTCCAACCTCCAGCCTCCGGCCTCCAGCCTCACTGCCCCTTCAGCAGATTCCTGGGAATCGGATGCGCCCCCGTCTCATGCCGGTAGAACGCGGCGGTGACTTCGGCGCCGAGCAGGAAAATGGCGCAGCTGTAGTAGAGGAAGGTGAGCCCGGCCACGATGCCCAGCATGGAGCCGTACATGATGCCCCAGGTCATGGTGTGCTCCAGGTAGATGCCGAAACCCCACTTGGCGAGCCACCAGAAGCCGGAGCTGATGCCCGCGCCCAGCAGGGCGTGCTTCAGCTTCACGTGGATGCGGGGCAGGTGCTGGAGGATGGCGGCGACCACGACGAAGCCCAGCAGCGGCGTGAAGATGGGGAGCAGGGCGCCCGTCTTGAACCCGAAATACCGGTGAAGCAGGCCGCCCACCAACAGGACCATGAAGGTCACCAGCACCACGATGCCGCCCAGCAGGATGGAGATCTGGCGGATGAAGTGGTTCTTGCGGGTCTCCCGGTGCTTCTTGGCACGGGTGCCGAAGACGTGGGCCAGGGTCGTGTCCAGCTGGCTGATGCCCCAGTAGCTGCCGAAGAAGAGCACGAACCAGGAGAACCACACGCCATTCAGCTTCTGGCTGTTCTTGATGATGTCCTCCACGAAACTGCCGGGGAGGTAGGGAATGAGGGTTTCCAGGAGCCCTTGGGTGCTTTGGGCGTAGGCCTTGGAACCCAGCACGAGCACCAGCACCTTGAAGAGCAGCGTCGCCAGGGGCACGAGGCTCACCGTGAGCCAGAAGCTCAGGCCCGCCGCGTAGCTGAGGCAATCGTCCTTCTGGAATTTGCGGGCGACCTCCCAGGAGAAGCGCGCCATGCGGCCGCCCAGGGGGAACATCCCCTCAAACCGCTTCCAGGCCGCTTCCAGGGCCGTTACGAGGTGGGGCCAGCGCCCCAGCACCTTCTCGACCAACGGAGCCTCAGAATCGTACGGGGTGGCGCGGCAGCAGGTACATCACCCAGGCGAGCAGGAGCCCGATGCCCAGGAAGCCCCCGGCATGCTTGAGGATGCTCAGTTTGGTGCGATCCGGCCGCGTGGTGGGGTGCAGCAGTCCCAGGATCAGGCTGAGGCCTGATCCCATCAGCAGGAAATGGATCGCGTGACTGCTGAGGAAGCGCATGGGATCAGTCTAGCAGCGAGCTTCGGGCTGGTCGCCCTCGCGTGGGGGTGCCTCCGCCGGCCCGTCAGGATCCGGAAGGTGCGTGATCTCCCCGCCTCCGGGCTGCCTCAGCACCGTGGTGTCCTCCACCTCCAGCCAATAGCCCCCGGAAGTCCTGCGCCGGACTTTCCGCCACAGCCTCAACAGGCTGACTTCGGCGGTCTGGGCCTGCACGAGGTCGAAGGTGTCCGGTACCCGGCCGCCATAGGCGTTGTAGGTCGCCAGGTGCATCCCAAGGGGGACGCGCTCGAGCAGGTGCTCGACCCTCGCCACCTCGCGATCGAAGCGGCGGCGGTTCAGCTCCACGGTGCCATCCAGGTGGTCCGTGGCGGTGAAGTGGTTTTCACCGAAGGGGTTGTAGAAATAGAGCGCGCCGAACCGGTTGAAGTCCACGGCATCCAGCGTGCCGGCCTGGAATGTGGCCCGCCCGGAAACACCGAAGCGTTCCGCCAGCTCCTCGGCGGCCCCCACGAGGTGGGCGCGATGCTCCACGCCCGAGAAGGTGAGGTCGCTCGCGAGTGCCCCCACCACGCAGAACTTCCCGGCCCCGGAGCCCACGTCCAGCACCTGCTCCACCCCCGCCTGGGCAAGCCAGCCCGCCAGGCGGACGGCGACCCGCACGGGCGTCCAGTACCGCGCGGAAGCCCGCTGCTGGGACTCCGGAAGGCAGGCGTCGAAGGCCTTATCCGACACGGGCAGCCCGGCCGCCAGCAGATCCCGGATCCGTGCAGCGGCTTCGTCCATGGTTCCGGGGAATTCCTATTGGGCCGTCTGGCTCTGGTCCGGGGCGGGCTTCGCGGGTTCCGAGGCCCGGGGCGTGGGCCGCCGGGTCAGGGCCAGCTCGATGACCTCGTCCATGTGGCCCACGAGGTGGATGCTGAGCTGCTCCCGCACTTCGGCGGGCACCTCTTCCAGGTGCCGGGCGTTCTCGGCGGGCAGGAGGACGGCCTTGCGCCCCATGTGGTGGGCGGCCAGGAGCTTTTCCTTCACGCCCCCGATGGGCAGCACCATGCCGCGCAGGGTGAGTTCGCCGGTCATGGCCATGTCGGGGCGGGCGGGGATGCCCGTGAGCACGCTGATGAGGGCCGTGGCCAGGGTGATGCCGGCGCTGGGTCCGTCCTTGGGGATGGCGCCCTCGGGCACGTGGAGGTGGATGTCCACCTTCTCCAGGAAGTCGGGCGCGAGGCCCAGGCGCTCGGCGCGGGCGCGCACGAAGGAGAGGGCGATGTTGGCGCTCTCCTGCATGACTTCGCCCAGCTTGCCCGTGAGCTTGAGCACGCCCTTGCCGGGCAGGACGGAGGCTTCGATGGTGAGCAGGTCGCCGCCCGTGGGCGTCCAGGCGAGGCCGTTCACGACGCCGGGCACGGCGTGTTCATCGAGCTTGGGATCCAGCACCTTCTCGGGGCCCAGGAGCTTCGGCAGGCGCTCGGCGGTGACGACGGGGTTGAAGGCTTCCCCGGCCATGTCCCCCTTGTGGGGCTGCAGGCTGTGGCGGGCCAGCTTGCGCAGGACGTTGGAGAGCTCCCGCTCCAGCTGCCGCACGCCGGCTTCCCGCGTGTAGTGCTGGATGAGCTTCTCCAGCGCCGCCTTCTCGAACTTCACCGCCATGCCCTTCATGCCCGTGGCTTCCAGGGCGCGGGGGATGAGGTGGGCCTCGGCGATGGCCAGTTTCTCCCGCAGCGTGTAGCCGCTGAGATCCAGCACCTCCAGGCGATCCTCCAGGGGCTCCGGGATCTGATGGCGCACGTTGGCCGTGGCCAGGAAGAGCACCTGGCTGAGGTCGTAGCCCACGTCCAGGTAGTGGTCCTGGAAGGCGCTGTTCTGCTCGGGGTCGAGCACTTCGAGGAGAGCCGAACTGGGATCGCCCCGGTAGTCGTGGGCCATCTTGTCGATCTCATCCAGCAGCATGAGCGGGTTGCGGACCTTGGCCTTCTTCATGAGGCTGATGATCCGGCCGGGCATGGAGCCGATGTAGGTGCGGCGGTGGCCGCGGATCTCCGCTTCGTCGCGCACGCCGCCCAAGGACAGGCGCACGAAGGGCCGGTTCAGGGCCCGGGCGATGCTGCGGGCCAGCGACGTCTTGCCGACGCCCGGAGGGCCCACGAGGCAGAGGATGGGGCCGCGCAGGGCCCGGGTCTCCCCCGCCTCGCCCGCTTCATCCTTCAATCGTTTCATGACGGCCAGGTGCTCGAGGATGCGCGCCTTGATCTTCTCCAGGCCGGCGTGATCCTCATCCAGCACCTTCTCGGCCTCGGTGAGATCCAGGCGCTCATCGGCCATGGCCTTCCAGGGCAGCGCGATGAGCCATTCGATGTAGGTGCGGCTGACGGTGGCCTCGGCGCTCTGGGGCGGCATGGCCTCCAGCCGTTCCAGCTCCTCCAGGGCCTTCCCCTTGGCTTCCTCGGTCATGCCCGCTTCTTCGATGGCGGCACGGAGTCGGCCCGATTCGTCCTTCTCATCCTTCTTCCCCAGCTCCTGCTGGATGACGCGCATCTTCTCGTTGAGCACGTACTGCTTGTGGTCCTGATCCAGGCGCTGGCGGGTCTTCTCTTCCAGCGTGCGATCCACCTCGCTGCGGGTGGTATCCACTTCCAACAGCTCCAGGAGGCTCTGGAGACGGGAGTTCAGGTCCACCTGCTCAAGCACGTGCTGCTTCTGCCGCACCTCCGCGGGCACTAGGCCGGCGACGGTATCGATGGCCTTGCCCAAGGGGAGTTCCCGGATCTGATCCAGGCTCAGGAGGCGGCTGGCGTCGGGATTGCGGCCCAGGAACCCTTCGACGGCGGCGTGGAAGGGGGCGAGCCCCTCCTGCCCCGTGGCCGCGGGCTCGGGCAGCATGTAGGCCTCGGCCTGGATGACTTCGCCCTCATCGAGGTACTTCCGCAACCGCACCCGGGCCACGCCCTTCACGCCCACCTTGTAGTAGTCCTTGGGGAGCGCGATGACGCTCTCGACCAGGGCCAGCGTCCCCACTTCGAACAGGTCCTCCGACTTGGGAGACTCCTGGCGGGGATCCTTCTGCGTGAGCATGAGCAGGTGGTCGCCCGCCTTGATGGCCAGCTCCAGCGTCCGCACCGAACCCCGCCGCCCCACCACGAATGGAACCCGGGCGCCCGGAAACAGCACCAGGTCACGGATCGGGATGGCGGGCAGGGTGAGGGTCTTGGGAACGCTCATGCGGCGGAAGGCTCCAGGCTCATTCTATCGGCGGGTGGGAAGGAAACGACAAGAAGGGAACCGCGAATGACGCGAATGGACGCGAATTAAAAGCCGGGAATGGATCGAGCCGGCCTTTCATTCGCGAAAATTCGCGTCATTCGCGGTTCCAGGCCTCATCAGCCCGCGGCCGAGATCTCCGTGGGGGGCAGGCCCAGCACTTCCTCGACCTTGGCCCGGGTGAGCCGGAGGCTCTCCTTCTGGGTGCGTTCGGCGGAGGGGAGCTCGAACATGGGCTCCAGGAGGATCTGCTCCAGGAGGCTCCGCAGGCCGCGGGCGCCCAGCTTGCGGGTGAGGGCCTGGTCGGCGATGGCCTCCAGGGCCCCCTCGTCGAAGGTGAGCTCCACGTCATCCATCTCGAAGAGCTTCTGGAACTGCTTGGAGACGGCGTTCTTGGGCTGGGTGAGGATGCGCACGAGGGCCTCGCGGTCCAGGGGCGTGAGGCTCGCCATCACGGGGAGGCGGCCCACCAGCTCGGGGATGAGGCCGAATTTGATGATGTCCTCGGGCTCGGCCAGCGCCAGCAGGTTCTCCTTGGACTCCTTGGAGTTGGGGGAGGCGCCGAAGCCCACGGCCTTGGCCCGCACGCGCTGCTTGATGATGTCCTCGATGCCCACGAAGGCACCGCCGCAGATGAACAGGATGTTGGCCGTGTCCAGCTGGATGAACTCCTGGTGGGGGTGCTTGCGGCCGCCCTGCGGGGGCACGTTGGCCACGGTGCCTTCCACGAGCTTGAGGAGGGCCTGCTGCACGCCCTCGCCGGAGACGTCGCGGGTGATGGAGGGGTTCTCGCTCTTGCGGCCGATCTTGTCGATTTCGTCGATGAAGACGATGCCGCGCTGGGCCCGCTCCACGTCGTAGTTGGCGGCCTGCAGGAGCTTGGTGAGGATGTTCTCCACGTCCTCGCCCACGTAGCCGGCTTCCGTCAGCGTGGTGGCGTCGGCCATGGCGAGGGGAACATCCAGGAAGCGCGCCAGGGTCTGGGCCAGCAGCGTCTTGCCCGTGCCCGTGGGGCCGATGAGCAGGATGTTGCTCTTGGAGAGTTCCACCTCCGTGGCGCCCAGGGCCTTCTTGGGGGTGAGGATGCGCTTGTAGTGGTTGTACACGGCCACGGAGAGGCGCTTCTTGGCCTCCTCCTGCCCGATGACGTAGTCATCCAGGTTGGCTTTGATCTCCTTGGGGCGGGCCAGCTTCGTCTCGTGGCGGCCCACGCCGCCCTTGCCTTGGCGGCCCAGGCGCAGCTGCAGGTTGCCCGCTTCCACGCACTCGTTGCAGATGAAGGCGTCGGGCCCCGCGAGGAGCTGTTCCACTTCCTGCGGGCCCTTGCCGCAGAAGGAGCATTTCTGTTCGCGCTTGTATTTGTTCATGGTGGCGCGACCCCTTTCCTTGGGCTTATCCAGGTTCTTGGGTTCCTTGGGGTCTTGCGGTTCATCCGGGCCGAGCATCAGGCCACGTCGTGGATGGTCTTGAGCTCCAGAATCTCGTATCGCCTAACTCCGGCGGGAATCTGAATCCTAATTTCGCTGCCTTCTTCGTGGCCCACCAGGGCCATGCCGATGGGGCTGCTGATGCTCAAAAGGCCGGGATCCTCACCCAGCTCTTCAGGCAGAACCAGCCGATAGGTATATTCGACCTCGCTATCCAGGTCGAGCACCGTGATCCTGGAGCCGTAGGCCACCTTGTTCCGGGGAAGGCGGGCGATGTCGAGGCTCGCCAGCTCGGCGATGCGCTTTTCCATGGACACCACCTTGGCCTGGAACATATCGCGCTTGGCCAAGGCTTGTTCGTATTCGGCGTTTTCGGAAAGGTCACCCTGGCCGGCGGCCCGGGCGATCTCCTGGGGGATTTCCACGAGGAGGGCCTGGCGGAGCTCGCGGAGCTCGAATTCCAGTTTGGCGAGAACGTGCTTGGGCATGATGAATCCGGAATCGTTCGAGTTCAGTTGGAGGCGGGGGTGGAGGAGTAGTCTAGCCACTCCGCCGGCGGCAGGGGAGGCGCACCCGGGGAGCCGGGGCGGGTCTTGAATCGGTTGTGCATCCAGAACCACCAGCGGGGGTCCTGGCGGATCTGGGTTTCAATGCAAGCCACCATTTGGCGCGTGGCCTCCCAGACATCCCGGGAATCATCCCCGGTGGGCTCCACGGTGAAGGGCGCATGGAACCGGACGTGGACCTTGCCCTCGGGCGTGGGCCAGCTGAAGACGGGCAGCACGGGCACCTGCAGGCGCACCGCCATGGTGCCCGCGCTGCTGAAGGTGCTCGCCCAACGCCCCAGGAAGGGGACGAAGAGGCCCATGCCGAGGGCGTCCTGATCCAGGAGGTAGCCCACGCCATCGCCCTGGCGGAAGGCCTTGATGGCCCCGCGGGCGCCGCCGTCCTTGGTGATGACCCGGTTCCCGAAGCGCGTCCGGAAGGCCATCATCCAGGCTTCCAGCGCCGGGTTGTCCAGCTCCCTGGCGATGACGGAGAGGTGGCGGCCCGCCTGGCTCTGGGCCAGCGCGAGCGCTTCCCAATCCCCATAGTGGCCCGTGAGTTGGATGAAGCCCTTGCCGCTGGCGCGGGCGGCATCGAAGTGCTCCAGCCCCTCCAGTTCGATCCAGGAGGCCAACTCCTCGGGATCGGCCTTGGCCATGACGATGTTCGAAAGGAACATGGCGCCGAAGTGCCGGAAGCTGGCCCGGGCCGTCGCCCGGATCCCGGCCTCATCCAGCCCCAAGGCGGCCTCCCGGAGGTTGTCCTGGGCCACCCGCCGATGGCGGGCATCCACTCGGTAGAACACCTCGCCAAGCATCTCCCCGAAGGTCAGCACCGTGGGGCGCGGGAAGATGGACATCATCTGCTCGATGGCGCGGGCCACGATGAATTCCAGGCGATGGCGGAAGGTCAGGGTCGAGGTCACGGGATGGGGATGGGGATGAAAAAAAGGCGCCTCGGGGAATCCGAGGCGACCAGACCTTAGTCTACCAGATGCCGGGCCAGGGATTTGGCCGGCCCACCCGAGCCCGCGTCCTCCAACGCCTTCCGCGCTCGCAACTTATGACCGGCATCGGGTTCGACCCGGGATTCCCAGAGCCCCGCCGGGCGGGCCGCCTGGAGACCCTCCGCGGTGTGCCACCGCACCTGATACAGCGCCTCACCTTCCTCCATGAGCACCGAGAGGGCTTCGGGATCCCGGCGACGGATTTCCCCGCTGTTGTGGGAGAGCAAGGTCCGATCCGGGGGCAGCGGGGAGAGGAGGGAGGCGCCCAGGGTGCCCGGGAAGGTGGCCGGGAGCTGGCCGAAGGCTTCCGCCAACGTCGGCATCAAATCCTGATTGCCCACGAGGCGGCCGCGGCTGGCTTCGAGGTTCGCGCGCCAGGCCTCCGGGAAACCCTTCGGCAGGCGCATCCAGAGGGGGACCTGCAGGGCCGCGGCCCGCAGATCGTCCAGGCGCCCCCGGGGGGGGCCTTCCCACGCCTCGCCATGATCGGCGGTGGCGATGATCCAGGTCCGGTCCAATCGCCCCTTCGCCTCCAGGATCCGGAAGATCCGGGCCTGCACCGCATCCAGGTAGGCGCAGGCGTTGAGGTAACGGGCGAGGGCTTCCCGGCGGAGGGGATGCACCTCGGGCCAGCGGGCGGCCACCCGCGCGGCCGTCCAGGCCTTGTATTCCGGCCGCTCCAGGCCGGGCGCATGCGTGGCATTGAACTGCAGCACGGTGAAGGTGGGGCGGTCTCCCTGGCGCTGGAGCCACGCCTCCAGCTGGCCCTCCAGCCAGCCATCGTCGGCGCCCGTATCGTTCACGAGGGACAGGCCGGCATGATCGGCGCTCTCCCAGGCGTCGAGGCCATCCGCCAGCAGGAAATCGGGGAAGCCATAGTAGTTCAGGCGCTGCACGGAGAAGAAGCCCGTGGAAAGCCCCGCGGCCTTGGCCCGGTGCCAGAGCAGGGGCACACGGTGGTAGAGCTGGGACCCCTGCACGGGATTCACGCCGCTGAGGAGGCTCGGCAGCGCCACGTCCGTCATGGACGCGGAGGCATAGGCTCTCGGAAAGCCCCGGAGATCCCCTCGCTCCAGCGCGCCATGGAGGAAGGGCGCGACTTCCGCGTCGAGGGCCAGCGGCCCCAGGCTCTCATGGACGAGAAGCAGCACGGAAAAGGGAGGGGTCGGGCCCTGAGCCGGCAACTGGCGGCCCAGGGCCCGCCGCAGGCCCCCCAGGCCGATGCGACGGGCTCGGGTCTGCCCGAACATGAGGAGGGTGCTCGCCTCCGGCGACACCCCGGAGAGGGAGAAGCCCTTGGCGTCCACGAATCCGAGGCCCGCGATCGCGATCAGGATCCCGGCCCAGCGGGCGCGCACGCCCCCGCGCCGCTCCTGCCCCAGGTTCATCGAAGCCACCCAACCCAGCAGGGCCCCGCCCCCCAGGAAGGCGAACGTGCCCAGGCGGAGCCGATCCTTCACCAGCGTCCAGGCATAGCTCGGCTCGGAGAAGGTGAACTCCAGCGTTCCGTGATCGGGATAGGTTCCCAGGAAGAGCCGATGGCCCAGGCAGAAGGCCATCCAGGCCCCCCAGGCGGCGAAGAGCAGGCTCAGCCCCCGCGGTGAGAGTCGATGGATCAGGGGCCGCAGGAGGCCCCAGGCCACCAGGGGGCCCAACCCCAGGGCCAGCCACTGGGCCCCGTGGGGCCGGGGCCCTACGAAAACCAATGCCCCCAGGTGCAGCGCCAGCGTGAACCCCGCCAGCCGCGCCCAGGGGCGGTGGATCAGGGATTCAGCGTCCATCTCGGCTCAGGGGCATGGTCATGCAGCGCGGGCCGCCGCGAGCGCGGCTCAGTTCCCCGCTCTCGATCTGCACCAGATACTTGCCGCCATCGAGCAGGTTGATCGAATCGCCGTTCAGCAGCTCCCGCGCGGGCACCACGCGGTAGCCCGCCCGGGAAAGCTCCTCCGCCGTGGCCTCGTTGCGGGTGTAGCTGGTGATGACGCCGGGAGCCAGGGCGAAGGCGTTGGCGCCGTCCGTCCACTGCTCCCGCTGCTGCTTGATGTAGTCCTGCCCGCCGCAGAAGATGGGCTTTAAGTCGATGCCCACGGGGCGCAGGGCCTTGAGGAGGTTGGGCTGCGTGGTGAATCGCAGCTCCTCCTGGCGCAGGTCGATCTTCACGACGTTGAGCAATTCGCGGCTGCCATCCGTGAAGTAGGGCGGGTAGACGAGGCATTCATCTTCATTGATGCGCGTGAAGATCGTGTCCAGGTGCATGGCCGAGCGCTTCTTGGGCATGAGCACCATGAAGAGCCACTCGAAGGTGCCCTCGCCCCGGCGGAAGTCCTGGCGCAGGCTCTCGGCGAGGATGTGCACGGCGTCCGTGGTGGTGCGCTCGCTGCAACCCACGGCCAGCACCTTGTCGCTGAGCACGAGGATGTCGCCGCCTTCCAGGCTCTGGGGCACCTTGATCTCGCCGCGGATGAGGGGCGTCGTCTGGTCGAACCAGAGGTCGTTGTCCGTGAGGTGGCTGAAGCGGGGGTGGTGGCGGAAGATCGTCGCCATCACGAGGCTCTCCCGCTGCCGCGCCGGCGTGGCCATGGCGTTCACCGTGTAGCCGTCGCCCACCACGGAGGCGGGATCGCGCATGAATAGCAGGTTCGGGATGGGGTTCAGCTGGTAGTCGAACTCCCGTTGCCAGTGGGTCTGGAGCTGCATGTCCGCCCATGGGATCCCGGTGATGACGCTGCGGGCCACGTCCGCCGCGGGCATGTCCCGCAGGCGGTTGCAGGTGTCGTCGGGCAGGTCCACCAGCTTGCGGAGGTCCTCGATGAAGCTGAACTTCACGGAATCCGAGGCCATGGCCTCCACGAAGAGGTCCTGCACGTCGAGCACCTCGTCGGCCACCTTGCGCAGCACTTGCCGGAACTGGGCGTGTTCGCTGCGGGCCTGGTCGCCGTAGAGGATGTCGTCGAAGAGGAGCTTCTCCATCATCCCGGGGACCATGAGGTCCACCTCGGGACCGGGGCTGTGGACGACGACCTGGCGGAGGCGGTGGATTTCCGAGAAGACCGACAACTGGATCGGATTCGACATGGAAGGGGCTCTGTTCCTGACCATCGCGCCGATATCACACCAGCTGAAGGGCAACCCGCGGGGGCCGCCAGGCGAGGCCAGGGGAAGGGGAACAGTGTAGCGGAGGGATCGGGTCCTTGGTCCTTGGTCCTTGGTCCTTGGTCCTTGGTCCTTGGTCCTTGGTCCTTGGCTGGCGCCGACCCAGCTTGGGGGCAGGGCTTTGGACTTGCAGGATCGGGCCGAAATGGGTGAGCCGTGCCCGAGGCATGCGACTAAGGACCAAGGACTAAGGACTAAGGACTAAGGACTAAGGACTCCCCAATTCCCGACCATTCCAGTAGGAATTACCCTTGCCCCCTCTGGCCCCCGGGGCTAGCCTGGAAATTCCCTTTTATGGAGGTCTCCATGGCCGCGTTCGTGACCCAGCCCGCCCCCGATTTCAAGGCCGCCGCCCTCGTGAACGGCGAGTTCAAGGACATCTCCCTGTCCGACTACAAGGGCAAGAAGGTCGTCCTCTTCTTCTACCCCCTCGACTTCACCTTCGTCTGCCCCACCGAGATCCTGGCCTTCTCCGACGCCATCAAGGAGTTCGAGGCCCGCAACACCCAGGTGATCGGCGTCTCCGTCGACTCCAAGTTCAGCCACTTCGCCTGGACCCAGATGGACCGCAAGGAAGGCGGCATCAAGGGCATCCAGTTCCCCCTCGTGGCCGACCTCAACAAGACCATCGCCCAGGACTACAACGTCCTCCTGCCCATCGGCATCGCCCTGCGCGGCCTCTTCATCATCAACAAGGACGGCGTGCTGAAGCACATCACCGTGAACCACAACGACCTGGGCCGCAACGTGGATGAGGTCCTGCGCCTCCTCGACGCCGTCGACTTCAGCGAAGAGCACGGCGAAGTGTGCCCCGCCAACTGGCACAAGGGCGAAAAGGCCATGAAGCCCAACGCGGCTTCCCTCAAGGAGTACGTCGCCAGCAAGTAAGGCGCCGTTCCAAATGCACACCAATAGCGGGCGCCGAAAGGCGCCCGCGTTGCATTGAGGGGCGGCGTTCGGCGGAATGGCCTTGATGGGGCGATGAAGCCGAAGCAGGATGCGGAGGCCGACCTGCGCGAAGCGCGGGCCCGAAGGGCGAGGCCCAGGATGGGCCGAGTCAAGCCCAACGCGGCTTCCCTCAAGGAGTAAGTCGCTTCCAAGTAAGTGATTCCCACTCGGGGAGACGAGGGGCGCCCCATGGCGCCCCTTTCCCGTTGTCGGTCGCGTTGAGATTCGTTCCCGAAGGCCATGAGGGTTGGCCTACCTCACTTCAGTGACTCTCCGCCGATTGTCCCGTCGATCCGTCTCGATCCGCAGGCAGCCCGGATCCACCACGACCTCGCCGGGAGGCGCGTCCAGCACCAGGCGCACCTCGTTCAGCCCCGTCCTGAGCATGGGCCGAGCCGTCGCCACCCGGCCCTCCGGTCCCTCATCCCCGGAGAGGACTCCCACCTCGATGGCTTCCTCGAAGGTCAGGGCCTCCTCGCCCCCGTTCGCATGGGTGCGCCGCTTCCCGGCCTGGATGCGGAGGTCCAGGTCCACCCGACCGTCGGCCCGGCGCCGCCAGGTGGCCGCGTCCAGCTTCAGGTCGTAAAGCACCACTTGCTGCATCCATTCCCGAATGAGGGTTTGCTGGGCGGGCTCTGCGGCGGCGAAGAGGTGCCGCTGCAGATCCGCCGTCGTCGGCCGGGTGCCGGGCGCGCCCTGCTCGGCCAGCAGATCGCGCAGGGTCCGGTTCAGCTTTTCCTCACCCAGGAGGTCCCGCAGGGACCACATCGCGAGGGCCCCCTTTCCGTAGGCGAGGAAGGCCTGCCCCTCCGCGGCGGCCAGGACCGGTTCGGTCTCCGTCGTCCGGCCCCTGAGGTAGCGATCCCGCTCCAGGGCCAGCAACCGCTCCACCTCCCCCCTGCCCCGCACCGCGTCCACGACGAGCAGCTCCGCGTATTTGGTGAGGCTCTCCGTGAGCATGGACGCGCCGGGACCCGGGGCCGCGGCGAGCTGATGGCCCCACCATTGGTGGCCCACTTCGTGGGCGACGCGCCGGGTGAGGAGGTCCACTTCGCCGGTGCCGGGCTGAAGGAGGAAGGCCCGCCGTTCACCCAGCAGGATCATCCCGGGGGTCGCGAAGCCCCCGAAGGGCCAGCGCGCCGTGTTTTCCACCAGCCTCAAGGTGTCGTGGGGGTAGGGCCCGAAGGCGGCCTGGAAGCGCTCCAGGGAGGCGCCCGCGATCTCGAGGATGGCGGCGGCGTTCCGCCCGTGGCCCGGGTGGGCGTAGACCTCCAGCGCCACGCCGCCCCGCCGGGCCCGGTGGATCTCGTAGCGCGCCGAGGCGATGGCGAGGGCGAAGCTCTGGGGCCTGGCGGAGGCGTAGCGGAAATACCGCTTCCCCTGCGCCCTCCATTCCCCCATGAACGTCCCGGGGGCCACGACCACCTGATCCGGCGAAGTCGAGACGGTGATATCCGTGCGCACCCAATCCGGTCGCCGATGCACCACGGATCCCTCCCCCGCGTCCTCGTCCTCGCCTCCTTCGTCCGCCTTCACCCCCCGGGCGGGCAGGCCCCGGGCCATGCGATCGGCATCCCGGGTGAGCTCGTAGGCCCGCCGGTAGCCGAGGGCCGGCACGATTCGATGGCCGAAGAGGAGGGATCCATTGGTCGTCAGCATGGGATCCGGCTCCGGCAAGGCGCCCCCTCGGAAGGTCGAGGCGAAGGCCAGGTCCACGGACTGCCCGGGAAGCAGGGGCTGCCCCAGCTCGAAGCGCCACACGCCGAAGCGGGCATCCCGCACGACCCGGGCCCCCTCGATGGAAAGGCGCGTGTCCAGGGCGTCCCGGCGCTGCATGGCCACCACCGTCCCAAGGGGTTCGGCGCCATCGTTGAGCAGGCGCAAGCGGCCCTCCACGCGGCAGGTCCGGGCCGAAGGGTCCAGATCCACCTGGGCCGTCAGCTCCGTGGGGCGGGGTTGGGGAAGGGCCGCGAGGGCCGCGTAGGCCCGCTCGTAGCCGGCCCGCCAATCCAGGCTGGCCCGGCGACTTTCAAAGCCGCCCCCCTGATGGATCCGCAGGGCGAAGAGGCCGCCCGTCGCGAGGAAAACGATGGCGAAGCCCGCAGCAGCGGAGCCAACCCTCAGGCCCCTCAGGCGATGGCCAAGTCGCGCGCCGGGCTCACGCCGCCAAAGGGCCCCACCCAGCAGGAAGAGGAGGCCGCCGAAGGCGGTGCCATAGGCGCCGTGAAGGAGGAAGGCCCGCGCGCCCTCCCCGAAACCGTCCAAATCCGAATGGGGCACGGAGGGAAGGTCGAGGGGGCGGAGGAGCGGGTGCTCCAGGCCGAGGGCCTCCCCCTTCTGCACGAGGATGAGCAGCCCCACCGTCAGCAGCAGGCCGGTGTACTTCCCCGGTGCCAGAGCATGGACCGCGCCGCAGGCCACGGCGAAGAGCAACAGGGGCAGGCCCGAGTAGAGGAAAAGGGAGGCGTGGAGCCCGACGCCCCGAAGCCCGCCACCTCGCAGGAGCTGGACGCCCACGCCGGCCGCGATGCCCAGGGCGATGATTGCGCCCACCAGCACGGCCAGCACCGCCAGCCGGGCGGCGAAGATCGTCCGGCCCGACACGGGCAGGGCATCCAGGAGGGGGCTCCAGCGCAGCTCCCGATCCCGGGTGAAGAGCTCCGAGGCGGCGAAGAGGACGAGCAGGGGCCCGAGGCCGGCGAGGGAGCGCCCCAGATCCTCCACGAGGAGGCTGGGCACCGCGTAGGAGGCCGAACCGTATTCCCCACCGGCGACGCGAGCCCAGGCTTCGGGGGCGGCGAAGGCCACCCAGACCAGGAGGAAAAGCGGCAGCAGCGGGTTCCGAAGGAGCAGCGCCAGATCCAGGCGAAGGCTGGCGGCGAAGGCCCGCGACGCGCTGGGTGTGCAGGGAAGCGCCTCGAGATCGCGCCGCTCGGCATCCGCCGGCCCCGGTTCAGCCGCGGGCTTTCGGCCAAGCCTCCGCCCCTCCAGCAAACGGAAGGGGAAGGTCCGGTGGACGAAGGCGAGCACGCCCGCGGCCACGGCGGCCCAGAGCAGGCGATTGCCCAGGAGCACGCCATCCAGGGAGGGCAGCTGCGTGTTCTGCTGATAGGGCGTCCAATAGCGGGCCTGGGCGTAGAAGGGCGCCAGGCCGAAGGGGTCCAGCAGGCCGGAGAGGCCCAGGCCGCCCTGGGCCTCCGGCGTGGAACCGGCCATGATCGGCGAGTTCGTCAGGGCCGCCCCCACCCAGTAGAGGAGGTAGAGCAGGAGGGCCGCCCCATGGCAGAGGACCGCCTTCCGCCCCAGGGCCGCCACCGCGAAGAGCAGCGCGCCCGCGAGGAGCAGGTTGGGAAGGGCGACGACCAGGAAGGCGAAGGCATAGGGCGCGACGCGGAAGGCGCCCACCTGCGCCGGATCGAGCCCGGGCAGGCGCGGCCCGAGGCAGAGCCCCAGGAGGGCGAAGGCGAAGACGGCCAGCGTGGCCAGGGAGGCCCCGGCGAAACGGGCCGCGAGGAAGGGCCTCCGGCCGATGGGGGTGGCGTAGATCAGTTCCTCCATCCCATGCTCGCGATCCCGCAGCATGGCCCCGGCCGTGAAGACGCCGAGGGGGAAGAGGGCGACGAGGCTCAGGAGCCCCATGCTCTGCACCACGTTGTAGGGGCCGTTCACCAGCATCATGAGGGAGTTGTAGTTGCGGCCGAGGATCACCCCGAAAAACAAGAAGAGGCCGGCGGCGAGGGCGAAGGCGATCTGGCGCGTCTGGTAGCGCCATTCGAAGGCGAGCAGGGAGGTCATGGCCTTCCCTCAGGCGGCCTGGGCGCCGAGGGCGGCGAAGTAGACATCCTCCAGATCCGGCGCCGCGGGCTCGAAGGCGGGATCGGGCCGAGCCTCGGAGAGCACGCGGACGCGGGTCTGCCCGCCGTGCAGTTGGGTGGACAGGACCCGGTGGGCCGCCCGCAATTCCGGTACCTCCTCCCGCGCCGCGACGCGGCGCCAGATCCGGCCCTCCAGTCCCGCCACGAGGCGATCCGGCTCGCCCTGGAGGAGGATGCGCCCTTCCGCGAGGATGGCCATGCGCGGGCAGAGGTCGCGCACGTCCTCCACGATGTGGGTGGAGAGCAGCACGACCACCCGCTCGGAGATCTCGCTCAGCAGGTTGTGGAAGCGGTTCCTCTCCTCGGGATCCAGTCCCGCCGTGGGCTCATCCACGATGATCAGGCCGGGGTCGCCCAGGAGGGCCTGGGCGATGCCGAAGCGCTGCTTCATTCCGCCGCTGAAGGAGGCGACGGGTTCCTTCCGCACGGCATGGAGATTGGTGAGGTGCAGCAGGGTCTCCACCTGCGCCTCGCGGGAGCGCCGATCCGCGACGCCCTTGAGCACGGCCAGGTGATCCAGCAGGACTAGGGCGGGGACCTTGGGAAGCACTCCGAATTCCTGGGGCAGGTAGCCCAGGCGGCGCCGCAGCGATTGGGGATCCGCCAACACGTCCACGCCCTCGAAGGCAACGCTCCCCCCATCGGGACGTTGCAGCGTGGCGAGGATGCGCATGAGCGTGGATTTGCCTGCGCCGTTGGGCCCCAACAGGCCGAAGAGACCCGGACCGAGCTCCAGGTCCACGCCCTTCAAGGCGGCGGCGCCACCGGGGTAGGTCTTCGTGAGATTCGCGAGGGTGAGCATGGCTGTCTCCGGAGGGATCGGTCCAGCCTCACCTCCTGGATGGCGAGGCGAGCCGGGACATCGGCGAAAGCCCCCGCCCCGCCGGCGAACGCCTCATCGCCCCCGAAGCGTGGACGAGGGTCAACTCGCCGGCCATCCGTGGTCCACCTCCGAGGTGGAGAGGCGCTCAGGCCTCAGGCCGGAATTGCCGAGGGCGACGGGCTGGGGCGAGGCCTGTCGAATCTACTTCACCGCGAACCACACCTTCGACGTTTTCCCCTGCTCGGGTTTCAGGGTGCCCTTCACCGCGAACACGCGATCCCCAGGGACGCCGGCTTCCATCAGGGCCTTTTGAACCACGTCGGTGCGCGCCTCCGCCAAGAGGCGCAGAGCTTCAGCATCTTCGGGAATGGAGCCCAGAAGCCTGGATTCGACCTCCGTCAGGGGGGCCTCGGGAGCCTTCGTCGCCTTGGGATCCCGCGGCGGCACCGGAAAGGCCTTATCGTGCAGCGCACGCAGGGCGGTCGCCCGAGCCGGCGCGGAGGGGACGTAGGCCGAATCGGCGGCGCCCCCTTTTCCGGCCAGGCTCCAGGCCTGGGCCCGCACACGATCTTCCAGCACTCGTCGCCTCAGCGCGCCGCCATCGGCCAGGGGATCCGCGGCGCCTTCCAACTCGAGGCCGAGGGCAGGCCGCTCCTGCAGGCTCTTCACGAGCCCCTGGATCACCTTGGGGGCGTCGGCGGTCAGCTCCGATTCCCCCGGCGCGAAGGCCACGGAGCTAAGGTCGGCTCCACCCCCGAAGAGATTGCCCAGCAGGCTGAAGGGACTGGTGGCGGCCTTGGCGAAAAGGTTGAGCAGCGCCTTCCAGGCCATGCCGCCCCAGTGGATGTTGGGATCGTCGAGGCTGCCGTCCACGGGGACTTCCATGTCGATGACGCCGTGGCGATCGCGCAGCAGCGCGAGGCCCAGCTTCACGGGGATCCAGGTGGCGTCCTTGCTCTCCACCTTGTCGCCCAGGTAGAGCTGATCCAGCTTGGCCTGGGCCACGGCACTGAGCTTTCGCTTCTGGATGTGGAGCCGCAGGTTCGCGCCCAGCTTGCCCTTCTGGAGGGTGTAGCCCAGGTACTTGCGGCTGTAGGGATCGAGGTCCGTGAGCTCGGCGCCCTGCAGGCTCATGCGCACGTCCGTGTCTTCATCCGTGCGGAGGGGATAGGCCTTGCCTTCGATGCGCAGGGGCCCCACGCCACCGGCCTTGCCCGTGAACAACACCTGGCTGCGGGCGCCCGGCGCCGAGGAGAGCTGATCATAGGTGCCCTCCAGATCGCTGAGCAGCAGAGCCGCGTTGGGGCTGAGGCTGCGGTCGATGAAGCTGAGGCGCCCCTGGGCCACTTTCATGAGGTTGATGGTGAGGGGCATGGCCGCACCCGCCACCTTGGGGGTGGGCTGCACCACCGCCGCAGTCGGCGCGGGCGGCGCCTCCGGCTCGATCTTGAAGGCCCGGTTCACGTTGGTGGTGCCATCCGGGGCGATGACGAGGCGGCCTTCGGGCGCGATCCAATCGAGGGTCTTCAGCTTCACCGAGAGCGGCGCCGTGGCGGCTTCGAGGCCCTTCAACGCCAGGCGCTTCCAGCGCAGGGCGACTTCCCGATCGCGGCCATCGGCGGCCTCCAGCTGATCCACCCACACATCCCCGGCATAGGTGATGCCATCGGTCTTCTGGCCGCTGAAATCCGCTCGGAGGCGGCCCTTGAGGCCGATGCGCCCCTGGTTGATCCGGAGGTCGGTGGCCGGCGAGAGGTAGGGGTCCACGGCCGGCAGGGCGATCCCCTCCACGTCCGCCTGCAGATCCGCGGCGGCAGCCAGGGGTTTCACGGTGCCCTGGAGGCCCAGGCGGCCCGTTTCCCCCAGCTTCGCGGTGAAGGTGAGGCCCGCGTTGCCCTGCGGATCCAAGCTGAGACCCTTCAGGGTGAGGTCCACCTCCGTCATCGCCAACGCCACGGGCCGGGGGGGAACCGCGTCTTCCCACCGAAGGGATGCCTTCACCAGGGCCAGCTCCTTCACGGTGAGGGCCAGGGGCTTCGCGTTGGGGTCCTTGGGCTTGGGCTTCACGCCCGGAGGGAGGTCCAACAACCGCGTCCAATTCAGGGTGCCATCCGCCCGGCGGGAGACGTCGAGATCGCCGCCGGAGAGGGCCAAGCGCCCGATGATGAGCTCGGGCTTCAGCAGGTCGCCTGCGAGGCCATCCAGGCTGAGGCCCGGGAGCCTCAGGGCCTGGGCTCCGCCACGCTCGGCCACCGCCAGATCCGTGATCGAGCCCGAGCCGCCCGTGAGGCGGAGCGATGCGGCCGGCGCCAGGGTGAAGGTGTAGGGCAACGTGAGGTCCAGCCGCCCCGACTTTACATCGAGGTTCACGGATTCATGCACGTAGGGGGCGTACTTCGGCAGCAAGAGCTGGGTGACCTTGAGCGTGCCCTGGGAACTGAAGGGCTCGGCCACGAGACTGCCCTCCCAGGCGATCCGCTCGCCGGCCTCCGTGCGGGCCTCGAAGCGGCCGCCGCTGCGGGATCCCACGGAGGTTCGGAAATCATGGAGGCTCAGGGAAAGCGGCCCGAGCGCGCTCTTGAAATCCTCCTTGGGGCTGGCGTCGGTGAAGTCCACCCGCCCCTCGCGCAGCGCGAAGTGATCGAGGGCCAAAATCCACGGTGCACCTTCCGCAACCACCTTGGGCTTGTCAGCTTCGGCGTCGGGAGCCATCAGATCCATGAACTCGGGCCGCCCCTGCTCGTCCAAGGTCAGGACCCACCTGGGGCGGTCCAGCTCGAGGTCTTTCACCTTCGCGGTGCGGGCGAGCAGGGGCCAGAGCTCCGCGTTGGCGTAGATGCGGGCGCAGCTCACCCAGGGCCCCCCTTTCCGGGTGCGGATCTCGAGCCCCTCGAGGGTGAGGGAGAGGGCCAGCGGGTTCACCTTGACCTTCGCGATGCGCACCTCGCGGTGCAGGGCGGCCGACGTCCCCGCCACGAGCCGCCGCTGCAGGATGCCCGGCAGGATGAGGAAGCCGAAGAGCGCATAAAGGGCGTAGAGCCCACCCAGGATCCGCAGGGGCCAACGAAAGCGGCGAAGGAGGGAGCGGAGTGAATCCTGGAAGGCCATGGGGCGAGATTATCAGGGGACCCCAGGGAAGCGCCCCGGGGTACCTTGAACGCATTCCGGAGGCTCCCATGCCCTTGCCCCTCCTGGTTCTGCTCCAGGCCCCGGCCCCCCTCCCCTCCGTGCCCCTGCCCCCGGGCCTCGATCGGGTGCTCCGCGACTACGAGCGCGCCTGGCAGGTGAAGGATGCGAGCGCCCTCGCGGACCTCTTCACGGAGGATGGGTTCGTGCTGGCCCTCAACCGGCCCCCCGTGCGGGGGCGCGCCGCGATCAAGGCGGCCTACGCAAGCGCGGGCGGCCCGCTCAGCCTCCGGGCCTTGGCGGTTCAAGGCGAGGGGCGCCTGGCCGTGATCCTCGGGGCTTACGCCACGCAGCCCGGAGGTCCCGATGTCGGGAAGTTCACCCTCACCCTTCGGAGGGGCCCGGATGATCGCTGGCGCATCTTCAGCGACATGGACAATGGGAACGGCCCGGTCCACCCCGCCCCGGCCCCCCCGGCCCCCATTCCATGAACCCGGGATCCCTCCTCTTGGCCATGCTGCTCGCCGTGGCCCCTTCCCCGCCGGGCACGCCGACGCCGGGGATCCGGCTCGCAGCCGCGGCGCGGGCCCAGATCGGCGTCACCCGCGCCTACGATCCCCGCTACACGCGAATCCCCTACCCGGGTGGGGACGTGGCCCAGGATCGCGGCGTCTGCACGGGCGTGCTCATCCGCGCCTTCCGGGCCCAGGGCATCGACCTCCAGAAACTCGTGCATGAGGACATGAGGCGCGCCTGGGATGCCTATCCCAAGAGCTGGGGCCTGAAGGCCCCCGACCGGAACATCGATCACCGCCGGGTGCCCAACCTCGCCACCTTTTTCATGCGCCATGGGCGCACCTTGCCGCCAAGTCGCGATCCCAAGGCCTACCTTCCCGGAGACGTCGTCACCTGGCGGCTCGCCTCAGGAGTGCCGCACACGGGGCTCATCTCGGACCGCCGCACCGCGAACGGCACCCCCTTGATAATCCACAACATCGGTTGGGGCACGCAGGAGCAGGATCGCCTCTTCGTCTACACGTTGACGGGCCACTTCAGGTATCCCGCCTCCACCCACCCCGATGCGCCGCTTCAAGCCGCCCCCGCCCCGCCCTTGGCCGAATAGGCGCCGCGTCCCGAATCCTCCTTCACCATGTCCAGCGGGCTCGGCACGCCACGGCCTCCCCGGTTCAACACGTGGGTGTAGATCATGGTGGTCTCCACATCCTTGTGCCCCAGCAGCTCCTGCACCGTGCGGATATCGTGGCCGGAGGCCAGCAGGTGGGTGGCGAAGGAGTGGCGCAGGGCGTGGGGCGTCACCAGCTTGGCCAGTTCCGCCGCCCGGGCGGCCTCCCGCACCGCCCGCTGCACGCTCTCCGGATAGAGGTGATGCCGGCGCACCTTGCCGGAGCGGGGATCCGGGGAGCGCAGCGTCGAGGGGAATACCCACTGCCACCCCCAGGCCTTCGCCGCGTGGCGGAACTTGGCCTCCAGCGCATCGGGCATCCACACCTCACCGAAGCCCTGCTCCAGATCCCGCGCGTGGAGCGCTCTCACCTTCGCCAAGTGGGCCGTGAGGGGCCCCACGAGCACCTCGGGGAGCATGGTCACCCGGTCCTTGCCGCCCTTGCCCTGCCGCACCACCACCTCGAGGCGGTCGAACTCCAGATCCTTCACCCGCAGGCGCAGCACCTCCATGAGCCGCATGCCCGTGCCGAAGAGCATCTGCGCCACCAAGCCCATGGTGCCATCCAGCTGATCGAGCAGTTTGCGCACTTCACCCGGGCTGAGCACCACCGGCAGGCGTTTGGGCCCCTTGGCTTGAACCACCGTTTGCAGCCAGGGCAGGTCCACCTTCACCACATGCTTGAAAAGGAAGAGCAGGGCCGCCTTGGCCTGATTTTGCGTGGAGCTGGAGACCTTGCGCTCCGAGGCGAGGTGCGAAAGAAAGGCCTCCACCTCCCCCCCGCCCATGTCGCGGGGATGCCGGAGCTCATGGAACTTCACGAACCGCCGCACCCAGTCCACATAGGCCCCTTCCGTGCGCAAGCTGTAATGGCGGAGCCGCAGCTCCTGCCGCAAGCTGTCGAGCAGGCGCGGCGTCGGCCTCTGACCTTGATCCGGGGTGTCCATGGGAATCAATCTACGTTCGTCTTTTTTTCGCGCAAGCCTTGATCGCCATTTTGGCGCCTTTCCTCCCTCGATTTGAGCCCCCTGACCTGGAGATCCATGGAACCTCTCGAAACCGAACGCCTGAGCCTACGCCCCCTCGCCCTGGAGGACGCCCCCTTCATCCTCGGGCTCCTCAATGAGCCTTCCTTCCTGGAATACATCGGGGACAAGGGCGTGCGGGATCTCGAAAGCGCGCGCACCTACCTGCTGGCCGGCCCCCTGGACAGCTACGCCCGGCACGGCCACGGCCTATTGCATGTGGGGCATCGGGAAAGCGGGACCTCCATCGGGATCTGCGGGCTGCTGCGGCGGCCGGGGGTTCTGGAGGATCCCGATATCGGCTTCGCCCTCCTACCGGCCTGGTGGGGATCCGGCTACGCCTTCGAAGCGGCCGCGGCCTGCATGGCCTGGGGCCACGGCAAGCTGGGTTTGAACCGGATCCTCGGCGTGACCAAGCCCCACAATGGGCCCTCCATCTCGCTACTGGAGCGGCTGGGCCTGCACCGCGAAGGGTTCGCTTCGCTCTACGAGGGGGAGCCCCCGGATCTCCTCTTCGCCCGGAATTATGCCTGACCCAGTAGGCGCCCTCAGGTGGCCCGGAACAGGGTGAACGCCCCCACGGTGGCCCCACCCGCCTGCAGGGCCTGGGCGCACCGCAGCAGGCTCGTACCCGTGGTCCAGACATCGTCGACCA
The DNA here is from genome assembly GCA_016192145.1 of Acidobacteriota bacterium. Taxonomy (GTDB): domain Bacteria; phylum Acidobacteriota; class Holophagae; order Holophagales; family Holophagaceae; genus JAFDVN01. The sequence continues at coordinate 185,853 of JACPUT010000008.1, read as the reverse complement.
GCAGCAGACGCTTGCCGGAGACATCCGCCGAATCCAGGAGCCGGAAGGCCTTCTTCGGTAACCGGCGCCGGGCGCCCTCACTGCGCTCCGCCTGGGAGGGCGCCCGCCAGGCCTTGCGCAACGGAAGCAGCACCGGCAGCCCCGTCCGGCGTGAAATCAGCTCCGCCACGTCCCGGGCAATATCGAAGCCCCTGCGCCAACGGCGCCAGGGATGAGTGGGCACGGGCACGCAGCCCTCACAATCCCCCAGCCAATCCGGCAACGGAGCCACCCCCGCCCGCCGCAGCAGCGCCGCCCGCCACCCCAGATCGCCCTGCTTCAGCCCCGGCAGGAGGAGCGCCCCCAGGGGCGGGCGGCCGCCGTGATAGTCCCAAAGGGCATCCCCATGCTCCCAGGCCACGGGATCCGGGCAGGCGTTTTCCAGATGGGGCACCGCGCAGCGGGGGCAGCGATCGGGATCCAAGGGGACCAACCCCTCCCAGCACCGGGCGCAGAGCCCCGCTTCGCCACCCGCGCCCGCGGGGTGGAGGCAGCCCCGGCAGACAAAAAGCTCCCCGGCAAGGCCGGGGAGCTTTTTGAAGCCGATCACCTTCAGCCCTTGTGGTGGCCGAATACCTTGATGGCCCAGATCAGGGTAGGAATAAAGGCCAACAGAGCAACCATGAAGATGACCATGTGGGGCTTCTGGCGTGCCGCGGAACCATCGGAGGTCTTACTGTTTCGCCATCCGTAGAATGCGTAGATCCCCAAGCCAAATTCCAACCAGATGATCAATCGAATCCAAGTGTCGGTCGGGAGGAATGACATCACAAAGAGGCAGGAAATCACGCCCGCAGGCGCCACAAACCAGTAGAGGGGAGTTTTGAAAGGGCGCTCGATCTCCGGGCTGGTGATGCGAAGCAGCGGGATACCAATGCAAACCAAAACAAAGGCCAGCAGTGTGCCGATGCTCACCAGTTCGCCCACTAGATGCATTGGCATCAAGCCACCGCAAAGAGCCACAAAGAGGCCTGTGAGCACGGTCGCGATGTGGGGGGTCCCGAACTTGGGGTGCAGCTGCCCAAACCAAGGCAGGAGGCCATCCTTGCTCATGGCGTAGAAGACGCGGGTTTGGCCCATCATCATCACGAGAATGACGCTGGTGAGACCGCTTAGGGCTCCGAGCTTGATGAAGAAGGTGAAGGTCTGTTGGGCCTGCATCGACCAACCACGCAGAGCCACGATGCGGTCGATGCCCACGGCGACAGGATCACCCACACCGAGCTGATTGAAGGGCACGACACCCGTCAGCACCAGCGCGATCAACACGTAGAGAATCGTACAGATCACGAGGGAGGCGAGGATACCGATGGGGAGATCCCGCTTAGGGTTCTTGCACTCCTGAGCCGTGGTACTCACTGCATCGAACCCGATGAAGGCGAAGAACACGACACCTGCCCCGGTGATTACGCCTTGCCATCCGAAACCCTTGACCATTTCTGTGCCGCGGAGCACGTCCTGACGGACTGGGATGAAGCTTGAGATTCCGCTGGCGGTGGGATCACCGATCCAGAGCTGCTTGCTGACGACCGCCCAGCCGAGAGCGATGAAGATGATGACGATGGTGACCTTGGTGACCACGATGAGGTTGTTCACCACCGCGCTTTCCTTCATTCCGCGGAAGAGGATGGCCGACACGATCAATGCGATCAAGGTCGCGGGAATGTTCCACACACCATGGACACTGCTTCCGTCATTCAGAACCACCATTTCCCAGGGACCTTTGGTGAAGCGGATCACCGTGTCGCTGAACTGGATGTGCATGGTCTTGTGGAGCCATGAATACAGGTAGGAGGACCAGGACGCGGAAACCGTCACGGCACCAAATGCGTACTCGAGGATGAGATCCCAGCCGATGATCCAAGCCACGAATTCGCCCATTGTGGCGTAGGAGTATGCGTAAGCGCTTCCGCTCACCGGGATCATGGCCGCCATCTCGGCGTAGCAGAGGCCGGCGAAGGCGCAGAGGATGCCGCCGATGATGAAGCTGAAGACCACGGCGGGACCCGCGTTGTAGGCCGCCGCGTTACCCGTCAGAGAGAAGATGCCGGCTCCGATGATGGCGCCGATGCCCAGGGCCGTCAGGCCGCCAGCACCCAAAGTGCGCTTAAAGGTGCCGCCCCCATGCCCACCTTCACCGGCATTGGGATCGTTGGCGTCGGCGATGAGCCGGGCCAGGTCTTTTTTGACGAACAAACCACCCATGGGAGGAGCCTCCGGTCTTGCAGGACATATGGAATTGGACTGGAGTCACTGTAACAGGGCGGTCATGGGCCTTGAACCCTTCAGGGGCGAGGCGCGGGGCCTGCCGGGGCGATCCAGGGCGGGCCTGCACAGGGGTGGGAGGATCCCGTGGTCCCCATCCCTTGCCGCGAAACAGCTTTGGGCCCTCGGAACCGCCATCTAAACTATCGTCTCTCCCAAGGATGCCCATGACCTCCGGCCTCTGGACCGACCTCAGCCCCTCCCGCCGCTGCCAGTGGGTGGACCTCCTCCGGGGCCTGGCCGTCATCGTCATGATCGAGGTCCACGTGGTGAACACGTGGCTGCGCCTGGACCTGCGGCCCCAATGGCTGAATTACGTGAACGGCCTCGTGGCCCCGAGCTTCCTCTTGTGCGCGGGCTTCGCCCTCGTGCTGAGCACCTTCAAGATCGATGGCATCCTGCGCCCCTTCTGGCCCGACACGGCCAAGCGCCTGGGCTTCATCCTCCTCTGCGCCTACCTGCTGCACGCCCCGGGACTCACCCTGGCCGAGTGGACGGTGCTGGGCACCCCCGCCAAGATGCGCGAGTTCTTCAAGATCGACGTGCTCCAGTGCACGGTCTACAGCCTCCTCCTCCTCCAGGCCATCGCCCGCACCCTGGGCACCGCCCGGCGCTTCACCCTGGCGGCCCTGGCCCTGGCCCTCTTCGTGGCCCTCGTGAGTCCCACCCTCTGGATCAAGGGCGTGGGCGAGGGCGTGTGGCTGCCCCTGCGGGGCCTCCTCAACGGCAACGACCACCACGGCCTCAAGGCGCTCTTCCCCCTCTTCCCCTGGCTGGCCTTCGTGAGCTTCGGCGCCTTCCTGGGCGGGGCCTATCGGTTCCTCCGGGCTGAAGTCGTGGGGGATCCCGGCCAACCCCGGGCCCGCTGGACCGAGGCCCGCTTCCTCCTATCCCTCCTCGGGCTGGGGGCCGTCCTCATGCTCTGGGGTTCCCTGCGGAAGCACGGCTGGATCTGGGAGGGCACCTGGAAGCAGAGCGCCGGCGGCACCTGGATGTTGAACGGCTACACCTGGAGCGAGCTCACCACCTTCCACAACACCACCCTACCCTCCGTGGCCGAGCGTCTCGGGTGGATTTGCATGGGCGGCGCATTCCTGGGCCTGCTCGACCCCTTGCGCCCCAAGCTGCCGGGCCCCAATCCCGTGGAGGCCGCCGGTCGCGAGAGCCTGCTCCTCTACATGCTCCACTTGAACCTCATCTACGGGGTGTTGATGACGTCGTTCGTGGTCGGCCGCACCGGCTGGGATTGGAACACCCAGGGCTGGGCCGTCACGGCCCTGCTCACCGCCGCCATCATGGGATTCAGCCTCTGGGCCGGCGTGGCCTGGCAGCGGATGCGCCTGACCCACGACCGCATGCGCGCCTGGCAGCGGGCGGGCCTCGCGGTGCTCGCGATCAACTTCATCGCCGGCGGCTGGCTCACCTTCCGTTTCCTGCTCCAGAGCCCCGAGCTGGCCCGCGAGCCATACCCCTTCCTCAATTCCGCCCGGGAGCGGAAGGGCCTCAAGGCCACCGTGGATGGGCTGCCCCGGGATCCCGAGGAGGTCTTCCGGGAAGAGGAACGGCTCGGCCGGGTGGTCACGCCGGAGGCGAGGGCCAAGCGGGCGGAGCAGATCCGGAATCGGTAGGGTGCGCCCCTCCGCGTTCAGCCGCTTCCCCGGCTAAACTGTCCCCGTGCCCTCCAGCCCCAGTACCCCGACTTGGCTCATCGCCCTTCTCATCGGCCTGCTCCTGTACCGGAGCGCGCTGGCCATGATGCTGAGCGCCCACCATGCGCTGACGAGCCTGCAGCGGCGACGGCTGCTGGAAGAGGAGGCCATCCGCGATCCGGAGCTGGCCGCGCTGCTGGAGCGCCCGCACGTGCTGGGCATGGGGCTTTCCCTCGTCACCCAGTTCCTGCTGGTGGCCCTCCTGGTGCTCAGCTGGCCCCTGAAGGAGGCCATCCCCGGGGGTTGGGCGAGTTTGGCGGTCCTCACCCTCGCCTTCCTCTGGGGGCTGGACATGGCCCTGCCCACGATCCTCACGGCCCAGGAACCCGGCCTCTGGCTGGCCCGCATCTGGCCGATCTACGCGCCGATCCATCCGATCTTCGACCTGCTGGTGTCCCCCCTGGCCCGCCGCCTGGAGCGGCGGCGCGCGGAGGCCGACAAGATCCGGGAAGGGGAGGATGAACCCGTCAGCGAGGACGCCGTCACGGCCCTCATCGAGGAGGGCGAAGCCGAGGGCATCCTCGAGGAATCCGACTCCGAGTTGATCCGCAACGTCGTGAGCTTCGGCGATACGGTCGTGCGGGAGGTGATGACCCCCCGCACCCGGATCAAGGGGCTCAGCGGCGAGGCCACGGTGGCCGAGGCCTGGCAGGCCTTCATGCAGAGCCGGCACGCCCGCCTTCCCGTGTTCGACGGCGCCATCGACCACCCCTTGGGCCTCCTGCTGCTCAAGGATCTGATGCAGCTGCCGGACCAGGACCCCCGCCTGGCCAGGGACCTCTGCAAGCCGGTGCTCTTCGTGCCTGAGAGCAAACCCGTGTCGGAGCTCATGAAGGACATGCAGCGGCAGCGCGCCCAGCTGGCCATGGTGGTGGATGAGTTCGGCGCCGTCTCCGGCCTCGTTTCCATGGAGGATCTGCTGGAGGAGGTGTTCGGCGAGATCCGCGATGAGCATGAAGGCGCCATGGAGATCCAGACCCTGGCTGATGGCAGCCTGCTCGCGAGCGGCCAATCCCACGTGGACGACGTGGCCGCGCAGTTGGGCCTCTCCTGGGAGCACGAGGGCTTCGACACCGTGGGAGGCCTCGTGATGTCGCGGCTCGGGCGCGTTCCCAAGCCCCAGGATCGCGTGGCCGTGGAGGGCGCCACCCTCACCGTCCTCCGCATGGAAGGCACCCGGATCCTGCAGGTGAAGGTGGAGCCCCTCCCGTAGCCGGGTGATCCCCAGCCCATCGGCCGTTTCGCGACGGTGGCTGATCGGCCTCCTCCAACCGTTCACCGGAAGGCCCGCCCCGTTCAACGGAATCCCCTCGGGGGGTGGACTGGAGGCGCATCATGGATCCAGATCCTAGATCCAGGAGATGTGCCATGGCTGAAAATCCTTACTCCGCCCCCGAAGCTCCGCTCTATGGAGGCGGCGCCGCCGCGCCCGCGCCCAAGCCGCCCAGCTTCCTGGAGCAGGTGATGGGCGTCTTCACGGAACCCACCGCCCTCTTCCAAAAGCTCCGGCAGGCCCCGTCCTGGATCCCGGCCGTCATCAGCTTCTGCGTGCTGGGCATCCTGGTGACCCTCGTGTGGGGCATGAAGGTGGATGTGGACGCGATGGCCCGCCCGGCCCTGGAACGGAACCCCAACATCTCAGCAGGGCAGATCGACAGCATCATCGAGGTGCAGAAGAAGTTCATGGTTCCCATCGGACTCGTCTTCGCCGTCGCGGTGCCCTGGTTGTGGACCCTCTTCGCCGGATTCCTTTACTGGCTGGTGGGCCGCGGCTTGGCGGAGGAGACGGCGCCGACATTCGAGCAGGCCCTCACCGCCTCGGCCGTCCCCTCCCTCATCGGCCTGTTGCACGGAGGGCTCATGGTCCTCATGGCAATCCTCCGCCCCGTGGGGGGCCTAACCCCCGAGAAACTCACGCCCACCTCCGTGGGCTACTTCGTGGCCGCCGAGAGCCCGAAGGTCGTGACCGCCCTCTTCGCCCTGGACATCTTCGGCATTGCCACCTGGGTCCTCAGCTTCCTGGCCTTCCGCCACCTGCTAAGGCTCAAACTTTCCGGGGCAGTGCTGGCCACGTTCCTCCTGGTCTTCTTCCAGGCGGGTCTCAAGATCCTCTTCGCCAAGTAGGGATCCATGCAGAAGAAGCACCTCCTCCTGGGGGGCGGCGGAGTGCTCGTCGTCCTCGTCATCGCCGGCCTCCTGGCCGGGGGACCCCGCGATGAATCCGACCGCTTCACCTGGGACAAGGTCCTCCGGGGCGACATCCGCGAGACCCTCACGGCTTCCGGGGAGATCCGGGCCAAGGTGCAGATCAACGTGGGCACCACCGTCATGGGCGAGATCAAGCACCTCCACGTGGTGGACGGGCAGGACGTCCGCAAGGGCGACCTCCTCGTCTCCATCGACCAGGAACGCCTGAAGCAGGCCCTCATCCAGGGTCGGGCCGGGCTGGATGCGGCCCGCAAGGAGAGCGAGCGCCTCGAAGCCGCCCGTAAGCGGAGCCTTGAATCCTTCGCGCGCACCGAATCCCTCTTCAAGCAGAAGCTGCTCAGCGATGAGGAATACCGTCAAGCCAAGCTGTCGCGCGAAAGCAGCGAGCTGGCCGCCGCCGCCTCCCGCGCCAACGTGGCCCAGAGCGAGGCCGGCGTGGCCGGTCTCCAGGATGGCCTGGCCAAGAGCACCCTGCGGGCCCCCATCAGCGGGCGGGTGACGAGCCTCAAGGCCGAGATGGGCGAGATGGCCATCCCCGGCGTCTCCAACCTGCCCGGCGCCACGCTCATGGTCATCAGCGACATGAGCCAGCTCATGGCGGAGGTCAAGGTGAGCGAGGGCGAGGTGGTGCGCACGAAAGTGGGCCATACGGCGCAGGTGGCCGTGGAGGCCCTGCCCGGGCGCGTGTTCCCGGGCACCGTGGCCGAAGTGGCCACGGGCGCGGAAAAGACGGGCCAGGACGCGAACCTCTACAAGGTGAAGGTGATGCTCGATATGAAAGCCGAGGACATCGCCAAGCTGCGCCCCGGCATGAGCGCCCGGGGCGTCATCCTCACCAGCGAGGCCAAGGGCATCCTGCAGGTGCCTTTGCAATCCGTGCTGGAACGGGAAGGCAGCCTGGAGGAGGCCAAGAAGCGGGGCCTGCTGGCTCCCGCCGTCCGCACCATCGTCATGGTGGCCAAGGCCGGCAAGGCCCAGGAGCGGGAGGTCCGCACGGGCATCGCCAGCACCCAGTTCATCGAGGTGCTGGAAGGGGTGACCGAGGGCGAGCAGGTGCTCACGGGGCCCCTGCGCAAGCTGAAGGAGCTGAAGGACAAGGCCTCCATCGCCCTGAAGGCCCGCAGCGACGCTGAGCTGGCCCAGGCACTGGAAAAGGGGAAGAAGTGAGCATGGATGTCCGCGAGCCCCTCGTCGCGGCGCTGAAGAGCCTCCGCGCGAACAAGCTCCGCTCGGGCCTCACCACCCTGGGCATCATCATCGGCGTGGCCGCCGTGATCATCGTCGTGAGCCTCATCCAGGGGCTCCAGGGCAGCGTGCTCAAGCAGATCGAGAAGGCCGGCAGCCAAACGCTCATCGTCCGCCCCGTCTTCCCCACGGACATGCCCTACAGCGAGTTCACGAAGATCAAGAACCGCGACCTCTTCATGGAGGATATGAAGGCCCTCCAGCGCATGGTGCCCGCCCTCACCACCATGACCCCCCTCTACTTCAACGGCAGCGAGGTGAAGGCCGCGGGCAAGACCGCCAACGTGAACCTCATCATGACCGATGAGACCTATCTCGAGCTCAACGCCATCAACCTCACGGCCGGCCGGAACTTCGTCCCCTCCGACAACCGCCTCGCCAGCAAGGTGGCCATCGTGGGTCCCCGGGTGCTGGAGAAGCTGGGCATCAAGGAGCGCCCCCTCGGGCGAATCATCCAAACGCCGCAGATGGCCCTGGAAATCGTCGGCGTCATCGAGGAGCAGGGCTCCAGCCTGGGCAACGATCCCGATAGCAACGTCGTCATCCCCCTCACCACGGGCCGCGCCACCCTCACGGATCAGCAGCGCAAGCAGCTCATCTTCCAGGCCCGCGTGGATCCCCGCATCAACGTGGACGATGGCGCCGACATGCTCACCGAGGCCCTCCGCCGCATCAAGGGGCTCAAGAGCGGACAGCCCGAGGGCTTCAAGGTGTTCAGCCCCAAGCAGATCGCCGGCATCGTCTCCAGCATCATGGGGGCCATCACCGCCGTCGCCGGCGGCATGGTGAGCATCGCCCTCCTGGTGGGCGGCATCGGCATCATGAACATCATGCTGGTGAGCGTCACCGAACGCACCCGCGAGATCGGCATCCGCAAGGCCGTGGGCGCCAAACGCCGGGATGTCATGCTGCAGTTCCTCATCGAGGCGGCCCTCCTCTCGGTGCTGGGCGGCGCCATCGGCATCGGCGTGGGCTACGCCCTCGGCGCGGCCATCGGCAAGGCCCTCCTCGGCGTCGTCGGCGGCATCCCCCTCTGGGCCCTCGTCAGCGCCTTCGCCGTGCCCGCCGCCATCGGCCTCATCTTCGGCATCTATCCCGCCGCCAAGGCCAGCAAGCTGGATCCCATCGAGGCGCTCCGGTACGAATAGGTCGGATCAAACGCACAACCTGTCGAGGGGCCATTGGTCCCTCGCGTTTTTCCATGAACCTAAGCTGACGATCGCCCACAATGAGGGAATAACCCCTTGTCCGGATGCGTCCTCTCGCCGGGCCAGCCATGGATGTCCCTATGAAACGCAGAACCTGGATGATGCTCGGCGGCGCCATGCTCGTGGCGGGCCTGGTCGGATGGAAAACCTTCGGGAGCAGCGCCGAGGCCGAGGTGCTCTTCACCACGGAGCCCGTGCGCCGCCAGGATCTGCGGGAGAGCGTCTCCGCCAATGGCGAGATCCAGGCCCTCACCCGGGTGAACGTGGGCACGAGCGTGAGCGGCGAGATCAAGGTCATCCATGTGAAGGACGGCCAGATGGTGAGGGCGGGAGACCTCCTCGTGACCTTGGACCAGGAGCGGTTCAAGCAGGATCTCAACCGCGCCGAGCTCGGCCTGCGCATGGCCCGCCAGGACCAGGAGAACGCCGAGGCCACCTTCAGGAAGCAGGACGCCACCTTCCAGCGCCAGGAGAGCCTTTTCAAGCAGAGCCTCATCTCCGTGGATCAGTTCCAGGATTCCAAGCTCACCCGGGATAGTGCTGACATCGCCCTCCAGCGGGCCAAAGTCTCCGTGCAACAGGCCCAATCCCAGGTGGCCCTGGCTCAGGATGCGCTGGAGAAGACGGTGCTCCGGGCCCCCATGACGGGCCGCGTGACGGGCCTCAAGGCCGAGAAGGGCGAAATGGCCATCGCCGGGCAGACGAACGTCGCCGGCGCCATCCTGTTGGTGATCTCCGACATGGGCGAGATGCTCGCGGAATCCAAGGTGGGGGAGCTCGAAGTCTCCAAACTGCACGCCGGCCAGCCCGCGGAGGTGCAGGTGGATGCGCTGCCCGGCATGGTGTTTCAGGCCAAGGTCTTCAACGTCGCCAACAGCGTGGATCGACCCCTCGGCAGCGGCATGATGGGTAACAGCCAGGAAGTCCAGAATTACAAGGTGCGCGTGCAGCTCCTGGGGGCCCGCTCGGATCTGGATCGCCTGAGGCCCGGCATGAGCGCCCGGGTCGCGGTGCTCTCCAACGAAGTCAAGCAGGCGGTCACCGTTCCCCTGCAGGCCGTCATGGAGCGGGAGGACCGCAGCGGGGGCCTGGGCCTGGTGGCCCGCAGCCGCACGGCCATCTTCGTGCTGAAGGACGGCGCCGCCGAGGAGCGCGTGCTCAGTCTTGGCGTCACCACGCGGCGCCATGCCGAGGTGCTGGAAGGGCTCAAGGAAGGCGAGCTCGTCATCACCGGCCCCGCCAAGGGGCTGGCTACCCTGGCCACCGGCAAGAAGGTGAAGCTGGCCAAGACTGAGAATTCGGGAGCTTCGAAGTGAAGGGCTGGTCCAACCAGGGCAAGGAACAACTTCGGGCGGCGCTTCAGAGCATCTGGGCGCACCGGATGCGGTCCATGCTCACCACCCTGGGCATCATCATCGGCGTCACCTCCGTCATCACCGTGGTCAACCTCACCAAGAGCCTCGAGGCCCGGATCATGGCGGACGTGAATCAGGAGGGCAGCCTCACGTTTTTCCTGAGCTCGGGCATGTCCAACAAGGCTTGGCGCGCCGGAAAAAAGGTCAAGCGCCAACCCCTGGATGCCGAGACCATCCGCGACCTCCAGGAAATGGTGCCGCAAGTGAAGGTCGCCTCCCCGGACATGTACCTTTGGGGCCGGAACTCCGCCAAATCCGGCGATGTCACCCGCCGCGTGTTGCTCCACGCCATCGGAGAGCAGGGGCTGGACCTCGCCAACCTGAAGCTCGCGGACGGCCGTGCCTTCACGGCCACCGACCGGAGCACCCGGGCTCCGGTGGTGGTGCTGGGGGCCCGCATCGCCGAAGAGCTTGGACTGGAGAAGGGGCTGGGCCGAACCTTTACCCTCAACGGCCAGACGGCCGAGGTGGTGGGAATCCTTAAGAAGCAGGGGGACATGCCCTTCGTCCCCCAGGATGACGAGGCCAGCTGGGGCCCTGACAACGAAGTCTTCCTGCCCTTCGGCAGCTTCAGGGAATTCGTGATGCCCTGGATGCTGAACAACATCAGCTACCGTCTCCAGGTGGAGCCCACCCTCTCCCCGGCGGAGGCCGAGGATCTCCTCCGGACCAGCCTTCGCCGGGTGCGGGGCCTGCGGGGAGACGACGTGGACAACTTCGACCTCTCCACCAACCAGAAGCAGGTGGAGATGGTGGAAAAGCTCACGGGCAGCCTCATGGTGGCGGCAGGCGGCATGGTCTCCATCAGCCTCCTCGTGGGGGGCATCGGCGTGATGAACATCATGCTGGTGAGTGTCACCGAGCGCACCCGCGAGATCGGCATCCGCAAGGCGCTCGGCGCTCGGCGCTGGAACATCCTCACCCAGTTCCTGATCGAAGCCACCCTCCTTTGTCTCGTGGGGGGCCTCATCGGTCTCGTGCTGGGGCTTACGCTGGGAAGTCTGCTGAGCCAATTGCTCCTCAAGCAGATGGGCAGCGTGCCCACCTGGGCCCTCGCCGCCGCCTTCCTCGTGCCCGCGGGCGTGGGTCTGGGCTTCGGGATGTACCCCGCCGCCAAGGCCAGCAAGCTGGATCCCATCGAGGCGCTGCGGTACGAATAGGGCGGAGTGGCCCAGCCGTCTTTTTCAAAGCGTGCCCACCGCAGTGCATGAGTTCACCCGAAGGTAGGGGAGCACCACCCCATCCCAAGGAGACCCCATGTCCCGCATGACCGCCCTCGCCGCCCTGCTGGCCCTCGCCGGCGCCGCCCTCTTGGCCCAGGATCGTCCCCCCTTCGACAATCCCTACCTGGATAAGAACCTCAACCGGGCCGACCTCGCCAGGCCCATCCCCATCCTCGATCGGAAATACCTGGAAGTCGGCGACCTTCAGATCTTCCGCCCCACGCCGCCCCCCCTCTCCCGATTCCAGGTGTTCGCCGGGCTGCCAGACAAGGATGGAAGCCAGGAGGGCCTCGCCTTCTATGCGCCCTGCTTTTACCGCCCCGTGCGGATCACGGCCATTGGCCGGGGCGCCTTCTTCGTCGGGCAGGAGAACGGGGAGGTGCGACTGATCGACGGCACCAACGCCTGGCACTGGTTCGTCCCCAGCGGTACCCCAGAGCCCCTCGCGGGCTTCCCCAATACCGATATCGCCCAGGGATCGGGCGGCTCCATCGTCCGCTCGGATCGCTTCGCGACCTGGGTGTGGCCCAGCCAACCCTCCATCGGCAATCGAGCCAAGGGCCTGGCCCTGGATGGCCACGACCGGCTGTGGGCCGTCGATGGTGAAGAGGTCGAGTTCCTCGATGCCAACACCGGCTCAGGGTTGACCTCCGTGATTCCCAAAGGCACCCCCGAGCCCTTCCAGGGTGGAACCTTCAAGCCCACGCTCGTAGCCGCCGACCCCTCTCTCGACCGCGTCATCGTCGCCTCCGATGAGGCCATCTATGAAGTGGATCCCCGCACGAAGGCCCTCCGCCACCTGGCGGGCATCCCCGGCTCCCGTGGCTACTCCCTCGACGGCCCCGGGGACCAGGCCCGGTTCATCCGCATCACCGGCATCGCCGTGCACCGCTCGGGCTGGATCCTCGTGTCCGAAGGCGATGGGTTCATGCGCTGGGTGAAGCCCACGGGCGAAGTGGAAACCATCAAGCTCGGCGGCCCCGGCCTCTATTACCGGATGGTCGAGCTGGGCGAAGTCGCCTTCGATGGCGACGTGGCTCTGGTGACGGACGCATTCCACCACGTCGTGTGGAAGGTCTACTAGGCAACGCCCTTCACTTTCCTGCTTTGATCACCAGCTCCAGGAAGGCCTTCGCCGCGTGGCTCAGCTCCCCTTCGGGGCGGTGGACCACGCGGATGGCCCGTTCGATGGTCATGCCCTGGATGCGCACTTCCTTGAGGCGCCGGTCCTTCAGCGCGTCGGCCACGCTCATGCGGGGCAGGATGGCGAGGCCCGCCCCCCGGATCACGAAGGCCTTGATGGTCTCGATGGTGGAGAGTTCCACGGCGATGTTCAGCGGCGTGCGATGGGCGGCGAAGAAATCCACCAGCCGGGTGCGGGCGGGAGTGCGGGCGTTGTGGGCCACGAAGGTCTCGGAACTCAGCTCCTCCACCCGCACCTCCTTGCGGCGCGCCAGGGGATGCTTGGGCGGCACCACCAGCACCAGCGGATCCCGGTGGATGAGGTCGCTGGTGACGCCCGCCGTGCCGGGGTCGAAGGAGATGAAGCCCACGTCCAACCCGTACTCGAGCACCTGCCTCGGGATCTGTTCCGACGTGCTGCGGTACACCTCCACCTTGATGCCCGGATGCCGCTTCCGGAAGGAGACGAGCAATTCCGGAAGCAGGTAGAGCGAGGTGCTCTCATTGGCCCCGATGCGCAGGCGGCCCCGCATGAGGCCCCGCATCTCGGCGATGGAGGTCTGGGCCTCCTCCCGAAGGAAGATGAGGCGATGGGCGTAGTTCTGCAGCAGGCGACCCGCCTCCGTGGGCACCACCTTCCGGGGGTTCCGATCCAGGAGGCGCTCTCCGAGTTCCTCCTCCAGCCGCTTCAGGGCGAGGCTCAGCGCCGGTTGGGTGCGGCCCACGCGCTCCGCCGCACGGGAGAAATTCCCCTCCTCCACCACCGCCAGGAAGAAACTCAGCTGATCGAACTCCATGGATCACCTATTTGTTTTTCTTATCATACCCTTTATTTTAATCATTTTTTGAAATCACGCACCTTCCCTAGCCTTGGATGCAAGGGAGTCCGTGATGGGCCCAGCTCGCATTCGAATCTTCGACACCACCCTTCGCGATGGGGAGCAATCCCCCGGCTGCTCCATGCACCTGGAGGAAAAGCTGCGCATGGCGCTGCAACTGGAGCGCCTGGGCGTGGACATCATCGAGGCGGGCTTCCCCGTGGCCTCGGACGGCGACTTCGAGGCGGTGAGCGCCATCGCCAAGGCCCTGCGGCAGCCCATCGTGGCGGGGCTCTGCCGGGCCCTGCCCGCCGATATCGACCGCGCCTGGGAGGCCCTCAAGGAGGCCGCCCACCCCCGCATCCACACCTTCCTGGCCACTTCCGACATCCACCTGGAACACAAGCTCCGCCTCAGCCGTGAGGAGGCCATGACCATGGCCGTGGCGGGCGTGAGGCATGCCCGGGCCCTCTGCCCCGACGTGGAGTTCAGCGCCGAGGATGCCACGCGCACGGAGGCCTCCTACCTGTGCAAGGTCATCGAAGCCGTGATCGAGGCTGGCGCCACCACCGTGAACATCCCCGACACCGTGGGCTACACCACCCCCACCGAGTACTTCCAGCTCATCCGAACCCTGGTGGAGCAGGTGCCGAACATCGAGCGGGCCGTCATTAGCGTCCACTGCCACAACGACCTGGGCCTGGCCGTGGCCAACAGCCTCGCCGCCATCGAGGCGGGCGCCCGCCAGGTGGAGTGCACCGTCAACGGCATCGGCGAGCGGGCGGGCAACGCCGCCCTGGAGGAAGTGGTCATGGCCCTCAGGGTGCGCCAGGACCGCCTCCCCTACGTCTCCGGCATCCGCACGGAGGAGATCGCCAAGAGCAGCCAGCTCCTCTCCAATATCACGGGCGTGCACCCCCAGCCCAACAAGGCCATCGTCGGCAAGAACGCCTTCGCCCACGAGAGCGGCATCCACCAGCACGGCGTCCTGCGCAACCGCGCCACCTACGAGATCATGACCCCCGAGAGCGTGGGCGTGAAGGTGCAGCACATCGTGCTGGGCAAGCACAGCGGCCGCGCCGCCCTGGCCCAGCGCTACCAGGAGCTGGGCTACGACCTGGCCAAACCCGAGCTGGAAAAGGCCTACAAGCTCTTCACCAAGCTCTGCGACGTGAAGAAGGAGGTCTTTGAGGAAGACCTCGTGGCCATCCTGCGCGACGGCCTCAGCGATATCCCCGAGACCTGGAAGCTGCGCCTCGCCCAAGTCACCGCCGGCACCCAGGGCTACAGCCACGCCCTCGTGCAGCTCCGCCACGCCGAGCAGGAACCCAGCGGTACGGGCCACGGCGATGGCCCGGTGGCCGCCCTCGTGGACGCCATCGCCGGCCTCACCTCCGTGCGCGGCGAGATCCTGGACTTCCAGGTGCGCGCCGTCAGCGAGGGCAGCGACGCCGTGGGCGAAGTCTTCATGAAGGTGGAGATCGAAGGCGCCCTCCTCACGGGCAAGGCCGCCAGCACCGACATCATCGAAGGCAGCGCCCGGGCGTATCTGAACGCGGTCAATAAAGCCTTGCATGCGCGGCAACTCAAGGCGTCGCGGCAAGCGGTCACGGCATAAAAGATTTGAACCACCAAGACACCAAGACACCAAGAAAAGCAAAACCTTCTCAACCCATTGATGCGGAGCCACACGACCCACACCCAGCTTTTCTTGGTGTCTTGGTGTCTTGGTGGTGAATCAGTTTCTTAAGGCGCTCCCATGCCGATGACCATCACCGAAAAGATCCTCGCCGCCCACTCGGGCCGCGAGTCCGTGCGCCCCGGCGAAATCGTGAACGCGAGGCTGGACCTCGTCATCTGCCATGAGGTGACGACGCCCCCCGCCGTGGAGATGCTGCGCAAGCTGGGCATCACGAAAGTGTGGGATCCCACGAAGATCCTCGTGACGCCGGACCACTTCGTGCCCAACAAGGACATCAAGAGCGCCGAGCTCACGAAGGCCCTCCGCCAGTGGCGGGAGGAGCAGGGCATCGAGCGCTACTACGAGATCGGCAACCACGGCATCTGCCACGCCCTGGCGCCGGAGCAGGGCCACGTGCACCCCGGCATGACGATCATCTGCGGCGATAGCCACACGACGACCATGGGGGCCCTGGGGACCTTTGCCTCGGGCGTGGGCAGCACGGATCTCGCGGCGGGCCTCGCCACGGGCGAGCTGTGGTTCCGGGTGCCCGAGTCCATCCTCTTCAATCTGGAAGGCGCGCCCCAGCGGGGCGTCTTCAGCAAGGACATCATTCTGGAGATCATCCGCCGCATCGGCGTGGATGGGGCCCGCTACATGGCCATGGAGTACCGGGGCAGCGCCCTGCCCCACCTCAGCATGGAGGCCCGCTTCACCATCACGAACATGGCCATCGAGGCCGGCGGCAAGAGCGGCATCTTCCCCGTGGATGCCATCACGGAGGCCTACCTGGCGGAGCGCACCCCCGAGAAGGGGACCCGTTTCGAGAGCGATGAGGATGCCACCTACGCCCAGACCCACACCCTTCGCGTGGATGAGCTGGAGCCCATGGTGGCCCTGCCCGGCCTGCCCAGCAATGGCACCCCCATCTCCCAGACGAAGGCCGTAAAGATGGATCAGGTCTACATCGGCAGCTGCACCAACGGCCGCATCGAGGACCTCCGCATCGCCGCTTCCGTCTTCAAGGGCCAAAAGGTCGCCGCCGGCACCCGCGCCATCGTCGTGCCCGCCACCACCACCGTGTGGAAGCAGGCCATGAAGGAGGGCCTCATGGACATCTTCGCCGAGGCCGGCTGCGTCATCTCCACCGCCACCTGCGGCGCCTGCCTGGGCGGCCACATGGGCGTGCTCGGCGCCGACGAGACCTGCCTCTCCACCACCAACCGCAACTTCACGGGCCGCATGGGCCACCCCACCTCCAAGGTCTACCTCGCCAGCCCCGCCACCGCCGCCGCCACCGCCATCACCGGCGCCCTGGCAGATCCCCGCGACTTCCTGCCCAAGCCTGTGGCCGAAGAGCAGCAGATGTGGGGGGTGTGATGGAAAGCAACTACCAACGCGGAGGTGAGCGGAGAAGAGCCGGAGGTGAGCAGAGAAAGACAAAACCCGTTCAACCAACGGACCCAACCTTTTGCCCTTCTTTCCCTTCTCGCTTTTCCTCCGCTCACCTCCGGCTTCTCTCCGCTCACCTCCGCGTTAGTAGTTTTCATTCCCAAAACACTGGACCCACAAAATGAGCCTGCCCACCGTTCTTCAAGGCCGCGCCCACGTCTACGCCCGGGCCCACATCAACACGGACGAGATCATCCCCGCCCGCTACCTCAACGTGCATGAGGAGGCGGAACTGGCGAAGCACGCCATGGAGGACATCGACGTGGACTTCGTGAAGAAGGTCCAGCCCGGCGACTTCATCGTGGGCGGCGAGGACTTCGGCTGCGGTTCCAGCCGCGAGCACGCCATCTGGGCCCTGCGCGGCGCGGGCGTGAAGGCCGTCATCGCCTCCAGCTACGCCCGCATCTTCTTCCGCAACGCCGTGAACAACGGGTTCCTCGTGCTGGAGTGCCCCGAAGCCGTCGCCGCCGTCCAAGATGGCCAGACCCTCCAGCTGGACCTTGAAGCGGGCGTCCTCCACATCCACGAAACCGGCGCCACCTTCACCTTCGTGCCCCTCAGCGATTTCGCCAAGGCCTTCCTCGCAGAGGGCGGACTGCTGCCCTACCTCGTGGCCCGCATGAAAGGGGGGGCGGCGTGAATAAATTTGAACCGCGAATGACGCGAATGGGCGCGAATGAAATGCGCCCATTCCAGCATTGCGTTTTTAATTCGCGTGTATTCGCGTCATTCGCGGTTACTCCGTTTTTCGCTTCCGAGGCCCCATGACGACCCATCGCATCACCGTCCTCCCCGGCGACGGCATCGGCCCCGAGGTGATCCGGGAGGCCGTGGCCTGTCTGGAACTCATCGGGCGGGAACGGCAGCACGACTTCGTGTTCGAGACCCACCCCATGGGAGGCGCTGGCTTCGAGGCGTCCGGCGACCCCCTGCCCGACAGCACCCTCGCCGCCTGCATGGCTTCCAGTGCCGTGCTCCTGGGCGCCGTGGGCGGTCCCTCCTGGGACAAGCTTCCCGCCCACCAACGGCCGGAGTCGGGGCTGCTGCGACTGCGCAAGGCCCTGGGTTGCTACGCCAACCTCCGCCCCGTGGCGATCTTCGAAGCATTGGTGGATTCCAGTCCACTGAAGTCCCATATCGTGCGGGGCACGGATCTGCTCATCGTCCGCGAGCTGGCCGGCGGTCTGTACTACGGCCATCCCCGCTCCCTGGATGCGGATCGCGGCGTGAACACCATGGCCTATTCCGCCCCTGAGGTGGAGCGCGTGACCCGGGTCGCGTTCGAGGCCGCCCGTCAGCGGCGCAAGCTCGTGACCTCGGTGGACAAGGCCAACGTCTTGGAGGCCTCCCGCCTATGGCGCGCCACCGTGGATCGCGTGGCCGCCGACTACCCCGACGTGAAGGTGGAGCATCAGTACGTGGATAGCGCGGCCATGCTCCTGGTGACGAACCCCACCCACTTCGACGTCGTGCTCACGGAGAACCTCTTCGGGGACATCCTCAGCGATGAGGCCGCCGTGCTCGGCGGTTCCCTGGGCTTCCTCCCCAGCGCCTCCCTTGGGGGTCCCGTGGGCCTCTACGAACCCGTCCACGGGTCCGCGCCCTCCCTGGCGGGGCAGGACGTCGCCAACCCCATCGGGGCCATTGCCAGCGCCGCCCTGCTGCTGCGCCACAGCCTGAAGCTCGAAGCCGAGGCTTCCCTCCTGGAACAGGCCATCACGGAGGTCCTGGGCGAAGGCTACGGCACACCCGACCTCAAGGGCGCCTCCCGCACCGTGGGCACCGCCGAGCTGGGCGACCGCATCCGCGAGCGCTGCTATCAACTCTGCTGGCACGGCACCATGCCCGAGCTTGTCGTGGGTCCCTGACATTCTTTAACAAGCGATTTTTGAAAATTAGATTTGACTTTGCCTTCCGGACTCCTAGACTCCACGCATGGCCTTCGGGACTTCCACCTCCGCGCTTCGCGCCGACTTCGTCGGCCGCACGGCGCATGGCGTCCCTTCCGCCGTTGAGTTCCTCGTACCCGTGGCGCCCGTGGCGATCAGCATTCCCAGCCTGATCGTCATTATTCCCAGGACGCGCGCGGGGACCTAAGAGAGTCCACTTCCCACCCGGAAGGCCCCGCGCTCCCACCAGGACGCGGGGCCTTTCCCTTTTCAGGAACCCTCCATGACATCCCCCAGTGATCAAAACGGCCTCAGCGGCCGGCGGCGGAGCTCTGCCCTCGTGGATGGCGCCCACCGCGCCCCCGCCCGGGCCATGCTCAAGGCCACGGGTCTCGACGACGCGGATCTGGCGAAGCCCCTCATCGGCATCGCCAATACGTGGATCGAGGTGGGGCCCTGCAACTTCCACCTGCGCGATCTGGCGGATCGCGTGAAGGAGGGGATCCGGGAAGCGGGAGGCACGCCCTTCGAGTTCAACACCGTCAGCGTGTCCGACGGCATCACCATGGGCAGCGAAGGCATGAGGACTTCCCTCGTGAGCCGCGAATTAATTGCCGATTCCATCGAGTTGGTGGGCCTCGCCTACCCATTCGATGCCCTCGTGGCCCTCAGCGGCTGCGACAAGACCAACCCCGGCGTGGCCATGGCCCTCGCGCGCCTGGACCTGCCTGGCGTCGTGCTCTATGGCGGCTCGACCGACGCGGGCCACTGCGACGGTAAGGACCTCACCATCCAGGACGTCTTCGAAGCCGTGGGCGCCTGTTCGGCGGGCCGGCTCTCCGAGGCCGAGCTCACCCGCGTGGAGGACGCCGCCTGCCCCGGCGCCGGCGCCTGCGGCGGCCAGTTCACCGCCAACACCATGAGCCTCGTGCTGGAGGCCCTGGGCCTCAGCCCCGCCGGCCTCAACGGCATCCCGGCCACCCATCCCGATAAGCCCGAAGCCGCTCGCAGCGTGGGGCGCCTTGCCGTGGCCCTCGCCCGCACGGAACGCCGTCCCTCCACCTTGCTCACCCGCACGGCCTTCCTCAACGCCATCGCCGCCGTGGCCGCCAGTGGCGGCAGCACCAACGCCGTGCTGCACCTCATGGCCCTGGCCCGGGAAGCGGGGGTCACCCTCCAGCTGGAGGACTTCGACCTCGTGAGCCGCACCACGCCGCTGCTGGCGGATCTCAAACCCAGCGGCCGCTTCACGGCCCCCGATCTCCACGCCGCCGGCGGCGGCCCCCTCCTCCTCCATCGCCTCATCGCCGATGGCCGCGTGGATGGCCGCGCCCTCACCGTCACGGGCCAGACCCTCGCCGAGGCCTCCGCCCACGCGAAGGAGCGGCCCGGCCAGGAAGTGCTGCGCCCCACGGATCGCCCCATCAAGACCGAAGGCGGCCTCGCCATCCTGCGAGGCAGCCTCGCCCCCGATGGCTGCGTCGTGAAGAGCTCCAGCACGCCCCGCACCCACCACCTGGGCCCCGCCCGCGTCTATGACTGCGAGGAGGCCGCCTTCGAGGCCGTGCAGGCGGGATCCATCCAGCCCGGCGACGTGCTCGTCATCCGCTACGAGGGCCCCCGGGGCGGCCCCGGCATGCGAGAGATGCTCGCCGTCACCGCCGCCCTCATGGGCGCGGGCCTCGGCGATAGCGTGGCCCTCCTCACAGATGGCCGCTTCAGCGGCGCCACCCGGGGCCTCATGGCCGGCCATGTGGCCCCCGAGGCCGCCGTGGGCGGACCCATCGCCCACGTCCGGGAAGGGGATAGCATCCTCCTGGACCTCCCCAGCCGCCGCCTGGACCTCCTCGTCTCCCCCGAAGAACTGGAGCGCCGCCGCGGCCAGTGGTCGGAGCCTCAGCCTAGGGTCCGCCGCGGCGTCCTCGCCCGCTACGCCGCGGCGGCCCAGTGCGCGAGCCAAGGCGCCGGCGCCGGCGTGCCGTTCTCCGAAGCGAAGCAGGAGGTGATGGCATGAACGATACAAAAGGAATCACCACCAAGACACCAAGACACCAAGAAAAGCAAAAGAGGGCAAATGAGATGGGCGAGGCTTTACCTCCTCGTTTTCATCTTTTCTTGGTGTCTTGGTGTCTTGGTGGTTCATCCGTTCTTTCCACTGGGGCCCCCCATGCCTGAGCTGACCGGCGCGCAGATCCTATGGGAGTGCCTCGCCCGGGAGGGCGTGGACACGGTCTTCGGCTATCCGGGCGGGGCCATCCTGCCGGCCTACGATGCGCTCGTGGATGCGCCCATCCACCACGTGCTCGTGCGGCATGAGCAGGGGGCCTGCCACATGGCGGATGGCTATGCGCGGGCCTCGGGGCGCGTGGGCGTCGTTGTCGCCACGAGCGGGCCCGGCGCCACGAACCTCGTGACGGGGCTGGCCACGGCCATGCTCGATAGCACGCCCCTCGTGGCCATCACGGGTCAGGTGGGCAGCGGCCTGCTGGGCACGGACGCCTTCCAGGAGGTGGACGTCACGGGGGTCACCCTCCCCATCACGAAGCACAACTACCTCGTCACCCGCGCCGAGGATCTGGCGGGGGTGCTGCGGGAGGCCTTCGCCGTGGCGCGGGGGGGTCGGCCCGGCCCCGTGCTGGTGGACATCACCAAGGACGCCCAGCAGGCCAGGGCCGCCTTCGACTGGGACGCGGCCGCGCCCAAGCGCCAGCACCGCCGGCCCACGCCCCAGGCCTCCATCGCGGACCTCGATCAGGCCCTTGCGATGCTCGCCCAAGCGGAACGGCCCGTGATCCTCGCGGGCCACGGCATCACCCTTGGCGGCGCGCGCGACGTGGTGCAGCGCTTTGCCGAGAGCCAGGACATCCCCTACGCCTGCACGCTGCTGGGCCTGGGCGCCCTGCCCGCCACCCATGAACTGGCCCTGGGCATGATGGGCATGCACGGCGAGGCCTGGGTGAATCAGGCCATCCAGGAGGCGGATCTCCTCCTCGCCCTCGGCATGCGCTTCGACGACCGGGTCACGGGCAAGCTCAGCTCCTACGCCCCCAAGGCCAAGAAGATCCACGTGGATATCGACCGCTCGGAGTTCAACAAGAACGTCTCCGTGGATCTGGCGATCCACGGAGATGTGCAAAGCGTGGTGGAGGGCCTGCTGGCGCAGGCCACACCCCGGGAGCGGCCGGATTGGCGCGCGCGACTGCGCGCGCTGAGGGGGGATGCCTCGGTGCGGGATATTCAATCCCTGCCGGATCATGGGGTGCTGTACGCCGCTCATGTGATTCACGATTTGTGGCGGCTGTGCCCCGAGGCCACGGTCGTCACGGACGTGGGCCAGCACCAGATGTGGGAGGCCCAGTACTGGCGCCACGAGGGCGAGCGCAGCCTCATCACGTCGGGGGGCCTCGGCACCATGGGCTTCGCCCTGCCCGCGGCCCTCGGCGCCCAAAAGGCCCGGCCCGACCAGGAAGTGTGGGTCGTCGCCGGGGACGGCGGTTTCCAGATGACGAGCTGCGAGCTCATGACGGCCGTGCAGGAGGGCCTGCCCCTGCGCATCGCCGTCATCAATAACGGCTTCCTGGGCATGGTGCGCCAGTGGCAGGAGTTCTTCTACGAGCGCCGCTACGCCGCCAGCCCCATCCAGAGCCCCGACTTCGTGAAGCTCGCGGAGGCCTATGGCCTCACGGCCTTCCGCGTGGATTCGCGCGGCCAAATCGCCGAGGCCGTGGCGAAGGCCCGCGCCGTCACGGGCCCTTCGCTCATCGAGTTCCGCGTGCAGCAGGAGGACAGCGTCTTCCCCATGGTCCCCGCCGGCGCCGCCCTGGACGAAATGATCCGCCGACCGGCCCCTTCCGTCCTCGCCGAGACCGGCGCGGACACGGCATGAAAAAGCGAACGCAGAGGGCGCGGAGATCCGCGGAGGAACGCGGAGAAAGGCATCTCCCATAAGTTAGCCGCTCATCTCTTCCACCTCCTCCTCCTTCTCTCTCTTTTCCTCCGCGTTCTCCGCGCCCCTCCGCGCCCTCCGCGTTCAGCCCTTTCCCCGCATACCGGAGTCCCCCCCATGACCGAATCTCACTGCATCCTCGCCCTCCTCGATGACGAGCCCGGCGTGCTGGATCGCGTGGCGGCCCTCTGCCGCCGCCGCGCCTTCAATATCCAAAGCCTCACCGTGAGCCCCGCCTCCGAGCCCGGCGCCAGCCGCATGACGCTGGTGGTGGAGGCGACGGAGATCGGCGCCCGCCGCGTCGTGGCCCACCTGGAGAAGCTCGTGAACGTGCAAAGCGTCGACCTCCTCCAGAGTGGCGATCTGGCCCGGGACCTATGCCTGGCGCGGGTCGCCTGCGGCCCCGCTGCGCGGCCCGCCGTGCTGCAACTGGCGGAAGTCTTCCGCGCCCGCGTGGTAGACCTCGCCGCCGACAGCCTCGTGCTGGAATGCACGGGCAACCGCACCAAGGTGGATCGCTTCATCGAGGTGCTCCGACCCTACGGCCTCCTGGATCTCGGCCGCAGCGGCGCCGTGGCCATGGCGCGGAATTCGGAACCCCTCGCACTCGGCATCCCCGCCTGAAGTCCTTCGTCCATGGTCCTTGGTCCTTAGCTAGGGCCGTGCAAATCAATCAACCGTGCCCAGCCAAGGTCCAAGGACAAGGGACCAAGGACCCCTCCCATTGCCCTTCCCACCCCCCCCTCAGGAGCCCCCATGGCCACCCTCTACTACGATTCCCACGCCGACCTCGGCCTCATCCGCGCCTGCAAGGTCGCCGTGCTCGGCTACGGCAGCCAGGGCCACGCGCACGCCCTCTCCCTCAAGGACAGCGGCGTGGAAGTCCGCGTGGGCCTGCCCGCCGCCAGCCGCAGCCGCGCCAAGGCGGAAGCGGCGGGCCTCGCGGTGAACACGCCCGAAGAAGCCTGCGCCTGGGCGGACGTCGTCATGGTCCTCACGCCGGATACGGGTCAGGCGGCCCTCTATGAGTCCGCCATCCGCCCCGCGCTGACCCCAGGCAAGACGCTGATGTTCGCCCACGGCTTCAACATCCGCTACGCCACCATCGCCGTGCCCGAGGGGGTGGACGTCAGCCTCGTGGCCCCCAAGGCCCCCGGCCACCGCGTGCGGGAGGTCTTCGTGGAAGGGGGCGGCGTCCCCGGTCTCGTGGCCGTGCACCAGGACGCCTCCGGGAAGGCGCTGGATCTGGCCCTCAGCTATGCCAAGGCCATCGGCCTCACCCGCGCCGGGGTGCTGGAGACCACCTTCGCCGAGGAGACGGAGACGGATCTCTTCGGCGAGAAGGCCGTGCTCTGCGGCGGCGCCGCGGCCCTCGTGAAGGCGGGCTTTGAAACCCTCGTGGAGGCGGGCTACCAACCGGAGATCGCCTACTTCGAGTGCCTCCACGAGCTGAAGCTCATCGTGGACCTGATGTACCGGGGCGGCCTCTCCTACATGCGCTACAGCGTGTCCGACACCGCGGAGTACGGCGACTACACGGGCGGCCCCCGGGTGGTGCCCGCCGCCATCAAGGAGGAGATGCGCGAGATCCTCAAGGAGATCCAGGACGGCCGCTACGCCGCCGCCTGGATCCAGGAGAACCGGACCGGCCGCGCCTGGTTCGAAGGCCAGCGCGCCGCCGAACAGGAGCACCAGCTTGAACAGGTGGGCCGGAAGCTGCGGGCCATGATGCCCTTCCTGAACCCCGTGGAGGCCCCGCTGCTCGAGGGGACGCCGCGATGAAGGTCTGGCTCGACGGACAGCTCCTGCCCGTGGATCAGGCGGGGGTGAGCCCCCTGGCCCACGGCCTGCACTACGGCACCGGCGTCTTCGAGGGCATCCGCGCCTACGCGACCCCGGAGGGCCCCGCCATCTTCCGCCTGCGGGATCACTTGGACCGCATGGCCCGGGGCTGCTCCATCATCGCCCTGCCCTTTGATCCAGCCGTGGCGGAACGGGCCTGCCTGGAGGTGCTGGAAGCCAACGGGCTGGAAGATGCCTATCTGCGCCCCCTGGCCTTCTTCGAAACGGGGGGGCTCGGGCTGGACGTCCACAACCTCAAGCCCCGCCTGCTCGTGGCCGCCCTGCCCTGGAAGAGCCACCTGGGCGAAGCCGGCGCCAAGGGAGTCGCCCTGCTCAGCAGTGCCTGGCGCCGCAACAGCCGCCATGCCCTGCCGCCCTTGAAACTCTGCGGCGGCTACGTGAATAGCATCCTCGCCAAACGCGAAGCCACGGGACTGGGCTATGACGAAGCCCTCTTCCTGGACCGGCAGGGGCGCGTGGTCGAGGCCACGGGCGAGAACCTCTTCATCGTGAAGGGCGGCAAAGTCACGGCCAACGAGCATCCGGATGCCCTGCCCGGCATCACCCGGGACTCCGTCATCGCCCTCACCGGGGCGGTCCGGAAGGGCCTTACCCGAAAGGAGGTGCTGGATGCCGACGAGGTCTTCCTCACGGGCACCTCGGCGGAAGTGGCCGCCGTGGCGCGCCTCGATCAGCACCCCTTCGGCGCCAATCCCATCACCCGCGCCTTGCAGGCCCGCTATGCGGCCGCGGTGCGCGGAGGGGATCCCACGCGGGAAGGCTGGCTCACCCGGCTCCGGCCCGCGCTGGCGCGTTGACCATGACCGTGGGTGAGACGTGGGCCCCGGACTTCGCCGGGGCCCTGGACCGGGTACGCCCGCACCTTCGGCGGACCCCCCTGCTGAGGCTGCGGGTGCCCACGCCCCGGGGCCCCGTGCCCGCGGTGGCGAAACTGGAGTGCCTGCAGATCACGGGATCCTTCAAGGTGCGGGGCGCCCTCAATGCCATCGCCGCCACGGAGGCTCCGGCGGTGGTGGCCTGCAGTGGCGGGAACCACGGGCTCGGGGTGGCCCACGCCGCCCTGGTCCTGGGCCGGCACGCGACGGTGTTCCTTCCCAGCGACGCCCCCAGGACCAAAGTCGAAGGCCTGCTCCGACTCGGGGCCCGCGTGCTCCAGGGTGAGCCGACCATGGCCGGGGCCTTCCAATCGGCCCGCGCCTTTGCCCGCCATGAAGGCCTTCCCCTGATCCATCCCTATGATCAGGCGGAGGTTCTCGAGGGTCAGGGCACCCTTGGATTGGAGTTGCGGGAGGAGGCGCCGGAGGCATCGGAATGGGCCGTGGCCCTGGGGGGTGGCGGCCTCGCCGCCGGCCTTGCCCTGGCGCTGGAGGGCGCCGCCTCCGTGGTGGCCATCGAACCCGAAACCTGCGCCTGCTACGACGCGGCCTTTCGCGCGGGCACCCCCGTCACCATCGAGCCTTCGGGCCCCGCCCGCAGCAGCCTCGGCGCACCCCGCGTGGGCGACCTCCCCTTCGGCATTCTCCGCACGCGCGTGGGATGGCCCCTGCTCGTCTCCGATGCCGAGCTCCTCATTGCACAGGCCTGGCTCTGGGGGGAGGCGCGACTGCTGGTGGAACCGGGCGCCTGCGCGGGGCTCGCCGCCCTCATGTCAGGTCGGTGGAGACCGACGGGCGTCGCGGGGCTCATCCTCTGCGGCGGCAACGTGGATGCGATGCCTTCGGACGAAAGGACAAACACCTAACGCCGGGCCGCTTTCCACTTCCAAAAAACGGCGGCCCGAAGGCCGCCGCAATGCGAAGCCGCGATTGGACTCAATCGGCGACGGCGAAAACGACGCGGTCGTTCTTCAGGCGCTCGGAATCGAGGATCTTCACCGTGGCCGAGGATTTATCCTCGGCGTAGGCGATGGAGTAGTGCTTGTCCTTTTCCAGGGAACCCGGGATGACGCTGATCTTGCTGATCTTCTTCACGCCCAGTTCGGAGGCGCGGATGACCACCTCCGGATTGCCGTTGCCTTCGAGCAGGAGATCCTTATCGAACTTCGCGACCGTGGCCTTGGGGCCCATCCGATCCTTGGTGAAGACGGGAACGACGATGACCCCATCCTGCTCCAGCTGCTTGCGGGCCCCGATGAGGTAGTGCATGGAGTTCAGCTTGGCCTTCTGCGCGCCGCTGAGGTTGGTGAGCTCGCCCACCTGGCTCTGCAGGGTGTTCTTCTCGGTGCGGAGGGCGCTGATCTCCTCCTCGATCTTCACGCGCTGGGCCACGAGGCTGTCAACTTCATCGGCGAGGCCGTGGGCGATGGCGCGGGTGTCATCGCGCTCACGCTCCAGGGCGATGCGCTGGCCCTTCACGAATTCGCTGGGGCTGATGTCCGCCTTGCCCTGGGTGACGGTGGTGAGGTAGGTGCCGTTGAAGTACTGGTGGTAGACCTGCCAGCCGGGCTGGAGTTCTTCCATCAAGTTCGCCTTGGCGGCGAGGGTCTTGGCCTTGTCCTCGCCGATGCCCTTGGCCTTGAGGAAGCGCACGGCCAAGGCGAAGTGGTTGTCCTTCTCCGTGGCGATCTGGGGTTTGGGCAGCTCGGCTTTCAGGCGGGCCACCCGGCTCTCCAGGTCCTTGATCTGCTTATCGCGATCGAGGATTTCCTGGATGAGGGAGGCGGTGCCGTTGTCCTTCTCTTCCTTGACTCGCTTTTCCAGGAGACCCCGCTGGGCTTCCGTGAGCTGCACTCCCTGGGGGCCCGGGGCATTGGGTTGCATGCCGGCCTGGCCCAGGGCCTGGGCCTGGGCCTGGGCGGCCTGCTTGACCTGGCCTTCGGCTTTTTCAGCCTCGGTGACCTTGCGGACGAGGTCCTCGGCCTTGGCGGCCTCGGCCTGGTCGGCCTTTCGATCGCAGCCCAAGGTGAGGGCGAGGGGGGTGAGTGCCAGGGCGGCACCCAAGGCGAAACGATGCATGTTTTTCATGAAACCTCCAATAGGATCGGGTCAGGTTCGTCCAGCCTAGGGTGCGCCTCGAAGCGCGCATCCGCCAGGGATTTCCTTCCTTCCGGGGAGTCCGGGCTCCCCTGCGAACGCCCGAATTCCCTTGGCGAGCGGACGGTCACGGACGGGTCACCACGCCTTGGCGAGGGGGGTTCAAGCCTTCGATCCGAGCCGGAGGGGTCCGCGCCCCGGGCCTGGCTCTCCGCGGGGGGTCCCCCCTTGTCCAACCGATCGGGTTAATTCACATTGAGTTGATTGGGAGTCCACCATGCGCATCCGACTGTTGTTGCCTGTGCTCGTCTTGCTGGCCTTGGGTTGCACCTCTTCCGACACCCACTCCGAATATCGGGTGCGCTACACCAATGCCGTGGTGGTGGCCGACCTGGACGGCGACGGCCATTCGGATGTCGTGACCGGGAATGGTTTATATGCGGAGGCCGGGGCCGAATCAGGCTATGCCTCGATCTCCCTCCAGACCACCCCGGGCAGCCTGGGCACCCCCACCCGTTACACCGTGGGCGGGGATCCCGCCGCCTTGGCCGTGGGCGACCTCAACGGCGATTCCCGGCCCGACCTGATGGTGGCCAACGCGGCCAGTGGAACCATCTCGGTCTACTTCCAGAGCGCCACGACGCCGGGCACCTTCACCCTGGCCACCACCCTCAACACGGGCGTGCTGACTCCCCTGGACGTGGCGGCGGGGGATCTCAACCAGGATGGTCGGGCCGATATCGCCGTAGCCACCTCCGGTTCCGACACGGTCCAGATCTTCCACCAGACGGCCACCCCCGGCTCCTTCCTCCTCGGGGCCAGCCTCGTCGTGCATGGGGATCCACGGGCCATCGTGGTGTCCGACCTGAACGGGGATGGGCGCACCGACCTCGCGGTGAGCACCACCGCCGATACCGTGTCCCTGCTCTTCCAGAACGCGAGCGCGGGCACCTTCGCCACGGCGGTGGAACTGCCCGTCGGCTCCCGGCCGGTAGCCCTCAAGGCCGTTGATCTGACGGGCTCCGGCCGCCTCGACCTCATCACCGCCAACTACCGCGCCACCGCGACGGGCGATGGCATCACCGTGCTCCGTCAGACCGCCCCGGGCGTGTTCGCGGCCGGCGCCAATTATGATGTGGGCGACTACTACACGGCGGGCATCGCCGTGGGCGATCTGGATGGGGATGGCCACCCGGATCTGGCCGTGGCCTGCGCCGGCGTGACCGGTGATCCCGGCAGCGTGGGTGTGCTCAAGCAGGACCCGGCGGTCCTGGGAACCTTCCTGGCCCCCGATAATTACATCGGGTACACGGGGCCCCTGGGAGTCGCCTTGGGAGACTTGAACAACGACGGGCGCCTGGATCTCGTGGTGGCCGACGGCAAGCCCTATCAGCGCCCACAACTCACCACCGTCCCAGGGGGTTTCGGGCCAGGCACCTTCATCGGATATTGAACAGGATCCCTATTTCCGGGGCTCGGAATAGAGAGTGACCACCTGGGCCTTGAGGGTGTCCATCTCACGGCGGGCCTGTTCCTGGCATCTCGGGCAGATGCCATGGGTGAGCTTGGTCCCCTTGGCCTGGAGGTAGCTTTCCACGCCCTGCCACAGCCCATGGTCATCGCGCACTTTCCGGCACCAGGCGCAGACGGGCAGCAGGTCCTGGAGGCGGTTCACTTCCTCCACGGCGGCTTCCAGGGCCGCGTTCCGGTTTTGAATTTCCACGAGGGCACCCCGCAGCCCATCCACGATCCAGGCTGCGGCGCTATAGGCCAGGCAGTGGTTGAAGACGCTGATGCCCCGAAATAGCGTTTGGCCTTCCGGGGGGTAGCCCATGTTCAGGTCCGCCGCGAGCCAGGTGAGGCCCGTGAGCCAGGCGAAGGCGTAACCCCAATGGCGCCCTCCACTCCAGGAGGCGAGGGCCACGGGGAGGAAGTAATAGCTGCTGAAGGTGAGCGTTACCGGCGTTTGGCTCTCCAGCCAGCCCAGGAGCATGAGCCCGGCGCCCGCCAGCGGGAGGCACCAGGTGGGGGAGAGTGTCAGGGGTCGCATCGGGTCTCAGGATGTTTCGGCCCTGGGATCCCCCGCTGTTAATTCGCTGCCGATACGCCCAAGATAGGACTCCAGGAGACTTAGCATGCGCCGTGCCCTCGTCTTCATCACCCTGCTGACCACCGGAGTCCTCGTGGGCTGGTGCAGCACCCATGCCCTCTCCGACGCGGGCCGCCCTCGACCCGTGGACCCGAGGGGTCCGCTGCTCGAGCAGGAGAAGATCACCATCCAGCGGTTCAAGGAGGCGGCACCTTCCGTCGTCTACATCACCACCACCGAGGAACGCGCCCGCGACCTCTTCGGCTTCAGCCGGGTGGAAGTCCCCTCGGGCAGCGGCACGGGCTTCATCTGGGATGAGGGCGGCCACGTGGTGACCAACTTCCACGTGATCCAGAACGCGCGCAGGGCCTTCGTCACCACCAGCGATGGCGCCGTGCACGAGGCCTCCTACGTGGGCTCGGCCGGCGACAAGGATCTCGCCGTGCTCAAGATCCACCAACCCCCCCGCAAGCTGCGCCCCATCCCCATGGGCTCCAGCGGCGATATCCAGGTGGGCCAGGGCGTGCTGGCCATCGGCAATCCCTTCGGCCTGGATCAGACCCTCACCACGGGGGTCGTGAGCGCCCTGGGCCGGGCCATCCAAAGCCCCGAGGGCCGGGAGATCCGCGGCGTCATCCAGACCGATGCGGCCATCAATCCCGGCAACAGCGGAGGGCCCCTGCTGGACAGCTCCGGCCGCCTCATCGGCGTGAACACGGCCATCCAGAGCCCCAGTGGCGCCTCCGCCGGCATCGGTTTCGCGGTGCCCGTGGACACCGTGAACCGGGTGGTGCCCCAGCTCATCAGCAAGGGCCGCTTGGAGCGCCCCGACCTGGGTTTCGAGCCCGTCTCCGCGGCCGCCGTGGAGCGCTACTTCGGCCCCCGCAAGGGCGTGATGGTGGGGCGCCTCATCCGGGGCGGCCCCGCCGCCCGGGCGGGCCTGCGAGGCGTGGAAACCGAAGGCCGCCGCATCTTCGCCGGAGATCTCATCACCAGCGTGGATGGCAGGACCGTGGATTCATGGGACACCCTGCTGGACCTCGTGGAGGCGAAGCCCATGGGCAGCAGCGTCCGCATCGGCTACTCCCGGGATGGGAAGGCCGGCGAGACTACCCTGAAGCTCGAACCCGAACGATAGTTGGACCACCCGATGACCCAGGCGTGATGGGCCCGCGCCCTCGCCGGGCTACCCTGGCCTATGGCGCCTTCCCGCCTCCTCACCCGGCCCTTCCGGCTCACCTGGGCCTTCTACTTCTGCCTCTTCGCAGTGGGGTACCAGCTCTATCCCGTGATGCCCCTCCATCTGCGGGATCTGGGCGCCAGCCTCGCCCAGAGCGGGCGCTTCATGGCCTTGTTCATGCTGGGCTCGGGCCTCGGGGCCCTCTTCACGGGACCGCTGGGGGATCGCCTCGGGCCCCGACGGGTGATGATGGGCGCGAGCCTGCTCTGCGCTGCCTTCTTCGGAGCCTACGCCTTCGTGGCCAAGCCCATCTGGCTGCTGGTGCTGGCACCCCTGCACGGCATCGTGTGGAGCGCCCTGCGCACGAGCGGCATCAGCAAGGTGGGCGCCCTCCTCCCCGACGAGAACAAAGCCGAGGGGCTCTCCCTCTTCGGCCTCGCGAGCCCCGGCGGCGTGGGGCTCGGGCCCCTGGTCGGCCTCTACCTGTTTCCCCACCTGGGCATCCAACTCCACATGGGCATCCTCGCCCTGGGATTCCTGGGCGAAGCCCTCCTGGCGAAACAACTTCCCAAGGATGGCCCGACGGGACCGCGCCGCGCCCTCTTCCAGGCCCCGGAGCCCTGGCTCTGGCCCGTGGCGGGGCTGCTCTTCGCGCTGGCCCTCAGCTACGGCCCCATGCCCCCCTATGCCGCCCAGGAAGCCAAAGCCCTGGGCATGGCCTGGCCCTCGGCGCTGCTCACCTGCTTCGCCCTGGGGATGGTGAGCCTGCGCTTCCTGCTGGGCTTCACGGGCATGGGGCGGGATCCACTCCGCCTGCTCCCCTGGATGCTGGCGCTGGCCGCGGCCGGCAACCTGCTGCTCGTGCTCCTGCCCGGCGGGTTGGGCCGGCACGTGCTGGGGGCCCTCGTCTACGGCGCGGGCTACGGCATGGTGCACACCCTCGTTTTCACGGCTGTGTTGAGTAAGGCGGTGCCCGCCCGGCGCGGCGCCGGCGTGGGACTGCTCTACTTCAGCTTCGACGCGGGCAGCGCCCTCGGCGCCTGGGCCATCGGCCCCGTGATGGAGCGCTGGTCCTTTCGGCATGGGTGGGCCGTGGGGTCGCTGGCCCTCCTGCTGGCCATCCCCCTGGCGGCTCGGCTCGCCAAGCGCTTCGGCGTGAGAGATTGATTCAATGAATGAACCTCGCCTCTGGTCCCGGAACTTCACGCTCGTGTGGGCGATGACCTTCCTCACCTTCTTCGCCGCCTTCCAGCTCTTCCCCACGGTGCCCTTCCGCCTGGGCGAACTGGGGCTGGATCTCGGCGCGCGGGGCCGCTTCATGAGCCTCTTCACCGGCGGCAGCGCCGTGGGCGCGCTGCTCACGGGCCCCCTGGGCGATCGCCTCGGCGCCCGCCGCATGGCCATGGTCTGCACGTTGGGCTTCGGCGCCTTCCTCCTCGCCTACCCCTGGCTCACCACGGCCACCGCCTTCCTCTGGATCGCCTTCCCCCACGGCGTGGTGTGGAGCGGCGTGCTGACGGCCACCATGAGCCTCCTGGGCCGGGTGCTGCCGGAGGAAGGCCGGGCCCAGGGCCTCTCCCTCTATGGGCTCGCGAGCCCAGGCGGTGTGGTGGTGGGCCCCGTGGTCGGTCTCTGGAGTTTCCACGCCCTCGGGTTCCTGCCCATGTGCGCGAGCCTCGCCGCGATCTTCGTCGTGCTCACCTGGCTGGCCCGCAAGCTCCCCTCGGATCCCCCCGCCCACGAGACGCCCACGCCCTTCCAACTCCCCTCAGGCACCGTGCTGGTGCCCTGCCTCATCCTCTTCCTCACGGCCCTGGGTTACGGCACCTTCAGCACCTTCACGCCGCAGGAGGCCTCAGCTGCCGGCCTCACGGGCCCCTGGGCGGGCACCTTCCTCACCTCCATGGCCATCGGCATGGTGGTGATGCGGCTCGTGATGGCCCGCACGGGCTTCGGCGCCCGCCCCATCCGGCTCCTGCCCTGGATGCTCACCGGCGCGGCCGCGGGCATGGTGCTCCTGGGCCTCCTGCCCGGCACCCTCCTGCGCCACGCCCTCTCCGCGGCCCTCTACGGCGCCGGTTACAGCATGGTGCACACCCTCGTGACCGCCCGCCTGCTGGAGGTGGTTCCCGCCGAACGGCGGGGCGGTGCCTTCGGGGCCCTGCTCTTCGCCTTCGATAGCGGCATCGGCCTCGGCAGCTTCGCGCTGGGCGCCTTCATCGGCCGCTACGGATTCAGGCCCGGCTGGTTGCTGGGCGCGCTGCTCGTGGCCCTGAGCCTGCCGCTGGCGGTGCGGCTCGTGCGGCCAGCCAGCACCTGATTCATTTAGCCTGCAACCTCGAGAGACGCAGAGGGAATTCGTCACCAACCCCGGGCGGGCACCAAGATCCCCGTCAGTAGCCCCGCTCCTGCGAGTCCCACAGCGAGGAGCTTGGAGCCTGCCAATCGCGTCCAGAGCAGGGTCCCGGACAGCGTGAGGAAGAGGAGAGCTCCCGCGAAGGCATCCGAGAGCAGGATCCATCCCAGCTGCCCCCCATCGCCCTTGTGCAGGCGTTTTAGGGCCTGCACGAAGTTCGCATCCTTCTGTTCCAGCTCCACGGTGCGGTTGCCCGGCGTGTAGGTGGCGAGGGCGAAGTGGGCGTGGCCCATGAAGGCCACGGTCCACTGGTCCGCCGTCTGGAGGGGGGTGCCCCCGATGCGCCCCGCCTTCCCCGCCTTGGTCAGCCACTTCACCCGGGCCATGGGCACGTTGAAGCGCGCCGCGAGCCCCCGCGCCAGGGCTTCGGGGCTCGCCGGGATCACCGGCAATTCAACCGCGACCTTCCGCTCCTGGATCTGGCCCGCTTCGATCTTCAGCATGCCCCGGTGGTTGAGCAGGAATCCCGTGAGGCCGAAGAGGAGCCCGAAGGCAGCTCCACCAAGGCCGATCCAGGCGTGGAGTTTCCGGAGGAGGCGCAGGACTTGCGCCTTCCGGGAGCGCCTCGGGAGGTGGCGGTAGGCGGTGGCGTGAAGGGGTGGGTGCATCGGATTCCGGCGACTAAAAGTGGATGCGAACGGTTACCTGGGCGGCGAGGGGCCCTCCGGGGAGCAGCAGGATATCGCTGCCACCATGGCCGGACGCGATGTACTTCCGATTGGTGAGGTTGTAGGCGTTGAGGGCCAGTTCCCAGCTCCGGGCGCGGAAGCGCAGGGCCGCGTCGAAGGTGACGTACCCCCCCAGGCGCACCAGGTTGGAAGCGGATGCGTAGCGGTCCCCGGAGGCGTTGACGCCCAGGCCTGCGCTCCACCCCGGGGTGAAGGCCCAGTCCGCCCACACATTCCCGCTGTTCAGCGGGGTGAGGGAGGGCCGGTGACCTTCCACGGGAACCCCCCCGACCTTGGTACCGGGCGTGGACTTGGTGAGCCGCGCGTCCAGGTACGCGTAGCCCCCGTGCAGGCGCCAGGCGGTGCCAACCTGGCCGTCGAAGGTGGCTTCGAGGCCTCGGGTGCGCTGGGTTCCGATGGGCACGAGGAGGGCGGAATTCGCGGGATCCGAGCTTTTGATGCCCGTCCGTTGGAGGTCGAACACCGAGAAGGTGGCGGAGGCCCGGCCTTTGAGGAGGTCCAATTTCAGGCCCGCTTCCAGGTTGCGGGTCTGCTCGGGTTCGATCTTGGCGTTGTTGGCCGACAATTGGGTGAGCTCGCCCGAGGGTTGGAAGCTGCGGCTGAAGGAGAGGTACCAGGACTGCACCGCGTCCGGCTGGAACACGAGGCCCGCCCGGGGGCTCCAGGCGGCGTCCGTGCGCTCCAGGCGGCCGGGTGCGGGCCGCTGCAATTCGGTCTCCTGGAGGTAGCGGTCATGGCGCAGGCCCACCAGCGCCTTCCAACGGTCCGAGAAGGTGATGAGATCTTGAAGGTAGAAGGCGGTGGTGCTTTGGTCCGCCACGGTCTCGGTCACGGAAGGCGTGCCCAGGGTCAGCGGCTTCAGCACGGGGTTGAAAAGATCTACGGTGGCGACGTTGGTGAAGCTGGCGAAGCGTCCGTATTTGCGTTGATGGCCCAGTTCCACGCCGTAGAGCAGCTCATGGAACACCGGACCCGTGGAGGCGCGGTGCACCAACTCCAATTGATTGAACCAGCCTCGTTCCTGGCGTGAGACATCGCCGTGATTGAGGCGCACCTGCCGCGTTGCGGCCAGCACCTGGCCGGGCATGGTGTTGTGGCGGTCCAACTCGAAATCGTAGGTGCGGATGGTGTTGCGCAGTTCGAGCGTTCGACTGAATCGGTGATCGAAGCGGAGGTACCCAGCCTCCATGGTGGACTCCGTGAAGTCCTCGCGGCGGGCGTCGGGCGAGCCGTAGTAGGTTTCCCGGGGCACGTCCACCGGACGTCCGTCCAGGGAGGGGATGCCGAAATCCGTCGTGCGCTTATCGCGGAGGTGGTCGAACTGGACCACGAGGCTGGTGTCTTTGCCGAAATTGAACAGGGCGGAGGGGGTGACGGCCTCGCGCTCCAGGAAGGCCTGGTTCCGGAACCCCCCGCTGCGTTCCAGTGCCGCGGTGGCCCGGTAGGAGATGGACTCCGTGGCCGTATTTCCGAAATCCAGGGCGGCCCGCTTTTGGTCGAAGGAACCGCCCATGAGCTCCAGGTCCCCATGGCGCGCCCCGTCGGCCTTCTTGGTCACGCGGTTGATGACGCCGCCGGAGCTGCCGCGGCCATAGAGCACGGAAGCGGGCCCCTTCAGCACCTCCACCCGGGCCACGTTGGAGAGGTCCCGGAAGTACATGGCGTCGTCCCGAAGTCCGTCCACGAACTGATCGCCGATGGCCGAGAAGCCCCGGATGGAGACCTGATCCCGCTGGCCGTCGCCGCTGCTGAGGCCCACGCCGGCCACGGTGCGCAGCGCGTCCTGCATGGACTTCGCCCCCTGGTCCTGGAGCAGGGCTTCGGTCACCACATTCACGGTTTGGGGAATGTCCTTGAGGGGGGCATCCACCTTGGCCGCGGTGGTGGCCGTGGGCTCATGGTAGGCCTGCTTGGGATCGGCTTTTTTGAGGCCTTTCTTCCCCTTGACCTTCACTTCCGGGAGGGCGGTTTCGGTGGCCGGGGGCGCCTGGGGGGCGGGGTCCTGGCCGGGCATTCCGGCGACGAGGCAGAAGAGGGCGGAGCTGAGCATGGCGGTCCTATACGGATAGGGGATCCCCAGGCCTCGTGAGGCCGGGTCGGGGAATCCGGAGGGTTCAGGCGTCGAGGGAGAAGGAGAGGGGAACGAGCACCCAGGCGGCGAGGGTTTCGGAACCCCGGCGGGCGGGGATGAAGCGCCAACGGCGCACGGTGCCGAGCGCCGCCTGATCGAGGCGGAGGTGCCCGCTGCTTTGGCGGATCTCCAGCTGGTCGGCGAGACCCGCCTCGTTGACATGCACCCGGAGGACCACGCGGCCCTCTTCCCCAAGACGCTTGGAGATGCTCGGATAGTCGGGCTCGGGATTCTGGAGGTAGGCGGCATCGAAGCGGGGCGAGACGATGCCCCCCACCCGCCCTCCGACCGTACCCCCGGCCTGCCCGCCGGCAACGCCCCCCGCCTGCCCGCCCGAAGGGCTTCCCTGCGGCCCGCCCGGGCCTTCCGCGGCCGGGGTGGGGGCTGGCAGCGGGAAGTGAATCGCGGGATCCACTTCCCCCAAAGGCAGCGGCGAACTCGGCGTCTCCACCGGGGAGGGGGCTTGGGGCGAGGCGGTGGCAGGGCCCGGGGCCCCGGACGCAGGCGGTGGGGCCGGTGGAGCCGAACAGGCGTCGAAGTCATCCCAAGACACGGAAAGGGTGCGCTGGGTCGGGGCCGCCGGCCGCGAGGGGAGGAGCAAGGAGGTCACCCCCGCCAAAAGCCCCCCGTAGATCGCAGCGGAGAGGACGAGAGCGCGCCCCCGGGTGCCCTTGGGAAGGGTGCCCAGGCTTGGAGGTTCAAGCAGCGGGGTGAGGGTCTCGGTTTCCATGGTTTCAAATATACATGGATGAGACTCAGTCTCAAGCTCTTTATATTGACCATCAAATTCTGGGCAGCCCCCCGCCCGGCCTCAGCTCCGTCGGTGCACCTTCGCCCCCGTGTGGCTGCCCTGATCCGTGGGCTTCACGATGATCTCGTCGATGTTGACGTGGGCTGGCAGCGTGGCCACCCAGCGCACGCACTCGGCGATGTCCCCGGCCTGGAGGGGGTTCATGCCCTTGTAAACCCCTTCCGCCTTGGCCTCGTCCTTGAACCGGACGAGGCTGAATTCCGTCTCGGCCATGCCCGGGTCGATGCTCGTGACGCGGATGGGCTCGCCGCAGAGTTCCAGCCGAAGGGTCTGGGCCAGGGCCTTCACGCCGTGCTTGGAGGCGCAGTAGACGCCGCCGCCCTCGTAGGTGGCGTGCCCTGCGGTGCTGCCGATGAGGATCACGTGGCCGCCGCCGGATTTGCGGACGTGGGGCAGGCTCGCCTGGATCGTGAAGACGAGCCCCTTCACGTTGGTATCCAGCATCTGGTCGAGATCCTCTTCGGGAATGGACTCCACCTTGTCGAGGCCTCGCGCGAGCCCCGCGTTGCACACGATGAGGTTGAGGCCGCCCAGGGACCTTGCCGCCGAATCCGCGAAACCCAGGATCTGCTTGCGCTCCCGCACATCGCAAGTGCCCGTGTGGACCTGGCTGCCCGCGGCCCGGAGCTGCGCGGCCAGGGCCTCCAACCGCTCCCCGCGCCGGGCGCAGAGGGCGAGGTCATAGCCCTCCTTGGCCAAGGTGCGGGCAATGGCCTCGCCGAATCCGCTGCTGGCACCAGTGACGAGGGCGATGGGGCGGGGCATGGGCTCTCCTTATGGAAACACCCTAGCGTGAAATCCGGGCCCGGCCGACGGTGCTACCGCCTCTTGGGCCGCGTGATGGTGCCGTCCTCGATGATCACGGGATATCGGTAACCCGCGCCGAAATCCTTCTCGATCCGAACCACGCCACGCAAGATCACAACCTCCCCGACCGTGGCCTGCTGCCGGGTGGTGAAGGTGAGGTCGGCCGTGGGCCCTGCCCCGCTTCCATCCCGGAGATGCACCCAGTTCCGGCCCATGATGCCGTTGTTCACCTTCACCACCTGGCCCTGAATCACCACGGCCTTATCCCTGAGCCCATCCTTCTGCTGGTGAACCTCAGCTACCGTGCGCGCCTCGGGGCCGGAGGCCTTCGAGATCCTGGGGACCACCACGTCCGATGGTCCCTGCGCCGCCAGGGCGTGCTGGATCCCGCGTTGTTCCGTGGGCCCGCCCGGGGATTCAAGGGTGCCGAAGTAGACCAACGGGAACTTGCGATTGAGGGTTTTGGATTCGAAGTTTTCCATGGGGGCGGCCCCGATCACCACCACCTCGGCGCCGGCCGCCAGGGTTGCCTGGGGCACGGCCGCCCAGGCTTCACCCCGGCCGACCGTGAGCCGGAGGTAGCTGTAGGGGGGTGCGTCGATGCGCTCCGCCACTCGCCCCTTGAGCCTGCCCTCGGCATCCGGGGCCGCGGCAGGAGGGGGCGCTTGGGCGGTGCCCGGTTTGTTCCGGCAGCCCGAGGCACTTAGCGCCAGCATCAGCATTGCTACATTCAGGCGCATGGCACCTCTCGAAGGGCGGAAATCCGCTCAGGGCATCGGTTTGGCCGGGCCCGCATCCGCGTGGCAACCCGCGCAGCCAGCCACCTTGGGGGCGGTCTTGGGATCGCCGCTGCGCCAGTAGGGCATGTCATCCCCGCCCGTTTCGGCGCGGTTCGCCTCGGGCACCCGGCCCCAGTAGTAGGCGAATCCCGTGCTGCCGTCGGCGTTCGTCTCCCGCAGGAGCAGGGGCCCGCTCTCGAAGCCGGGCTTGCCCTTGGCATCCAGCACGGTGTTCATGACGACGTAGGCCCCGGAGGGCAGCGGCGCGCCCGCCTTGTACTTGTCGGCGCCGAAGGAGGCCGTCACCCACACCCGCGCCCAGTGGCCCCCGTGGGCCTTCGAAAGGAACGGCGCGGCCTGCACCGGTTCCAGGCTGGCGTAATCCAGGGCGCGGATCGGGAGTTCCGCCTCCACATCGTTCTTCCGGATGGCGTCCGCCGCGGCCGCGGCCCTGTTGGTTTCCTCGTTCCCGAAGACCATGATGCCGCCCAGCTTCCCGCAGAAACCCCAACAGCCGAGCCAGAGCAGGCTCATCACGAGGGCGGGCGCGCCCACTCCCCGCTCCCAGAGGCGACGGCCCATCTGCTGGCGGAAGTGGATGGCCGTGTCCTCGTTGGCCACATCCATGGGGTGCCACACGCGCCAGATCAGCCAGATACAGATGGAACCCACCACGACGCCACTCACGGCGGCGATTTCGTGGAGCTGCATCATCCGCTGGAGCACCTGGGTGTCGGATGCCACCGTGGGGAACAGGGCGCCGGCCGGGATGAGGTTGATCTGCCGACCCCACATCAAGCCGCTGATCAGGGCGACGATGCTCCCGAGGAGGCCCACGACCGCCATGAAGAAGGAGGTGCGGACCCAACGACGGGATCCCTTCGCGCGGAAGGAACCCAACATCGCCAGGGGAAGCGTCACCACCAACCCCAAGGGCACATGGACGAAGGCCGGGTGCTCCCGGGCGATGAAATCGAGCAGGGGAGAGGTCATCGTCGAGACTCGCTCAAAACACGCGGGACACGTTGAAGCCAAGAGACCACTGGGAGGAAGGCCAGGGACCCGCCCCATCCTTCCCGTCGGTGGTGCGGTAGTGGTCGTAATCCCCCCCCAGAACCTGGTTCGCGGTCGTGCCGTGAACGTTGCTGGCCGTCAGGGTGAAGCGGTGCTTGAAGGTCTTGTAGGTGATGCCCGTGGCGAACCCCGCCCTGAAGGTGTCCGAAGGCAACCGGGAGGGCTTGGGGTAGAACTCGGTGACCCATCCGAAGGCCTCGGTGAAGTTCACCCGCACGCCCACGCCAAGGTTGAAGACGCCGCTGCCCTTCTTCGCCGGCGTGAGACCCGGCTGGTAGACCGGCGGCGTCGCGCCATCCGAGGAGAATTTGAAGTTGCTCGTGGTGGTGCGGGTCAGGTAGGTGGGCACCAGGGTGAGCATCACCCGGTCACCCGGGAAGAAAATCTCCATGGGCACCTGGAAGCTGCCGCCGATGACGCCCCGTTCGTAGGCGGTGGCGTTGTTCAGCGTGGCGCCGGCGGGAGGCGCGTAGCGATCCACCACTTCGTCATAGCGTTCGGCCCGGAAGGCCATGCGGAAGAACTCCGTGTCCATCACCTGCTGCTGGAAGCCGAGGGTGAAGGTCTTGTTGTCGGCCGTGCGATAGAGCAGGATGTTGAGCCCCTTGACGGGCTTGAATCCGATGGCCACCCCCACGCCGGCATAGGCCAGGCCGTCCAGCCCGTAGGCATCCTTCCCGTGGTCCTTCACCGGCGCCGCGAAGCGGTGGGTGAAGGCCACGCCCAGATCCCAGAATTGCATCCGATCCACCGTGGGCAGATTGATGGCCAGGGGGTACTCGGAGGATTGGGCCTGGAGGACGCCCCCGGCCAGGAGGCCGCAGGCGAGGAGGGAGACGTTCAAACGGGACGGCATGGGGACTCCGGATTCGGGTTCGGGCAGATCCTGGCAGGGTTCGCGGCGGCTACCTAGCCGCGAACTTCCGGAGCACCTCGGTGATCATCTTCTGGACGTCCGCTTCGGTCATCTTCCCCTTGAAGGCGGGCATCTTGTCCTTGCCCTCGAGGGTGACCTTCACCCAGTCGGCATCCTTCTTCTTATTGGCCTTGCGGGCCTCGGTGAAGTCGAAACCGGCATCGGGCAGCTGCTTGCCGTTGGCATCCCGACCGTTGCCGGTGGCGCCATGGCAGCGGGCGCAGGCGTCGGTCCAATACTTCTTCAGATCGCCGCCGGTGAACTTGGGGGCCTCCTTGTCGTCGGCCATGAGGTTCATGGAACCGAGCAGGAGCATGGGAACGAGGATTCGGGTGATTCGGGCCATGGGGGCCTCCTTATGGGGGTGGATTCAGGGATATGAGGACTACCAGGGCTCGGAGGAGTGGCTCTTCTGCTCGCCGGTGGCGGTGTGGCAGGTGAGGTTGCAGCGGCCTCCGACGTAAGTGGGG
Source organism: Acidobacteriota bacterium (assembly GCA_016192145.1). Classification (GTDB taxonomy): domain Bacteria; phylum Acidobacteriota; class Holophagae; order Holophagales; family Holophagaceae; genus JAFDVN01. Next base: position 145,376 of record JACPUT010000008.1, on the reverse strand, counting down.
GTCACGCCGAAGGCGGCGCGGGCGCTGAACTGGATGGTGGCTGCGGGGGTCCCTTCGAAGATCGTGGTCTCCAGGTGCGACCAGTGGGCCGCGCCCGCGGCGCCGGTGGTGACGTTGTGGCAGTCCGTGCACATGGAGCCCGCACCGCCGCTGCCCGAGCTTCCCACATGCTTGATGTGCTCGCCGCTGAACCAGCTGTTGAACTGACTGGTGCCGGAGGCGTGGCATGCGAGGCAGTAGGTGTTGCTGGTGCTTGAATCGGAGATGGCGGGCAGGGAGCCCGTCCACACCGGGGTCACCTTGCCACCGTGGCAGGCCACGTTGGAGCAGGTGGGGGCCACGGCCGCGGAGGCGGAGATGGCTCCGGACTTGGCGTTATAGGCGGGCAGGAAGCTCATGGCCCCCGGGGCCGTGGGCGCCGTGACGCGGGCGTTGGCGGCGGTGTAGTGGCCCAGGGTGCCCGACCCCAGGTTGTTGTGGCAGGTGGCGCAAGCGACCCCGGGAAGGGCCTGGTGCTTGGCGTGGGCACCGGCGATGTTGGGATAGGTGCTGCCCGTGGGTCCGGCCGGCAGGGCCGAGGGCCCATTGCTGTGGCAGGAGAGGCAGGTGCCCGTGCCCGTGGCGGGGACCAGGGGTGAGTTCGTCGCCGCGGAAGTGTGGCAGACGACGCAGGCCGGGGCCGAGTTGGTGGAGGTCCCCGTCAGCACATGGCAGGTGCTGCACTCGGCCGTGAAGGTGGCGGAAGTGGCATTCATATGGCCGTTGTTGAGGGGCGTGGTGCGATCGGCGGCCAGGAAGGGGACGGGGTGGGTCGGTGCGGCGCTGGGGCCGTTGGCGTGGCAGCTGGTGGCGACCCCGCCCGCCGGGGTGACCGTGACGCTCCAGCAGTTGGGCGCGGCCGGCAAGGGACCATCGAAGCCGCTGGAGGGCACCGTGGCGGGGGCCGTGGTCTTGTGGCAGATGGCGCAGGCGGTGCTGAGGTTGCCCGAAGTGCGGTGCGAGGGCACGTAGGGTGAAGGGGAGCCCGAGGGGTTCCAGACCTTGGCCGTGGGGGCGCCGACGCCCAGGCTGGAGTAGTCGTCCAATAGGGAGGGATGGGCCCCGGCGCCAGCCGTCTTGTGGCAGGTGCTGCAGGCGGTGGCGGCCGTTCCGCCGTCGAAGAGGGCGGTGCCGGGCGTGCCGTGGCAGGTCTGGCAGTAGAGGAGATCCTGCTTGGCCATCGCGCCGTGGAAGATGGTGGGGCCGCCGCCCCCCGCCCCGGGATCCTTCCAGATGGCGCCCAGGGGATGGGGGGCCGAGCCGGGGCCGCTGGCGTGGCATCCGGTGGTGGCGCTGCCTACGGGCGCGAAGTTGGCACTGAAGCAGGTGGGGGCCGCCGGGAGCGGGCTCGCCGTGGGCGAGGCGGTGTTGTGGCAGATGTTGCAGCCGGCGCCATTGGCCCGGACCTGCCAGTCGGCCGTCGCGGCATCGCCCATGTCCCGATGGGAAGGCACGTAGGGGGACACGCTGGGGGCCTGATTCCAGACGGAGGGATTCACCCCGGCGCTGAGGCCCGCGTAGTTGTCCGCAAGGGAGGGATGGGCCGCGGCGCCGGTGGCGGCGTTATGGCAGTCCGTGCACTTCTGGGGTCCCCCATTGAATAGGGCCGTGCCGGGCGTACCGTGGCAGCCCTGGCAGTAGCGCAGGTTCTGCTTGGCCTGGTCGCCGTGGAAGGCTCCGCCGCCGACCTTGGGATCCCGCCAGAAGTCCAACCCGCCGGAGTTGGCCCGGGTCGGATGGGGGGCGGCCACGTCCCCATGGCAGAGGGTTCCGTTGAAGCAGTTGGGTGACGCCCCGGCCGAGGGCACGATGACGTTGGGCGTATCCGGCGGGTTGTTGAGGGAGCCCGGGTAGTGGCAGATCACGCAGGCATTGCCCCGGGTCGGATCGATGAGCTGGTGGTTCACGGTGCGGAAGTTGGGCACCGTCTGGTGGTGGCAGCCCGTGGTGAGGCAGCCGGGAACCCCGCTGCCCGCCTGCTGCTTCGTGAGGGCATGGCAGCCCAGGCAATTGGTGAGCTGGGTGACGGCCTGGCCTTGGTGATCGTTGGCGTGCTTGGCGGTGCCGTCGTCGACCCAGCTCGAGGGGTGGTAGTTCCCGTAGTGGTTCAGGATGTTCTTGGGGCCGTCCGAGCTCCCGCAAGCGAGCAACAGGCCCAAACCCAGGCCCCCCAGCAGGTGCCGGGAAACATGAAAGAAGGGAAGGCCAATGCGCATGGGTTCACCCGAACACGGATTCCGGCGGACGAATGAGAGCGTGAACCCTCGGCGAACCGCTGGGAAATCGGGGGTTCCCCCCCCGCTGAGATGAAGTCTTAAAGACCTGATTTCAACCAACCTTGCAGAATTAAACCCATCTTAGTTTCAACATCAAGAGGATCAAGTCTGAAAAGACTGCCGACTGGGGCCCCTGGACGAGCGGTTCAAGGAAATGGGTGAGCGGCAACCCGACCCATCCGGTCGCGAGGTCGAAACGGGTGAGGCCAGTGCCCTTCCCCTGGAGACGAAAAAACGCCCCGGGGCCAGGAGGCCTCGGGGCGGCTGGAGCTGAAGGCTTGAAGGCCGAATCGGCCTAGAGCAGAGACTTGGGATCCACGTAAGTGAGCTTCTGATCGCGGGCCACGGGCTCGCAGGTCATCTGGCCTTCGTGGGTGTTGAGGCCCAGGAGGAAGCCGGGATCGGAGGCGAGCGCCTTCTTCCAGCCGAGGTTGGCCAGCTTGAGCCCGTAGGGCAGCGTGGCGTTGGTGAGGGCCATGGTGGAGGTGCGGGGCACGGCCCCGGGCATGTTGGCCACGCCGTAGTGCAGCACGCCATCCACGAAGTAAACGGGATCCGCGTGGGTGGTGGCGTGGGTGGTCTCCACGCAACCGCCCTGATCCACGGCCACGTCGACGATGACGCTGCCCTGCTTCATGAGCTTCAGCATGTCCTTGCGGATGAGCTTGGGGGCGGCGGCGCCGTGGACGAGCACGGCCCCGATGACGAGGTCCGTGGAGGGCAGCAGCTCCTCCACGTGGGCGTCGGAACTCCACACGGTCTCGATGCGGTTGCCGAAGATGTCATCCAGGTAACGCAGGGTGGGCAGGCTGCGATCGAGCACCGTCACACGGGCGCCGAGGCCCACGGCCATCTTGATGGCATTGACGCCCACCACACCGCCGCCGAGGACGAGCACGTGCGCGGGGGGAACGCCGGGGACGCCGCCCAGCAGCATGCCGCGGCCGCCGTTGGTCTTCTGGAGGTACTGGGCGCCGATCTGCACGGCCATGCGGCCGGCCACTTCGGACATGGGCGTGAGCAGGGGCAGGCGGCCCTGGGCATCCGTGATGGTTTCGTAGGCGATGGTGGTGGCGCCGGAGGCCAGGAGGGCCTGGGTCTGGGCCGGATCGGGGGCGAGGTGGAGGTAGGTGAAGAGGATCTGCCCCTTGCGCAGCATCGCGATCTCGCCGGGCTGGGGCTCCTTCACCTTGATCACCATTTCGGCGCCGTCGAAGATCTCCTTCGCGGTGGCGAGGATGGTGGCGCCGGCGGCCACGTACTCGGCATCGGTGAAGCCACTGCCCTCACCAGCCTTCGTTTCCACGAAGACCTGATGCCCGGCCCCCACGTAGGCCTTGGCACCGGCGGGGGTGAGCCCCACGCGGTTCTCGTTGTTCTTGATCTCCCTGGGGCATCCGATGCGCATCCCGGCTCCTTGTGAAATAGCAAACGGACCATTCTACCTGGGGTCGGTATGCGGCGATCTGCCGAATTCGGGATTGAGGCCTTGGTCACGCCTGCCGGGCCGATAAACTGGCCCTTTCCGGAAGGTGCCCATGTTGGATTTCACCCTGACCCCCGAACAGGCCGAGCTGCGCGCCCAGGCCCATGACTTCGCCGTGAACGTGATGCGCCCCGTGGCCCGTCACTACGACAACACCGGTGAGTGGGCGACCCCCGTGTACAACAAGGCCTGGGATCTGGGATTCCTGCAGGCCCTCGTGCCCAAGTCCTGCGGCGGCCCGGGCAAAACCCAGGTGGAAGAGGCCCTCGTCTGCGAGGAGCTGGCCTGGGGCTGCGGCGGCCTCTACACCTCCATCATGGCCAACGGCCTGGGCATCACGCCCATCCTCATCGCCGGCAGCGACGACCAGAAGAAGCAGTGGCTCACCAAGCTGGTGGAGGCCCCCGTCTTCGCCGCCTTCAGCCTCTCCGAGCCCAACGCCGGCTCCGACGCCGGTGGCATGACCTGCCGCGCGGAGCTCAAAGGCGACAAGTACATCATCAACGGCACCAAGTGCTACTGCACCAACGGCGGCTACGCGGACTTCTACACCCTCTTCGCCAGCACCAACCCCGACAAAGGCGCCCGCGGCACCAGCTGCATCGTGGTCCCCCGCGACACCCCCGGCCTGAAGATCGGCAAGGCCCTGGACAAGATGGGCCAGCGCGCCTCCAACCAGGTGGAGCTCCACTTCGAGAACGCCGAGGTGCCCGCCGCCAACCTGCTGGGCAAGGAGGGCATGGGCTTCATCATCGCCATGAAGACCCTGGATCAGACCCGCGCGGCCGTGGCCGCCGGGGGTGTGGGCGTGGCCCGGGCCGCCTTCGAGATCGCCCTGGACTACGCCAAGACCCGCATCCAGTTCGGCCAGCCCATCTTCAGCAACCAGGCCATCAGCTTCATGCTCGCCGACATGTCCAAGAAGATCGAAGCCAGCCGCCTCCTCACCTGGCAGGCCGCCTGGATGACCGACAACAACATCAAGAACTCCAAGCAGAGCGCCATCGCCAAGACCTTCGCCACGGACACCGCCATGGAGGTCAGCACGGACGCCGTGCAGATCCTCGGAGGCAACGGCTACTCCCGCGATTTCCTGGTGGAGAAGTGCATGCGCGATGCCAAGCTCCTCCAGATCTACGAGGGCACGAACCAGATCCAGCGCCTCGTCATCGCCAAGGAAATCCAGCAGGGTAATTAGTTCTGTCCCTCGTAATACCGACATCTAAGGGCCCTTCGGGGCCCTTTTTGTGGGGCGTGAAACCCTTACGTTGCATGGGATTTGAGAAGGTTCCCGGCCCGAGATAGAAAAATGTTGAAAATTTGTGGTGATTCCCAGCGGACCTGACCACACTAGTCGGGAACATCACGTTCGAGCTTGGCCACCTTCGCCTGGTAGGAACCAACGCTATACCCCCCCAGGCGTGTTTTATTTGAGGTAGTCACAATGGCTCAAGGCACCGTGAAGTGGTTCAACGCCGAGAAGGGTTTCGGCTTCATCACCCCCGACGAGGGTGGTCAGGATCTCTTCGTTCATCACACCGCCATCCAGGATCGCGGCTTCCGCACCCTGGACGAGAAGCAGCGCGTCAGCTTCGACGTGACCCAGGGCCCCAAGGGCCCCCAGGCGTCCAACGTCCAGAAGCTCTAATCCCATCCCGGGATTGAAAAGCGGCCCCTGCGGGGGCCGCTTTTCGTTGGGGCCGGGGTGTTCAGCCCCGGGCGCCGAGCGGCCATACTCAGGGCATGAACCCAAAGTGGGCCAGAGCGCTGTTCGGAATGGCCATCCTCGCGGTGTTGGTGCAGCTCCTGATTTCACTGACCACCCCTCCCAAGGGACTCTCCACCCTCGAAGCCTCCGCCTTTGTCACCGGAGCCGGCCTATTGGGTGCCTGGCTGGGCATCGCCTTCCGGATCCGAGCCAGGGAGGTGCCTCGCCTGCCCCGGGCCGAAGCCCTCTGGTCCACCGGGGCGCACCCCGCCGAGGTGCTCAAGGCACTGGGCGAAACAGCCTGGTCCAAAGGAGAAGCGGGTTACCGGATCGCCCTGCTCAGGGGCCGTGCCCATTGGGCCATGGGCAACCGCGACCAGGCCTGGCTCGATCACCTCGACGCCCAGCTCCGCCGGCTCCCCCTTTGGAAGCGCATCCCCATCACCCGCTATTTTCGACGCGTACCCGAGCATCCCAGCGAAGCGCACCTCCGCGCCGGGGAACGCTACCTGCGCTGGGCCCCCTGGATGGGCCGCCTCCGCCATCTGCTGGGAATCCTGGAGCTGCGCCGCTCCGCGGAGGGCGCTTCCACCCGCGCCTGGGTGCGGTTCGCGGAGGCCCTGCCCCTCTCCGTGGAAGATCCCCTGGTCCTGGAGGACCTCATGCTCGCCGCCCTCGCCCAGGGCATGCCCGAACTGGGCGAGAAGGCCCTGAGGCTCCTGCTGGAACACCACGGAGATGCCCGGCTCTCCTGGGATCGCGCCGCGGCCGCATTCCATCTCCTCCGCGCCGGGCGTCCCTCCCGGGTGATCGCCCTGCTCGAACCACTGCCCGAAGCGGCCCGATCCCAGCCCATGCACTGGCTCGGACTCAGTGCCGCCTACCGGATGCTCGGGGATCGCGAAGCCGCCTGGAGCTCGGTGGAAACGGGCGTCCAGAGGTACCCCGAGGCGTTCAGGCTCTGGATGGAACGCTACCTGGTGGCCTTGGAGCGAAGGGATGAGGACGAAGCGCATGAAAGCCTCCTCAAGGCCGAACCGCTCATTCCCCTGGGGGAGGCCGGCGAGGAACACCGGCGCGAGTGGGCCTTGCGTCGAGCGGAATTCGCCTTCTGGACGGATGATGATCCCGAGGAGGCCTGGAAGCACCTGTCTTCCCTTCCCTTGGAGGCCCAAGGGGACCACCATCCCCCGCTTCGCCTGCAACTCCAGGCCGCCCTGGGAGACTACGAGCCCGCCTATGAAGAGGTGCGTCGCCTACTCGAGGCCCGCCCCGACGATGTCCACTTGCTCCTGATGCAGGCGGATTGCATGGCAGGCCTCGAGGCCTGGGAACCCCTGCTCGCCTACATGGACGGCCTAGGCGAGCCCTGCCGGGAATACGCCACCTACTGGCATCTGAGGGGCCTGGCCTTGGCCCACCTCAGGGATCCCCTCAAGGCCCGCGTGGATCTGGAGCGGGCCGCCCGCATGGATCCGGGGCGCCTGCGGCTGCTCCTGGATGCGGGCCACGCCTGCGCCGAGCTGGGGGAGTGGGATCGGGCCGAGATGCACTGGCGCCAATCCCTCGCCGTGGATCCCCAGTGCGAGGAGGCCCTCATCCACCTTGCCGAAGCCCGGGGGGAGCTGGCCGATCCCGAGGGCGCGCGCCGCTACCTCCGCGAATGCCTGCTCCACCATCCCGATAGCACGGAGGCCCAGGATCGCTTGGCGGAGCTGGAAGCCAACTGAGGGGAGGAGGATCGTACTCCCCCTCCGGTCAATCCTTCGCCTTCAGTTTCCGGGGTTCCGGATCCGGGCGAGTTTTGAGTCTAGGCGGGCCCGGTCCACGGGACTCGCCCACTTCTTCGCTTCCTCAAGGGCCAGTTCGGCATCGCGCTGTTCGCCGCTCTGGATCTCAACCATGGCCATGAGCATGTAGAACTCAGGCTCCTGCTTGTAGATCTTGAGCGCGACATTGAGTTCTTTGCGAGCCAGCTTGAAATCGTTCCGGCCCAGCGCCTCCTTCGCCAGGAAGGCGTGGAAGTAGGGGTCCTTGGCGCGGAGGCTCACGGCCAAGGTCCGGAAGGCTTCCGCCTCCGCATCCCGCCCTTGGCTCTGGCAGAGGCTTTCGAGGTTTCCGCAGGCCGAGCCACCCCAGGGATCCACCGCCAGGGCTTTGCGGAAGGCCGCTTCCGCAGCGGCCACATCATGCCGCTCCCGCTGCACGACCCCCAGGACATTCCAAGCCACGCCCACGGCGGGGCTCGCGGCGATACCCGCCTGGGCCTCTGCGAAGGCCTCCTCCACCAGCCCCGAATCCAAGGCTTCCACGGCCCGGTTGCTATGGAACATGGCGAGGGCCTTATCCTCCCCCAGGGGGATCACCTGGTAGAAGCTCCGCCTCAGTTCAGGGGCGAAATCCATCACCAGCACACCCATGGGCTTGTTATCCAAAACGGCGACCATGTGTTTCTCGTTGCGGATCAGGTCCCCGACTTTCCGCCACTGGGATACGCCCGGGGCCTCCGCGAAGCCCGCCTCCAACCCCATCACGCGGCAGGAAGCCACGAAATAGGCCGTAAGCCCCAGGCAGTTGGCCCGGCGGTCCCGCCAAACCTCCTGCACGGACCGGGTTCGCCCATTGTCGTACTGCAACCCGAGTCCGCCCTCCTCCACGGGAGCGAAGGTCATCCTCATCAGGGCCTCTACCTTGGGCTTCATCCCCAGATGAGTGAGGGTGACCCGCCGCACGTATTCCTTCATCTCCTCCGGGGCCTGGAAGGGCCCTGAGTTCAAGGGGCGCGCCGGAGCTTGCCCGACCAAGGGGGACATCATCAACAGGGCACTGACGATCGCGGCGCGCACGGTAAACCTCCCAGGGGCCACCCCAACCATCGGCCCAAACCGACCCCAGCGAAAGGGGTTACGCCCCAGGGAAATCCGGTTTATCCCATTCACTTTGACGATCGGGACGACTTGTTATCCTGGCCCCACCCCTCCGCGCCCCGTGTCCATTCGAATCGCCGCGGAACTGGAGTTTGAATGTCCGCCACCGCCATCGTCTGCGCCTACAGCCCCGTCGGGACTTCCGCCCTGGAAGGCCTCCTGGAGACGGGCATCCGGGTGCTGGGGCTCTACACCTACGCGCAAAGCGCCGACGAAGCCTGGTTCACGGCCCCTGCCGCCGTGGCGGAGCGGCATGGCATCCCCATCCACCTGGAACCCAACTTCAACGCGGATGGAGTTTATGAGCGAATCCGCGCCCAGGCACCGGATCTCCTGCTCAGCTTCTACTTCCGGGAGATGATCCAGGGCCGCTTCCTTGACCTTCCCCGGCTGGGGGCCTTCAACCTCCACGGCAGCCTCCTCCCCAAGTACCGGGGACGCGCTCCCCTCAACTGGGTGCTCGTCAAGGGCGAGACGGAGACGGGCATCACCCTTCACGCCATGACCCCCAAGCCCGACGATGGCCACATCGTGGCCCAGTCGAGGCTCCCCATCGCCTGGGACGAGACGGCCCTCAGCCTCACGTGGCGCGCGGCGGAGGCGGGTCGCGAGCTGGTGCGTGCCATCGCCCCCCACCTCGCCGATGGCACCGCCCCCCGCGTGGACCAGAAGACGCTCGGCCCCTCCACCTACTTCGGCGGCCGGAAGCCCGTCGACAGTCGCCTGGACTTCGCCATGCCCGTGACCGAGGCCTTCAACCAGATCCGGGCCGTCGCCGATCCCTGGCCCAATGCCTTCCTCGAGACGCCCAAGGGGCCCCTCAAAGTGGCCTGGGCGCTGCCCACGGCACTTCCCTGCCCCTCTGGATGCTTCCGCCAGAGCGGGGAAGGCACCCTTTTGGGCTTCCAGGATGGGGCGCTCCTGCTCCATGCCCTGCGGCGCGGCGACCTGAGGAGCGAGCGCCCCACCGAACACGCCCTCTGGCTCCGTGAAGCCGGATTCACCGAAGCCTTCCTCTAGGAGTTCCTCCATGCGGATTCTCCCCTTCCTCCTGCTTCCCGTCCTCGTCCTCAGCGCGGGCACCGGCCAGCGCCACAAGCGCGGGGGCGGCCCCGTCTCCACCTCCAAGGAGGCCAAGCGGATCGCCGAGCAGGAGACGGGTGGCCGGGCCGTGAGCGCCAACCGCGTCCCCCTCAACGGCGCCTCCGGCGGCTGGGAGGTGGATGTGCACATGCCCAAGGATTCCCGTGGCTGGCGCTGCATCATCGACGCCGACACCCACTCGGTGTACACCAAGACCCGCATCGACAACCCCGGCACCAAGCACCGCTAGGAATCCATCGTGCATTTTCGAACCACCCTGCTTGTCCCCGCCCTCGTCCTCCCCCTCCTGGCGGGCGCTCCCACTTCCCGGAACCCCGAGCAGGCCAGCCGGGCCCACATGAAACGGGATGTTTTCTACCTCGCGGGGCCTGAAGGCGAAGGTCGGGGCACCGGAGAACCCGGGCAGAAGAAGGCCGCCGCCTACATCGCCCGCCGCATGCGGGAAAACGGGCTGGTCCCCATGAAAGGCCCCGGGATCGGCGGCGATTCCCCCTACCACTTCGCCTACAGCCTGCACCGCACCAGCCTGGACATGGCCGCTAGCGGCCTCTCCCTGGGCGGCGCCCGCCTCAAGCTGGGCGAGGATTTCATGAGCTTCATCTTCGAGAGCCACGAGGCCGAGGCCGTGCTGGTGGGCTATGGCATCAAGGCCCCGGAGCTGGGCTGGGACGACTACCAGGGCGTGGATCTCAAGGGGAAGTGGGCCGTGATCTTCAGCGGCCAGCCGGCCCTCCCGGAAGGCCCCTTCAAGGAGAGCCCCAACCACGTCAGCGCCTCCAACGCGGCCAAGCAGAAGGCCGCCCAGGAAGCGGGGGCCTTCGGCCTCATCGTGCTCCAGGGCAGCCACCCCAAGGATCAGGACCTGAAGAAGAACGCCGCCATGATCCAGGGCTACCTGACCCAACCCCGCATGCAGCTGAAGGAGGGTTCCATGCCCTTCCAGCTCCCCAGGATGGTCACGGTCCACCCCAGCGGGATGAAGGCCTTCGGGTTGGATGGGAATTCGATGCAGAAGGCCCTGGACGAGGCCGGCAAGCCCGTCGCGCCCCGATCCCTGGGCACCCTCAAGCTCGACTGGGCCGCCCGGAAGGATCAGGTCCAGGCCTCCAACCTCCTCGGCATCATCCCCGGCTCCGATCCCAAGCTGAAAGAGGAGGTCGTCATCGTCAGCGCTCACCACGACCACCTGGGAGCCCATGACGGCAAGGTCTGGCCAGGGGCCGACGACAACGGCAGCGGCACCGCCGGCATCCTGGAGACGGCCCGCCTGCTGGCGAATTCCAAGCCCCGGCGCACGATCCTGTTCCTCAGCGTCAGCGGCGAGGAGGTCGGCCTCCTGGGCAGCCAGGCGTTCACCGAGAACCCGCCCCTGGATCTCAAGCGCGTGGTGGCCAACCTCAACCTCGACATGATCGGTCGAGGCAAGGCCGACGAGTTGCACGTCACTCCCGCCCGCATCCCCGACGCCGTCACCACCCTCACCGCCGATGCCCGCCGCTTCGCCGAAAAACAGGGCCTGGCCCTCGGCAGCGGCGCCGAGCAGTACTGGCGCAGGTCCGACCATTTCAACTTCGCGAAGAAGGGCATTCCCGCCCTCTTCTTCTTCGCCGGAATGCATGAGGACTACCACCAACCCACGGATACGCCCGACAAGATCGACTTCGCCAAAATGGCCAAGGTCGTGAAGCTGACCCGGGAGCTGGCGCTCAGCGTGGCCAACGCCCCGGAGCGCCCCCAGCCGATCGCTAAGGAAATCTACGAAGCCTGGAACTGGGCCAGCACTACCACGGCGGCCGAACCTCGGATCACACGCTAATTTCGATCCAGGTGGGACTAATTCCAGCCCCGGAGTGGGCTCAAAGGCAAGAAAACAAAGCATAACCAGTGATGAACGGTGATGAACGGTGATGGGTCTAGGATGTGCCATCACCGTTCATCACTGTTCATCACCGGTTCTCTTTTTTCCCACTGGCACTCAACCCGGCTTGCGCTCCGGCGTAGACTTGGATTCGCGGCCAAGTGCCGCATGGAGGACCTACATGGGTCTGATGGACTGGGGAAAAGCCCAATTTCTGGACATCATCCAGTGGCTGGATGATTCCAACGACGTACTGGCCTGGCGCTTTCCGATGCGGGGCCAGGAAATCCAAAACGGTGGCAAGCTCGTGGTGCGCGAGAGCCAGGAGGCCGTGTTCGTCAACGAGGGTCAGTTCGCGGATGTCTTCAAGCCCGGCACCCACAACCTGACCACCCAGAACCTGCCCATCCTCGCCACGCTGAAGGGCTGGAAGTACGGCTTCGAAAGCCCCTTCAAGTCGGATGTCTACTTCACGAACACCCGGCTCTACAACGATCTGGGCTGGGGCACGACGAACCCCGTGATGATGCGGGACACCGACTTCGGCGCCGTGCGCCTGCGCGCCCATGGCATCTTCAGCCTGCGGGTCGTGGATAGCGCCAAGTTCCTCAAGGAACTCGTGGGCACCAACGGCGTCTACACGGTGGACGACATCACGGGTCAGCTCCGCGGCACCATCCTCAGCTCCTTCAGCGATCTGCTGGGCGAGATGAAGATCCCCGCCCTGGACCTGGCGTCGAAATACGAGGAAATCAGCCAGGCGCTCAAGGCCAAGATGGCGCCCGAGTTCCAGACCATGGGCATCGACTGCGCCAAGCTCGTCGTCAAGAACATCGCCCTGCCCGAGGAAGTGGAGGCCATGCTCGACAAGCGCTCCAGCGTGGGCATCATGTCCCCCGTCATGGGCGCCTACACGCAAATGCAGGTCGCCGATTCCGTGCCCCTCGCCGCCCAGAATCCCGGCGGCCTCGCCGGCATGGGCATGGGCCTCGGCGTGGGCGTCGGCATGGGCAACATCATGGGCCAGCAGATGGGCGGGGCCATGGGCCAGATGGCCCAGACCCCCTACCCCGCCGGCAACGCCCCCGCCGCGCCCCCCGCCCCGGCCGCCCCCGCCAAGGGCCTCAAAGAAGAGCTCACGGACCTGAAAGAGCTCTTCGATGGCCAGCTGATCAATCAAGCCGAGTACGACGCCCAGCGCGCCGTGATCATGAAGAAACACGGCATGGGCGGCTGATCCGGGTTCCGTGACCCCGCTCAATCCAGCGGCCCCCTCGGGGGCCGCTGTTGTTGATGGTTAAGTCTGAAATGAAAGCCTTTGCGAAGGTCCCGCAGGCACCTACCATTCCCAAACGGACTCCACCTTGACCCAGACGCCTGCGCCCGCGATTTCCCCCATTACCCTGCACCTCCTCCTGGGTGATCTACCGGGGCTGGCGACCTGCCTGCTCGGCGGGGGCGGCCAGGTCCTGGAGTGGACAGAGGGGGCCCACGCCCTTCTGGGGCAGGGTCGGGAGGAAGCCGTCGGCCGGCCCATTGCGGACCTCCTCCGGATCCCGGCGGAGTCGCCGCTGCCGCTCCTGGGCCAACGGGCCGAGACCTGGAGCCTCCTCACGCGCCGGGACGGCTCCACCTTCCGGGCCCAGCTCATCACCCTGCCCGTGCCGGAAGGCCACCTCCTCCTCATGCATCCGGCCCTCGGCACCCCCCAGCCGAAGGAGGAGACCGTCCGGGAGCTCATGGAGCTGCGGCAGGCCCTGGACGAGAGCGCCATCGTGGCCATCACGGATGCCAAGGGGGACATCACCTACGCCAATGACCGCTTCTGCCGAATCTCCCAATACAGCCGCGAGGAGCTGCTCGGGAAAAACCACCGGATCATCAACAGCGGCTACCACCCGAAAGCCTTCTTCACGAACCTCTGGTCTTCCATCGCCCGCGGTCACGTGTGGCGTGGCGAGATCAAGAATCGGGCGAAGGACGGCAGTTACTACTGGGTGGACACCACCATCGTCCCCTTCCTCGACGCCTCCGGCCGCCCCTGGCAGTACATGTCCATCCGCTTCGAGATCACGGAGCGGAAGCGGGTGGAGGAGGCCCTCCTGGAGAAGCAGGCCGAGCTCGAGGAACGGGCCGCGGCGCTCGCCCGCTCCAACGCGGACCTTGAGCAGTTCGCCTACGTGGCGAGCCACGATCTGCAGGAGCCCTTGCGGATGGTCTCCAGTTTCACGGAGCTGTTGGCGAAACGCTACAAAGGCCGCCTCGATACGGATGCCGACGAATTCATCGACTTCGCCATGCAGGGCGCCCTCCGCATGCAGGTGATGATCCAGGACCTCCTCGCCTACGCCCGCCTGAGCAACACCATGGAAGGCACCCAGCGGATCCACTTGGAGGATGCCCTGGACGCCGCCCTCGCCAACCTCAGCCTCGCGGTGAAGGAGGCGGCCCCCACGATCCGCCGCTTCCCCCTGCCGGTGGTCATGGGGGATCTAAGCCACCTCACCTTGCTCTACCAGAACCTCCTGGCCAACGCCCTGAAGTTCCGGCACCCCGGCCGTCCTCTTGAGCTCACCCTGGGCGCCGAGAGGGAGGGCGGCCACTGGCGTTGCTCAGTGAAGGACAACGGCATCGGCTTCGATCCCCAGTACGCGGAGCGCATCTTCACCATCTTCCAGCGTCTCCACTCCCGGGCGGAATATCCGGGCAACGGCATCGGCCTCGCCTTCTGCAAGAAGATCGTCGAACGCCACGGCGGACGGATCTGGGTGGAATCCACGCCGAATCAAGGCACCACGTTCCTCTTCACCCTCCCCATGGACAGGAGTCCCTCATGAGCGGCCTGCAACCTTGCGAAATCCTCGTCGTCGATGACAATCCCGGAGATGTCCGCCTCATCCAGGAATCCCTCAAGGATGGGCGCGTGCCCAACCGCATCCACGCCGCCCGGGATGGCGAGGAGGCCCTCGCCTTCCTCCGCAGGCAGGCCCCCTTCGAAAGCGCGCCCCGGCCCGACCTGATCCTCCTCGACCTCAACATGCCCAAGGTGGGCGGCCTCGAGGTGCTGAGGGCCATCAAAGCCTCGCCCGAGTGGAAGACCATTCCCACGGTGATCCTCACCACGAGCATGGGGAACGGGGACATCAAGGGGTGCTACGAGGCCCAGGCCAATGCCTACCTCGTGAAGCCCACGGACCTCGGCACCTTTTCCGAAATGCTCTCCTCCATCCAGTCCTTCTGGCTCACCCTGGCCACCCTGCCCGTCGGGTGAGGATCGGGGACTCTACGATGAGGGCCGATTCCGGGCGGCCCTCATCTAATGATCGTGATCGTGCTCGTGACGATGATCCCCGTGATGGATCGGATCTTCGCAGCCTGCCGCCTCATGGCGATGGATGAAGCGGTGATGGTGCCGCTCGCCCATGGAGACGGTTTCGAAGTGGACGGTCAGGTGGCGCACATCGTATCGATCCCAGAGGAGGTGCTCGATGTCCTCCAGGAAAGCTTCGGTCTCCTCCAATCGCTCCACCTCCACGATGACGTGGGCCGTGGCGATGGTGAGATGGCTGCAGATCTTCCAGCTGCGGAGGTCCTCCACCCCCACGATTCCGGGCAACGCGCGCAGATCGCACTTGGCCGCCTCATGGTCGAAGGCCGCCTGGTGCATGAGGATTCCCAGGGCATCCCGGAGGAGGAGGAGGACGCCACGGGAGATGACGCAGAGGATCACCAGCGCGATGGCGGGATCCACCCACTTCCACCCCGTCATGCGGATCACCACCATGCTCACCACGAGTGCGATGGAGGTGAGACTGTCGGCGAAGGCGTGGAGATAGGCCGCCCGGAGATTGGCGTCCTTCTGGAGCAGATCCTTGTCCTTGGGCACCAACACCACGGTGGCCAGGATGTTGAGGATCAGGCCCATCGATGCGAAAGCCAGTACCCAACCCGTCTGGATGGGATGGGGATTGCGGAACCGATCGATGGCTTCCCACCCCACGGCGCTGCCCAGGACGATCAGGAACCCCGCGCCCACGAGGCTGTTGAAGACCTCCAGGCGATGCCACCCGAAGGCCCAGCGATCGTTGGGTTCCTGCCGGTTCGCCAGGGTGAGGCTGAGGATGCCAAGGACGTTCACCAGCACATCGTTGAGGTTTTCCAGGCTGTCGCTGACGAGGCCGATGGAGCCCGTCCAAAGTCCGCCCAATCCCTGGATCACGAAGCTGGTGAAGAAGATCCCCGCGCTCCAGGCCAGCCGGCCCACGGTGGTGGGGCCGTGGGAGTGCCCGCCATGGGCATGGCCGTGATCGTGGCCCATCACTCGCCCCGGTAGATGGGCTTGCGCTTCTCCCGGAAGGCCTGCAGGCCCTCCAGCCGATCCTTCGTGGGGATCACCTGGGCGTAACAGGCCTGTTCGAGGGCCATTCCCGTCTCCCGGTCCACTTCCACCCCCCGATTCACGGCCTGCTTCGCCATCCGAAGGGCGATGGGGCCGTTGGGGAGGATCTCGCGCGCCAAGGCCTGGGCCTTTTCCAGGGCCAGGCCTGCGCCGACGCAATATTCCGCCAGGCCCAACAACTCGGCCTCCTGGGCGCCGATGCGACGACCGGTGAAGATGAGCTCCTTGGCCCGGGCCTTACCGATGAGGCGAGGCAGCCGCTGGGTGCCGCCGGCACCGGGAATGATGGCGAGGCTGGTCTCGGGCAATCCCAATCGGGCCTCAGCACCGACCACCCTGAAATCGCAGGCCAGGGCCAGCTCAAGGCCGCCGCCCAGGGCAGCGCCCTCCAGGGCCGCGATCACCGGCATGGGCAGATCCTCCACTTCGGTGAAGGCGGCGCGCAGGCCATGGACGAAGGCCGCCACTTCGGGGGGCGCCATCTCGGCCCGTTCCTTGAGATCGGCACCGGCGCAGAACACCCCGGGCACGAGGCTGTGGAGGATCACGACCCGCACGGCGGGATCGAAGCGCAGGGTGGAGAGCGCCTCGCGGAACGCCCGCATCATCTCCCGCCCCAGCGCGTTCTTGGAGGCGGGCCGATCCAGGCCCAGGAGCACGATGCCCTCGTTTTCACCCCCCAACCGTTCGACCCGGACTTCCGCCATGATTCAACCCAATTCGACGATGGGATCGCCTTCGTTCAGAAACTGCTCAGCGACCACGAACACCTTCACCACGGTGCCCTCCTCGGGGCTTCCCACGGGGATCTGCATCTTCATGGACTCGATGATGACCAGGTCCTGGTCCTCGCTGACACTCACGCCCTCGACCACGCAAACTTCGAGGACTTTCCCGGCCATTTCGGCTCGAATTACCGCCATCGCTCACTCCACGGATGATGGGATCCAGTTTAGGGGCCGTTGCGAAAAATCCGGAAGAATTCCGGATTTTTCGTTAAGACCCCTAATGCCGTGGGCCAACGGCGTGGCGGCATTACTCATCCCTATCGGATTCCCCGATGGCGACCAGTTCATCGTCTTCCTGGGCGAAGTCCCCTTCCTCGATGAGCACCTCGCGGACCTTGCCCGCTTCGGGGGCATTCACGTAAAAGGGCGTGCGCCCCTGGTCGGTGAGTTCCAGCAGGACGAGCGCTTCGTCCTCCTCGACCTCCTGGCCCGGCTTCACGAGGACATCCACCACATAGCCTGGCCATTCCGCACGTACGATCATCCCACTCCTCCCGAGGGTACGGCTTGGAGGCTAGGGGGCGCGGAGGCCCACCGCAAGGGGGCAGACGAAATAATTGTCACATTCCCCGAAGGAAAGCCGATCGAGGGTCTGATCCGCGGCGGGGGCGTCTACGAACAGGTTGGAGGCTGACGCAGGCCCGGCCCTCTGAGATACTGGAGGGTCTGGAGGAATCATGGCCGTCGCCTGTGGCATCGTAGGGCTTCCCAACGTGGGCAAGTCCACCCTGTTCAACGCGCTGACCCGTGCCGGGGCGGCCTCCGCGAACTACCCCTTCTGCACCATCGAACCCAACACGGGGGTGGTGGACGTGCCCGATGAGCGCCTGGAACACCTGGCCGTCATCGTGAAGCCCCAGCGCACCCTCCCCGCCGCCCAGGAGTTCGTGGACATCGCGGGCCTCGTGCGTGGCGCCTCCAAGGGGGAGGGACTGGGCAACGCCTTCCTGCAGCACATCCGCGAGACGGATGCCATCGTGCAGGTGGTGCGGTGCTTCGAGGACGACGACATCACCCACGTCGAAGGCGGCGTGAACCCCGAGCGGGACATCAACATCATCGAGACGGAGCTGGTGCTCAAAGATCTCGAGACCCTGGAGAAGGGCCTCGACCGCGCCCGCAAGAACGCCAAGAGCGGCACCAACAAGGAAGCCACCGCCCTGGTGGCCGCCCTGGAGAAGGCCTTCGCCGTGGTGAACGAGGGCCAGTGGGCCTCCAAGGCCGGCTTGGACAAGGATGAGCTGGCCCTCATCAAGAGCTTCGGCCTCATCACCCTCAAGCCCGTGCTCTTCGTGGGCAATATCGGCGAAGGCGACATCGCCAACCCCGAAGCGAATCCCCACTTCGCCGCCCTCAAGGAGATCGCCCAGGCCCGCGGCTGCCACGCGATCCCCATCTGCTCCAAGCTGGAAGCCGAGATCCAAGATCTCCCCGCCGAGGACCGCCCCATGTTCCTCGAGGAGGCCGGCCTCAAGGAGCCGGGCCTCAACGCGCTCATCCGCGAGAGCTACTGGCTGCTGGGCCTGCAGACCTACTTCACGGCCGGCGTGAAGGAGGTTCGCGCATGGACCATCCACAAGGGCGACACCGCTCCCCAGGCCGCCGGGGTCATCCACACCGACTTCGAGAAGGGTTTCATCCGGGCCCAGACCATCGCCTACGAGGATTTCATCCAGTACGGCGGGGAGCAGGGCGCCAAGGATGCCGGCCGCCAGCGCACGGAAGGCAAGGAGTACGTGGTGAAGGATGGGGACGTCCTCCACTTCCTGTTCAACGTCTAGCCCGGAGGCTGGAGGTAGGGCCCGGCGCACCAGGGCGAGACGGCCAATTTGGGTCGGACGCCGCTTGACCTCCAGCCTCCGGTCTCCAGCCTCCGGTCTCCAGCCTCCGGTCTCCAGTCTCCAGTCTCCAGTCTCCAGTCTCCAGACTCCAGACTCCAGTCTCCAGACTGAAGCCCTCGCCAGGGCTGGCCGATAGGGCTCCCGTGCCTGATTTCCAGCTGCCCGAGGACCGGAAGACCCCCATCGACGCCCCCGCCTTCATCGAGGAGGTGGTGCAGGGCCTGTATGAACGGGAAGATGAATTCCCCATCAAGGTGGAAGGCGCCACCACCCTGCCCTATACCTCCACCGCCCATGGGATCCACAAGGACCATTGGATCCTGAAGCTCCAGCGGGCCCTGCCCCCGGAACTCCTGAAGGGTGCCCTGTTCCATTTCGTCGTCACCCACGGGGATCAACGGTTCGAGGGGCTGGTCCCCTTCCAGGGGCGGGAGGGCTACCTCCAGTACCGTTTCGGCCGGCCGAAGCAGATGTTCCTCGCCGATCGGCGGCGCCAGAAGCGCTATCCCTTCCGTCCCCGGGAGAATGTCTTCGTCACCATCACGGATGGCTACCTGGCGGCCAGCGGGCCCATGGCCAGCCTGAGCATCGGAGGCCTCGGATTCCGGGTGGATCGCATCGTGGAGCTGGAGACCCATGCCCGCTTGAAGGTGGATACCGCCCTGTTCGATCGGGGCCGGGCCTTCGACATGAAGGTCCAAGACCTTCAGAAGGCCCCGTACTTGGAGTTGCGGGGCCGGATCGCCGGCGCCTACGACCTCAACGGCGTGGTGCATTTGGGGTGCGAGTTCACGGGCCTCTCCGAGATTGGCCAGTCCAGCCTGGAAGCCGCCCTCCGATTCAGGGAGATCGTTTCCAAGGGTGCCCAAAGCGTGCTGCCCGAGAAGGAACCCCAGAAAATGGCCGGGCGCAAGGGCAGGCCTGGCCCAAGCGGCGACTCCGAGCCTGAAACGGTGGGAGGCCAACCCCTCCACCTCCTGCGGCTCAAGCGCCGGTGCGTGCCTCTGAGCCTGCTCATGCCCGAGGGGGCCGATCGCGACAAGCTCCGGCTGGAACTCCTCCGGGAGGGTTATTTCCGGCTGAAGGTGGCGCCCACCGCCGCCTCGCTGCCTCCGGCGGACGTGGTGCTCGCGCCCGAGACGCTGGCCAATGGGGTGGAGGGCGCCCTGCCCTTCGACGCGGGTGAGCAGGTCGGTTCCCTGGTGAGGAGGCTCGACTCGGCGCTGGGCCTCAGGTTGTAGCGGATTCCTCCCGCACCGTGGCGCCTTCCACGACACAGGCCACCAGTTCCGGTGCTCCGGCCCCTTTTCCCAGCAGGATGGGTGCCGCCCCATTCCCCTTGAGGGTGCATCCTTCCAATCGGGCCGTGGCTCCCTTCACAAGGGAGAGGCCATAGCCTTGTGCCGCCTGGAGGGTCGACGCAGTGAAAAGGCCCTGACTCCCCCGGTCGAGGTGGACCCCCGCATCCTCACACGCCTCGAAGGTGCAGTCCTGGATCGTGATCCGGGCCCCATCCAGCCCGATGAGGCCCGCGAAGGCGCACTGGCTGAACGAGCAGCCTTGGAGCTGAAGGTCCATGTCTCCACCCGCTTCGATTCCTCCACCACCGAGTCTGGTGAAGGTGCACCTCGTGAGCTGGGCGGGTACTTGAACCATCCGCAACCCCACCGCGGCCCCCTCGAAGCCACAGCCTTCCAGGCGCAGGGTGCCCCCATGGGCTTCAATCCCCGCCTCGAGGCCCGTCGTCACTTGGGTATCCAGGAGTTCCAGATCGCCCCCCTCCTGCAGCAAGGGCATGGCCCCGATGGACCGGAGGTTGAAGCCCTCCAGCCGGAGAGTGCCTGCTTTCAAGATCACCGCCGGGTTCTGGCCCCCATCCACGGTGACGCTGCCCGGGCCCCCCATGGCCACCAGGGTGATGCTCCGCTCCACGACGAGCGCTTCCATGTAGGTGCCTGGCTTGACCATCACCCGGGCGCCATCCGGCGCCTGCCGCAAGGCCACCCGGAGGCTGAGCCAGCGGGCGTCCCCCTTCCCCACGCGCAGAAGGCGGTCCGTGTCCGGGCCATCATCGGGTTCGCCCGCGGAAGGGGGTGGCGCCTCCCGGGAATCCGGCGCCGCATCGGTGGTCGCCTTGGGCCCCGTCGCGGCGGTGCCCTGGCTGGCGGTGGCGCCCTCGCGCAGGACCCGGCGCAGGGCATCCGCGAAGGCATCCGCATCCGCGAAGCGCTTCCGGGGATCCTTGTCCAGGGACTGCTTGAGCACGGCCCTCAGGCCCTGGGGCAGCCCCGCCCAATCCGTGGCCACCAGGGGCGCCATCTGATCCTTGAGGATGCCTCCGAGGATGGGCCCGGGGCTGTTCCCGGGGAAGGGCTTCCGGCCCGCGCTGATGACCTCGTAGAGCATCACGCCGAAGGCCCACAGATCCGATTTCGAGCTGGCCTTCCCCGTGTCCAGGTACTCGGGCGCCATGTAGTGGAGGGTGCCCATGAAGGAGCCATCCTGGGTGAGCGAGGTACCCTCCACCTTCGCCACGCCGAAGTCGGTCAACTTGGCCAGCCACCGCTTGCCATCCGTTCGCACGAGGATGTTGGCGGGCTTCAGATCCCGATGGACGATGCCCTTGGCGTGCGCCACGGCCAGCCCTTCCAGGGCCTGGGCCAGCAGCTCGATGAGGGCCACCTTCGGATGCCCCGCCTGGACGAGCCTCTCCAGATCCTTGCCGGGCACGAACTCCATCACCAGGTAGTGGGTGCCACCGTCATCCCCGAAGTCGTAGATGGTCACGATGTGGGGGTGGTTGAGCCCCCCCACGACCCGCGCCTCGTGCTGGAAGCGGGCCCAAGCGTCCTCGCCGAAGGTTCCCCCGGGGCGGATCGTCTTGATGGCCACTTCCCGGCCGAGCACGGGGTCCTCCGCGAGGAACACCTCCCCCATGGCCCCCTGGCCCAGCGGTCGCAAAATGCGGTATTTCCCCAAATGATCGGGCATCGCCATGAGATCGGCAGGAGGGGCCGGGGACTTGGGTTATGCGTGGGAGTGGGCCGGGGCCTCAGCGCTGGGCTGGGGCCATCAGCTTCACACCCGCCCGGGTGGACTTGATGCTGAGGTCCTGAAGGCCCGTGGCCGAAGCCGCGGGCTCCTCCCACGTCAGGCGATACCGGCTGCCGAACAGCTGGAGCCCCTGCCCGAAGCGGATGGGAAGTTGCGCGTCGAAGGTGAAGGCGAAGCCGCCGCTCGATTCGGCCACATTGCCCAGGTTCCCCTTGAAGGCGATCCCGTTCCCGGCCACGGAGTGGAGCGTGACCCCCGAGGCGGCGCAAACCATCCGGAGGGATTCCTGCATGATTTTGATTTCCCGATTGGCCAACTCCGCGGATTCCGCGGGTCCTCCTTCATCCCCCCTCGTCCGGGTGAACGTCTTGTTCATCGCCCCTCGGACGCTGGGATGGTTGAACGAATCCGCATCGTTCCGGGAGAACACCACGCAATGATTGGGTCCCTGCAGGCTCCCCAGAGCATTGAGCACGCGCTCCAGGGATTTCATCTCGGAGGCGATCAGGTTCAGCCGGGCGCGGACGCCGCTCGGCGAGTCAAACCCCAAACGCTCGATGGGTTTGACGCCTCGGGGTTCAACCTGATGGTAGGGGCTGTCCTTGAGCGCTTTGGCCAGACCACCGATGAAGCCCTTGAGCTGCGCGAATAGGGCGTCTTTCGCCAGCGGCACCGAAGGAGCTTCGGGTTCCTTCAGCTCGGCCAGAGAAGGGGCCATGACCCCGGGGGTCCCATTGAATTCGTTGGATAGGGCGGCCGGCAGCTTCTCCAGCCCCTTAACCCAGGCAGCGCGATCCAAGGTCAGGCCCGGCGTGAGCGGGACGAGCCCCTCCCGGGTCCGGGCCACGATGAGCACGCGATCGCCCTCAGGCAGGTTCACCAGGAACTGGGCCGCGGCCTGGAAGGCGCTAAAGCGGTAGGTGGGATCCATGATCGGTTCGAAAACCAGGGCCCAGTTCTGGGCGAAGCCGCCGGTGACGGCGGGCCCCTCGACCTGCTTCACGGGCATGTCCCGCCCCGCCACCTGCACCTTCCATTCCTCCGCCTTCAAATCCTGGGGAATGGAGCCCTGCTCGCTCACCGCCATCACCCAGGCCGACCGCAGGGTGGGCGCGGCCTCCTGGGCCTGCAGGAGGGGCATGCACGAAGTAAGGGCAAGCCAAATGGCAGGTCGCATGGAGGCTCCGGGATGAAGCTCCATATAACTACGGGCGGAATCGACGGGCAATGCCTCCCCGGGCCTCGTGATCCGTGTCCCCTTCGTCGGATCGTCCTTCGGGTGGATAACTCGGCCTGGGGGTGGTCAGAAGGACACGGCCATCCGCCGGAGCCTCTCGATTCGCGCCTGGATGGGCGGGTGGGTGCTGAACAGGCTCATCAGGCCGCCCCCGGAGAGGGGGTTGACGATCATCATGTGGGCCGTGGCCGGCTCGACGTGGTGCATGGGGATGCGGTGGTTGTAGGCCTCCAGCCGCTCCAGGGCGCTGGCGAGCTGATCCGGGCGGCCGGTGATCTCCGCGGCGAAGGCATCCGCCATGAACTCCCGGCTGCGGCTGATGGCCATCTGCAGCAGGATCGCCGCCAGGGGGCCGAAGATGGCGATGAGGATGCCCGCCAGGGGATTGGCCCGCCCCTCCTCGTCCCGCGGGGTGACGTAGAGGGCCATGCGCGAGAGGAACATGATGGCCTGTGCCAGCACCGAGGCCATGGAGCCGATGAGGATGTCCCGGTTCTTCACGTGCCCCAGCTCATGGGCCAGCACGCCCTCCAGCTCCGTGCGGCTCATGAGGCGCATGAGGCCCTCGGTGCAGGCCACCACCGCGTGATCCGGATTGCGACCCGTGGCGAAGGCGTTGGGCGTGTCTTCCGGGATGATGGCGATGCGGGGCATGGGCAGCCCCGCCCGCTGGGCGAGGTTCGCCACGATGGCGTACAGCTCCGGAGCCTCCTGAGCCGTCACCACTTGGGCGCCATACATGGCCAGCACGATCTTGTCGGAGAAGAAGTAGCTCACCCCGTTCATGAGCAGGCCGATGCCGAGCGCCAACACCATGCCCTGGGTGCCCCCGAAATAGTCTCCAACCCACACCAGCAGCCCGGTGAGGGCCGCGATGAGGATGAAGCTTTTGGCCTGATTCATGGGATGAGTTCTCCACCCTCAAATGTACGGAAACTTCCCGGAATCGGCGCAGCCGATTCCGGGAAAATGGAAGGAATGGAAGGAACCCCGATGAAGCCCGACGAGATCCGCATCGCCAGCGTCTACTTCTTCGAGGGCCGGGCCCTCGTGCATGCCCTGGGCCGGACGGTGAAGGGCGCCTGGATCCCCTCGGGGCCCATCGAGGTGCTTCCCTCGGAGCCGATGGGCCGCGTGGCAACTTCGCTCCTGGCGGCGCTCGCGGCCTCCCGCCAGGGAATGCCCCAGCCTGAGGATTGGACCTCCGTGATGGAACCCCTCCTGGAGGCCAGCGGGGCGGCCAAGTGGCCCGATTTCCTCAAGGTGGCCATCTGCCTCGGCGTTGAGCAACGCGGTGAGGTCCTGAGCGTGGTCCCCACCCGCAACCTCGGCGAGGAGGGTGGCTTTGAACCCCTCGTCACCGAAGCCGTCCGTCCGGGCCGCCCCGACCCTGGGTACCTCTCCGAGGCCATCAAGGAAGCGCTCAGCCACTGCCGCTGATCAGGCCCGCTTCACCACCAGCAGCGTCACATCGTCCCTGAATCCGTTACCTTCCATGTGCTTGAAGGCGCAGACGAGGAGGGCTTCCAGGAGGTCATCGGCCGTGGCCTCCGGGCGATCACTCACCACCTTGGCCAGGGTCTCGTCGCCCAGCTCCTGTCCTCGCACGCTCTCCGCCTCCACGAGTCCATCCGTGAAGGCCAGGAGGACATCCCCCGGCTTCATCCGATTGTGGCCCTGTCCGAACTCGGCGCCCGGCAGGAGGCCCACCATCGGACCGGTGGAGTCGAGGCGCTGGAAGGTGCCATCGCCGCGGACGAGGAGCGGGGGATTGTGCCCCCCGTTCACGTAGCGGAGGTCGCCGTTGTCGGGATTCACGCTGGCCGCGAAGAGGGTGGTGTATCGGAAGCCATCCCGCACCTCGTTCATGCGCACATTGAGCCGGGTGGCCAGGCGGCCCCAGTTCTTCACCCGGCGGTCGGCCCGGGCCCGCAAGTAGGCGCTGAGCTGGGTCATCATCAGGGCGGCGGGAAGGCCCTTGCCGCTGATGTCGGCCACCACGAGGTGGAGGCGATCCCCCTCGGCCTCATCCTCCCAGCCTCCTGCGGGTGGATCGCTGGCGATCCAGGCGTCGTAAAGGTCACCCCCCACGGCCTGGTAGGGCAGGTTCGCGCCGGAGAGCTGCCAACCGGCGGGTTCGGGCAGCCGCTTGGGGAGGAGCTGGCGCTGGATGTTCCGGGCCAGGTCCATGTCCTTCTCCAGCCGCTCGGATTGGAGGCGGGCGGAGCGCAGCTCCAGGCCCGTGAGCTGGCTGCTGGTGAGGTTCACGAGGGTCTGGAGGAACATGCCGTCCTCCTCGTTGAGCTTGCCCACCAGCGGATCCGCGGCATAGGCGAAGCCATGGAAGTGGTCCTGATCCTTCAGCTCGATGGCATGGATGAGGTTGCGCTCCTCCAGCAGGGTGTGGAGGGCTTCCCCCTCCAACACCGCGGGCAGGTTCGTGAGGCCCCGGGCCATGAGCACGCTGCCGTCCTTGTCCAGCACGAGCAGGCGCAGGATGCGGAACTCGCCGCTGAGGGTGTTGGCCATGAGGCGGATGAGATCCTGCTTCGTCTCCACCTCGCCCAGCGAGCGGCTGAGGTCGAAGAGGGTGGACATGCGGCTGAATTGGAGGGCCAGCTGCCGGTTCTGATCGCTGCGCAGGGCTTCCAGGCGCCGCCACACGAGCAGCGGGGCGCTGATGGTGAGCAGCAGGTACAGCGCCGCGGGCACCTCGCCCTGGGCCTTGAGCACCAGGTGCCCGAAGGTGGCATCGCCATGCTTCCAGGGAAGGGAGACCCAATCCTTGCCCGGATTGGTGGGGAAGGCGGGTGCGGCGCCCCGCAGGAAGAGCCACTTCTGGCCATCCCAGATGCCGCCTTGCCCGGCCCGGGCAAGACCCAGCGCCGAGACACCCACCAGGTGGAGCAGATCCTCCTCGGTGCCCTGCTCCGGAAAGGTCTCCAGGAAGTCGACGAGGGGGAGCAGTTCCTGGGCACCGCCCGGCACACCCATCGCCATGAGGCGGAGGCGGTCGAAGGGGTTGGACGTGGGGCTGCCGGTCGGCATCACCGGTTCCTCAGGAGATCTTCTTCACCAGGAGGCACTCGCAGCGGCCGTGATCTTCGCGGAAGTCCACCTCGTCCATGAAGCGGCTCATGAGCAACAGGCCCAGGCCCCCCTTGCGGGGATGCTTCACGTATTCCGTGGGATCGGGAAGCACCACCTGATCCCGATGGATGCCCTCGCCGCTGTGCCAGATGTGGATCTCCAGGGCCAGGCCCGTGAAACGGAGGTCGAGTTCGACTTCCCGGCCGGGATCGCCCTTGTAGGCGTGGAGGATGACGTTGGTGACGGCCTCATCCACGGCGATGCTCACCTTGGCGGCGGTGGCGTCGTCCATGCCGCTCACGATGGCGGCGCGCTTGGCCAGCCCCGTGACGAGGTTCAGATAGCGGGTCTGGCTGGGGATCGTGAGCCGGAACTCGGCCGCTTGGACCTTGGCCACCTCAGGCCCCCTTGTCCGAAGCGGCCAGGGCTTCTTCCTGGTCCTTGAACACGCGGTAGAGCTGGGTGAAGCCGAGGGTGTCGAAGATGGCGAAGACGTTTTCCTGGAGGTTGGACAGGAGGATGTCCCCCTCGTTCTCCCGCACGGTCTCGATGAGCCCCATGATGGCTCCCAGCCCCGCGCTGGAGATGTAGGAGAGGTTCTGGCAGTTCAACAGGATGCGGTATTGGCCCTTGGAGACGAGGCCCTCCAGGGCCTGCTCGAACTCCCGCACCGTATGCGCATTGATGAACCCCGCGGGGAGAACCACCGCGACGCCACCCACTTCGCGCACTTCGATCGAAAGATCAGCCACGTCAAGCTCCCAAGGATCCAGGTTCATCATCCTAATCGGCTCCACAGGGGCTTGGCTACAGCCGGATCGCTCCAGTGGTAGGCTTTCCCCACCCTTCCCCCTGGATCCCATGACCCCCATCGACACCGAGGCCCTCCGGACCATCCTCGCCACCTGGGCCGCCGAGCGGCATCAGCGGCTCTTCGAGGACATCGCGGGCACGCTCCAGGCGGCGGGCATCCGCAACCAACCGGATGCGGAGCTGGTGGACCGCCTCGTCGCCGCCCTGCCCCATGCCCCTGCGGCGAATGCGGAAGGCCCCGGCATCGACCGGGAACTGGGCGCCGCCCTGGATCTGCTGGAGGGGGCCACCAGCCAGAGCGAGGCCCTCCGGCGCCTTCTGGACGGCCTCGACGCCGTGGTGGAACGCTGCGCCCTCTACGTGATCAAGCAGGGCATTCCCAATCTCTACAGCTGGCGTGGCTTTGAAGGCACCACCGCCAAGGCCGGCTCCCCCGTGGTCCCCCCCGCGGACCTAGAGGAGCTCCTCGCCGGCCGCCAGGCCTGGCTGGGCAAGGGCCCCGGGTACCAGGCGCTCCTGGCCCCCCTGGCCCGCATGGAGGCCGCCGAGGCCCGGATCTTCCCCCTCCGGCTCAAACGCAAGCCCGTGGCCCTGCTCCTGGTGGACTCCGGCATGCGCCAGACGCTGGATCACCACCAGGCCCTGCGCGCCCTGGCCCAGGCCGCCAGCGCCACCCTGGGTTCCCTCGCCGGGGCCAAGGAGGAGGAGAAGGCCCCGCCCCCGGTGGACCACCCCACCTTGCCCACGATGCTCGTGCAGGATCCCATCCCCGAGCCCGCCGCCCCGGCCCTGGATCCCAAGGTCAGGGCCACCGCCGAGCGCTTCGCCCGGGTGCTGGCGGGGGATATCGAGCTCTACTTCCCCGCCAAGGTGGAGCAGGCCCGGACCCAAGGCAACCTCTACGGCCTCCTGAGGGACGAACTGGATCGGAGCCGCCACAGCTTCGTGGAACGGTTCGGGGAGGAGATGGAGGTCAGTCACGGAATTTTCGGACGGGCGATCATCGAATTGCTGTGTGAGGGCGATGCCGGTCGCCTGGGTGCCGCTCCTTGGGCGTGACAAAACCTCAGTTCCGTGTTATTCCTTCCGATCTTTGGGACCTGTAGCACGGAGGGGTTGGAATCATGGCGGACCTGGGCAAGAAGCACAATTGCTTCCAGTGCGGGGCGAAGTTCTACGATTTTGGGAAGGCGGATCCCTCCTGCCCCAAGTGCGGCGCGAAGATGAAGGACGCGCCCGCGAAGCCGAAGGCTCCCAAGAAAGAGAAGGTCGCCCACGTGATCGAGGACGATTTCCAGGCGGAGCCTGAAGCTGAAGGCATCGAGGGCGAAGCCTTCACCGAAGCCATTCCGCTGGAACGCGGCCGCGGCGAAGGCCCCGATCCCGGCGACCTCCGCATGGATGACTACGACGAATAGGTCGGCTCCCGAGGACGGGTAGGATGGGGCTTCCCATGACCGACCTCCCGCCCCTCATCGATCGGCACGTCCACCTGGAGGGCGGTCTCGATCCGGCATGGGTCCGGAGCGAGGCCGCCCTCCGTGCCGTCGCCCTGCCCGGCAGCCTGGAAGCCCTTTGGCGCGGCGAGGCCCAGCCCTTCGAGGCCTTCATCGAGGCCTTCCTCTTCGGGGCCCAGCTCCTGAATTCCCAGGCGGCCGTGGCCGCGGCGGTGGGCGCCATCGCCTCCCGCACCCTCCGGGCCGGGGGCGCGGGCTTCGACCTCTGGTGCAGCCCCAGCGCGCTCGTCTCCCATTGGAAGCTGCTCAGCCTGGATGCCTTTTGGCGCGGCCTCGAGCAGGGCATCGCTTCAGCCCGGGCCCAAGGTCTGCAGGCCTGCGCCGTGGTGGACGCCGTGAACCACTTCGGCCCCGAGCATGGCCATGCGGTGTTGGATCTGATCGAGGGGGATCTTCCCCCCTTCGTGGTGGGCTTCAGCACCGGCGGCCTGGAACGCGTGCCCTTCCGCCAGTGGGCCCCGGTCTTCGACCGCGCCCGGAAGCGCGGCCTGCGCATCGCGGCCCATGCCGGGGAAAACGGCGATGGGAATCAGGTGCGCGAAGCGATCTTGGAAGGCGGCGTGGCCCGCATCGTCCACGGCCTCCGCGCGGACCAAGCCACCCTGGAACTCCTGGCGGATCGCCGAATCCCCGTGGATGTCTGCCCGCGTTCCAACGCCCTCCTCGCGGCGGATGTCCAGCCCCACCCCCTGCCCCGCATGCTGACGGCGGGCGTGCGCTGCGCCCTGGGCACCGACGACCCTGGTGTCATCCCTTGCGACCTGGCCACGGAACGCGAGGCCGCTTTAGAGCTGGGCGCTTCAAAGGCCCAATTGGACCAAATGCGGGCGCTCGGAGCCGAAGATGCCTGGTGCTTGGCCCCTCGAATCTGAACCATTTTTGGAACTTGAGGCAAATCAAGGAAATCCTTGGGGCCAGTGCAGCCAATCGAAGGGTCGTACCCAACCCCAAGCCAGGGTAGAATCGAGGGTTCACTATGTGGCACCCATAGCTCAGCTGGATAGAGCATCAGGCTTCGAACCTGAGGGTCGGGAGTTCGAATCTCTCTGGGTGCACCACCCCGCCTTACCCCGCGAGCGTGGCGAAACTGGTAGACGCACTGGATTTAGGTTCCAGCGGTTCACCCCATGCCGGTTCGAGTCCGGCCGCTCGCACCACCACCCCGCCCTTCCGAAACCACCCTGGAGTCACTGCATGTCCGTCACTGTCGCCCAGCATTCCGCCACCCGCTTCAGCCTGGAGCTCAGCGTGCCCGCCGCCGAAGTGAGCGCGGCCTTCAACGAGGTGGTCTCCAAAATCGCCCCCAAGGTGCGCATCCCCGGCTTCCGCCCCGGCAAGGCCCCCAAGACCGTCCTCCTGCAGAAGTACGGCCAGGAAATCCACCAGGACGTGGCCCAGCAGCTCATGGAACGCCACTTCTGGACCAAGGCCCAGGAGGCGGGCGTCATGCCCATCTCTCAGCCCGCCCTGGAAAAGGTCGACCTGCGCGATGGCGCCGACGCCACCTTCAAGGCCCAGTTCGACGTGGCCCCCCAGGTGGAGCTGCCCGAGTACAAGGGCCTGAAGGTCAAGAAGCAGAAGCGCACCATCGACGACGAGGCCGTGGCCGAGCACCTCGAGGGCCTGCGCCAGCGCGCCAACAAGTTCCTCCCCGTCGAGGGCGCCGCCCAAATCGACCACCTCGTCACCTGCGATATCAAGGTGCTGCCCGAGGGCGAGAAGGGGAAGCCCGCCAAGGCCATCTCCTACAAGGATCAGGTCATCGAGCTCAAGGCCGACCGCCCCTTCGATGCCAACCTCGTGGGCCTGAAGGCCGAGGACACCAAGACCTTCACGCTCACCCACGACGTGGATCCCGCCCAGGCCCCCAACCCCAGCCTGGCCGGCAAGACCATCACCTACACGATCACCGTGAAGGAGATCCACAACCGCGTGCTGCCCGAGCTGAACGATGACCTCGCCAAGGACCTGGGCCAGTTCCAGACCCTCGCTGAGCTCAAGGAGAGCGTGAAAAAAGATCTGGAAGAGGCCTCCGAGCGCGATGGCGTCGCCCGCGTGCAGACCGTCGTTCTCGATCAGCTCCTCTTGGCCGCCAAGTTCGAGGCCCCCCGCAGCATGGTGAGCCTGCAGCTCGACGACTACTGCCAGGAATTCGCCCAGAACGTCGCCCGCCAGGGCGTGGATCCCAAGCGCGTGAACTGGAGCGCCTACCGCCAGCACCGCCTCCGTGACGCCGAGCGCGCCGTGCGCAGCGGCTACCTCCTGCAGGCCATCGGCAACGCCGAGGATATCCAGGTGACGGACGATGAGATCGACGCCGACATCCGCGCCTTCATGGACGAAAACAAGGTGCAGGAACCCTTCGCCTCCTTCAAGGCGGGCCTGGAGCAGCGCGGCGCCACCACCGAGATCAAAGGCCGCATCCGCACGGACAAGATCTTTGAGCGCCTCCTCAGCAGCGCCACCGTCACCGAGGAGCTCCTGGACAAGGAAGCCTTCCTCAAGGTCGTCGAGCTCGAGCGCAAGC
The DNA here is from genome assembly GCA_016192145.1 of Acidobacteriota bacterium. Lineage (GTDB taxonomy): Bacteria > Acidobacteriota > Holophagae > Holophagales > Holophagaceae > JAFDVN01. The sequence goes on along the minus strand of JACPUT010000008.1, from coordinate 114,712 downwards.
GCGATGCCGGTGAAGCCATCGAGCGCTTCGACGCCGGCGGTCTCGAGGGCGGCGAACTGGCCGAGCAGGAGGGCGGTGCCCCCGCCCACCACCACGAGCACGTCCACGGCCCCGACTGCGATCACGGTCACGACGAGGAAAAGCCCAAGAAGGTAGCGAAGAAGGCCGCCCCCAAGGCCGAAGGCGAGGTTGCCGAGGAAAAGCCCGCCAAGAAGGCGGTTTCCAAGAAGGCTGAGGCTGAGTCCGAGGAAAAGCCCAAGAAGGCCGCTCCCAAGAAGAAGGCCGACTAGGTCCTTAAGGTTATTAACCGCGAATGACGCGAATGACGCGAATGGAAAATTCGCGTTCATTCGCGTCATTCGCGGTTTCTCTGCCCTTGGTATCCTGTTCCCCCATCGAGGTCCCCATGGCCACCGGCTACTACCCCCCCATCGTCATCGAGCAGACCCCCCGGGGCGAGCGCAGCTACGACATTTACAGCCGCCTGCTGAAGGACAACATCATCTTCCTGGGCACGGCCATCGACGACAGCGTGGCGAACGCCATCGTGGCCCAGCTGCTCTTCCTCGAGAGCGAGGACCCCGACAAGGACATCCAGATCTACATCAATTCCCCCGGCGGCAGCGTCACGGCGGGCCTCGCCATCTACGACACCATGCAGTTCGTGAAGAACGACATCGTCACCTACTGCCTGGGGCAGGCCGCCTCCATGGGCGCCCACCTGCTGGCCGCCGGCACCGCTGGCAAGCGCTTCGCCCTGCCCAACAGCCGCATCATGATCCACCAGCCCTCCGGTGGCGCCCAGGGCCAGGTCACGGACATCGAGATCACCTACAAGGAGATCCAGCGCCTCAAGGACAACCTCGCCGAAGCCTTCTCCAAGCACACCAAGCAGCCCATCAAGAAGGTGCAAAAGGACATGGATCGCGACTACTTCATGTCCAGCCAGGAGGCTCTGGAATACGGCATCATCGACAAGGTTCTCACCGAGCGTCCTTGATTGATTTTTTGAACCACCAAGACACCAAGGCACCAAGAACCGAAACTTGGCTTGTTCCCCTGGTGCCTTGGTGTCTTGGTGGTGAATCCATTCGATGAATGACTTGGACCTCTGTCGAGCCGAGGCCGCCCGCCGCGGGGCGGCCTTCGTCAGTTTGGAGGACGGCAAGCTCCACCTGGAAGTGCGCGAGCCCGCCATCCACCTGGCGAAGGCCCTGCGCGCCAAGGGCTTCGACGCCCAAGCCGTGGGCGAATTCACGGTGCGGGTCCAAAGCACGGATTGGTCCACCTTCTGGGCCCAGGCCGGCCCCCTCCTCGACTGCGGCTGCTGATGACCGTCCGCGACGCCATCCTCGCCCTGGAAGCGGGCCTCGCCGAGCCCATCCAGGCACGCCTCACCTTGGAAGCCCTGCGTTCCCGCTACCGCCGAGAGCCCGCCGCCTTCACCCCCGACGACATCGCCCAGCTGAAGGCCCTGGCGAACCGCCTCGCTTCTCCCCCGGAGCCCGGAGCCCGAAGCCTGGAGCCCGCGGCGCTTAGCGCCGCACTGAAGACCCACTTCGGCTTCGAATCCTTCCGCCCCAACCAGGAAGCGATCATCCGGGGCGTGCTCGCGGGCCGGGACACCCTCGCCGTGCTGCCCACCGGCGGCGGCAAGAGCCTCACCTTCCAGCTGCCCGCGAAGCTGCTGGGCGGCCTCAGCCTCGTGGTCTCCCCCCTCATCGCCCTCATGAAGGATCAGGTGGATGGCCTCGCGGACACGGGCCTGCGCGCCACCTACCTGAACTCCAGCCTCGATGCGGACGAGCGTCGGATGCGCCTGCGCGCCGTGAAGTCCGGCGAAGTGGATCTCCTCTACGCCGCCCCCGAAGGTCTGGAGCTGTACCTTGCCGAGGTTTTGCAGGATTGCGATCTGCGCCTCATCGCCGTGGACGAGGCCCACTGCATCAGCCAGTGGGGGCACGACTTCCGCCCCAGCTACCGGAACCTCTCGGGCCTCAAGGCCCGCTTCCCCAACGTACCCATCCTGGCGTTGACCGCCACCGCGGCTCCCGCCGTGCAGGACGACATCGTGGCCCAGCTGGCCATGAAGCACACCCTGCGCGTCTCGGGCTCCGCCTTCCGTTCCAACCTGCGGCTCTCCACGGTGAAGAAGGGCGATGGCCAGGGCGTGCGGGAGATGATCTTGCGCATCGTGCGCTCCCGCCACGGCCAAAGCGGGATCATCTATGCGCAAAGCCGCAAGAGCGTGGAATCCACCGCCGCCTACCTCCGCGAGCACGGCGTGAAGGCCGAGGCCTACCACGCGGGGCTCGACGCCGCCGAGCGGGCCCGGGTGCAGGAGGCCTTCCGCAAGGACGACTGCGACGTGGTGGTGGCCACCATCGCCTTCGGCATGGGCATCGACAAACCCGACATCCGCTTCGTGCTCCACCGCGACCTGCCCAAGAGCCTGGAGGGCTACGCCCAGGAGGTGGGCCGCGCGGGCCGCGACAGCGAGCCCAGCGACTGCGTGCTCTTCTACTCCTGGGCCGACGTCATGAGCCTGGATCGCATGCTGGAGGACTCCGACGCCGGCATGGCCGCCGCCCAGAAAGCCCAGGTGCGCGCCATGTTCGAGTTCGCCGATGGCCTCCGGTGCCGGCACCAGGCCCTGCTCGCCCACCTGGGCGAGCGCATGCCCGCCTGCGGAACCGCCTGCGACGCGTGCAGCGGCTACGACCCCATGGCCGCAGCCCCCAAGGTCGCGAAGAGGAAGGCCTCCACCCCCCTGCCCGTCCGCTCGGTGGAATCCGAGGATCCCGATGGCGACGAAGGCCTCTTCCAGGCCCTCCGCGCCCTCCGCAAGCAGCTGGCCGACGCCAAGGGCCTGCCGCCCTACGTCGTCTTCAGCGACGCCACCCTGCGGCTCATGGCCCAGCACCGCCCCGCTTCGGATGAGCACTTCCTGGCGCTCAGCGGCGTGGGGCCGAAGAAGCTCACCCAGTATGGGGATGTGTTCCTGGCGGAGATTCGGAAGCACTCTTAGGAAAGGCTGAACGCGGAGTTCGCGGAGGGGCGCGGAGAACGCGGAGAAAGACTGAGTAGGGAGTAATAAGCCGGCTGCAAATGGGGGTTCGACCCACCCATTACTCCGGCCTCCTGAATCGGGCGGGGACCATGTTATCTCTGCGCTCTTCCGCGTCTTCTGCGTTCCTTCTTTTCCTTCGCTTTTCTCCGCGTTCTCCGCGCCCCTCCGCGAACTCCGCGTTCAGCCCTCTTTCCCCCTAGAATGAACCCATGTCGAAGTTGGAACTGATCGCCCTCGACGGCCCCTCGGGCGCCGGCAAATCCACCACCGCGCGCCGCGTGGCCGAGGCCTTGGGCTGGGATTACCTGGATACGGGCGCCATGTACCGTACCGTGGCCCTGGCCATCCAGCGGGCGGGGCTCTCCCTCGGGGATCCCAAGGTCGCCGAGGTGGCGGGAAGGGCCCTGCTGGAGCAGCGGGGCACGCGCAACTTCCTCGATGGCGAGGATGTGAGCGAGGCCATCCGCACGCCGGAGATCACCAAGTTCGTGAGCCCCATGAGCGCCGATCCCGCCATCCGGGACGTGCTCGTGGCCCAGCAGCGCAAGCTCGGGCAACGGGGCCGCTGGGTGGTGGATGGCCGCGATATCGGCACCGTCGTTTTCCCCGATGCCTGCTGCAAGGTGTACCTCATCGCCACCGTGGAGGCCCGCGCCTCGCGCCGCTGGCGGGAGCTGGAGGCCAAGGGCTCCAAGCTCACCCTGGCCGAGGTGCAGGCCGACCTCGCCCAGCGGGATCACCAGGACAGCACCCGCGCCGTGGCGCCCTTGCGCAAGGCCGACGACGCCTGGGAATTGGACAACGGCCACCTGAACATCCACGAGACCGTGGAGCAGATAGTCCTCCATCACCGGGCCCACGCCTGATCCCACCGAGGCCCCATGAGCGAATGGATGGAGGGGCTCCGGGAACAGCTTGAAGAACCCTGGGCACCCGTGGGCCGGATCGCCGGGGCCTTGCCCCTTCTGTTCGTGCTCTTGGTGGCCTTCGGCCGCACGGAGGATGGCTGGATGCCCTTCCTCGATGGCATCAACCTCATCTTCCACGAAGCGGGCCATCCCGTGTTCGGCCTCCTCGGCTGGGAGACCCTCGCCATCCTGGGCGGCACCCTGATGCAGGTGCTGGTGCCGCTGCTCCTGGCGGGCAGCTTCTGGTTCAAGCGCCAACCTCTGGGCGTGGCCCTGTGTGGCCAGTGGGCAGGGCAAAACTTACTGAACATCGCCCGCTACATGGCCGATGCCCGAGCCCAGTTGCTCCCCTTGGTGGGAGGTGGAGAACACGACTGGGGAATCCTCCTTCTGCAGTGGGATCTGATCCGCAAGGACCAGATCCTAGCCAGCCGCATCGCCGCCCTGGGCTGGGCGATCATGGCCGGTTGGGCTCTGTGGCTGGTCCTCCGGGCCGTTCGGGATCGCGCAGGGGCCGCACGCGCATGAAGGTCACCCGACCTTCGGCAGGCCTGGGATCAAAGGCAGCATCGCCCCTCAATTTGAATTCCGCCGTGAAGGTGTTCACGCCCACCTCCTCCACCAACAGGACGAGGTCATCCTTATCCGGGGGGGCGTCCATCCGGATGCGACCCTCCAGGCGAGCCTCGATGCGGAGCACCCGGCCGCTCTTCTCCAACTTCCACTCCCGGATCCGCGCCTCGCCCACGGTGCCCTCCCCGTGAAAGGAGGCATCCACGTACAGCGTGAAGATCACCGGCCCAAGCTCTCGATCCGGCTCGACCTCCACGTACCTGCCCTCGCCCCGCCACGCGCCGACGAGCCCTTGCGGATCCACCCCTCCGGGTGACTGGGACACCCCCCAGAGCAGGCATACAAGGGCCAGATCCTTCATGCGCGGCCTCTGCCTTCCAGTTTAGGCCTAAAGGCAACAGGCCCCCCGGTCTCGACACCCCGGGGGGCCGCCTTCCGCCCTCGCCTGACCTCAGTCCAGATCCGTCCTCAGTGTTTGATGCGGATCTTCTGAGCCTGGGCCTCCGGGTTCTTCATCACCGTGAGGGTGAGCACGCCATTCACCAAGTGGGCATCCACCTTGTTGGCAGTGATCTCTTCCGGAAGGGTGAACGACCGACTGAAGGAGCCGTAACTGCGCTCGACCAGATGCCAGGTCTCGTTGTCCTCCTTTTTTTCCGTCTCCCGCTTGCCACCGATGGTGAGGCGGTTCCCCAGGAGCTGGATGTCGAGATCTTCTTCCTTGATGCCGGGAAGATCCGCCTTGAATACGTAGGCGGTGGGAGTCTCCTTCACTTCGAAGCTCGGCAGGAAGGTCTGGTTTTCAAGGCTTAGCAAGTTGTCCCGGTAGGGATCCCAGCGCATCAGGTCACGCATCATGCGGAAGGGTTCCAGCGCGGGGATCTGGGGAGTGATGGTGCGGAAATCACGGGTCAGCAGATTGCTCATGGGATCCTCCTTGTCGCACACTGCATCCTCCAAGGATGGGCCCGGCCGTCCCGCCTTCCGTGACGCTATTCATGACCTTGGCGGTCAAGATTAATCCGATATCAAACATATTATTTTGATCAACTTAGATAACCAAATGCCCCCTTGTGGTCCTGAATAAAGCCATGCGACCACCGAGCCCATCCGGGGAACCTGCGCCTACTTCTCCGCCCCGGGGAATCCCCCCCCGACCAGCGGGCTCCGCTGCCAGGGCCCCAGGTTGTGGGCGTCATATCCCTGCGAACGCAGCCATTGGGCGGCCTGACCGCTGCGGGCCCCGCTGCGGCAGACGAAGAGCAGGGGTTTGTCCCTGGGCAGTTCCTGAAGGCGCGCTTCCAGCTGATCCAGGGGCATGAACAGGCTGGGCCCGTGGCCCTCGTCCCACTCCGGCAGAGTCCGTACATCCACCACCACGGCGCCCTGATCGATGAGGCCCTTCGCCTCCTCCACGGGAATGAAACCGAACATGCAACCTCCTCTTCGCAACCGCCTCCGCGCCCGTGGGACGCGGAGACAGGCCCGATCCTCCAGGTTACACTCCCCGGATGGACCCGCACGTCGACGCCCGAGCCGCCCGCATCCGCCTTGTCTGCACGGACATCGACGGGGTGCTCACCACGGGGGCCCTCGTGTACGGGCGGGAGCCCGGGCATACCAAGTCCTTCCACGTGCGCGATGGGGTGGCGATCAAGGCGCTCCAGAAGGCTGGCATTCCCGTGGCCTTCATCAGTGGGCTCAAGAGCCCGGCCACGGATCACCGGGCCAAGGATCTGGGCATCGAGGACTGCTTCACGGGCCACTTGGACAAGAAGCCCATCCTCGACCAACTGTGCGCCAAGTACGGCCTGAGCCTCGGCGAGATCGCCCACATCGGGGACGACCTCCATGACCTTTCCATCCTTCTGCGCGTGGGCCTCGCTTGCTGCCCTTCCGACGCCGTGGCCGAGGTGCGGGAGCGCTGCCATTGGACCCTGCCGCTCGCCGGTGGAGCCGGGGTGCTGCGGGAGGTGGCGGAGCGCATCCTCAAGGCCCAGGGGCGATGGGACGACTTGGTGAAACCGTACCTGGAGCTTCCATGACCCTTCGCCCCTGCCTCCCGGCCCTCCTCGCCGTGATGCCCACGCTGCTCCATGGCCAAGCTTCCGAGGACCGGGCGAACCTGGGCTTCCGCATCCACCTGACAGCCCCCATGGGGGACCTGAGGGACTTGAACGGCGGGCAGAACGGGCTCTCCATCGGAGGGTTCGTGGAAATCCCCTTGGAGGAGCTGCCCGGGATCTCCGTGCGGCCCCTCGCACAGTTCGACTACTTCCCCAAGGGCGATGCCCTGGGCATCTCCGGCAACAGCACCCGCATCTTCGCCTCCATGCTGGGAATGGAAGTGGTGTGGCATCCCAACTACGACCTCCGGGGCCCCTACCTCATGGCCGCCATGGGGGCTCAGAACTGGCGCATCACCACCCAGAACGCCAGCGGCGACACCCGGATCGGCGGTACCAAGCTGAACTTGAATGGCGGCGTGGGATACCGATGGAACAGCCACCTGGCGCTGGAAGCGAAGGCCTTCTGGAGCCCCGTGGAAGCCGGCGTGCGAGCGACGGGAGTGAGCGCCGGATTCGCTTGGATGTTCTGAGCCTGGCCAGCGGCAGTGCTCAAGCCTTGGGCATCGTGGGAACGGGCTTCGCAAGCCCCATGAGCACCGGCAAATCCAGGAATCGGCTGCGGGCGCGGCGCTGGCACCAGCCGATGAGATCCTCCCACTCACCTTCCCGGCCCATCTGGAGGTCGCGGTAGAGGCTGCTGTGGGCATCCTTGGGAAGGCCCTTCGTGAACGTGAGGATCTCATCCACCGTGCCTTCGGGCAGGGGGTGCCCTTCCACGGAAGCGAAGAGGCTCAGCTCGCCCAGGAGCTCTCGGTAGCGGGGATCGGCGACGACGGCCGCGGCGCCGTGGCCCAATTCCACATCCAACCCCGCGAAGGCGATGAGGAAGACGGCTTTGCGCCAGAGCGCGGCCGCGAGGTTCTCCACGACTTCCACCTGGAAGCCCGCCTTGCGGAAGGGGGCCTGCAGGGCCTCGTCTTCGGGAAGGAGGATGCGGCGCGGCAGGTAGGCGGTCACCTCGCCCGGGGCGCTGATCCAGCCCATGAGGAAGACGGGGGTGTGAATGATGCGGCACTTGGGCAGCATGGCCTGTGCGAGTTCACCGGCTCCGAGACCGTTCTGCAGCAGGAGCACGGGAGTTCCTTCAGGCAGATGGGGAGCCAACCGCTGAAGGGCCATGGCGAGGTCGGGCATCTTGACGGAGACCACCACCAAGGTCGGCCGGGGCAGCTGTTCCAGATGCTCGTCCACGGCCAGATGGAGGATGGGCCGGGGCCCCTCTTCGGTCACGAGCCGCAGGCCCGTCTCCCGCCACCGGGCCGCCGTCCCCGGTCGAACCACGAGGCTGATGTCCTCGCCCGCAGATGCCAGCTGGTGGGCGATCCAGCCCCCCACTCCGCCAACGCCGGTGACCCAGATACTCAAGTCGCTCCTCCGGATGGAATGCTCTGAGGATGAGGGGCGGGGCCGGAATTGTCCAGTCCGGGCGATAGGGCAGCCTCGCCTGCGGGACCCCAAGCCAAGTCATACCTTGGAAAGCAATATCCGTTCGGCCACCCGCTTGGCGGCCCCCGGAGCTCCCAGGTGGGCCCGCACGTTTGCCAGATCGCCCCGCCTCCGCTGCGCGATCACGGGATCCAGCAGCAGTTCCAACGTCCTCGCCAGGGCGGTGGGCTCCACCTCCCCCTGCACCAGCTCCGGCGCCACCTCCCGGCCCGCCACGATGTTCGCGAGACCGATGAAGGGCAGCTTCACCAACCGGCGCGCCATCTGGTACGTGAGGGGATTCAGGCGGTAGACGATCGCGAAGGGGGTGCCCAACAGCGCGGTCTCCAACGTGGCGGTGCCCGAGGCCACCAGCGCCGCATCCGCGTGGGCCCGGGCCGCGTAGGTGCGGGAGGCCGGGACCCGGCGCACGGGAAGATCCCCCAGCAGGGCGGCCACTTCCGCATCTCCCAGGGTGGGCGCCACCGGCAGCACCCATTGCACCTCCGGCCGCGCCATCCGCCACCCGCGCACGAGCTCTCCCATGGGGGGGAGCAGGCGCGAGAGCTCCGAGCGGCGGCTGCCCGGCAGGAGGGCCACCAGGGGCCGGGCGGGATCCAGCCCCGTTTCCTGAAAGAAGGTCTCGCGATCCACCTCGGGTTTCACCACCTCCACCAAGGGGTTGCCCACGAACCGGGCATCCACGGGATGGCCCGCGAACAGCGCGGGCTCGAAATCGAAGAGGCAGTAGAGCACGTCGAGCAAGCGGCCCATCTTGGGGATCCGCCCCTTCTTCCAGGCCCATACCTGGGGGCATACGTAGTGATGCAATTCCAACCCGGGAGCCTGTTTTTTGAGCGCGGCCCCCAGGCTGAAATTGAAGCCGGGATAGTCGATGGTGAGCACCGTCCCGATGCCCTCCACCTTGGCCACCTCGAGGATGCGTTTGCGCAGGGCCAGGAGGCGGGGCAGCTTCACCAGCGGTTCCACGAAACCCACCACGCCGAGATCCGAGACGTCGGCCAGCTTGAGATCCAGGTAGGGCATCATGCCTTCCCCGCCCACGCCGACGATGCGGAGGTCCGGCCGCAGGGCCTTCAGCTCCCGCAGGATTTCTTTGCCGTGCAAATCGCCACTGGCCTCCCCGGCGATGACGAGGAGCGTCATCGCCGCTCCCAATGGGCACCCAGGGTCACGGAGGGATCCTCCACCACGGGCCTGCCCAGCATCGTGTCGGGCAGCCGCTCCGGGAAGTAGACCGCCGGGTGGGCCGCGGCGAGGCGGGCCGCCTCCGCGTGAAACGCAGAGGGCTCCGTGGCGGGCAGGGCCACGTTCCAGCGGAAGCCCAGGGCGCGGAGCCGCCCGAGATCAGCGCCACCCACCGCGCACCAGAGCCGATCCGCCAAAGGCTCGGGATCGCCGCCCCCGAAACAGAAACCCACGGCCTCGGCGCGAGCCTCGCGCAGCAGCGTGAGCACGGCTGCCTGGACCTCGGGATGCACGCGCAACGCCAGCTTCACGCGGCCCTGGACCACCTCCAGCAGCATCTCGAGCATGCCCAGCAGGGCGAATCCGGCGGCCCGGTCCGGCAGGGCCTCCACGGGAATCACGAGGAAATCGGGGTGCAGCCCCCGCCGAATCGCCGCACCGGCCTCCAGAAGCATGGGCTCCCCGAAGGGTTGGGGCTTCAGGTGGATGGCATGGACCGCCCGGGCCGGGTGCACCCAGCCGGGATGCAGGTCCCCCTCCCAGATCAACTCCACATCCGCCGGCCAGGGGGCCGGATCCATCTGACTGGAAAGGAGCGGGAGATACCTCATGCACCTATCATGGAGCATCGGAGGCTCCATGGCTCGCACGTTCACCCTTGAGGAGGCACAGTCCCGGATGCCCCAGGTGAGGGCGATCACGGAGCCCGTGTTCGGCCTCGCCGAAAGCCTGGCCCAGGAAATCCAGGAGGCCGAGACCGCCAAGGACGAAGCCCGGGCCGAGGCCCTTCAGGAGCGCCTGCAGGACCTCGTCCAGAGTTGGAGCGACGCGATGCGCGATCTGGGCGCCGACGTGAAGGGCCTCTGGCTCGTGGATTTCGATAGCGGTGATGGCTATTGGTGCTGGGCCTGGCCCGAGGCGGAGCTGGATCACTGGCACAGCTACGAGGCGGGCTTCCGCGGTCGAATGCCGGTGGACGAGAAGCCGGATCATGCCCACAACTGAGGGCCGCGGGCGGAAGCTGCCGCCGGAGTTTCCGGAACTCGTGCTCGGCGTCGTCCGCCGCATCCCCAAGGGGCGGCTGGCGTCCTACGGCCAGGTGGCGGTGCTCGCGGGCTTCCCGGGGCGCCCCCGCCAGGTCGGCATGGTGCTGAAGGGCCTTCCCCAGGGCAGCCGGGTGCCCTGGCACCGCGTGGTGAACAACCTGGGCCACATTCCGAGCCAGGGGCGCCATTGGAGCGCCCTGGAACAGGCCCGGCGCCTCCAGGCCGAGGGCATCCCCGTGAACGCCGACGGCGAGCTCGATCTGGAAGCCCACCGTTGGCGGCCCCGCGTGGCCTCGTGATGGGCGTTACACAAACGTCACCTCGGATTGCGCGGAACAGTGCGGCGACTTCACGGGGAGTTCACACCCGGTTGGGAACCTCTTCCTACCGACGATTTCGGTTAGGAGAATCCTGATGAAGCGTACTTCCATGCTCTCCCTGGTGGCCCTCATCGCCGCCGGCATCACGCCCGCCGCCGCCCAGGCCCCCAAGATCAGCGGCCTCGTGCAGGTGTGGTGGAACCTCACCACCCCCTCCGAACTCCGGAACAACAGCACCACCCTCCCCACCACCGCCGGGGGCCGCACCTACTTCAACCTCCGCAGCGAGTTCCGCGAGAACACCTTCGCCGTCCGCCGCACGGAGCTGAAGTTCGCCGGCAAGATCGTGGATGGCGTCGAGTACGAGGCGATGATCGATCCCTCCATCAGCCCCTCCACCACCAACAGCATCCTGCAGGACGCCACCATCACCTACAAGACCGGCCTGGGCCTGGACTTCAAGGTGGGCCAGATGAAGGCTTTCCAAACCTACGAAGGCCTGAACAGCTCCTCCGAGCTGCTCTTCGTCGAGCGCAGCCAGATGGGCCGCACCATCGGCGACGTGCGCCAGCGCGGTGCCGCGGCGATCTACTCCTTCGGTGAACCCAAGGATTTCGCCGGGCGCGTCGTGTTGGGCGCCTTCAACGGCGTCACCAAGGTGAACGACAGCAACGCCAGCAAGGATTTCGTCGCGCGGTTCGATTTCACCGTCGCCAAGGATCACCGGTTCGGCCTCTACACCCTGCAGGGCAGCACCGACCTGAATGACAAGGACAGCAGCGCCCTCACCGCCCGCACCTTCACCGGCGCCGTGAACGCTCCCACCGCCGCCGCCATCGTGGACAACAAGGACAAGACGAGCCACCTCGGCGCCTACTACGTGTTCCAGACCGCCGACTGGCACCTCTCCGCCGAGTACGTGAACGGCCTCCTCGGTCGTGGCTACGGCATCGCCTCCACCTCCACCCTGGTGAACGGCGCCGCCACCGCGGCCCTCCGCGAGCACCTGGACCAGAAGTTCATGGGCTTCGTCCTCACGGGCGCCTACACCTTCGGCAACCACACGGTGCTGGCCCGCTACGACTCCATGAACTACAACCAGGGCGACAAGTGGTACACCGCCGCCAACCCCTACAAGGTGGGCACCGCCGACTACACGCCCAAGTACACGGAGACCTCCGTGGGCTACCTCTACGCCTTCAAGCCCGAAAGCCTGAAGTCCGCCAACATCAAGTTGAACTACATCAGCCGTTCGAAGAACTTCCTGGCCCCCCGCGCCGCCGCGGGTGAAACCTCCGAGCAGGGTGGGGATACCATCGTCGCCGCCTTCCAGATCGCCTTCTAGGTTCCCAAGTCCTCCCTGACGACAGGGTTGAAGCAGGCCGGCCGCGAAAGTGGCCGGCTTTTTCTTTCTCCGAGGGCCCTCTCCATCGGGGGAAAATAAGGAATCCCCCCGACCTGGCCGATTCCCATGGGCGGCCCGTCCGGTCCATGGACCTGCTCCCGGAATGCTCCGGCCGACCCACGGAGGGAATCATGAAGCGCACTCTCGGCACCCTGGTCGCCGCGCTAACCCTGGCAACCAGCGCCCAGGCCCAGGTCAAGATCTCCGGCCTCGTCCAGGTCTGGTGGAATCTCACCACCCCCTCGGACCTCCGGAACAACAGCACCACCTTGCCCACGGCAGCCGGGGGGCGGACCTACTACAACCTCCGGAGCGAGTTCCGCGAGAACACCTTCGCGGTGCGTCGCACCGAACTCAAGGCCAGCGGGAAGATCACGGACGATCTGGATTGGGAGGTCATGATGGACCCGTCCATCAGCCCCTCCACCACCAACAGCATCCTCCAGGACGCCGTGCTCGCCTACAAGGCCGGCGGCGGATTCACCTTCAAGGTCGGCCAGATGAAGGCCTTCCAGACCTTGGAGGGGATGACCAGTTCCTCGGAGCTCTTGTTCGTGGAACGCAGCCAGATGGGCCGCACCCTCGGGGACGTCCGCCAGCGCGGCGCGGCCGGTTCCTATAGTTGGGGGGATGGCTCCTCCTTCGGGGGACGGGCCACGGTGGGCCTCTTCAATGGCGCTCCGAAGGTGAATGACTCCAATGCCGCCAAGGATGTCGCGGTCCGGTTGGACTTCACGGCCGCGAAAATGCACCACTTCGGGGCCTATGGCCTTCGCGGCACCACCGATCTCAATGACAAGGACAGCAGCGCCCTCACTGCCCGCACGTTCACGGGCGCCGTCGGAGCCCCCACCCCTTCCACGATCGTTGCGAATAAGGACCTCACGAGCCACCTGGGCCTCTATTACGCCTTCCAGATGGCGCCGTGGCAGGCCTCCTGGGAGTTCGTGACGGGGCGCCTGGGGCGCGGGTTCGGAATCAGCTCCACGGCCACCCTCGTGAACGGGGCGCCCGCGGCGGCCCTCCGGGAACACCTCGACCAGAAGTTCATGGGGCAGGTGCTCACGGGGGCCTACACCTTCGGCCACCACACCTTCATGGCCCGGCTGGATGTGATGGACTACAACGCCGGGGATGATTGGTATACCGCCAGCAACCCGTACCACGTGGGAGCTGCCGACTACACCCCGCGCTATACGGAGGTCTCCGTGGGGTATCAGTTCGCCTTGAAGCCCGAGAGCGTGAAGTCGGCCAACCTCAAGGTGAACTACATCAGCCGCTCCAAGAATTTCCTGGCCCCCCGGGCCGCCGCCGGGCAGACCTCGGAGCAGGGTGGGGATACGATCGTGGCCGGTTTCCAAGTGGCCTTCTAGGGGAGTCCGGGCCCACCCTGATCGCGACCTCAACCGTAAATCCTCGACCTACGAGGTTAAGGATTTGGAGGTTCTCGCTTTTGGCCGCCAGGGGTGGAATTCGGGAATGTTTCCTACGAAATAATATTGGGACCAGTAGAAATTTTCCTGTCACCCTATCCGTTGGTAGGGACCGTTCCCTCTTTTTATTCCAGTGCCATGAACGATCAGGACTCGAAAAACACGCAGATCCACACCAGTGGTCCCCTGAAGCTGGTGCAGCTGAAGAAGGACCCCGTGCCCCCCCGTGCCCTGCCCGGCCGGGATGCCTGGACCCTCATCCAACCCAGCACCGCCGTACGGGTGTTCACGGCCGAGGATCGGGAGGAGGGCATCATCCGCCGGGGCGACCTGGCCCTGCTTCTGCCCGGCTTCGGCCACACGCTGAAGCGCCACCAGGAGGACCAGCCCTTCGGCTTCACGGCCCTTTACCTGGAAGGCCCCTTCCCCGAGCCCCTGCTGGGCGCCCTGCAGCACCCGCCCCGCAAGTGGCAGGAGGCCAGCTTCGCCGTGCTGCGCAGCCTCAGCCTCAAGCAGCTCTTCAACATCTTCGTCTCCGAGCTCACGAACCCCGATGGCGTGCAGCTCATGACCCGCGAGCTCTTCCTCATCCTCCTGGGCGCCGAGATGAGCCGCCTCACGGAGAAGGAAGACCGCGGCCGCTTCCCCTACCGCCTCAACCGCTCCACCCTGCAGCTCGTGCTCGACCACATGGAAGCGCACATCGGCCAGAAGAACAGCGTGCCCGAACTGGCCACCATGGCCCGCTGCACGCCCGACCACTTCATCCGCCTCTTCCGCGAGGCCACGAGCACCACGCCCCACCAGTACCTCATCGAGCGCCGCCTGCAGCGCGCCGTGACCCTGCTCGCCAACGGAGAGCGCCCCAGCGACGTGGCCAAGATGCTCGGCTTCTACGATGCCTCGGCCTTCACACGCGCCTTCAAGCGCCGCTTCGGCGTGCCCCCCAGCGAGTACGCGGAAGAGGCCTACGAGCGGCAGTTCAGCAAGAAGAAGGACTAAGGCTGGAACCCCATCAAACGATCAGCCCCCGGGTCCTCCCGGGGGCTTTCTCATTCAGGGCTGGACTTCGGAGAACCAAACCCAATCCCCTGGACCAGGAAGGGTTTCCTCCTTCCCTGGGGGAGGCGCAGGAATACCTCCCTGATCCAAGGTATCCCATCCAAGGGAATACAGTTGGTAGCCCTTGCCGTTCCTCTTGTAACGCAATGGACCGCCGCTCATCACGTCCGCAGGCAGAGAGACCATGAACCCTGGACTTAGAGCATCCAAGCCGTCAGGAAGGACACCTTTGGATATCCGATGGCGTTCCAGGGCACAGGCTACCCTTGCGAGATCCAATCGAGTTTGGGTCTCGGCGATTCGGGCAACTTGCTCCCCCAGAGATGGCAGCGCCACGCGCGCCATGATCAGGTGAGGTTTTCGGCGAAGCCGCTCCGGCCATCTCAACGCCAGATCCGCCAACTCCGGATGGATCCGGTGATGCCTCGCATCAATTGCATCAAGGTAACAAGTGGAGATGAACCGATCCATTTCCAAGAGGTTCTGGTAAACCCAGGGGCGAGCCAGAAACGGGATTCGTTTGGATTCGGTTCCACCTTTGATCTGATACCCCTTGGGCACCGGTCGCCCCTCGGCCATGGCCTCGAAGATCGCCACAGCGAACATCCGCTCCCCTTCGAAGGCGCGGTGCCCAGAATCCAACAGATCAAGGATGGAGAGCTGCTCCTCGAAGGCCTTCAATTCACTCTCGATCCAAGAATGGTCCACAAGCCCTTCCCAGATCACCTGCATGCTGATTCGCACAATAGCCATGGAGAGCAAATGGGGAAGAAGGGAGGGTTCTCGGCGCAGGTGCCAGCTCAGGCGAAGTCCCGCCAAGGCATCTGCGGCAGCGCCAGCATGATCACCACTCCGGAGCCGGAGCAAGGCCCGAGCCTCCAGAGCCCGAATGGCAGCGCGAAAGCCCAATAGGCTCGGGACCTCTGCCTCAGCATAAGCAACGGGGATGCGGCACCCGGGAAGCGCGATGGCCTCGATCAATCGTGTGAAGTCCGCTGCCCTGGCACCCAGATCCCGGACAAGGGCCTGACCTTCAGGCCCACGCGCATCCGGGAGTACAAGCTTGTGCCCCTTCAACCACTCGTTCGTCGCAGGCAAACGGTCCTTGCCCAGATCCAACGCCTTCATGCCTGGCGAAGCATTGGAGCCAACCATGGACTCTCGGACCACAAAGGCCATGGCGAAGTTCTCTTCGTCAGGAATGGGAGGAGGCGCCAATTCAGACCACTTGAAGGTTTCGCCCTTAGCTTCCCGCGCCTTTTTCCAGGCCCGCCAATCTTCGGGTCCACGTGCATAGTCGTATCCCAACCAGCCCATCAGGCTCACCACGGAACAAATGGTCACCCAGAGGAAGGTGCGAAGGTTGAGCTTTGGCAGGTGCATGTGCGCTCCGATATTGGATCTCAAACATGAACAGGGCCCAATGACCCCGTTCATTGAAACCCATGGGCTGCTTGAACCTTACTGCGCGACCTTCGCGGTGACGGCCTTCGCCTTGCTGGCGCCCTTGGCGGTGCCCTTCTTGGTCTTGGCTTTGGCCTTTTCGCCCGTGCCCTTGGTGGCGCCCTCCGCCGTGGCGGTGGCGCCCTTGACCTTGTCTTCGGCCACGGTGCCTTCGACCTTCTTGTCCACTTTGCCCTTGGCGCCGGCCACCTTGGTGTCGGCCTTGGCCTTGGCTACTTCAGCCATCTTGTCGGCCTTTTGCTGGGTCTCGTCGACCTTCTGATCCACCTTGGCCTTGGCGGCGGCCTTCATGGCATCGAGGTCCTGGGCCTGGGCCCCGAGGGTGAGGGCGCCCAACAGGGCGAGGAGCGCAAGCTTCATGGAAGCCTCCATAGAATCGAGAGTCCAGGTTGGCCACGCCAACCCGGGGGGATCAAGGGCCATTCGCGGCAGGAGCCTCAGCCAGCGTGGTTCCGGAACCGGGGTTCCCGCCGCGCCTTGGTCGCCTGCTCAAAGGCGTGGCCGAACTTCAGCAGGGTGCCTTCGCTCCAGGCGCGACCCAGGAAGGAGAGGGCCACCGGAAGGCCCTGCACCGTTCCCGCAGGCACCGTCAGGTGGGGATAACCGGCCACGGCGGCCAGGCTGGAGCAGCTGAAACCGAAATGGTCGCCGTTCACGGGATCGATGAGCCAGGCCGGAATGCCCGTGGGCGCCACGAGGGCATCGAGCTTCTCCCTATCCATCACCGCATCGATGCCCTCGGTCCGGGCGCCCTTGCGGCAGGTCTCCAGCGCCTTGAGGTAGGCCTCCTCGCTAAGGGGGCCCTTGGCCTGCGCCCGTTCGAAAATCTCCTGCCCGAATAGCGACATCTCGCGCTTGGCTTCCTTCTTGTTGAAGGCGATGAGCGCTTCCAGATCCCGGACCGGCCCACCCCGCTTGGCCAGGTAGGCGTTGAGGCCCGCCTTGAACTCGTAGAGCATCACTTCGAATTCCGCCGAGTCGTAGGCCGAGGAGTTGAGCTCCACCTCCACCAGTGTCGCCCCGAGGGATTTCAGAAGCTTGAATGCTGGCGCGAGCGAAGCATCCAATCCGGGATGGAGGCCGTTGTAGTTCTTGAGCACGCCCAGGCGGGCGCCCTTCAGCCCCTCGGGCTGGAGGAAGGCGGTGTAGTCCGCGTGCAGATGCCCCTTGGCGTCCGCCGTCGCGGGATCGGTTCCATCCAGCCCCGCCATGGCGGAGAGCAGCAGCGCGGCATCCCGCACCGTGCGCGTCATGGGGCCCGCCGTGTCCTGGGTGTGGGAGATGGGGATGATCCCGCTGCGGCTGAGCAATCCCACGGTGGGTTTGAGGCCCACGATGCCGTTGGCGCTCGCGGGACTCACGATGGAGCCATCCGTCTCCGTGCCCACGGCCGCCGCACATAGGCTGGCGGCCATGGCCGCGCCGGAGCCGGAGCTGGAGCCCGACGGGTTGCGATCCAAGGCGTGGGGATTGCGGGTCTGCCCGCCTCGGCCGCTCCAGCCGCTGATGCTGTGCGTGGACCGGAAGTTGGCCCACTCGCTGAGGTTCGTCTTGCCCAGGAGCACGGCCCCCGCTTGGCGGAGCTGTTGAACGACGAAGGCGTCGGCGGCCGGCGCCGGCGCGCGGAGCAGGGCCAGGGAACCGGCCGTGGTCTTCATCTTGTCGGCGGTATCGAGGTTGTCTTTCAACAGCACGGGGATGCCGTGCAGGGGGCCGCGCACCCGGCCTTCCTTCCGCTCCCGATCCAGGGCCGCGGCGATGCGCGGCGCGTCGGGGTTCAGTTCCAGCACCGCGTTCAGATTGCGATCCACGATGCGGATGCGCTCCATGTAGGCCGTCACCAAATCCACGCTACTGAAGCGTTTTTCCGCCATGCCCTGGGCCAGTGCCGCGAGGTCCATGCGCGTCACGTCCATCTTGATGCGGGCCGGCTTCGCCGCCAGGGGCAGGGAGGCGGCGGCGCTCACCGCCAGGGCGGCTCCGATGAAGGACCGGCGGTCCAGACCGTCGTTCGGGGTCATCTATCACCTCGGGGGGGTGCCCCAGCATAGACCGGAAGCCATCCCTGGCTCACCCTCCCCTTCATCCGCCGGTGGGGGCGCGCCGTTGGCCGAATGAAAGGGCCGCGGAAGGCTTTGGCATCCCACCTTCAAGGCAGGAGGGTCCCATGGCCGCCTTCATCCTCTGGTGCATCCTGTTCGTCCTCTGCTGGCCCCTCGCCCTGCTGGTGGCGATCCTCGTCCCCATCCTCTGGATCCTCGGCATTCCCATCCGGATCTTCGGATGGACGATCAGGAGCCTCTTCGGCCCGAGCCGGAACCCCTCCTAAGCTCGTCAGAGCTCCCCCAGTTCCACGTCCACCATCGGCACGCCATCCACCGCCACCGTGAAGCGCGCTCCACCCACCATGCCCACCTTGGCGAAGGGCACGCGGTGGGTGCGGGCCAGGGTGCGTAACGCGCTCTCCCCTTCCCCACTGGTGGTGACCAGCACGCGACCGGGGGCTTCGCCGAAGCAGAGGGAATCCAAGCGCAGGCCCTCCCCCCCGAGGAGCAGGTGGCAGCCCAGCCGGGCCTCCCGGGCCCCATCCCGGGCGGCCACCAACAGGCCCCCACGGCCCACCTGCCGGGCGCTTCGGAAGAGGCCGAGCCGCACCCCTTCGCGCACGCAGGCCTGCAGACGGAAGGTCTCATCCAGCCAAGGCTCGGGGCAGGCCTCGCGCCCTCCGCGCAACGCCAGGATGCGGCTGCCCCCCAACTCGCCTCGGCGATCCCCCAGCAGGAAGAGGCCATCGAAAGCCCTCCGATAGGCCACGCCGCTGACCTTCGGGCTCGCGGTCGTGAGCCCCCGCGCTTCGGGTGCGTCCACATCCACGGGCGCCGCCCCCGCATCCACGCAGCCGAGGGCCACCACGACGGGGGTCGCCAGGCCCGGTTCCCGCTGCACCCGCATCACCGGCAGGTCCAGGCTCACGCAGGCCTGACGCAGACCCATGAGGGTCGAGGTGGACACGTCGCCAGGCACCACCAGGGCCACGCCCAACGCGTCCGCGCCCACGCAGGCCAAACCCAGGGCCGCCTCGGCCGCCACGGAAGCCGCCCCCCAGAAGGGGTCCAGGGCCACCCGATCGCCATCGCTCGCCACCCGGATCGCCAAGGACCCATCCTCGCCATGGGCATGCCACCGGGCCTCGGGGGATGAGGCCTCGAATCCCGTCTGGAGGAGGGTCCGGAAGGTGGGCTCGACCTCCCCCTCCGCAAGGTCGGCGGGCAGGCTCACCGCGGCGTCGGGGGCTACCTCCGGGGGCGCCGCGAAGGGGGCCGGCCAGCCTTCTAGACTCAGATCCACCCCGAGCTCCAGTTCGCCGTTTCCCCGCAGCAGGACCGAAGGCCCACCGGTGATCCGCCCCTTTTCGACCGCCCGGAGCCCCCAAGCGCCGAGGCGATTCCCCAAGGCGGCCGCTTCACCCGGAGGGATCACGGCGAAGCCCCAGGCCCCCGCCGCTCCAAGGTCGGCCTCCAGACCGCAGCTCCGGCTCCGGGCCCAACCCAGGAGATCCGCGGCTTCCACCGGCGCCAGATCAAGCCCATCCAGCCCCCGGGCCTGGGCGCCAAGGGCCAGCCCCTCCACCCCAGGGGGGCCTTCCAGGCTCAGCAGCAGGGCGCCTGGGGTCAGGGCTGGGGCATCCCCCGAAGTGAAGCCCAGCGCCAGGATCCCCTGGGCCGTTTGGGGGCCCGTGCCCAGGTGGAAGGGCAATCCCGCGCCCAATGCGAAAGCCTCCGCGGATTCGAGGAAACCGGGCGTTCCCCAGGCCTCCAGCCCCTGGGGTTTCGCGCCCTGGCTCTGCAGCCGGGCGAAGGCCTGCTGGGGTCCAGTTCCGAAGGCGACCCGCAGCTCACCCCGGCCACTCACCACGAGGGGGCGCTCCGGGTCCACCTCCAGGATCTCCCCATCCAGGGCGGCCTCCACCCGGGACGCGAGCACCTCCAGCTCCAGCGCCCGTGCCGCGCGGCCCAGCCGCGCCTCGGCTTCGGCCCGGAAGGCCGGAGTGGGATCCGAAGGGGGAGCGAGGCGTGCCATAGGGGCCAGTGTAAGGCCCGGGCCGGCTCAGCCCGGGTTCGTGTCCTCGTCGCCGCCCTTGGCGCGCTGGACGAGCCCGCGTACCAGGCGCCCCAGGAAGCGGGCCTTGCCGGGATCCCACTGCAGGCTCGAGTCGGCGTGCAACTCCAGGGCCACCTCCTGGGCACAGCCCGTCTGCCCCGTACCCAGCACCACCAGGGGGCAGGTGAGGCCCAGGGCCTGCCAAAGCCCCCGCAGGCGATAGCGCTCCTCCAGATCCCCTTTGCCCACTTGCAGGATCACGGCCTGCGGAGGGCGCTCCAGGAGGCGCTTGAGGGGGGCGAGGGCCGTGGGCCCGAACTTGATGGGCCCCAGGCCCTCCATCCCCTCGCTTACCTCTTCCGCCAGGAGCTGGGAGCCGATGACGAGGATGCCTTCCGCCTGGGAGGCGATGGCCCTGGCCTTGGCGGCCGCCTCGGCCTGGGCCCGCAATTCCCGCCGGTTCTCCCAGCGGCGCAGGGATTCCGCGAGGCGGGGCTTGAGCCAGATCTCCAAGGCCCCGAGGAATTCCGGTGGCGGCGCCTGGAAGGCCACGCCGAGACGGGGGTAATCGCCATGCTGCAGCCGGACGCGCACCTTGAGCGTCGGCCCCTGTTCCAGGCGCAGGCCCAGTTCCACCATCCGGCCCGGCGTCAGCACACCCGCGGGAGGCGGCTCCTGCAACAGGATGAGGGCACCGCCCAGGGAGAGGTTTTCCACCGAACCCCTGAACTGGAGGAGATCCTCCGTCGTCAGCGTGAAGAAGCTGCGGCCGAGGAGGTCGCACCGGGTCTGCGCCCGTTGCTCGTCGGGAGCCAGCCACGGGGGAGATTCCACCTGGATCCAACGCCGGCGATCCTCCTGGCCGAAGGTCTTCCAGGCCACGGGGCCCGCCAGCATCGAGAGCTGCCAGGGCACGCGAAGCCTCAGGGGATGTTCGCCGAGGGTGCGCTGGGCGGTTTCCTTGGGGAAGGGAGAGAGCAGCTTCAAGGTGCCCGGGGCCACCTCCAATACGCGGCTCTCCGCGCTCAGGTAGGGGGTCGCTAGCAGGGCGAACTCCTTGCGCTCGCCCAGCTCGGCCAGCACCGATCGGAGCGCAGTGCCCCTGATCGCCGCGGCCGGGATCTCTTCCCCGAAGGGCCAGAGCGCCATCAACCTTCCTCCGGAGGCGGACCCGCCTCCGTCCCATGCCGGCGGAGGATGCCCTGCACCAGCCGCTGGAAAAAGGCTCCCCGCTGAGCGCTGAATTGATAGACGCAGGCCGCCTTCACCTCGTTGCCCAACTCCATGAGGGCGGAGGGATCCACGCTTGTGCCGAGGAGGATGAATGGCACCTTCATGGCGAGCCCATCCAGCATCGTCTTCAAGCGACGGCGCTCGTCGAGGCTGAGGCTGGCCACGTGGATGATCACCAGCGCCGGATTCACGGCCAGGGCCTCCTTGATGCCCTGGCCCCCGGGGCTCGAAACGCGGGCCACGGGCTGAAGGGCTTCGAGGACCTCCCGAAGCTGGCCCTCGAGCGCGGCGTCGGGGCTCAGCACCACGATCCCCCGTTTGGGGGTGAGCTGGTTGGCAAGGGAACGCTGGCTATCTCCGGGAGCCGCGGTCTCCACGCCCCGCCTGGATTCGCGCTCCCGATCCTCTTCCCGCTTCTGAAAGATCCAGCGGGAGAGGTTCTCCAGCAGGGTGCCGCTGAGGGGTGGCTCGAACTCCACGCCGAAGCTGCGCATGTGGATGTGCTTCACCTTGGCCGGGCTGTTGACGCGGATGGTCTCCAGGAGGGGGATGGTGACGGAGAGGCTGTCTCCCATCCGCAGCTCGTCCTCCGTGAAGTCCTTGAAGGCATGGAGGCGCCCCCCCGTGGTGCTGATGTTCACCAGGCTCGCCGTCTGGAGGTCGTACTTCCGGGTGCTGTAGGTGCAGGTGACCTTGCCCACGCGATCCACGCGGTAGGCGCCCCGCAGTTCGTCATCCTGGAGCGTGCCCGGCAGGGTGAGCCGCAGGGTGCGGCGGCCATCCGAGATCCCGAAGCCCTTCAGCTCCACCTTGCCTTCCAGGAAGGCCGTGTGGTGGGGGAAGCGCATGTGCAGATCGTTGCTCTTGAGGCCGTACATGGCGTCATCCCGGGTCATGGTGGCGGCCACGTGAACCTCATTGCCCTCCATCCGCACGAAGTGGGAATCCACCCGCAGGTAGGGCGTGGCCAGGATCAACAGCTCCCTCCGGTTGCACGCCGCTTGCAAGGCCTCGTAGACCCCGGCGGCATTGCGGATGACTTGACCTCCCAAGGGGACCTCATGAAAAAAGCGGGACCTGCTACTTGTTTGTTCCTATACTGGACGGCTGGGCGGACTGGATGAAGACCCCGAAAACCTTGCTTGTCTACAGCGCCCCGAAGAGTGGATTCGGGGATGAATGGATGACCTTCCTGCCCATTGGTCTCGGCTTCCTGCAGGCGATGCTCAAGTCCCGGCAGCATTCGTGCCGGGTGGCCAACCTCTCCGGGAAGACCCGGAAGGAGATCCTGGCCTATTTCAAGGCCCAGGCCCCGGCCGTGCTGGGCGTGAGCATGTTCACCTTTAATCGGAAACGCTCCTACGAGCTGCTCCGGATGGCCAAGGAGGCCTGCCCGGGTGTCATCACCTTGGCGGGGGGCCCCCACCCCACCCACCTGGCCCCGGAAGTCTTCGAGGATTGCCCCGAGCTGGACGCCATCGTCAGCGGCGAGGGGGAGCCCATCCTCCTGGGGATCATCGAGCGCCTGAAGGCGGCCCCGGGGAGCGACCTCTGGAAGCGCACGCCGGGCCTCCTCCTCCGCACGGGCCCCACGGAAGCCCAGCCCGTCATCGAGGATCTCGACACCATCGGCCTGCCCGTGGCCCACCTGGAGACGGACTTCCTGGATGACGTGGGCCAGCTCTCCTACATCTCCACCTCCCGGGGCTGCCCCGCCACCTGCAACTTCTGCAACACGCCCGACTTCTGGGGCACCTCCATCCGCGTGCGCTCCGCCCAGGGCGTGCTGGCGGAGATGAAGCTCCTCCGCGAGCAGCACGGCCTCACCTACTACAGCTTCCGGGATGACACCTTCACCTCCAACCGGGGCCGCATCCTCACGCTCATGGAGGAGATCCAGAAGTCGAATCTCCACCCCCTCTGGAACTGCCAAAGCCGCGTGAACCTCGTGGACGAGGATCGCCTCGTCGCCATGAAGCGGGCCGGATGCGAATTCATGCAGTTCGGCGTGGAGCACGGTTCCGAGCGGGTGCTCGCCCTGCTCGACAAGGGCACGTCCATGAAACACGTGCGCCAGGCCCTGGGCCTCGTGCGCAAGGTGGGCATGAACCTCGGCATCTACCTCATCACGGGCATCCCCGGAGAGACCTGGGAGGACGTGGAACAGACCGCGAGCCTCATCCGCGACACCAAACCCCACGACGCCCAGATCTCGCCCCTCGCGCTCTATCCCGGCACCCGCATGTACGACCAGTACCGGGCCGAGGGCCGCATCACCAAGGACTTCTTCCGGGAGAGCGGCGACGCCGAGATCTTCGCCCGGGTGGATGCCCACACGGAAAAGGCCCTCAAGCACCTGGACCGCACCATCCAGGCCACCAAGGCCAAGGCCCGCTACACCCCCGCCGAGTTCGCCGAACAGAAGAAGTGGCTGGGCTTCTGCGCCGTCACCAACATGCTGTGCGGCGAGGCCGCCGAGGAGCGCGGCAAGTTCGTGGAGGCGGAAGCCGAATACGACGAGATCGTGCGCCGGGAGCCCGGCAACTTCTGGGGCTTCATGAAGCGCGCCCTCCTCAAGGAAAACCTCGGGCGCATGAAGGAAGCCCAGGCCGACCTCGCCGAGGCGCTGGCCCTCGCCCCCGGCAACCCCGAGGCCACGGAACTGGCGGGCCTCTGGGGCATGCAGCTGCGCAAGGACCGGAATTCCGGCCCCTCCCAGGGACCCCGCGGCGTCATGAAGGGCGCCGAGACGTTCCTGGAGCGGGTTCCCAAGCGCTCCTAGTCGATCCTCACGTTGGGGCTGCGGTCCACGATCAAGGTCACCAGGGTTTCCAGCTCATCCACCATGAGAAAACGCAGGGTCGGCTCGACGAGGTGCCCGGGATCGGGATGCGCGTCCCGGGCAGGCTCCACCACGAAGAAGGGGCCGCTGCGGTGCAGCAGGCCCACGTGCTTCCATGAAAGGCGGCCGGCGCCGGCCCGGCGGGCGAGGGTGGGAGGCAGGGAGTTGATCTGCACCGTGAGACCCAGCTCATCCGCGAGCACATGGGTACCCTCCAGCAGCAGCACCAGCGCCAGGGAGACCAGGAGCCCGGCGATCCCCACCAGCCCCACGAGGATGGCCGCGGAAAAGAGCAGCCAAAGCCCGAAGGCGGGTTCCCCAGCCGCCTGGGCCTGATGGATGTGCGTCCACAGGCGGGGCACCTGGCGGATCAGCTCGGAACCCATCCTCAACCCCATCATCCAGCTGCCCGCGAAGAGCAGCATGGCCGTGGTGCGCTGGAGCAGGGAGGGGCGGAAGGCGAGGGGAGTCGTGATGGACATCGCCCTAGAGTGTGTCGCAACTGGGGGCCGTTGGCGCGTCTCGGGGCCCGTTAGGGGCCAACAAAAGAATGGATTTCGTCGGATACCGGCCCTAACTCCGGGCCCGCCGGTCGATGAAGGCTTCCAGCAGCTTGGTGAAATTCTCCGGGGGATTCAGGAACTGCACGCCCACCAGCACGGGCCCCTCCATGTTCCCCATGTGGCGCCCCATCACGTGCCGGACTTCCCCATCCACCTTCGTCTGGGGCAGGGCTGGATGCTCCAGCACCATCCCCTTCAGGATCACCCCGTTGTGCATCCGGATGGCGGTGCGGTGTTCCATCTTCAGGCCCAGCCCCCCAATGGAGAGGTTGGTCATCGGCACGCCCCGGTACACCTGCCCCTCCACTTGGAAGCGCAGGGTAAAGCGGTCGTCCAGGCTCAAGCGGGCGTGGCTCCGGCGGTCTTCGGGGTTCTCCATGCTTCCCCCATCGGAAGGAAGTGAATCCTGGCTGACTTCAGGCAAGGAGCCTGGCCGGCCCTGGACCTCAGGCCCCCGACTTCATCTCCTCCACGATGGCCCGGGCCGCCGCCCGGGGATCCTCCGCATGGGTGATGGGCCGCCCCACCACGAGCCAGTTGGCCCCCATCTGCAAGGCCGAGGCGGGATCCACCACCCGGGCCTGATCGTGGGTCGCCGAGCCCTTGGGCCGGATGCCCGGGCAGAGCCGCATGAAGTCGGCGCCACAGGCATCCCGCACGGCCGACGCCTCGTGGGCGCTGCACACCACGCCATCGCACCCGGAATCCGAAGCCAGCCGGGCGAGTTGCAGGGCCGCCGCACCCGGCTCCTCGGCATGCCCGAGCCGAGCCCATTCCTCCCGCCCCAGGGAGGTGAGCACCGTGACGGCCAGGAGCTGGGTCCGCCCCCCGGCGGCCCGGTGGGCCCGCACGGCCTGGGCGGCGGCCTCCATCATCTGGGGGCCCCCTTGGGCGTGCACGTTGATGAGGCGCGGATCCAGGGTCAGCACCGCCTCCAGGGCCCGGCGCACCGTCGTGGGGATGTCGTGGAACTTCAGATCCATGAACACCGGAGCGAAGGCCTGCAATTCCCTCACGAAGGCCGGCCCCTCCGCGCAGAAGAGTTCGAGCCCCACCTTGAGCATCCCCACTTCGCCCGAGAGGCGCTCGGCCATGCGAAGGGCGGAAGCGGCCTCAGGGACGTCCAGCGCCACCACGAGGCGGGACTTCGGATCGGCATTGAGCTTCATGGGCAGGCCTCCAGGGCGCAGAATGGAGCATTCTCCCACGGTGCGCCCATGCTGTTCCTCGTACCCCCTTCCCTCCCCCCCCTGGCCCCTGCGTCGCAGGGAATCCATGGGCAGGCTCCCACCCCCAAAGCCACCCCCGCCAAGGTGGCCTTCGATCAGGCCGCCATCCGCCTGTTGGAGGCCTACGACGCCGGGCGGGGCATTCCCCCCATGCCCCCCCTCGCCAAGGCCGATCAGCCCGCCTATCGGTGGTTGCGGGCCTGCACCCTCGCCAAGGCGGGGCACCCCCCTGAGAACCCCTTCCCCGCGGGCCCCGCCCGCGAGGAGGCCGAAGCCTTCCGCCGCCTCGTGGCCCTCAAGCCCGCCGAGGCCGTGACCCACCTCCCCCAGCTCAAGACTAAGGAACTGGGCACTTGGATGGGGCTCTGGCGCTGGGGGAAGTCGCAGGCGCGCACCGGCGCCTGGGATCTCGCGCAACGCCGCGCCTGGGAGGATCGCCTCCTCGCGGGCAAGGGCCTCGACCTCATCCAGGGCTACGCCTTGCGCCACGCCCTCTGCTTCGCCATCGCCGAGAAGGACGAGCAACGGCTGGGCGCCCTGCGCTCGGTGATCCCCGAGGAGCAGGAGGAACTCTACACCCTGGCCCAGGCCCTCTTTGGGCAGCTGGGCCACCCCCTGCCCGTTGTGCGCCTCTGGAGCCTCCCGGGCCTCCGCTTCGCGGATCGCCCCCTCGGCGCCCTGGGCGGCAACCGCGTGTGGATCGCCCCCTTCGAGGGCGCCCTGCCCCGCATCCCCCCCGGTTGCACCTGGGTGGTGCCCACCCTCGGCGGCATGGCCGATCCCGCCGACGCCACCTTGGATGAGGTGAGCACCGTCGAAGCCAGGCCCGTGATCACGGCCCTGGAAAAGGCCTTCGCCACCGCCTGGCTCGCCCCCAGCCGCGCGGATTTCGAGCGGATGGGCCTCGTGCACTTCCCCATCTTCCTGCGCTTCGATGCGGAGGGCCGGTTGCTGGAAGTCCGCATGGGCGACGCGGCGCCGAAGGAGCCGGGATTCTGAACGCGCACCCGCACCAGGGGCCCGGTGGCGCCGCGGATCAAGGTTTGTGCGGCTCCGGCGTATCGGCGCACAGGGCACACCTTCTCCCCTCGCGGGACTCGTAGCGGCGACTCCCCGTGAAGATCAACGCGGTGATGGCCCCCCAGAGGAAGCCGTGCGCAACGGCCTCTCTCGGTGAGTGACCCCTGAGCGCGGCCACGCCGGCGAGGAAGAGAAAGGTCCCGGCCCAAACGGTGAACAAGCGGCGGATCCAAGACAAGCTGCCCATGGGTGTGCCTCCATGGGCCAGCCTAGGGCCAGCTGGATCGCCTTAGCCGGCCCGCCGTCCAGACGAGGCGCGGAGCCGCCCAATGGAGTTGGGGACTCGCCGGATGGCGTCAGGCCACGCCCGCCGACTGCAGCAGCCCAATGAAACCGCCCCAGGCCAACTGGGCCCAGTAATGGAGCCCCCGGCTGGGGGGCTTGGGCAGCCAGGAGGCATGGAGCCGATCCTTGAGCATGGGGTGGTTGCCATCGGGATCCAGCACCGCCGCGGCCACGGGGCTATCGAAGTCGAAGGTGGCCCAGCGATCCTGGCCATCCCAGGTCACGCGCCGTTCCTCGCGGTTCTCCAGACGCACCCAGAGCGTGATGGGAGCGGTGATGCCGCCCTTGCGGGCCAGCGTCACGCGGCCCGTACGGCCCGGCGAGATCTGCTGCGGGGCTGCGAACACCACGCCATCCTTGCCCTCCATCCAGCCACCCTGCTGGACCTCCCGCGCTTCCACCCGGTGGATGGCGTAGTCGAGCACGTCGGTGCCTTCCACGAAGTCCTGCCAGAACTTGGTGAGATCCCGACCCGATACCCGTTCCGCGACGCGGCGGAAGTCGCCCCGGGTGGGGTGCTTGAACTTCATCTCCTCCGTGTAGGTCCGCAGCACCTGCTCCATGAGCGGCCGGCCCAGCAGCGCCTCCAGCTGATTCAGCACCATGGTGGGCTTGGCATAGGCCACGCGCCCGTAGCTGCTCCAATCCCGCGCCTTGAAGCTCACCACCGTGAGCGGATCGCTGCTGGGGCCCGTCCAGTAGCCCGCCCATTCTCCGAAATCCGTGGGGATGTGGAGGCGGCGGCTCGGCAACAGGCCGTGATAGGTCGTATCCATCACCTTGTGCGTGAACCAGCTGTTCAGGCCTTCATCCAGCCAGGCTTCCTCGAACTCGTTGCTGGCCAGCATCCCGTAGAAGTACTGGTGGCCGAACTCATGCACGGACACCAGCTCCGGTGCTTCCCGATACTCGAAAGGATCGAAGGGCACCGACCCCGCGGTGATCAGCGTCGGGTACTCCATGCCATCGGCCCCCTCGGCGCCCTCCGGCGTATCGATCACCGTCAGCGTGGGATAGGGGTATTTGAAGTACCACTCCTGGGAGAGTCGCAGGGCCGCCTCCACGGCCCGCTTCTGCCGGTAGATGTTCGAGCTGGTCTTGCTCTGGGTGTAGTACTTCACCTCCACCTCGCGGTATTCCCACACGTGGCAATCCCAATCCAGCTTGGGCCGCACGGCGAAGGCGAAATCGTGCACGTCCTCCGCGTGAATGCGCCAGATGTGGATCTTGGGATTCTTGGGATCCTCCATGGCCTCGTACATCTGGCCATCGGGCCCCCGCGTCTCCACTGGGGTGCCCGTGGTGGCCACCAACAGCGAGTTCGGCACGGCGAGCGTCACGTCGTAGGTGCCGAAGTCGGAGAAGAACTCCGTGAAGGCATGGTAGGCATGGCAGTTCCAGCTGGCACCCTGGTAGACCCCCACCTTGGGGAACCACTGGCCCGCCATGAGGAAGTTGCCCGAGTAGCCCGAGCGGGCGAACACCTTGGGAAAGCGGCTCTGCCAGGCGATCTCCACCTGGATCGTCTCCCCGGGCGCCACCGCGCGGGGCAGGTTCACCCAATACACCGTCTCGTCTTCCCCCGGCGTTCCGCCCACCACCTTGCCATCCACCTTCACGCTGAGCAGCCGGCAGTAGCCCCAGCTGGAGGGTTCCGCCGGGTTCGCCATCTGATCCCCCCGCAGCTTGCCGCCGCTCTCCTTCACGAAACGGCTCTGGGGCCCCTTGAAGGCGTTGAGGTACAGGTGGAGCGGAAATTCCTTCGTGGGCGCCGTGCCCGCGTTGCGCCAGGTGATCGTCTCGGTGCCATCCAGCACCTTCTGTTCCCAGTTCAGGCTCCCATTGATCACGTAATTCGCGATCCGCGGGCTCAGGGGCTTCGGGAACCACTTCTCCGGCGTGCCGTTGCGGGGCGTGGCCATCAAGGGCATCAGCGAGAACAGCAGGGCGAGGCAACGGCGCATGGAGGATCCGGGGTGAGGGGCCCAGTGTAGCTCCGCCGCAGGCCTTCAGCCCAGGCCCCACACCTCGTCCCCCAGACCCACCGGGACGGATTCCACCGCCGCCACCCGGGCATAGAACCCCCGCATCCCTTCGCAGAGCGACGCCAGCGCCTCCTTGCGGGCTTTCCGGTCCGCCCCGCCCTCGGGAAAGCCCAGCGCCCAGTTCGCGAAGGGTGCACAGGGCGGCGCCGGAAGCACCGCGTCCAGCCGCAATTCCCCCCCATCCGCCAACCGGATCAGCACCCCTCCGGCCAACTCCGCCGGCGACACCACGTCCGCCCGATCGATGATGAAGTTCTCCCCCGCCACACCCAACGCCATGCGCTCCCCGAACCGCGCCCGCATCAGGTCGTAATGCCCCGTGAACCCCAGGGACAGCGCGTTCTCCCCCTTCCGGTTCCGCGTGTGCGGATGGGCCTGGTGATGCACGTCCAGCAGATAACCCGCCGCCACCGGGGCCACCAGCCCCTCCCGCCCCACCCACACCGATTCCACCGCTCGGATCCCCCCCGGATCGTAGACCCGGCGCGGCTCCTCCCCCACCTTCAACCGACCCACCTGGATCTGGATCCGCACGATCGTGCCCAGTCTGCGCATGCCCAAAGCCTACTCTCCAGCATTCCCGCTTCCCATTGCACCCCCCTGTGCTACACTGACTATCCTGCCGCGGGGTGGAGCAGCCAGGTAGCTCGTTGGGCTCATAACCCAAAGGTCACAGGTTCAAATCCTGTCCCCGCTACCAAATGAAGGCCCGACTACATGTCGGGCCTTTGAGTTAATTGGGCCCAGTGATGCCGGGATCGCAGTGCAGGCGCGCCTCTAGGGATCTCTTGGATTCTTGAATGGAATGGACCTGGCCTTGGAGATCCAGGTCCCGAACTGCTCATCCGACCCAACTCTCGGCCCTTCTGGCGCTCTGAGGGGCCAAATTCCGGGGCATGAGTTAAGTCGCTGGCCTTCTCGGCCCGGATTGCTCTCCCGGAGCCACGCGGATCCACCCCGTGGTCGGCCCGGAACGTCCTTGTGGGGATCCGGGCTACCTTCCCTTCCAGAGCTTCGCCTTCCTCCCACCGGGGCCGATCTCAATGGGAAAGGTCACCAGCTTCACGCTCCCAGGCCGTAGCCAGGCCCTCAATAGGCATCTCGACCACAGCAGGTTCTGGCTTCGCGTGAAGGACTCGGGATGGAAATTCGTCGGCGCGATGCCCGCCAAGGGGCTCGCCAGCAGCAGCGCTTCGAGGGTTTCCAGGTTCCGGTCCCCGAGCGTGGGCCCCTGCAGGCCAGTGCTGAAGCACCAGTCCCCCAGGTCGACGAGGCGCATCACGGCGACGGCGTCGGTCAGCTGGGTCTGTTCGCTCAGAAGTTCGTCCACGACCACCCGGGAGCGATGATGCCAGATGTCTTCGACCCTCCACCCCAACCCGGGGAGGCGCTCCGCCAACCGGAAGGCATTGACCCGGGCCGTGCAAAGGGCGGCATGAATGCGTGACCCTTCACCCCCCACCGCGGTCAGCTGGTGGAGCGTGATCCGCTCAAGGGGCGTAGTGGGGCCTCCGTGTCCGTCATGGATCAAATGATCGAGGAGCACATTGATCTCTTCCTCGGCCTCAAGGACCAGCCTCCCGTGCTGCCAGAGCCCAAGAACCTTGGCTCCGGACTCGATGGCGGGTTTGCCGATCTTCTTGGAGGCGAGGGTTCCGATCCTGCGCTGAACCGGACGGAGGGCACGATAGTCGGCAAGGATTGCGGCGGTGTCGAGCATGAATTTCATAATGGAGCCCAAGATCGGTCACCGCATAGTCGATAATCAGAGAACTCTGGAGTCGAATCCATGTCCCAGGACAATGAACAGGAACGGGTTCCAGTCGATTCGGCCGTGCGGATCGAAGCCGTACTCGCCGGGAGGCTTAACCTCGCGGATTTCCAGAACTCCGTGCCGCTGATTCGGGAACTGAGGGTTTCCAACGATTTCGATAGGGAAATCACAGAGCTCGAACTGGTAATCGGTTCAGAACCCGCATTTCTCAGGCCCAAAACGTGGCACCTGGACGCCCTCGGAGCCGGGGACCACCTGCGGATTTCGGACCTGGATCTCACCCTGGACGGCTCGGTTTTCTTGCGATTGACCGAAGCCGAACCCGCCAAGGTCACCTTTACGCTCGGTTCAAGATCCGCGGCTGAGCCACTTGCCCAGCTCGAAGTCGGCGTTGAACTGTTACCGCGAAACCAATGGGGGGGCATCGGCCACCTGCCCGAGATGCTTGCGGCCTTCGTCCAGCCCAATGACCCCGCAGTGGATCGAATACTAAAGCAGGCCGCAGACATCCTCGCAAAGAGCCACAAGAACTCGGCTCTCGATGGCTACAAGGGAGGAACTAAACGGGCATGGGAAATCGCCTCGGCGATCTGGAGCGCCTTCGCCTCCTGCAACATCACCTACGCGCTTCCTCCCGCCAGCTTTGAATTCGCCGGACAGAAGGTCCGCGGTCCCAGCCAAGTGCTCGCCTCCGGGCTTGCCACCTGCCTCGACTTGGCGTTGTTCTTCTGCGCTGCCTGTGAGCAGGCCGGTCTCCATTCCGTGCTCATCCTCACCAAGGGGCACGCCTTTGCCGGCGTCTGGCTGCGTTCGGAGGAGTTCTCCAACGTGGTGGTGGACGACGTTACGGCCTTGCGTAAGCGGATTCGATTGCAGGAACTGGTGCTGTTCGAGACCACGCTCCTGACCAGTCATCCCGCTCCGGCCTTTTCGTACGCCACCGAAGCGGGGGCGGATCACCTTGCCGAATCCAAGGCCGATGCCTTCGAACTCGCCGTCGACATCCACCGTGCCCGTATGCACCGAATCAAGCCACTGGCCAGCGCCGAGGCCGCTGCATACGAAAAGGGCGCTCCGCCAGTTCAGGTCGCCCCTCCACCCGCCTTCGAGGAAGCGCCGGACCTTCCCGAGGACGGGGAGGCCTCCGAGGTCCCGACCGCCGAACTCGACCCCAAGGACCGCCTAGCGCGGTGGCAGCGGAAACTCCTGGACTTGTCGCTGAGGAACAATCTCCTGAACTTCAAGGAGGGAAAGAAATCCATCCGGTTGGAGGTCCCCAATCCAGGGATGCTGGAAGACCATCTCGCCGCTGGAGCGACATTCAAGCTTCTGCCCCTACCCGACCTGATGGAGGGCGCCGATCACAGAAATCAGGCCATCCATGAAGGCCGGGACCGCGAGGACGTGCGTCGCGGGCTCGCTACGGATGCCTTGAGTCGCAAGGAGATCTTCGTCGGCCTCGCCCAGGAAGAGATGGAGGGCAGGCTCGTGGAACAGTTCCGCACGGCCCGCAACAACCTCCAAGAAGGTGGCGCCAACACCCTATTCCTGGCCATGGGCTTTCTGCACTGGACCCGCGCGGACAAGCCCAACCAGCGCCTGCGCGCCCCATTGATCCTGATCCCGGTGACCCTGAACCGGCGCAGCGTCCGCTCAGGGTTCACCCTGTCTCTGCACGAGGACGAACCACGCTTCAACCCGACCCTGCTGGAGATGCTCCGCCAGGATTTCGGCCTGAATCTTGGAGTCATCGAGGGGGAACTGCCTACGGACGACTCCGGCCTGGACATCTCTGGCATCTGGAAGACCGTTTCACGGGCCATCAGGGACATCAGGGGGTGGGAGGTCAGCGAGGACGTGACTCTTGCAATGTTCTCCTTCGCCAAGCACTTGATGTGGAAGGACCTCACTGAAAGAACCGACAAGCTCAGGGAAAACCCTGTGGTGCGCCACCTGATCGACACTCCGAGGGAATCCTATCCGTCTGGCCTCCCCTTCCCCGACCCCAGGAACCTCGATCGGGAGTTTCACCCAGCGCGGATGTTCTGTCCCCTGCAGGCCGACTCCTCGCAGCTCTCCGCCGTCCTGGCCGGAGCACGGGGCAAGGATTTCGTCCTGATCGGCCCTCCTGGGACCGGAAAGAGTCAGACCATCGCAAACCTCATCGCCCAATGCCTGGCCGAGGGCAAAAAGGTCCTGTTTGTCTCAGAGAAAATCGCCGCATTGGATGTGGTGCACCGCCGTCTGCGCGAGGTTGGACTTGGAGAATTCTGCCTGGAGATCCACTCGAGCAAGGCCCGCAAGCTCGACATTCTGCAAAAGCTTCAGGGGGCCTGGGAAGCCCGGGGAACGGTTGATGCGGCGGTTTGGAAAGCCGAGGCTGAGCGCTTGCGCATCCTGCGTGAGCAGTTGAACGACTATGTGGAGCGGATGCATCGACGCCATCGCAACGGCTGGACGCTCTATCGCGCCATCGCCCAGATCATCGGGGGGGCCGCCCATCCCAACCTTGGCTTCGCCTGGCCTTCACCCAATTCTCATGACGAAGCTACGCTCGAGAACCTGCGCGAACTCGCTGATCGACTGACGATCAATGCCGATGCCGTCGGTCAGATCAACCTCCACCAGCACCCGCTCGCGATCATTCTCAGCTCGGAATGGTCCCCGACCTGGCAGCAGCGACTGATCGAAGCCGCTCGCGCCCTTGATCAGGCCTGTCAGTCCCTCGATACGGCCTACCAGCGGTTCACGACCGCCGTAGGCCTGCCTGCCCTACCCCTCACGGGCCCGATTCGCTCCGGCATGAACGACCTGATCGACATCCTGCCGGTGGCCCATGGCCGGGACTGGCGCTTCGCCTTGCAACCCGGCGCCGGGACGCTCGCGGATCGTCTTGGCCAAGGTTTGGCCCTGCTTGAGCAGCACCAGAATGTGAACCGCCGACTCTCGCCACCCTGGTCCGAGGAGATCATTAGGAGTTGCGAGCGGGGCCTGGATCTCCTGGCCCAACGCCGAAGCCTCTTGGAGAACCTCGGAGTCGGCTACACCCCTGGCGTCCTGGAGCAGATCAAAAAGGGACTCGGGCTCCTTGAAAGCGCCACCCAAGCGACCGATACCCTCTCCGTCACCTACTCTGAGCAAGCGGATGGCCTTGACGCCTTCCAGCTCCAGCGCGATTGGAATCAAGCCGAAGCGTCCTTCTGGCCGATGTCCTGGCTGCGGAAAAGGAGAGTGGCCGGGGTGCTGGCAAGTGTGGCCCAAGGAGAAGGGATTCCGGATGCCGCGAGAGACGTGCATACCCTGGCGAAGATCCGCGCAATCCACAACAAGATGGCGACCTTGGACCTGGGCTCTGCCGCGGACGGAATCTGGGTCGGTCGTGGCACCAACCCGGATGATTTGCGCGCCCTGCTCAGGTTTCAGGCGGCGCTTTCCGCGATCAAGCAAGGGGATGAATGGGAGGACATGGGACTCGAACGGGTCGCAGAGGGCCGTTGCGGAGAGCGGCTCCAGCAGCAGTTGTCCGCGATGCGTCGCATTGTCGAACTTGAGGCCGCTGTGGCCCAGTTGCCGTTGGAGGCGGCTGCCGATGGTCTTTGGAAGGGTCTGGCCACCGATCCGGATCGGCTTGACGCCGCTCTGAAGTTCCAGGCCGCGATTCAAAGCATCCGCGGGTCTGGCCCGGTCACAGGGGACCACACCCTGGTAAGTCGGAAGGAATGCGGAGAGGCATTGGGTAACGATTACCGGCTGCTCCAGGAACGGATGCAGATCGAGAGCCAGATCGCCGAGCACGCAGATCTCGAGGAAGGCACCCATGGCCTCTGGAAAGGCCTAAAGACCGACCTCGCGGAAGGTCGGCGGGCCATCGCATTCATCGGCAACATCCAAAGGGCCCTCGGCAGCCTCGCCAACGATTCGGAAGTGGCTCCCATCCTGTTGAAGTCCCTGGACCATTTGCTCCACCTAGGCAACCACCTGCTCGCCCCCACCGGTGAGACGTGGACTAAAGGTCGCGAATATCAGGCCACCTTGGCACCCCTCCACCCCGCCTTGGAGGCGTTGGTAGCCGCTGGACGAATCGGCGATCCCGTGAGGGAGTCCCTCTTCAAGGAATCCACTACCCACCTGGCCTCCCGCTGCCGGTCGATCATGGATCACGAGCACCGGCTACGTGCTTGGTGTGGATGGCAAAGCGCCCTGCAGCAGGCAAGGGACGCGGGATTGGCGTCGTTGGCCGAGGCGGTCGAACAGGGGCGAATCGAGTCCGCCAAGGTTCGGGATATTTTCGAAACGAATTACTGCCGCTGGTGGGTCAACGCCGTGGTGGACCAGGAGGATGTCATTCGGAGCTTCGTCTCGGCCGAGCACGAGAAGCGCATCAGCGATTTCCGGACGCTCGATGACAAGTTCACCCAACTGACCCGCGCTTGGGTCCGTGCCAATCTCTGCTCCGGTATTCCGCATCCCGACCAGATCCCCAAGAACTCTGGGTGGGGCGAATTGCGCCACGAGATGAGCAAGAAGAAGCGCCACCTGCCAGTACGGACTCTGATGGAACGGGCCCATGATGCCTTGACCCAGTTGGCACCCTGCCTCCTGATGAGCCCGATCTCCATCGCTCAGTACTTGGCTGCCGGCTCGAACGCCTTCGACCTGGTGGTGTTCGACGAGGCGTCCCAGATCCCCGTTTGGGACGCCATCGGCGCCATCGCCCGGGGCAAGCAAGTGGTGATGGTGGGGGACCCCAAACAGTTGCCGCCTACGAATTTCTTCAACCGGGCTGACGTCGACAACGACGATGAGGACGTCGAGGACGACCTGGAGAGCATCCTCGACGAATGCATGGGGGCCAATCTCCCGACCCTCGACCTGAACTGGCATTACCGCAGCCGGCACGAGAGCCTCATCACCTTCTCCAATCACCATTACTACGGTGGTCGCCTGGTGACTTTCCCCTCCCCGGTAACCCGGGATAAGGCGGTGAACTACAACCCGATACAAGGCGTCTATGAGAAGGGCGGGGCACGCATCAACCAAATGGAAGCCCGGGCCGTGGTTGCCGATGTGGTTAAGCAGTTGAAGACCCGATCGAAATTCACGGTCGGCATCGTGACCTTCAACGCCGAGCAACAGAGCCTAATCGAGAATTTGCTGGACGAGGAACGCCGTAACCATCCATGGATCGAGCCCTACTTTGCCGACTCCGAGCTGGAACCCGTGTTTGTGAAGAATCTCGAAAGCGTCCAGGGTGACGAGCGGGACATCATCTACTTCTCCATGACCTACGGGCCGGACGTCTCCGGGGCAATCTCCATGAACTTTGGCCCCATGAACCGGGCCGGGGGCGAGCGTCGCCTGAATGTGGCGATCACCCGCGCACGTCAAGAACTCCGAGTCTTTTCCAGTCTCCGGGCCGACCAGATCAACTTGTCCCGGACTCAGGCGATCGGCGTTCGCGACCTGAAATACTTCCTGGATTTCGCCGAACGGGGGCCCAGGGCATTGGCTGAGGAGAGCCGACTTGGGCGCGAGGGCTACGACAGCCCCTTTGAGGAATCCGTGGCCAAGGCCTTGGAGCGCAAGGGGTGGGCCATTCACACTCAGGTTGGGGTCTCCGCCTACCGGATCGATCTTGGCGTGGTCCATCCCGACGCTCCGGGGACCTTCCTTGCGGGCATTGAATGCGACGGCGCCACCTACCACCGCTCCGCGACTGCCCGCGATCGCGACAAGCTTCGTGAGAGCGTCCTGCGCGGGCTCGGTTGGGAGATCCTCCGGGTATGGTCTACGGACTGGTGGATTGACCCGGAGACGACGCTGGAAGCCTTGAACCTTCGCCTGAAGGGTCTCCTGGAGGATAGCCAGACAAAGCGGAAGAACCGCGAAGAACCGGCCTTGGAGGAGTCGTACGACGCTCCGGGAGCGGAGACATCGCTCCCCCTGGCCCCGGAAACCCTAGAGCAGGGAATCTACGCCAATCGAAGCGACCTAGCCCAACCAGGTGCGAGCCAAGGGCCAGACTCCCCCTGGCCGGATGTTCTTGCCCTCGACCCATCCGCCGATCCCGACCGCTTCTTCGACCCAACCTACGACCACAGGCTCTCTCGAATGATCTCCGACCTGGTCCAAC
Source organism: Acidobacteriota bacterium (assembly GCA_016192145.1). Taxonomy (GTDB): domain Bacteria; phylum Acidobacteriota; class Holophagae; order Holophagales; family Holophagaceae; genus JAFDVN01. The sequence goes on along the minus strand of JACPUT010000008.1, from coordinate 77,383 downwards.
AGGAGGGCCCCATCCATGAGGAACGGCTTGCGCGCTTGATCGCACGCAAGCATGGCTGGTTGCGCACAGGCGCCAAAATCCAGGCGAGAGTGGAAGCGCTCGCCTCGCACGGGTGCAGGACCACCAGGGAGGAAGTTGGCCGGTTCTATTGGTCCAAGGATCTCAGCATGGACGGTTTCGTACCCCCCAGGCTTGCCCCGGCCGCTTTGAATCGAAACATCAACGAGATCTCGATGCCGGAACTGGCTTCCCTGTGCAGCGTGCATCTAGAGGCTGGGCTTCCAAAAGCTGACGCCCTCATCACCGTCGCCCGAAGCCTCGGTCTCGGCCGGTTGAGCGGGGCGAGCCGCGCAAGACTCGAGGAAGCCCTCAGGCATGGCGAACAGCTCCGGCAGAGCAAGGGCCTGCTTTAACCGCCGCTTGACTCAAGAATGTCCTAGGGTTTCCGCTGGAAACCCGATTCAAGTTTGGATCAGCCAATGGACCTACCTGTCCCCGCGCAGCCCCGCCCAAAACCCACGCTGCTCCTTCCAGTTCGACCGCCGCGCCACCAGCAGCAGGTGATGGATCGTCAGCCGTTCCGTGCCCGGCGCGACTTGTAGGAGATCCTCCTGGATATCGGGGGCGAGGAAGGTGAGGGCCACGAGCTGCGAGACCCGGGCCTGGCTGATGCCCAGACTCCGGGCCAGATCGGTGAAGTCCTGAGCTTCCCCAGCCTCCACCGCCTTCACGCAGCGGTGGCCCAGGGCCAGGCTCCGGGCGGCGGGAGACAGGGCTCCCTCCGCCGAAGATACCGGAGGCGGTGCCTGCGCCTGGACCTGGAACCCCACCTTGGATCCCTTGCGCACGCGGAAGAGAGGGATCTCGATCTCCGTCATGGCCGCCCCTCCGGCCCGTCCATCAGGGCCTGCAGATCCCGCAGGCGAATGGCCAAGGCGCCACGCCGCTCCTCCACCCGCACCTCCTCCACTACCAGTCGCACCAGGCTCTGCCGATGGCGAAGATCCAGCGCCTTCCACAGTTCATCGAAACCCGAGAGGGTCTTCGGCAATTCCGGAAAGGCGCGCCGAATCCAGCGGTTCGCCTGTTCCCGTTGCTCCGGGGCCGTCAACACCGCCCGCAGGTGCTCCACCACGAACCGCTCCAGCGCCTCCGCCGGGAGCTGGGTGGTGGGGCAGGCCTTTTTTCCCCGCTTATCCCGCGTGCTGCAGCGGTAGTAGCGGTGGATGCGCTCTCCTCGGTGGGTGGAGGCGCTGGTCATCCGGCCGCCGCAGGCGCCACAGACCAGCGTTCCCCGTACCAGATAGCTGGGGTTGAGTGAGATCACCTCGCCCCGCCGCCGCTTGGGTTCCAGCTTCCGCTGGACGGCCTCGAAGACCTCCGACTCGACCAAGGCCGGGTGCTCCGCCACCACGAACTCCCCCCGGCAATGCAGTTCCCCCACGTAGAGCCGATTGCGGAGGATCCGCAGCACCAGGTCCTTCGTCCACGGCCGGGGGCGAGGCTTCGAAGAACTCTTCAACGGCACGCCCGCATCGTTCAGCCGTTCTGCGATGGACACGGCGCTCAGCCCCTCCAGGTACCAGGCGAATACCTGCCGAACCCAGGAAGCCTCCTCCTCCGCCACCTGCAGCCGATGGTCCTTTCCCAGGTACCCGAGGGGCGCGTGGCCCCCCGTCCACTTGCCCTTGCGCCGCTGGGCTAGCACCTTGTCGCGGATGCGTTCGGTGATCATCTCCCGCTCGAACTCCGCGAAGCTCATGAGCATGTTCAGGGTCAGCCGCCCCACCGGATCCGTCGTGGAAAAGTTCTGGGTCACGCTCACGAACGCGACCCCGTGCTGATTGAAGTGCGCCATCACCTGGGCGAAGTCCACCAGGGAGCGCGACAGGCGGTCCACCTTGTAGACCACCACCACGTCCACCGCGCGTCGGCGCACGTGGTCCAGCAGCTTCTGGAACCCAGGACGGTCCGTGTTGGCGCCCGTGAAGCCGCCGTCGGAGAACTCCTCCGCCAGCGCTTCCCAGCCCTCCAGAGCTCGGCTGCGGATGAAGGCCTCGCAGGCCTCCCGCTGGGCATCCAGAGAGTTGAAATCCTTCTCCAATCCCGCGGAGGTGGACTTGCGCGTGTAGATGGCACAACGGAGGCGAGGTGCGGCTTTGGCATCAGCGGCCATGGGAACCCCGTTCCGTCAGGCCAAAGAAAAGAAAGCCGTTCCACGCCGTGCCCGTGATCTCCTTCGCGATGGCCGACAAGCTGCGGTAGTCCTTGCCCCGGTAGCGAAAGCTTTCCGCCCGCACCTCCACCTCGTGGGCCAGGCCGTTGTGCTCCCGCACCAGCACCGTTCCCGCCTCCGGCAGCCGCGCATCCCGATCCTTGGCGGGAACCCTCGCCTCAACAGGGCGAGGGGCAGGAACGGTGCGCTTGGGGGCGACCTTCACGGGCAGTTCCGCGGGCCCGATCTCCACGAGGCGCGCCCGCGCCCGGGGCGACAGGCCACCTTCAGCCCGCTCCTGGATGCGGAACGCGAGCTTCTTCCGCAAGTAGGGCAGGTTCTTGGAACGCGCCTCCTCCCCATACAGCTCGCGGTAACGCTCCCGCAGGGCCGCCAGGCCCATCTCCTCCAATTCCGCCAGCGCCGCCACCGTCGCCCGCATCGCCCGCGCCTCCGTGGCCAAAGCTTCGCCCTTCTCTCGTTGCGCCATCAACCACCTCCGAAATCCCCGCCTGGGGTGGTCCATGGACGCTCTGCGGGGGACTTGGTTCAAGCCCTTTCTTGCCTGCTTTAAAAGCTGTCCTACTCGCGGCCCGGGGTCCTGACCAAGCGGCGAAGGAGGTCAAGGCCTTGCCGGAGGCGCCAAAGCCATGGAATGGGAACGACAGCCTGGACGAGCGTTCCCTCGCCCGGTTTTGAAACCACCGTCAGGTGCCCACCCAGACTGGAGGTCCGATCGCGCATGCTCCGAAGGCCCATGCCTTCTGCTGTTTCACCGATGAAACCCTTCCCATCGTCCTGGACTTCCAGTTGGACGGCATCCGCCTTCCAAACCAGCCGGATCTCGATCCGGGTCGCCTTGCCGTGGCGCAGCGCGTTCGAGGTGGCCTCCTCGGCGATGCGGAAAAGTTGTCGTTCCATTTCCAAGGGAACGGGGCGAGGTTCTCCCAGGAAGGATGCCCTCCCGACACCACTCGGTCCCAGTCCTTTGCACATGCCGACGAGGGCTTCCTGCAGGCCTCCCCGGAGCGCCTTCGGCCATAACGCCTGGGCGGTCTCGCGGGCATCCAGCAGCGTACGCTCCGCCACCTCCAGTGCCTGATGGCTCGGCGATTCCGACGTAGCTTGTTCCGGCTTCATGGATCGCAGAAGGAAGACGATGCTCGTGAGCCCGTGGCCGAGCCCATCGTGGATATCGCGGGCGATGCGATTGCGCTCCCGCAGCACGGCGTTGACGGTCGTCAGGCGCCACAGGCGGAAGCGGAACACAGCCCACCAGGCGAGCCCCGTGACCGGAATCCCCATGGCCAGTGCTCCGAGGCCGCGCGCCCACCACGTCATCCACCAGGGCCGCGGGATGCGGAAGGCGAAAACGTCCTCCTCGCTCACCTGCCCGTAGACGTTCTGCGCCTGAACCCGGAACCGGTAGCTTCCCGGTGGAAGATTGGTGTATTCGCGCCGGGTGTCCCCGGACCAGGTTGACCATTGTCGATCCAGCCCCTCCAACAGAGACCGGAAACGGGTTGTGGATTCCTGCACGAAAAAGGGTGCGGAATATCCGAAGCGCAAGGCGTTCTCGGATCGGCTCAAAATTTGGGACTTGGGGTCCGCCTCCAACGCCCCTCCGTGCAATACCCGGTCGCCATTCACCGTAATGGACCTGATCAAGGCCTTGAAGCTCCCACCCCCTGGGCCAGGGACGGATGGATCCAAGCGCAACAACCCCTCCGGTCCGCCGAGCCATACCACGCCGTCCTTCTCCGGAAGGATCGCTTCGATGGGCGAGTCCGCCATGGAGGGAAATCGCACGGGTTCCCAACGAAAGGAACCCGCCGGTTCAGGAAGCGCGAATCCTGTCTCACGAAGTCCCTGGAGCTCGTTCACGGGATTCATCCAAAGGCGGCCATCCCTGCCTTCCCGGAGCACGCTCAGCCACCGCGGCCCTTCCGGGAACATGCGGGCGAAGCGGGGGTCGGCCTCGAAACGCCTCGCCTGCGAATCGTAACGGTAGACGCCCGCATGGGTGGCGAGCCGCAGATCGCCGCCCACCGAATAGACCAGGTTGTGATTCATCGATGGCAGGGCCTGAGCGATCCCGAAGCGCTCGACCACCGGAGGGCCTGTGGGCTGATCCTTCGGAAACGCCATTCGAAGCACTCCTTGGACCAAGGTGCCCGCCCAAAGGCTTCCATCCGCGGCTTCGGCGAGGCTGAAAACCTGTTCCCCAATGCCCGGAACCTTGCCCCCGTCGAGCCAATGACCATCCCGGCCTTGCCGCAGGACGGCCAGGCCGTCCAAGAGGCCCACATAGACCTGCGCGGGGTTCCCGTGGGACCGGCACAAGGAGAGCGCATTGGTGGCGCAGGGGCGCACCAAACGGACCTGGTCCCCATGGACTTCGTAGACACCCCGGTTGTTCGCGACCAGCAAGGAATCCTCGGTGGAAAGCAGATTCCAACTCTGCCCCTCGATCCCGGCCAAGGGGCGGAACCCCGAAGGTCCCAGGCGGGACACGCCGGTGCCGGTTCCGGCGTACAGAACGCCCTCATGACGGCAGAGCGAATAGACCGCACCCCGAAGGCCGGTGCGGGCGTCGAACTGCGTCATCCGCGCAGGAAGTTCGGCGCGGCAGATCCCGCGGGCGAGCGCCATCCATAGGCCGCGTCCTGCTTCCGGAAAGAGGGCGTAGACCCCGTCGGAAGGAAGCCCCACATCTGCGTCGAGCACGCGAACCAGCTTCCCCTTCCGGTCCAGCAGGACCGCCCCGCCGCGCGTCGTAGCCAAGGCAAGTGTCCCGTCCGCCAGGAGGCACCCGTTGTAAAGCAGGTGGGTCTTCAGGAAGCGATCAACCTCCGTGGGAAAGGGGGCGAAGGTCGCCCCGTCGTAAACCAGAAACCCACCTCGTTGCGTACCGATCAGAATTCGGCCGGGCTCCCAGGGCAGCATCACGAAGATCCGGTCCCGATCAAACCGCGCCCCTCCCAGCAGGGGTTTCAGGATTTCACCCTCCAGGATTTCCAGCCCCCGTCCCACCTCCTGAACATAGAGACGATCATTCACCACGAAGGAGAGATGAAAGGCCTTGCTTGGGCGCCAGGACCGGACCTGCGCCCCGTCGAACAGGAACAAACGCTCGTCGGTGGAGAAGAATATTCCCAGGCTCGTGGTGAGGGTTCGCCAGACTTCCGTGAAGTTACGATCACGGTCCGGCACACGGTCCTGCAATGAAACGAAGGCCAAACGCCCCGAAGGATCCGGCGCCAGCACACCGAATTCACCCTGGGCTCCGACGTAGATCCGTCCGTCCTTCCCCAAAGCCAGGGAACGCACCACGGTACGCCGCGTGGTGGGGATCAGCCGCCATTGCGCGCCATCGTATTCCAGCACCCCGTCCGAATTCCCGAAGTACATCACCCCGCGGCGGTCTTGCGCCACGGCACAGTTCTGCGGAGCGGCGTGATAATCCTTCGGAGTGAAGCTGCGCAGGAAAGGGATCCCCGGTGGATCAGGGTGTGGCTCCTTGCCGAAAAGTGGAACAGGACCTCCAACCAGCAGGAAAAGCACCCACAGGATCCCGGCCATTCCGGCGCATTCCCTTCGCCATGCCTTGAATGTCCCCGGAAACAATGCGACCCTCCCCCGATGCCAACGGATGTTCGTTTCTTCTTTCGGTTCAACCTCCACGAACCGTTAAGGAGACACGGGTCGCCGTTCCGGTCCTTCTTGAGGGGTCGCCATGATCCGGATCCTCATCGTCGATGATCACAGCGTGGTGCGAGCAGGTCTACGCACCATCCTGGGGCGGGAACACGGCCTTCAGATCGTCGGGGAAGCTGCCGACGGTAGCGCAGCCCTCGAAGCCTTCCGGCGCCTCACGCCCGGCCTCGTCGTCCTGGATCTGCAATTGCCCGACCAGGATGGAAAGACCCTCATCCCCCGCTTCCTCCAGGAGAATCCCAAAGCGCGGATCCTCGTCCTGAGCACCTACGCCACGGAAGCCGATGTGACCCTTTCCCTCTCCCAAGGTGCCCGGGGCTACCTCCTGAAAAGCGACCCGAGCCGCGAGCTCATCGCAGCCGTCAAGGGCGTAGCCCGCGGCGACCTGCATGTATCCCGGGAAGCCGCCGCGGCCATCCCGTACGGAGAGGGGCTGAAACCCCTGACGGAGCGCGAACTGGACATCATGCGTCTGGTCGCCCAAGGCACCGCCAACGAGGACATTGTTAGGCAACTGGACATCTCGCCTCACACCCTCAAGACTCACTTCACCCACATCCTCGCCAAGCTCGATGTCAAGGACCGCACCCAGGCCCTGGTGGCGGTCGTGAAGCGGGGACTGCTGAGGATGTCCTGAAGACGGGCACCCGGGTACCTTGATCCCAAAGAAAATTTACAAACATTGGATCAGACCAGGGTCTGATCTTTTGGGACTTGGAATCTCGAATCGCAGGCCCGTGCTTCCTTTCGAGCGTACCGCCCATTCTCGCGCATCGGAACAAAGTCTGATGCGCGGCTAAGCCCCAGGCCCGATAGCCAAACGACCCGGACGTCTCATCCTGGTGTCACATCTCCTCGTGTTTGAGAACGGCATGGTGTCCACCCTGCCGTTTTGAAATCAGTCACCCGTCCACCATGCCGGTCTTTGGATCGGCTGTTTCCATCTGGGAGGAATCATGTCCGCGATGCAGCCCCTCTTGCAGGCTCATAACCTCCGCAGGGCAAGCCGATTCACGCCATGGCTCGCGTGGTACCGAGCCCTCGGCCTCAAACTCGTGGCTATGATGCTGGCCCTGGTGGCCTGGACAGCGGCTTTCAGCCAGGAACCGAAGCTCCAGCAGGCCCCGCCATTCCAGGGCGGACCTTCTGAGCCCTTGAAGGGAGAGGAGATTGATGCCCAGTATTTGCAGGCCCAGGGCTTGTTGTCCAAGGCCGATCTCGCGGCGGCAATGAACAGAAAAGCGACCTCCAAAGGCGCACGCCTGCCACGACTCTTTAAGGACATGTACTTCGAAGCCAAGGTGAAGGCAGTCGGTGCAACTTTCACATACACGTTTAAGTCGAATGAGTTTCCTACCCTCCAGGTGGGTGATTTGCTTTGGCACGGCGATTACGGCCCCGGCATCACCGTGCACCGTGTTCTCCGCCTTCAACGCCTCAACGATTACACGCTGCGGGTAGATACGGTGGTACTGCAGGCAAAGGATTTGCTGAAAAATATGAGTTTTGACCTCCAGAATCACCTGAAGAATGAGCCACTCCCAGTGTTTGAAAGTATGGAATACCCCGATGGTCGGATTGAAAAATGGACCTCGGATGATGCACTGCTGCGTGTCACCCGTGACTCGGCACTTCGCGCGATGTCGAACAGGCCTGCTTTGGGTCTCGCGTTAAGCAGCGAAACGGCACCGGAGCCCCTTGCGTACGGTGGCAGCGAAAGGATGGACCTTGCCCTGATCGACCACGGCAAGGTCAGTACCACGGATGCCGCCCCTGCACCCAAGGATGTGGATTACATGATTTTCAATGGCCAGAACCTGGCAACCTACAACCGCGATTCCTACGGCAATTCGTTGGATGTGGCCTGCGCTAGTCAACTCACCATCAAAGCAAGACGGCTCCGGTTGGCCTATACACCCACACTTACTTTCACCTTCGACACAGAGGGCACACGGTTAATGAAGGCGAACGTCCAAGTGAACGGCACCCTCGACTTCAAGGCCCTACTCAACGTAACCAGCACCGGAAGCTGTAATTTAACCTATAGAGCCAAGCCCTGGAGGTATACCCGCCTCTTTTTTGTTTATGCCGTCCCAATGGTGGCGTATATCGAGGTCTATCCTGTTGTCGAAGCGAGTGTTGGAGTTTCTGGCTGGTTCCAAGCCGGTGCCCAGCGCCAGATCACGCACAAAATTGGTTATCGTTTCAATCAAGATGCCGCTGGCAACTTTGTCCCTGATCTAGGCTGGCAGGGCTACAAGTGCCCAGGTCCGGATGGCTTGAACGATACCACCGATGATACCTGGCTCTGCAGCGACACCGGCTTTCAGCAATACAACCCTTATGACGCCACCTTTAACCCGAAGGGAGATGTCGGCAACAGGCCCACCTGGGCGTTCAACGATCATGCCCTGGCCGAACTGCGACTCGAGCCCCACGTCGGTGTTTTGGTGAGCGGCGCCTCTGGGCCCCGGATCATTCCAACCGCTTCCTTGCGCTTCGACGCCAAGCTCAGCGGAACCTCTTCGGACTCGATTCCCAGCTATGACTATGGCCTTTACGGCTGTTTCAACGCCAAGTTCGAATTCACCTTCAAGGGCATCTGGGATGACTGCAGCAACAGCAACGGCGTTAAAGAGGAATATTACACTGGGACCGAATTAGAGAAGGGTCCCCTACTGAGCAAAATCACCGTTCCAATACCCACCCATGGTGCCGCTACCGCTGGGAATCGTAGCTACCGGTGGACAGGGATGATCGAGCCCCACTTCGCCGAGACTTACACGTTCTACGCCAACACCACCGACGGCGTCCGCCTGTGGATCGGCGATGGAGCCAATGAAAAGGCCCTGATTGACGACTGGAAGCCAGGAGCACTCCGTGAACGTACTGCTACTTTTACCGCCGTCGCCGGACAGAAGTACAGCTTTAAGATGGAATACTTCGTCGCCACCGGGTCCATCCCCAATGCCGCCCTCTGGTGGTCAAGCACCGGGGAAACGAATAACGCAAAGAAACTGATCCCCACGGGTCGGTTCTACCCTTGCGCCCCGTATTATACCAAGACTCTCTATGACAACTGTTTCAAGCTGTCCTTCAAGAAGAACGGCTCTGAAGCCCCGGCGGCTGAAAACAACCTGGACCCGGCCCAGGGTCCCGTCGTCGTCGGCAAACCGGACCTGATCGCGCCTATCAGCGGCACCTTCACCGGCAGCCTGCGTCCCACCTTTACCTGGACCGCCGCAGCCAACGCCCAGTACTACGAGATCTACATTGGCAACAACGTCTTCACCACGACCTCCACCACCTTCACTCCCCCACCCGGATTGGACCTGCGCCCCCAGGTGCAAGCCATATGGAAGGTCCGCGGTTACCGGGCCGGGGTTCCCCAGAGATTCGGCATGTGGAGTGAAGAGCGCAAAGTCGACATCGGGATGAGTATCAGCACCGCCAATTCCTTCTACGGCAAAGTAAACGTGGGCAACATGGTGGACGTGCTGGATCCGCGCATCAACGCAATGCGCACCTTCTGGCTGTACGACATCGACAGCAACACCTCACCGCGCCAGATCCATATGCGCTACACCGACAACGGTAGCTGGAAGGATTTGGTGATGGCGGTCAATACGGCCAAAGGCCCGGACTATTTCGGCACCAACTTTGGTCTTTTCGTTGATGTCGAGACGATCTTCGACAGCCCCGCCACCCTGGGTCGCTTCGCCTACCTGATGATCGCCCCCTACTTCGCGCCCCAACTCAAAATCCTAGCGCCCACCACGGGGGATGTTTTGAGTGGCGCCACCGTTACCGTGGACCCCACCTATGCGGGCGAGGGCGTGCCTTGGCGGAGCAACCCGGTCAACCCGCCCCGCCGAACCGACACCATGAAAACGCTTTCCTACAACGGATCAACGACGACCGCCGAAACATTCAACTGGCTTATGTCCGGAACGGCAGGCGAAAGGACCATGGAGGTCATCCTCACCGATATCCTCGGTGCGAAGGTCACACGTTCGGTCACTGTGAGCTACAACCCGGCCATTCCTTTCTGGGACTTCCGCGGCCCCTTGGGGGACACCTGGAAAGGAATGTCGATCAACCTCATCGGTAATCCGAATGGGTGTGATGACAGCCACCCGGTGGTCGCCACGGTCAACTATTGGACGGGAAGCGACCCTATGGGAACTCACATGGGGGGTAGCGCCTCGGCTAAAAACGCAGAACATTTGCGCTCAATCCTGGCAGACACAATTGCATGGGGCGCGCTCTCGCAAGCAATCCCCACTGGTACCACAACTGTATTCGTGGTGGATAAAAGCCAGTACGACAGCGGCATCCTGAGTTCTTCACTCCCTTGCATCGGCGGCACCATCACTTATAAGGAGATCTACAACAAGCTGGCGATGAACATTGGGAAGGATAGTCAGGGGAAATACCGCGTCTGGACGAGCCAGTCGGGAGTCCGGACCCCCATCCTTGACGCCGCGCCGCCGGTCGTGGCGATCACAGCTCCCAGCAGTGGGCAAATCACCAATAGCGCATCCCTCACGGTGACCGGAACCGCTTCCGACGACTACCTCCTGAGCTATGTGGATGTGAGCATCAACGGTGGCACGACCTGGACCCGGGCCACCGGCACCACCACCTGGAGTGCCAACCTGACACTGGCCGCTCAAGGAACGAATACAATCCTGGTGCGGGCCACGGAAGGCCCAGGCTATGGAGACAAGACCACTACGGTTTCGGTCCCGGTGACCTTCGACAGCACACCCAGCAAGATCACCATTCAGACCCCGGTACAAAATACTACTGTGGCCTGTGCCACCCTCCTAGTCGGCGGCACGGCAAGTGATGCTAGCGGCGTTTCGAAGGTTGAAGTAAGCGTCAATAACGGCCCGTGGATCAGGTCCGACCGTACCACGTCCTGGGGTCTCCGGGTCAACCTGGCACCCGGAATGAACCTCATCACCGCCCGCGCCACCGATACTGTGGGCAATGTCAGCACAGCGACGATTGGCGTGACCTATTCCAGTGGGGCGGTGGTGTCCAGTACTGTTCCACTGCCTCCGCCAAAAGCTGGCACCAACTCTTTCGGAAATGAGCCGGCCTTGCGCGATTCGAACGCAACCACAGCGGCAACAATCGGCCCGGGTAATGGTTGTGCCTATGGCGGGGGCTATTACACCGCGTCTGCTGTGTATGACTTTGGAACAATAGGAACATACAATGTGTCCGCTAATTATGGCGCCACTGTTAATCCAAACTCTAATGGCTATGGTGGTGCTGGATCTGGCACAGTGTGGTTAGCCTATAGCAACGATGGAATTTCATGGACAAATTTTGCATCGAGCTCTGTTAATTATAACAATTCGCTCGGAGTTAATGCGACAAATGGAATGTTTATTGGTCGATACCTCAAGGTGACTGGCCAGCTTTACGCAAGTTGGTGTTATCCTTGCGAGAATTGCGTTGGAATTTTTTATTTATACGAGGTCCGCGTAAGTTTGAAGGCTAGTGTCTCGCTACCCCTTCCAAAACCTGGCACGAACTCGTTTGGCAACGAAGCTGCATTGGCAGATGGAGATGTGTCAACAGCAGCAACAATTGGTCCGGGCAATGGTTGTGCCTATGGCGGGGGCTATTACACTGGTTCTGCTGTGTATGACCTTGGATCCATTGGAACGTATTCCGTTTTTGGAATGTATGGCGCCACTGTAAATCCAAACTCTAATGGCTATGGTGGTGCTGGATCTGGCACAGTGTGGTTAGCGTACAGCAACGATGGAGTTTCATGGACAAATTTTGCATCGAATACCGTTAATTACAATAATTCACTAGGTACTAATTCGATAAATGGTACTTTTACGGGAAAATATCTTAAGGTGACTGGCCAGCTTTACGCGAGTTGGTGTTATCCTTGCGAAAATTGCGTTGGAATATTTTATTTATACGAAATGCGTGTGGCCAATGGCGATAGTTGCATACCCGCCTTGGCCGACATGACCCCCCCTGCTTTGACCATCAGTAGCCCAGTCAACGGATCGGTTTCTAGCACTTCCCAGGTGACGCTGAGCGGCACGGCAGGGGCGGATGTGGTCAGCCCTCCCGGAGTTGGGGTGAGTCACAATAATGGCCCCTTTAACCCGGCCACAGGCACGACCGCGTGGAGCAAAACCCTCACGCTGACACAAGGCACCAACACCCTCACCGTCCGTGCCTTCGACGCGACCGGCAATATGACAACTGTTTCCCGGACCCTCGTCTATGACAATCAGTCGCCTCAGGTTTCGATCACGAGTCCGTTCAACAACTCAGTCGCACTTACCTCGCCGATCACAATCCGCGGAACCGCAACCGATAATGTCAGCGTTGGGTCCGTCAATGTGCGAGTTAATGGTGGCTCCTGGGCCGCGGCCGGTGGGACTACCGCCTGGACTGCTTCTGTCGCGCTTGTGGCAGGAACAAATCTCATTGAAGTGCGGGCTGCTGACAGTGCAGGCAACCAGCTGATCGTACCAATCCAGGTGATGTACGCCAACCCTCTGGATTCGGGACTTGTGGGTTATTGGCATCTGGACGAGGGTTCGGGGACCTCAGCCATGGACAGCTCGGGTTGGGCCAACATTGGCACATTGAATTCGTTCTCCGGAATCCCATGGGTCTCTGGAAAAATTGGCAATGCGTTGAGTTTTAGTGGAATCGGAAACTATATAAATGTTCCGCACGCGACTAGCTTCGATGTCACAGCGCTCTCGATTGCGCTGTGGATCAAGACACCAAGTTCGTTCGGCAGCATCGGCTGGCGAAACCTAGTCAGCAAGCAAGGAGCCACGAGGGACTACAGCTTCTATTCCTATTCGTCAGACGGTGTGAAGGTCACTGCTCTGCACCTTTCATCGGCGGTCTTCGGATCGTGGCAAATCAACCTGCCCACGGCTTACACTGCCAGCACATGGCACCATGTGGCTGTGACGATTTCATCTACTGGGTACCAACAAATCTACTCGGATGGTGTTCGTATTGGGTCGTTCCAGGGGACTGCGGGCACTGCAGCTAAAAACTATCCCCTATGGATCGGCAGGGCGGACAACTATTGGAATGGCCACATGGACGAAGTCCGGATCTATAACCGCACACTCTCGTCGGCCGAAATCCGTGATCTTGCCGGGTTGGTGGGCTACTGGAAGTTCGACGAAGGCACAGGCACGACCGCTGGTGATAGCTCGTGGAATGGCCATTCCGGTAACCTGGCCAATGCCCCGACTTGGGGGACTGGAAGGGTCGGCAGCTACGCGCTGAGTTTCAGCGATGGTTCAAACCAGTATGTGAATGCCGGGAACCCGGCAATCCTGAACTTCCTCGACAACACGCGCGCCATCACCGTCTCCGCCTGGGTTTACCCCACAGCCAATTCAGGGCACAGCAGCGACCAGTGGGGCATCGCCAGCAAACTCGCCTATCCCAATTCCGGGTGGTGGCTCGACATGCGCAACACCGGGAAGATGCACTTCGGGACCTGCGATGGGACATCCCATAACGTCTACACCACAACCACGATCCCGCTCAACCAATGGAGTCATGTGGTGGGCTGGTCGAACGGTACGACCAACAAGGTTTACATCAATGGCGTCGAAGCGGGATCGAGTGCCTCGGGAACCTTGAAGGACTCCTCGTCCAACTTCAGTATCAGCACAGGTACTGGGTATGGGTTCACAGGCAAAATCGACGATGTTCGCGTCTACAACAGGGCACTCAGTGCTAGTGAGATTTCCGCGATTAAGAACGGCAATTGAACGATAAGTTCAGGAAAGCCGAGACATGGCATAAAGTCGTGATTCGACCTACCTGATGGCGGATATTTACCACCCACAAACAAAGAGAAAACTCATGACCCAATCTCACATACTAGCAATAGTTTTTTCAACGTGCATTTCTCATGCCCAGTCCCTCCAGGTTGAATTCCCGCGCCACGATTTCGGCCGGATCACCAATACCGCCAAGGCTACTCACGGCTTCAAGATCACCAACGCCGGGGACAAGGATCTCCTGATTGCCAACGTCCGCCCCTCCTGCGGCTGCACCTCCACGGTGCTGGGGAAATCCACCCTGGCGCCGGGGGAGAGCACCACCATCGAGACCACCTTCACCGCCGGCAACGCTGGGGGCCGGGTGGAGAAGACCATCCAAGTGGAATCCAATGACCCAAAGGCTCCCACCACCACGTTGATCCTAGCGGCCGAGGTGATCCGCGATCTCTACACCGATCCCCCTGGAGCCACCTTCTTCGATGTTGCGCGAAGGGGCACGCGGGAACTGAGCCTTCGCCTGAAATCCGATACCGTCCCCGCGAAGGTGGAGACCCTCGATGTCGCCACGGTCCCCTACCTTTCGAGTGGAGTTCGGACTGAAGGGGACACCACGGTTCTCGACCTGCGCTTCGACCCAACCAAACTGCCGCCAGGGCAGCTCCAGGGCAACGGCGCTTTTCTGATCAAGACCTCCCAGCCCGCCAACGGAACCCTGACGGTGCCCGTGATGTGGTCCCTGGCGCGAACCTTCGTCATCGTCCCCGACCGGATCGGAATGCGGTTGACGGCGGGTCAAGAACAGCGTGCCACCGTACGGGTCAGCCGAGCCGATGGCCAATCCTTCCGGATCCTAGGGGCGTCCAGCGAGGCCCTGTCGGCCAAGATCCCCGCCCTCGGAATCCGCCTTCCGGAAACGCGAGAAGGGAAGGCGCTGGACCTGACCGTGCTCGTCCCCGCCAGCTTAGCCCCAGGGATGCACCGGGAAAACCTCGTCCTAAAAACGGATGACCCGGACGAGCCCACCCTGAGCGTCCCTGTGAACCTCCTGGTCGCCCCGGAAGGCAAGACCCAGACGAAGGGAGAAAAGTAGGCATTGCCCTTCCGGGATGTCCATCACCCACCCGGGGCGCTTCCATGACCCCGCTTCTTCACCGACCTCGTCGATCGATATCCGCCATGCCTGGGATCCGCATCCCGCTCGAATCCAAAGAGGAATTCCACCATGCCACTCCTTCGCGCCTACGCCCTCCTTGGCTTTGTCTTCCTCGTGGCCGGCATCCTCTTCGACTTCCTGTTTCTGGCGCGAAACGCCAGCGAAGCCCTCAAGGGCGACGCGGTGGCCTACATGGCTTCATTCCCCCGGTACATCCATGAACTTGTGCGAACCTACCTGCTCGTGCTGGGGCTGCTCCACCTTGCCTTGGCGGCATTGACGGCGCGAACAGGGCCTGCGGCCCATTGGGACTGGGCGGCCTTCCTGCTGCTGGGCGGAGGGTCGCTCATCCTGATCGCCACCTCCTTCTGGTACGCCGCCGCGGGGCCCGCCCTCACCTGGCAGCCCCGCTGCACGGTGCTGACCCTGGGGCTCCTGGCCATGCTCGCGGGTACCGGCCTCGGGGCCTTCCGGACCCTTCGGGCCCTGACCTGAGGCTACTCATGGGCCCGCGCCTTCCCGCCCTCACGCTCCCGTTTCTGCTGGTTTTGGCGTGCAGCCGGGATCCCGGGGCCGATGGACTGGCGGTGGATCCGCCGGAACCGGTCGTCCAGGTCGAGGGCCGCCTGGCGCTTCAGGTTCTGACGGAGGATCCCCTGGCCGAGGAACCCACGTGGGAGATGCTGGAATTCCATGGGGGCGGGTTCCTGAATCGCCGAGGCGCCCGGGTGACCTACCTGGCACCCGAGGGGGCCAACACCTACCATCTGGTGCTGCGAGCCCGGCGTTTCGATGGGGTTCCCATGCGGCGGATCATTCCGGTGCGGGTGCTGCCGGTGGTCACCGTCAGTCCCTCTTCCATGAGGTTATCCCCAGGTGGAACCTGCCTCTTCACTGCCCGGATCAAGGGCATGGCCCGGGCGAGAGTGGTGTGGGCCGTGGAAGAAGCCGAAGGCGGAACCATCACGGAGGATGGCACCTACACGGCCCCGGAGCGGCTCGGCAGGTTTCATGTGGTGGCCATGTGCAGTACCGATCCCGAGGCTACCGCGAGCATGATGGTGTGGGTGGAATGAGGTGGGCCGGTACGTGAGAGGGGAGACCATTGATGGGGAAACGCCTTCTGATCGTGGACGACGAGCCTTTGATCCTGCATGGTCTGACCCGCACGCTGCAAACGCAGTTCGAGGTCGTCTCTGCCCAATCAGGGCCGGAGGGGCTGGATCGCTTTTCGCAGGAAGGTCCCTTCCCCGTGGTGATCTCCGAAATGCGCATGCCCGGAATGAGCGGAACGGATTTCCTTGGGCATGTCCGAAAGCTGGCGCCTGACACGGTGCGCATCCTGCTGTCGGGGAATCTGGATCTTGAGGCGATGCTTTCCGCAGTGAACGAAGGAACCGTTTTCCGAGTTCTCGTGAAGCCAGCAGCCCCGGAATTGCTAACCTCGATCCTGCAGGATGCTTTCGATCACTACCGACTGGCCATGCAGGATCGTGTGCTGCTTCAAAGCAAGTTGGAAGAGGTTCGTAACCAGACCTACCACCTGGAGCGCCTCGCCACCATGGGCACCCTGGCGGCGGGGGTGGGGCACGAACTGAACAACCTCGCCCAGGTCTTCCAGAGCACCCTGCAATTGATCAAGGGTGATGTCGAAGCGGATCAACCTCCGCGGGCCGATCACCTACGGCGTCTGGAACGGGTGGGCGATCACCTCGCCCACCACGCCACCGCGTTGCTTCGTTTGGCACGCAAGCCTTCCGAGGGACCGATCGAGGTCGACTTGGCCCTGGTGGTGGCAGAGACCCTGGAGATGCTGAAGGAAACGGGGATGTTCAAGCGAATAAACTTGAACGTCTGCCTCCCGCAAACCCCCGTGCGGATCCGGGTACCCCGCCGGGAACTGGAGCAGGTGCTCCTGAACCTTCTCCGCAACGCCAGTGATGCGTTCTATGGAATTCCTGACTGCGCGGCGCACATTCTCGTGTCGGTGGAACCAGACTGGAAGACTCGGCGGATGCGCCTCACGGTGAAAGATTCGGGATGCGGCATCCCGCCCGATCAGCTGGAGGTGATCTTCCAGCCCTACTTCACCACCAAGCCCCCCGATCGCGGAACCGGCCTGGGGCTTCCCGTCGTGAAACAGATTGTCGAAGAGAACCATGGCTGCATCCGCGTGGAAAGCCAGGCGGGGCATGGATCCACCTTCTGCATCGAATGGCCGCTCCTGGAAGCCTGAAAGCGGTGTTCAAGAACCCGACCAGCCTCCGCCGGTTCCAGCAATGTTCTGGAGTTCTCACGGACAGCGTTCCCGGAAGCGATGGCATAGGTATCTAGATCGGAACCGGCCTTGGGTTTCGAGCTTCGGGTTCACTTCCTGGCAGATGCGCCCCCCGCCTGCCCGATCTCCCGGACATCCTCTGCCGGCAGGGAGTAGGGAAGCGTTTTCCCATCTTTCGTGCGCAACTCCAGGCGGGCCTCTGTGCCGAGACCGTGGAAGAGCACACGGCCCTGGTCGAAATAGAGGAAGGTCCGCGCCTCATCTTCCCGCACCACCGCGAAATCCGCAGAGTCGAACCCGGACCGTTTGAGCAACTCCAGATGGCTACCCGCAATCCGAAGGCCGGTCCACTCGGATCGAACGCCGGACATCACCAGGGCGCGCAGAACGAAGTGCTGTGGCAATCCGTGGTCGATGGGCGAGAAGAGGATCGTTAGCAGGAAGAACGACAGCCCTTTCGCCAAGTAGGGCATCGCCCCGTTCCAAACCCGTCCCCGTTGCTGGTTCTCTTGGAGGCTGAGATTCCATCGCCACAGACGGAAAACCCCATAAGCAAACAGGAGATTCGGGAGGAGGATCAGGGCCTTGCGGTGCCAAGGGGTCGTTGGCGATTCCACCACAAACAAGGCGACCAGGAGGATGGTGAGCAGCGCGATCATGTCCCAAAACACGAGATGAGCGGCGAATCCGTTCAAGCGGAAGCCAACCACACCCCGTTGATTGCGCGAAGGAAGGAAACCTCCGTGGGCGAGGGTCGCCAGAAGCCCACCCACGCCTACGGTCATCGCCAGACAGACGGCCAAGGTAGCTACCACATTGAAGCTGGCGTATAACACGGGAAACCACTCGTTCACGCCGCGAGGGGTGAAGCCCAGAACGAAGTAGGCGTATCCCCAGATGACCAGCATCCCTGGGGAGAGAAGGCCGAGGCCGATCACTTCAGCCACGTCCTTCCACTCCTTCAGCTCAAGGGGGAAGCCGAAGGTCGACTTCGAGGGGATTGAAGGGTTTTCGTTCTCCATGAGGGGCTCCTCTGTCCTGTGTGGCTGGATCCAGGGTAGCCCGATGAGCTTTGCTCCCAGGACTTGCGAACCATCGGATCGACGACTAGAAGGCAATCCCCACGCCTACTGCGATCCGGTCACCCATGGCCACGCCTTGCAGACACCAGCGACGTTCCGGCGGCTGGTAGGCCACGGCCGCCCCCCAACGGATCTTTGCACCATCGACGTAGACCAGCGGTCCGGCTCGCCAAGGGGAGGTTCGGTGGGCGGGGTTCAATGCGAGGGTAGTTTCATGAGCATCCACCTGAACGGCCTCTCCGATCCTGAGCGGGGCGCCGGAGACATCCTGGCCCCACAGGATGGAGCGGAAGGCGAAGCGTTCCGGGCCCAGGATCTGCGGGTAGAACGCCGCATGCAGCGTGAAGCGGTTCCCGCCGAATTCCATCGGCACGTTGAGGGTGGTTGAGGGTTCTCCGCCGACGGGAGCGAGGTCCGCCGGAATGGAAACGGGCGGCGCGGCCGGCCTGCCTGGTTCGACACGGGCCACGACCACGGTGCGCGGGCTGGAGGCGGGGGACAGGTCCCGCTGGGGCTGCCGGGTCTCGTGGCCAAGGTGGACGCGGAGGGGTTCGCTTCGCTCCGCGGGGCGAAATCGGAGAAGCAGGAATCCCATCAGCACGCCGCCCGCCACCAGGCCCAGCATGGCGGCACGGAGCTGGGCGATCCAGAGGATCATGGCAGCCCCCGCTGGCGGCGAATTTCTGCGGCGAGGCGCGGAATTCGGGCCACGTAGGCGATGGGTTCCCGCGCGGCCTCAGGCTTCATCACGCGAGGGAGGGCCAGGAGCCATCCGTCCTGGCCCGGAAGCCCTAGGCTTCGCGCGAGGGCGCGGGCCTTGAGGACACGGCTCTGGCCCGCGTTGAAGGCGGCGAGGGCCTGACGCCAGTCCCCCTGGAAGAGCCCCTCCAGGAACAGCATGTGGCGGTGCCCCCCATCGAGGGCGGGACCGGGATCGAAGGGATCACTTCCCCTCGGCACCCAGCCCTGGGCTTCGTACCAGGTCCAGGACCGGGGCATGGCCTGCATCAGGCCCCGTGCCCCGGCCCGGGATACGGCCCGCGGATCGCCCGCGGATTCCTGCACCAGCTGGGCGCCGCGATCCACCCAGCGGGTGCCGGTCCTGGTGCGGAGGAGAACCTCCCAGCGATTGAGCGCGGCCACCGGCGGCCGGAACGGTGGCGCCTGCGCGAAGGCCCACAGGCCTGAAAGGGTGAGGAGAAACGAAAGCAGCTTCATCGGCACAGCACCGCGGCGGCGAGGAGGAAGCAGCCCAGCAGGAGACTGCAGTACACGCGACCGGCGTTCGCCAGGCGCTCCTTGCGCTCCAACGTGGACTCCGCCGTGAAGGACCAGGCGCGTCCCGGGTTGGGCTTCATCACAAAATAGGTGAGGCGCCGGGCGATCTTCAAACGATCCCATGCCCAGAAGAGCCCATTCGCTGACAGGAAGGCCGTGCCTGCCAGGGCCGGCGCGATGAGAGCCTTGTGCAGGGTGAGCCGGGAGGCGATGACCAGTTCCCAGCGGGGATCCTCGGCGGAGACTTGGCCCAGGCCCAGCCGTCCCAGGCTGAACCCGACCCCGAAGATGACGAGGACGAGGAGGATGGTCCAGAGCCGCCCGTGGCGCTGGAAGGTGGCGGCGTCGAGGTTGTAGCCGGATTGCATGGAGACTCCCAAGAAAGGTCAAGCCCCTGGGGCGCGTTCGCCCGGTTGGAGGAGGGGTTGAGGGGTTGGAAAGGGATGGATCTGGGAATAGGCGTAAGGCCAGGGCACGAGGGGTGGAGCAGTGCGTCCGTTCCGAACGCTTTCCTCCAGGGCCTCCATGCGCGCGGACAGTCGCCGGGCCGCCTCCTCGCGGTGCCGTTCGTCGCGCAGCCATTCCTCCTTCCGGAGGTAGCCGCCCTGGATTTCCTCGCGCAGGGCGCTGATCTCCTGCTGGAGCTTCAGTTCCAGGCTCGTGACCTTCTGGCTGGTGCCGCTGAGGGAGGCTTCCAGAGTCTCCAGGCGTTTGCGCAGTTCCAGGAACTGGTCGTCGATCTGCTTCACGCTCCGCTGGAGGAGGGATCGGATGACCCGCAGCAGCAGGGCGATCCAGGCGCCCACGATGCCGGTGATCCAGAGCAGCAGAGGAAGGTATTTCGTCCAGGGTCCAATCTCGAACATGTTCACCTCCGGGCTGGAGAAGGCGCGTTGGGTTTGGGAACTTGGGCATCGGCCCACATCCAGGCGCCGAGGCCTTGGCCTCCGGGCGTGCCCATGAGCACGGCCGCGCCGCGTTCCTTCCAGCTCATGGGGTGGCGGCCGTAGCCGCCGAAGTCGTCCACGGCCTGGGCGAACTGGCGCACGGCGTCCTTCATGTCCGTGGAGAAGTCCTTGAGGTTGACGGCGGTCTCCCAGGTCATGGTGGATTCCCGGGCGTCCTCGCTCCGGACGCCGGAGGCTTGGACGGAACGCGCTCCCCGGGCCTCCCGGCCCAGTTCCTCGCTCTCGCCAGCCAGGGCACGGCGCAGGCGGGCGGTGCCGGTCAGATCCTCGCTTTCCCTCAAGGTTTCCACGGCCCGCAGGGACTGCACCGTGCCATTCCGTTCCAGGCCGAGCATCCCTTGCTGCAGCCAGAGGGGGAGATCCTTCACCTGCCGGGCCAGGGATTGGGCGCCGGAAAGAAGACTCGCCGGGCTTTCCAGCAAGGCGCGGGTCACGCCCCATTCCCCTTCCGGGGCAGCGATCAAGGCCTTCAGATCCTCGGGGCGCAAGTCCGCCCGGGCCCGCTCCCAGCCAAGCTTCGTGAGGTGCTTGCCGTCGAAGAATTCCCCCGCGAGCAGTGCCTTCTGAGTGTCGTTTCGATCAGAGCGAGTGAGGGCCTGGAGCACCCCCCCGCCCGCCTCGCCCATTAGGCTCGGATGGCCCGTGCGATCGAAATGGTCAGCGGCCTCCCCGAGGGTGCGCAGGCTCCGTTCGGTCAGGAAACCGGTCTGCTGCACCTGCTGGGCGGAGAGCTGGGAGAGCACGCCCAAGCGCTCGTTCAGGGTCAGGCCGCTGCGCAGGGCCTCCTCCCGCCAGCTCGCCAGGAGGGCGAGGATCCGGTCCACGCCCCCTTCGCCCCGCTCCACGGTGCCGCTGCGCATGGCCGCGCCGGCCAGGGAGGCCACCTTGGGCGCCTCCAGGCCCAGCATGTCCGCCGAGGCCGCCAGATCCTGGGTGAGGGGTAGGAGGCCTCGAGGGGCCCGGAAGGCCGAAGGGCGAAGGGACACGCCGAGGTCGCGCAGGATCTCCCGGGCCTCCAAGGGCGTTCCATCCTTGGTGCGCAGGCGGTCCGCCTCCCACAGGCTCCCGCGATAATCGATCCCCACGGACTGGGATAGGCGAGCGTCCTCCAGGGCCTTCCCCGCGTCCCGGACCGTGTCGCTGGCTCGGCCCAGCTGAAGGCGGTAGCCAGCGTAGGCGCCTCCGGCCACAGCGGCGGCCCCGGCCACGGTGGCGCCGACCGCCCCCGCCGCCCCACCCACGCCGCCTCCGGAAAAGGCACGCCAGGCCCCTTGTCCCAGGAAGGACGAGAGTGCGCCCCCGTAGCGGGACAGGAGCCCCTCCTCCAGGGCGGTGCGCGCGGCACCCAAGGGATCCTGAAGCAGGTTCAGGAAGCGGCGGGGATTCACCTTCGCCCCGGATTCCTCAGGTTCAGAGGGCGCGGGGAGCCCTTCTCCGGCGCTCTTTTCAGCCCGAGCCAACTCCTCCCGAAGGGCTTCTCCGCGAGGGCCGCCCAGGGCTTCGGCCGCTCGGCGGCCCGCAGCGCCGACTTCATCCAACTCCACGCGGGCTTTCCGGAGGTGTTCGGCGGCCCGGAGGGCGCCTTCGCCGCCGCCCTGGATTTCGGCGAGCCATTTGCCGATCCGCGTGCCCAGCCGCTCAACGCGCTCCATGGCGTCGGAGACGGCTCGTCCTTCGGGCCGGGCGGCGGTGTTGCTCCAGGCCCGCTGTTCCCGCGTTGCCTCCCCTTCCAGGAACTCACCCCACTGCGTTCCGAAACGGCCCGCCTCCCGCAGGGTGTGGAGGGCGCCGCCCTCGCGGATCTTGGTCCAACCTTGCTGCGCCAATTCCTTCAGGCGGGACGGCTCCGCCTCGGGGTGATCCTCCGGACCGTCCCAGGTCGCGCGACGCCACGCCCGAGGGGAGGGGCGATGGGAAAAGCGCCGTTTTTGTGGTGGAGAGTCGGGTTCCTTGGGCTTCGAGGTTTGGGTGGAGGGATCCTCACCCTCCTTGGGCGTCGACCGTTCCTGGGCCCAATCCGCCTCCTTCCGGCGGGCCTGAGACATAGGGGGGTCTTCCTGTCTGAGGTTCTCCAGTTCGCCCAACAGCGTCGTCCGGGAGGCAGGATCCAGCTGGACTTTCACGGTGGTCGTGAGTTCGCCGGGCACGGCATCCTTGAGGCGGTCCCCCAGGGTGCGAACGCCCTCCAGCGCCTCCTGGAGGCGGCTGCGGGCATCGATCTTTCGCTCCAGGGCCATAACCTACCTCGCCGACAGATCCAGGAGGCGCAGGAGCACCTTCCTTGGGAGGTGTGTCCCAAACGCCCGCACCTGGGCCAGGTCGCGGACCACCTCGTAGCGCCGGGGCGCCTCCAGCCGCAGGACAGTGGGAACGACCACGCGGATGCGACCCTCAACGTCAGATACGGGAAGCGGGACGGTTTGAATTGCGCCCCCCGTCCCCATTACCGTGGCCTCGCGCAGAACCGCGCCCCAGGGCAAGTGGATCGATCGTCCAGGGGTCAAGGTCCAGGCCAAGACCTCTCGTGCATCCAGGGCGATCAGGCGATCCCCGGAACGGATTGAGGCCCAGCAGAGTGCCTCGAACGGCACGCTCGCGGTGGCGTCTCCCACCATGCCGGGACCGAAGCGCTGGGAGAGCGCTTCCAAGGCCCGGGCCGTGAGGCCGGTCAGGGCCCCGCGAAAGGGCGCCGAGGGCGGGTCGTGGGTCAGACCACGGCCCTCGCACCGCAGGCAGACCTCATCAGAGGTTCCATCAGCTCCGCCGCAGGGACAGGGATGGGAAGCCTCCCACGCCAGGTTCGCCCCCAGGGCCCCCCGGAAGAGCTGCGAAAAATCGCTACCTCTCATGGCCGCCTCCAGCGGCTGACGTGGCGGTCCGCCCAGACAGCCAAATCGGCGACCTTCCGGCGGTGATCTGCTGCTTCCTGGTCCAGGGCGCGGCGGCGCAGACCTTCGCCCCGATCCTCCCGGGCCTGGATCGCGGCCCACTCCAGCTGGAAGGGCAGGAGACGAAGGGCTTCGGGGCTCCATGGATGGAGCCCCAGGGCCTTTGAACCACGCCAGAGCAGCATCAAGGATTCCTCCGGTTCCCGAAACGCGTGAGAAAGCGCCTCACGCGCGTAGGGCCGACCTCCATTGGTCGAAGGCCACCCACAGCTCCAGCACGCCCTCGGCGTCCGGAAGGGCGTCCAGGTTCAGCTCGGGCAGCTTGGAGCCGGGTGGAAGGTGGTACCAGGAATCCGGAGCCTTCTCCAGGCACAGGCGCAGGGTCTGCCGCGCCTCCTCGGCGATGCCGCCGTGGCGGGAGCGGTTGGCGATTTCCACGGTTTCGCCGAAGGTGGGCAGCCGGACGACCAATGGCCCATCCAGGACGGGGTAGGCCTTCGAGCGGAAGGTGGTTTCGAAGCGCGCGGGCCGGAGGAGATCGGCGGTCGAGAAGGCGCCCTCCAGTTCGGGGGCCAGGCCGGCGGCCTCGCGCAGCAGGGGGTTGGGTGCGTTGTGCATGTTTACCTCACGCGAAGGGCGCGGAACTGCAATTGGCGTGTAACCAGCTGTCCCGCGGTGATGGAGGCGTTCTCGGCGCCGAGGGTGATGCCCTCGAGGTGGCGGGCCACCTCGCCGGTGACCTCGTCCAGGACGTCGAGATCGAAGGTGTTCGTGCGGATGTGCTCGGCGGCGGTGCGGATGCCGAGGGGCCCCAGCTCCTGGGGGTTGAGGAGGATGTCGCGAATGTAGAACTGGCCGAGCGTTCCCTGGATCCGGAAGACTGTCGCCTGGTGCTCCTGGACCTCCTCGCTCCCCAGGCACACCACTTCGGCGAGCGTCGGGTCCACCGTCCAGGTGATGGATTGGCAGAAACCGACGACCTTGCCGTCCACCACCACCCGGGCGTCCCGGGCAGAAAAGACTTGGGCTTCCTGGGTGCTGGCCATGGATGAGACTCCTTAAAGCAAGATCTGGACGGGGGTGAGCTTGGTGGTGGTGAGGATGTAGTCCGTCTCTCCCACCGGATGTACTTCCACCGTGAGGATCCAGGCGTCCACGCCGTCACCCACGACCTGGAGGTTCTGCCAAGCCGGGATCTCCTTCCCCTCCTTGAATCCGGGGGTAAGGAATCCGCCGGGGTTTTGCGGGGTGCGCACCACCTGATCCAGGGCCCCAGATGCCGCTCCGCGAATGAGGCGGCCCGTGACCAGGTCCAGGGGATAGCCCACGAATCGGCTCAGGACCCGCTGCCACATCCGGTAAATGGCGTGCTGGATGCGCAGGCCTTGGAGCTTGCGGAAGGCCACGTTGGCACCGCCCTGGTAGGTGGTGAGGGCCTGGACAATGGTGGCGCGCCCCGTGACGGGATCCGGCGCCAGGGGCGTCACGCCGCCCAGAAGCAGGCGTTCCAGGGTTGTGTCGTTGGGCGCAGGTACTTCCAGGCCTTCGGATTGGAGGGGCTTGTTGGTCAGGGGTTCGGATTCGAAGGAGCCGGCCGCTGCGCCACAAAGCTGGGCTGCTGCTCCGATCCCTCCGAACTGTTCCGGAAGGCCGGTCAAAGGATTGCGCACGGTGGTGCCGTTCCAGGCGTAGACCACGGGCCCGTCCAGGTCCTGGGCGGCGGCGAGGGCGTCCTCCTCGGCTTCAAGGGGCCCTCCACCCGCATAGAGGATGCGCCAGCGCTTGCGCCGGGCGGAAGCCGCGTCCTGGCAGTGCTGAAGGGCCAGCGCGTGGACCGCCGGATCGCTGGACGCCACGAAAAGATGGTTCGCCTCCACCGCCAGGAGGCGCACCAGGGGCTCCACCCAGTCGCTGGGTGCCAGCAGGTCGGCGGCCACCCCGGAGCCCCCGGAGAGGTAGGTCTGGGGACAGGGCGAGAGGGCTCCGTATCGGGTCCAGTCCTCCCACTCAGGTTTGCGCTTGGGACCCCGCTCCGAGAAGGCGGCCAGGGCCGGGGGAAAATCGGGACGAGGTTCCGCCCTCAGAACCAGGTCCTGCCGTTCCAGCAACCATACGAGGGCGCCCTGCTGGGCGAGCAGCTCCGTGCCGGATCCATTGATGGGGGAGGCCTCCCAGAACGGCGGATCGTCCAGGCATCGCACGGGGAGCGCGGGGTCGCCCTGCACGCGGGCCGACCACCCAGGGCGGCTGGATAGCCAAGCGGCGAGGTTCACGAGGGTGGCCTGATCCGTGGGGTATTCGAAGGTGGCGGCGAGGTCGTCGTTCTCCCAGAGCTGGGCCACCTGTGCCACATGGTCGAAGGTGAGGCGGCCTTCCGCGGCGCTTGAGGCGACCCAGAGGGCCTTGCCGAGGGTGTAGCGCCTTCGGTAGCCGTCGGCGGGCTTTTCCACGGTGATGGCCCAGGTCCGGGGCGTCCGATCCTCCTGTTCCGTGGATTCGATCGTGAGGGCGATGCCGTTGGTGTGCCGCCCGTAGTCGCGGCTGATGAAGCGCAGGCCTGTGGTTTCCAGCTCGGCCTGGCTTGGGCTCCCCACGCGGATGAAACGGACGAGGCTGGCGCCGGGCAGTTCCGAATGCGGCCGGAAGATCCTCGCCATCAGACTGAGGCCCGATCCGCCCCGCAAGACGGCCGCAGCCTCCTGGAAGGTCCGGAACTCGTAGACGAGGTTCGGATCGCCGCCATCCGAGCTGGCGAGCGCCGCGACGATGCCGCCCGGGCCGGGCCGGCTGGGCACCATTTCGCTTGCGTCGATGAGGGAATAGACCCCCGGGCGGACGACATAAGCCCCCTGCACGGTGACGCCCACCAGACCTGGCATGGGAAACCTCCTTTCAGGCCGTGAGGTGGCCCGATTCCGACAGAACGGGACTTCGAAAGACGGCAAGTGCAGACGCGGAAAAGCGGGCCGTGACGAGGAAGACAGGTACCTCGAGGGTGTTGAAGTCCTCGCTTTCTTCGAAGGAACACGCGGGCTCGAGGAACTCCGTGAAGCGGGCCGCATCGAGAATCACTTCCATGGCCTCCACGAGCCACCGTGTCAGACGGTCCCGCTCCTCCGGGGCGAGGCACCAGCCCACGAGGGAGGCGTTCATCGCGTAAAGCCGACCCAGTTCCTGGGTGCCGCCCAGACAGGCGTCCCGTCCGATCCGATCGCCTGCCAGTGACAGGGACGGCGCAATGCCATCGATCTGGACGTTGAGGGCCGGGAGGGCCTGGAGGCTGCGGGGGAAGGCCACCGTAATGCCCAACTCCTTCCCGCCGGGAAAGGGCGGCCGAAAGGCGGCGACGTCCTTCAGCCGATCCACGAGCCAGGCCTTCAGCCAGGGAAACTGCACCTCGAAGGACGGTGCCAGGGACGCGCCCAGCACGACGGGACCGGTTTCCCATGCGCCCGCCAGATGGGCGAACCAGGACACCGCCACGTTTCCGCGCGGCCCTCCGAAAAAGCTTCCGCCCCAGCGATCGCGGCCCTTCCGTTCCAGCTCCACGGTGAGGGCGGAGGGGTCGTCCCAGGCGAGGGCCGCGACGGAGCCTACCTTGGCGATGACGCGCGAGACCTCGGCGCCGCGGACGACGGCCGTGAGGTGCCCCGCGCCACCGAGGGCGAGGGGACGAAGCAGGGTGGTGGGCCAGAGCAGCGGCATGGGACGAGCACACCAGCCTTGGGAGGGCTTCCGAGACCCCCGCCCTACACGCCGTTTCGGCGTCAGGGAGACTTCCGAGGAGTGAAAGGCCCGAGCGTGCAGGCTGAAGGCCATGGGACGTTTCGACGCCATCCTCGCCCGCCTGAGGGCGCTCCTCCCACCTCCGCCGCCGATGCGGGGATGGCGATGGGCACGGCTTCGCGCAGAGGCCGCCCAGCTTGCGAGCGGGCTGGAACCCCAGGTGCTCCGTGCGCAAACCCAACTCCGCCTGGGCGCAACCTTGCTGCGGATCGACGGCACTCCCGGGCGCTGGGAGATCGCGGAGGTGGACGACTGGCGCTTCCGTCCAGTGCTAGAAGACGAAGGCGCCGAAGGAAGATACCTCGACGCCTGGGGCCGCGCCCTGGCCGTGCCTCGCGTCCAGGGAGAGCCGGATCCCCGCTACGCCCGGAGGATTCTGGTGGAACTCGTCCGGCCCTCCACCACCAACCTGGGCATGGCGCAGCTCCTGGACGAGACCCTGGAAATCCGGGGAACCCAGGTGCTGGACGCCTGGGACGCACTGCGCACCGATCGCTTCAACCAGGGGCGCAGGTTTTCAGCAGGCGTGCGGGTCTGGGGCTTCGAGGATCCCTTCGCGACGCTCGCGGCCACCTTCGTGGTGGTGCTTCCGCTGGAGCGCTACGGCACCTACCGCAAAGGGGATCTGGAAGCGCTCCTGGAGCGCCGGAGGGCCGCCGGAACGCGCCTCCTGCGCCTGGCGACGACAGGGCTTCCGGTGGTGGATCCGCCCGTGCCGGATCTTCGCCTGCCGAGGCCTTCGCGCTTCGGCCAGACCCGTACCCGCTTCCATCAGCCCCGTGCATTCGAGCCGATCCGCGCCGGAACGCCGGGGATCTTCGGTCGCTTCAACGAACCCGTCCACGTCGGTCAGGGGCGCCGCTTCGCGCCGCCTGTCCTTAAGGAAGCCCCATGACCCAGCGGATCTCGATTCTCTTCGGTGAACTCATCACGGATGCCGCGATCCAACGCGCCGTGCCCCTGCCACCGGGGGTCTACGAGGGGCTTGAACCGTCGCTCTCCGGCCCCGGCGGCAGCGAGGGCTGGACCGTCACCCTGGCGACGGGGCTTCGCGGCGTCTCCATCTGGCGAACGGCGGGTCTGCCCTACCTGGGTTCGCACACGATCTATGAGGACGGCCCTGTGACCGTGCGTCTGGACGGGCCCAGCGCCAAACCCCGCATCGACCTCGTGGTCGGGGCACATCGCTGGGTGGAGGGACCCATGGACGCCGCCACGGGCTATCCCACGGGCGCCTTCACCGCCGATATGCTCGCGCTCTACGGCGTGGTGAAGGGGACCCCGGACGATGATCCTGTCGCGCCACCCCTGCCGGTGCCCTTCGACGCCACAGGCCGTCGGGCCACGATCCTGGCCCAGGTTCTCGTCCCGGCAAGCGGGATGCCCACAGTGGGGCGCTGGCCAGCGACGGACCTGCGCATGGAACGCCGGGGACTGCCCTTGGGCAACGCCACCTTGAGTGAGGCGGGTTGGCTGGTCGAGCACCAGATCCCGCCCGTGGCGCGGCCTAACGTCGTGCGGGATACCGCGGGACTGCGAAATCTTCAGCCACTCCAGCACACGGCACTGGCCATCCTGAGGAGCGTGGGGATCTTCCAGTACGACCAAACCTCGGAAGAATCCGAGAGCCCCACCGCAGTGAAGCCCGCGAACGCGGGAGGCCGGTGGCTCCTGGTGCTCGCTGCCGGAAGCGGCGGCACGGACACGCAGCCTCCCGTTCTCAGCGCCCTTCGCATCGACGGCAATGTCGCCTCCGCCACTGCCACGGACAACGTGGCCGTAGTCCGGGTCGAATTCCGGGTGGACGGCACGCTCAAGGGTACGGCCACCTCGTCCCCTTGGCAGGCCGTCCTGGACCTTTCCGGGCTCAGCGGCGAGCACGTTCTTACGGCTTCGGCCTTTGATGCCGCCGGGAATGCCGCCGCCAGCGCGCCCCTCACCTTCACCGTCGGGGGGAGCGGTGGAACGGATACCCAGCCTCCCTCCGTTTCCGTCTCCGTCACGGGCAGTTCGGGGACCCTCACCCTTGCCGCCCAGGCCACCGACAACATCGGCGTGACCCGAGTGGAATTCCTGGTGGATGGCGCCCTGAAGGGCACCCTCTACACCGCACCGTGGACCCTCCCCCTCGACAGCACCACCCTCGCCAACGGCACCCATAGCCTTCTGGCCAAGGCCTTTGACGCCGCAGACAACGTGGGCAGCTCGCCCACCGTCACCTTCCAGGTGTCCAACGGGACCTCGGATACGACGCCGCCGGTCATTACGGACCTGCGGAGCTATCCCTTCACGCCGCCCCAGGCGCAGCAGATGGTGGTCGCGGTCGACCTCCAGGAGGCGCAGATGGGCCAGATGGAGCTGTTCTATGAACAGAGCGGCAGCAGGGTGGCCATCGGGGCGATGAGTCCCGCCGGAGGCACGCCGCAGAACCAGCATTACGCCCTGGCCTGGGCCTATCCCAAGATCCTTCACGGACGCGAGGTCACCTTCATCGCCGTGGCCACGGACGCGGCCGGCAACACCAGCGAGCGGGCCGCAACCGGCACGGTCGATGACGCGATTCCGCCAACGGTGGCCTGGACCGCCGCGCCTCCCAATTGGACCCTGAACCCGGGCGAGAGCTTCCGCTACGAGATCCGGGCCCAGGACGCGGGAGGGATCGGTCGCGTCGTGTGGCGCAGGCGGAACGGCGCCGGGCTTCTTCTCCAGGAATGGACGCAGCTCGCCCCCGCGAGCGGGACTGCCCTGGACGGCCTTTGGGAGATGAACCTCACCGCGGGTCCGGAAGGCGAGAGCTTCTACGTGGGAGCCGAAGCGATGGATGCGCAAGGAGCCAGGGGCTACGCCGGCGGAGATAGCCAAGGGCTTCTCATCCGGGTTCACGACATCGTGGGGCCTATCCTCAGCAACCTGCGTGTGGAGGACGCCCCGAGCCCTGGAAGCAAGGTCATCAAGGTCGATGCCGTGGAGCTTGAGCCGTCCGTCGTGAACCGAGTGACCTTCCTCGTGGACGGAGGTCCCATGGGAGTCGCCACGGCGGCCCCCTACCAGACCCTGTGGGCCTCGCCGACACCCGGTAGCCATACGATTCGCGCCATCGCTGAGGACTCCTGGGGCAACACCTCCAGCGCCGAGATCCAGGTGAATCTCGGAACTCCGGATACGGCGGCTCCCCAGGTGACCTGGAGCGCTCCGCCGGACGGTTCCCTCGTCAGCGGTCCCTTCCAGGCGCAGGTCCACGCCACCGATGCCGTGGGGGTGGCGCGCGTGAACTGGTACGTCAACGGGGTCTTCACAGCCAGCCAGGCCGCGCCTGTCTTGGGCACGGCCCAGGATGGAACTTGGAACCTGGACTTGGATGGGACCGGCCTACTTCCCGGCGCCATGCTGACGATCGAGGCGGTGGCCTCCGATGTAGCCGGGAATTCCGGAACTGCCTCGGCCATGGTGCGAAAGCCCACTGCGGACACCACGGCCCCCACCATCACCTTGGCGCTTGTCAGCTCCAACCTCACGGAACGGACCTACAGGGCCGCTGTGTCCGATGATGTGGGCGTCGTTCGGGTGGAATGGGATGTGGACGGATCTCCCCTGGGTTCAACCACCCAGGAACCGCACGAATTCTCTCTGGACCTTGGGAATTACGATTTGGGCTCCCACGCCCTTCATGCCGTGGCCTTCGACGCTGCGGGCAACCATTTGACCGCTACCAAAGCCTTCTTTATTCGAGACGACTGGGAACCCGGTTGCTTCCGAGCAGGAACCTGGATTCTTACTCCAGGGGTCGCACGACCCATTGAGTCCCTAAGCGCAGGCGACGCTGTGCTCACCATCCCGGACGGGGCCCACGAGGGGGATGCCCCGCGGCTGGTCGCGGCCCAAGTGGAGGCTCTTCACCAGCACTCGGGAATGTACCCGCTCCTGGATGTGCTCGGCATCGGTGCGACACCCGAGCACGCCTGGGCCACGGAGGAGGGACCCTGGACGGCCACAGAGTCCCTGGTTGCCGGAACCCGGATCCGTGCCTTGAATGGGAGCGTCCTCGGATGGACCACGCTGGAGGCGACACCTGCGTCAGCGGAGCCCGCAGAGGAGGTGTACAACCTCAGCGTTCGAGATGCTCGCACCTACCTGGTCGCCGCCCAGCCGGAGGGGCCCTTCCTGCTCGTCCACAACATCAAGATTCAGACGATGTGATGAACGAACGGATGCTTCCTCTACGGCATGGCGGCCAGAAGCGCGGTGGAGGTTCACCCCTTCGGCGGGAAGGGATCCTCGCCATAGGTGTGTTCGGTCTGAACCGTGCCGTCCTGTCGCTTGATGACCACCTGCGACAGGGGCTGGTTCTTCGCCACCTCCTTTGCCCGGGCCACGGCATCGGTCTTTCGCTCGAAATTCCCGACGGCCCGTGCAGCCCCGTGCTCCTTGACAGTCCACTGGTCGCCCTTTGGGGCCACTTCGTAGGTCCTGCGTTTGGTCATGACTCACCTCCGGAAAAGGGGTTCCCCCAACCGATCCCCAAACGTGGAGAACGGCATCTTGAAGCGCAGACGTTCGAGCGTGGCCTTGTCACGGTCGGCTTCCTCGATCGAGAGCAGGCCCGCCCCGATGGCCAGGAGGAATACCTCGGCCGTGCCTAGCAGGCGTCGATCCCCCAGGCGGGAAAGGGCTTCGCGTCGGAAGCGCCCCTTCTCGTCCGAGGCCAGCAGATAACCCTGGCGGACGGCCATCACGAGGCAGGCGGCTTCCCCTCGTCCGACATGGACCGTGAGTTCCGTGTACGTGAGCAGATCCTCGATCAGCGTGAGGGATTCGACCGATAGGGTTCCCATCCCGATGGCTGCTTCCAGGGTCTCCCGCTGCTCCGGCTTTACAATCTCTTCCCGCACGTGGTCCGGAATCACGAACTGGTATCCCGGCAGACGCCCGAGCAGCTCGAGCCGGGCCACATGCATCAGGTTGATGAGCACATTTGAGTCGGTGACGACGACCCGAAGGGGAGGAGGGGGTGTGTCGGGAGGCATCACTCTCCCGCCTCCATGGGTTCGGATCCGATGTCCGCCTCGGCGACCAGGCGTTCGAGGGCCTCCGGTTCCAGCCCGACCATGGCCACCAGTTCCTTCAGCTTTCCGTAGGAGATCTCGTCTCTGCGATACCCCTCCAGCGCCAGCCCGAGAAAGCGGTGGCGGAAGGCCCCGCGCAGTTCCGAGTGGTCCGGCTCGGGCAAACCGAGCAGCTCCGCGAGTTGCCGCCCTTGTCCGGCCTCATCCAGCCCCTTGAGCAGGTCCAGTTCGGGGTTCGTGAGGAGACGCAGGTTGCGCAGGCGATAGAGCGCCGAGGTTCGACTCACGCCAAAGTGGTGGGCCATCTGAACCACGTCGTAGAGCTTGATCGTCTGCGAGCCCGGTTGGGTGCGCCCCTCGACCGGAAGGCTCCCGACCTCATCGAACACCTCCGCCCGCGTTCGGCTGGGCCTTCCCTTGCCCAGCCCCGTCACGAATTGACGGACCCCCTCCGTGGGCATGAGGAAGTTGGCTGCAAAGACATTCGCCCGTACCTCGAGCAGATCCTCCCGGTCCGAGACCCGGCTGATGAAGCCATACCGGTCGCGATCCGTGAGCACGTGGGCATATTCGTGCGCGAACGAGAAACGCCGCCGGTAGTGATGGTGCAACCGGTTGACCACCACGAAGAGTCCGACTTCGCGATCGCTCAGGGTCAGCCCCGACACATCGTCGGGCAGATCCACCAACCCCGTGCGTACCCCCTGGGATTCCAGCAGTTCGGCGAGATCCGGCATCGGGCCGCACCCGACCCCCAGCCGGCGCCGCTCCTCCTCGGCCAGGCGCTGCCCCTGGTCGATTGCCTCCTGCTGCGTGCGGGGGGCCGCGTGGGTGTAGGCCGCCACGGTCGGCAGATCCCGGTCGAGGCCCACCATCCGCTCCAGGCGGGTCAATTCGCGCCCGAGGGCCATGCATTTGCGCAGACTATCGACCACGACGGGATCCCCCGTCACTTCGGGCTGAGCGCGGAAGAGCGCCGCCAAGGCATCTTCCCGGTGGAAGGATTCCGCCAGGAACTCCCGGATATCGCGCCCGAAGAGATAGGCCAGCTTGCCCAGTTCCAGGCTCGAGATCGAGCGATTGCCTGCCTCGATCTGGACGAACACCGGACGGGACAGACCCAGTGAGCCGGCCACCGACTCCTGGGTCATCCGGCAGGATTCCCGGGCCGCTCGAATCCGCTTGCCCAATTCCTCCTGAGTGATCGCCATGCTTGCCTCCAGCGAACGCCTCCCGCGCCCGGCATTCCGCCGCGATCGCCTTCGGGCAGGGAGGTGCGCCCACTGCCAAGTTTGAATTCGAAACGTTGAAAGTCAAGATAGGGATTTGATGTTCGAACCGCCTGAAGCCCCAGGCCCGTACCCCAGCCTGGGGCCTTCCTCCTGAAATAACGGCTCCAAGGTCGTCTCCGAGGAAGGGGCGTTGGATGGTGCTCAAGGGTGGGCCGAAGGGTTCGCACTCGGCGGCTTGGCAAATTCGGCTTCCAGTTCCTTCAAGGTGTCCTGGACCTTGCGGTTCGGCAGCTTGGGCCGGACTTTTAGCCCGCCCGTGGAGGGTCCGATGGCGAACCAGGCGCCTTCCTTCAGCCATTCTTCCCGTACGGCAGCTACGGGAATCCGTGAACCCTGGGACGCGATGAGGCGGCCGAAGGGCGAGGAGGGCCGGACGAGGGGGTCGCCGTCCAGCAGCAGGATGGCCTGCACCCGATGTTGGGTGCAGAGGAGGCGCAGCTTCTCGGGCGTGAGGCGGTCCTTGGCTTCCAAGGGGAAGAGCTTGATGCCCAACCTGAACTCCTTGTAGGCGGAGGTTTCGAATTCCAGGAAATTCAGCAACGTGCTGGAGCCATCGTAGAACACTGCAACACTCCGGATTTCGGGGAAGGCCTTGGAAAGGACCGAGAGGGCCTGGTCGTAGTCGCCGGCACGAAGGGTGGGCGCCAGCGCCAGGCAAGCGAGGACGAGGGCGGGGCGGCGGATCGACATCATTGAAAGACTCCTTGAATGGGGTTGAGGACGGACATCGCTCACCAGTTCCAGCGCACTTCGCCCACAAAGGAGCGGCCGGGGTATTCGTTGTTCCGTGCGCGATAGTCCGCTGGATCGGTGAACCGCGGATCGTGGCCCTTGTCGTAGTAGCGGCGGTCCAGCATGTTTTTCACGGTGAGGGCGAAGGACCAGCCGGGCTGTGGCATCCAGGCGATCCGGCCGGCGAGAGTCAGGTAGGTTGGGGATACGTTTCCGAAGGCGGGGTCGAAGTAGCCGTCCCGCTGGTGATCGATCCAGGCGCCTGTAAGGGCAGCCTCCCAGTCGACGGTTCGGAACATCAAGCCGCCTGCGAGCTTGCGCCGAGGTGCGGCCACCAGTTGGTTGGCGTATTTGTCGCCAGGGACGTCGCTGCCGGTGTTCTGGAGCGTGGCCGCCAGGAAGGGACGCCAGCGCCCGGCGAGGACCGCCTCCGCTTCCACTTCGAGACCCCGCGAATGAACCTCGTCGGCCTGGTTGCCATAGCAGAGTGCCGTGGTCACGTAGGTAATCTGCTCTTTTACACGGTTGTCGAAGGCTGTGGCGGAAACCTTGACGCCCCCGAACACGTAGGAGAGGGAGGCTTCTAGGGTGCGGATCGTTTCTGGCCTGAGGGGGAGCCCCTTGGAGGCGGTGAGGAACAACTCGGTGAAGGTGGGGGCGCGGAAGGCCGTGGCGTAGGAAATCCGAGCGCGCCCCTCCCTCAGGAAGCTGGCGATGAAACTGGCACGGGGGCTGAACTGGCCGGCAAATTCCGAATGGCGGTCGTAGCGCCCGCCCGCCACCGCATCGAGCCAGGGGAGCGGTTTCCAGCCTGCTTCGACGAAGATGGCCGCCTCCCTGGTTCGAGCGTTCTGGAGGTAGGTCCTCTGGTTGTTGTCCGAGGCCTTGACAGCGTAATCCCCGCCGAAGAGGAGGCGGAAGGTCTCCTTGGGTTTCCACTGGGCCTGGGCCTGGAGACCCCACAGCGTCTCCTTGCCGAGGAGGTTCCGCGGGGTGGATCCGGTAATATCGCCCCGGGAATAGAGGCGGTCGTTGACATAGACGTTAAAGTAGGCGTGGAGGCCGAGGTCCCAGGCCTTGCCGAAGTCCCGCTGGTAGGCCAGGTCCGCGAAGCGGCTGCGCAGGGCGTCCTCCCGGGTTTGCGAAGTTGCCACGGCGGAGTCCCGGGTGTACTGGCCCTTGTTGTTGTGATCCACGCCGCTGGAGGTGACGCCTCCGGTGAAGGTGAGGTGCTTGAAGCTCCAGTTCGTGCGCACGTCGCCCAGGCGGTAGCCCTCGGAGATGTCGGCGGTGGTGGCCGGTAGGGTGGAACCGTACCACTTCCGTAGGATCCCGTATTCGTCGGCCTGGGAGGAGGTGCCCCAGAAGGCGAAGGCCGCGTCATCGGAAAAGCGGTGCGCCAAGGAGAAGTCAAGAGCCCGCTCGCCAAAAGAGCCGGCGCGCATGCCAACGGCGCCATCGTAGAAGAAGCCATCGTTCTTGGGGGACTGAGTGCGGATGTTCACAATGCCAAGGAAGGCGTTGGCGCCGTAAAGACTCGATCCGGGACCCCGGATGATCTCCACCTGCTTCACGAAGTTCAGGGGGAGGCGCATATCGAAGTCGAAATCGCCGTTGACGGGTAGGTTCATGGGCCGTCCGTCCAGCAGGAAGAGCATCCGCTTGGACACGAGATCGCCCTTCAAACCTCTGGTTCCCACGGAGGTCTTCATCTGGTCGTATTCGAAATAGACGTCGAGACCGGCCACCAATTTGAGGGCCTCCGCGAGGGTGGTGGCGCCGAGCACCCGGAGATCCGAGGCCGTGAAAACCCGCAGGGTGGAGTGGGCCTCCTTGACGGCCTGCTCACGGCGGGCCGCAGTGATAACGGGCGTGTTGAGCAGCATTTTTAAGCTCTGAAAGGCCTTGTCCTCCTCCTCAAGCGAAGCGTGGGGCGTTTGGGCCAGGAGCGGAGCAAAGGCCAGGGCCAGCCCCCACGGGCGAAGCGGGTTCATGAGGCACCTCGGAAAAGGGGGAAAGGGAACCGCCACCCGGGGCCGCCCTGAACCTAGGACGACCCCGCCGACGGATGTCACCGTGTTTCCGCTCCCTTCCCGAACGCAATGAGCGGGCTATGCCCGATCACTGATTGGGGTGCACGAGGGGGACAAGGGTTCCCGTCTCCAGGAGCGAAGCAACTGGAAGCAGGCTCCGGCGGAACCTGCGAAAGACGGGATGCGACCGAAGGGAGCAGACGGTCCCCCTCGTTCGTGGCAGTGGAGGGGCCATGGCCGTGAGGGCCTTCACGTAGTCCTCGGACCAGACCGT
Organism: Acidobacteriota bacterium; assembly: GCA_016192145.1. GTDB lineage: Bacteria > Acidobacteriota > Holophagae > Holophagales > Holophagaceae > JAFDVN01. The sequence continues at coordinate 40,816 of JACPUT010000008.1, read as the reverse complement.
GGGATCCATGGGGTGGTGCAGCCTCCAAGCCGCAATCCGGGCCCGACAGGAGCGCTCCCCGAAAACATCAGGACGCAGCCGAAGCATGGGAGGGATGAATGGCATGGGGAGTTCCGCAATGTTCATCGGCGGCCCGCATTGGTAACTGGAATTTCGGATCCGTTGATTGTTTGGCGCAATCCGGATGCATCGCTTGGATGCCACCGCAGTCAAGGAACCGTCAGCGACCAGGACGGGAGTTGAATCCTTCGTGAACCATGGACTGGATGATGTCCGCCAGCTCTTGCTTCGAATGGGCGCCCTTGCGAAGGATCCGTCCGGCCTGCGCCGCCTGAAGGCGGGCCTGCTCCTCTGGAGAAACATCCTTGCTGGTGAGCACCATGACGGGAATGTCGCGCCATTCCGAGTTTTCACGCAGGCGCTCGGCCAGGGTGAATCCATCCATGCCTGGGAGGAAAAGATCGAGCAGGATGCAATCCGGCTTCACGCTCCTCAGGCTCTCCAAGGCCTCGGCGGTATCGGCCACCGCCGTAGCATCCCAGCCTTGCCGCGCGAGCAGGGTTGCCAAAGCCGAGCGGGTCATTTCGTCATCTTCCACCACCAGCGCCCGTACCTTCCGGTCCCCTTGGAGCCGACGCAGGATCGGCGCGAGGTCCTCGCCCATGACGGGCTTCTGCAGGTACATCGAGGCCCCGAGAGCAAATCCTTTGGTCTGGTCGTCCAGCATGCTGAGCAGAACCACCGGGATGTTTTTGAGATCGGGATCCTGCTTGAGCTCCGTCAGCACGGTCCAGCCGTCCATGCCTTCCATGACGACGTCCAGGATGATGACCTGGGGATGGAGCTTGCGGGCGAGGTGAAGGCCCTCGGCCCCGTTTGATGCCGTGGCCACCCAAAAGCCTTCCTTGCCGAGGGTGCGGGTGAGGTAGTCCCGCAGAACCCGATCGTCATCGATCACCAGGGCGATGGTCTTCCGTCCTTCCGGGTCGGACGGGAGGGTGCCCGACTCCCGGGCCACCGCGGTCTCCCAAACCACGAGGGGGAGCATGACGGTGAACGTCGTCCCGACCCCGGTCTCGCTTTCCACCGTGATTGTGCCTCCCATGAGTTCACAGATCCTGCGGCTGATCGTGAGGCCCAATCCCGTGCCGCCATAATGCTTGGAAGTGGAGGTCTCCGCCTGGACGAAGGCCTGGAAGAGACGGGAGAGCTGCTCGTGGGTCATCCCGACGCCGGTGTCCCGCACATGGAAGGCCGCCGCATCCCCGATCCGTTCCGCCTCGACGTGGATGATCCCCTTTTCCGTGAACTTGCAGGCGTTGCTGATGAGGTTGTAGAGGATCTGGCGCAGCTTGGTGAGATCGGTATGGAGGGTTTCGAGGCCCGGTTCGATGCGGACCTCGATCCGGTTACCCTTTGCCTCCACCATGGGCTGGAGGGTGCCCGCCACATCCGCCAGAAGGCCGCCAAGGGCGATATCCTCCAGGAAGAGGGTCATCTTGCCAGCCTCGATTTTGGAGAGATCCAGGATCCCGTTGATCAGTTTGAGCAGGTGCTGCCCGGAGCTTCGGATCCGGTCCAGGCTTCCGGCGCGATCCTGGTCCTTGGCATCCTCGGCTTCCTCCCACAGCAGTTCGGCGTAGAGGAGGATGGCGTTCAACGGCGTGCGCAGCTCATGACTCATGCTGGCGAGGAAGGTGCTCTTGTACTGGCTCGCCTGCTCCACCTCCTCATTGGCCAGGAGCAAAGCCGTGTTCATGCGAGAGACCTCATCCGTCCGCTCGGCGACGAGCCGCTCCAGGTCTAGGTTCTTGCGCCGGAGCCGACGGGCGTTCCACCGCAGGAGCCCCGTAACGGCGCTGGCCCCACCTGCGACATAGCCCACCCAGGCCCACCAGGTGCGCCACCAGGGAGGAAGGATGCGAAAGGGATAGATGGCCTCCTGGCTCACGGTTCCATAACTGTTCTTGGCCCGCACGCGAAAGCGGTAGTCCCCCTCCCGAAGGTTCGAGTAGTCCCGGTAGGCTTCCAGGGTCCAGGGGGACCATTCCGAGTCGGTGCCTTCGAGCCACACCTGGAACCGGGTGGCGTCCGGAACATCGAGGGTGGGGGCCGAGAACTCGAAGCGCATGGTTTTGCGAAGGAAGCGCAGCTCCGGTGCCTGGCCCGAAAGGACCTCCTCGCCTCGGGTGACCTTTCGCACCAGCGCATGGAAGGATTGAGCGTAGTCCTTGGGAACACGCGGGTCGTACCGGAAGATCCCATCCGAGGGACACCCGAACCAGACCACGCCATCGCTGTCCACCCACGTGGACAGGCCCGAGTCCGGCTGGCTGGCGAGGGGCATGGGAGGCGCCGGTTGCCATTGCCAGTTCTGGCCCGACCGGCTGGCGAAGCCTTGTTCCGACTGGCGGGTGGATTCCTCCACCGCATGCATCCAGAGGCGTACTCCATCCCAACGGATCCCCATCGCCCATCGCGTCCCCCCCGGGAAGAGGGTCTGGAACCGCTCATCCGGAACGAAGCGGCCGGTGGCCTCGTTGAAACGATAGAAACCCTGGTGCGTGGCAAACAGAGGGCTGCCGTCCAGGGGGAAGACCTGGGCCTCCCGGATATCCGGGAGGCCTTCGGCCAACCCGAATCGCTCCACTTGGGGGGTCGTTCCCTGAAGACGGACGCGCAGGAAACCTTCGGCCCAAGTTCCGATCCAGAGGCTGTGATCAGGGGCCTCGACCAAGGTTCTGACGTTCTCGGTGATGTGCGGAATCTTCCCCTCATCCACCCAAACGCCCCCCTGGTCCCGCATGGAGGCCAAGCCATCCTGGAGGCCCACGAAGACGCGGGATGGATCGAGGGTGGATCGGAGGAGAAATCCGGATTGTTGGCCCGAGGGTCTCACCAACCTCGCCTGATGACCATGGAGTTCGTAGACCCCCTTCTGATTGGCAACGAGGAGGCGGTACCCCCAATCCAGGAAAGCCCAGGTCTGGCCTTGAATCTGCGGAATGGGGATGAACCGAAACGTCCCTTCGGCTCCGGTGACCAGGCGGAAAACCCCCATGGAGGTGGCCGCGTAGAAGGTGCCCTTGTGCCGATGGAGCGCGTAGACGCTCCCTTGAAGCCCCAAAGTGTCTCCAAAGACCGTGATAGGGAAGGCGACCTGGACCCGGGCCAACCCCATGTTCAAGCCCACCCACAATCCCCCCTGGCGATCCTGGGCCAGGTCCAACACCGTGTCGTCCCCCAACCCGGAGGACTTGCTGAGCCGCCCTCGGACCCGTCCTCCCGCGTCCATCACGATCAGGCCCCCTTGCAAGGTCCCGAGTGCGATGGCGCCATCCGCCAAGCGCAGGGCCTTGTAGAGGAGATCCCGCTTCAGGAGGGCGTCCGCTTCTGTCCGGAAGGGCCGGACTCCCGAAGGGCCCAGGAGGAAGAGCCCCTGAGAACGTGTGCCGATCAGGAACGCGTCGCCCTCCCAGGGGATCACGGCCGCAAGCTTTTCATCCTTGAAGCGTTCCCCACCCGGGACAAGGCGCAGTTCCTCCTTCACGAGTTCCAACAGGCCTCTTCCGGCGTCCCGGATGAAGACCCGTCCCCCGGCGAGGAAGGACCACTGGAAACGCGTCTCTGGCTTCCACGTCTGCACCTTCCCGCCGCTCAGCCTGATGAGCCGCGTGAATGATGAAAAATAGACCCCCTCGGATGTGGCCAAGGTCTGCCAGACATCCCCCAATCCCCGTTCTTCCGGGGGAAGACGCTCCATCAAGGAGACGTAGCGCATGGCCCCCGTCCCATCCGGCTCCAGCGTGCCGACCTCCCCCTTGGCCCCCACGTAGATCCTCCCCGACGGGTCGATGTCGAGGGAGAGCACGTCGGTCTTGTTGGCCACGGGGATGAGCCGCCAACGCACGCCATCAAATTCCAGGACGCCGTCGTTGTTCCCCACGTAGATCACGCCCCGCGCATCCTGCACGGTGGCCCAGTTCTGCGGACCAGCGGCGTAGTTCCTGGGCGTGAACGTGCGAACGAAGGGCAGACCGGCCTCGCTGATGGAAGGCGTCCCGGAAGCGGGAAGCGCCAGGGCCGCGAGTAAGGTCAACAGCAGTGCGTGGATCCTTGCCATGGCGTGGCCTCCGGTCGGGTCAGGCGTGCGGTTGGACAGGTGGCACCTCGGTTCCGGGGAGGGAGTCTTCAAGGCATTCAATGAACCGCTTTCGCATGCGGAGCAGAACGAAGGGAATTTTCGATCCCCAGCGAGCCTCGCTGGTGCTGCCGATCACCTCATACCCCAATCGTTCGTACATCTGGGGCAAACCCATGTCATCCAGGCATTCGAGGTGCATCTCCACATAACCAGCGTCCATGACCAGTTCCTCAGCAGCGAAGATGAGCCCCCGCGCCAAGCCCGCCCCCTGGGCGGAAGGGTCCACGGCTAGAAGGCCGAATCTCGGCTGTGCATGGGAAGACCCCTCGAAGGGCAGCGTCAGACGAATCACGCCCAATACCTTCCCCATCGCCTTGGCGACGAGGAGGGTGTTCCCCGGAGCTTCGAACTCATCGCGGAGGGCTTCCAAGCCCTTAAGGCGTGGCCCCGGAATGAGCCAGTACTCCCGTTCGTAGGCTCGGTTGACCAGGGCGAGAATCGCCTGAAGATCCTCCGGCGCAGCGCGCTGGATTCTTGCATTCAACATCATCATCGCTCCCCCCAACCGATCCTTCAGCGTCCGGACATGGGGGCAGGCTTCGTGGAGTCATTCACTGCCTTCAGGGGTTCGGAATTCCTAATCCTCCCCAACGGCGGGAAACTCCCTGTATGAGGGCCCCCTAATCCAGGATCGGAGGAGCCAAGGCCGTTTGCGCTTTCACCCACCGCGAAGACCACGTGGAAGGATCCGAGAGGTATCGGAGCAAAACCGGCTCAAGCCTTCCGTGATTCGCGCGGTTCATAATCTTGAGCCTCAGTGAAGAGGAGGGGTGCGGAGTGATGAGCATGGAAGTAATCCTTGTGACATCATCGGCACCGCATACCGGGAGTTGAAAGTGGCTCGGTGTTCGCCATGAGGCCGCCCTAGGCCTGCTCCAGAAGTCGCTTTTCGAGGCATTTAAGATCGGTAATGTCGGAAAAGCTGACGACAACACCTTCTGCCAACCCATCCCCCCCCCCTTTAGCAAGGGGATGGCGTTGATCTTCACCCAGAGGTGGCGCCCCCCGCCCTTCGGAAGCCCTTGCACCGCATTCAGACATGGTTGCCCCGTACGAAGGGCGATCTGGCTGGGGTGTTGATCAGGAGGAACCGGATGTAACTGTTCGTCCACCGCGTCGAAAACCCCCGGGTCCACCGCGCGCAGCCCGAGCATCTTGGATTCCTTCAAACCGAGGATACGGCTCGCGCTGGCGTTGCAGATCTGGATCCGCCCCGCTGCATCGAGAAAGAGGATGCCTTCCTGGCAGACCTCCAGGACGGTCGTGGCATCCAGGCAGGGGACGAGCGGAAGGGGTTCGCCTTCCGGCACCCGGAGGCGCTGGCGGGTGGGCCTTCGGGCGGGCGAAACGGGTTTCAGCATAAGGTACCGGTCTTCAAGGGGTATGGACCGAAAAGCCCCTGGATTCCAAGGGCCTGGACTTGTAAACGGTGTCATTCCTGCTCGGAATTCACAATTAGCCCGTCAGGCGAGTCGCGCGTAGGATTCTGGTTGTATCGACGGGATGATTCGGCTGTCACATTAAGCCCCTTGCACTCCGAATTCACGACGAGGGGGTTCCCGCATGAATCATTGGCCGCCTTTGCTTTGAGGGTTGTTTTCGAGGAAGGCCCTCAGGGTTCGGGGGGCCTTCCTTTAAAAATTCCTTTTAAAATAATGCTAGGCCTTGTATTTCCCTGCATCCAACCGTGTGGTGATTTGGGGATACAACTTAAGCCGTAGGAGTAATGGCTGTGGCCAGAAGAACGCGCTTCAAGCTTACTCTGGATAGCTGCTTAGGCAACAATCAGAGCAAGGAGAAATGGGTGATGGGACGATGGAAAGAGATCCTTCTTTGGACGGTTGGTTCGGTTTTGCTGCTGGTGATCGCGGTGTTCGCCATGGTCTTTCAGAGCATGCGTCCGACCAAGGGACCCCGGATTGCAACCTACCCAACCCCCCGGACGGCGGTGCTCGTCATCGACATCCAAGAGGACTACACGGGCCCGCAAGCGAAGAAGCGGTATCGGGATGGGGACCGAATCATCGCGGCTTCCAACACGCTGCTGGCGCAGGCAAAGGCCAAGGGAGCCCTCGTCATCTTCATTGAGAATGTGATCGACAATTCAATCGTGTCGGCCTTCACGGGTGGCATCAACGCCCCGGGTTCTCCCGGCACGGAAATGGACCGACGCCTCATCAAAGTCCCCGGGGCCAGAACCTTCACCAAAGGCCGATCCGATGCCTTTTCCAATCCCGAACTGGATCGCTACCTCCGTGAAAACCAAGTCGAACGCCTTCTGATCACCGGCCTGGACGGGGCCTATTGCGTGGATTCCACGACGCGCGGGGCTTTGAATCGGGGATACCACGTGACCCTCTTTCCCGAAGGCATTGCCACCGAAAGCGGCCAAACCTTGGAGAAGTTAGCGCAGGGCTGGCAGAAGGCAGGCGCCAAGGTGAAAGGTGTCACTGAAATCTGATCCGTTTCGGACCCGGGCCATCGACCCTAATCCATTTCAAGTATTCCCAGCAGGTCCGCTTCCAGCGCCTCCTCCAGCCGCGGTGTGCCCTCCGACCAGGCCACCTCGACCGCCCAGCGCATGGGCCAGAGGCCGGGTGTGGCAGGACGGATCCAGGAGCCGGCGGGGCTCTTCTGGCTCATCACGCGGAAGGTGAGGTAGGTGGTATGGCCCTTCCTCCCCATGCGCACGAGACCCTGGTAGCGGCCCGTCGTCTCTGCATCGTGGCCCGCCGCTGCGAGGGCCTGGGCGGACAGAGGTCCGTTCCACCGATAGGCGAAGCGCGGTACGTCGACTCCTGTGGCGCTGGTGCGCAGGCTCGGCGCGCCCAGGACGCGGGAGTGCTGAAGGACCCGGGCCAGGCGGTAGACCTCGGTCAGCATGGGGGACAGACCCCGCGTTCCCGGTACGCCGTGGCGTAAGGGAATGATGAGGTAGAGGCTACCGTCCTTGGCGCGCCTCGCCTTGGGCGCAGTGGGCAGGGACTTCTTCAGGTCGCGGTCGGGAAAGCCCTGCTCCAGGCCTTCCGCGTAGGGGGACTCGTTGCGCAGGGCCCAGAGCAGCAGGTCCGTGGATTCCCGCCGGATTGACCGAGCCAAGGCTCCCGAGGGTCGCTGCAACGCGCGCCCGGACGGAGTGGGTTCTCCGAGGCAGTAGCCCCGGTAGAGCCGTTCGGCATTTTCGGCCACCTCCTCGGCGGCCCGGGCGTACTCGGGGAAGTCCCCAGGGCCGAGGAAGGCGACAAGCGTCTCCAGGTCTGGCTGGACCAAGCCCAGATTGCCCCATCGGATGGTGAGCGTGGCGTCCATTAAGGCCCCTTGAATGTGTCCGGCGTGCAGTGGGTATCGGGCCTGAGGTCGCCAGCCTGAAGCGGCGTGCTCGTGGGCGACCCCGGCGCGGCGGAGGCGTGGGTGTGGGCCTTCAGCCAATCCAGCAGGGGCTCCATCACGAATCGTTTGGCGGCAGCTTCGAAACCCGTCGAAGCGAACCCCTGGAAACGCAGGTTTCCTTCGGCCGATACGTTGATCGTCCCGCCGGAGGCGTGCTCCAAGGCGATCTCCCCCTCCGGCGATAGCCGCAAGATTCCCACCGCGGGATGCGCCATCACGAGATGGGGCACCGTCCCGTCGGGTTCGAAGCCTTCGCCCTTCCGCTTGGGCTTCGAGAGGGGCTGGCCATCCCGGGAAACGGTGACCCGCACCCCCGACGGATGCAGCCATTCCGTGTCGCCGTTGGCGCGGATCCGCCGCAGGACGCCGGAGGGATGCCGGTGCAACTCCAGATCCGGATCGGGATCGATCTGGTGGTGGTCCTGCCAGTGCAGCGAGCAGAGCCACACCAGGAAGCCGCCGTCCAACTCCAGCACCACCCCCAGCTCGCCCACTTCGGGAAGGCGCACGGCCGCGCCGCCTGTGGGATGGGCCCTTTCGGCCGCCACGCGCACGAAGCCGCTCTCGAGGCGCCCCACATCGTAGGCGGCGGAGAGATCCCGGAAGGCCACCAGCACGCCGTGCTTCTCCGGCAGCACCTCGTAGACGGTCGCCAGATGAAAGCTCATCGGAGGCTCCCGAAGGTGGAGACGGTCTTCCCGAAGGAGAGCCAATAGCTCGGATCGTTTTTCCCTGTGACCGGCAGCCCTTGGGTGGACGGGAGATTCCATCCAAGCGCTGAACCGTTGCCTGCCGCCGCGCCGGGTCCCCGGTTGTAGCCGTAGGCGACCCAGCCCCAGAATTCGGGATGATCCTTGGGAAGTCCCTTGGCCTCCAGGGCTCCGGCGATGTCCTTCAGGTACCAAGCTGCGGCGTGGATCGATTTCTCGGCGTCCAGGCGATCGGCGGCGGTAAAGGGCGTTCCGTCGGGGTTCCGGCACCCCCGTCGACCCATGTCATCTGCGGTGCCTTTCAGGAACTGGGCGATGCCGGCGGCGGAGCTGTCGGGGTTCCGAGCCATGCGGTTGAAGCCGCTCTCCTGCTTGAGGATCGCCGCCAGGACCGCGGGCGGAACGCCCTGCTTCGCGGCGGCGGCCTGGATGGCCGTTGCGTAAGGAACGCCGCCGGCCTGGGCAGGCCCCTGGCTCTGGGCCTTTGGAGGGGCGCTGGCGCCGTCCTGGGCGGCCTGGATCTCCCTAGGCTTGAGGTAGGGAATCCGTTCCAGCGCCAGCCGGGCCCGCACCTCGCGCGGATAGGTCTCCACCGTGGCCCCCGGCAGCGCCCGCACGAGCCCCAGGTGGGTGGTCGCTTCGATCCGTTCCCGATCCCACCGCAGCCGGTGGCTCACCGAAGCGAGGTAGCCCGTGGTGGGAATGCCGCCGCTGTGATCCTCCACCACCATGCCGGGCCGGATGCCGGTCATTAGGGGATAGGACCGGGACTGACTCTCCAGCTGATGGAGCGGCGCTTCCTGGTACGCCACGCGTTTGAGCAGCGCCTCGACGCCTTCCAGGTAACCTCGGACATTCGGATCATCACCCCCGCCCGAGGGCAGGAGCTGGGTGACCACCTGCTTGGCGGCGAAGCCGTAGCGGGCGATGGCCTTGCGATCCGCCCACCAGCCGAGCTGGGCCTTGGCGGCGAAGGCGCTCGTGCTTCGGTCCGTAAAGCCGGTCCAGGCCCAGTGGAAGGCGTTGGCCCGCTGCCGATCACTGCGGGATCGCAGCACCGCTGTGGCGCCGGGCGCCCCATCCACGCCGAGCTTCCGTACCGGAAGGGCCGACCACGCGGCGTCGTCGCCTTCCGCTCCCGGAAAGGGCCGGGGGCGGAACACGAGCGTGGGTCGCTCTTCTCCGGCTTCCCCCGCGTAGGTGACAAAGCACTCGTGCAGGTCCGGCTCTGCCAGGGATGTGAACAGCTCCCACAGCGAGCTGCCCCAAGCCTGATAGAGCAACTGGTAGGCCAGCGGGAACTTGGCGTCGTAGGCGCAGGACCAGTCACGTCCCTCCGCCAGGCGGAACCAGTTTCCTGGCTCTAACTTCCCTTCACCAATCTCCAGCTTGGCGTGGGGCTTGAACCAGGCTTCCAGGAAGGCCCGCACGATCTCCTGAGGTGGGCGGCCATCGCCCTGAAGGGCGCGGTAGAGGGTCTGGCCGTCGGCGGTGAAAGACTGGTCGTCCGCAGGGCTGAGCGCAGCCTGCCAGTTGAAGATCGCTTGGTCGAGGATCTTTCGTAGGCCGAGGGACTCCAGGGTGAGAGAGGCCTGAAGGCCCTGGGGATGCATCTGGAGCCCATCCTCAAAGCCGGAAATGAAACCGTCGAAGGCCACGCTGCGCCGCATACCATCCGAAAACACGATGCGCAGGTGGTCCTGGGGTTCCAGACGCGCAAAGAGCAGTCGCGCCAGCTCGGACGACGCAAAGCTCAGGCGGGCTCGCTGCACCTCTAGGCTCTCCTCCGTCTCCAGCTCCCAGAGGCCCGAGGCGCCTTTGAGTTCCTGGGTTCCATTCGACTCGAAGCGAAGGACCGAGCCCTTGGCCGAATCCACCTCCAGGCGGTAGGCGCGGCTCCGCTCCCGGTCATCCTCTGCGAAGGTGGACTGGAGCAGAACCTCGACCCGCACGCCTCTCGGCGCACTCATGCGGGGATCCATTCCGGATAGGTCACGATCCGGCCATCCAGGCCTGCGCCCGAGCCCTCCAGGAGGCGGGCGCGGGCGCCTACCGACAGCGGATCGGTGCTCCGCGGCGTCAGATCCTCGGCGGAGAGAGGGGCCGCGTAGGCTGGTACCATCTGGTCGGATCGCCAGAGGCAAAGATCGACCTCTCGAATGTCGGGATCGGCCAGGGATAGGGCCGTGACGAGGTTTTGGTAGGAGACGGCCTCGCCGATCCGCAGGGCGCGGAAGAAACGGCGGGCGGTTTCGGTCAAAAGCTCGGAGATCTCATCCCATCGCGCCGACCCGTCCACGGCCAACTGCACTCGGGCCCGGAGGCACACGGGGACGGGATGCGCCGCGAGGATCCGCACGGGGATCCCGGCGGCCTTCCATCCCGGGACGACATCGCCGCCCGCGTCTACGAAGCCGTTCACCGCCCGCTCCACCGCGAGGCGCGCCGTCGGTGACAATTCCCCATTTCCCAGCCCCTCGTCCACGAAGAGCCACACCAGGCCCGCGTAGGGAACGCCGGGCGGGACGGGGTCCAGCAGGTAGGGCTCGACACATCGCGCATCAAGGACCGCTCCGGTGCCCAGGGCGGCGAATTCAAGGGCTTCCTTGGTGCCTCGGACCAAGGTGCGAATCCACTGCGAAAAACGCTCTGCGCGCAGCTCCTCGCTTTCCTCGGCGGCCCCTCCCATCGTGGGAGAGGGGTTGGTCACCAGGTCCACACCGGGGAGGGCCAGCACGAGACGCTGGAGGGCGCCGGCAGGCAGGTTGCCCTTGGGTCCGGGCTCCAGGGCTTCTACAGGAATGGGCTCCGATTGCGCGGCCCCATGCGGGATCAGGCCAGGCTCCACCGTTTCGAAAACCCCTCCCCCGTCGGCCTGGATCCGGCTGCCCTTCGGGATGGGGATGTCCCGGACCGCGGGGGTGAACGACACGAACACGGCCGTGCCCTTGGCCTTCCGAGGCGGCAGCAGGCCAAAGCCGAAGGCGTGGTAGCAGCTCCGGCGGATGGCGTCGGAGAGGGCCTCGGCGGTGCGGACCTCGTACTCCTCCAGCACGACCGCCAGGGCCTCCAGGTGGCTGCGTTCCAGGCTGCCCACGGAGAGGTCCGTCGGGAGGCTTCCGGGGGAAAGGTCCGGATCCGAGGCGATCCATTCGGCCATGGCTTCGGTGATGGCCTCGAAAGAACGGGGTGCGAAAGCGGTCACGGCTCAGCCTCGGCGTGTACGGGAGACGCGGTCGAGGAGGGCCAACTCGCCCAGCTCCGTCTCGCAGGTGGCGGCGACCCACAGGGCGTCGTCCTGCACGTCCACGGAGACGCTTTGGACCTTGGCGACCCGGAGATCCAGGGAGAGCACGCGGTGGACTTCCGCGCGAAGGTCCAGCACGAGGGACAGGGTCAGGGGTTGACCCAGGAAGGTTCTTAGGCGGGATCCGTATTCGGGGTGGTGGGGGAGATGGCCCAGGGGCGTCCGCAGGCGGCGAAGGAGGGCGGCCTTCAGGTTCTCGAGGCCGTCGACCAATGGAAGGGCGGCTCCCTCCTCCGCCAGATCACACCCAAATGGTGTGATCGGCAGGGCGGGGGTGTCCGGAACGGGGAGTCGCAGCGGATCCCCCACGCCCAGCACGCGGCCTGCATCGGTGGACTCCGGGACCTCGCTCGCCTGGGAGGTGTCGAGGAAGGGCCAGCGAAGATCGTTGAGCCGGGCCAGCTCCGGCCATCGGGCCCAGTCCCCCAGTTCCCGGGCGGCCAGGGATTGAAGGGTGTCCCCATGCTGCACCGTCACTACGGATCGGCTCATCGAACCACTCGCCCCAGGCGGCCCTGCTCCAGGGCGGAGAGGTGACGCTGAATGGACCCGCCCCAACGCCGGGTGGCCATCAGCAGCCGCCCCAAGGCTGGATTGCCTCGCAGACCCGGCAGGCGGTTCACTTCCCCGAGCAGGGCGTTCACCTGCTTCACGACACCCACGGTGAGGTCCCGCACGGAGTTCACGATGCGGGTCGTGGCGCGGCGCAGGTCCTGGGCTCGCCGGATCAGCGTACGCATCCCCTTCTGGAGCGCCCGCAGGCGTCCCAGGAGCGAGGTGTCCTTGGCGGCGAAGGCGGCCTTGATCTCGTCCTTGAGCTTCGCGAGGAGGCCCTGCCCTTTCTTTTCGATCTGGGCGGCGGAAGGCGGAGTCAGCGCATCCTTGGCGGCGGGCTTGGACCCTGCGGGCGGGAGTTCCTCCAAGGCCCAGAAGGCGAGGGACCAGGCCCATTCCCGGGGCCGGGAGGCGTTGCGGAGGTCCACAGGCAGGGATTCGGGCTGGATCCACCACTGGCGATTCACGAACTCCGTCAAGGAACCGTCCCGGATGGCGAAGACCATCCGAAGCAAAGGCTCGCCCTGGCCCGACCGCCGCCGGTTCTCTCGGGCATACCCGGTGAAGAGGCTCTCCAGTTGGTTGCGAGAATGGAGGCCCGACGCCTGGGCGCCGTCGGGAAGCAGGAGGGTCGGTCCCACCCCGTGGGAGCCGGAAAGGGTCCAGCGGGCCAGGCCCAGGCCCGCCTCCACCACTACGGGCAGGCCGTCCAGTCCTTGGAAGACCTGGGCCCGGATGGGATGGTGGCGCTCCAGGTGGGAGGGCGGGATGCGGAGAATCACCTTGGGCGGCGCGCCGTCCGGAAGCACGTCGGCCTTCACGCAGCCGTCCGCGTCCCAGACCTCGAAGGAGTAGAAGGGCAAGGGTCGGCGCCCTTGGGTTCCAGGCGTTCCCTTGGGTTTGGGCGAAGCGAGCCCGGCGAGCCCCTTCAGAAGTCCTTCGAGTCCGGGCATCAGAGCACTCCGAGGGAGGGACCCTCCCACAGGTCCAATAGGCTGGCCTTCAGTTCTTCGACCTCGATGGCCAGGCGTTCGTCCAGTTCCTTCAGCGCGTACCCGGACGTGCGGGCCTGGGAAAGGCCGTCCGCGGAGAGGGAGGTGAGGAGACCGGGATTCATCTCCAAGGCGAGGGCAGGAAGGAGGCGGAGGGCGGCGCGCAGGAGCACAAGGCGGCGGAGCTTGGGCCAGCGTTGGATCCCGGTCGTGCCGAGGCCCGCGCGGTAGGCCAGCAGCACCGACTGGGGAAGCCTTCCCGCGAAGAGGGTCGGGAAGGTCATCGGAAGCCCCACCGCCATGAGGGGCGCGGCGCCGAGGGCGGGCGCCAGCAGGATTTCCCCTGCCCAGGCCTCGAAGCGGAACCAGGTCGCCGGAAGCTCCACGCGACCCGTGCCGCCCCCCGGAAGCACCACCTGGGCCCCCAGGACCTCCACCACCGGACGCACCCGCGTCGGGAGGCGGAGGAAGCCCTCCCCGGGAAGGGGCGAGGGCCATGGGTAGGGCCCTTCCCATTCGGCGACCTCGCCCTTCGGAAGCGCCGGAACGGGGCCCGGGCCGAGGTGACCTCGGAAACGTGTCACGCGGAACCGCGTGGACAGTTCCTGCTCCACGGAAGCTGTGGCCTCGGTGAGGGCGGACTCCATCTCCGGGTCCGGAAACGCCTCGTGGGGCGCCCCGGGACCCAGCAGGCCCCGTAGGAGCCCCTGACGCAAAGTGACAGGGCCAAACCCCAGCGCGTTGGCCACGGCTCACTTCCTTGGCGGTTTCCGGTGCGGTTTCCCCGGATCCAACCCCCGAGGCACTTCGGGAAGCGAGGGGTTCGGCTCAGCCTCCCCGGTTTCCGGGGATGGAGCCTCCAAGGATTCGCGCACGGTTACAGGTGACGGATCGGGGGCTTCGGGGGGGACGACCTCCGGGACGGGGGCCTCCTCGGGAGGACATGGCACCTCCAGTTTTCCCCCATAGCGCCGGAAGGTTGGGATCCGGGTGAGGAGCTGGGCCGTGGCTTCGTCCGTCTCTCCCAGCCATAACTGGCCTTCCGCTCGTCGGAAGACGACGCCGTTCACGATGGGCGGATCGCAGGGGGGCCCGAGGTGGGCCAGAATGACCTTGGACATGGTGTCTCCCGTGTTCAAAAGGGCCGCCAGGCGGCCGCCTTGGGCAAAATATTGGTAATGAGCCCGTGCTTGCGGGGTTCGGGAAGCCTGAGCGCCCCCAGCAGCAGCGCGGCCCAGCGGAAATTGAGGTCCGGCATGGCCAAGGGCAGCTGGAGCATGGGAAGCATCTGGATCCAGGTGAGCGCCCCTTGGCTGGGATTGGCTGTGAGCATGAGGGCCTCTGAGGTTCCTGGGATCACGGCGTTCAGATCCACGAAGCTCGTGGTGGCGGCACCTTCAGCCTTGCGCACGCTCCCGATCAGCCGCACGTCCTCAGGCTGGTTCGTCCCCCCGCGTCGGCCGCGGTAGACCTTGTAGTGCGTCTCCGTATTGGTGGGGGACTGGGTGATGTCGAGCCGCGCGGCACCCCGTTCGGGAACGGCCACGGCGCTGACCGCGGAAACCGGGAGGGACACCTTCCCGCCCACGGCATAGGCTTCCACCAGGTAGTAGTAGCTGCCCACCTGGTCCACCTCCCATTGAGAACGCACCGCCAGGGGGTCGGTGTCGGGAAGAGCTACGGTGGCCACCAAGGAGGGCCCCGGCTGGCCCCCCACCGCCTCCGAGTTCTGGATGACGATGGGTGTTCGGGCCTCGTCCACATAGGCGTGGATGACACATTCCAGGTATCCCTGGCCGATCCCCAGACCCGAGTAGTTGATCCCCTTGATGGGCACGCCCACATTGGTGCTCGGCACGCCACTGTCGAGGTTCACGCGCCAGCCCGGTTCCAGTTCCGCATCCAGGTCGCTCTTGACGCCGGCGGAGACGTAGAAGAGATCCGGGCGCCCGAACCAGGGGCGCTTCGTAAGACGCGTGGCCAGTTGAGCGATGGGGGTGGCGCTGGAGAGGGGCTGGCCCCGCAGGTCCAGGACGTTGGCGGGGGCTTCCAGCCCGATCCGTGTCGAGAGGCCGTTGATCTCGAAGCGGTTCACGGTCCGGTCGCCGTAGAGGAGGCCGTGCTCCACGGATTCCAGCAGCACCAGGCATCCGGAGACGTTCTCCTCGGCCACCAGATTCGTGTCGATGCGTCCGGCCCGTTGCTGGAAGACGCCCTGAATCGCGGTGACCACGGGAACGTGGCGATAGTCCACGAAGATCCCGAGTTCCGTCACGAGGCGCCGGTAGTCGCTCACGCTCGCCTGCCGACCCGTGGCGGTCTCGTCCGACACGGCGCTCCCCGGGTATCCGCCGATGCCCCGCTTCACGATCTGCTGATCGAGCATGGAGAAGACGGTTCGTTTGCTGGGCAGCAGACGGTTGATCAGATCGAAGTGCTTGTTCTGGACGGCGACGGAGTAGAGCACCGGATCCAGGTCCTCCACGCGCATGGCCCCGCCCCCGGAGAGGGCGGCCAGGTCCGTGCCCGCGCCCAGTGTGGAGAGTGATTTGGCGATATCCCGGAAGGGGCCATCGCCCTGTTCCAGGACAGCGAGAACATCGGCAAGTACGTCCATCAACGGTTCTCCTCAGGGGCGGGCGATTGAAGGTGGGAGTTGAGGCGGGCCACCTCGAGCGGCGTGAGCTGCCCAGTACCCGCGAGCACCATGAGTTCCGCCCGGGTGAGAAGAGGCGCCACCTTTTCCCCGGCGTCAGGAAGAGCCTTCGTGATGGCCTTGGGGGTCGACGCAGCCGGCACCGTCTCGTGGAGCCTGGCGAGGGCGGTCTGGAGTTCCTGACCCGTGTCGAGGGCTTTCTTGAGATCCCGGCCCGCGGCGATCTGTCCCTGTTTGAAACCGTCCATCTGCGCCACCAAATCCCGCACGACAGCCTGGAGATCTCCGACCTGCTGCAAGAGTTCAGTGACCAGATCCTCGGGGTCGAAGCTCTTCGGCAATTCGCCAGGTTCGGGATGGCCCACGGGTGGCAACGCCTTCTGGACTTCGCGGCCTTCCAGATCGCGGTTACCGAAAACGTCGAAGTCTTCCGAGGACTCCTCCTTTGTTTCCTCGGGCTTGGTTCCCTCCGGTGCCGACGGTGTTTCGGTTCCACCTTCGCCGCCATCCGTCGCGGGCGCCTTCGCGGCTTTCACGTCTTCGGGTGTCGGCGAGGCGTCCTCCACCCGGGGATCCAGGCGATCCGGATCGGGTGGAGGCTCGGGCACCGGCGGCTCCTTTTCCGTTTCTGCGGAGGGTCGGTTCAGCGATTTCAAGAAGACGCGCGCCTTTTCGGTGAGGGCGGCCAGATCCATGGGACCTCCTACAGGTCGACGAGGGCGCTGAGGACGGCCGAGACGTGTTCTCGGGGGAAGCGTTCGTCGGTCAGCGCAAAGGGATCGGAAGGGGAAGCCAGACCCGAGGCCAGGGCCCAGAGAATGCCGAGGACGTCGATCTCCCCCGCATCCGTTCCCTGGGCAAGAAACGGATCCCCGGTGGAAGGAATCCCGCGAAGCAGGTCGTCCAGACTCCCGTCCTCAAAGGCCTTGGCGAAGGTCCGCAAAGGCACGGTAGAGACCGGGGAGACAGCTGGATTGACGGGCGTTTGCGTGAAAGCTACGGATTGCCAGAGAAGGCGCCGGATCTCCCGCGTGGGGCCACCGCCCTCCTCCACCACCTCATCCTCGTTCAGGACGAGACCGTGGATGCTTGGGTACCACGGAATGGAAGGCTGGGCCCGCAGCGTGTCCCAGAAGTAGTCGGCCATCGCCACGCAGTCGCTCTGCGGATCCTCCAGGCTCAGGATCTGGGCCTTGACCCACACGCCATCCCCGGCGGCACGGGCTTCCAGGGGGCGGCCAATGATCATCGCGTAGGGATTGACGCTCCGCCCGCGAACGGAGCCCGTGACGCTCCCGTGGTCTAGGTCGATGCGTCCGTGGGCCAGGAAGTAGGGGATCGATTCCGCCAGGGCCTTCGTCAGCACCCGCTCGCCCTGGAAGTCGCGGGTCTCCTTCGAAGCCTCGAAGTAGACGACTCGACGTCCCCCTTCCAGGCTCGGCGTCGCTTTCATGAAGAGCCGCCCCGCCTCGATGCGGATGGGCACCGCGCGTCCTCTTCCTGGCTGCAGGAATGGGACCAAGGAGAGGGTGCTGGCCTTCATGGGCGCGGCTTCGATCATGAGGGCGAGCATGGCGACGCTCGGCATGGTTCCGAATGCCCCGCCCTTACCGGTCTTCCTGCTGTAGGGGCTTCCGGAGGATGGCCGCGCCTCGCCTGGATGCTTGGAAACGGTCCAGGTAGTGTTCGTTCCCCGGAGAGAATCCATGCGCCCACTCATGAAGGCCCACATCAAGGCCTACTATCGGAACCTCGGCGGAAAGATCGTCTATGTGCCCGAGCACGACGACACGCGTCCCGACGGCCAGCCTGCGGGCCTCCACGAGCGCACCGCCATGGGCCGCCACCACGATGGGACCACCTACCTGCGCGCCACGGATGCGGAAGACAGCAAGACCATCCAGGCCGCTGCCGAGAAGCACAGCATCCCTTTGGAGAAGCGCCGTCGCGGCGCCACCCATCACGGCCGCGTGGGGGCCTACGACCACTTCCATGTAACGGATCCCACTCAAGCCGCGACCATCCTGCAGGAGCTAGGCGCAAGGGCGGGAGATGGGAACGAGAAAGCGGGCCCGAATGGCGGCCATTTCTTCCACAAGGGAGATCGGGCCAGGTACACGGGCACTACGGAGGAGAAGCACGGCGGGACGTGGCACGAGATCGAATACCTGGAGGGGCACCGCAAGGGACAGAAGGAATGGAGTCTGAAAGGGCCAGCGCATGCCACCGTGGCCGAGGCACACCAGGAGACGAACCAAGCCCGGCACAAGGCCGCGAGCGAGGCCAAAGGGAAAGGTAAGGTTGGTCAACCTGCGGCAACCCCGCCCATCCACGCCCACGCGGACGCCTTGATCGAGCACGGAAAGAAGGTCGGCGGGGACCGGGAGCACCATGCACCGATCCGGGACAAACACCTGAAGCAGGCAGAGGCACCTCGCGAATCCGAGGCCACCGAGAAAGCCGGAATCGCCAAGCCGAAAGAGGAACCCAAGCCCGAAGGGAAGTCGAGGCCAACCCTCGCCCGTGCCCTCGACCGGAACCATCCGGCCGCGAAGGCCTACGGCGCAGGTCTGCAGGCTCCCAAGGTGCAAGCCGCCATCCTGCGCCAGGGGCAGAAGGTCAAGCTCAACTTCCATGACGCAACGGCGGAGGCGCGAGCAGCCAGTCAGATCGCTGAGGACTCCCGTTCACCTGAGCATCACCAGGTGGCATCGGATGCCCATTGGGAAGCAGCCCAGGCGCACGAGATTGCCAAGAACAGCCGCAAGGGAGGCCTCTACTATTCGAGTCATAGCAAGGCCCAGGATCACCACACCGAATCCGCCATTCACCACTCGCGGAAGGCGACGGAACTGAAGGGCTCGTCAGCGGGGGGGACTGAACCCCCAAAGCCCAATGGCCCCCACACGCCCGAATCCATCGCCAAGCTCGGGAACCATGAGGACTACGCGGGCTTCGGCACCTTCGGCCACGCGAATTACCACGCCGAGATCGACCGGGCGGTGGCCGAGGCCGCGAACCACCACGGCCTGGACGAGCACCAGGCGACGGCCTTCCTGCACGGGCGGTCGGGCCGGTGGGTGATGGATGAGCTGGACCAGCACATTCCCAAGGAAAAGGCCCGCGAGGCGAATACCCTGCTCGAAAAAGACGAGGATGCCGGCGCCAAGGCCTGGCAGGAGGCCCACCGCGCCATCCCCCACGAGACGCGGGTCGAGCACTTCAAGCAATGGATGGACCCGAAGGGATCGAACTGGCGACACTTCCGGGTGGACGACTACGCCCGTGAGCTTCGCGAGCGGGAGGGCGGTCGCGACGTGAAGAAGTCCCTGCCAAGCCTCGACGCCGGTCACGCACGCACGCGCCTTCACCACGCCACTCTGGCCCTGAACGGGGCCCGCCAGGAGGCCCGGAACCTGCTGAAGGCCCTGTCGGACCTGACGGAAGCGAATCCCTTTCGGGATGCGTGCCGTGAAGCCCGAAACGCGGGCTGCGATGCCGAGTCGATCCGGCAGACGGTGGCCAACGCGTCCGGCGGCCACGAGGCGGTCCTCGGGATGTTCGAGGGCCTTCGTTCTACGACGGCGGAGTCACCGGGCGCGTGATGCTGTCCTGCCGCGAGGTCGACGGCCGAATCCTATCCCTGGCGGTGGCCGGCTGGGAGGACGTGCGGCCCCTCCTGAAGGCTAGTTCGGAGCCGGACGGATCCCGCTGGATCACCGTGCATCCCCGGGGACCGGAGACACCGGGACATCCCGTCCTCATCCGCCCCGTACCGGGGCAGAAGGGCGTCTACCACGTGGTGGGCGGCGCCGGGGGCAAGCTCAACGGCCTGCGGCTCGTGGGCGTGAAGGACCCGGCTACTTACGCCCGGGAGATGAAAGATCGGCGAAGCGCCCGCCTGGCGGAACAACGGGCCCGGCAGACCCTGCAGAGCCCGGAGGAACGCACCCAAGCCAAAGCCGCCAAGGAAGGGGCCCGGGACACCCGCCGCTACGCGGAGAGGGCCTTCATCGACACGGTGCTCGGCGCCCAAGGGGTTCCGAAGGAACACGTGGAATTGCCCCTGGGCGAGGACACGGACGAAAAGACCGCCGCCCTGGCCCAGGCCAAGCACCACCGGGAACTGCTCGCGCACGCACTTCGGGCGGCGAAGGACGCTGAGAAGAAGCTCCTCCTCGACGCCGATATCCGAACCGCCGCTGGCCTTCAGCAGATCGGCCCCACACTCGACAATGCGCCAGGGCTCGACATCGACGCAGTCCTTGCAGCTCCGGATTCAAAGGGTTCCGGCTACGACCGGGCGCTTCGGGCGCGGGCAGAGGCTGCAGGCCTCACAGGGGAGAGGCTCGCCGGAGAGGTCCAACAGCTTCGCGAGGCCCAACTCCAGCAGCGCGTGGACGAGGGTCGTTTTTCGGATGCCCATGTCCACGCGGGCCAGGGTGATCCTCTCGTCGGCCTCCAAATCCTCGGCGCCGCGCGGGGCGAGGCCGCCCGAGAGGCGCACCTGCATGCGAAGGCTCTGAAGGACGCCCACGCGCAGGCGATTCGGAAGGCCCTCCAAGACGCCGTCACCCAGAACGAACAGCTGGGCGCCATCCTCCGCGCACGGAAGGCACTGCGGGAAGCCTACGCCGCCACGCGGAATCCCGGCGAACGCACCTTCCTTCCGGGTTTCCCACTCGCCAGCTCCGAGAAGGTTGAGGAAGGGTTGGTGGAAGACCTCCACCAACGGATGCTCACGCGGCATGTGCAGGGTTTTCTCGACGAGGTGGAGGGGACCCACCCTCTGGAGGAATCTCTGAACCCCTCCCAGGTGCCTTCGGAGGAGGGTCTGCACGCGCTGCGCGGAACCGGCGCCTTCGACGCCCTGCATGAGGCGGCCCTCGCGGCCCTCGGACAGGGCGTGATCGAACGAGAGGCCGTGGAGGTGCTCGGACCCGAGGGTGCCGCTCAGGTTACGGCCCGTGCCTTCCGCGGAATGTTCACCCCCGAGGAGCAAGCCGAGATCCTCACGGCATTGGAAGAACAGCACCTTCGCGAACAAGCGCATGACCTTCCCGCAGTCACGGAAGAGGCCCGGCGCCTCCGCGCGGAGGCCCACCAAGTCCAGGCCGATCTGGCCCGGACGCCCCGGGACCTTGCCGTCGCCGCTCACCTTCAGCGCAACCGCCTCGCCCTCCTCCAGGAGGCGCGGCGGACCCTGGGCGGCACGCTGGGACGCCTGGAGGCCCGCGCCGCCCTCATCGCGGCCCTCGGCGAAACGCCGCGTGACACGCTCACCGTTCCAATGGGCAGGCTCAGCCCAGAGCAGGCCCTGCTGAGCGCCCATGCCCTGGGCCTCCAGGAGGAGGACTTCTCCCTGGAGCATGAAAACGGCGAAGGGCTTCTCACCCTCCACCGTTCCGGAATGGACCGCCTCGTCCGCCCCGTGGACCCGGCC
This sequence comes from Acidobacteriota bacterium, assembly GCA_016192145.1. Taxonomy (GTDB): domain Bacteria; phylum Acidobacteriota; class Holophagae; order Holophagales; family Holophagaceae; genus JAFDVN01. The sequence continues at coordinate 19,559 of JACPUT010000008.1, read as the reverse complement.
ATGGGGGCCGAACGGGAGTTGGCTCTGGCGATCAAGCGCGGCCAACTTGATCGGGAGGGGTGGCTCCCGGCGGGCTTCGCCCGACGTAGCGCCTCCCGCTACGACAACCCCCTGATGGAGCCGCCGCTCTTTCGGCGAAAGCTCGATGTGTTCGAAGACGCCGAACCGTTCGCGATCCGAGAGGCCATCGAGGATCACGTGGGAGAACGGATTGCCGACGGCGAGCGGCCTGCGGATATCCTGACCGACCTGATGAGCGCCACAACCCTGGCGGACCGCGTTCCGGAATCGCTGTGGGGACCCTACCTGGGCGAAGTCCAAAAGGTCTTTCCCCTCCGGGAGGTCGTCCGAGCCCCCAACGGCAAGCCCCTCTACGAGCGGGACCGGGAGGGCCACCTCGTCCTCGACACCAAGGGCGCGCCCATCCCCAAAACCCGCCTGCGTCGCGCGGAGGAGTTCCTGCCCGCCTTCCAGCGCCTGGCCGAACGTACCCTGGCCAAGCGTGGGCTCCCCGGCGGCGCGGCCCTTCACGCCCAGTCTTTGGATGCGGACCACCCGGATTTCCATGAAGCCCTGCACCGGACCCTGGCGGAAGCTCCCCGCACCCAGGCCGCCTTCCTCCCGGTGGGAGAGCTGACCAGCGTCCAGCAGGGCATGGTCCGGGACTTCTTCTACCGCGAGATCGCGAAGAAAAGCCTTGGCAACGCCCAGGAGGCCCATCAGCGGCTGCAGAAGGCGCTCGAAGCCATCGGGCCCGAGCCCGAGAAATTCGACGAGGGCGGCGGGCTCTTCGGGGATCTGGAACCCATCGAATCACCGATTTGGCAGGCCTGGAGGGCCCGGCGGCAGGCCGTCCTAGAGCAACATCAGGCGGGCGCATCCTCCCCGTGGGCGGATTATGTCCAAGCCATGGGGGGGCTGAAGGAGGCCACCCACGCGGTTCAGGACACCATGCGGACCCGCTTCCTGGAGCGCTTCAAGGCCCACCATGAGCGCCTGACGGGCCACGGCCTCAAAACAGGCGCCTTGCCCATCCGCGGCGCGGAGGCCTTTCTTTCCGCCACGGGCACCGAAGCGCAAAAGGCCCTGTACCGCCAAACCCGCCAGCAGGAGCTGGACCGGCTCCGCCAGCGGGACCTGTCCGGGCGATACGCCGCCGGAACGGTGAAGGACCAGCTGGAGGAAGCCCGCGCTCGGAAGGCTGCCGCGGCCCAGGCCCAGGGCTCGCTGTTCGGCGACGAGGTCGACCCGGATGGCGTGGAGGGCCTTCCCAAGCTGGACCTGCGTCCCGGAGAACGAATGGCCTTGGGTGAAAGGCTGGAGAACCAGATCCGCGCCGCCATGCCCACCGCCGCCGCGGCCTTCTCAAGCTCCAAGCCCGTGGACATCCGGGAGGGGATGTCCATGTCGGGGCGTTTCGTGAACCAGCAGCGAGCGGTGAAGGCCATCACCCGGCTCAAACGGTTGGGTCTCTTCTACGGCGCGGGATCGGGAAAGACGGCCATCCTGCTCGGGGCCCTCGGAGAGCTGCACCAGGCGCGGCACGGCCACGTGAAGGCGATCCTGGCCGTACCGAGCATCGTCCAGGCCCAGTTCGGCGCCGAGGCCATCCGACTCCTGGATCCCAAGGCCGGCATCCAGGTCCACGCCCGCCCCGGCGCTGGCTTCGAGGAGCGTCTGCAGGCCTACCGGGATCCCGGCACCCACGCGGTGGTGGTGACCCACCAGGCCCTGCGGGACGACAGCCTCAAGGTGCTCGCCCAACACCGAGGCGAGGCGCCAGACGTCACGCGGAGTTGGGTGAAGCAGGCCGCGCCGAAGGCATTGGCGGAGGCCCTGAAGGCCGCCTGGGCGGCCCACGGCGTGGACGTCCACGCCCTGATGGTGGACGAGGGGCACGACGCCCTGAACCGCAAGGGCAAGCCCGACTCCACTCTGGCACGGCTGGTGGACGCCAATGGCCACGCCGCCGAACGCTACGTCGGCGCCACTGGATCCCCCGTCAAGAACGACGCGAGCGAAGCCTTCGACTGGCTCCACAAGATCGATCCCGATCGGTACCCGCCCCAGGCCCGGGAGGAGTTCCTCCGCCGTTTTGGTGTGGACACGGCCCTCAGTCGTCGAAGTTTGAAGTTGGAGTTGAGCCGGTACTTCTTTGCGGAGCGCGTCCACCCTGGCGTCGGCGCCAGCCACCGCGACGTGAACGTGGGGGTGAGCCCGGAGCAACAGGCCGAGCTGGATCGGGTGGAGCAGGCCTCCGCCAAGCTCCAGACCCGGGCTCCCGACTCCATGAAGTGGGCCCGTCAGCTGGCCCCGGAGGCCTTCGAGGGCAAGGCGGAAGCCGATCACGCGCCCATCGCAGAAGGGATTCGCAAGGCGGTGGGAACGTTCCGGGAAGCGGCGCAGAACCGCATCCTCCACGTCCACCCCTCCAGCCCCAAGATCGCGGAACACATCCGCATCGCCCGGGACCGTCTGGCCGAGGGCAAGCCGGTCGTGATCTTTGCCCACAACCTCCAGGCGGTGGAGACCATCCATCAGGGACTGGAAGCCGCCGGCATCCGGGCCGTGAGCGTCACCGGCAAGGACAGTGCGAAGGAGAAGGCCGGCAAGGTGGCGCGTTTCCAACCTGAAGGGGGCGGCAGCCCCGAGGCCGACGTGATCGTGCTCTCGGATGCCGGCGCCACCGGCGTGAACCTCCAGCGCGGGAAGGTGCTCATCCACCACGACCAGCCCATGACCTACAAGACCCACGAGCAGCGCTCCGCCCGGATCCACCGCCTGGGCCAGACCGAGAACGTGGAGATCATCAACCTCCTCGCGGACCACTCCTTCGATCGGGCGGCGCGCGATCGGGTGAAACGCAAGGAAGTCCTGGCGAACCTCTTCCAAAGCCCGGAAGGGTATCTCGACGACAGCGGCCTCGCAGAACGCCTGGCCGCCGTCCGGGCGCGTCGCAATCAGACGGAGGCCGCATGAAGCACGACGGGGATCCCTTGTCCCAGGCCCATTACCTGCTCGCGGAAATCGAGGCCGAAACCCTAAGCACAGAGCACTTGCTTCACCAGATGCTCACCGATGGGATCGACCACTTCCGCCACCCACTTCAGGAGGCGCCGGAACGCATGAGCGAGGCCACCCTCGGTCCCTGGACGCAGGAACAAATAGCATTGTCGTCACTTCAGGAGGCCAGCGGCTGCTTCGGAACGCCAGTGAGTTCCGGGGGGCGGAACGACGATGGAGTAGAAGCCATCAAGGAGGAAGGCGGACCGTGAGCCAGCCCGGCGTGCTTCCCATACCCCTACCAAAGGATTTTTGATTGCGTGGCCTTCCTGCCAAGCCGACAATACAAGCGTCGGGTGCCCCTGGAGGGCTTGATATGGATCATCCCAGCCTGACATCAATCCAGGGCCCCGTTCTTAGAGCGGGGCCTTGCCTTTGAATGCTTCCCAGGCATCGCGGGCTTTGGGAATGAGGGGGGATCCCTCCGGCCGAACCTTCATACCCCTCCGGCTAATGAAGGTGTCCTTGTTGCTGGAGGAATTGGAGAGACTCGTATCGCGTTGCAAGGTGCACTCCGAGCGTCTACCCAGTAACCTGAGACGTCGATGAGAAAGAAGGATGTGTTACCTTCCTCTGAAAAACACCTACAATGGCAACAGGAGGCCGCCGTGGTAGCAAGGAAAGCCGAGAAGCCCCTTGACTTGGCCCAAGTGAATAAGGTCTTCAAGGAAATGGCCAAATACTCCCCATATGTTCCGGTGGTTCAAGCACCGGAACTGGATCCATTCCCTCCTTTAAGGGACCCTAAGACCGGCGCATTGATGTCCCGGTCCCGATACACTGACACTTCCGCGTCCGTGTTCGAGGGTCGTTGATGGGGAACTGGCACGACCTGAATGCCCAAATAAGGACCTACATCCAGCAGGGCCAAATCCTGCAGCATGCGGCTTTCGATCAGGTCCGAAGGGAAGCCCTAATTAAACTTCATGAGGTCACTGGCCGGAATACGATCATTTACTATAGTGGATGGCTCCAAAAGATGGATCTCCAACGGAGCCATGGGAGGGACTTCAGCATCCATGATGGAGACAAGAACGGATTCATGGCCGTCATCCATCGCTTGGATCGCTCCAAGGGGCTCGACCTTCTGCTGCATACCCCCGGCGGCGATCTGGCGGCAACAGAGTCCCTGGTCGACTACCTGCACGCGAAATTCGCGGACATCCGTGTGGTCGTTCCCCAGATTGCCATGTCTGCAGGCACCATGATCGCGTGCGCAGCCAATCGGATCCTGATGGGCGATCAATCGAGCCTTGGCCCAATCGACCCTCAGATTGGAGGGCTTCCGGCCCATGGCATCCTGGAAGAGTTTGAACAGGCCGCGAAGGAGATTGCTCAGGATCCATCCAGGATTCCACTCTGGCAGCCCATCATCGCCAAATACACGCCCAGCCTCATCGGGGAGTGCATGAAAGCAACCCATATGAGCCAGGAAATCGTGGCGACCTGGCTGGAGAACCGAATGTTCCAGGGACAGCGGGGTGCGAAATCCAAGGCCAAAAAGGTAGTTGAGGAATTGGGAGACCACGCCATCACCAAGTCCCATGCGAGGCACATCTCGAAAGCTAAGGCCCAGGCCATCGGTCTGGTAATCGAGTCCCTTGAGGCGAAGGGGGCAGACGACCTTCAGGAGGCCGTCCTGACGGTTCATCACGCATGCGTCCACACTTTGTCATCCACCCCTGCCCTCAAAATCATCGAGAACCATATGGGCTCAGCCTTCATCGAACAAGTGATGGTGCCATCCGGGAATTAAACTCCGCCAACCGTAGCTGAAAGCTCGTCAGGGTACCGGCAAACTGAACGCCCGCCGCATCACCCACTGGCACCGGCAGTTGGGGTGGCAGGGCTGAGCAGGCCACCAAAGCTCCGCTTCCCCTCGGAGATGGCCATCGCGCCTTCGCGGACTCGGGGACCGGCCCAGGTTGCTTTTTCCGGGCCACACCTCGCGCTGGCCGTCCTTGCGAGGGTCCTCTGGGCTCATCACCCGGAAGCTCTGCCCGTGCCAGCGGCGGCACCAGGCGCAGGCGGTGGGAGAAGCCACCCACTCGGCTTCCCATCCCTCCTCGGGATCCACGGCAACGAGGGTGCCGTTTGAGACGGCGGCAGCCGTCTCCGTGAGCGCCAGGCGGCGCCAATCGCGATTCTGCTCTGAGAAACGATCGAAGAGCTTCCGCTGGAGAGCCTTCACATCTTCTCCGGCTTCTCGGGAATGGAGGAAGGTCTCGACAACGGCGCGTCGAGCATGGTGGTCCAGATCCCGCACTCCCTCCAGGAGCTTCAGACGCGTCCAGGCCTGGGATTCTCGGGCGAGGGCGGACATTCCCGTGGGGACGCCAACGTTGGTGGCTCCCTCAAGGGCCTCACCGACCCGGGCCCGCACGCGGCCGTAGAGATGGGTCCGGATCGCCGTGCGCGTCGCCAGTTCCTCCTTCGTCCGGTCGGGTAGCAGGTGATCCGCCAGGCGGTCCACGACCACCTGCCAGCGAGCCACGAGCTGCTCTGGAGAAGCGCCCGCGCGAAAGAGCCGGGCCAGTTCGCCCCACCCAGGTGGGCGTAACTCCCGAGGATCCCCAAGGGCCTTTTGTAAACGCCGCGGCGCGGGCACTCCCAGGGCAGCGCCATAGAGCCGCGCCAGGAAGTGAAAGCCAGGCCGGTAGAGGTCCGCCTCGATCGTCGCCACGGCCCGATCGGGATTGGGCGACCAGAGGTGCAGAGCGCCGCGTTCAGACGAGTTCACCCAGAGCCTCCGCGAGGCGCCTAAGGCCGTCGAGCACCTGGGGCGCATTCTCGAGGTGCCGCAAGACACCCTGGGCGTCTGGATCCCCGGCGGCGGCCGAGGCCAGGAGGGTGTCCCAGACGCCGCCAACCTGGAGGGCGGCAGCCCGGATCTCGTCACAGGTGGGGTTCTTGCACGGTTTCATGCGTCCGCTCCTTCCTCGTTCCTGAATCGCCGGAGATGGGTTGACATGTCCTCCCGAAGGCCCGGTGGGTCGTGGCCTTCCGGCTCGGCGGCTTCCTCCGAGTCCTCGCCCAAGGCGTCGAAGGGGTCGCCCTCTCCGTTCCATCCCATGGGCCCGGGATCCGGCGCCGTCGCCTGCTGCCAGGCGCTTCCCAGGGTGGGATTCATCGGTGTGGTTCCGACTTTCGCCTCCGGGAAGGCCGGCAGGCCGCCCCAGACACGACGGGCCTCGTCGAAGGTCAGCACCGATTGGAGGCGCTGGAACTCGGCGGAGAGCAGATTCGGATCGGCCGGGAGGTCTCCGAACCAGCCCAAGGGGTGGGGAGGCATCTGCAAGGACGCACGCAACTCGTTGAGGGTGCTGACCCGCGCCTCCAGCTCGCGCTTCGCCTTCTCGTCTCCCGCGCGCAGGCCCGTGAAGCTGAAGCGCACCCAGGGTGCGAAGCGTCCGAGCAGGTCGTCACTGAGGAAACCTTCGAGATCAGCCAGGAAGGGCTCCAGTCCCTGATCCCGCGAGGACGCGAGCCGTTCTGCCGTGTCGTCTCCGGAGAGCGTGGCCTTGTCCGCGGAGAACCCCTCGATGCCCACCTCCCGCGGATCTATCCCGTAGATCGCCCCCAGGATCGAGGCCTGCAGGCTGATCCACTTGGCGAAGGCCATCTCGGAAAAGGGCGCGCCGGTCTGGGTGAACTGGGCCGCCGCCTGACCTTTCCGGGCAAAGAGCACCGGCAGGGCGAAGGCGTTGGAGACCCCTCGGAGCTTCGCCTGCCAGGCGGAAATGAAGGTCTGCTGGGTGCGCCGATCGAAGTCCCCGAAGACCGTGAGGATGCCTTTGGGGATGGCGTTCTCATCCAACCCCCGACGGGTGTAGGTCAGCGCCTCCACGAAGGCCGATAGGGTGTCCACGCCCGCTTCCAGTTCTGAATGGCCGTAACCGTTGCGGTCGATCTCCGGTGAGAGATTCCGCTGGAAGAGCGCCAGCTCCTCGTAGCGGAAGGGAATCTCCTCCAAGCCTGCAGCCACCTGGATCGCAAAGAGGTCACCTGCGCCCTGTCTTTGGCCCGCGAGAAAGAAGGTGGCGCTGTCCCGCACGAAGAACGCGTCGAGCCCCTCCATGCCCCGAAGAGGTACCGTCTCCACCGCGCCATGGTCCAGGGTCAGGGCGTCGTCCACCAGCTGGGCCAGGAAGGTCCGGAGGCCCACCCGCCCGAGCTTCCGCCGCGGCAGGGTGCGGAACTCGCGCCCGCCGCTGAGGAGGAAGGAGGTGAGCCATTCCAGGTAGGCGGACTCGTCCTGGGACAGGACGTGATTGGGATCCTGGTGGCGGAGCCGGAAGCCCACCACGTCGTCCTTCTGGGAGGGCTCCGAAAAGCGCAGCACCTGTCGGCGCCGGGTGCGGTGGAAGGCCTGGGCCACCTCGATGCGGCGCACAGCCTGCCGCAGGGCCTCGAAGGAGAGGCCGGGCTTCCGGAGCCACCGGCCCTGTCCCTGCGCGGAGGCCAGCAGGGATTCCGTCCGCGCCTTCGCCTCTTTTGCCCCGGGGTGCACCATCCGCAGGGCCTTCGCCAGGAGGCGGTTTCCCAGCCGCTCCGCCTCCTCCAGGCGCACCCAGTCCCGCACGAGGAGACCCACTTCGGTCCCCAGGTCGGGCAGCGCGGAGCCGTAAAGGCCCAGCAGTTCCTGGCTCGCGTCTTCAACTTCATCCGCGGGGGCGAGGGGATGATAGGCCACGCCTGCCGCGACTCCGAGGTGGGCGAAGGGCGATCCGGCGGGAAGACTCGGCTCGAAGCGAGCTAAGGCTTCCATGGCAAGTCCTCGGAGAACTCACCTTCCCACCCCTCGGGCTCCTCTCCATCCGGGAGGGGGGCATAGAGGGCGCAGGGGGGATCCACGGCCCGGACCGCGCAGCGGTGGGCCTGGCAGGCTGAAGCCGACCCTGCCTGGAAGGCCTGGCAGGTCCCGCAGCTAAGGTTTCGAGCCTCGACCAGCGGGTGGGTGACCTGCTGAAGCACAGTATGAAAGGAACCCGAAGGGACGTGTTCCGCCGCGGGCCCGGGTTGACAGGGCCCCTGACCGCGCATACCCGCCGACGACCAGTCCGGCGGAGCAGGATGTCGCGGAAAGCCCGCCCCGTCGGCCCCCTCCACCCCTTCGATGCCCCAGGCACCGCGGCCGAGGGTGCAGAGGTAGACGCCGATGCCCGCTGCGAGCACACGGTCATCGTGGTTTCCGGGCAGCGCCTCGGGTTTGCCGCGCTCGTTGCGGTGGAAGGCGTGGCATTCGGTCCAGAAGCGCTCATCTGGCACTTGCAAGGCATCTCGACGGATCGCCTCGTCCAGGGCGTCGATGGCCAGAGGCCGCGTCACTTGGTTCGTGGGAAAGCCTGGCGCCAGATAGCGCGCGCCCGTCTGCTGGTTGTACTCCGTGTGGCGATAGAGTTCGGGGTAGCGCGCCTCCTCCAAGGCCGCGAGCACGGTGTGGCCGTGGTTGTTGCGCTCCACCGCCACCACAGCCTCATAGCGACGACCCAGCCGGTCAAGGATCCGCGCGTATTCCACGGGTGGGATGCGCCCATGCACCGCGGCCACCGCCCGCAGGGTGCGGACGTGCCATACGTAGGCGGCGGAAAAGTCGGTACCGCCCGCCTCGGGGTTTGTGGAGCTGCCCTCACCCCGGTCCAGCCCTTCCGAGACGTCGCTGGAAAGGAGATACAGCTCCCCAGGGATGGGTGCTTCCCAGATCCGGACGCCGGTTCGGGGCGTGGTTGGGGGAGGCACCTGCTTCGCCCGTTCGAGTCCGCGTGTCACGGCGGCGAGGTCGAAGATGGGTCGGCCGCTGGTGAGAAAGGCCCCCATCAGGGTTTCCGGGTATTCCTGCAGGTATAGCCCCCGCAGTTCGCCCTGCTTCCAGCGCCGCCAGGCGAGCTGCTCCAGGTCGAGGGCGAATTCCGCCATGACCTGCCGCTCCTCAGGCGACGGCAGGTCATGGCGCTCCGGATCCCAGAAACGGCGATACTCCGGGTGTTTGTACCAGGCGTAGAACACCACGCGGTAGTCCGAGACCCCGGCCAGGGCGTCCTGCACCTCCTGGTAGTAGGGGTTGAAGCCGTTGGCCGTGGTCTCGAAGACCACATTCCCCTCCTTCGGCACCGCCTGCACGAAGGAGGCCTTGAAGGCCGCCCAGTCCTTGTACCAGGCCGCTTCGGACGCGTGCAGGTTATGGATCACGCCCCCTCGCCAGGGCTCCCCCGCTTCCGTCGCGATGACGAAGCGGGAGGGCGGATCGTCGTCGGAGCCCGCCTTGAATTCCAGCTCCAGCTGGTATTTTGAGTCGCTCACGCGGCGCACCGCGTGGCGCAGCTCGTCGGGAAGCCCTTCCAGGAAGGTCCCGTAGGTACGCAGCAATTCCTGAGACAACTCGGATTTGTGGGTGAGCACCACGGTGATGCGGCCCGGCTCTAGGAAACCGTCGAAGAAGAAAAGCCCTGCGATGAACGTGGAAAAGCCCAACTGGCGGGGCTTGACGATGAGGTCCCGGATCCTCCGGAAGCGGTCCAGGTCAGAGGAAACGGCGTACCGGGTACGCAGGGAACGGAGGTAATCCATCTGGATCGGATTGAAGGCGAAGGGCCAGAGGGGGCCGCCGTCCTTGGTGCGGATCCGCAAGGTCGCCGCCGCGAAGAGATCCAGCCGCTGGGCCAGCATGGCCACCCTCAGGCGACGATCCTTGGGAAGTTCGGCGAGGATGGCTTCGGCTCGCCGGTGGGCTTCGATGCGTCGACGCTCCTCCTCGGGAAGGGCCTCGAGGGGCTCCACCCTGCTGTGCGTGTGACGACCGCTTCCTGGACTTCCCATGCTTCCAGGAAGCTCCTGCGAAGGGCAAAGCGGGACTGGCCGCCCTTACCCGGCATCCTCCATCAGGGAAGCTCTCGAAGCCTCCACCAGATGTCGCCGCACCCAGTCCCTGAAGGCGTCTTCCTGGGCGTCTGGATGGGTGGTTGCAGCGCGGATCATGGCTTTGCCTGCCGTATCGGGATAGACGCACTGGACCGCGGAACGGATCTCCCGATGCACATCCGCCAAGCGAAGGGCCAGGTCGGGCTCCTGGCCTCCCAGCCCGTAGAGGGAAGCCAACTGGAAGGAGGCATGGGTGCATGCCCACCACCTGGCAGGCTCATCGAACTCTCCGCCCCTGCCCCCTGACTCTGGCTCCAGGGCCCGTGCCCCACGGAGAAGCTCTGCCACCGGCAGATCCCGTCCCGCCCCATGTCCCTTGAGCAAGGATTCCAGGGTCTTGAGCACGGACTCACACCGCAGGAAGCGGCGGCCGTCGTCTTGTTGTTGATAAAGGCGACTGAGGTGGAAGATCCCGCCGAGGAGATCGCCCCAAAGGCGCGCCTCCACAGAGCCTCCCTGAGCGGTTCGACACCCGTTGTCCATTCCGACCTCCCATTGATCCGAATCTCGGCCCGCCTCGCGAAGCCGGTCCTTCCTACACCAGGTCCTCCAGACGGGCTCCCTGCCGGATCCGGCGCATGAGGGTCCAGTCGTCCAGGCCTTCCACGGGGCCGTCCTTGGCCCGATCCAAGGCCACCATGCCGAGTTCCTGTGCTCGCCGCGCGGTGTTCGCGAGGCGGCTGAGGTTGTCCGGCGGGTGGTCTTCCGTGCGCAGGGCCCGCTCCACGCCCCCCAGCAAACGCTCTGCCACCTGGTAGGTCCGCACGCGGAAGCGGATCTCCTGCTCGGCGAGTTTTTGGGCGGCCTTGACGTCCACCTGGCGCTGGAGTTCGCGCTTGAAGGCCTCGCGTTGGCCGTACCAATCCCGCCCTTCGGGATCCTTCTTTCGCGCCGCCTTGGAGACGTTGGAAGGATGGATACCGAAGGTGGCCGCTAAATCCCCGGTAGAGGGCCATCGGCGCGTGGTGCGGTCCCCCTCGTCCACCTCTTCGCCCTGGACGAAGCGTCGGCGGAGTTCATCCCAAGGGTGGCGGCGCCGCATGGAACACAGACCAGGGTCCGTCATGCAACGTCTCCTTTCTGTCCTTGTCGAACGAGGTGGGCTTTCCGACCGGTGGCCTCCTCCCAGCGGTGAACGATCACATCGACGAACTTCGGGTCCAATTCCATCGTGGCGCAGCGCCGCCCCATGATCTCGCAAGCCATGAGCGTGCTGCCCGAGCCTCCGAAAAAGTCCGCCACGAGATGCTGGGGTTTGGAGCTGTTGGTCAGGGCCTTCCGGAGCAGTTCGATGGGTTTCTGGGTGGGATGGACGTAGCCTGTTTCGCGGGCCACCTGCCACACGGTGGTCTGAGTGCGGTCCCCTTTCCAGAAGGGGCTCTCGGATTGCTTGAAGGCGTAGAAGGCTGCCTCGTGGGCGTCGACGTAGATCAGCGGGGTCTCCCCCTCCCGGGCGCCCAGCAGGCACAGCTCGTGTTTCCACTTGTACTGGGAGTAGCCAAAGCTCGCCGCGTTCTTGACCCAGACGATCTGGGCCCGCTGGAGAATGCCGGCGGCGTTCATGGCGTTCTCAAAGGCCCGCTGGTATCGAGAGGGATGCCAGACGTAGAAGGCCGCGTGCTTCGCCGCCACCCTGGCGTAGTTCCGGAACACCAGATGGAGGAAGGCTTCGAAGGCCTTTTCGTCCAGGGCGTCGTTCAGGATGCTGGCCTTGCCGGAGGCCTTGAGGTGCTTGGCCGAGGATTCGTAGGCCACCGCGTAGGGAGGGTCCGTGAGGACCATGTCCGCCGCCTCGCCGTCCATGAGCCGCCGCACGTCGTCCTCATCTGTCGCATCACCGCAGAGTAGGCGGTGGCGCCCGAGGAAGTAGAGGTCACCCCGGCAGCTTCGCGGTGTCTCGGGACAGGGCGGTGCTTCGTCGGGATCCTTCTGAAGTTGGCCTTCCTCCTCGGTAAAGGTGAGGGCCTGAAGATCCTCCCAGGCATCCTCGGTATACCCGGCGCATTCCAGATCGAAGCCGGTCTCCTCCAGTTCCCCCAGCAAATCCTGAAGCTGGGGCACATTCCAGTGGGAGAGGTCCGTGAGGCGGTTGTCCGCCACGGTGTAGGCTGTCGCATCCTCGTCCGAGAGGTCAACGGCCACAACGGGAATCACGGCATCGGAGTGACCGGAAGCCTTGAGGGCCTCCACCCGGCCGTGGCCGGCCAAGATGCGCAGACTTCCCTTCTGAACCACGGGAAGGGCAGCCAGCCCGTAGCGGCCGAGGGACTTCTGGAGCAGCCGAACCTGCTCGACATCATGCTCCCTGGGGTTGCCGGCGAAGGGGACCAAGTCGCCCACCCGTGTGCGGAGCACTTCAGGTAAGCGGAGACCTTCCGGCGAAGCGGGGGGCTCCACGGGCTTCGGTTTTCGAGAACGAGGGCCTCCCTTTGGGGATGGTGTTTTCTCATGCCGCACGTTTCCTCCGATGGCGGGCCGCGGCGGCGACCATCTCCTCCTTCAGGGCGAGAGGATCCTTGAAGGCTCGGTTCTGGAAGGTTTTCAGGGCGTAGGGCTCGAAGCCGTGGGCCTTGGCCTCCTCCACGTATTGGGGATAGCAGTCCGCATAGCGCGACTCCGCCCCGAAGACACGCAATCCCCAGGTCGCGACCCGATCGATCATCGCCTGGTGCTGGTACTCCCGGAGCAAAGCCTGGATCTCCCGGGGGTTGAGGGCAATCTGCCGGCACCGTCCATTGGGTCGATCCCGCTTGACCAATTCCCCGGCGAGCACCTCCAGAACCTGCTGGGGAGGGGCTTCGACCCCGGTGACCTGGCGGATCGTTTCCAGCAAGATGCGAAGGTTCTGGCTGCGAGTTCGCGTTTGCTTCCGTCGTGCTGGATGGGACATGGTGGGCCTCTGCATAGCCCCGCGATGCTATCTAACAAAGATATTTTTCAATGGAAGACGCCCTGATTCACTTGCCTTTTGTGGGGAACGGTCCCTCTCGGGACCCAAGAAATCATCCGGTCCTATGGTCAGAACTGCGAACACCAGGAGGGATCTTCCGGCTGACAGCGGCCTTCACCCAGGATGGAATCTCTGACCTGGGGCGTGGCAAATCGACCACTTCTCCTATACATGAATAGGAGGCAGGTATGATTATGACAAGTTGGTATCCCATTCGCATGGATGCCCAAGGTCCTTGAATCGGAGCTGAAGCAGGCGGTTCCCCGAATGCCACCAAGGCTGGGCATCCCCCCTCCTTCGAGGGAGCTCCAAGCGGGGGCGGTCAGTTATCGCTTGCGCCGCCGCCACTCCCTGGGAATCTGGCACCAACCTCCCATACCCCTCTTCCGGTTCTCGGTCCCTCAGCCTTGGGACCGCCGGATCACCTCCTTGAGTAGGTCCCATGTACACCCACGACATCGAGCTGAAGCCTGGTTACGGTCATCGCTTAGCCACAGCTCGCAAGTCCAGGAAGCTGACTCAGGCCGCGGTGGGGGAACTTCTGGGCTGCCGGGATACCACGATCTGGAAGTGGGAGAAGGAACACTCTCGACCTCGGGACACGGACCTGATCGCCCTCCAGCAGGCCACTGGAATCCGGAAGGCCTGGGTCGCCTTCGGCGAAGAACCCATGGAAACCGATCTCCTAGAGGTAGCCGGATTCATCGGAGAGGCGATCCAAAAGATCACAAGAAGTCAACGGATCTACGATCTGGAGGGGGCCCCAAAAGGAAGCTTCATGTCGCCAGTTATCGAGGGAAGCGACCTGCTACTGATGGCGAAGCCAGCTCCGATCCAGGAGGGGCAGGTGTATCTGGTGAATACGGTGGAGGGCACACGGAGAGTGGGCCGGGTGTTCAGGCATGTGGGTTGGGACGGATGGGTTCTATACAGCGATGAAGATCGGACCCGACCAGGAACCTGCCTGCCGATTCAAGTCAGGGAGTCCGACCTAGTCGGTTGGGTTGTGGCTGTGGTGAGGCCTCTTGGCTGAATTTCGCGCGAGTTCTGTAAGAACGGTAGAAGGTCCATCGGCAATTTGATGGTGCTCAAGTCACATCGTCCGGCATCCATTCCTCTGTCCGTAGGGTGAAGGCGCTACCATGGGATCGATGACCTCGTCATGACGCGCACAATAAATATTGGGGATCTGTCATGTGGCATGACAACGAAACCACTGTTGATTACGTCAACTTCCGGCTTGTAGCCAAGACCTGTGCTGAGCTAATTCGAAACACGGGTGGCGAACCCATCTCAATTGGCATCTCTGGCGGGTGGGGAGTAGGAAAATCGTCGCTCGTTCGAATGATTGCGTCCGAGCTATCACCTAGCCAGGATGCCGATCAGAAGGCCAACGAGGCAGAGAATTCGAAATATGTTGTCATCACCTTCAACCCATGGCTCTACCAAGGATTTGAGGATGCGCGCGCAGCACTGCTCCAGGCCGTGGGCGATGCATTGCTTGAAACGGCAGAAAAGCGTTCGGGATTTGTCGATAAAGCCATATCCCTCGTTAAGCGAATCAATTTCCTTCGCCTAGCTCAACTCGGTGGAGAGGTAGCTGCAACACTGATCACCGGAGTACCGGTTGGATTAATTGGCAAGGTGGTGGAGACAGGCTCCGAAGCGTGGAAGAAGATGTCAATTAAGGAAGGGGTTGACATCACAAAAGAGCTGCCAGGGGCAGCCAAAGGCCTCCTGGATGACGCAAAACCTATTTCGCTGCCCAAAGAAATTCAGTCCTTCCGGAAAGCACTCGAAGATTTGCTGGAGGAGTTGGACATCACGCTGGTTGTTTTTGTCGACGATCTGGATCGGTGCCTGCCCAAAACTGCGATTGCAACACTCGAGGCCATTCGCCTGCTCTTGTTCCTGCGCCGGAGCGCCTTTGTCATTGCGGCAGATGATGTCTTCATCCGTGGTGCTGTGCGAGTGCATTTCGCGGGCACCGGCTTGGACGATGACGTGGCAACCAACTATTTCGACAAGCTGATTCAAGTTCCATTGCGTGTACCGCGGCTGGGGCCCAATGAGACAAAGGCCTACACAGCGCTACTGTTCTTGGAGCGGGCGCATCGTGGTGGTCAGCTCGATGCCGGGCACTTCGAAGCAGCGAAAGCCAGCACGGAAGCCCGTTTGCGGGAAACCTGGACCGGAAAGGCCGTTGATCTCACCTTCCTCGAAAGCCTCGTGCCACAGGGGAACACTGAATTAATTGGGCTCATGGGCTTGGCCGAGAGGTTAGCTCCACTGCTATTTAGCGCGAGCACTGTCCAAGCCAATCCCAGGTTAATCAAGCGTTTTCTCAATACGGTGTTCATACGCAAAGCGCTAGCCGCGCCGCAAAATATCGACGTGGACGTTCAGGCCCTGGCCAAATGGCACCTGCTTGAACGATGTGATGAGACGACCGCGAATGCCTTGGCTGAAAAGGTCTCAGCCGAAAGCGAAGGGCGAGTCAGCGCTCTATATGACGCGGAGGAGGCTGCCAAGGAACCAGAAGCCAAGCTTCCCCAGCCCTTTGGCGACAAACCCTTCTTGCGGGAATGGCTACGAATCGAGCCGCTCCTTGGCGAAACGGACCTGCGCCCGATCTTGCATCTGAGTCGAGATAGCACGGTAAGAAGTTTTGGTGCAGATGATTTGAACGCAGCAGGAAAGGCGTTGCGTGATGCATTGGTATCGGCCCGTAACGCAAACGAGACATTGAATCAGCGAATTCGAGAGGCAGGAGAAGTTCAATCCGGTCTTGCCATGGTGCGCGCCTGGGAAGTCCGGAGGTCCAGCCGCACTTGGCAGAAGGCTGAGGATGTGCTGATGCTGACTGAGGTGTGTCGCATTCATCCGAGCGCAGGTGCCCGTGCGGCAGCTCTTGTCAATCAGGCTCCAGTTACCCAGCTTGCTCCTGGACTGGTATCGGCATTGACCGATTGCCAGTGGGCAAATGGTGTTCTGGCGGAGTGGGAGCGTAATGACCAAACGCCCGGGTCAGTCAAGCGTGCAATTACCAATGCGAGGAAACAATAAAGATGGGCACCTCGACTTCAAGTGCAGGGGCTGGAACTGGTGTTTCCTTCGATCCTCCTTGGCTCGATGGTGCTGAAGGGGGGATTGACTCTTCTCATGCAGACACCCCCTTGACCCCTGGTGGGCTCCCCCAGGATGGCGCGAGTGGAAACGGTAACGATGGGCAGGATAACAATCAGGTTGATACACTGTTGCCATTAGGGCCAACGAAAGCGCCGCCGGGTCGCTATCAAGAGGCGCGGAGGGCACTCACGGGTTACGTACGGTCTGGTAGCAACACCGATCTTCACCGAGGTGTCTCAAGTTTCGTTAAGAAGGGCATGGGAGGGGCGGCCAGGGCGGCTAGCCGCATGCGTACGAGCGCGGTGGCTGCCTCGTCGCTTGGTGGTTTTCTAGCAGCGGCTCGCGACGGCAGGGACCCAGGCATTAACGCTTGGGTTGATTCCGTGAGACAGAGAGGGCTTTCAGCTCAAGACACAGCACTCGAAGTCATCCAAAGACTCGTGCCAACCGGTGGAAGCATCGACGAGGAGTCCGCCAAGCATGCAATGAACCAAGCAATCGCACATCTATACGAAGTGGAACCCAACGCAGACATCCTCAGTCTGACAGATGATCAGATCGCCAATGTCATGGCGTACACAGTAGCGTTTGATGTTTATAACCGTGTCCAACTCGAACTCGGCCGGGTCTTTGAGAAACTGAAATATACTCCTCGGATCATTCAAGAGCGCCTGGCACAAGCACTCGACTATGTAATGGTTGTCGTAAATCGCTCCATGGAGAAAGTTCGCTCTGGCATTACTCGACGATCAATGCGAGAAATCGCAACAGCAGCGCTGCAAGACGCGCTCACGGTGTTTGTGGAATCATGAAGATACTTTGCTCAAGCCAAAAAGCCCTCCCCGGACGCCTGCCTCCGGATTCACGCGTCTTTACATTTTTCGAAGCACCCGCGTTGTCTGGAAGTGGACGCATTGCCCACGGCTGGTTGCGCGAATTAGAAAATGCTGGCTACGCACCGTCAGTCCCGGTGTGGGACTTTGTACTCTTCTGTTTTGCAATTTATGCCGCCGATGTGGCTGTCCTTCGCAAAGGAAGCCCAGATGGTTGGACTCGTCAGATTGAACTAGAAGTCACACTGAACGACCCCGGCCCATGGGAGATCAATCGGCTACTTGTCGAGAGGATGCTTCGGGTGCTGACCGGGGACTTCTGGACCCTTAGTTTTCGGGCGAATGGTCCCACGCCTCCGCGGACCCAGCGTCGACCGTGCGATCGGGATTGTGTAGCGTTGCTTTCAGGCGGCCTGGACAGCCTTGTAGGCGGGATTGATTTTACCGCCCAGGGGCACAAGCCACTCTTTGTTTCTCAGCTTGCATTTGAAGATTCCGCCCGGCAGATTGCATATGCAACCGCCTTGGGTGGTGGAGACTGGCACCAGCAATGGAGTCACGGGGTCTTCTTTGAGGGCAAGAAGGAGACATCCACCAGGGCACGTTCCTTGGCATTTTATGGGCTAGCCGTACTGGCAACTTCACTATTAACCGTTTGCCAGCCGGTGATCTGGGTTCCAGAGAACGGGCTCATTAGTCTGAATCCGCCTCTGCTTCCAGGGCGGATGGCAAGCCTCAGCACCCGAACAACGCACCCTCAGTTCATGGGATTACTGCAGGAACTTCTCAGCGCGATTGGGGTCAATGCTCGTTTGTCGATGCCCTATCGGTTCAAGACAAAGGGAGAGATGTTGGAGGAGTGTGCGAACCAAACGTTGCTGGTCCAGCTTGCCTCTGACACCACAAGCTGCGGGCGCTTTCGCACCTATAACCGGATGCATTGCGGGCGTTGCGTGCCATGCATGGTGCGCAAGGCGGCCTTCCAGCGCTGGGGCACAACTGACTCCACAAACTACAAGTTCCCTTCACTCTCAACAGCTGGGAAGACGAGCGCGGACGATCCGATGGCGGTCGCCTGTGCGGTTCTTTCCGCTGAGCAAAGAGGAATTGATTCCTTTTTGGGAGCCACGCTCTCCTTTGCGCCTGACGCCGATCGTCAGCACTACAGGCGTGTTGTCCTCGCAGGCCTTGCCGAGCTTGGAGCATTACTTCGGAAAGATGGCCTGCTGTGATGGACTTTCACTGCCACTTGGATCTTTATCCAGATGCCAAGCGGGTTTACGTTGAAGCGTTACGGCGAACCGAATTCATTTGGGCTGTAACGACGAGCCCAAGGGCTTTTGCAGCAACGTCAAAAGTCTTTCCTGCTGCACAGGGTCTCTACATCTCCCCAGGGCTCCATCCAGAGGTGGCGGACAAGAAGGCCAGTGAACTGGAATTGCTACTTTCCCAACTGGAGTCCTGCGCGGGAGTTGGTGAAATTGGCCTCGACGGCTCGACACAATACAAATACCAATTTGAGCTTCAAATACTGGTTTTCCGGTCGGTAGTACAAAGGTGCGTCGAACTGGGAGGGCGAGTTCTCAATATTCACTCTCGGGCGGCAGCACGAGAAATCCTAGACATCCTCGAAGCGAATCCCGGTTTCGGCTCGGCTGTAATGCACTGGTTCACAGACTCACCGACGCAACTTCGTCGTGCAGTGGAGCTAGGATGCTGGTTCAGCGTCGGGCCCGCGATGATTTCATCTGCCAACGGTCAAAAGTTGTCAGCGCTAATGCCTCGGGAGCGTGTGGTATCGGAGAGTGATGGCCCATTCGCAAAGGTGCACGGAACTCCCGTGATGCCATGGGAGGCTGACACGGTAGCAGCCAAGCTCGCTCAAACATGGGATATGCCGGCAGAGGATGCATCGAAGGTGCTGCGGTCAAATGGCCTTAGCCTGGCCAGACTTTTGGGCATGGGAACCCTCCGCTCACCCAATGCCAAAGCCTGATGAGGTGTGACTGCCAAAATATTTAATATATTCAATTATATCAATACTTATATTCATTGCCCATGTTTGATTAGGCCCTGTTTTTTGGTGCCGGATTGGTCTAGTTTGGGTATCCTGCGTTCTTCCGAGGCGTTCTTGGTCTTCTGGTTGGTCAGTTGGCTTACTCGCACTACCAACTCGAAAGACCAACCCCTTGGAACTTAACAACTTCCAAGGGGTTGGTTCTTTGCATGCCCTGAATTGGCGGATGCCGCGCATCCCGGATTGGGACACAGCCGGACACCAATTCCTCCGTGCGGGGTGCAAAAGGGAACAGGCCCAAAGAATTTTTGGTTCTTCGTGAATTGGCGTGGAAATAGGGGACACCGGTAAGGCCTGAGATCCTTTTGTTTGCTGAGAACGAAAGGGGAGGCTACCGGTGTCTTGGGAACAGTTTATCCGTCAACTGGGGGGATGGGGTCCTTACGTGCCTGGATCGGTGGAGATCCAGGAGCCCGTGGATGGGGGCGTGCGGGAGGTGTGGATCACCTTGGATCGAAAGGACCGCCGGTTCCGGTGCGGTGGGTGCGGAAAGCAGCGCTACAGCTATCACGATGCCCATGAGCGCGAGATTCGGGATCTGCCCATCCTGGGTGTGCCGACCCGGCTGTTCCTCTGGCGGTTCCGCGTG
>JACPUT010000005.1 GCA_016192145.1 Acidobacteriota bacterium | reverse complement strand
TCTCCAGGGAGGGATTCCCCGAAAACTACTCCGAAAATCGACGCCGCCGTTCAAATCGACACCAACTTCTATGTCTCTTGAATGTGTACCACCACTGGGTTTCCCGTGATTGCTAGGGATATAAGCCGGACACTAGTGGTGTGCCACATCTCTTGAAAGAACGCTTCGGGGTGGATCTCCGACTTCAAGATTCGGTGGTTCTTCCCTAGCAGCTCCTCGCGGGAATAGCCTGAAAGCTCGCAGAAACGGCGGTTGACCTCCAGGATCTTGCCTTCCCTATCCGTGACGGAATATTCGAGGCTCTCCTCCACGGCGTACTGGAGATCATGGAGATTCTTGAGGATGGACCAGAGGTTGGCCTCGACCCGCTTCTGCTCCCGGATGTCCCGGGCGATGGTGGAGAAGTAACGCACTTCCCCCGCTTCGCCTCGGTGGGCCACGATCACTTGCGAGACAGGTACCTCCTGGCCCTCCAGATCAAGAAGGGCCGTATCCCCTCGCCAGGATCCCTGTTCAACCGCCGTGGGAAGGGCCTGGGTCAACAGGATCTTCGCGGCCCACTCCGGGTGGGCTTCCCTGATGGGGCGGCGGGCTTCCGGTGAATCGGGGCCTCGCAGGCGGCGCATCGCGGCATTGCCGTAGGTGATCTCGCCCTGCTCATTCGCCATGCCCACGAAGTCCGGGGTGGCTTCGATGATTTCCATCAACCGGGCCCGTTCGGCTTCCAACCTTTTGTTCGCGGAGATGTCCTGCACGATGACGCAGGCCAGGCTGCCCGTCGCCGCATCGATGAGCCGGATGGTGACGTCCAAGGGGAGCGTGGTCCCATCCTTCCGCCGATAGTCGCGCTCGCCGAGGGAGAGGTGCTCCTGTTGAAGGGCCCGCGTTGCATTGAGATCGATGGATTGGGCGTCCGCCGCGACGAGGTCATAGAGCTTCAGGTGCCGAAGCTCGACCGCGGTGTAACCCAGGAGGGATTGCAAGGCGCAATTGCCTTCCAGGACAGCCTTGGAATCGAGGTCCACGAGGAACACCCCTTCCGGGGCCTGGTCGAAGAGGGCCCGGAACTGGGCTTCGCTCCTGCGGAGGGATTCGACGTTGGCGGATCGTTCCGTGAAGTACCCGATTTGGATCTCCAACACCCGGAGCACCTCGGTGAATGAACCCTGGGGCGCGCGGGGTTGCGATCCGAAAAATTCAAAGATCCCCATGACGTTGCCTCCGACCTTGACGGGGAAGCAACAGGCCTTTTCGAACCCGCAGGCCACGGCTTCGGGCCCCCTGGGGTAGCCGGCCGGATCCGGCAATCGTTCCAACCACTGAACACGCCCCTGGGCCCATAGGGTTCCCAGAAGATCCTCCCCCCGCCGGAAAGTGAGGCCTTTGGATTTTTCCTTGAAGGCTGAAAGGCCTTGGCCGGAGCGCATCCACGCGTCCCTGAAGGCGATGTGCTCGTTGGCTTCATCCACCGTCCATAGCCCGGCCCAATCCCAATCTCCGGCCCGCGCGAGGGCCTCCAGGATGCCGGGGGCGGCATCGAAAAGCTCCGTTGCGCCTTCGAGGATGCTGGTGATCCGGTGGTACAGCTCCAGCCTTGCCAGGGCCTCCCTTTCCTCACTGATATCGGTGATGCACCCGGGAAGCCTGAGGCCTTCCCCGGACCCGGGCCTGGGCGTCCGGTCTCGGAGCCAGCGCCACGTGCCATCGGCCGCGAGGATCCGGTACTCAAGGGTGAGGACCTCGGAAGGCTGGGGTTCGGAGCCGAGTGCGGTTCGTATTCGATCCCGATCCTCCGGATGAAGCCGGCTTTCCCAGAACCCGAAGCGTTCAACCTCCTCAGATGAGAACCCCAAGCGAGGAATGGGAGAGGTGTAGAAGGGGCATGATTCGCCCGACCCTGGAAGGACCCAGGGTGGGAGAACGGTGGGGTTGGTCGCGGGGTCGAAGGGAGTGGCGCCAGATCCAAAATGACTGGACATGGCCATGTGATCGACAGCTTGGTGGATTCGCGTTAATTAATTCCGAGTTTCCATTTCATTAAGTAAAACAAGTAATTTCAAAAATAAAAAAATGATCATCAAAATTTCATTTCCTGCCCGCAGGGCCGTTGAGAGGGAATTGGGGGGATCAAGGTGAGTTTCTACCTGACAAACGCGCTCAGGGCCGCCAAGAGCGTTTTTACGGGCAGGATCCAGGTTCCCACCGGAACGAACCCCCTGGTTGGGCCATGAAGCGGAAAGTATTCGTCCTCGAAGATGATGAGACCTTCAGGGAGATTCTCACCCGGCATCTGGCGTTAGGGGGGGACGGCTGGGAAGTCATGGGCGTGGGCTCCCTCACGGACGGAATGGAGCCGCTTCAAGGGGAAGCGTGGGACCTCGTGGTTTCGGATCTCTCCCTTCCCGATATCTCCGCGGAACCCCTCCTGAGGGCCTTGAGAACGCTGCAACCCAATGCCGCCCTGGTGGTGGTGACGGGGCGTACTGAAGAGGACATCGCGCTGAGGGCCCTGGGCCTGGGCGCCCAGGAGTACTTGTTGAAGGGGGGACTCTCCGGGGATTCCCTTCGCCGGGCCGTCCGCCACGCGCTGGAACGAAAACGGATCGAACGCGAACTATTGAATACCCGGCTCGTCCTCTCGTCCGCGCTGGATAGCCTCCAGGCGAACGTGGCGCTGATCGACGAGGAAGGGCGCATTGTGGCCTGCAATGCCGCCTGGAAGCGGCATGCCGACGCGCTGCCCTACGTGGCGGGCATCAGAGAGGGCGACCCCTATCGCCCCACCCTTGAATCGCTGGCCACCATGAAAGAAGTGGCGCAGGCCGCCGCCGCCGTCGGCATCCTGGCCGTTTCCATGGGGCATTTGCCCACCTTCAAGTTGGAGTTCCCCTGGACCATCGAAGGGCGGACGCGGTGGTACGGCCTTACGGCCTCGGGATTCAAACTGGAAGAACGGATCCACACCCTGGTGGCCTTCAACGACATCACCCGGGCGATGGAAACCTCCCAGGAATTGAGGCGGAACCAGCATCTCTTCCGGATCCTCAGTGAACACATCCAGGACCTCGTGGCCATCGTGGATCGGGATGGGAAGCGGCTCTATGAAAGCCCGAGCTACACCACGACCCTGGGATGGAGTCGGGAGGAGCTGAACGGCATGGATCCCCTGGCCCTCGTCCACCCCGAGGATCTCGAGAACATCAAGGGGGCCCTCCAGCGCATTTTCGAATTCGGGAAGGGAACGCGCATCGAATACCGGATGCGGACGAAGGAGGATGGCTACCGGCATTTCGAATCCCAATCGGCACCGGTCCTGGGCCCCGACGGGGTGAGCGAGGGCGCCCTATTCAGCGCACGCGACGTGTCGGACCGCAAGGGGGCCGAGCGGGAGCGGGATCGGCTCCAGGGCCAGCTCTTGAACGCTCACAAACTGGAATCCATCGGGCAGCTCGCCGCGGGCATCGCGCACGAGATTAACACTCCCATTCAATACATCGGAGACAACACGCGGTTCCTTTCCGACTCGTTCGGCCAGCTCCTCCGCATCATCGCCAAGCAGCGCGCCGTGTTCGCCGAAATGAACCTGGAATCCATGCCTCCCGACATGATGAGGGCGATCCCGAAGCTGTTCCTTGATCAGGACTTCGAATACCTCTCGGAGGAAATCCCCAAGGCCGCCGAGGAGACCTTGGAAGGCGTGGACCGGGTGGCCAAGATCATCAAGGCCCTGAAGGAGTTCAGCTATCCGATGGGCGAAGATCCCGTGGTCATGGATGTGAACAAGGGTGTGGAAAGCACGATCACCGTGGCGCGGAACGAGTGGAAGTATCACGCCGACATCGATCTCGATCTGGATCCCGACCTTCCGCTCGTGCCCGGATTCCCGGGCGAGTTCAATCAGGTGGTGCTGAACATGACCGTCAACGCGGTGCACGCCATCCAGGATGTGCTGGCGGAGCGCGGCGTGGATAAGGGCCTGCTCAAGATCAGGACCCGAAAGGCGGAGGACGGGGTTCTCATCACCTTCGAAGACAACGGGAAGGGAATCCCGGAATCGATCAAGTCCAGGGTGTTTGATCCCTTCTTCACCACCAAGGGAGTGGGGCGGGGAACGGGGCAGGGGCTTTCCATCGTCCATTCGGTCGTGGAAAAGCACCAAGGGCGCATCACCTTCGAGAGCGAGGTCGGAGTGGGCACGACCTTCACCCTTTGGCTGCCTAGGGTACGCAAGGAAGCGGCCGTAAAGGAGGCCCCGTGAGCAAGCCAAGGATCCTGTTTGTGGATGACGAAGCCCTCGTGCTCAAGGGGCTCCAACGGAGCTTGCACGGAATGCGGGATCAATGGGAGATGTCCTTCCAGGAAAGCGCGGCACTGGGCTTGGAATCCCTGGATCGGGAGGGGTTCGACGTCGTTGTTTCCGATATGCGCATGCCCGTCATGAATGGCGCCGAATTCCTGAACGAGGTGATGGTCCGCCATCCCCATTCCGCCCGGATCATCCTCTCCGGGCACGCTGACCGCGACCTCATCCTCCAATGCGTGGGGGCGGCCCACCAATACTTGAGCAAACCCTGTGAGCCGGAGGTTCTCAGGGATGCCATCGCCAGGGCCTTCCAATCCCGCCCTGAGGTTGAACTGGAGCAGGTGAGGGGGTTGCTGGCAGGAGGCGAGGACCTGCCCGTCCTGCCCCACCTGTTCCGCGAGCTCCAGCTTCGGCTGGAGGATCCGGAGGCCAGCGTGGATCAGGTCGCCGAGGTCGTGGAGCGGGATATCGCCATGACGGCCAAGATCCTCAAACTCACGAACAGCGCCTTTTTCGGCCTCCGCCGTTCCGTGGCTTCCACCCGGGAGGCCATCCAGGTGCTGGGTGTGGACACCATCAAATCGCTGATCCTCATGGATGGGTTCCTGAACCAGGTGCGAGCAGGCCTCCCACGGGGCCTCGACTTGGAATTGGTGGCGCAAGGGAGCCTGGACGTGGGCCGGATGGCGAAGCGCATCGCTTATCGGGAGGCCCCTGCCTTCGTGGAACCCGCCTTCACGGCGGGGCTCTTGAGCATGTCCGGGCTCCTGGTGGCCGCACGGGCCCAGCCCAAGGCCTACGAGGACATCATCACCCGCCTGGAATTTGGTGAAGCCACCCTTCAATCCCTGGAACGGGAAACGCTGGGAGTGGATCACGCCCAGGCCGGCGCCTACCTGCTCGGGGTCTGGGCCCTCCCGGCCACCGTGGTGGAAGGGGTGAGAACCCACTTGAAGCCCTCCGAGGGCCCTCCAGCCCTCCACGTGGGATCGATTCTCCATGGGGCGAGCATCATCCAGGGGAAGGGCCGATCCCCCCTTTGGCGAATGGATGCGGACCACGAGCACTTCAAGGCCATTCCGCTTCGAACGCCCCTTGATCACTGGGGGCATTTCGAGGCAGAGCAGGGGGGTGATCAATGAACCGTCGGGTTCTGATGGTGGATGACGACGAGCGCGTGCTTCGCGCCTATCACCGATCCATGCACGCCCAATTCGAACTCGATGTGGCCTTGGGGGCTGTCCCGGCGATCCAAGCGGTGGTCGAGCATGGCCCCTACGCCGTGATCGTTGCCGACATGCAGATGCCGGGAATGAATGGCGTGGATCTATTGAAACGCGTGGCCGAGCTGAACCCGGAGACGGTTCGCATCATGCTGACGGGGAATGCGGATCAGGCGACCGCCGTGGATGCCGTCAATCAAGGTCAAATCTTCCGCTTCCTCAATAAACCCTGTGCTGTCCCCGAGCTCTCCCGGGCCCTGGAGTCAGGCTTGGAACAGCACCGGCTCATCACGGCCGAGCAGGAACTCCTCGAGAAAACCCTGTCTGGGGCGATTGACGTGCTGACGGAACTCTTATCCCTCGCGGATCCAGCGGGGTTCGGGCGGGCGCAGGAGGTGGCGGAGTTCTCCACCACCCTGGGCAAGATGCTCGGCGCCACGGACGCTTGGAGCCTCCGGATCTCGGCCCTGTTGGCCCAGGTGGGTCGGATGGCCGTCCCCATGCAGGTGCTCGAGAAGGCCAAGACCAGCACCCAGCTGACCGTGGAAGAGCGGGCCATCCTGCAGCGGGTTCCCGAGATGGGCGCCAAGCTGCTGGCCCACGTGCCGCGGCTGGAAGAGGTGGCCAAGGCCATCCAGTACCAAGACAAGGGATACGATGGCAAGGGCCTGCCTTTCGACGAGATAAAAGGAGAGGCGATCCCCTTGGCCTCACGCATCATCGGGTGCGTGGCCGCCTTCGTGGAAATGGAAGCCCGCCGGAAGAACCCGAGGGTGGTGCTGGAGGAACTGAAACTGGCCAAGGGGCGCTTCGATCCCAAGGTCATCGATGCCCTGGAACTCCTGGTGCTGCCCGCGGAGGGCAAGGATGCCCCTTCCCAGCCGAAACCCGTCTCCCTTCATGAGCTGACGCCCGGGATGGTGCTGGTGGAGGACGCCGTGACCCTCGACGGAATGCTCCTCTTCGCCCAAGGGGCCCGGCTCGGGCCAAGCCATCTGGAGAAGCTGCAGAATTTCGCGGAATTGCGGGGAGTTAAGGAACCGCTGCTCGTCTTGTATCCAACGCGACCCTGATCACGGAGAGGCCATGGCGGTTCGAATTTTGGTCGTGGATGACGATGCGAGGCTCCTGGGGGGGGTGGCACGGCATCTGAGGCGATGCTATGAGGTGGAACTGGCGGAGGATCCGCGAAAGGCCCTGGAGTTGGTCTCATCCGGAGGTCCCTTCGCCGTCGTGATGTCCGACTACCAGATGCCCGGGATGAATGGCATCGACTTCCTGACCCGGGTGAGGGAGCTGGCTCCGGAATCCTCCCGCATCCTGCTGACGGGTAATTCGGGCCTTGATATCGCCATCCGAGCCGTGAACCAAGGGGAGATATTCCGCTTCCTCGCTAAGCCCTGCGACCTTGCGGTGATGGAAATGGCGATCAATTCCGGAGCGCGCCAGTTCCAGCTGCTCCAGTCGGAGCGGGTTCTGTTGGAGCAGACCTTGACGGGCAGCATCGAGGCGATGATCCGGCTCCTGGAAAATCTTGACACCGCGGCATTTCGCAAAGCCCAGCAGATCACCATCCTGGTTCGACGCGCCGCCTGCGAATTGAACCTCATCGACCTCTGGCCCCTGACGGTGGCCGCTCCCATGACGCAGCTGGCCCTCCTGTCCCTGCCCACGAATCTCCTGGATCGCCAGAGGCGGGGCCTTCGGTTTCTGCCTGAAGAAACCCGGATGGTGGCGCAGGCCTACGAGGCGATGGCGGAAGTCCTCGAGAATGTGCCGAGGCTGGAGCCCGTCTGTGAAATCCTTCGCCGAGTGGCCCCCTCGATGGAACCTCCCGATGGGACCTCCAAGGATTTCCAGCCCATAACCATTCAAGTCCTCCGAGCGACGATGGCCCTCGTGGACGCGATGGACCGGGTTCCCGTGGGCCTGCAGGCTTTGGATAGCATTCAAGGCGAGCTGAAGGAATTCCATCCTTCCGTGGGCGAGGCCCTCGGGGTGGTCTTGAGTCGTGACTTGGCCTTCTCTGAAGCCCATCGACAGGTGCGAGCGGTGAACGTCGCCGGCCTGCGATCGGGCCACCTTCTTTTGGATTCCATCCGTACCCTCTCAGGGCGGGTGCTCCTTCCAGCGGGGTTGATCCTGGATCAAACGCGAATCGAGATGATCCGGGAATTGGGCATCCTGGTCGATGATTCCCACCCGATCCAGGTGATGGAGCCGCTTCCGACCTGAAAGCGGGCACCACTAGGTCTGGCGCATCCCGGTATCCGGCCTACCCGGGGAAAGGGCCGAATTTCGGTATGGTCGGCTATGGTCTGCGAGTTTGGTCCAGCTTGGCAAACAAGAATGGGATTATTCCCTTGCCCGATGGTAATTTCATCCTTTCGGGCCGCCCCCTGCGTTTGGAGCCAACATGACCACGGTGACCTCAAGCCAGCCCGTCACCACCCTCCCCCGGGAGCAGCGCATCGCGCTGTACCGCACCATCTACGCCGCCCGGCGCATCGACGATAAGGAGATCACGGGCAAGCGCCAGAACAAGGTGTACTTCCAGATCAACGGCGTGGGCCACGAGGCCGTGCAGGCCGCCGCGGCCCTGGTGTTCAAACCCGCCTACGACTGGTTCTTCTTCTACTACCGCGACCGCGCCCTCTGCTACGGCCTGGGCTACACGGCCAAGGAGATGTTCCTGGGCTCCGTGGGCTCCGTGGAGGATCCCGCCAGCGGCGGCCGCCAGATGCCCAGCCACTGGGGCCACGAGAAGCTGAACATCTTCTCCACCTCCAGCCCCACGGGGAGCCAGTTCCTCCACGCCGTGGGCGCCGCCGAGGCCGTGCTCCGTGCCAAGCAGGCGGGCCGCATGGCCGAGTTCGGCTTCCGCGAGGATGAGGTCGTCCTCACCACCACGGGGGATGGCACCTGCTCCGAAGGGGAGTTTTGGGAGGCCATCTCCAACGCCGTGAATCTCAAGCTGCCCGTGGTCTTCCTCGTGCAGGACAACGGCTACGCCATCAGCACGCCCTCCGAAGTCCAGTACCCCGGCGGCAACGTGGCGGCCCTGCTCAAGGGCTACGAACCCCATGGCCTCCTCATCGTGGACGAGGTGGACGGCTGCGATCCCCTGGCCAGCTACGACGCCATGAAGGCGGCCGTGGACCACTGCCGCGCCGGGAACGGCCCCGCCCTCGTGCGCGCCAAGGTGATCCGCCCCTACAGCCACTCCCTGAGCGACGACGAGCAGCTCTACAAGCCCAAGTCCCAGCGCGAGGAGGAGGCGCTGCGGGATCCCGTCGTTACCTTCGCCAAGCAGCTCGTGGCGTGGGGCGACCTCACGGAAATCCAGCTGGAGGCGCTGAAGATGGGCGTGCAGCAGGAAGTGGACGCGGCCTGGGACGAGGCCTGCCTCGGCCAGCTTCCCGAGAGCGGCAGCTACTACGAGCACCTCTACAGCGAGACGGTGGATCCCACGTCCGCCGCCTTCGACACGGAAGCCACCGTGACGAGCCGCGAGGGCGGCAAGACCATGATCGACGCCATCAATCAGGTGCTGAAGCAGGAGATGGCGATCAATCCCGACATCCTCGTCTTCGGCGAGGACGTGGCGGATGCCACCCGCGCGGAGATCCTGGACGAGTGCAAGGGCAAGGGCGGCGTCTTCAAGGGCACCCACGGCCTGCAGAAGGCCTACGGCGCGCACCGCGTCTACAACGCGCCCCTGGCGGAGGCCACCATCATCGGCCGGGCCGTCGGCCTCGCCTCCCGCGGCTTCAAACCCGTCGTCGAGATCCAGTTCTTCGACTACATCTGGCCCGCCATGCAGCAGCTTCGCGACGAGCTGGCGACGCTCCGCTGGAGAAGCAACGGCGCCTTCAAGAGCCCCATGGTGGTGCGCGTGCCCATCGCCGGCTACCTCATGGGCGGCGCCACCTACCACTCCCAGTGCGGCGAAAGCATCTTCACCCACTGCCCCGGCCTGCGCGTGGTCTACCCCAGCAACGCCCTGGATGCCGCGGGCCTCCTGCGCACGGCCATCCGTTGCGACGATCCCGTGCTCTTCCTGGAGCCCAAGCACCTCTACCGGCAGACCCACAACAAGGGGCCCGAGGTGCCGGAGGACTTCATGATCCCCTTCGGCAAGGCCCGCACCGTGCGCGAAGGCAGCGACCTCTCCGTGATCACCTACGGCTGCACCGTGCAGCGGGCCCTGCAGGCCGCCCGCGAGGCCGAAAAGGAAGGGATCAGCGTCGAGATCATCGACCTCCGCACCCTGAACCCCTACGACTGGGCCGCCATCGAAGCCACCGTGAAGAAGACCCACCGCGTCATCGTCGCCCACGAGGACACCCAGTCCTGGGGCTACGGCGCCGAGCTCGCCGCCCGCATCGCCGACGAGCTCTTCTTCCACCTGGACGCCCCCGTCCGCCGCGTCGCCGCCAAGGACACCTGGGTCGCCTACCAGCCGGCCATCGAAGACGAGATCCTGCCCCAGCCCGCGCACTTCCTCGAGGCCTACCGCAAGCTCATGAAGGTCTGAAGGGCTTTTGAACCGCGAATGACGCGAATGGTCGCGAATTAAAAACCGGGATCCCAAATCACTGGCTTTTATTCGCGAATATTCGCTTCATTCGCGGTTCCACGATCTTTACGCCTTGGGCGCCAGCGCTTCGGTCACTGCCGCCAGGAAGGCCGTGTCGTCGATGGGCTTGTGGATGATGGCCCGCACCTGGCACTTCCGCAGCAACTCCATCGTCTCCGGATCGCGGAGGGAGGTGAGGACGAGCACGGGGAGGTCCGGCTTGGCCTTGTGGGCCATCTTGGCCACGGTGGCGCCATTGCACCCGGGCATCTGGAAGTCGCAGACGAGCAGATCCATGTCGGTGGCGGCCACCTTCTCCATGACTTCCCCGGCGCTCATGGGCTCCCACTGCTCGGGCGTGTGCCCGCCCACCTCCAGAAACTTGGTGAGCACGGTCCGCATGAGCCGGCTGTCGTCCATCACCACCACATGAGCCAAAAGGACCTCCTGGCCCCGTATCGGGCGCTGGGCCCCGGGAGGTGATTCTTTGCCCGGCAAGGTTGGGAAGGGGCCCATCAACCGGGGGCGCGGGGCGCCGTAGCCCCCCCATGCGACCCCGTCGGCTGGTATCCCTCCTGTTGGCCACCCTGGCCTTTTGGGTGCTGGCTTCGCTCGTGGCCGGCTGGCTCCTGACGGGGCAGCTGGTGCGGGCGCCCCTGCCTCCCAGGACCGACGGACAGCGGCTCGAGCTCCGGGGCCAGCTTCAGGGCGCGGGGGAAACCTGGACCCACCACAGGCTCCCGGGAGCCCAGGGTGCGGAGCTGGAGCTGTGGTGGCTTCACCGCCCCCGCCCCAGGGGCCTGGCCCTGCTGCTCCATGGGTTCGGGGATGATGCGTGGGGCATGGCGCCCCTGGCTCGGAGTCTCCCGGAGTGGGATGTCGCCGTCTTCACCTTCCGGGGGCGGGATCGCCATCCGGAGATCCCCAGCACCCTCGGAGCCCATGAGCGGGGGGATGTGGCCGCCGTGGTGCACTTCGCGGAGGGGGTGGGCGTGGCCCGGAACCGCATGATCCTCGTGGCCTCCAGCCAGGGGGCGGGGACGGCCCTCCTGGCCTTGGCGGACCTGGAACCCACAGGCAGGCTCGGCGGCGCGCTCTTGGAGGCCCCGTTCCGGGACCTGCGCGAGGCGGCGCGGAACCACCTCCGGGGCGTACTGGGCTGGCTGGAACCCCTCTCCCTCCTGGCGCAGCGGGTGGCGCTGGCCCGGGCGGAGGCGCGGCTCATCCGGTGGAAATTGCAGGATCCCTGAAAAGGGCCGATAGGGGAGCAACTTTGGAGGTCCCATGCGTCAGGCGCTCCTTCCCCTCCTCGCGGCCACGGCCGCCTTCGCCCAGATGGGGCCCACCCGCAGCGTGACCATGGGCCTCTCCTCCTTCGGCCCCACGTTCACCGGGAAGATGGAGGGCATGCAGGATGGCCAGCCCATCTCCGTGGATCTGGACTCGGATCTGGGCCTCGCCAAGGACAAGGCGAAGGTGGGCTTCCTCTTCGATTACCAGGGCCCGCGCTTCGGGTTCATGGCCCAGACGGGCGGCACGGACTACGTGGGTGACAAGACCCTCAACCGCAACATCACCATCGATGGCACCACCTACGCGGCCCTCACCCGCGTCAGAAGCCACGTCAACCTCAAGACCCTCGAAGGCATCTGGACCATTCGCTTCATTCCCCTCTCCGTGTTCTGGGTGGGCGTGGACCTCGGGGTGGAGAGCTGGAAGCTGGAGGTGGATGCCACGGGTACGGCCATCTCCCCGGTGCCGGGCACCCAGAGCGCGTCGACCTCCGTGACCGCCCCCATTCCCCAGGTGGGGCTCAGCGCGGGCAGCCGCGTGCCGGGAGGGATCTTTGAGATCAAGGGGTATTACCACTACCTCGGGGCCAAGGGAGCCAAGTACACCCGGGGTGGTCTCGATGCCCGCTACTTTCCCTTCCCCTTCGTGGGCCTCCGGGCCTTCTATGAAACGGAGACCTTCGATGTGCCCCAGGGGAGCCTCCAGGACGATCTCCTGCTGAAGCTGGATCGCAAGGGCGTCGGATTCGGGGTGGTGGTTAAATTCTGAGGTGCCGGCCTTCAGTGATGGTGTGAATCCGCCAACACGGATCCCAGGGCGCGGAGGCAGCGGCGGTCGAAGCGGCCCGGGCCCTGGCCGCGCATCCACTCCAGCGCCATGAAGGGGTTCATCGGCCCCTTGTAGGGGCGCGTCTCGCTGAGCGCGCAGAAGACGTCGGCCACCTGGAGGATCCGCGCCTCCAGGGAGATCGCATCTCCCGCCAACCCCCTGGGGTACCCCGAGCCATCGGGGCACTCATGGTGGGAGAGGATGATCTCCGCGAGGGGCGCGGCGCCGGGCAGGGGCCGGAGGATATCCGCGCCCAGCCTCGGATGGCGTTCCATCCGCTCCCGGTCCTCGGGGCTCAGGGGGCCATCCTTGAGGAGCACGTCGTCCCGCACCCCGATCTTTCCCAGATCGTGCACGATGCCCGCGAGGTACACGCGCTCCTGGAGGGCGATGTCCAGATCCATGCGCCGGGCCATCTCCACCCCCAGAGATCCCACCTCCTCGTCATGGGATTGGGTGCCTTCATCCCGGTGGCGGATCGCCTCGGCCAGCGCGGTGAGGCTCCGGGCCAGCGCCTCGGTCTCCGGCCCCGTCCACGGCGTGACCTGGGTCATGGGATCCTCCCCGCCCAGTATCGGCGCAGACTCCGGATCATCCAGCCTGGGTTATGGACCCATTCACCCCTAGAATGGTTCTCTTGCCCTGAGGACCCCATGCAGCCCGAGCACCTGACAACCGAGATCGAGCGCATCCACAGGGGCGGCGCGGCCAAGGATCACGAAAAGAATGCGAAGTCGGGCAAGCTCTTCGCCCGGGAGCGCATCCGCCTCCTCGTGGACGAGGGCTCCTTCGTGGAGGATGGCCTCTTCGCCAACGCCCTCCAGGGCAGCCTCCCGGCCGATGGCGTGGTGACGGGCACGGCCCTCGTGAACGGCCGTCCCGTGGCCCTCATGGCCAACGACAGCACGGTGAAGGCCGGCTCTTGGGGCGCCCGCACCGTGGAAAAGATCATCCGCATCCAGGAAGTGGCCATGCGGATGAAGGTGCCCATGCTCTACCTCGTGGACAGCGCCGGGGCGCGCATCACGGATCAGATCGACATGTTCCCCGGCCGCCGCCACGCCGGCACCATCTTCCACAACGAAGTCGCGCTGAGCGGACTGGTGCCCCAGATCTGCCTCCTCTTCGGCCCCTCGGCCGCGGGTGGCGCCTACATTCCGGCCTTTTGCGACGTGGTGATGATGGTGGAGGGCAACGCCTCCATGTACCTGGGCTCCCCCCGCATGGCGGAGATGGTCATCGGCGAGCAGATCAGCCTGGAGGATCTGGGGGGCGCCAAGATGCACTGCTCGGTCTCGGGCTGCGGCGACTTCCTGTGCAAGACGGAGCAGGAGGCCATCGCCCTCTGCCGCCAGTACCTGGCCTACTTCCCCCAACACGGCGAAGACGCGCTGCCCATGGCGGAACCCCGGGCCGTGGCCGCCAAGGCCAAGGACATCTCGACGCTGGTGCCCAAGGACATCAACAGCCCCTTCCAGATGAAGGATTTCATCGAGGCTCTGGTGGACGAGGGCACCTTCCTGGAGATCAAGAAGCTCTTCGCCGGCGAGCTCATCACGGGCCTCGCCCGTATCGAGGGCCGCCCCGTGGGCATCGTGGCCAACCAGCCGCGGGTGAAGGGCGGCGTGCTGTTTGTCGACAGCGCCGACAAGGCCACCCGCTTCATGACCCTCTGCGACGCCTTCGGCATCCCCCTTCTCTTCCTCAGCGACGTGCCCGGTTTCATGATCGGCAGCGCCGTGGAGAAGCAGGGCATCATCCGCCACGGCGCCAAGATGATCAGCGCCATGGCCAGCTGCTCCACGCCCCGCTTCTGCGTGGTGGTGCGCAAGGCCTACGGCGCCGGCCTCTACGCCATGAGCGGCCCCGGCTTCGATCCCGACGCGACGATCGCGTTGCCCACGGCCAGCATCGCCGTGATGGGCGCCGAGGCCGCCGTGAACGCCGTCTTCGCCAACAAGATCGCCGAGAAGCCCGAGGAGGAGCGCCGCGCCTACGTGCAGCAGCTCCGCGATGAGTACAACGAGGACATCAATCTCGTGAAGCTCGCCGCCGACCTCCACGTGGACGCCATCATCCAGCCCGGCGACCTGCGCCGGGAGCTGGCCACTCGCCTTGCCCGTGCCAAGCGACGCGAGGCCTGGCCCGTGAAGCGCCGGAGCGTCACGCCGGTCTGATACTGGCCGGCGCCCGAAAGCTCAACGCGGAGGCGCGGAGGCGGCGCGACCCAGCGGAGGTACACGCCCCATGGATCCCCTCAAGCCATGGGCACGGCGCGCGGCGGGTCTCTGCGGCCTCTGCGAAGGCCCACAGGGCCCTCGGTGTCCTCTGCGTTCCACCTTTTCGATTCGAAACGCGAAGCGATCCGTCATGGCCCGACCGCTCCCTTCTCGTTCCAGTGGGAGAGGTTCCCCGGAAATCCGCGATGAACCCAAACAAAGGAAGCGGATACCTCGAACCTTCGTTGTCCTTCTCTGAGCCTCCGCGCCTCCGCGCCTCCGCGCCTCTGCGTCATGCCTTTTCATTGATTCTTAGGCCTTGAAGTACCCGGAGATCGCATCCAGGAATCCCTGCTTGGTGATCCATCTGCCGTGCCCATCCTGGTAGATCACCCCGTAGGCATCTGGGTTGAGGGAGTCGCGGTATTCCCAGTAGGTGTACCCGACACCCTTGCCGTTCAGCAGGGACAGCATGGCGTTGAGGTAGCTGAGGTCGGGGTCGTCGCCGGACATGACC
This sequence comes from Acidobacteriota bacterium, assembly GCA_016192145.1. Taxonomy (GTDB): domain Bacteria; phylum Acidobacteriota; class Holophagae; order Holophagales; family Holophagaceae; genus JAFDVN01. Next base: position 238,381 of record JACPUT010000005.1, on the reverse strand, counting down.
CCGCACTGCTGCACGAAGATCGGCACCTGATGGGCGGTCTGGAGGTCCAGCAGGTGCTGGAGGCGCAGGCCCAGCTCGGCGATGTTCTCCTCGGGAGTGCCCCCCGTGCGGAGGAAGAGGTTTCCGGTGTAGACGACGTCCTTCCACTTGGCGTTGTAAGCGTCGCCCACGGACTTCATGCCATAGACGCGGGGGCCCAGGAGGAAGGGCACCCCGGGGGCCCCGGTGCGGATGGCCGCCATCACTTCATCATAGAAGGCGGCGATGTCGGCGTCGGTGCCCGACGTGGGATTGGGCTCGGGGAGGGGCTCGAAGAGGCCGAGGTAGGGAGTGTTCCGGTAGCGGGCGGCGATGAACTTCCAGGCCTTGATGAATTTCGCTCGCACGCCGGGATCGGTCCAGAAGTTGTGGCCGTTGGGGTACTGCCCCTTGGGGTCGCAGTAGGCCACCTCGTGGGCATCCTGGGTGCCGTTCTGGCCGCAGTCGGAGTCGATGAAGAGGATGATCCAGAGCTGGGCCGCGGAGGCCTGGGCCACCATGGCGTCCAGGATGGCCAGGTGGTCCGCGTCGATGCCCGCCGTCGTCGTTTGGCTGTCGTCGCGGCTGTCGATGCCCGGCCCTTCGTAGTAGCCCCACCAGCGCAGGGGGATGCGCACGCAGGTGGCGCCCTGGGCCGCGTTGTCGGCGGCGTCCGTGGGCTGGGCGAGGCCCCAGCGGCCCCAGTTCCAGCCCCGGAGCTTCAGGGGGGAGCCATCGGGCGCGAGCAGGTCCGGGCCGACGATGCGGAGGCGCGGCGGAGTCCCGCCCGCGGGGGGCTCGGGCGCGGAACTGCTTCCCGAGCCCCCGCCACAGGCGGTGAGGGCGAGGGCGCCGCCCAGGGTGGCGAGCAGGCGCCGGCGGCTTTCGGAGTAAGCGGGGGCGGGATTCCGTGGGGGCATGGGAGTTCCTGGGCTCCTGAATCCGAATGGACCCTGCTCCCGATCAAAGGTTGAAGGGAAATCCGGCATGGATTGCCCTGGGAGGCAGGAACCTCTGCACCTGAGGTGGAAATTCAAGACACCCCTATCCCAGCCGAAGGGCAGCTTGCACCTCGTCCTCATTGCCAACGGACCAACCGAAGGGCCCCCCCGGCAGGGACGAGGCCTTGAATACCACGGAGGAAGGCATGGCCGCTCATCGCAAATCCATTCCGTACCTGATCGTCGGCGGCGGAGTCTGCTGCCTTCCCCTGTTGGCCCAGCAGCCCGCCCCTGCCAAGGAGAAGGATGACGAGATGGCGCTGATCACCCTGTTGAACACGCCCATCTCCAGCGCCTCCAAGCGCGTGCAGGATCCCATCGAGAGCCCCCAGGCCGTGGAAGTGATCACCTCCGAGCAGATCCGCATGTCCGGCGCCTTCAAGCTCACGGATGTCCTCAAACTCGCCACCAGCGTGCAGGTATGGGACAACGACCCGAACAAGATCAACGTGACCATCCGGGGGATCAACCCCGCGAACAGCGCCCGCTCCATCCAGGTGCTCGTGGATGGCGTGGCCCTCTACAACATCATCAACCTGGGCGTGGACTGGAACGGCATCCCCGTGCCCATCGACGCCATCGATCGCGTGGAGATCGTGCGGGGCCCCAGCTCCAGCCTCTACGGGGCCAATGCCCAGATGGGCGTCATCGCCATCAGCACCAAACGGGGAATCGCGAATGGCGGCGTATCCGGCAGCTTGCGGGCCGCAGGGGCAGACCACCACTCGGGCCGGGGCCAAGCCTATCTCGCCTACAACTCCGATGCCTTCCAGCTCACGGCCGCCATGGGTGGCGGATCCAACGGGGACACCGATCAGAAGCTGCCGATGATCGCGAATCCCTCCCTGACCTTCTCCCAGCCCAACGCCACGCACACCAGCCAGCTCTACCTGAGGCCGGAGCTCAGCCTCGGGAAGGACGCCAGGATCTGGGCGGCCTACGGCCGCGGTGAAGCGGGGCACTTCAGCGAGATCGGGATCGCGGCCCCTCCCCCGGGTGCGCCCTTCCCGCCGGGTTACCAGCCGGTGCTCAACTTCACGGATGAGTGGATCCGACGGGAGATCGCCCAGGTGGGCTGGTCCCAGGCCTTCGGAACCGCCTTCCGCCTGGAAGCGCGGGCGGATCAGAAGAAGTTCATCTGGCACGTGGGACCCGTCGCATCCATCCCCGGAAGCGCCTTCTCCACCGTCGTTTGGAACGCGGGTCTCGGCTCGGATCCAGGCCTGGTGAAGGGATACGACTTCTTCTCCGAGACCATCCGGGGTGGGGCGATCCAGGCTAATTGGGATCCCATGGCCTCCCTTCACTTCGTGGTGGGGGTGGACTCCCATAGCATCAAGACGGACCCCAATCCCACGGTGGGAGTCCAGGCGCAGGATCTGAGCGCCTCCGGTGGCTTCATTTCCGCCGATTGGGAAATGGGGGCCTTCATCTTCTCCGCCGGGGCCCGGGCCGCCAATGAATCCTTGGGCGGGAGCAGCACGAGCCCCCGGGCTTCCGTGGTCTGGAAGGTGGATTCCAGCTCCGCCCTGCGCGCGGGCTGGTTCACGTCCCAGCGCAGCCCCCAGGTGCAGGAGAAGTTCGCGGGCGTGAACAATGCCGTGGTGGCCCAGGTGCTCATCCCCAATCCCGGTCTCGACCCGGAGGACGTGAGCACCCTTGAGCTGGGCTACCGCCACAAGTGGTCCCGGGCCATCCTCGATGTGACCGTCTTCAAAGCGACGGTGAAGAAGCTCATTTCCCAATACCGCACCGGGAATTTCGTTGGGCCCAAGCCGGAAGTCCAGTTCCGGAACGGACCGGATTCCTATGAGGACACGGGTGTGGAGCTCAGCCTCACGGGCGAAATCTCCCCGGGCCTGACCATGGGCGTCAACCTCTCCACGGCCAGCTTCAAGGATCCCCTCTACGACACGGGGAATCAGGCGGATTACAGCCCGAAGCAGCTGGCCAACCTCTGGGGCAAGTATCAGTGGGGGCAGTTCTTCTTCTACGGTGCCGTGCAGCACATCGGCGGTTACACCCTCGCCACCCCGTTCGGCAACGCCATCGCGCGCCAGGACATCGACGCTCAGACCCTCCTCCACTTCAACTCGGGAATGGAGTTCTTCAACGGCATCTCCGTCTCGGTCTATGGGCAGAACGCCAACAAGAAGGATGCCCCCGTCTCCAATGGCGGCTTGGCCAACCAGCTCATCATCCGCAATGTCCGCCGCGAGATCGGGCTGCAGGCTTCCTACCGGTTCTGAGGGGGCCGAGGTTCAAGCGGCAAGGCAGGGGCACTCAGGGGGGTGCCCCTCCCCGTGAGGAGAGCAGGCCTAGAAGGTCCAGCCCAGACCCAAGCCCCACCGTTCCTGCCCCCCATACATGACGAAGGGCTTGGTGGTGAACCCCGAGCCCTGGGGTGTGAAGGGCGCGCCGAGCAGGGTGGCGGTGGCGAAGAGGCGGAGCCCCTGGGGAAGGTTCCAAGCGAGGTGGCCGTTCAAGCGGGTGAAGGCCGCCCGATCCTCTCCCGTCGTGGCGCCCTGGTAGGCGCCCACGCGGGTCCGGGCCGTGTGGTGGAGCGTGAGGCTGCCGAGCCAGGGGCCGCGGCTGAACCGGGTCCAGAGGTTCGCCCGGAAGGGACCGGCGTAATCCGCCAGCTCCCCGGTCTGGGGATCCTCCACGTGGAGCCACGTCGCGTTCAAACCCAGCACCCACCCCGGCCGCGGCCACCAGGTCAACTCCCCTTCCAGGCCGCGGCTGGGGTAGGAGGGGCCATTCTGGAACTGGTTGGTGCCCGGAGGGGCGCCGGCGAGGGGGAGGCGAAGGATCTCGTGGCGCAGCCTTCCCGAGAAGGCCGTGGCGTCCAGGCTCCAAACCCCATCGCTCCACCGGTATCCCACCTCGAAGGTGTCGGCGGATTCGGGGCGGAGGTCCGGGTTGGGGCGGTTGGAAATGGGGCCCAGGCTGCTGTTCACGCGGCTTTCGAAGACCTGGGGGCTGCGCGTGGACGTGAACCACCCGGCCCGGAGGTGGCTCTGCCCCGAGGGCTTCCACATGAGGATGAGGCGGGGGGAGACGCGGGAGCCGCCGAGGGTCTCCCGCTCCGCCCGGGCCCCCAGGGAAAGGCCCCACTCGCCGGGCAGGTTGAAGTCCGCCGAGGCGAAGATCCCCGCGGAGCGTTCGTGCGTCGGCTCCATCAGGCCGATGAGGGGACTCGGCCGCCCCGTGAGCCGGGCCCCGTCGAGGCCTCCCACGATGCGCACCACGGAGGTCGCCCGCCAATCCATGAGGAGGGAGCCCTGTTCCCGGTGGTACTCGTAGGGGTAGGACTCGCCGAGGGTCGCGGGGTCCACGGTGGCCAAGGCGGGCACGGGCCCGATGCCCTGTCGGAACCCCAGGCGGTTGAGCTGGGCCTCCCAGCGCAGGGCCGGCGTGGCCCGCCAGGACCAGCCCGTCTGCAGCATCGTCGTATCCGACGTGGAATAGGGGAAGGTGTAGATGGCTCCCACGAAACTGGCGCCAGAAAAAATCTGGCTGCCGCCGCCGGAAAACCAAAACTGGTGGGCGCCGAACTGCGCATCCCCGCGAAGGAAGGCCCGCCGTTTCCGCTGGGCATCATGGCTCGTGGCCTCCAATTGGCCGGGCGTGGGCCGGAGGGAGGGGGGAGGATTCCCGAGCACCTGGTAGGAGTGCCCGGAGTCATCGACGCTCAGCCCCTCCGCCCCGGCGACGAAACCCCACTTCTCCCCTCCCACGCGGAGGGCGCCGCCCCCTCGGAAGCCCCGGGGGTGAAGCCCCTCGGCCCGGAATTCGCCCGACTGGCCGGTGTCGGCCCGCCGCGTCCGAATGGAGATCACGCCCGTTACCGCGTTGGCCCCATGCAGCGTGGAGCTGGGGCCCCGCGTCACCTCGATGCGATCGATGAGCTCCCAGGGCACGGGCAGGCCGGAGAGGGTGGCCACACCAGCGATGGGATTGTGGAAGGGCGCCCCATCCACGAGGATCTGGACGGTGGTGGGGTTCCCTTGGATCAGGCTGCCCCGGAGGCCCACGAAATCGCCCAGGGAACCCAGCTCGTGGGCATCCACGCCGGGGAGACCACGGAGCAGCTCCACGAGGGGCAGGGGGCCCAGCCGATCCAGGTCGTCCCGGGTGAGCACCGAGGTGGCCTGAGGGCTCTCCAGGAGGCCCTGGGCGTAACGCGAACTGGCCTCCACGGGGGTCTGCATGAGCCGGAGCAGGGCTTCACGCCGTTGGGCCGCGCTTTCGTCGGTCTCCTGGGCCGCCAGGGCGGCCGCTAGGGAACTGATCAGGATTCCCGTAGGTCGGAAGGTTCGAGACACGCCGTTGAGTCGGCGCCAGGGGCGCTGCCCTTGAGTTCCAGGCTCAGGCCCCGCGGGTGTCGGACCCCAGCGCAGGGGAGCGGAGGGTGCGATAGTTGGAGCATGCGCCCCTTCCTGACACCCCTGGTGGCCGCGCCTATCCTGTGCGCCCAGGCTCCGCCTCTGCTGGAAGTTTCGGAGCCATCGATCCGACCCGGTCAGACCTTGCTGCTGCGGTGGTCCGCCCCGGGCACGGGGGTGGTGCGCCTCGAGCCTGGGGATATCCGCCTGGGCGAAGCGGGACAGCTCACCCTGCGCCCCTCCGCCACCACCACCTACGTGTTGCGCCGCGCCGACGATGGGCGCGAACTGGCCCGCGCCTTGGTGAAGGTGGAACCGGGCCTTCCCCTCGGGGAGCCCGCGCGGGTATGCAGCTTCGATGCGAGCTCGGCGAAGGTGCTGCCCGGCGATCCCGTGGTGCTGAGCTGGGAGTGCACGGGAGCCGCCAAGGTACGCCTGGAGCCGGGCGGCCTGGAGCTGGATGGCCGCAGCTTCGTGGTGGTGACCCCCCAGGAGAACACCCGCTACACGCTCCTGGTGACCAACGACGCCGGGGGCCAGACCCGCAGCCTCGACGTAGCGGTGATGCCCACACCCCGGGATCAGGCACCGGCGCGCATCTGCAGCTTTGCCGCCAACCGGCTCGAAGTGGCGCCCGGCCAGCCCGTGGAGCTGATGTGGGAGTGCCAGGGCGAAGCCAAGGTGCGCCTGGAGCCCGGGGGCCTGGAGCTCACGGGGCGCGAAAAGGTCACGGTGGTGCCTGACCGCACCACGGTCTACACCCTCAGCGTGAGCAACCTCGCCGGGGGGCTCAGCCGCAGCCTGGAGATCCGGGTGATACCCGCTCCGGAATCGCTGCCGGATCCCCTCACCGCGATGCGGCAGGGGAATCTGGAGGCCTGCCTCCGCGTGGGCGCCACGCGGGTGGGAAATCCCGCCCGACCCTGGACGCTCCGGATGCTCGTGGCCGTCACCGACACGGGCCTTCCCCACCTCGCCACCCAGGCGGGCCGCCGGGCGGATCGGATCACCGTGCTGCCCTGGCCCCGGCGCGATGGCGTTCGGGCGTGGCAGGCCTGCTGGGGGTGGTATGCCACCCGCGGTGAAGCGCTGAAGGCTTGGGCGAAGGCCCCGGAAACCCTTCGCCGGGTCTATGCCCCGGTGCCCCAGCGGATGGATCGCAAGGGCTGAGGGAGGCTACTTGGCAGCCCGCTTGGCCGCGACATAGGCCTTCGCCGCGGCTTCCGTGACGGGGCTCTTCAACCCCGCCCGCTTCGCCAGGCTCAGCGCGTCTTCTTCCGCCATGCCCCCATCCAGCACCCAGAAGGTAAAGAGGGCTCCCGCCACGCGGTTGCCCGAGGCGCAGTGGATGAGGGCCCGAGCACCCTTGGGCAGGGCCCGCAGCTTGGCCCGGAAGGCATCCAGGGCAGCGGCCGACGGCTCGCGATCCATGGGGCAGCGATCGTAGGCCGCGCCGGCGGCCCGGGTGGCGGCGAGGTCGGCGTTGGCATCAGCTTCGGCCTCATGGCGGAGGTTGAGCACGTGGGTGATGCCTGAGGCCTTCAGTCCCGCGAAGGTCGCCGGTCCCGGCGTGCCGAGCACGACGAAAAGGCCAGGGCGCACCTCCACGGCGCCCGGGAGGGCAGGGGCCTGGGCCTGCTGGGCGACGAGAGCGGGGAGGATGGGGAGCAGCATGAGATCTCCAAAAAAATGAATCGCGGTGATGCGCCACCGGTGGAATTAGCCCGGGAGGGGCAGGCGCAGCACCGCGCGTGCGCCCGGGCCCGCTTCCCGGTTTTCCAGGGCGAGGCTGCCGCCGTGGGCCTCGGCGATCTGCCGGGCCAGGGCGAGGCCAATGCCCGAACCGCCCACCTTCGTCGTGAAGAAGGGCACGAAGAGGTTCGCCGTCGGAGGCAGGCCGGGACCTTCGTCGCACACGTCGACGCGGGCCCAGCGCCCCTCTCGACGCCAGGTCACCCACACGCCGCCATTCGTGATTTCGGTGGCTTCGGCCGCATTCTTCAGGAGGTTGATGAGGGCCTGCTCCAGCTGGTCCTCATCGGCGGAGACCGTCAGTTCAGGGCCTGGGTTCACCGTGATGGGGCGCCGTGTCTCCAATCGAGCCACCCGAGGCACGAGGGCCTCCAAGGCGAGGGCGCGGCGCTCGGGGGCCGGCAGCTTCGCGAGGCGGGCGTAGGCGGACAGGAATCGTTGGAGGCCGGCGCTGCGCCGCTCGATGACGGCGAGCCCCTGCTGCAGATCCTCGGCGGATTCCCCCTCGGGGAGGGCGCGGCGCGTCAGGGAGGCGAGGCTGCCGGCGAGGGACTGGATGGGCGCGAGGCTGTTGTTGATTTCGTGGCTGAGCACGCGCGTGAGCCGCTGCCAGGCCTGCCGTTCCTGCTCCCTGAGGGGTCGCGTGAGATCGGACATCACGAGGAGGCGATGGGGGCGGCCGCCCTGCCGAAAGGTGCTCCGGCGCAGCTCGAAGCGCCCCGCGCCTCCGGGAAAGGCGGCATCCAGGATGGAACTGGGTCCGCCGAGGGCCTCGTCGAGGGAGAGTTCCGCGGCGGAGCATTCCAAGGCGCGTTCCTTGGGTTGGCCCAGGAGGGCCTCCCCAGCCCGGTTGACGAGGCGGAGCCGATCCTCCGCGTCGAAGGCGAAGATGGCCACGTCGATCTCCTCGATGACCGTGCGGAGGAGGGCGGTGGCTTCCATGGCGCCGATCCGTTGCTGCTGAAGCAGCTCCGCGAGGGTGTTGAGTTCATGGAAGGCCACGCCCAGGGCATCATCGCTCCCCTCCCGCCCCCGGAAGGAGTAGTCGCCCTCGCGCAGGGCGGCGAGGAGGTTCGAGAGGGTTTGAAGGGGGTGCCGCACGCGGCGGCGTACCTGGAGGGAACTACCGAGCGCCGCGGCGACGGTGGCGGCGAGGCCCGCCCAAGCCCAACCACGGGCCTCGGGCTTCCGCGCGGCCAAGAACGCGGCCAGGACCAACGCGGGAACCGATCCCATCAGGGCCCAGACTTGAACCTGGCGTTCATGGTTCGAGGGCGCGGCGTTCATCCGGTCTGGATCCCGAGCTTTTGGAGGCGGCGATAGAAGGCGCTGCGGGAAAGGCCGAGCGCCTCTGCCGCGGCCGTGGCGTTGCCGTGCCGGTGGAGGGCCTTGCGGATGAGCAGGGCTTCCATGTCTTCGAGGCCCATGTCCTCCAGGGAGGTTCCCGGTCGGGGCGCCTGCAGAAGCAGGTCCTCGGCCCGCAGGCCGGGACCGGCCGCCACCAAGACGGAGCGCTCCACGGCATGGCTCAATTCGCGGACGTTGCCGGGCCACGTGTGGCGGGCGAGGGCCTGCAGCGCCTCCGGCTCGAAGCCATGGATGCTGCGGTGGTACTTGGCGGCGTGCAGGGCCAAGAAATGGTTCGCCAGGAGCGGGATATCCTCCAGCCGTTCGCGAAGGGGCGGAAGGTGCAGTTCCACGGTATTGAGGCGGAAGCGGAGATCCTGCCGAAAGCGCCCGGAGGCGACCTCCGCTTCCAGATCCGCGTTGGTGGCGGAGATCAGGCGCACGTCGGCCTTCAGGGTGCGGCTGGAGCCCACCCGCTCGAACGCGCCCGTCTCCAGCACGCGGAGCAGACGGCTCTGCAGGCTGGAGGGGGCGTTGCCCACCTCGTCCAAGAAGAGGGTCCCGCCTTCGGCCAGCTCGAAGCGGCCCGCACGATCCTGACGGGCATCGGTGAAGGCACCCTTCACGTGTCCGAAGAGTTCGCTCTCCAGCACGCCCTCGCTGAGGCCCCCGGCGTTGAGGGTGAGGAAGGGGCCCGCGGCGCGGCGGGAAGCCCGATGGATCACTTCCGCGAGCAGGCTCTTCCCCGTTCCATTCTCGCCGGTGATGAGGAGGGGGGCGTCCGAGGGCGCCACCTTCGCGGCCAATTCCAGGAGCGACACCATGCCGCGGCTCCGGGCGACGAGGGCGGGCGCCCGTTCCCCGCGCAACAGCGCGTTTTCGGCCTCCAGGCGCTTGGAGGCGCGCAGGGCCATGGCCAGTTCCAGCTGGGTCCGAAGGATGGAAAGCAGACGCGCGTTATCCCAGGGTTTTTGGATGAAATCCCTCGCGCCGAGGCGCATGGCCTCCACGGCCAGCTCGATGGTGGCGTAGCCCGTCATCACCACGACGGGGAGCAGCGGATCCTGGGCCAGCGCTTCCTGGAGCAAGGCGAGACCCTCGGTGCCCGAGGTGGTGTCGCGGCGGTAGTTCAAGTCCATGAGCAGGAGAGATGGGGGTCGCGTCGCCAGTTCTTGGCGCACGGTGGCGGGGCTATCGGCCGTCTGGACGGCGAATCCCTCGCCCTTCAGAAGGAGGCGCAGTGCCTCCCGGATGTCGGGCTGATCGTCGGCGATGAGGATGCGCGGCATGGAGGCTCGGAATTTTGGAGACGCTTCTAGGTTACTCCGAGCGAAGGGCTTCCGCCGGATCCACCCGCGCGGCCCGGATCGCGGGCAATAGGGAGGCCACGAGCACCACGATCATGAGGAGCCCTGCCGTCCCCGTAAAGGTTCCCCAATGGATCGATTCGACGCCCAAGAGGGCGGCCTCCATGGCGCGGCTGGCCGCCCAGGCGCCCAAGGCGCCCAAGGTGAGGCCCCCCAAAAGCAATTTCCCCCCCAGGCTCAAGAACTGGGAAAAGACCTGCTGAGGCAGCGCGCCGAGGGCCATGCGGATGCCGATCTCCCGGCGGCGCTGCAACGCCGCGTAACTCAGGACTCCGTAAGTTCCGATGGCGGCGAGCATCAAGGCCACGCCGGCGAAGATTCCCATGAGCAGCGCGGGGGAGCGGCGGGCCACGAGGCTATCCGCGATGCGCGCGTCCATGGATCGCACATCGGCGGCGGTCAATTCGAGATCGATGCCGCGGATGGCCTTTAATAGCGCCGCGCCGAAAGCCTCCGGCGACCGATTCGTTCGGATGGCGATGAATGCCTGGGAATCGGCGTTGTAGCCATAGGGGAAGTAGACGGCCCCTTGGCTTGGCTCGTCGGTGAGCCCCTTCTGTTTCACGGCGCCCACGACCCCCACGACGGTGAAGGCCGATTCAGGGCCGCCTTCCCGGGAATCTCGGAACAGCCGCTGCCCGAGGCCATCCCCGCGCGGCCAATAGTCACGCGCGAAGGCCTCATCGACGACGCAGACCCTTCCCGGGAGGTGGGAATCGCTCGGCTCCAGGAAGCGCCCCCTTCGGAGCGGGATGCCGAGGGCCTTGAAGTAGTCTCCGGACACGTCATAGGCGTAATGACCCCGTCGGGATTCCCCGGGGTTCAAGGCATGGCCCTGAACGGTGATGGCACTCAATCCACTGGTCCCGCTGAACGGAATGTTGTTGATCATGCCGGCGGCCACCACGCCTGGCTGTTGCCCCACGGCCTCCAGGAGCCGCTCATGGAAGGCCAGGATGGCCGTTCCGCTTCGATAGGTGTTCGGGGGGAGGGAGATGCGGCCGGTGAGGAGGTGATCCGGCTGAAAGCCCGGGGCCACCGCCAGGGTTCGTTTGAGGCTCAATCCCAGGAGGCCGGCCCCGGCCAACAGGGTGAATGCCAAAGCGATCTGGGCCACGATGAAGCCGTGTCGGAGGCGTTGGACGGCGGGCCCTGCCGTACCGCTGCGGGATTCCGATTGTAGGGACTGGGTCAAGTCGCCCCGGAGGTTGAACCAGGCGATGGGAATGGAGAGAAGGAGGCCCGTCACCAAGGATCCGGATACCGCGACCACGATCAGACGCCCATCTAGGCCGATGTGCATCCCCAAGGGAAGCCGCTCCACGCCGAACAAGCTCAGGAAACCGATCCCCAAAGCCCCGACCCCAAGACCGAGACAGCCCCCCACGACCGTGAGCAGCGTGTTTTCAACCAGGGCCAAGCGGACCACCTGACCCCAGCTCGCGCCCATGACCTTGCGTACCGCGAATTCCTTCACGCGGTGGCTGGCCCGGATGAGGAGCAGGTTCATGAGGTTGACGCTGCCGATGAGGAGCAGGAACAAGACGCCCACTTGCATCAAGATCAAGGTGGGGCGAATGGCCTTCACATGGTCGGCGTGGAGGGGCACCACCCTTGTCCGGAAGCCTGCGTCCGCGATCATCTGAGCCTGGGGATTGTCTTTTTCGAGCTGTGCGTTGTGGGCATCGATTTGGGATTGGGCCTCGGCGAGGGAGACCCCCGAGCCGAGGCGGGCGATCATGCGGATCGCCCCGCCACCGGAGTGTCGCTGGCTGGATTGGCGGGCTGAGGCCTCTGAGGAGAAGGGCAGGAAAAGGCCTGCTTCGGACGATAGAAACCGGAATCCGGATGGGAGTACGCCCACGACCGTCTTGGGCACGCCCCCCACTCGGACCGTTCGCCCGAGGATCGTGGGATCGGCGTTGAAGTGCCGACGCCAATAGGTGTGGGAGAGGATCGCGACATCATCGGCGGATCCAAGCGTCTCCGCTTCCAGAAACGCGCGGCCGAGGGCGGGGGCGGTCCCAAGCGTGGAGAAAAAGTCCGGCGAAACGCGAGTGACTTCCTCGTGTTGGGTCGCACCCACCTCGCCCACGAGGGCCGCCTCGTGCCGGAAGATGGCGAGCCCGCTGAAGGCGGGCAGAGCGCCCCTGCGTTCGTAATAATTGGGGATCGAGGCGCCATCGTTTTCCACGCTCGCCTTGGGGTAGGAATTGTAGAGGGCGACCAACCGATTCGGTTCCTTGAACGGCAAAGGACGAAGCAGGATCGCGTCCATCACGGCGAAGATGGTGAGGTTCGCGCCAAAGCAAATGGCCAGGGTGAACAAGGCCACCGCTGTGAAACCGGGAGTTCGGCCCAGGGTACGCAGGGCGAAGCGCAGGTCTTGCCGGAGCGTGGGCATGAGGTTCCTTCGCAGAAGGGAGGGCGATGGGCCGTGAGCTAAGGGGTTGGATTGAACCTGCGTAGTGCCTGCCTCATTCGGAACGCAGCGCCACGGCGGGATCGACGCGGGCGGCACGGAGGGCGGGAATGAGGGAGGCCAGTGTGCCCGTGGCACCCAGGATCAGCGCGACCCCAGTCAGGGCCAGGGGATCTAGGCCGGCGGTGCCGTAGAGGTGGCCTTGGAGGGTTTTGTGACCTCCGAGGGAGGCCAGAAGGCCCAAGGCAAGGCCCATTCCTACCAAGGTGAGGCCCTGGCGCAGGACCAGCCGGACCACCTGGGATACCTGGGCCCCCAGCGCCATCCGGAGGCCGATCTCCCGCGTCCGCGAAGTCACGAAATAGTTGATGGCGCCGTAGAGCCCCACGGTGGCCAGGGTCAGGGCTAGCCCGGCGAAGCACCCGATCAGGAGGAGGAGTTGGCGGCGATCCCGCAGCCGCAGGCGGATCTGATCCTCGTGGTTCCCGTACTTGATGAGGGCCTGCATGGGATCCGCGGCGCGCACCACCTCCTGGACGGCCGGGGCCAGCTCCTTGGCCGAAAGGGAGGAACGCAGGGCGTAACCCATCCGCCTCCACCCGATCTGGTGGGCGGGTACGAACACCATGGGGCCGGGTTCCTTTTCCATGGATTCGGACCGGAAATCCCCCGCGACGCCGACGATTTCCCAGAGGGTTTCGACGCCTGAAAGGTCGGATCCCGTGGTCAGCCGGATCCGCCTTCCAAGGGCCTGGCGATCCGGGAACATCTGACGCACGTATGCTTCGTTGACCACCACCACCCGGGGGCTCCTCGCGTCGTCCGTCGAGGCGATGGCCCGGCCCTGCCGCAGGGGGATGCGGAGGGTTTCCAGGTAGCCGGGGCCCACCCGGAGGAGGCCGGTCTCGTGAGCCCATTTCCGCATATCCAAGTCCGTCGCCCCTACGTGGGTGTGCACCCGTGTGGCTCCCCCCAGGGCCGGGAGGTTGGAGCCATAGGTCACGGACTCGACGCCAGGCAGGGCCCGCAGGCGTTCCTGCAGCGAGGCGTGGAAGTTCAGTTGCTGAGCTATGGAAGGGTAACGCTCCGAGTGGAGGCTCAGGGTGAAGGTGGTGACGCCCTTCGGCTCGAACCCGAGGGGGGTGGACACCAAGCGCTGGAAGGAGCGAGTCAGCAGCCCGGCGCCCACCAGCAGGATCACCGCGAGAGCCACCTGGCTCACGAGCAGGGTGCGGCGCACCTTCGCTCCCCTAGCCATGGCATGGCTTCGCCCCCCCTCCTTCAAGACACGGGTGAGATCCAATCGGCGCGTTTGCAGCACGGGAGCCACGGCGAAGACGAGACTCACCGCGAGGGTCAGCCCGAGGCTGAACAGGAGCACGGGCCTATCCAGGCTTAGGGCCATTGGGCCCGCGTTGAGGGCTGCCACGGGGAGCAGGGCGGGCAGGGCCGCCAGGGTGAGGTGGGCCATCCAAAGTCCCAGAAGGCCGCCTCCGAGGCTCACCCACAGGCCCTCCGCCAAGTAGTGCCGGAAGAGCTGCGCCAGGTTGGCGCCAAGGGAAGCGCGAACGGCGGCCTCCTGGCTGCGGTCGATGCCCCGGGCCAGGAAGAGGTTGGCCACGTTGATGCAGGCGATGAGAAGGATCAGGGCCACGGCCCCCATGAGGAGCATCAAGGGTTTTTCTTCCCCCTCGAAGAGGGCCTGCCGCAGGGGGCGCAGCTGCAGTTTCGCGGTGGCCTCCACGACGTCTGGATAGGCTTGGCGCTCGCCCTGCTGGTGGCGATCCGCCTCGGCCTGGGCCGCCTCCAGGCTCAGACCCTCCTTCAAGCGGGCCAGGGCCGACCATTCATAGGACCCATGGCCCATGGGATCCGCCGTAGCTTGGATGGGCTTGTAGAGGTCCTGACCTTGGCCCATGGGAAAGTGGAAGCCCCTGGGCAGCACGCCGACCACCTGGGAGGGGGCGCCCTGCACGTACACGGTGCGGCCCAGGATGGCGGGATCGCCCCCAAAGCGCCGGGTCCACAGGGCGTGGCTGAGGAGGACCGCGGGATCCCCCCCCTTGACCTCATCCTGGGATTCAAAGGTCCGGCCGAGGATGGGATTCACGCCCAGCACCCGAAAGAAATCCACGCTCACGAGGGCGCCCTCGATGTTCTCGGGAGCCTGCTCTTGGGAGCCGGAACCCCCGGCCAAATCGAAGGTGGCCGCCCGGTAAAGGGCCATCCCCGAAAAGGTCTGGGTGCTTCTCCGCCAATCAAAGAATCCCGGCCCGCTCAGGCCCGCGAAATCCTTGGGATTCTCGGCCCAGACGGTATCCAAGGCCACCAGCCGCTCGGATTGATGAAAGGGCAGGGGCCGCAGCAGGTAGCCCCGGAGCGCGCTGAACATGGCGCTGTTGGCGCCGATGCCCAACGCCAGCGTCAGCAGGGCCGTGAGGGTGAAGCCCGGGACCTTGAGCAGGGTGCGAAAGGCCAGGCGGAGGTCTTGGAGGAAGGAGGTCATGGGGTGTTCCTATTCATTGCGAAGGGCCACCGCCGGATCCACTCGGGCGGCGTGCAGGGCGGGGAGGAGGCAGGCGAGGAGGGCCGAGCAGCCCAAGAGGCCCGTGACGGCCGCATAGGTGCCCACATCGAGGCCCGAGACGCCCTGGAACTGGGAGGCCAGGCCGCGGCCCACGAGGGCGGCGGAGAGCAGGCCGAGCCCGAGGCCCAGGGCCACCAGTCGGAGACCCTGGCCGAGCACGAGGGCAAGGAGGTCCGAGAGGGTGGCGCCCAAGGCGGCGCGGATCCCCAGTTCGCGGGTACGGGACCGGGCGAGGAAGGCCATGAGGCCGTAGATCCCGACGAGGGCGAGGGCCAGGGCCACGGCGCCAAAGGCGGCCATGAGGGCGCCCTGGGAGCGATCGTTTTCCAAGGCCTTGTGGATCAGACCTTCCATCGGCAGGATCCGGGTCATGGGCAGATCGGCGTCCAGCGCCCGGGCCGTCGAGGGAAGCAGGTCCTTCAGGCTCAGGGCCTCCCGCCGGGCGCGGGCCACCACTTGAAGGGGCCCGGTGAAGGCTTTGAGGGGCTGGTAGATGTGAGGCAGCCGGCGCTTGTCTTGAATCCCCTGTTCGGTGGTGGCCACCAATCCCACGATTTCCATCCAGGGCCCGTCCCCGATGCGCAGTCGGCGGCCCAACGGGCTCCCGCCGGGGAAATGGGCCCGGGCGAGGGGTTCGCTGATGAGGCAGGTGGCAGGGCCATCGGACCACGTGAAATCGCGCCCGGCGAGGAGCGGAACCTCGAGGGTTTCCAGGAAGCCGGGCGTGATGCGGTGAATGTAGGCGGACTGGAACTGGCCCGGTGGAAGGGGAGGTTCTCCTTCCACGCCGTAACCGTTGACGTCGGTGTTATCTCCGAGGGGCAACGTGTCGGTGACGGCGGAGGAGACCACGCTCGGGGACTCGTTCAAGCGCTGCACCAGGGTGCGGGAGAAGACTTGGTTGCGCAGGCCATCGTGGGTGGTGTCCGGGGGGTAGAGGGTGCCCGTCATCACCTGGCGGGGCTGGAAGCCCAGGGGGAGGTTTTGAAGGCGCCAGAGGCTTCGGAGCATGAGGCCCGTGGTCACGAGGAGGGCGGTAGCCAGGGCCAGCTCCCCCACCACCAAGGCGCTGCGCAGGCGATGGGTCCCTTGGGTCGAAGTGCCTTTGGATCCCTCATGCAGGGCATGGGTGAGATCACCCCGCGTGGCCTGCCAGGCCGGCAGGGCGCCGCAAAGCAGACAGGTGAGGAGCGTGAGGCCGCCCATGAAGGGGAGGGTCGACCCGCTCACTTCGGGGCGAAGGCCCAGGGGAAGACCCACCACCGACAAAAGTCCCTGGGTGATCCAGGTGGAGACGAGCAGGCCCAGGATCCCTCCGCCCACGGCCAGAAGCAGGCTTTCCGCCATCAACGGGCCGACCAGCCGGCTCCGTGCCGCGCCCAGGGAGGCTCGGATGGCCCATTCCTGGCGTCGGGAGAGACCGCGGGCCAGTAGGAGGTTGGCCACGTTCACGCAGGCGATGAGGAGCACGAGGCCCGCCACCCCTTGGAGCATCAGCATCTGGTTTTTGCGCGCGGCCGGCAGGGCCACCTGCCGCAACGGCTTCGCGCCGGCGCCGTACCCGGTGCAGCTATCCGGAAAAGCTTGGGCGAGGCCCGCCATGACTCGGGCCATGTCCTGCGCGCCCTGCTCGGGGGTGGCTCCGCGTTTGAGGCGCGCCACGGCGGAGAAGAAATGATCGCCGCGGGCCTCGGGGGCCATGCTCCGCGCCTCGAAGGCCAAGGGGAAATAGAGATCCAGATCGCCCAGTCGGTAGGGGAAGCGGAAGCCCGTGGGCAGGACGCCCAAGACCTGCCAATCCTCGCCGTCTAGTCGGAGGCTGCGCCCCAGGACGGAAGCGGCTCCGCCGAAGCGGCGTTGCCAGAGCTCGTGGCTGAGCACCACCACCCGGGAGGCGCCCTCAACGTCTTCCCCGGCCCTGAACGTGCGCCCCAGCACGGGATCAACCCCGAGCACCTCGAAGAAGTTCGCGGAAACCATGCCCCCGCG
Organism: Acidobacteriota bacterium; assembly: GCA_016192145.1. Taxonomy (GTDB): domain Bacteria; phylum Acidobacteriota; class Holophagae; order Holophagales; family Holophagaceae; genus JAFDVN01. The sequence goes on along the minus strand of JACPUT010000005.1, from coordinate 221,510 downwards.
CAGCACCTCGGGCAGGCCCTCTCCACTCAAGTTCACATTCCACCGCTTGAATCCCGCCATGCCAGAAAACGCGGTGGTCTGCCGGCGGAAGTCCAAGAAATTCGGGGCGGAGAACTGAGTGATGCTTCCGGGCTGTTTCAGGATGGATTCGTGGGGGATGACGAGGGCATCCGGATCCTTGAAGGGCAGGGGTTTCCATAGCGCCTGATCCAACAGGGAGAACACCGAGGCGTTCGCCCCGATCCCCAACGCGAGCGTGAGCAGCACGGCCAAGGTGAAGCCGGGCGCCTTCGAGAGGGAGCGAAGGGCCTGTTTGATGTCTAGCGGGAAGGTGGGCATGGTCACTCCGATCGGAGGGCGATGGCGGGATCGACCCGTGCGGCGCGAAGGGCGGGGGCGAGGCAGGCGAGGATCGCCACGGAGCAGAGCAAGGACGCCACCGCCAGGCTGGTGAGGGGATCCATGGGGCCCAGACCCACGAGCTGGTTCGAGAGCAGGCGGCCGGTGAACACGGAGCCCAGGAGGCCGATTCCGATTCCCAGAAGGGTGAGTCTGAGCCCTTGGCCCATCACGAGTCGGAGCACGGCCCGGATCTGGGCTCCCAGGGCCATCCGAATGCCGATCTCCCGGGTGCGCTGGCTGACGCCATAGGCGATCACCCCGTAGATGCCCACACCGGCAAGGAGGAGGGCCAGGCTAGCGAAGGCCGTGAGCAGCACCAAGGTTTGCCGTCGATCCCCCAGGCTGCGGCGGACCTGATTCTCGAAGGGCTCGAAACGATCCAAGGCCATCTCGGCATCGAGACCGTGGACCGCGGCTCGAATGGCGCCGCTCAGGGCCGCGAAGGAGGCTGGGCTCTTCACGAAGAAGGCCAGCGTGCCCATGGGGCTCTGGGCCAGGGGCACGAACACCATGGGAGGGGCGGCCGTTTCGAGGCTGCGCTGCCGGATATCCCCCACGACTCCGACGACTTCCCAAAGCGTGCCTTCCGGCGAAGTCTCGGTTCCTGACATGCCCCCGAGGAGTTTAAGGCCCACTGCCTGCCCCGTCGGGGCGAGCATCCGAGCAAAGCTCTCGTTCACGACCACCACCCGACCGCTGGCGGCCGTGTCCGCGGCTTGGAGGGTTCGGCCCGCCCGCAGAGGTACGTTGAGGGTTTCGAAGAATCCCGGGCTGACGGTGTTCACGTCCGCCCGGTGGGGCCATCGGGACGAAGGGGTCGCGGTGGGGCCGATGTGGAGGGAGGTGGTCCAGCTGCTTCCGGACATGGGCGCGAAGAGGGCCGAACCCACGGAAGCGATGCCTGGGATTTGGCCGAGGCGCCGCTCCAGCTCCGCTTGGAAGGCGCCTTGCTGGGCATCCTTGGGATAGCGATGGGAGGCCAGGTCCACCTCGAAGGCGATGACGCCTTTGCTCTCGAACCCGGGGTGGGTGGCCAGCGCCTTGAAGAAGCTGCGCAGGAGCAAGCCCGTGGTCATGAGCAGCAGCATGGCGAGGGCCACCTCCGTCACCACCAGGCTGGACCGGAGGCGCCCCGAAGCGGAGCTGCCCTTGGCCCCCATGCGCGCACCCTGGCTCAGGTGGGCTTCCCGCAGCTGCCAAGCGGGAACCAAGGCGAAGGCGAAGCTGGTGAGGAGGGAGAGGCCGAGCGTGTAGGCCAAGGTCCATGGATCGATGCCGAGGCGCTGGACTTGGTTCAGGTCCCCCGTGTTGGGTAGGAGGGCGGGGAGCAGGCGGAGCGTCGCGGATGCGACCCCAAGGCCCACCAAGGCCGCCATGAACCCCAGGAGCAGGCCCTCGGAGAAGAAGCGGGATAGCAACTGCCCGCGGGTGGCACCGAGGGCGGCGCGGATGGCGACCTCCCGCTCCCGGGAGATCGCCCGGAGGAGAAAGAGGTTGGCCACGTTGGTGCACGCGATGAGGAGCAGGAGGCTCACCGCTCCCAGGAGCAGAAGCAGGGGCTTGGAGCTTTCCCCCAGGAGGTCGTCGTGCAGGTCGCGCACCACGGCACCATTGCCCTCATTGGTGTCAGGGTAAGTGCGGGCGAGGTCGGCGGCGATGGCGGCAAGCTCGCTTTGGGCGGCCGCGTGGGTGACCCCAGGCCGAAGTCGGGCGATGGCCATCAGCCGGTGCCCGTTGCGGCTGCCTAGATTCACCTTTCGCGGGAAGGGCAGGTAGAGATCCTGGGCGGCGCCCACCGGATAGAGAAATCCCTCAGGCATGACGCCCAGCACGGTGTGGGCCACCCCGCTCAAGGTGAGGGTGTGGCCGATCAAGGCTGGGTCCGCGCCGAAGCGGCGCTTCCAAAGCCCATGGCTGAGCAAGACGACCCGCTCATTCCCAGGCCGCTCCATGTCGGGTCGGAAACCGTGGCCCAGGCGGGGCTGGATGCCGAGGAGGTCGAAGAAATTCGAACTGACCCTAAGCGCCGAAATCCGCTGCGGCGGCCCGCCTCCGGCCAAGTCGAAGGGGACGGGTTCAACGACGCTGATGCCTTCGAAGCCTCGGGTGGCGCGGTCCTTCCAATCAAAAAAGTTGGGCGCCGACAGCGGGGAGGTGGCCTCCTTCTTGAGGGGACGGGATTCCCACAGGGCCACCAGCCGATCGGCCTCCCGGAAGGGGAGGGGCTTGATCAGGAGCCCCCGGATGGCGCTGAACATGGCCGTGTTCGCGCCGATGCCGAGGGCGAGCGTGAGCAGGGCCGTGAGCGTGAAGGCCGGCGCCTTGAGGAGCCCGCGCAGGGCCTGCTTGAGGTCTTGAAGGAAGGGATGCATAAGCCGTCCAAAGATGCGCAGGGCGTCGCGGAAGTCAGACTAGGAGCCAGCTGAGGGGTGATCTTCAGGCCGTGTGCTCCCCGGCGGCCTCTTCCACCACGCGCCCGTCGAAGAGCTGGATGCTGCGTTGGGCGTGGCGGGCGAAGCGGGTGTCGTGGGTCACCATGCAGATGGTGGAGCCGCGGCGGTGGAGGTCCTTCAGGAGGTCCATGACGGCGTCGCCGTTAGTGCTATCGAGGTTGCCCGTGGGCTCATCGGCGAGGAGGATGCTGGGGCGGCCGCCCACGGCGCGGGCCACGGCCACGCGCTGCTGCTGGCCGCCGCTGAGCTGGCTGGGCAGGTGGCCGGCCCGGTGGCTCATGCCCACCAGTTCCAGGGAGTCCAGCACCCGCTGCCGCCGCTCGCCGGCGGGCAGGCCCCGGTAGACGAGGGGCAGCTCCACGTTCTCGAACACCGTGAGATCGCCGATGAGGTTGAAGTTCTGGAAGATGAAGCCGATCTCGCGATTGCGGATGCGGGCGCGCTGGGCGAGGGTGAGCTGGGCCACCTGCTTGCCGTTGAGCCAGTACTCGCCGCCGGAGGGCGCGTCCAGCAGTCCGAGGATGGCGAGCAGGGTGGACTTGCCACAGCCGGAGGGGCCTGAGATGGACACGAACTCGCCCTCGTGGATGTCGAGGTGCACGTCGGCGAGGGCGTGGGTCTCCACTTCCTCCGTGGTGAAGACCTTCTTGATGCTCTTGAGGTGCAGCAGGGGTTTGGACATGGGGGCTCCTATTCGCTACGAAGGGCGAGCATGGGTTCGGATTGGGCGGCCCGCAGGGCGGGGATGAGGCAGGCGAGGAGGGCCACGCCTCCCAGCAGGGCGGTGATGGCGGCGAAGGTGAAGGCGTCGGTGGCGGCGATGCCATAGAGCAGGCTGGAAAGCAGGCGGGCCAGGCCCCAGGCCAAGGCCAAGCCGATGGCCAGACCGAGGCAGACCACGCGCATGCCCTGGGCCACGATGAGGCCCACCACTTCGCGGATCTGGGCGCCCAGGGCCATGCGGATGCCGATCTCACGGCGCCGCTGGGTCGAATCGAAGGCCATGACGCCGTAGATCCCGGTGGTGGCGAGGGTCAGCGCGAGAAATCCAAATATCCCAAGCAGGAGCGCGCCGGTCCGGGCGGGGAAGAGGGCCAGGCGGAAATGCTGCTTCATGGTGCGCAATTCGTTCACGGGAAGGTAGGGGTCCACGTCTCGAACGATGCCGCGCATGAGGGCGAGGAAGGGGGTCGGATCCCCCGTGGTGGCCACGTGGACGGTGAGGCTGGTGGCGGGAACCTGCGCCAAGGGACGGAACAGCATCGGGGCCGCGGGTTCGCCGAGGGAACCGGACTTCACATCCCGCGCGACGCCCACGATTTCGACGACCTCCTTGTCGAGGACCAGCCGCCGTCCCAGAGCCTCGCCCCCCAGCACCTTTTGGGCGAAGGTGGCGTTGACCACGGCCACCCTGGGGGCGCCGGGCTGGTCCCCCTCCGCGAATTCACGCCCCGAAAGCAGGGGGATGCCCAGAGTTTGGAAATAGGCGAGGCCCACTTTGTTGAGGCCAGTCTCGGGCTCTTGCGTGCCCTTGGGAACTTCTTGGCCTTGGATCTGGTACGTGGTCTCCATGCGGCCCCCTTCCAAGGGGACCATCTGGGCCAGCGCGACGCTGCGGACCCCGGGCAGGGAGGCGGCGCGGTGGCGAATGGCTTCGAAGAGGGCCGCGTTGCGATCCCGGCCGTAGCCCATGGTCCCGGGATCCACGTTGAAGAGGACCATGTTCGAGCGCTCGAATCCGGGGTCGATGTCTTTCGCCTTGGCCAAGCTGCGCAGGAAGAGTCCCGAGGCGACGAGAAGCACCATGCTCAGGGCCACTTGGGCCACCACGAAGAGGCGCCGGGTGAGACCCCTGCGGGAAGTGGCTCCCGCGGATTCCTCCTTCAGGGTCTTCATCACGTCGGGCCGGGTGGATTGCAGGGCGGGGGCCAGTCCGAACAGAAGCCCCGTGGCGAGGGAGAGCAGCACCGCGAAGGAGACCACGCGCCCATCCATGCCCAGGTCGAAGAAGAGGTCGGGCCCCACGGGCGGGATGAGGGAGGGCACGGCCCGAAGGGCCAGGGCCCCCAGGGCCAGCCCTGCGCCCGCGCCGAGGAGGGCGAGCACGGCGCTTTCCGTGAGGAACTGGCGGACCAGTTGAGCTCGGCTTCCCCCCAGGGCGATGCGCACGGCCACCTCCTGGCGGCGGGCCATGGCCCGGGCCAACTGGAGGTTCGCCACGTTGGAGCAGGCGATGAGCAGGACGAGGAGCACCACCGCCTGCAAGGCGGGAAGGATGACGCCCATGCCGCTTTGAATCGCCCGGGGCAGGCCGCCCATGGCCTCCACCTCGATGTGGCCTTCGTCCGGGTCGAGCTTCCGCTGAAAGACGCCCGCTTCCAGGGCCTGGAGGGTCTGCTGGGCCTGGGCCCGCCCGACACCGGGGTGGAGGCGCCCCAACACCTCGAGCCAGGACGTGGCGTGGGACTCCAACAGATCCCGCTTCTCCTGGGGGAAGGCCTGGGCCTGCATGGAGAGGGGCACCCAGATCTCGGGCACCATGCCCAGGAAATCCCCGTGGAAGGTGGGGGCGGCCACGCCCACCACCGTGAAGGTGTGGCCGTTCAGCGTGAGCGCTCGGCCAAGGATCGAGGGATCCGCCTCCAGCTTCCGCGTCCAAAAGCGGTGGCTCAGCACGGCCACCGGGTGGCCGCCGGGCACGCGATCATCCTCGGGCCCCAGAAGGCGGCCCATGAAGGGCTGAACGCCGAGCACGGGGAAGTAGCCGCCGCTGACGATGGATCCCGTGACCCGCTGGCTCTGCTCTCCGCGGGTCCAGTTCAGGGGCTTGAGGCTCTCCGCGGCCAGATCCACCGAGGCTTGTTCGCGGGCCAGGGTCCGGAACGCGGGGACCGAAAAGCTTTCCCGGGAACCCGCGTAGACGCGCACCAGGCGCGAGGGCTCCCGCACGGGCAGGGGGCGCAGCAACACGCTGTTGAGGATCGTGAAGACGGCGCTGTTCACTCCGATGCCCAGAGCCAGTGAGAGCACGGCCAGGAAGGTGAACCCGGGCGTGCGCGAAAGGCCCCGCAGCGCGTGTTTAAGATCTAGCGTGAAGGAGGACATGGAGCTCCTGGGTGAAGGGGAAACGGGAAGGGCGGGGGCTCGGGTTATTGGATGCGGATGCGGTCGGCGCCATCCCAAGCGGAGGTGTCGCTGAGGATCACCTTGTCGCCGGGCCGAAGGCCTTCGAGGATCTCGATGGCGTTCACGGATCCGCGGCCCAGGCGCGCCTTCACCCGCGAGGCCTCGGAGCCGTCGGGGCTCAGCTTGAAGAGCGTCGCCTGGCCGTGAGGCTGGGCCTGCACGGGGCGGCCCACGAAGAGGGCGTTGGCGGCCTTATCGATCTCGATGACGCCTTCCACGGAGAGGTCGGGGCGGGCGCCCTTGGGCAGGGGGCCATCGAGGGCGATGTCCACGGTGACGGTGCCGTTCTGCACGGCGGGATCGATGCGCAGCACGTGGCCGGGGACGATCCCGTTCCGGGTGTCGATGCTCACGGGCAGGTTGAGGGCGAGGTCCTTGGCCTGGGTCTCACTGATCTTCAACTCAGCCTTCAACTGGGTGGGTTGGGCGACCTTGGCCAGCGTGATGCCGGGGTTCAACTGCTGGCCCACCTGCACGGGGAGCTGCTGCAGGACGCCATCCATGCCGGCCCGCACCTTCAGCCCCTCCAGGAGGCTGCGTTTGAGGGTGTGGAGGGCGCGGGCCTGCTCCACCTTGGCCTGGTAGGTGGCCAGCTGGGCCTTGAGGGAATCGGAGCTGATTTGGAGGCGCCTTTGCTCGATGTCGAAGCGGGTGCTGAGCTCCTCGCTCTGGGATCGGGACCGGGCGAGATCTTGCCCGCTCACGAGGCCGGCCAGGGCCAATTTTTCATTGGCTTCGAGAGACATGCGGGCGTTGCTGTGGCTGGCCTTGGCGGAGGCGAGGGAGGCGCGCACGTCGAGCAGGCTCGTTTCCAGGCGGGCCTTGGCTCCCAGCAGGTCCGCCTCGGCGCTTCGCTGGGCCCATTCGCTGTCCTGGGCGCCCTGCTGCACCTCGGGGTTGCTCAGCTCCAGGATCACGTCGCCGGCCTTCACGGCGGCGCCGGGCAGGATGTGGAGGCGCTCCACCCGTCCCGGCGTGGCGGCCGTGAGCCATCGCACGTGGAGGGGCACGAGGGTGCCTGTGCCGCGCACCTGGAAGACCATGGGACCCTGCTTCACCACGTCCAGGAGCAGGGATTGTCGTTCCGCCACCGGCGCGGCGGGTTTGAGTCGGGAAACGCCCGCCATTAGGGCGAGCAAGCCCAGGGCCGCGCCTCCGATGAGGAGGGGTTTGCGCCGTGAGGTGGGGCGGTCGAGGGGGATGTCCATGAAGATCTCCGGCGCAGGGCCGGCTTACCTGGAGCGAACCCCATGCCAAAGGGCAAACCACCATGGATTTCAACGAATGGGCGCCGTTCAAGCGGAGGCGTGGCCTGCGATGGCGTCCCAGTCCTGGGACGGGCATCCCAAATTCGGGACTCCATGATGATTCTGTGGGCTCCGTCACCGGGAAGAGGCCCACATTGAAGGAGAGGGTACCTGTGCCGTCGTCCACGGAACCGCGAGGGGGACTCACGCAGGCCGAGGCCTCAGCCCGGCTGCAGGCGGATGGCCCGAACCTCATGCCTTCGGCCCGGCCGCGCACGGCCCTGAACCTCTTCTGGGAGGTGGTGTCGGAGCCCATGCTCCTGCTCCTCGTGGGCGCGGGCGGCATCTACCTCCTGCTGGGGGATCCCGCCGAAGCCGCGATCATGCTCGTCTTCGTCTGGCTCATCATCGGGATCACCTTCTTCCAGTCCCGCCGCACCCAGCGGGCCCTGGAGAAGCTGCGGGATCTCTCGGCGCCCCGGGCCCGGGTGGTGCGGGGTGGGGAGGCCTTCCGCATTCCTGGTCAGGAAGTGGTGCGTGGCGATCTCCTCCTGCTCGCCGAAGGGGATCGGGTCGCGGCGGATGCGCGGGTCTTGGAGGGACTCCTGCAGGTCGACGCGAGCCTGCTCACCGGGGAGTCGGGGTTGGTGCTCAAACGGGCCGGCGATGAGGGGGATACAGGCGAGGTTCACGCAGGCACCCTCGTGGCCAAGGGGACGGCGCAGGCCGAAGTGATGGCCACGGGCGAACGAACGCGCATGGGACGCATCGGGCGCACCCTCGCCGAGGCGCGGACGCCACCCTCGCCCCTGCAGGCGGCCTCCCGGCGTCTGGTGCGCGTGTGGGCCAGCGTGGGATTCCTGGTGGCGATGGGCGCGGTGCTGATCTCCTGGAAGTGGGCCGACCGGGCCCTGCTGCCGAGCCTTCTCTCGGGCCTCGCCCTGGCCATGGCCCTCCTGCCCGAGGAAATCCCCGTGGTGCTCTCGGTGTTCACCGCCATGGGGGCCTGGCGCATGAGCGCCCGGGGAGTGCTCACGCGCCGCATCCCGGCCCTGGAGGCCCTGGGTTCCATCACCCTGCTGGCCGTGGACAAGACGGGCACCCTCACCCAGAACCGGATGGAAGTGGCCGAACTATGGACTCAAGGCTTGAGACTGGAAGTGGCGGAAGCGACCGGATTGCCCGAGGAGGCGCACCGCCTCGTGGAGATCAGCGTACTGGCCACGCCGGCGGATCCCTTCGATCCCATGGAAGTGGCCCTGCGGGCTTTCGCCCTTCGCACCTTGGATGGCACGGAACATCTGCACGATGGCTGGAAGCCCACCCGGGCCTACGAGCTCACGGCGGACATCCTCGCCATGACCCTCGTGTACGCCGAAGGGGGCGGCCACTTGCTCGCCACCAAGGGAGCGCCGGAGGCCATCCTCGATCTCTGCCACCTGGATCCCGGGCTCCACGCAGGGCTCCAGGCCGTGGCCGCGGAGATGGCGGGCCGGGGCCTGCGCGTGCTGGGCGTGGCGGCGGGTCGCCACCCGGGCCCCGACCTGCCCGGGAGCCAGCACGACTTCGCCTTCGAGTTCCTGGGCTTCGTGGCACTGGAGGATCCGCTTCGGCCGGAGGTTCCGGAGGCCATCGCCGCCTGCCGGAGCGCCGGCATCCGCGTGCTCATGATGACGGGGGACCACCCGGAGACGGCCCTGGCCATCGCGCGCAAGGCGGGACTCGACGCCACCCTGGCCCCCCTCATGGGTGAGGAGGTGGCCTCCTTGGACGATGCGACCCTCCGGGCCCGGTTGGCCTCGGCCACGGTCTGCGCGCGGCTGAGGCCGGAACAGAAGCTGCGGCTCGTGACCACCCTCCAGGCCCTTGGCGAGGTGGTGGGCATGACCGGCGACGGCGTCAACGATGCCCCCTCCTTGAAGGCGGCCCAGGTGGGCGTGGCCATGGGGGCCCGGGGCACGGACGTGGCCCGGGAGACGGCGGACCTCGTGCTCCTGGACGACAGCTTCGGCAGCCTCGTGGAGGGTGTGCGCATGGGGCGGCGCGTCTACGATAACCTCGTGCGGTCGGCGCGGTTCATCTACGCCGTCCATGTGCCGGTTTTGCTGCTGACGCTCGCCCCCCTGCTATTCCGATGGCCACCCCTCCTGCTGCCGCCGCACATCGTGCTGCTGGAGCTCCTCATCGATCCCGCCTGCTCGCTCGTGTTGGAGGCGGAGGAAGCTGGCCCGGGGCTCATGGATCGCCCCCCGCGACCCCGGGATGACAATCCCTTCGGCGCGACGGCCCTTTGGATGGGCTTGCGGCAGGGCCTGTTCGTGGCGATTCCCCTGCTCGCCTTCGCCGGCCTGGGCGGGAGCCTCGGGTGGTCCGAGGAGGGGGTCCGGGGCGCTACCTTCCCGGCCCTCATCCTCAGCTGCTACTTCCTCGTTCTCATGGCCAGGAGCGGGGGCGGGCGCCCCAATCGCCTCATCGCCGTCCTGAGTGGTGGCGTGCTTCTGGCGGGGGCGCTGCTGATGCTGGGGCCGATCCGGAACCTGCTCAAGCTGGGACCCGTCGCAGTCCCCGCGCTGCTGGGAGGGGTGGGAACGGCTCTGCTCGCCGGGGTCATCCTCCACTTCCGCAAGCCGCGGCTTCCCCCTGGGAATGGGGCTTGAAGGGAACGGAAAGGGCGGAAGGCTCAGGCCAAGTTCAGCAATTTGCCCCAGGGCCCCGCATTCACGGCTTCGAAGCCCTGGGCCTTGAGGAGATTCGCGGCCATGGCGCTGCGGGAGCCGCTGGCGCAGCAGAGGAGCACGGGGCGGGCCTTGTCCAGTTCGGCGGTGCGCCGGGCCAGCTGATCGAGGGGGATGTTCACGGTGCCGCTGGCGTGGCCGGCGGCGAACTCACCCGCCGTGCGCACGTCGACGCGCTGGGCATCGCGGGCCATCAGGGCCTTGAGCTGGTCGGGAGAGGCCCCCCGGCCGCGCCACCAGAGGAAGCCGAACAGGGCGAGCGGAAGGAGCCAGAGGAGGTCATTCATGGTCGGGGTTCCAGGGGGTTCAGGAGGCGATGACCACCGACGCCCAGGAACCGGCGTTGGTGGCGTCGTAGCCGAGGGACCGCAGCCAGCGCGTGGCCATGCCGCTGCGGGAGCCCGTGGCGCAGCAGAGGATCACGGGGCGGCTCCTGTCCAGTTCGGAGATCCGGGCTTCGAGCTGGTCCAGGGGGATGTTCCGGCTCCCGGGGGCGTGGCCACCTTGGAACTCGCTGGGGGTGCGTACGTCGATGATCTGCATTCAGGACTCCACGGCTTCGAGGGCGCGCACCAGGGTGGTGGCCTGCTGGACACCCACCATGCGCTGGACGAGGGTTTCCCCCTTCAGGACGACGAGGGTGGGGATGCTCTGGACGCCGAAGGCGGCGGCCAATTCCGGTTCCTCATCCACGTTGACCTTGGCGACGATGGCCCGCTCTCCGAGGTGGGAGGCCACCTGGTCGAGGATGGGGGATTGCTGGCGGCAGGGCCCGCACCAAGGGGCCCAGAAGTCGATGAGCACAGGCTGGCCGAGGGCCTTCACCTTGGGGAAGGCCGCGGTGGAGAGGTGGATCACGTTCGACATGGTGGAGTCCCCGGGGGAACCAGCGATCTACGCTGAATAACCAAATAGTAATTTAGTTGATTAAATTGTCAACCAGGAAACTTCGCTCGATCCCCCCTTACTTCGGTGAGGTCGGCCAGGTGGCCACCAGGCCCATGAAGGCCCCGTAAAGCAGGGAACGCAGGGGCGTGGCCGTGAGGGGACAGGTGCCGGTGCGGCAGCCCACAAGGCGGTACCAGCCATAACCCAGGGCCGCGCCGGCGGCTATGCCCAGGGCGGTGCGCAGGAAGGGGCTCATGGCTTGGCTCCGCCCGGGATCTCCACCCAGAACCAGCCGCGCAGGTCGCCGGCCTTGAAGCCGGTGGCCTCATCGGTGGGGTAGCGGTCCTGGAGGACCTTGCGGACCTCCGGATCCAGCGAGGACTCCTCCCCATGGCAACGGAGGCAGCCCTCGGCGAGGCGGATGGGCATGAGGGCCCGGAGGCCCCCATCCGGGGCGGTGTGGAAGGAAGCGTTGGGCTGCTTCGCGGCCACCGCTTCGCGGGCCCAGGCAGGGGCCGTGTTGCCGGGATTGCGGAGCTTCCAGGAAGTGCGCCCGATGCGCAGGCCATGCTGGGTGGCGACAGCCTGCGCCAGGCCGGGGGCCTCGCCGTGGCAGACCTCCACGGCCGCCGCCGGGCCCTTCGCCTTCATCACTTCCTGCAGGCGGCCGGAGAGCCGGGCGAACAGGTCGCCCCGGGCGGCCTCCGCCCGGGCCACGAGGGCGGGGTCGGGAGTCTGGGCCCCGAGGGTGGAGGCCAGCAGGAGGAGGAAGGGGCGGGTGCGCATGGGGTGCCTCAGAGCCCGCAGGTGGCGCCGGTGTCTTCCACGCCGAGTTTGCGCAGGATGCGGCTCAGCAGGCACCAATTGGTGATGCCGCTCTGGAGGAGGTTGGCGCCCACGAAGACCGTGAGCCACACGAAGTTGGGATGCACCCAGCGGGTGAGGGCGAGGCTGGCGAGGATCATGGTGCCGGCGGCGGAGTGGACGATGCGGTCGATGGACATGGATTACTCCTGGGTGAGGGTGGAGGAGGTGAGGGCGCGGCGCTGGAGATCCGCGGCGCGGCCCCGGCGGGCGAGCAGGTAGTAGAGGACGGGTACGGCGAGACGGGAGAGCAGCGTGGCGGCCACTTCGCCGGCCATGAGGCTGATGGCGAGGCCCTGGAAAATGGGATCCGCCAACATCACGGAGGAACCCACCAGCACGGCGGCGGCGGTAAGCAGCATGGGGCGGAAGCGCACCACGCCGGCCTCCTCCACGGCGGCTTCGAGCGCCATGCCTTCGGCGAGCTTCAGCTCGATGAAGTCCACGAGGATGATGCTGTTGCGCACGATGATGCCGGCCCCGGCGATGAAGCCGATCATGCTCGTGGCCGTGAAGAAGGAGCCCAGCAGGCCGTGGGCGGGCAGAATGCCGATCAGGGAGAGGGGGATGGGCACGAGGATCACGAGGGGCACCGTGAAGCTCTCGAACCAGCCCACCACGAGGACGTAGATCAGCACGAGCACGGCCGCGAAGGCGAGGCCCAGATCCCGGAACACCTCGAGGGTGATGTGCCACTCGCCATCCCACTTCAGGGCCAGCGCTTCGGTGTTGTCGGGGTGCGAGAGGCCCAGCCGGGGCACCACGGTGCCATCGGGGTTCTTGAGGGCATCCAGCTTCGTGTTGAGGGCCGAGAGCGCGTAGACGGGGCTCTCGATGGTGCCGGCCAGGTCACCGAACACGTAGGACACGGGCATGAGGTTCTTGTGGTGGAGGGTGGGGGCCTCGAGGCCGTCCACCACCGTCACCAGTTCCGAGAGGGGCACGGCGCCACGCTGGCCGGGGACCGTGAGCTGCAGGAGCTGATTGAGGCGGCTGCGCTGCTCCTTGGGGAGCTGGAGGATCACGGGCACCTGGGTGGCGCCGCGATCCACGTGGAAGGTGCCCAGGGGCATGCCCTGACCCGCCGCGAAAAGCGTCTGCATCACGTGGGCGGGGGCGACGCCGTGGAGGGCGGCCTTCTCCCGGTCCAGCTTCAGGCCGACCTTGGGATTCGTGGGGTTCAGGGTGCTGTCCACGTCCACCACGCCCTCCACCTCATTGAAGGCTTTGCGTACCTGCTCGGCGGTGGCGCGGCGGGCTTCCTCGGTAGGGCCGTAGACTTCGGCGACCAGCGTGTCCATGACGGGAGGCCCGGGGGGGATCTCCACGATCTTAAATCGGGCGCCCGTGTTGGCGGTGAGCTTGAGCAGCTCGGGCCGCAGCCGCGTGGCGATGGCGTGGCTCTGCTCCTTGCGATCGCCCTTGGGCACCAGGTTCACCTGCACGTCCACCATTTCGGTTTCGGCGCGCAGGAAGGAGTGGCGCACCATGCCCACGAAGGTGAAGGGCGCGGCCTCGCCAGCGTACACCTGCACATCCTTAACCACGGCCTCCTGCATGAGGCGCCGGGCCACGGACTGGCCCAGGGCGAGGCTGGCCTCCCGGGGCGTGCCCGCGGGGAGGTCCAACTGCACCATGAACTCGGACTTGTTGTCGAAGGGCAGCATCTTCACCTTCACGGCGCCGATGCCCACCAGGGACATGGAGGCGCCCAGGAGGATGACGACGCCCACGAAGAAGCCCCATCGCACCTTGGCCTGGGTGAGCAGGGCGTGCATGACCTTGCGGTACACGCGGGTAGACCAGCTCTCAGGCTCGTCGGCTTCCGTGTGATCCGGGGCCTGGGGGATGGCCGTGCGCGTGGTGGCAGGGTGCAGGCCGCTCTCATCCACCTCGGGCAGGTTCGCTTCCTTCTTGAAGATGATGAGGGAGGCCCAGGGGGAGATCACGAAGGCGATGACCAGGCTGAAGATCATGGCCAGGCTGGCGCCCACGGGGATGGGCCGCATGTAGGGGCCCATGAGGCCGCGCACGAAGGCCATGGGCAGGATGGCGGCGATGACGGCAAACGTCGCGAGGATGGTGGGGTTGCCCACCTCGTCCACGGCCTCCACCACCAGCTGGGCGAAGGGCTTGCGGGGGCCGGGCAGGTGGAGGTGGCGGTGGATGTTCTCCACCACGACGATGGCGTCATCCACCAGGATGCCGATGGAGAAGATGAGCGCGAAGAGCGTAACCCGATTGAGGGTGTAACCGAAAAGGTAGGTAAGCAGCAGCGTGAGGGCGAGCGTCACGGGCACGGCGATGCCCACCACGGCCGCCGAGCGCCAGCCCATGGCCAGCCCGATGAGGGCGATGACGCTGAGGGTGGCGATGAGCAGGTGTTCGATGAGCTCGTTGCTCTTCTCGCCGGCGGTCTCGCCGTAGTTGCGGGTGACCGTGAGCTGCACGTCGCCGGGGATGAGGGAGCCCTTGAGGGCCTCCACTTTGGCCAGCACGACCTCGGAGAGGTGCGTGGCGTTCGTCCCCTTGCGCTTCGACAAGGTGACCGTCACGCTCGGTGAAAACGTGCCGTTTTCACCGTAGAAGGACAAGGTGGGTTCGGATTCGGGGGCGTCGCTGATCCGCGCCACATCGGCGAGGTAGATGGGGCGGCCGTTGCGGACGCCGACCACCAACCTTTTCAACTCAGTGGCTTCCGCCAGGAAGCCGCTGGCTTCCACCGTGGTGCTCCGATTATTTGCCACCAAGTTTCCGGAGGGCAGTTGAGCCTCGGCGCTCTGGAGGGCGGGCATCAGCTCGCCCAGGGACATGCCCAGGGACCGCAGCTTGGCGGGATCGGGCTCGATGCGGACCTGGCGCTTGGCACCGCCCACCACCTTCACCTGGGCCGTGTCGGGCACGGTGGCGAGCTCGCGGCTGAGGGCCTCGCCCAGCGTGCGGAGCTGGCCGGGCGTGTCCTTCTCGCCGTGGAGCGTGAGGGTGAGGAAGGGCACGTCGTCGATGGTGAGGAGCTTGGCCACGGGCTTCATGGCACCCGAAGGCAGGAGGTCGGCGTTGGCCATGAGCTCCTGGTGCACCTTCACCAGGCTCTCCTCCTGGGGTTCATTCACCTTGAAGCGAACGGTGATGAGGGAGAGGCCGGGGCGGGAGACGCTGTAGAGGTACTCCACGCCGGGGATCCCCCAGAGGCGCTTTTCCAGGGGCGTCGTGACCTGGCTCTCCACTTCCTTGGGCGAGGCGCCGGGGAAGGGGACGTAGAGGTCCACCATGGGCACGACGATCTGGGGCTCCTCTTCGCGGGGCGTGAGCACCACGGCGAGCACGCCCAGCAGGATGCTGGCGAAGACGAGGAGGGGCGTGAGCTTGCTGCGCAGGAAGCCCTTGGCGAGCCGGCCCGCGAGTTTGAGATTGGGTTCCATCATTGCACCTCGTCATCCCTCATTTCCGGCGCTGCGCGCCGGAAATGAGCTGTGAACAGAACTGGGGTCGGGATCATTTGGGCTGGACGACGATGGGCTGGCCGTCCTTGAGATTCGTGGGATCGGCGATGACGGACTCGCCGGGATTGAGGCCGGCGCGGACCTCCACGGCCGAACCCATCCGCTCTCCAAGAGAGAGCCAACGCAGGTGGGCCTTCCCCCCTTCGGCCACGAACACGCCATTCAATTCTCCGCGCTGGCACAGCGCGGAGAGGGGGACGGAAACAGGGTTGGAACCCTTCGCACCCGGCACCTGAATGCGGGCGAAGGCGCCGCCGGCGAGACCCGCGGGGCTCAGCACCTTGGCACGCAGGGCACGGCGGTGGGTGAGGGGATCGCCGCCCACGGCCAAGGCCGTGATCTGGGCTTCGCCCTTGCGGCCGTCCACCTCGAAGGGCACCTTGCGGCCCACCTTGAGCTGGTTGGCTTCGCCTTCGGAGAGGCTGGCAGTGAGTTCTGCGGCGCCCGTGCCTTCCAACGTGATCAGGGGCTGGCCGGGACCCACGAAGGCGCCAAGCTGGACATCACGGCGCTGCACGGTGCCGGCGAAGGGGGCGCGGATCTGAGCGAAGGCTAGCTGCCCCTTTACGCCCGCCACGGCGCCTTCGGCGGCGGCCTTGTTGGCGGCGGCCATCTCCAGTTCGCTGGGGGTGGAGGCGCCCTTGGCCTGGAGGTTCTGGATGCGCATGTAGTGGGCGCTGGCGGCATCGCGGGCGCTCTCGGCGGCCTTGAGCTGGCCCAGGAGATCCCCGGCCTCCAGCTCCAGAAGGAGCTGGCCAGCGGACACGCGGGCCCCCTCGGAGACGTGGACCTGCTTCACGGTTCCCGCGAGGCGGGTGCTGAGGGTGGCCTGATCGGCCTTGTTCAGGCTGGCGGGCACCCAGCCATCCTGGCTGGAGCCGGTGGCGGCCACGAGGCGCACGGCGGCGGTGGGTAGTACGGGGGCCTGCTTGGGCTCGGCCTTGCTGCAGGCCAAGGCGCCGAGGAGAAGGGCCGTGGTGGGGATCAAGGTCTGGGCGTTCATTCGGTCACTCCTTCGATGGGCGTTCCAAGGGCGAGGGCGCGCTGGGCATGGGCGGTGCGCAATTCCAGTAAGGTGGCGAGACGGAAAGCGCGGGCGCCGGCGAGGGCACTCTCGGCATCCAACAACTCGGTGAGGGGTAGGAGCCCTTCGCGGTGGCGGGCCTGACGCAGCTCTCGCGCTTCTTCCGCGGCGGCGAGGCCTTCGGTGGCGGCGTGCACCTTGGCCTCGGCGGTGGTGACGGTGCCTTCAGCTTCGGTGGTATCGCGGGCGGCCTGGGCCTGCTGCCATCGCTGAGCCAGCTCGGCGGCGCGGGCTCCGGCGCGGGCGGCCTGGGTCTTCTTGGTGTCGCCAAAGGCGAAGGTCCACTTGGCGCCGATGGAGGCGGTGGTCCAGGTGCCACCCGTGGCGCCGAAGGTTTCCCGGGCGGTGCCCACCGAAAGGTTCAGCCCAACTTCGGGTTTGAGGCTGCCCCCCACGGCCTGGGCGTAGGCCCGGGCGGCATCGGTCTGGAAGCTCGCGGCACGCAAATCCGCCCGCTGGCTGGGGGCGGCGCCGGTGCCGACGGGGGCCTCCAGGGAGGTGCTGAGCGTGGCGGGCGCGGCGGCGCCCATGAGAAGGGCGAGGCCGGAACGAGCGCTGGCCTCCTGGCGGCGGGCATCGGCGAGGCCCGCTTCGGCTTGGGCACGCCAGGCCTTCACGCGGGCCAGGTCGGCCTTGAGCATGAGGCCCTGCTCCACGCGGGCGGCGACGAAGGCCTCGGTGCCCTGGGCCGTCTTGAGGGTGTCCTCGGCGTAGGTGACGCCTGCAGCGGCAGCTTGGGCGCCGAAGTAGGCCTGCACCACGGCGAGGGCCACCTGCTGCTTGCGGTGGGCCTGCTGGGCGGCTTCGGCCGAAGCCAGGGCGCTGGTCGCCTTGCGGGCGGCCGTGATGCGGCCGCCCGCGTAGAGGGGCTGCTGCAGCGTGAGGCTGCCGCCGAGCCCGCTCACGGCCTCGGGGTGGTTGAGGGAGGCGGGGTTGAAGTCCGAGGCCTGGATGCGCGCCTGGTTCAGCTTCATACCGAAGGCCATCATGGGCTCATCGGTGCGCATCCAGCCCGCTTGGGCCTGTAGCGTCGGCAGGAGCATCGCGGAAGCGGCTTCGGAATCCAGGCGGGCCCGATCCACCAGGGCCTGGCCGGCTTGGAGGCCGGACTGTTTGGACCAGGCGGAACGCAGGGCCTCGGGTAGGGAGAGGTCCTGCCCATAGGTACCCGGGGACGCCTGCGTTCCCGGGTGCGAAGCCAGGGGCGCCGCCAGCAGGGGCAGGGCAGCCAGGGAAGGGAGGAGTCGATGGTTCATCAGGGTCTCCAGGGAATCAGCGGATCTCGCGCCAGTGGGATTCGGCGCGGTCGAGGATGAACGAGCAGACCAGGCCGCAGACGCTGCCGACCATGGGCTGGATGGCTTCGAACTGGGCTTGATTGCCCTGGGCATTGCGCTTCACGAGGCCCTCCCGCTGGAGGAGGGCCAGGTGCTTCGAGGCGTTTGGAATGGAAAGGCCCGCCTGGCGGGCGAGGTCGCCCTGGGACATGGAGGCCCCGGCGGCCAGGAGCACCTGCAGCAGGCGCAGGCGGGAGGGATCCCCGAGGGCCTTGAAGAGGCTTCCGGCCTGATGGAGCAGGGGATCCCCCGCGCCTTCAAGGCCGGAGGTCAGGCAGAGCTGCTTGGATTCGGAGGACATCGGGTGAACACCTCTTTGAATAATTGAATAACCAATTTCGAATATAGGCAAGCAAAAAAATCAGGCCCTATTTCAGGGCCTTGTAGCTCGCCTTGACCCGGTCGGTGACATGCCCGCACACGAGGTCGCAAAGCTGGGAGACGAGGGGGAGGATCGGGCTGAAATACACGGTGTTCCCCTCTTGCTCGCGGGTGACGAGGCCCACCCGGACGAGGCAGGCCAAGTGCTTGCTCGCGTTGGCCTGGCTGAGTTCGGCCTTTTCGGCCACGGCGCCCTGGCTGAGGGGCTTCTTGGCGTCGAGGAGGGCCCTCAGGATCCGGAGGCGGGACTGATCCCCAAGGGCCCCGAAGAGCCCGGTGACTTCGCCGATCATCGTGTCGTTGAGGCCGTGCTTCATGGGTTCCATCCAGTTGCACAAACAGTAATATTCCGGGTTGGTTAAGTCAAGGCGCGAGCGCGGATTTTCGGTCACAGGCGGCCCCGCGGACCTTGTGCCGTCGCGCGGGGGGCCTATCCCTGAGGGCGACCCGGCGCCATGGCATGGCCGTGCGCCGCGGAGCCTCCGGAACCTGGCGCGGATTCGAAGGTTTTGACTTGGTCTCAACTTCACATCATGGAGGCGCGTATGCGTCAGCTCTCATCAGGTCTCATCATCCTTTCCCTCGCATTGCCCCTGCTCGCCCAGGCAGGGCGCCCCCGGGCCGCGGGGCAGGCCCGCGTTTACCAGGTGGACCGGGAAGTCTCCCTCAAGGGGAGGGTCCTGGAGGTGAATTCCGTCCCCATGGGCCGCGCCAGCGGCGTGCATCTCCAAGTGAAGGTGGAGGGGAAGGAATGGCCGCTGCACCTGGGCCCATCCTGGTTCCTCTCGGAGGAAAAGTGGACCTTCGCAAAGGGGGATGAGATCGAATTCACGGGCGCGAAAGGCGGCGCCGGTGAAGGCGAACTCATCATCGCCCGGGAATTGACCTTGAAAGGGAGGACGCTCACCCTTCGCGACAAGGCGGGCATTCCGGCATGGAGCCGGCGGGGCCGGAAGCCCTGAGCCCCACGCCAGGAAATCCGACGGGATGCGTTTCGGGAGTCCGGAATTGGATGCATGTCCCGCGTGGGACCAGGGACGCGAACGGATTTAAATTCCAAATTAGTTATACAAACATATGACCCTGATCACGGACGAAGCTCCGCGAAGCGCGCATCTTGAACCTCGCAGGCCCAAGGGCTGCAGCCACTCCCACTCATCCCAACACGCGCGGAATTCGACCTCAAAGGGGTTCGGATGGGGTATGCCGCGCCCAGGAATCCTCTTGAAAGGAACCTCATGCGAAGCCTCCGACTCATTCCGCTGGGCCTCTGGGCCCTCCTCCTCCTGCTCGGGGCATCCGTCCAGGCCGGGGAGGCCAAGGGAAGCGATACCAAGGGCAAGTTCTTCTTCAAGAAGTCCTGCAAGGCCTGCCACATGGATGGCGGCTCCGCCAAGGCCCTGACCCCGCTCTCCAAGACGCAGGCGCAGTGGCGGAAGTTCTTCGATGCCGGCAAGCACAAGGGGGAGGCGCTCAGCCCCAAGCTCGGCACCCCGGCGCAGCTTCTCGACATCAAGACCTTCCTGATCAATCACGCCTCCGATTCCCCCCAACCCGAGACTTGCGGCGGCTGAGCCGCGCGGATCCCGAGCCCATCCCTCGATCACCCCCGGCGGGGCGGCCCGCGGCCTGCCCGCCTTCAGGAGAAACCATGTCCCTCACCCGCATCGCCCGTCTCACCCTCGCCGGCCTGACGCCCCTGGCGCTCATGGCCCAAGAGCCCCCCAAGGCCGATGACCTCGCCCGGCAGCTGCAGGAACTGAAAGCCCAGGTCGCCGCCCTGGAGACCAAGGCCAAGGAGCAGGAAACCATCGTCACCAAGGTGGAGACGAAGGTGGCCCAGAACGGCATCAACTGGGGCGGCGATCTCCGCACCAAGGCCGAAAGCAGCACCTGGACCTTCAAGCCCTACCAGCAGTTCATGGGCTTCGTGCCCAACCCCGGCCCCGGACCCATGACGGGCATGCCCATGCCCGTGGCCATGCCAGTGCCCGCCCAGGATTGGAAGAACAGCGCCCAGTGGTCCACCCGCCTCCGCCTGCGCATGAACATCCCCGTCTCCGAGCACGGCAAGATCATGGGCCGCCTCACCATGTACAAGGTGCATGGCGGCGCCGACGTGCCCGTGTTCAACGGCTCGCCCAACACGGTCAACAACAGCTTCAACAGCGGCAAGGTGCCCACCAACGACATCCTCCACGTGGAGCGGGCCAGTTTCGTGTACGACTGGACGAACCTCGGCGTGCTCTCCATCGGCCGCCAAAACACCTCCGACGGCCCTCCCTTCGAAGTGCGCGAGGGCACGGAGCGCCAGGCCACGCCCCAGGCCCTGGCCGTGAACGCCACCGTGGACGGCCTGGGCTTCAAGTTCCACCTGGATCGCTTGGGCCTGCCCGAGAACTCCCTGCTGGGGATCTGCTACGGGGTGGGCTATGAAAGCGGCTTCGGCGGCGGCGGCCAGGTGAAGAGCAACTCCGCCGTGGTGGGGATGAATTTCTCCACGGGCAACCTGCAGGTGAACAGCATCGGGCCCCTCAAGGACAGCACCGTGCTGGGCGCCATGCTGGACATCCCCTTCATGTTCGAGGGTTTTGGCACCGTCCACGCCGCCAACTTCTACCTGGGCTTCAACCGCTTCGGGAACATGACGGACATCCCCTACGGCAACCTCAACAACTTCCCCGTGCCCGCCATGGCCGGCATGGGCGGGATGCCCGGCAGCCAGTTCGTGACCGCCACCAACAACCTGGGCGACATGGACCAGTGGACCGCCACCTTCAAGCACAAGATCGGCGACACCTTCACCTGGTTCGCGAGCTTCGGCCACATCAAGAGCAACCCCAACGGGAAGGTCAGCCAGTACGGCGCCTACTGGGACATGCCTCTGGCCTACGGCGGCCCCAACACCCAGCTCACGGGCTTTGGCGGCCTGCTCGGCGATCCCACCCACAGCAAGACCGGCAGCGCCTACTACCTGGGCTGGCGCTGGGATCCCACCGAGACCTTCGGCTTCGGCGTGGAGTTCAACCACGGCTCCCCCAACTGGTTCACCTACAGCCCCGCCACTGGTGAATCCACGGAGAAGCTCGGCACCCGCGGCGATGTGTGGGAGGGCTACCTCCAGTGGCAGTTCGCCAAGAACACGTCCCTGCGCATCGGGCACATCGACACGAAGTACTCCACGGCCTTCAGCGGGTGGCACATCGCGCCCATGCCCCTGGAGAATTTCAACCTCGATCAGAACCCGATGATGCAGTACGCCTTCCCCTCCGGCATCAAGACCACCTACGTGGCGCTGGAAGTGAAGTTCTGATCGGAAGCCGAGGGCTCCCGGCTTTGGGCTATGGGCTCTAGCTGGGTTTGGAATGCCATCCCGCCACCTCCGTTAGGCACGGGGGATGTGTCGGACCCAGCCAGAGCCCAGAGCCCAGAGCCTAGAGCCAATACCCTCGCATGCCCAATTTTCTATCTCCACCCCCGCCCCCGGCCAGGAGCGCACCATGGAACGACGCACCTTCATCGAACTGCTGGGGGCCGGCACGCTGCTGGTGCCGCCCCTGGCCTGCAAGCTCCGTGGGCCCATCGCCGCGGGGCCCACGAACCTCAACGGCATCCCCACCACCTGCGAGCTCTGCCCCAACAAGTGCTCGTTGCTGGCGGTGGTGAAGGAGGGCCGGCTCGCCAAGTTGAACCCCAATCCCGAGAACCCCAAATCCCGGGCCATGCTTTGCGCCCGGGGCAACGCGGCCATCCAGCAGGTCTACGATCCCGATCGCCTCAAACAGCCCCTCATCCGGGCGGGCGAGCGGGGCGAGGGCAAGTGGCGGCCCGTCTCCTGGGACGAGGCCTTCGACTTCGCCGCGAACAAGCTCAAGGCCGTGAAGGAGAAGCACGGTCCCGAGGGCAGTCTCTGGTCCAGCACCGAGGGCTTCCAGGAAGTGTTCTTCAAGAACCTGGGCCAGGCCTTCGGCAGCCCCAACGTCATGCGCCACCCCACCCTCTGCCTGGCTTCCATGACGCTCGCCTACAGCACCACCTTCGGCACGGTGCCCAGCTTCGACCTGCTCAACGCCGACTACGTGATCATGGCGGGCGCCAACCGCTTCGAGAGCATCATCACGCCCGACACCATGGACCTCATCGGCGGCACCATGGAGCGCAAGGCCAAGCTCATCTACCTGGATCCGCGCTTCACGGTGACGGCCTCCAAGGCCGACGAGTGGCACCCCATCAAGCCCGGAACCGACCTGGCCTTCATCCTGGCCATGCTGAACGTGATCCTCACGGAGGAGCGCCACGACAAGGCCTTCGTGGAGACCTACACCCTCGGCTTCGAACAGCTGCTGGAGCACGTGAAACCCTACACACCCGCCTGGGCGGAGAAGGAAACGGAGATCCCGGCGGCCGATATCACCCGCATCGCCCGGGCCTTCGCCGACGCCGCGCCGCGCGCCGTCTTCTACGCCGGGCGCCGCTCCAGCTGGTACACCAACGACTTCCAGATGCGCCGGGCCCAGGCCATCCTCAACGCCGTCGTCGGCAACTGGGACCGCGAAGGCGGCATGGTGCCCAACCGCAAGGTGGCCAAGGGCGAGTTCACCTTCATGCCCTGGGATGACCCCAAGGCCTCCCGGGTGGACGAGGTGGAGAAGGCCTTCCCGCTGGCCAACGCCAAGGACGGCGTCTACCTGCCGCTGCGCGAGAACGTCCTCAAGGGCACGCCCTACCCCGTGAAGGCCTGGATGATCTACAAGCAGGATCCCATGCACGCCCTGCCGGACCAGGGGAAGACCCTGGAGATGATCCAGCAGATGGACTTCGTGGGCGTGGTGGACATCGCCATGAGCGACACCGCCTGGTACGCCGACGTGGTCTTCCCCGAGAGCCACTACCTGGAGCGCACGGATCCCATCGAGGTGATGCCGGGCATCTGGCCCGCCGCCGTGTACCGCCAGCAGGCCGTGAAGCCCCTGCACGACACCAAGCCCATGCTGGACATCGCCCAGGGGCTCGCCAAGCGGCTGGGGCTCTCGGACTACTTCGACTACACCATCGAGCAGTGGGTGGAGGCCGAGGCCAAGGAGCTGCCCGTGCCCAATGGCATGGAGCACATGAGGAAGCACGGGGTGGTGGGCTTCGAGAAACCCAAGTACGGCACCACCCGCAACGCGGTGCACCGCTTCGTCACCAAGAGCGGCAAGATCGAGCTCTTCTCCGAGCGCCTCCAGGAGGCGGGCCACGATCCCCTGCCGGTCTACACGGCCCCGGCCCAGCCTCCCGCGAACAAGTTCCGCCTCATCCTCGGCCGCAAGGCCACCATCACCCACGCGGCCCTCACCAACCTCCCCTGGCTCCACGAGCACAACCGCGAGAACGACCTCTGGATCCACCCGGAGCCCGCGGCCCGCCTCAACATCCAGACCGGCGACCTGCTCGAGGTCTCCAGCACCGCCGGCACCGTGAAGATCAAGGCCCGGGTCACCCCGGAGATCCGCCCGGACTGCGTGTTCATGCTCCACGGCTTCGGCAAGAAGTCGGCCTGGCTCCGCCGCGTCCACAACGTCGGCGCCGCGGATTCGATCCTCCTGGAGACCGCCTGGGACAAGGTGAGCGGCAACGCGGCCCTGCACGAGACCTTCGTGAAAGTCGGAAAGGCATGACGATGGGAACCAAGACGAAGACCAAGCGCTATGCGATGGTGATCGACTCCAAGAAGTGCATCGACTGCAAGGCCTGCGTCGTGGCCTGCAAGGCGGAGAACAAGGTGCCCGAGGGCGTCTTCCGCAACTGGATCAGCGTGGAGCGCTCCGGCGACTACCCCAAGCTCCGCATGACCTTCGAGCCCGAGCAGTGCCACCACTGCGACGAGCCCAGCTGCGTGCGGGTGTGCCCCACGGGCGCCTCCTGGCAGCGGGAGGATGGCATCGTCCTCGTGGACTACGACGCCTGCATCGGCTGCAAGTACTGCATCATCGCCTGCCCCTACGAGGCCCGGTACCACAACCCCGAGACCCACACCGTGGACAAGTGCACCTTCTGCGTGCACCGCGTGGACAAGGGGGATCTCCCCGCCTGCGTGGAGACCTGCCCCAGCAAGGTGCGCGTGTTCGGAGATCTCAACGATCCCAAGAGCCCGCTGCACCAGTTGCTGGCCACGCGCCGCCACGAAGTGAAGAACCCCCAGACCGGCAACGGTCCCCAGCTCTACTACCTTTTGTAGGACACGGCCATGCGCGAACCCGTCTGGGAATTCCTCATCGTCAACTACCTCTTCCTCGGGGGCCTCTCCGCGGGGTTGTACTTCGTGTCGGGCCTGGCCACCTGGATCCAGGATCGTGAGTGCAAGCCCGCCTACCCGGCCCTGGCGCGCTTGGGGGCCCTGCTGGCGCCCTGGCCCGTGAGCCTGGGATCGGCCCTGCTCATCCTCGACCTCGGCAAGCCCCTGCGCTTCTGGAAGCTCTTCATGCACGTGCGGTGGCGCAGCCCCATGTCCATCGGCAGCTGGCTGCTCGTGGCCTTCACGATCCTGAGCCTGGCCTACCTCTGGTCCTGGCTGGACGACGCGGAACGGCGGCGGTGGATCGGCCGAGTGCCGCGAAGGGCCTACGCGATGCTGCCCGCCTTCCTCCGCGCGTGGCTGGAGGCGGATGGCGCGCCCCGGAGGCGCATTCTGGCCCTCGCGGGCCTCCCCATGTCCGTGGCCGTGGGCATCTACACGGGGGTCCTCCTTGGCGCCGTGCAGAGCCGCCCCTTCTGGAACACGAACCTGGTGGCCCAGATGTTCCTTTTCAGCGCCCTCAGTTCCGGCGCCGCCACCCTGGTGCTGCTGCGCTTCCTGAGCAAAGATCGACCCGGTCTGCGAGAGCTGCGCTTCCTCTACGGGCTGGACATCATCCTGATGGGCCTCGAGCTCTTCATCGTGCTGCCCTACCTCATCCACGGGAACCTCAGCTCCCTGGCCGTGAAGGAGGCCCTGGGGCTCGTCATGGGCGGTCCCTTCACCTTCGCCTTCTGGGGCGTCTTCCTGGGCCTGGGCCTCTTGGCGCCGCTCGCGGTGGAGCTCTGGGAATTCAAGCCCTTCCTCCTGGGTCGGGGGCCCTTCCACGTGAATCCGCGATGGGCGATGGTGGCCGGCGCCCTCGTGCTGATTGGCGGTTACACCCTGCGCTACGTCTTCGTCTTCGCCGGACAGGCCACGGGGTTCTGATGCGCGCCCCCCTCCCCGAGCTGTTGGAGGCCCTGGCGCGGATCTTCGGCACGCCCGGCGCCCTGCCGCGCCGGGCGATCCGCACAGCGGCGGATTCCCCGTGGCCCGGTCCCAAGCTCTCCGCCGCGTTGCGTCGGCTGGTGGAGGCCCCCGCGGCGGAACTTCCGGTCGCTTATGCGGGCCACTTCCTGTACAGCTCCTGGGAACCGGTGCTTCATCTGGAAGCTTCCGTCTATCGCGACGGAAGCCTGTGCGACGAGGACATCCTCCAGGCTCGGGATCGCCTCCACCGGGGCATGGGCGTGCAGCCCCCCCCGGGGAGGTGCCCGGATCACCTGGCCTCGGGGCTTCAGATCCTGGCCGCGGGACTCCGCAAACTCAGTCCGCTCGCCCCGATTCCGGATCGGGAGGAGGCCCTGAGGGCCTTCATCGCCCAGCATCTGCTGCCCCAGGTTCAGGGTCTCCAGCGAGTGGGCGCCCAACGGCCTCTGCATCCGGTGTTCGAGGGTGGTCTCGAGGTCACCGAGGCCGTGTTGGAGGAGATCCTGGAGGCGCTCGCACAGCCTAAGGACAGGCCTTCTTGCACTTCATGATGGCTTGGACGCACTTGCTGGAGGCCTCGAAGAAGGGGCCATCCAGGGAGGCGGAAGCGCCAGCCTTATCCCCGGCCTTGGCCTTGGCGACCACCTCGCCGGCGGTGCGATGGAAGTGGGCGTGGGTGGCCTTCACCTCCTGGAACTCGGGTTTGGCGCCCATCTGGGTCTGACCTTCCCCGTGGATCCACTTGCCGAGATCGCATTGGTCGTCCTTGCTGACCATCCTGGGATCGAGGGTTTCCTTGCCGGTGCCGTCGATCTGGCCGCGGAGCCGGGTCTTCCACTTCTGGTGGGCGGAGATGGCTTCTTCAAAGTTCATGCGAACCCCTTCACTCGGGGGGCGGAATCCCCTTGGCCGTATCGCCAGCGAAAGGACCCACCTTGAGGAATCCGGGCGAGCTGTGAGACGGGTCAAATCTTCCAGGTCAGCCGGTTGATGTCTCTGTCCGGGAAGGTGGGGGCGGCGCCCCTCCAGCCCCGTCCGCGGCGCATGCGGATTTGCACTTCTCCAAGGCATCCATGACTTCAATGGATGCTTCATAGAAGGGCCCATCCAGCAGGAGGCAGGCCCCATGGGGATCACCTTCCTTGGATTTCCGCAGCACCTCGGCCGCGATGGTGTGGAAACGGGCATGGGTGCGTTTCATGGCCTGGAATTCGGGTTTATGGCTCATCGTCCGTTCGCCCTCGCCATGGATCCACCTGCCAAGCTCGCACAGGCCATCCTGGCCCACGAGATCCGTCTCGAACATCTCCGTGCTCGAGCCATTGATGTGCACCCGGAGGTGGGACTTCCACTTCTGGTGGGCGGAAACGGCCTCCTCGAAATCCATTCAAACCTCACGGGGGGAGGTGGATCCTCCCCGATTCCCGCATCGCCCGGATGCCAGACCGCCTTGAAGAAAACGGCGGAGGTTGTGTCCCCGATCATGATTCCGGGGATGGGTTTCCCAAGCGGGCCTTGCTCAACGTGGGCGCACGTCGGGAAGGCTAGCCGGGACCCCTTGCCCCTTGGCCACCAGGCGCAGGATCACGGTGCCGGTTCGCGTGTTGAATTCGATCTTCATGGCCCTCGTCCCGCCCACTTCCTTGGCCAGGATCGGGATGCCGTGCGCCGTCAGCGCCTCGTCCGCGAGGGCGATGTTGCGGGTTCCCACGGGGAAGAGGCCGGGTGAGTAATTCACCACGTTGGCCCCTCCAAAGACCTTGGCCACCAGATCCTCCTTCCGGCTGCCCATCGACGCCAGGTTTCCGATCAGCTTTTCGATGGCGATGTTCCCGTACCGGGGCGTGGGCAGGCCCCGGCCTTGCCAGAGGGGCAGCATGAAGTGGTTCATGCCGCCGATTCGAAGGCGGGAATCCCACAGGCAAACGGCGATGCAGGAGCCCAGCAGGGTGCTGATGACGTATTCCTCATGATGCGCGAACAACATGCCCGGGTTGAGCACGTGGGTCGGCAGCTTGGGCGTCGGGGGAACCACCTCTAGAGTTCCTTCGGCGAATCGAAGATGAACAGGTTTCCCGCGAAGGAGGAGGTGCTGGTCTCGTCCATCACGTTGAATTCCGGGAAGGTGCAGGTGAATCGGGCGCCTTGGCCCAGGACGGAATCCACCTCGATCTTCCCGCCGAGGAGATCCATGAGGGCCCGGGTGATGGCGAGGCCGAGCCCGGGCCCTTGGTGATCCGACGTGGTCCCGGTTTCCACCGTGCGGAAGCGATCGAAGATGAGGGCCTGGTCCTCCGCCCGGATGCCGATGCCCCCATCCTGGATCTCCACGGCGAGGGCGCTTCCCCGAAGGGTGGCGCCGATCCGGACTTCGCCTCCGGCGGGGCTGAAGGTGATGGCGTTGGCGATGAGGTTCGCCAGGACGGTCCTCATCATCTCGGCATCGGTGCCGAAGGTCAGGGCGCCGTGCTCGGGGCCCTGCATCAGGACCAGCCGGATGGATCTGGAATCGGCGGCCCGGGCGAAGGCCCCGGCGATTTCGGCGAGGATGGAACCCACGTCGACGTGGGCTACCTTGGGGGTGCAGGTGCCGGCTTCGAGATCCGCCGCCGCGAAGATGTTGCGGATCTGGAAATCCAGGTGGAAGGCTTCGCCGCTGATGAGGGAGGCAAGGCTCCGGGCCTGGTCCAGGGACCCTCCGCCCTGGTGGATGTTGTCCGCGAGGCCGATGATCGCCGTGAGCGGATTGTTGATCACGCCCCGCATCGTGGCGAGGAAGTGCCCTTGGAGGTCTTCGGAGATCCTTAAGCGCTCGTTGATCCGGACCAGTTCGCGATTCAGGATCTTGGCTTCCTCCAAGGCCAACCCCAGGCTGCGGTTCTTGTCCCGCAGCTGGGCTTGGAGGGCGGCCAGGCCGAACTGGTGTTTGACCCGGAGCGCCAGCTCCTCGAGCCGGAAGGGCCGCTGCAGGTAGTCCACGCCACCGAGGGCGAAGGCCTGGGTCTTATCGACCACCTCATTCCGGCCACTCATGAAGATCACGGGCACATCGGCGAGGTTGGGGATCGCCTTCAGGAGCCCGCATACCTCGAACCCGTCCATCCCGGGCATGGTGATATCCAGCAGGATGAGTCCGGGCGGGGTCTCCTGGGCGGCGGCCAACCCCTCCGGACCGCTGGAGGCCACCCGCACCTGGTAGCCCCGGAGCTTGAGGCCTTCGGAGATGAAAGCCAGGTTCTCGGGAACGTCGTCGATGAGGAGGATCGGTCGGGCCTCGGTCGGGGAATCCACGGGTTCTCCTTCGATGCGGATGGGGGTGGGCACCCGGGAAGATCGGGCGGGCCGGGCGGATGGGTCAGGAGGTATGCTGATGCCCGCACCCCGGAGAGCCCATGTATCGACACATTGAAGATTTCCTTTCCATCTGGCGTGACGAGGCGGCCAAGACGCTGGAGTTCCTCGACGCCATTCCCGATTCGGCGGCGGGCGCCGCCGTGGCGGAAGGGCACCGGGATCTTCGGGCCTTGGCCTGGCACCTCTGCGAAACGATCGTGGAGATGCCCGCCCACATGGAGATCGCCGTGGCGGGATTTCCGGGCGAGCCCATGCGGACACCCCCTCCCGCATCCATGAAGGCCATTCGCGACGTCTATGCCGCCCTCAGCGGGAGCTTCGTGGCCCAGGTGAAGGCGCGCAACGATATGGCCCTGGCGGCCACCTATCCCTTTTACGGCCAGACCTGGACCGGGGCCCTGGCCCTGTACATCCTCGTGAGCCACCAGACCCACCACCGGGGCCAGATGAGCGTGCTCATGCGGCAGGCGGGGCTGAAGGTGCCCGGAGCCTATGGCCCGGTGAAGGAGGATTGGGCGGCCATGGGATTCCCGGCGCCCGAGGTCTGAGCCACGGCTTCAGGACTAGCCCTCTTCGGTGAGGATCAGCCACTGGAGGTAGGCGATCACGATGTTGTAGATGAGCCCCTCCATGACGGCGACCGCCACGGATATGGAGTAGTCCCCTTCCACCGGGAGGAGGAGTGCCAGGCCCGTGCGGCCGAGGTAGAACAGGGCATGGAGGGCGATCATGCCGGTGGCCACCTTGGTCAGGTGGGGAGAGATCCGCTGGAGGCCCTGATAGGCCCAGTAGGCGGTGAAGGCATGGACCAGGGCCTCCAGGGCCGAGAAGAGGATCACCCGGGCGAGGGCATCCTGCTCGCCGCCGACGGCGAAGAAGAGGTACACGTAGATCGCCTGGGGAATGAACACGAGCCCAAGGGGGGCCTTCCTCCATCGGATCCGCAGCCACCCGAGGGCTTGGAGGCCGGCGGCCAGGAAGAATCCGGAATTCAGCACCGCGAAGGTGCGGATCTTCAATGGGGACACGTGCAAAACGGGCAGGGCCAGGGGCAGGGAGAGGGCCAGGATGGTGAGGGCGGCGACCCAGAAACTGGCCAGCCAAGGTCGCACCCAAGGCAACGCCGGCAAGGGGCGCAGCCCGAGGGTGAGCCCCGTCGCCAACAGGAGGAGGCAGAGCCCTGAAAGGGTCCCCAGGTTCGCGTACACCATTTCCACGCCCATGACATCGGCACGCCTGGCCCGCCCGTGAAAATGAAGCGCCGGCGGGCCTGGGATCCACCACCTCGATGTGGCGATCCCGGCGGGGGGAACGCGTTCGGCCATGCCGGATCGGCCCTCGGGGGCCGATCCAGAAGGGCGGGTCCCGATTAATGCTGGCCAGGCCCGGCCCGATGAAGGCGTGAAGCCTGCATGGAGTCCCAGATGGGAAAGTCGGTTCTCGTCGTGGACGATTCGAGCGTGATCCGGGCCTTTCTCCGAGGCTATCTGGCCGGTGAGGAGGGGGTGGAGGTACGCGAGGCGGTGAACGGCGAGGAGGCCGTGGAGGCCCACAGATCCTCCCGGGCGGACCTCATCTTCCTGGACCTCACCATGCCCGTGATGGATGGGGTGACGGCCCTGGGCCTCCTCCGGGAAATGGACCCTTCGGTCTACGTGGTGGTGGTCACGGCGGACATCCAGCCCCGCTCCATCGAGCGCGTCCTGTCCATGGGGGCCAAATCGGTGCTGAAGAAGCCCCCGGTCAAGGCCCAGGTGCTCGAGGCCTATCACACCTACCTGGCTTCCACGGGGAGCGCTCCATGAGCGCGCCCGAGGCGACCCTCCGGCCGGAGGAGCAGGAGCTCCTGCAGGAGATCATGAACATCGCCTTCGGCCAGGCCGCGGCGGATCTGGCAGAGATGGTGGACATTTTCGTGGTGCTCAGCATCCCGGAAGTGCGGCTCATCCAGGCCGAGGTGCTGCCGGCCTTTCTGGCGGAGGCCATGCCGGGCCAGGACCGCATCAGCCTGGTGGAGCAGGGTTTCTGGGGGCAATTCAAAGGCCACGGCTACCTCCTGCTGCCCTCCGGGGCCACGCGGGAACTGGTCTCCCTGCTGGGCAACGCCGATCTGGATGCCACGCCGGGCCTTCCGCTCAAGGATCTGGAGATGGAGACCCTCCTGGAGGTGGGGAACATCCTCATCGGCGCCTGCGTGGGGAAGCTGGCGGAGCTCCTGGAGGACACCGTGAGCTACGCCCCGCCGCGCGTGGCCCAGGAGTATGCCCACGGGGAGATCCACATGCAGGATCTGTGGGAGCCGGGCTCCACGGCCATCGTGCTCAAGACCCTGTTCCGCTTCAGCGGCCGGAACGTGAGCGGACTGCTCTTCCTCGTCACCAATCAGGATTCCCTCCAGTGGCTCCGCAAGGCGCTCGCGGGTTTCCTTGGTCGCTATGCCTGACCTGTCCCAGATCTTCGACTCCATCAACGAGGGCCTCGTGGTCCTCGACCGGAACATGCGGGTGCTCCATTGGAACCCCTGGATGGCCCGCCACAGCGGCATCCTCGCGGAAACGATCTCGGGGCATACGATCTTCGACCATTTCCCGACCCTGGATTCGCCCAAGTTCCACCGGAGCCGGCGCGCGGTGCTGGCCTTCGGGAACTACGCCTTCTTCAGCCAGCGCCTGCACCAGTACCTCTTCCCCTTCCCCCTGCGGGGCCCTTCAGCGGCCTGGTATCCCACCATGCAGCAGAGCTGCTCCATGGGGCCCGTGCGGGAGGAGGGAGCCATCATGGGGGTCTACATCCTCGTGCAGGACGTGACCGAGCGGCTCGTCCTGGATCGGATGAAGAACGAGTTCGTCTCCATGGTCACCCATGAGCTGCGCACGCCCCTGACCTCCCTCCGGGGCTCCCTGGGTCTCCTGGGCAGCGGGGCCCTGGGGGCCCTGTCACCCGAGGCCAAGGAGGTGTTGGACATCGCCAGCCGGAACGGGGAGCGCCTCTCCAACCTCATCAACGATCTGCTGGATAGCGAGAAGCTGGAATCGGGGAAGATGAGCCTCTTGATGGAGCCCCATGCCCTGAGGCCCCTGCTGGAGCAGTCGCTCGCGGACAACCGCGGCTATGCGGAAGTCCACGCGGTGACCTTCGGACTGGGCGACGTAGCTCCGGAAATCGAGGTGGAGGTGGACCGGGGCCGGTTCTTCCAGATCATGTCGAACCTCCTGTCCAATGCCGCGAAGCACTCACCGGAGGGAGGGCGGGTGGAGGTGGCCGTGGCGGACGAAGAGGAGTTCGTGCGGATCTCCGTGGCGGATCAGGGGGCGGGAATGCCCGCGGAGTTCATCGGCCGGGTCTTCGAGAAGTTCTCCCAGGCGGAATCGCCCGCGAATCTGCGCAAGGGGGGGACGGGGCTCGGGCTCAGCATCACGAAGACGCTGGTGGAGAAGATGGGCGGGAGCATCGGCTTCCGCAGCCAACTGGGCAAGGGCACCACCTTCGATTTCACCCTCCGCCAGGTCCTCACGGCCGAACGGCCCGAGGCTTGAGGCCCCGGGCCGTTCGGCTGGGATCGGCCGGAGCTACCGGCCTTCGCCTTGCAGGTAGTAGGCGCCGTTCTGGGTCTTGAAGAAGGCGTCCAGGGGGATCTCCTCCTGCTTGAGAAAGCCCTGCTGGGGCAGCACGCCTTCGCGCACCATCTCGATCACGGCGCAGAGGCTGGCGGCCGTCGTCCAGCTGATGGCGCGCCACTCCTCGCCGGCCACCTGCATCTGGGGGTAGGCGCGCACGAACTCCTCGCGGGAGAGGACGCCGTCTTTCCAGCCTTCCACGGCCGCGTGCACGAAGACGTAGTCCTCGGCCACGGGGGGCAGGGCGTTCTTGAGGATCTTGCCGAGGGTCTCGCGGTCGTCCTGCATGTGCAGTTCCTGGAAGAGGAACTTGATCTGCTCGAAGTGGCCCAGGTAGCGCATGGTCTTGTAGGCCAGCTCCTGCACCTTGCCGTCGAAGGTCTCGCACATGGTGCCCAGGCCGCCGGACGTGGTGGCGGCTTCCAGCTGCACGCCGTTGATGGTGACGATCTCGTAGCCCTCGAGGGCGGGCACGTTGGCGCGCTTGCCCATGCGGATCACTTCGCAATCGTTGATGTACTCGTTGATGACGCCCTCGGGGCTCCAGTTGAAGGCGTAGCCCAGCTTGCCCCGGGGGTGCTTGGGCAGCGCGCCCACCTTCAGCTCGATGGAGCGCAGGCGGTCGAACTTGCGGGCGAGCGACGCGCCCACGATGCCGATGAAGCCGGGGGCCAGGCCGCACTGGGGGGCCATGAGGCCCTTGCTCGTCTTGGAGAGCTCGATGATGCCGTTGGTGGTGGGCACGTCTTCCGTGAGGTCGAAGTAGTGGATGCCCGCGGCGTGGGCTTCCTTGGCCAGGGGCAGGTTCAGGTGGAAGGGCAGGCAGCTCACCACGGCATCCGCGTGGGCCAGCAGGGGGCGCAGGGAGGCGGGATCGCTGAGGTTCGCCACGGTGGTGGCGAAGGGGAAGCCCTCCCGCTTCACGGCATCCACGCCGGTCACCTGGAACTTGCTCTCGTGCAGCAGGGTGGCGACGAGGCTGCCGACCTTGCCGAGGCCCATGACGATGACGCGGTTGAGGCTCATGATTTCTCCTTCTTGCGGGGGGACTTGGAATGCTTGGGCAGGATGGGGAGCTCGAAGGATTCCTTCGTCGTCTCCAGCACGATGGTGGTGCGAGTCGCGCGGACGCCGGGCAGCGCGCCCAGTTCCTTCATGAGCTTCGACAAGGCGGCGGTGTCCTTCACGCGCACCTTGGCGAGGTAGCAATCCTCGCCGGCCACGTGATGTACCTCCTGCACCTCCGGGCGCTGCGAGAGCGAACGGGCCGTGAAGTCCGTGCCCACGGCATCCTCCGTGCGCACGGAAACGAAGGCGAGCAGCGAGAGATCCAGCGCGGCCGGATCGATCTGCGCCGTGTAGGCGCGCAGCACGCCGCGCTCCTCCAGCTTCTTGATGCGCTCGAAGATGGCGGACGCCGCCATGCCCAACTGGCGGGCGACCTCCGCATTGGGGGTCCGGGCGTTGTCCTGAAGGATCATCAGGATTTTTTGGTCAATAGCGTCGATCATTCGGCATCCGTACCCTCCATTGGACGATCGGAGGGCGGACGGGTCAAGGCTGAAAATGCGGAGGCCGCGCCCCCTGCAGTCTTGGGGGCGCGGCCTCTATCCGGGTCAGGGGCTGGAGCCTACTTGCCCTTGTAGTCCTTCAGCCAGGCGAGATCCACTTCGGCGGCCTTTTCCTTGGCCTTGCGATCCATGAGGAACTTGCCCATGTCGGTGAGGGGGTCGCCCTTCTTGACCTTTTCCGTGGCGTGGCAGGACTGGCAGTTCTTCACGTTCGTGAAGCCCAGGGCCTGGGCCTTCTTCGTCCAGGGGAGCTTGGCCTCCAAGGCGGGCGCCGCGAGCAGCGCGAGGAGGGGGAGGAGGGCGAACTTTCGCATGGGGGAGGCTCCTAAAAAGTCAGCCCTAACATGCGCTCCTCCCGAGCCAAGGCCCATGACCCCGATCACGCATTGAGGGTGGGAGGTGCAACACGGTTTGACGCGTCACAGGCTCGGGGGTAGCCGAGCCGAGAGGGTCAGAGCCCCAGCCGGGGGGCGATCCGGCCCCACAATGCCTGGGCTTCCCGGTTGCCGAGGGCGAGAAGGATTCCGAAGTACACGGCCGCGCTGGCGGCGATGAGGGGGAAGAGGCGCAAGGCCGTGGCCCCCACGCCCTGGTAGGCCCCGAAGAGCCCCAGGGCCCGGCCGCCCCAGGCCGCCACGAGCCCCATGGGCAGGGCGGCGAGGGTGAAGAGGCCGCAGCCCACCCCCGTGAAGAGGAGGGGCACGGCCATGCGGCCGCGCAGGCGCAGGAGCACCCAGCCGAGGCCCACCATGCTGGCGAGGCCGTTGGCGAGGGCGATGCCGCCCGTGCCCCAGACCCGCAGGAGGTACCAGGAGAGCACCAGGTTGGCGGCCATGCTGAGCAGGGCCGCCTGGGCGGGGCCCTTGTAGTCCTTGAGGGCGTAGAGGGCCTGGGTGCCGATACGGGAGGCGCCGATGAAGGGGATGCCCACCACCTGGAAGGCCAGGGTCCACGCCGTCCAGCTCACATCGGCGGCGGTGAAGCGGCCCTTCTGGAAGATGAGGGCGAGGGTGGGTTGGGCGAGCACCGCCATGCCGATGGCGCCGGGGATGGCGAGGAAGGCGGTGGCCCGCCACGCGGAGCCCAGGGATTTGCTGAGGCCGCGCAGATCACCCGCTTCGGCGAGGCGGCTCATGGCGGGCAGGCTCACGGTGGCCACGCTCATGGCGAAGAGGCCCAGCACCAGCTCGCCCATCATGTTGCTGTTGAAGAGCACCGTCTGGCTGCCCACGGCGAGGCGCGAGGCGAGGAAGGTGCTGAGCAGCACGTTGATGGGGTGCACCCCGGACCCGAGGATGCCCGGCACCATGCGCTTGAGGGCGAGGCGCACCCCGGGATCCTTCAAGTGCAGGCCCGGGCGGATGCCGTACCCGAAGCGCAGGAAGGAGGGCACGAGGATGAGCAGCTGCACGAGGCCACCCGCCAACACGGCGATGGCGAAGATCACGGTGGCGGCGTCGGCGCTGCGGCCCCAGTCGCCGGGGCCGAACTCGAAGCAGAGCCAGCCGAAGGCCATGAAGGCCAAGTTGTAGAAGGTGCTCACGCTGGCCGTGAGGCCGAAGCGATCCTTGAGGTTGAGCACGGCCGAGAGCCCCGCGGTGAGGCTCACGAGCAGGAGGTAGGGGAACATCAGCCGTCCGGCCAGGGCCGTGAGGGCGAGATCCGGCGGCGCGGGCCGGGCGCCCGTCAGGATGTGGAAGAGGGTGCCGAGCTGCTCCGGAATGGGCTGCCCCGGGGCCAGGCGCCCCAGCATGAGCAGACCCGTGATGAGCCCCATGGCGGCCACGCCCACCAGGCAGACCAGCGCGAGGAAGGTGGTGAGGGAACCCAGGAAGTGGGCGGCCATGGTCTTACCGGCCTCTTCGCCGTCCCGCTGGGCCACCTCGTTGAGGGTGGGCAGGAAGGCGGCGGTCATGGTGCCTTCGGCCGTGAAGCGGCGCAGGAGGTTGGGCAGGCGGTAGGCCACCACGAAGGCCTCCGCCGCGGGGCCCGTGCCCAGGTACGCGGCCAGCATGCGGCTCTGCAGCATGCCGGTGATGCGGCTCAGGAAGGTGAAGGCCCCCACCACCGCGGCGGAGCGCAGCACGGACGGACGTTCAGCCATGCAGGGGGCCGGAGGAAGGGGGCATCAGGCCAGGATAGCGGCATCGGCCCCCGGGCCTTAGAAGGTGATGGGGAGGGTCAGGGTGATTCCAGCGGCCACCACAGCGGGCAGGGGCGCCTTGGTGACGACGGTGGTCGACCCGTCGGCGTTCAGGGTGGTGCGCACGCCCTGGACCCCGTAGGTGCCGATGGGGACGTCGTCGAAGGCGTAGGTCTCCGTGGCGGCGCCCACGGTGGCCAGGGTCGTGTCCACGATGAAGGTGTGGCTGGCGCCTCCGGCCGTCAGGGACTGCAGGAGGTCCACGGCGTCATGCTGGTCCGCCGTGGCCACGGGGGTGACGGTGCCGCCCACGCCGCCGACAGTGGGGCTGGCGGTGAAGCTGGCGTTGAAGGTCTGCAGGGGAGTGGCGGTGGTCACGGCGAGGGCGTCGCTGGCCTGGGCGAAATAGGCGGTCACGGTGGGAGCCCCCACCCGGGGCATGCTCACGACGTGATAGCTGCCGCCCACCGGGAGCAGGTCGAGGAGGTAGTGGCCGGCGGCATCCGTCACGGTGCTGCGCACGAGGTGCGGAGCGCCGGTGCCATCCAGGGCCTCGGCATATACGAAGGCTCCCGCCAGCGGGGCGCTGGAGGCCGCATCCGTGAAGGTGCCCGAGATGGCGCCCGTGGCCACCTTGTCGAAGGCCCGGATGGTGGGGCGCAGCATGTACTTGTGAGAGGCCCCCGTGGCCACGATCTGGATGGAGTGGGCGGCGTCGAAGTCGATCCACACGTCCTTCGTGGTGCCGGCCGCCACGTCGAAGCTCACGATGAGCTTGATGCCCGACTGCAGGCCCGAGGGGGTCGTGAGGTCATGGACGCTGCCGTCGGCGAGCTTCACGCTGTTACCGGTGCCGAGGACCAAGCGCATCTGGCCGTAGTGGCCCGCGGGCAGGGTGGCCCCGGAGGCGAGGGTCTGGCTCACGCCGCCGGTGAGGGTGAGCAGGTTCAAGGTCAGGTCCGGATTGGCCAGGGTGATCCAGCCGCCATCCCCGCGGATCTCCACGGACCGGATATGGACGTTGATCTCCTGATAGCCGCCGATGGGGCCATCGGTCAGGCGCACATCCATGGCGCCGCTGCCACTGCTGCCGCGGCTGGAACTGCCTCCGCAGCCCAGGGCCAACCCCAGGGCGAATGTCAGGGCGAAGAGCTTGAAATGGCTGAGCATGGGACCTCCCTCCAAGCTGCACGCCTCCGCGCAGGAAGGGCTTGGGCCGATCGGCGGGGGCGGATCACCCCAACGTAGCCCTGGAGGTCGATGGGGGTACCCCGGCCGGGGGGCTTTCCGGCCCAGCGGGCAAATTCACCGGACCAGCAGCCAGAGCCCCACAGTGAGGTTGCCCAGGCCCGAGCAGGCCAGCACCGCGCGCCGGCCCCTCGGCCCCTCCAGGGCCTGGCTCAAGAGGCCCGAAGCCCAGCTGAGCAGGATGAACATGGCGGTGATGCCGAGGCCGAAGAGGAGCAGCGCGATGGCGAAGGGGCCGAAGCCCTGCCAGCCGTGCTCCCTGAGCAGGGTGGTGAAGCCTCGCACGCCGCCCAGGCCGAAGAAGGCGCCCAGCCAAGCCGCGCTGTGGTGGAAGCGGGCCCTGGCGCCAGGGTGGACGTGCACGAGGGCCCCGTGGGCGTGGATGGCGGGTTGGGGCGCCGTGCGCCGGAGGCCGATGGCCCCCGCGAGGTTCCAGAGCCCCAGCAGGATCACGAAGCTCCAAGCCGCCCGGTCCAGCCAGAGGAAGACGGCGTCCCCCGCCAGGGCGTGGCCGGCCAGGATCGTGGCCAGGGCCAGCAGGGCCACGGCCAGCATGTGGGAAAGGCCGAAGGCGAGGCCCACGCGCCAGGCCCGGCGGTTGCCATCCAAGCTCACGCCCGTGACCACGGCGACGTGATCCGGTTCGAGGGCGTGCAGGAGGCCGAGCAGGAGGGGCAGCATGGGTTCAGGTCCGCTTCCAGGCTACCTCAGGGGGCCCCCTCCTCCAACGAAGCCTTGGGGAGCCGCACGGTGAAGGTGGTGCCCTCCCCGGGGGCGGTGGCCACGTTGATGGAACCGCCCAGGTGCTCCACCACGGCCCGCACGGAACTCAGACCCAGGCCCGTGCCTTTCCCGGCGGGCTTGGTGGTGAGGAAGGGCTCGAAGAGATGCTCCATCACGCTGTCGGGGATCCCCGTGCCGGTGTCCCGCACCTCGATCACGGCTTGGGAGCCCCCATCGCTCACCCGGAGGCTGATGCGGCCTCCGGGGGGGGTGGCATCCTTGGCGTTGCTCACCAGATTCACCACCACCTGATCCACTTGGCCGGGCGTGGCCTGGATCAGCAGGGGGCCCGCCCCTTGCTCCCAGTCGAGGTGGATGTTCCGGGGCACCATGGCCCGGAGGAGGGGGTGGAGCTCTTCCAGGTGATCCCGTAGATCGAAGGTCCGGCTGGGGCCGGGGCCGCCGCGGGCCAGGCCCATGAGGCTCTTGGAGAGGCTGCCCGCGCGATCCAGGGCCTTTTCCAGGCCATCCATCTCCCGGGATTCGAGGGGGCCCAGCTTCATGCGGAGCAGATCCAGGTTGCCCAGGGCCGCCCCCAGGAGGTTGTTGAGGTCGTGGGTGATGCCCGCGCCCAGGGTGGCCACCAAGTTCTTTTGTTGGGTCTCCACGAGGAGGGTCTGGCTGCGGCTCAGTTCCCGCGTGCGGGCCTCCACCTTTTCCTCCAGCTTCCGATTCAGGAGGAAGATCTGGCGCAGGGTCAGGGCCTGCCTTAGGAGCACGAGGATGGCCAAGGCTCCGAGCAGGGCCAGGCCCGTGGCATCCCGGTCGGTGTTTCGAGGAAGGTAGTGGGCGAGGAAACCCACGAAGGCGACGGCCGTGGGGATATAGGGCAGGGCCAGCCGGAGGGCTTCGTTGGGTCGGGACTGGCGCTCGGGCCAGGGGGCTCGCGTCCCCAGGTACAACAGCAGGAAGCTCGGCAGGAATGCGATCCGAACGGGGTGGGAAAGCCGGAAAGTGCCGCCCAGGATCACGCTGGCCCACCAGGGAAGGACCACCGCAAAGGTAAGGGTGCCCAGCGCGATCAGCCCGATGGGCGAGTTCAGGGGCGCCGCGCGTTCGATCCAGACATGGAGCGCCACGCCGAGGGTGGTGCAGGCGATGAGAAGGCTCAGGTGGAGACCCAGTGCCAGCATCGGCTCAAGTGCCCCGGGAGATATGGCCGGCTTGATCACCCACATCCAGAGACCCAGGTACGCGGCCAGGCCGAACACGCCCCCATCCAGCATCCGGGCGCTCGCGCCAGGGTGGTTGGTGTCCTTCCCATTGAATGCGGCCAGCAACAGGAGGAAGGCTGGGCCCCACAACAGCAGAGTGGCGACGGGAGGGTGGGGCAGCTGGGGCCCGAACCGGAACACCTGGAAGAGGTGGAGGCAGGCGTTGTAGACACCGAGCAGGCAGAAGCCGGCCAGGGCTCTCCATCTGAACGCCGGGCTCGAATCCATCCGGGCTCGGGCCAGGGCCCCCTGCAGGGTGCCGGCCAGCAGGAGGAGGAGCGCCATCGGGAGGATCCAGGCCCGGAGGTTGAGGCCACCCATCCCCCACACCACCCCGAGGGCCGAGGTCAAAGCGATGGCCCAGGGGGCGGACTTCCACGAACGAGGGTGCATCCCGCTCCTTGAACGGCGGAAAACTTGGAATTCGAAGCATTCAAAGGGTAGCGGAGGGGCGGGAAGCGGGAAATTCAGCCCCGCGGCGATAGGGGGTGCTCCTGGAGAGGATCCCTCGGTTCCCCTTGAACCTTCCATAAGATCGGCTGATGCTTGATGGGTTGTCATAAACAGGATTGATGCGATGAGCCTGGACGTCACCCCCCTGCAGGTCTTCCTCACCGTGGTGGAGGAGGGCAGTTTCACCCGTGCGGCGGAGAAACTGCAGCGTACGCAGCCCGCCGTCTCCGTGGCCGTGCAGCGGCTGGAGGCCGAAGTCGGCGAAAAGCTCATCGATCGCTCAGGGCGGGAGCTGGCCCTCACGGATGCCGGCGCCATCGTGCTGGACGCGGCGCGGCGCCAGCAGAACCTCCAGCGGGAACTCTTCAACCGCCTCGCGGAACTGCGCCACAAGGCCGTGGGCCGCCTCGCCTTGGGGGCCAACGAAAGCATGATCCTCTACCTGCTGCCCCACCTCATCCGGTATCGCGAGCGCTTCCCCCAAGTGCAGGTGGTGGTGCAGCGCACCCGCAGCAGCCAGATCCCGGATCACCTCCTCGCGGGCGACGTGGATTTCGGCGTGGCCAGCTTCCTGCCCGGGGATGAGCGGTTCGGCTCCCGCGTGCTCTACCGCGACCACCTGGCCTTCGTGGTGGGACCGCAACATCGGCTTGCCAAGAAGAAGAGCGTCGCCATCCAGGAACTGGGCAGGGAGACCTTCGTGGCCCACAACGTGGCCAGCCCCTACCGGGAAGTGGTGCTCCGCGAGTTCCACCGCCACAAGGTATCCCTCGACATGGCCGTGGAGATGCCGACGGTCGAGAGCATCCGCCGCATGGTGGCCGGCGGCATGGGCGTGGCCTTCCTCCCCAGAGTCACCGTGGAGCAGGATCTCGCCATGGGGCTCCTCAAGGAGGTGCAGGTTCCCGAGGTCAAGGCCGAGCGCCCCATCCACCTGCTCTGGGTGGAGAAGCGGCCCCTGAGCCACGCGGCCAAGGCGTTTTTGGAGATGGTGGCGGTGGGGTGAGTTTCGGGCGGGTCCCCGACCCGGGCGATGGGAGGGGTGGGAGGCTCCCGTGGCCAGATCCATGCTGATCGTGGAGCGCATGGGTCATGCCATCGGTTTCCGGGGCGACCTCGGCAGCGGTTCCACCTTCGAGTCCACCCTGCCGAAGGCCGGGTGGATCGTGGCCGGGGAGGAGGAGGACACGCTCCTAGCGGGAGGCCGCGGACAGATCCGCCTCCGTCAGTGTGCCCACCCCGGTCTGGTGGAAGCGCTCGATGAGGCGATCCACCTCTGGAAGGAACTCGGGCAGGGAGGGCTCCTTGCAGTTGAGCCGCCCCAGGTGGAAGGAGCCTCCTAGCTGGGGATGGCCCGCGGTGGCGTTCTGGATCACATAGCGGGGATCGAGCGAGGTCCGGGTGTGCAGCTTGCCGCGGCCCAGGAATCCGGCGATTCGGGATTCCTGCTCATCCCGGGTGCGGCGATCACGGGCGAGGCGCTGGCGGGCCGAATCGCGGTGCGAACGGCGGCGGTCGGCGAGGGTCTTCAGGAGGGCCTGGGCCTCCTTCAAGGCCGCGTCCGCCTTCCGCTTTTCGGCGGCGTGCTCCGGGCCCAGGGCCCTCAGCTGGGCCGCGCGGGCGGCGGAAAGCTGGAGGTCGGCGCGTTTCTCCTCCTCCTTGACGGTCTGCAATCGCCCCTCCAGTTCCTGGAGCACGAGGTTCCGTCGGTGGGTGATGGCCGTGCACCAGAACCGATGGCCGGCCTCCAGCTGTTCCAGAACTTCGGCGAGCATATCCTGGGTGTGGCGGATCTTCTCGCGGAGCGCCGCGATTTCCGAGGCCAGGCGATCGATGGGGGCCTGCAGGGCCGCCTCACGCTTCTGCAGTTCCGCCTCGCTGAGGCGCACGCTGTGTTGGCCCGGGTGGGGGAAGGTCTCGTTCCTGGCGAGGATCTCCGTGCGGGTCCGGTCGCATCCGCTGCAGAAGAGCCCTTCGCGGAAATCCGCCAGCTTCCGTTCCTTGGTCGACTGGAGGTCGCTCAACTCCCCGGACAGTTTGGCCAGCCGGGCTTCATCCCGTTCGAGGGCGTCGATGGCGCCGGCGCCGGCCTGGCTCAATCCATCCAGGGCGCTGACCGCGGATCCGGCCATGCCCGATGCGCCGTCGAATTCCAGGGCGGAAAAGGAGGCCTCCATGCCCGATCGGCCGCGGGCTTCGGGGCTGGGGCGATCCCGATCCAGGCGATCGAATCCATCGCGGATGCGGTCCCGGGAGGGCTGCTGCGCCCTGGCGGGCATACCGGGCAGGAGGAGGCTCAGGGCCCCCGGAAGGATGAAGGAGAGGGGCGTGGGCATGGGGCCTCAGATCCGGGTCATCACGGCGATGACTTTGGCGTAGTACTTCCCCTTCTTCCCATGCTTGCGGAGGTAAGCTTCGGCCTTGGCACGGGCCTCCGTCTTGCGTCCGCTGTGTTCGAGGGTGTCGATCTCGTAGAAGTAGAAGCTCTCGGGCAGGGGCCGCCCGCTCCGGGCGAGCCGATCGAAATAGGGCAGGGCTTCCTCGTATTGCTCCTTGCGGAGGTGCGCCTCGATCTTGCCCATGACGATGTCCTCCATCACCTCCGCGTCGAGGTTCGCATAGGAATCCGTGACGAGGCTGGCCGCGTAGACCCGGGTGCGCTGCCCATCACCGAAGACGACGAAGCGGCCATCGGCGGAGATCCGCTTGGGGGTGAAGGTCGGGGCCTCAAGCTGGACGAGGTCGAAGGCGGGGCCGCCCTTGGGCGAAACGCGCCAGG
The DNA here is from genome assembly GCA_016192145.1 of Acidobacteriota bacterium. GTDB lineage: Bacteria > Acidobacteriota > Holophagae > Holophagales > Holophagaceae > JAFDVN01. The sequence continues at coordinate 179,019 of JACPUT010000005.1, read as the reverse complement.
GCCTTCCGCTCAGCAACTGGAAGTCCGCCGTGGCGATGCGCGTGAGCTCCGCATCCGCTCCCTCGGTGGAGAACCGGTAGGCCTCAAGACCGGGGAAGCGGATGCGTCCCTCCTTGGATCTCTCCTCGTCGTCCTTCACACCGGTGGCGGGATGGGAGCCGTTATAGGTATAGGATGCGCTCCACCAGATCCCGAAATCCGTCTGGCTCAATGAGAACCATGCGGCGGCGTTCACGGAGCTGGGAAATTCGTAGTGCACATCGCACGCCTTCCGGACGGCCGGGGCCGAGGCGGCCGTGAGGTTCCGGTCCACGAGGCCGGCGAGGTTGGTGAGGTACTGGGCGATGGTGCAGGTGTAGGCCGTGGTCTGGTAGTTGTCTTGCTCGAGGATGATGCCCTTGCTGGACCGGATGACCACGGAACGATCCGTGAAATAGCTGGAGACGCCCATGAGGTGGATCTCCCCATCGGGTTCCAAGCTGATGGCCCGGTGGGTGACGCCCACCTCATGGATCAGGCGGCGGGGTTCGCCCCTGAACTCCACCACATCCAGGACCCGCTTCCCCTCAGGGGATCGCTGCAGGATGGCCACGCGGCGGAGGTTGTCCACCAGGAGGGCCTGGGGGGCCTTGGGGAGTGGGAGCGGGTACGAGCCCAGGGGCTTCCAGGTCCGGGCGTCCAGCAGGATCACGCCGTCTGACGTCCAGGCCACGCCGTAGGACCCGTCCGGGGAGAATCCACGGAAATCCCCGACGAAGGACGCCACCGGGGCCGGGGCCTCGGCTTGGCCGAGGGGGGCGGACAGCAAGCAGAGGATTGCGAGGGGAGCCAGGAACCGGAAGCGATGGAGCAAGGGCATAGGGCCTCGGAATGAGCACATTGATAGGGGTCCATCGGCGTCCGCCCGGGGCCGCCTTGATTCGGGGTCGTCCTTCCTCAGAGGCCCAGCTTCGCCAGCGTCCGCCGCTTGCCCAGCTCCACTTCCGGCTGATCGAAGGGATCGATTTCCAGCGCCATGCCGAGGAGGCCGACGATGAGCTGCCAGCTCATGAGGTAGGCGCCCAGTGTCGCCTCATCGAGGCGGTCCAGGTGCCAGTGGAGGGTGGGCACGCCGGCGGCTTGGAGGGCTTCGAGCGTGCCTTCGGCTTGGGCTTGCAGAATCTCGGTGCCGCGCCACTTCGCGAGCCCGGGATAGGGGCATTGGGGAGGGAGGTCCAGGTGCTCGGGGCCATCGCCGCTGGCGAGGGTGAGCATGAAGACGCCCACTTCGCGGGGTCCGCCGAGCCAGCGCTGGAGCTGCGCGTGCTGATCCATGGGGCCCTGGCCGCGGATGGGATCGAGGGCGCGCAGGGTGCCATCCTTGGCCCTCTTGCCGAGGCTCTCGGCCACGAGCTGCACCCACCAGGCCCCGAGGCGTTCCAGCCGTTGCACGTAGGGCAGGTGGGCCCAGGTCTGCACGCCCTGGAGGTAGCCGGTGTGAAGCTTGTCCACGGCTTCCCAGACGCGGGCGCCCCAGAGGCCTTCCCCGGCCTCCGTCTGCCGCTTGGCCTCGCGGGCTCCCGCGAGGAAGGCGCTCACGTCGCCGCCCAGCCAGGCCAGGGGCAGGGTGCCGATGGCCGTGAAGGCGCTGAAGCGGCCGCCCACGGTGTCCGGGAAGGAAATCACCTCGTAGCCTTCCGCCTCGGCGAAGCGGTGCAGGGGGTTGCCATCGGGCTGGGTGATGACGAGGGGGGGGTGCTTGAGCTGGGAGAGACCGCCCAGGCTGCGCAGCCTCCCGATCCACGTCCACAGCTCCAGGGTATTGCCGCTTTTGGAGGCGAGCACCACGCGATCCGTGGATTCCAGGTGCAGGGCCATGGGCTCGGGGCTTTGGAGGGGGATGAAGGCCTGGCGGGCGCTGGAGGAACCGAGGGCTCGCACGATGGTCTGGGAGGGCAGCACGGAGCCGCCGATGCCGCACCAGAGCAGTCGCGTGTGGGGGCCGAGGTGGGGCAACACCTGATCTAGGGGCGACATCCACCCGGAGAGGGGATGGGCTTGTAGGGCGGACCAAAGGCGAGGTCGGTTCATGAAAGTAGCCTAGCCGATCAATCGCCGAAGGAGATGCCCAGGTCCCGCCCCGTCTGGAGGGTGTCCCCATCCAGGGGCACCGCCTTCATGCGGCCGGCCACCTCGGTGAGGGGCACGTGGTTCACGTTGGGATAGGCGAGGGCCACCATCACGCCGGATTGACCATCCTCCAAGGCCCGCACGGCGGCGGCGCCAAAGCGCAGGGCGGCGAGGCGGTCGAAGGTGGTGGGGCTGCCGCCCCGGAGGAGGTGGCCGAGCACCACGGCCCGGGCCTCCTTGCCCGTGCGCGGCTCCAGCTCGCGGGCTACCTGTTCGCCGACACCGCCCAGACGCTCGGCCTGCCCGGCCCCTTCCGTGGCCCGGAGGAAGCGATGGCCATCCCTGGGCCGGGCGCCCTCGGCCACCATCACGAGGGAATACCGGCGCCCCACGGATTCCCGCTCGCGGATCTTGGCGGCCACCTTGTCCAGATCGTAGGGGATCTCCGGGAGCAAGATAACGTGGGCGCTGCCCGCGATGCCGGAATGCAGCGCGATCCAGCCCGCGTAGCGGCCCATCACCTCCACCACCATGATCCGGTGGTGGCTCTCGGCGGTGCTGTGGAGCCGATCCAGGCATTCAGTGGCAAAGGCCACGGCCGTGTCGAAGCCGAAGGTGGTGAAAGTCTTGTCCAGATCGTTGTCGATGGTCTTGGGTACGCCGATGACGCGCAGGCCCTTCTGCCCAAGCTGGTGGGCGATGGTGAGGGTGCCATCACCCCCGATGGCGATGAGGGCATCCACCTGCCGTTTGGCGAAGAAATCCAGGATTTCCCCGCTGCGATCGGCCTCCCCGGAGGTGCCATCGGGCAGCGTGATGGGAAAGCGGAAGGGGTTGCCCTGGTTCGTGGTGCCGATGAGGGTGCCGCCCAGGTGCGCGATGCCCCGGACGAGATCCTTGGTGAGCCGCATGAAACCGCCATCCGGGTAGCGCTCCGGGAAAAGGATCCCGTTGAAGCCGTCGCGGATGCCATAGCACTCCCAGCCCCGGTTGATGGCGGCCAGCGTGGCCGCGCGGATGACGGCGTTGAGGCCAGGGGCGTCACCGCCTCCGGTGGTGAGGGCGATGCGGCGGACGGGAGAGGCCATGGGGTGTCCTCGGGGGATATCCCGGGTATCGGGGTAATCCGATCGAGGATTGAATCCAGCCCGGCATTTGACGGGAATGGCCTCTGCGAAGGGGGTTGTATTGGCCTCCCTGACAACGGGCGCTGATTCAGGATAAGTCGCTGCTGGGCAGACCCGGGGCAGGCCGTTCCGGAACGAAACCGACTCCCTGACCTTTGATCTGCCAACCCTCCTCCCTTAAAAGGGAATGGGGATTGGTTGGCTATATTGGGAAAGTCAAAAACTGACTTGACCCACTGAGCTAATTGGTTTGCGGCTCCAGGATCGAGTGGTAAGCAACGAAAAAACAGGCCCTCGATTGGAAGGCCTGGGTGCTGGAGCCGCCTGCCGGAATCGAACCGGCGACCTTCGGATTACAAAGCCGGTGCTCTACCAACTGAGCTAAGGCGGCGTCCTAGTAGTTTAGCGGCGGCAGCACACCATTTCGAGGAGAGTTGGGTCTAGTAGAGCATCGCCGCTACAGTCGGAAGCCGAGGGTGATTCGGAATTCTGCGTTGGGCCTGAATTGGGCGAGGTAGGCGGAGCTCATTTTCCAATCGGTGGGGCCGGGGTTAACGGAAGGAATGGACCCTCCGAACCCCACGCCATAGGAAAATCGTTCAAATGAACGGAAGCCGCCCTGATCCTGCTGGAAGGTGATGTGAGCGAGCAAGAAGGTGTCCTTGCCGGAGTCGCTGAAGGAGGCGGTGTCATAGGTGAAGGTGCCGTTGACGCGGGCCTGGCGTTTGCCGGATACGCTCAACTATTGGGCGCGGGGGCCAGCGATCAGGCCAACTTCCCCGATGGGAACTCGATAGGACACACCGAGGCCGAAGAACGTGGCGTCGTAGGTCGCCGGGCCATCGAAAGTCTCCTTTACCACGGAGGGGCTCGCGACATTCTCTCCATCGTGGTGGAGTGTCGGCTGGGCAAGGCTACGGGAATATTGTCCGTGAACCCAGATACTCCACTTCCCCCGGCGTAAGGCTTCGTAACCCAGATTGAGGCTGCCAATGCGCCAAGTGCCGTTGAGGTTGTTGTCCACGGTGGTGTAGGGGCTGGTCGGGAATTTGCCCTTGTAGGTGAGGCTCCCCTTCGTCATGAAGCCCATGCCGATGGAACCACTTACCTCAACATCATTGGCCTGGGCCATCACAGAGAAGCCCGCGATCAGCAGGGGGAGGGCTACACGGAATTGAGTCGAGAAGAGGTTCATGTTCAGGTCCTAATGGGCCAGTTGCAGGCTTGACGGAAGAAATGAAAGGCTGACGCTGAATTTAAAAATCTAATGGAGCGATGCATGGGTGAACCCATCACTTTCCCCAAAAGGAAGGGATGGGATGAGGGTTCCCCAAAAGGTGAAGGTTGGTTCGGCTCAACCTGGACATCTCGGTGGGCGGGATTTCGCTTCGCCGTGGCCCTCAGCCCTTGGCGGCGTCCTGCTCCGCCTTGAGCTCGTCCATGAACTTCTCCATCCACTTGGTGGAGAAGCCGCCGGAGATGAAATCCGGGTGGTCGATGATCTTGCGGTGGAGGGGGCCGGTGGTCTTCACGCCTTCGACGACGAGGGTGTCCAGGGCGCGGCGCATGCGGGCCAGGGCTTCGTCGCGGTCGCTGCCGTAGGCGATGAGCTTGGCGATCATGCTGTCGTAGGTGGGGGGGATCACGGCGTCCTGGTGCATGGCGGTGTCCACGCGGATGCCGGGGCCGCCGGGGAAGTTCAAAGCGGTGATGCGGCCGGGGCTGGGGGTGAACTTCCAGGGGTCCTCGGCGTTGATGCGGCACTCGATGGCGTGGCCGCGCTGGACGACCTGCTCCTGGGTGAAGCTGAGCTTCTTGCCCGCGGCGATGCGGATCTGCTCCTTCACGATATCGATGCCCGTGACGAGCTCCGTGACGGGGTGCTCCACCTGAACGCGGGTGTTCATCTCCATGAAGAAGAAGTCGCCGCGCTTGTCGAGGAGGAACTCGATGGTGCCCGCGTTGTAGTAGCCCACGGCCTTGGCGGCCTTCACGGCCGTCTCGCAGATGCGGGCGCGCAGGTCGGCGCTGAGGGCGCCGCTGGGGCTCTCCTCGATGAGCTTCTGGTGGCGGCGCTGGATGGAGCACTCGCGCTCGCCCAAGTGCACCACGTTGCCGAAGAGGTCGCCCATGATCTGCACTTCGATGTGGCGGGGCTCCAGGAGGTACTTCTCCATGTAGACCGCGTCATCGCCAAAGGCGATCCGGGCTTCGCTGCGGGCCGTGTTGTAGAGTTCGGGGAGCTCCTCGGCGTTGTTGCAGATGCGCATGCCGCGTCCGCCGCCGCCGGCGGAGGCCTTCACGATCACGGGATAGCCGATCTTCTCGGCGGTCTCCAGGGCCTCTTCCACGGTCTCGACGGTGCCATCGGAGCCAGGCATGAGGGGGATGCCGGCGGCCTGCATGGTGGCCTTGGCCTGGGCCTTGTTGCCCATGGTGCGGATGATCTGGGCGTTGGGGCCGATGAAATTCACGCCGCAGGCCTGGCAGACCTCAACGAAGTGCGCGTTCTCAGAGAGGAACCCGTAGCCAGGGTGAATGGCTTCGGCGCCGGTGACTTCCGCGGCAGCGATGACCTGAGGAATGTTCAGGTAGCTCTTGGCCGAAGGGGCAGGGCCGATGCAGACCTCTTCATCGGCGAAGCGCACATGGAGGGCGTTGCGGTCGGCTTCGGAGTAGACGGCCACGGTCTGGATGCCCAGTTCCTTGCAAGCGAGGATCACGCGCAGCGCGATCTCGCCGCGGTTGGCGATGAGGATCTTCTTGAAGAGGGGCTCTTCCTTCCCGGGGACGGGGGGATGGACGAGGTGGCCCTTGCGTCGAATCGCGACCATGCGGCTATCCGATCCGGACGGCGAAGAGACGCTCGCCGTACTCCACGGGCTGGCCGTTCTCCACCAGCACGCGCACGACCTCACCGGTGATGTCGCACTCGATCTCGTTCATGAGCTTCATGGCCTCGACGATGCAGAGGGTCTGGCCGGGGCGCACGCGGTCTCCGGGGTTCACGAAGGAGGGGGCGGTGGGGTTCGCGGAACGGTAGAAGGTGCCAACGATGGGGCTGGTGATGTAGTGGATACCCACTTCCTCGGCGGGGGCGGCCGGGGCGGCGGGCGCCGCGGGGGCGGCCACGGCGGGCACGTGGGCCACGGGGCTGCCGAACACGGTGGGCACGATGGGGGCCGGGGCCGCCATCATGACGGGGGCGCCGCCATCCTTGCGGATGCGGAACTTCATGTCGCCGGCCTCGAACTCGAACTCCTGGAAGGCTTCCTTGGAGACGAGGGCGATGAGGGCCTTGATCTCCTCCATGCCGACGGCGCGGGAGGCGGAAGCTGCGGGCGCCGTGGCGGCCTTTTTGGGGGCGACGGCCTTAACTCGGCCCTTCGGGGCCGCAATCGGCTTCGCCGATTCGGTCCTAATCGCTCCGCGATTGGTCTTGGGCTTGGCTGCGGACTTCTTGCGGGCGGTGCTCATGAATATGCTCCGACGCTGTTGTGAAACAGGGGAAAGGGTGAATTCTACCTGGAGTTAAGCGTCTTCCGAAGGCTCGTCTTTTTCCGAGATCTCTTCGTCTGCGGGCAATGAAATCTTGCCCTTGGCCTTGGGGCGAGAGCCGATTTCATCCTTGCGGTATTCCTTGCGGGCGGCGTCGAGGATGCCATTCAGGAACTGGGTTCCCTCCTGGTCTCCGAACTCCTTCACGATCTCCAGCGCCTCATTGATGACGATGGGGAACGGAATTTCAGTGACGTAGATGAGCTCGTAAAGCCCCAATCGAAGCAGGTTGCGATCCACGGCGGCCATGCGGTGGATCTTCCAGTTCTCTGCGAAGCGCGTGAGGGCCGTGTCGATCTCTTCGAGGTGGGAGTGGACACCGTCCACCAGGCGGCGGGCGTAGTAGAACGCGTCGCGGTTGAGATCCTGGAGGGCGTAGAAACCCGCGAAGACCTGATCGGGCTGGTAGCCCGTGAGGTCCATGGCATAGAGCATCTGCAGGGCGTACTCGCGCCCGCGGCGGCGAACGCCCATTACTTGCCGCCCTTCGTCTTGAAGTTGGCCCGGAGGTCCACCATCTCGAGCAGGCTCTGAGCCGCTTCCCAGCCCTTGTTGCCGTGCTTCACGCCGGCGCGGTCGATGGCCTGCTCCACGCTGTCCGTGGTGAGCACGCCGAAGGCCATGGACACGCCGCTCTCCAGGGAGACGGACGCCACGCCCTTGGTGACTTCCGCGGCGATCATATCGAAGTGGGGGGTTCCGCCCCGGATGACGGTGCCCAGCACGCAGACGCCCGCATATTTGCCGCTCTGGGCGGCCCACTTGGCGGCCAGGGGCAGCTCGAAGCTCCCGGGCACCTTGATGATGTCGATCTGCGCCTCGGTGCCGCCGTGGCGGAGGATGCAGTCCTGGGCTCCCAGCACCAGGCGTTCAACGATGAAGTCGTTCCAACGAGCGCATACGAGAGCGAACCGGTCGCCCTTCTGTACTCGCAGATGTCCTTCAAAGATCGCCATGGGAACCCCCCGCAAGGTGGTTAAGAGTTGTCAAATCTATCACAGGCGCGGAAAAAAGCCAGAAATGGAAATCCGTCCCAAGCTCTCCGCGCCTGTCAGCCGTGCCCGATCAGAAGCCCAGGCGTCCCAGGGCCTCCGTCAGCCGGCCCCGGAGCCCCGGGTCTCGCAGGGGGAAGGACCGGAAGAAGTCCGCCTGGGTGAGCCCCGCCCGCTGGGCCCGGACCCGCGCCGCCCAGCCGGAGGCTTCGTCCCCCTGGCCCGCCAGCCCATGGGCCGCGGCGGCGATGAGGGGGATGAGGACGTGCGCCCCGGGGGACCGGGCCGCCCGCGCCGCCCACCGGGCGGCTTCCTCGTCCTCGCCCAGCGCCATGTGGGTGAAGGCCCGGGTGCCGAGCATGGCGTAGTGGAGCGGGTCCAGGGGGCTCAGGCGCATGGCCAGGTCCGCGTGGGCGCGGCCCGCCTCGGGGCGGGCGGCCATGGCCTCGGTCCAGGCGCGGGCGTAGATGCCCTGGGCGTAGTGGGGGCTCAGGTCCGTGGCCCGCTCCAGCCACTGGAGGCTCGTGTCCAGATCCCCCTCCAGCCAGTAGCTGCGGCCGTAGGCGAAGTTCACGAAGGGATCGAGGGGATCCCGCTCGAATCCGCGCTCGGCGCAGGACCGGGCCGCCCGGATCTCCGCGGCCAAGTCGTCCGTGTGGCGCATGAAGGCCGTCTGGAAGTGGAGGAAGGAGAGGCCGGCGTGGGCCCGGGCGAAGCCGGGTTCGAGCTCCAGCGCCCGGGCGAAGAGGGCGCGGGCGGCGGCGTTGTCCTCGCGGTTGAAGCGGTACATGTGGTCCAGGCCCCGGTGGTAGGCGGCCCAGGCGTCCAGATCCCCGGGGCTCGTCAGCCGGGCCTTGGCCACTTCGTGATCCGGGATGCGGAGTTCCAGGGCCACGAGGATCCGGCCCCGGAGTTCTTCCCGGAGGCCATGTACGTCCGCCAGGTTTCCGGTGAAGCGGTCCGCCCAGACGAGGCCGCCATCCCGGGCGTCCAGCAGGCTGGCGGAGACGGCGAGGCGCGAGCCGGAGAGCTCCACGGCGCCCCGGAGCAGGTAGGAGACGCCCAGGAGGCGGCCCGCCGTTGCCGGGTCCAGGGCGGGATCCCGCAGGCGGAAGGCGGAACCCCGGGCGGTGACGAAGAGCCAACGCAGCCGGGCCAGCTCGGCGATGAGGTCATGGGGGAGTGCGTCCGCCACGGCGGCGTAGGGGCCGAGGTCGCCCAGGGCCTGAAAGGGGAGCACGGCGAGGGAGGGCCGACCGCCGAGCTCCGGGGCGGACCCCTCCGTGGCCTCGAGGAGCACGGGCGCCGCGAAGCGGAAGCCGCGGCCATGCACCGTCCGCACGAGGCGCTGGGCCTGGCCGTCGTCCCCCAGGGCGCGGCGCAGCGCCTTGAGGCGGCTGTCCACGGCGGAATCCGAAACAGCGCGCCCCTCCCACACCTGCTCCAGCACCTCGGCGCGGCTCACGAGCCGATCCGCGTTCGCCACCAGGAGGTGCAGGAGGGCGAAGACCTGGGGCTCCAGGGGCTGGGGGGCGCCCTCCCGCCGCAATTCACCCTTCGCCGCGTCCAGCTCAAAGGCCTCGAAGCGGTACACCAGGGCGTGCGCCATGGTCCCTCCCGGCCCGCATTCTCCCGGAAATCTCCAGGGATGGCGATCCCGCCGGGACCTAGGCTGGGGCAGCCCTTCCAGGAGGTCCCATGAACGCCTTTCGAAACCTGCTCCTGATCGCCGCCCTGCCCCTCGTCGCCCAGGCGGCGGGCCCCAAGCTCGTGAAGGCGGCCGACGTGGCCTGGGGGCCCCATCCCTTCATCAAGGGGGCCTTCCTCGCCGTGCAGAGCGGTGACCCCGGCGCCGGCCCCTCCGTGCTCCTCATGAAGTTCCCCAAGGGGATGACCATCCCGGCCCACACCCACACGGCCCAGGAGACCGTCACCCTCGTCTCGGGCTCCGGCCTCTTCGGCGGCGGCGAGACCGTGGAGGCGGCCAAGGGGGCGGCCCTGGGCCGCGGCAGCTTCATCACCATCCCCGGCGGAGCCCCCCACTGGGCCATCGCCCAGGAGGAGCTGGTGATCTCCGTGGTGATGGATCGGGCCGCGGACTTCCACGCATGTGGTGGGAAATAGGAGGCTCCAGGGCCGTATCCATGAATGCGATGCAGGCGCCCGGGTCTCGGCACGCCGCCCAGGAACGCGGGGCGGGCACGATCTCGGTAAGCCGCGATCCACGCCAGGTTGAACGGCATTCCCGGCGCCAGCGGCGCCCCCGAGATCGTGGAGGGGGCCTTGGCCATCCACGTGCCGCCGGATGCCTTGGCCTAAGTCGCCGTCCAGTGGGACGTCTGGGACGGGCAGAAGGACATGCGCTGCGCCGCCGGGGGCGCCGCGCTCTGGATGGGGATGGTGGCCTGGGGGAACCGGCGGGGGCGCCGGAGGCGGTGAAGGGGATCCGCGAGGATGAATGAGCCGTAAAGGAAGCCCACGAGGCTGAGGGGCGGCAGACCCGCGGGCCAGGCGGCAGGCCGCAGCCAGCCCGAGGCGCCGAGGGCCCCGAGGTGCAGGGTGGCGAGGGCCAGGGCCACGCGGGCCTGCCGCTGGTGGGAAGCGGTCCAGGGGCCGTGGAGGCGCAGCAGCAGCGCCGCGCCGAGGGCGCCCGCCAGGAGGGCGAGTTCGCAGGCGGCGGTGAAGGCCTCGTGGGCGTAGAGCTTGGGATAGCGCTCGGGGGCCAGGAGGGCGGGGCTCAAGGCGAGGTGAGCGAGGAGCAGGCCGATGCCGGCCCGCCCAGCGCGGGCTCGGACCGCCACGTCGCGGTGGGCGAGGGCCCGGCCCAAGGCCCCCAAGGCCAGCATGGCCAGCACCTTGTTGGCGAGGAAGGCCGGGCCCATGGGCCCCCCGGGGGAGGCCCATCCATAGCGGAGCCAGGCGTAGGCGGCGAGAAGGAGGGCGGCGAGCGGCATGGCTACATCAGGGCGCGGTACAGCTCGTCCGCGAGGCCCGGCAGGAGGGCCTCCACCGCCCGAGGGTCGGCGCGGGGGGGCAGGGGTCTCCAGGCTTCCACGGCACCGAGCAGGCTGCCGCTGGCCTCGTCCCGGGCCTCAAGGCGGAGGACGAGGCGGTCCCCGTTCACGGCCAGGCTGGGGAAGAGCAGGGTGTCCAGGCGCTCCCGCCGGGCATCCCGCTTGACGGACTCCAGGTTGCGGTGGATGGAGGTCACGAGGTGGAACCCGTGGTCCAGGAGCCAGGCCCGCAGGGGCCACAGCAGGGGCTTGGGTTCCGGCAGACGGCGCGCTACGGCGGGTGTTGGCGGTTCGAAGGGCAGGAGCATGAAGCGGGTGCGGCCCTGAAGGGGCCCCGCCCCGGCCGCCGAAGCGGACGGGGCGAGGAGGAGGGCCGCGGCGAGGAGGAAGGCGAGCTTCACTGGACCGCCAGGCTCACCTTGTCCAGGACGAAGGAGGTTTGGGCGCTGCTGTCCTCCTTGGCCTGGAAGTACACCCGCAGGGTCTGGCCCTTGTAGGCGGTCACGTCGTAGCTCACGAGCTGATACCCGGGGGCCTTGCTCAGGTTGGAGAAGGTGCCCAGCGACTTGAGGATCGTGCTGCTGGTCGCTTTCACGAGGTAGGCCTTGAGGGTGTCGTAGGCTTTGGAGGTGGTGGTTTCCGCCGTGTCCACGTGGAGGTAGAAGCTGAGGGTGGCCTTGGTGGCGGTGCTGGGGATGCTCACCGTCTGGTAGAGGGATTGGGTCACGGTGGCGCCCTTGCCGCCCATCCACGCGCAGCGCGAGCCTTCGTAGGCGGGTTCGGCGGCGAAGGTGCCGATCTGCACGGAAGAAGAGGCGGTCCAGGGGCTGGTGCCGCTTTCAAACCCGCCGTTTTGGATCAGCTCCGAGCCCGAGGTCGCGGGGTTCACCGTGAGGGTGGCGGCGCTGGAGGTGACGCTGCCCACCGCGTTGCTCACCACCACGTCGAAGGCGCTGCCGGAGTCGGCGACGGTGGTGGCGGGGGTGGTGTAGCTGGAGGCCGTGGCCCCGGCGAGGGCGGCGGCGTTCTTCCGCCACTGGTAGGCGAGGGGCGTGGAGCCGGAAGCGGTCACGCTGAAGGTGGCCGTCTGGCCGGCGGTGACCGTCTTCGAGGCGGGCTGGCTCGTGATCACGGGCGCCGAAGCGTTGGGCGTGGCCGAAACGGCGGCGCTGTTGGCGCTCTCCTGGCTCGCGCCGTTCACGGCGGAGAGGGCGTAGTAGTAGGTGCTGCCGTTGGTCACGGCGCCATCGCGGTAGGAGGTGCCGGAGACCAGATTGGCCAGCACGGGCGGGTTGGGATCCCCCGCCTGGGTGCTGCGCTTCACGTTGTAGCCGGAGACGGGATCGGGGTTGGCGTTCCAGTTGAGATCCACGCTGGCGTCCCCGGCGGTGGCGCGGAGGCCCGTGGGCACGGAGGGGGCGCTGCATCCGCCGCGGTCCAGGGTGAAGGTGTCGAAGACCGCCCCCGCGCTATCGATGGCCGTGGCCTGGAGCCGGCAGTCGTCCAGCACCTGGATCTTCATGTAGTGGTACTTGCTGGCGGCGGCTCCCGTGAACCAGGCGCCCGCCGTGTTGTAGAGGGGGGCGCCGGCTCCGCCGGAGACGACGTAGGTGATGGCCTTGGTGGCGTCGGAGCTGGCGGCGCCCGAGAGGATGGGCACCGTGCGCTCGTAGGTGTGGTCATGGCCGTTGAAGACGAGGTCCACGCCGTACTTTTCGAAGAGGGGAATGAGGGCCGATTGCACCGTGGCATCGGAGCCGTGGCTGCCGGAGCTGTAGGCGGGGTAGTGGAAGAAGACGAACTTCCAGGGCTTGGTGGAGGTCTTGAGGTCGTTGTCCAGCCAGGTGTACTGGGCGCTGCCGCTGCCGTAGCTCTGGGTGACGTCCACGCCGACGAAGTGGGCGTTGGCCCAATCGAAGCTGTAGTACCGCTCGTTGCCGGGGTTGGCGAACATCTGGGTGAAGAACTCGGGCCCGCAGGAGCCCATCTCGTGGTTGCCCATGACGCCGTAGAAGGGCGTGCGGACCAGCCAGGCTTTGTGGATGGAGAAGAACTGGCTGATGAAGTCCGCCACGGTGCTCGTGGTGGAGGGGCCCGAAGCCCCGGCGCAGCCCGTGTCCACGATGAAGTCGCCCGTGTGGATCACGAGGTCGAAGGTCTCGCCGGCCATGCGGGTCGCCACGGCATTGGCCCCGCTGCCGCCGCCCCGGCCATCGCCCATGGCGCCGAAGGTGAAGCTCGTGGCCGTGGTTGCCGGGGCGGTGCGGAAGGTGAGGGTGGCGGGGCTCAGGTCCGAGCCCGCGGTGTAGATGCGGTAGGTGTAGGTGGTGTCCGGCTGGAGGCCCGTCAGCGTGGCGCTGTGGAAATACCGCCAATCCAGGGTCTGGTCCGTGGCGGCGACGGTGGTGCCCAGGCTCGCATCGGGGCCGAAGCGCACCTCGCTGGCGCCGGCGGCGGACGTGGCCCAGGAAAGGGTGGCGCTGGTGGGCGAGACGTTGCCCACGTAAGGCCACACGGTGAGGGAGGGGGCCTGGGCCTGGGCCGGCAGCGCCAGGGCCAGGGCAAGGGGAGTGAGGCGTCGGATCATGGGAGCTCCGGAGGTGGGGGCACGAAAAGACCTCCGAAGGTGGAGGCCAGTGGAGTTGGAAAGAACGGAGGCCTTCAACCTCCCCCATCTCCGAGGGCCGGGGCAGATCCGGTTTTGAAATATCCCTTGGACCAGTTCTCGAACGGAATGGGAACCGCGAATGACGCGAATTTACGCGAATGGGAATTCCGGTTCATTCGCGTGAATTCGCGTCATTCGCGGTTTCCAGGCTTTCGCTGACTCGGGCCCCGCCCGCGACGGCAAGAGCCTATAGCCCGAAGGAGCCATGCAACCGCAGAATGCGGGATCAACCTTTCGCCTATGGACCTCCCCTCGGGCGTCGCCCGCTACCAACTGCTGGATCGCCTCGGCCTCGGGGCGACGGGAGAGGTGTGGCGCGCCCGGGATCGGGCCTTGGATCGCATGGTGGCGCTCAAGTTCCTGCGGGGTGGGGATCCGGATGAAGAAGGGCGTCTCCTGCTGGAGGCCCAGCGCCAGGCCCGCGTGGTTCACCCCGGGGTCTGCGCCGTGTACGAGGCGGGCCGCATGGAGGGGCGCGCCTACATCGCCATGGCTTGGATCGCCGGCCCCTCCCTGGCCCGAGCCCCGCGCCCCGACCCCGCCACGGCGGCGGCCTGGATGGCGGAGGTGGCGGAGGGGGTTCACGCGGCCCACATGGCCGGCCTCGTGCATCGGGACCTCAAGCCCGGGAATATCCTGTTGCAGCCCCGCACCGAGGGCGGTTGGCAGCCGGTGGTGGCGGATTTCGGCCTCGCCCGGGAAGTGGACCCCGGCAGCCGGTCCGCCTCCTTGGGCACGGTGGGGACGCCTGCCTACATGGCCCCGGAGCAGGTGCTGGGCGAGCGGCCCGCGGACGTGCGCACCGACGTGTACGGCCTGGGCGCCACCCTGTACGCCCTCCTGGCGGGACGGCCCCCCTTCGAGGGGCCCTCGGACTCGGATTCCCTCCCCGTGCCCCAGGCTCTCGAGGTGTTGCGGCGGGTGCTGGACGGCCGCCCCCGGCCCCTGCGGGAGCTGAATCCATCCGTCTCCAAGCCCCTCGCCCTCATCGTGGATACCTGCATGGCCGCCACTCCGGAGGCCCGATATCCCACGGCTCGGGCCCTGGCGGAGGATCTGCGGCGCTGCCTGGCGGGCCAGCCCCTTCAGGCCCGCCCCCCGACTTGGCCCGCCCGGGTGCGGGCCTGGGCGAAGCGGAGGCCCGCCCTGGCCGCCGCGGGGGCCGCGGGGCTGGGGGGCCTGCTCCTGGCCGGCGGAACCTTCGCGGGGATCGCGCGGCGGACCCGAGCCCAGGCCGCGGCGGCCCAGACTTTCGGATTACGGCTGCAGGACTGCGAGCAGCGCCTTCGACTGATCCACCTCTCCCCCCGCCACGACATTCGCGCCCAGGTGGAGGGCGTGCGGGCGCGGGTGGCGGAGGTGCGGAGGGAAGTCGCCGCGGCGGGGTTGGAGGGGCAGGGGGTCGGGGTCTACGTGCTGGGCCGGGCCCACCTCCTGCTGGGGGATCTGGAGGGCGCTCGACGGGAACTGGATCGGGCCTGGGCGTTGGGTTTTCGGGAACCCGCCTGCGCCCAGGCCCGGGGGCTGGCGCTCCTCCGCCTCTACCAACGGGGCTTGGACGCCCAGTGGCGCCTGCCCGTCGAGGCCCGGGAGGCCCACCTGGCGACCCTGGAGCAGGAGTACCGGGCCCCCGCCCAGGCCCTGTTGGCCGGTGCGGAGACGGAAGAATTGCGAGCCGCCTGGGCCTGGCTGGAGGGCCGGGAGGCCGAGGCCCTGGCCTGGGCGGCCCGGGCCGCCCAGGCCGCGCCCTGGGCCGTGGAGCCCCTGCTCCTCCAACACCGCATCTGGCGATATCGCCACCGCGAGGCCCGGCGAAAGGGGGATGGGGAGGCCCAGGGTCGGGTCAAGGAGGCCGCGGGCCTCCTGCTGGCCCGCGCCCTGGAGGTGGGCAAGAGCGATCCCGCCGTGGGCGTGGCCGCCGCCGCCTGGGCCCTGGAGGCCCACCACTCGGGAGGCCCGGAGGATCGGGTGACGGAAGCGGGGTGCCGAGAGGCCCTCGTGGCCTGCGAGGGGGCCTTGGCGGCGGATCCTGACCACGCCCCCGCCCGGCTCCTTCGGGCGGAGATCCAGGCCCGCCTGGCCCTGCATCGCCCGGAGGACCTTCGCTTCACCTCCCCCGCCTGGGAGGGCGCTCTCGCCGATGCCCGCGCCGCGGCGGCCTTGGAAGGGCGCCGGGCGGAGGCCCTCGCCTACCTGGCCCACCTCCTCGTGCAGCGGGCCCGGTGGCGCTTCAAGACGGGCGGGGACGCGGCCCCGGATCTGGCGGCGGCCGTCGCGGCCAGCGCCGAGGCCCTGCGCCTGGATCCCGCGGCCCCGGGCGTGCTTTCCACCCTGGGTAGCCTGGGCCGGTTCCACGCGTCCTTGGCCAAGGCCACCGGCCAGGATCCGCGGCCCTTCCTGGCGGAAGCCGTGGCGGCGGAGCGGCGGCACCGCGCGCGCCGTGCCCAGGAGCCTTCGGCGGCTCGGGCCTTGGTCCTGGCCCTTCTCACCCAGGCCGAGGCTCAGGCCCAAGGGGGGGAGGATCCCAGCGGGGCCTTGAACGAGGCCGGCCGCCTGCTGGAGGGCCTTCCGCCGGAACCCAGCACGGCCGTCCTCCAGGTGACTCGGGCCGGAACGGCGGCGGAAGCGGCCCTCCTGGTGGGCCGGGATCCCGGGCCCGCCCTGGCGGAAGCTCGGCGTCTCCTCTCGTCCTGGCCGGAAGGGCAGGCCGATACGTGGGCCGAGCGGGCATGGGTGGCTTGCCTGGCGGCCCGAGGAGCGGGCAATCCTCGGGCCGCCTTGGCGGAAGGGGAGGCGGCCCTGGATCGCTACCGTCGCCTCGGGGCGCGGCCCACCACGAAGCTGCGCCTGGAAGCCGAGTGGGCCTACGCGGCCCTTCGCTTGCCGGGGGCCGAAGGGGCCCGCGCCGCCCGCCGCGGCCTCGCGGCGGTGCAAGCCCTCGCGCGCCTGCGCCCCCGGGAGCCGCGCGCCCAGGCCCTCGAAGGGGTCTTCCGGGCGCGGCTCCAGGGGGCGGCCGCGGGACGGCCCGCCCTTGAGGCCGCCCTATCGCGGGACCTCCTGCTCCGTCGCGAGTTCGGCCCCTGGCTGGAGGGGCACTAATGCGTCCGCGGGACCTCCTGCTGCCCGTGGATCCCGCGGCCCCCACGCCCCTGTTCCTGCAGATCGTGGAAGGCATCAAGGCGGCCATTCGGGAGGGGCGATTGCGCGGGGGCGAGGCCCTGCCGGGCACCCGGGCCCTCTCCGAGCGCCTGGGCGTTCACCGCAACACGGTGCTGGCCGCTTATCAAGAGCTGAGGGCCGAGGGGTGGGTCTGCACCCGACCCGGGGGCGGGACCTACGTGGAAGCCGTCCTCCCCGAAAGCCCTGCCGTGGTGCCGCCCGCAGGGGCCAGCGACCGCCTGGGCTTCGCCCTGCCGACGCCCCCCCGATCCGAGGCGGCCCCGGCTCAGGCGGCCACGTGGTGGTGCGAGACGGGGCACGCCGATCCGCGCCTCCTGCCCATGGCGGCCCTGGCCCGGGCCTACCGCCGGGCCTTGGCGGCCAAGGACACCACCCCCCTCCTGGTGCCGGATCCCCTGGGCCATCCCCGCCTGCGGGAGGCCCTGGGCCGCACCCTAGCCCTCACCCGGGGGCTTCGGGCGGGGGCGGACACCCTCGTGGTGGGCGGGGGCGTCCAGCCCCTCTTGAACCTCCTGGCCCAGGCCGTGGTGGGGGCGGGCGGACGGGTGGCCGTGGAGGCCCTGGGCCATCCCGCCCACTGGGACCTGCTCCGGGCCGCGGGCCTGCAACTGGCCCCCCTGCCCGTGGATGAAGGCGGCGTTCGCGTCGAGGCCCTGGAGGCCCTGCTCTCGGAAGGCCCCCTGCGGGCGGTTCTGCTTACGCCCCATCGGCAGTACCCCACGGGGGTGCCCCTGATTTCCGCCCGCCGCCGCCGCATCCTGGAACTCGCGCAGGCCCACCGCTTCGCCATCCTCGAAGTGGAACTGGACGCGGGCTTTCAGTACGAAGGGGTGGCGCCCCTCCCCTTGGCGGCGGAGGACGAGGGCGGCCAGGTGATCTACCTCGGCGCTTTCGCCAAGCTCCTCTTCCCCAACCTGCCCCTGGCCTACCTGCACGCCCCCCCGCCCCTGGTGGCCCACCTGGCGGCGTGGCACCGCACCCTCGAGGCCCCCGGCGATCCCGTCCTCCAGCGGGCCCTGGCGGAACTCCTGGAGGATGGCGAGCTCCAGCGCCACACCCACCGCCTCCAGGCCGCCTGCCTGGTCCGGCGGGATGCGCTGGGCGCGGCCCTTCGGGCGGAACTGGGCGACGTCCTCCACGTGCGGCCCCCGGCCGGCGGCATGGCCTACTGGCTTGGCGTGCGCCCCGACATCCCCGTGGGAGCCTGGGCCGAGGCCGCCCGCCGCCTGGGCGTGGCCTTCCATCCCGGGCGCCGCTTCGCCTTCGACGGCTCGGACCTGCCGAACCTGCGCCTGGGCTTCGCCGCCCATCGGGAGGAGGAACTCGCCGACATCGCCCGGCGCCTGCGGCAGGCGTTGGAGCCAGGGTGACGCCCCAAGGACCCTGAGGAAGGATTCGAGAAGGCCCGCAGGGAAGGTCTTCCTATCCTCCATGCGAAAGGAAGGGATGCGGAGGGCACGGAGAAACGGCTCCATGCCCCAAGGGCATCACGCGGCGTGAATGTCGGTTCTTGAACCACCAAGGCACCAAGGCCCTTCGAGAGGTCCAGGACCCATGCCTCACGGTCCCTCGGCATGCCTGCTTCTCTTGGTGTCCTTGGCGCCTTGTACGTTCTTTCCACCACGACCCACCCCGAAGATGGATGTCCATCGGGGAAGCCCCTGGTGCAAACGGAGGGGAGTGAGGTTGAGCAGATCCACCCCTTCCTGGTCCAACATGGATTCCAGGGCACCCCCGACGAGGCCCTCGCCATCCACGGGGAGCGGATGCAGGAACATGCTCAAGAGGTCAACGGATAGAAGGGCCAGGCCATTCACCCTTCCAGCGCCCCGAAACCTTATGGTCGCGTGGGGGATGCTTCGTGGGCGTGATGGGTCGTTGGTCCGCGAGGTCGCGCTGAAGCGCGTTGATTTCTCGACTCAGGGCATCGCCAGGGCATCCGCCACATCCCGGAAGGCCGGGATCTGATCGAAGTTCATGTAGCGGTACGTATCCCCGGCCTTGGTGGCGATGACGGCCACCTGGGCCTGGTACTCAGCCACGGTGGGGATTCGGCCCATGAGGGCGCAGACGGCGGCCAGTTCGGCGGAGCCGAGGTAGACGTTGGTATCGACGCCGAGGCGGTTGGGGAAGTTGCGGGTGCTGGTGCTCATGGCCGTGGAGCCCTTGCGGATCTGGGCCTGGTTGCCCATGCACAGCGAGCAGCCGGGCATCTCCATGCGGGCGCCGGTGCGGCCCAGCACGCCGTAGTAGCCCTCTTCCGTGAGGATCTTCTGATCCATCATCGTGGGCGGCGCGATCCAGAGGCGGGTCGGGATGTCCGACTTGCCTTCGAGCACGCGGCTGGCGGCGCGGAAGTGGCCGATGTTCGTCATGCAGGAGCCGATGAAGACCTCGTCGATCTTGGCGCCCTCGACGGCCGACAGCGGCTTGATGTCGTCGGGATCGTTGGGGCAGGCGACGAGGGGCTCGGTGATGGTGGCCAGGTCGATCTCGATGACCTCGGCGTACTCGGCGTCCTTGTCGGCTTCCAGCAGCTGGGGATTGGCCATCCAGGCTTCCATGGCCTTGATGCGGCGGGCGAGGGTGCGCTTGTCTTCATAACCTTCCGCGATCATCCACTTCAGCAGGGTGATGTTGGAACGCATGTACTCGAGGATGGGCTCCTGGTTCAGGCGCACGGTGCAGCCGGCGGCGCTGCGTTCGGCGCTGGCGTCCGTGAGCTCGAAGGCCTGCTCGATCTTGAGGTCGGGGAGTCCTTCGATTTCCAGGATGCGGCCGGAGAAGACGTTCTTCTTGCCCTTCTTCTCCACGGTGAGGAGGCCGCGCTGGATGGCGGCGTAGGGGATGGCGTTCACGAGGTCGCGCAGGGTGATCCCGGGCTGCATCGTGCCCTTGAAGCGCACGAGGACGCTCTCGGGCATGTCCAGGGGCATCACGCCCGTGGCGGCGGCGAAGGCCACGAGGCCGGAACCGGCGGGGAAGGAGATGCCGATGGGGAAGCGGGTGTGGCTATCGCCCCCGGTGCCCACGGTGTCGGGCAGGAGCATGCGGTTCAGCCAGGAGTGGATGACGCCGTCGCCCACGCGCAGGGACACCCCGCCGCGGTCGCTCATGAAGTGGGGCAGGTCGCGGTGCGTGATGACGTCCACGGGCTTGGGGTAGGGGGCCGTGTGGCAGAAGGACTGCATGGTGAGGTCGGCGCTGAAGCCGAGGCAGGCCAGATCCTTCAGTTCGTCGCGGGTCATGGGGCCCGTGGTGTCCTGGCTGCCCACACTGGTCATGTGGGGCTCGCAGTAGGTGCCGGGGCGCACGCCCTGGCCTTCGGGCAGACCGCAGGCGCGACCCACCATCTTCTGGGCGAGGGTGAAGCCCTTGGCGGAGGCGGCGGGATCCTTGGGCAGGCGGAACAGGGTGGAGGCGGGCAGGCCCAGGGACTGGCGGGCCTTGGCGGTCAACGCGCGACCGATGATGAGGGGGATGCGGCCCCCTGCGCGCACTTCATCCAGCAGCACTTCGGACTTCAGCTGGAAGGTGCTGACGGTCTGGCCGTTCTTGGTGATCTTTCCGTCGTAGGGGTGGATGGTGATGACGTCGCCCGTCTCCAACTGGGACACGTCGCACTCGATGGGCAGGGCGCCGGCATCCTCCTGGGTGTTGAAGAAGATGGGGGCGATCTTGGTGCCGAGGCAGAAGCCGCCGAAGCGCTTGTTGGGCACGAAGGGGATGTCCTCGCCCGTCCACCACAGCACGGAGTTGGTGGCGCTCTTGCGGCTGGAGCCGGTGCCCACCACGTCGCCGACATAGGCTACCGGGTGGCCTTTCGCCTTCAACCCTTCCATGAAGGCGATGGGGCCGCGCACGCCGGGCTCTTCAGGGGTGATGCCGGGCCGGGGGTTCTTCAGCATGGCCAGGGCATGGAGGGGGATGTCGGGGCGGCTCCAGGCGTCGGGGGCGGGGCTGAGATCGTCCGTGTTCGTCTCGCCGCTCACCTTGAGGACGGTGACGGTGGCTTCGCGAGGTACCTCGGGCTTGGAGGTGAACCACTCGGCGTCGGCCCAGCTCTGGATCACGGCCTTGGCCATGGCGTTGCCCCGGTCCGCCTTCTCCTTCACATCGTGGAAGGCGTCGAACATCAGGAGGGTCTTCTTCAGGGCTTCCGCAGCCACGGCGGCGACTTCGGCGTCATCCAACAGGTCGATGAGGGGCTGCACGTTGTAGCCGCCCAGCATGGTGCCCAGCAGCTCCGTGGCCTTGGCGCGGCTCACGAGGGGGCAGCTCTCCTTGCCCTTGGCCACGCTGGCCAGGAAGCCCGCCTTCACCTTGGCGGCGTCATCCACGCCGGGGGGCACGCGGTGCGTGAGCAGCTCCACGAGGAAGGCCTCTTCGCCCTGGGGGGGCGCCATCAGGAGGTCCACGAGGCTCGAGGTCTGCTCGGCCGTGAGGGGCAGGGCGGGGATGCCGAGTTCCGCGCGCTTGGCCGCGAGCTGGCGGTAGGTGTCGAGCATGGAGGTCTCCTGGAGGCTGAGAACGATCGCAAAGACAGTCAACAGGCCAGTCTAGCGCCGATGGGGCGGACGGGGGACCGCTTGTCCCGCGGAGGCGGGCCGGTTCTTGAGGAAGGCGGCTTTTTACAGGCCCTTGGATGCGGCACGGCCGGGCGGTGGGGGAGGGCAGGAGGGGCTTAGAATCAGGGCATGCCGACTCCCCTCCGGATCTACCACAACGCCCGCTGCTCGAAGAGCCGCTCGGCCTGCGCCCTCGTGGCGGAAGCCGGGGTGGTGGCGGAGGTGGTGGACTATCTGGAGACGCCGCCCTCGGCGGAGGAACTGCGGGAGCTGCTGCGGAAGCTGGGGCTGAAGGCGGGCGAGCTGCTGCGCCGGGGCGAGGCGGTGTTCGTTGAACACTACGCGGGACGCGAGCTCAGCGAAGCGGAGGCCTTCGAGGCGCTGCGGGCCTACCCCATCCTCATGGAGCGGCCCATCGTCGTGCGCGGGGAGCGCGCCGTGGTGGCGCGGCCCCCGGAGCGGGTGCGGGAACTCTTCTAGTGGGGCGACATCGAATTGACGACACCTTTAGAGGGCCTTAATCGCCACACGTGGCGGGGGTTTGGGGGTACGGCAGTACCCCCAAGGGGGTGACAGCAGAATCAAGCGCAGCTTTGTTCTGCGCCAGAGGGGGCCATGCCCCCATGGAAGTGCACCGGCAGCAACTCCCGGCGGGTGGTGTTATTTGGCTGCCGGTGCACTAGACTCGCACCCGCTCCAGGAAATCCCCCGCGGCCTCCAGGAACGCCGACCCCCACTCGTGGCCGCCCTCGAAGGTGAGGGACTCGGGGCGGAAGCCGAGGGCTTGGAGGAGGGACAGGTCCTTCACCAGCTGGTCGGCCGTATAGAAGCCGTCCCGGTCGCCGCGGCCCAGGAGCATGGGGGGAAGGGCGAGGTGGGAGGACTCGGCGACATCCCGGGGCAGGTCGCCGCCCAAGGCGAGGAGGCCTTTGCAGGGGAAGCGGGCGGCGGCGCGCCAGGCCATGGCGGCCCCCTGGGAGAACCCGGCGAAGACGAGGCGGCCATGTCCCCTTTCGGCCCGCAACTCGGCGAGCACGCGGGAGACGTAGGCGAGGTTGTCCTCGATGGCCCGCTCCCGATCCAGGCTCGTCATCCACGAACCGGCGACGGCCTGGGTCTTCGTGTTGTAGAAGCGGTGGAGGGCCTGCACGGAGACGAGGGTCCACCGCGCGGCGCCGGGGATGCGGCGCAGCTCCTCCAGCAGGATCTCGGCGTTCTGCCCGTAGCCATGGAAGCCCACCAGCATCGGCGCGGCATTGGAGCGCGGGGACGCGGGCGCTACCAGGTAGCGACCCACGGTGGGGGTGCTGAGGGTGTGGGTCTCAATCATGGTTGTCCGATCCGGCGTGGGTGTCGGGTGGGGCAAGGGCGCCCCTCTGGACGAGCCAGGCCTGGCTGGCGCCCACGATGCGGCGGTTGAGATCCGGCCGGGAGGGGTCCATGTGGCCTTCTTCGAGATCAAGCACGGTCTTGGGAGGGGGTTTCAGGCTTTGCATGAGGCGGGAATAGCGCAGGGGCACCCGCTCGTCCTTCAGGCCACTGAGGAAGAGGGTCTCTTCCTGCAGGTGGGGGAGGTGGAGGGCGGGCTCCAGGGGGCGGATGACGGCACCCACCGCATGCGCCGCCGAGGGGCGAAGCCAGGCGGGCCGGAAGGAGGCGTTCGCGGCCAGCAGGCCCGGCAGGTCCGCCCCTCCGTAGGCCATCACGAGGGTGCGGAAGGGAGGTCCGCGGTGCTGGGCCACCCGGGCGGTGGCCGGCACGAACATGGCCCCGAAACTGTAGCCCAGCAGGCTCACGCGATCCGGGTCAGCCCACGGCTGGGTGCGGATCCAGGCCTGGAGGGCGCGGATCTGCGCGGGAACCGCCAGCGCCGCGCGGCGGATCCGGCCGAGTTTGAAGAGGGGGCGGCCTTCATAGAGATCCTGGGTCGGTCGCGGGTATTCGAAGGCCACCAGGGCGTTGGGGCCGTGGTTCTCCACATACCGCAGGCTCTCCCGCCCCACTTCCAATCCGCCGAGGATGATCACCACGGGCAAGCGGCCCGTGCGATGCTCCGGGAGGCTGACCGCCGCCCGGAGCGGGCCCTCCGGCACCCCCTCGATCTCCAGCTCCACGAAGTGCCGAAGCTCGCCGTCAGTCGTCCTTTCCAGACTGGCCCTGGTCTCCTTCATGCGGAGGGGACCCGATGGGAGATCGAGGAGGGGCATGGGGTCCCGGCGGTATTCCCGCCCGATCACCCCGGCAAAGCCTCCAAGGCCCAGAACCAACCCACCGGTCAAGGTCAGGAGGATCAACCCGGGACGCCATCGCATGGGCCGATGATAGTCCCCGAACCGGACCGATCTCCCGTTTCATGGGGGGAACCCGAATCTACAGGGCAGCTGTTACCTGGGGGATCGCGGCGAGATACGGAAGTCCCAACGGCAGTGTGCGAAAGGCCTATGGTGGAAGTACGGTCCCATCGGCCGGAGGGAATTCATGGATAAACGCACACCCCGCTCCTGGCTCAACACCCTGTTCCTCCTGGGGACGCTGGGCATGGCCTTGGTCCTCGTGCCCTGGAAGCTGGCCACCCAGGGCCTGCGCTGGAGCGAAGTGGCGGTGTTCCTGGTTCTGTACATCGCCACGGGCCTGGCGATCACGGTGGGCTACCACCGGCTGTTCAGCCACCGGACCTACCATGCGGCCTGGCCCATGCGGCTCGTGCTCCTGCTCTTCGGGGCGGCGGCCTTCCAGAACTCCGCCATCGCCTGGAGCAGCGACCACCGCCACCACCACCGCTTCGTGGATGACGTCGAGAAGGATCCCTATCCCGTGAAGCGGGGCTTCTGGTACGCCCATTGGCTATGGGTGATGGAGGGCGGCGATCGCCCCTTGGATGGCGTGGCGGATCTGGAACAGGACGCCCTCATCCGCTGGCAGCACCGATATCGTTTCTTCATCGGCGCGGTGGTGGCGCTCCTGCTGCCCCTCACCGTGGGCTGGGCCACGCACAACGTCGGCGGCCAGCTCATCATCGGACTGCTGTCGCGCATCGTGCTGACGCACCACAGCACCTTCCTCATCAACTCCGCCGCCCACTGGTTCGGTACCCAGCCCTACACGGATGCGAACAGCGCCCGGGACAACGCCCTGCTGGCCCCCCTCACCTTCGGCGAGGGGTATCACAACTACCACCACATGTGGCAGTGGGACTATCGCAACGGGCCCCGCTGGTACCAGTTCGACCCCGCCAAGTGGATCATCGCAGCCAGTTCCTGGATGGGCCTCACGTGGGGGCTCCGCCGCGTTCCCTCCACCACCATCCAGCGGGCCAAGGTGGCCATGGAAGCCAAGCGTCTCGCGGGCAAGCTGGCGGAGGACGCCCACCACCTTCGCCACGCCCTGGAGGCCGCTCACTGGCGGGTGGATCAGGCCCTGGCCGCCCTCCAGACCCAATTGGACGCCTGGCATGAGACCCGGAACGCCTGGAAGGCCAAGGGCCACGCCAAGGCCGAAGCCTGGCGGGCCGTCCGGGCGGAGTGGCGCACCCAGCGCTCCCAGCTCATGGCGGATATCCAGGAAGCCCGCCTCGAATGGAACCAGGCGCGGCTCAGGGCGAGGCAGGCCATGGCCTAGGTGGGGGATGGCGAAAGGGTCATCCCTTTGATGCGCGGGGCGAGACGGCGGGTGGCGTGGAACTGGAGGGGCTCCCGCCCGCCGAAGGCGGCCCCGTGCCTTGAGAGGAACGCTTCCGCCGGGGGGGCCTGGGCCCGGAGGGGCAGGAAGCAGAGGGGGAGGAGGAGGGCGGCGTAGAGGGAGGGTACGGGGGGGTAGCGCATGGGGGCTCCTGGGCAGGGGACTGCCGCGCGCCCGGGGGAGGCGCGGAGTCGGAAGAGGATGGGGGACTACTCGCGATCGAAGCGGGCGAGCTCGTCGAGGATCCGCTGGGCCTGGGTCAGGCCACGACCGGCGGCTGCGTCGTCCTGCTTGCGGGTGAGGTCGGGGCGGCGGTCGAGGTAGCGCACGATGAGGTAGGTGACGAGGCACCCGGCGAGGCCGACCGCCGTTCCGATCACCCAGACGGCGGGGGCCTTCGTCGCCATGTCCACGCCGAAGAACGCCTTGAAGATCATGGTCATGAAGGGCATCCAGAGGAACCACCAGGGGAGGCCGATCCACATGCCGCCCACCACGTAGAAGCGCCGCAGGCGGGCCACCCGGGCCTGGAGCTCCAGCACCGGGGCCCCGAAGTCAAGGTGACCCAGGAGGTAGTGCATTCGGGCGCCGAAGACGATGAGGCCGAGGCCGTAGAGGTGCATCACCAAACCCATGGCGAAGAGGTGGGGGACGGCCCGGTGATCGACCCAGAAGGAGGCGGAGAAGAGGATGAGAAGGGCGCCGCAGACCATTTGAATTCCCTGGCCCCAGGCGAGGGGGCGCAAGCCTCGGCGGGCCCGGTCCATCCGGTGCTCCCGGAGAAGCTCCCGGTGGCTTTCCCCCTGTTGGTCGAGGCGCGCGTTGAGGGCGTCCCAGGAAGCTTTGAGTTCATCGAATTCCATGGCGGGTTCCTTTAGGAAGCCAAGGTCTGGCGAAGCCGCTGCTTGATGCGGCCGATCTTGGTGGCGACGTTGGTGGCGCTGAGGCCGAGGATCTCCCCGATCTCGGGGTGGGGGCGGTCCTCCAGGTACAGGAGGATGAGGGCCTTGTTCAAGGCGTCCAGCCCCTCGATGAAGCGGTGGAGGGCCCGCAGGTCCTCGGTGGCGGGGCCATTCTCGTCGACGGCTGGGAGATCCACGAGGTGGTCGTCGCCCCAGAGCAGGTTCCGGTGCGCGTGGGCCTCGCGGTGAAAGCTGATGGCGACGTTCAGGGCGATGCGGTACATCCAGGTGGAGAATTTGCAGCGGCCGTCGAAGCGGGGATAGGACCGCCACACCTGCAGGGTGATCTCCTGGATCAGGTCGTGGCGATCCTCGGCCCTTGGGCAGTAGATGTTCGCCACCTTGTGGAGGATGCCCCGGTGTTCGTCGAGCAGGGCCAGGCACTGGTCGGGTTCGGCGGATGGGGGCATGCGCTCCTCGGAGGGGCGCCCCGGAGCGGGGTGGCCTTCAGAAGATGATTCGCGGGATGGGGGGGAATATCACAGGGGGAGCGGAATTTCTTCCGACCCGGCTCGACTCCCGCGTCAGAGTGCCGCGCGGATGCGCCGCAGGGCGATGCCGAAGGGGCTCTGCTGGCCTCCCGAGAGGCGGCGGCGGATGCCATGGATCGGGGTGTGAACGAGGGGGCACTGGGCCGGGGGCAGCACGCCATGGCGCTGGAACCAATCCGCCCGCCCCGTGGGGCCCAGCAGGCTCCACCGTTCCTCCCACATGGCCTGGAGGCCTTCCTGATAGCCGGGCTTGAAGGCGGCCTGGTCCTTGGCCTTGATCAGCTTGCCGTTGCGACTCATGGTGCGCTTTCCGGGGGGTTCGCAGGCTGGAAAGGCCATGCCCTGGACCGGAGGATTCCGCAGGGCTGTCCAGGACATCCCACCCCCTTGAGGGTGCGCTCCCTTTCCGGCCCAGCCTAGGGAATTCAGGAATGGGGACTTTCAGGGCTCTCATCCGCGGGTGCACTCGTGCCGCGAGGAATGGAAATTTCACATCATTTCACACCTCGGGAAGCCGGAAACCGCAGGCGCGATGGCTAGACTGGGCGCCCCTTCCCTCCATGAGGTTTCCGATGATGCTCCCGTTCAGCCTGCGAAGCTGCCTTCGCCTCTCCCTGCTCCCCCTCCTGCTGGGCGGCGGGCTCCCGGTCCTCTTCGCCCAGGGGGCCAACGATCCGGCGCCCTTCATCCAGGCCCGGGGCACCGTCAACGGGAAGAAGGTGCTTTTCGACAACACCCACGGCTCCACGGCCGGGGCCGCGGACTGGGTGATCGACGGCGCCTTCTCCGACTTCGCGAACGCGCTGGCGGACCGGGGCTACTACGTGCAGGAGCTGCGGAAGGTGCAGCCCATCGCCCTCGCCGATCTCAGCGGCTGGGACGTGGTGGTGATGGCCGAATGCAACATCCCCTTCAAGGCCTCGGAGCAGGCGGCGCTGGTGCAGTACGTGCAGAACGGCGGGGCCCTCTTCCTCATCGCCGATCACTACAACGCCGACCGCAACAAGAACCGCTGGGATGGTTCCGAAGTCTTCAATGGCTATCGCCGCGGGGCCTGGACGAACCCGGCCAAGGGCATGAGCGCCGCCGAGGCGGGCTCCTACCCCATGCAGAATGTCGTCAGTTCCGACTGGCTCGCCACGAACTTCGGCGTGCGCTTCCGGTACAACGCCTTGGGCAACGTCACCGCCAACGACGTGGTGGCGCCCAGCCAGGCCTTCAACATCACGGCGGGCGTGGCCACCGTCGCCATGCACGCCGGCGGCACCGTGGCCATCGTGGATCCCACCAAGGCCAAGGGCATCGTCTACCTGCCACCCACCACGGCGAAGTGGGGCAATGCGGTGGATCAGGGCGTGTACAACGGCGGCGGACGGGCCGAGGGCCCCTTCGTGGCCATCGCCAAGGTGGGCCTGGGCAAGGCCGCCTTCATCGGCGACTCCTCTCCCGTGGAGGATTCGACCCCCAAGTACCTGAGGGAGGAGACGGGGGCGGCCAAGACCACCTACGCCGGCTGGCAGGAGCAGAACGACGCCGTGCTCATGCCCAACCTCATCGACTGGCTGGCCACTCCGGAATCCTACACGGCCCTGAACCAGGTGGCGGATCTGCAGCTGGATACGCCCACCAGCCTGCTGGCCATGGAGGATCCCGCCGCCTCCACCGAGCCGCAGGCTGAGCCCTGGGCCGCGCCCGCGGCCGGCTACAAGTGGTACGACCCCACCACCTTCAAGGCCGGTTCCTACAACGCGGGCACGGTGCTGCCCGACGGCACCTTCACCCTCACCGCCAGCGCGGGTGCCAACGGCACCATCTCGCCCTCGGGAGCCGTGGTCGTGGCGAGCGGGGCGAGCCAGACCTTCACCCTCACCCCCAACGCCGGCTACACCGTCGGCGCAGTGACGGTGGATGGCGTGAGCCAGGGCGCTCTCACCACCTACACCTTCACCAACGTCACGGCGGCCCACACCATCAGCGCCACCTTCACGGCCAACGTGGGCAGCACGCTCAAGGAGGGCTTCGAAACGGGCATCAAGACGGCCTACGCCACCGGCACGGTGACCTTTGGTTCCGGTACCTGGACGCTGAACGACGCGCTGCTGGGCAACACCTCCAGCGATCCCAAGGTGGGTACCCAGAGCGTGCGCATGCGCAACAGCGGCAAGCTCACCATGAACTTCAACTGGGCCACGGGGGCCAAGACGGTCACCGTGAAACACGCCCGGTACGGCGGCGACGCCAGCACCACCTGGGGACTCTGGTACTCCACCAATGGCGGCAGCACCTGGACTCAGGTCGGCAGCACCGTGACCACCAGCTCCAGCACCCTCCAGACGGCCACCTTCACCTTGAATCGCACCGGCGCCATCCGCTTCGAGATCCGAAAAACGGACGGCTCCACGCGGCGCGTGAATTTCGACGATTTCCAGGTGAACGGCTACTGAGCTTCTTCAATACCCAGGGGTGAATTACCAGGGGCCCGGCATCGGCCGGGCCCTTCGGTGTCACGGGATGATCGGTGCCGCTTGCTCCGGGGGTTCCGGGTGTGGCTCCCCCGGCGCCTTCCGAATGGTGAAATCGCCGAGCATCATGGGCACGGCGGCCTTGAGCATCAGCGTGAACACGAGGAAGCCCATGGCGAAGATGCCGGCGGCCACCGCGATCTCCGTGAGGGAGGGCGTGTACTCGTAGATCTCGCCGAGGGCATCCGGGGTGAGGCCGGGGATGATGAGGCCCATGCCCTTCTCGATGTAGACGCTGGCGTAGATGAGCACGCAGCCGAGGTTGAGGGTGCGCCAGTCCTTGCGCGTCTTCGGGATGAGGAAGAGGAGGAAGGCCGCGAGGCCGAAGATCTGCGAGGCCCAGGCGTAGGGCACGAGGGTGTTGTGGCCCTTGAGCCCGAAGAAGAGGTACTGGATGTAGACCACGTGCTCCGTCTGGGAATAGAACTCCTTGAAGGCCTCCGCCGCCGTGAGGAAGAGGTTGAAGCCCATGGTGTAGGCCATGAGCTCCGCCACCTTGTGGATGGCCTCGTCGGTGATGCGCAGCTTCGTCATCCTCCGCAGCACCTGCAGCACCACCAGCAGGATGGCGGGGCCCGAGCAGAAGGCCGAGGCGAGGAAGCGGGGGGCCAAGATGGCGGAGTTCCAGAAGGGGCGCGCGGCCAGCCCGTTGTAGAGGTAGGCGGTGACGGTGTGGATGCTCACGGCCATGGGGATGGAGAGGAGCACCAGGGGCGTCACGAGCTTCTTGACGTAGTGCTTTTCCGTGTAGGCGCAGTAGAGCAGGTAGGTGACCACCACCCAGTTCAGGATGAGGTAGAGGTTCAGCACGATGACGTCCCAGGCCAGCATGGACACGGGCCAGTTGAGGCTGCCCACGAGCGGCATGATGTGCCAGAAGCGGTCGGGCCGGCCGATGTCCACCATCACGAAGCCCAGGCACATGACGAGGGCGCTGATGGCCAGCAGCTCGCCCAGGAGGGTGATCTCCTTGATGGGCTCCCAGTCGTAGATGTACGCGGGGATCACGAGCATGATGGCCGCGGCCGCCACGCCCACGAGGAAGGTGAAGTTGCCGATGTAGAAGCCCCAGGAGACCTGATCCCGCATGTGGGTGACGATGAGGCCGTGGCGCAGCTGGTTGGCGTAGGCGAGGCCGCCCAGGGCCATGAGCACGAGGAGGAAGCCCACCCAGGCGTAGTAGAGGCGGTTGCCCCGGGTGATGAGGTGCCAGGAACCCGAGATGAAGAGGCGGAAGTTGTGCAGGAGCTCCATCTCACACCCCGTAGAAGTAGAAGAATTTCGGCTTGGTGTTCAGGTCCTCCTTGAAGAGGAAGACCCGCTTGTTCTCGAGCACGTAGCGGATCTCGCTCTTGGGGTCCATGAGGTTCCCGAACTTGCGGGAGCCCGTGGGGCACACCTCCAGGCAGGCGGGGTACTGGCCCTTGCGGGTGCGCTGCACGCAGAAGGTGCACTTCTCCACGACGCCTTTCCGCCTCGGGCGATTGCCCAGGTAGTGGGTGTCGGGGTTCATCTCGTCTTTGGGGAGGTTGGGCTCGCCCCAGTTGAAGTGGCGGGCGCCGTAGGGGCAGGCGGCCATGCAGTAGCGGCAGCCGATGCACCAGTTGTAGTCGATCACCGTGATGCCGTCGGGCTCCTGCCAGGTGGCGCCCACGGGGCAGGCCTTCACGCAGGGGGGATTCCGGCACTGCTGGCACTGCACGGGCATGTAGAAGTGCCCCTCCTCGGGCACCTCCTTGGGGGTGTAGTAGGGGTCGGCGTGTTGGAGGCTGACGCCCTCCTCCTTGTCCATCTGGAGCACCTTGATCCACTGGATCTCGGGATCCCGGCT
Organism: Acidobacteriota bacterium; assembly: GCA_016192145.1. Lineage (GTDB taxonomy): Bacteria > Acidobacteriota > Holophagae > Holophagales > Holophagaceae > JAFDVN01. The sequence continues at coordinate 148,319 of JACPUT010000005.1, read as the reverse complement.
CTGGTTGTTCTCCTTCACGCAGGCATGCACGCAGCGGCGGCAGCCCACGCAGCGGGAGAGATCCAGGGCGTACCCGAATACGACCCCCTGCATCGCGGGCTCCGTGCCCACGTGCACGGGCTTCCCGTAATCGGCGCTGTATTCCGCTTCGAGGCGGGCGATGATGTCGTTGATCTCGGCCTTGCCCAGTTCCCTGAAGTTGTGCTGGGTGAACTCATCGAAGGTCTTCTTGTCGCAGCCCGTGAGGATGCTGGCCACGGCGGCGATGCCGGTGGCGATCATGGCCCGGCGGGTGGGATCCGGCTCGCTGGCGGCGGTGGTGGTGGCGACGCTGTTTCCCGCGCAGGAGCAGGGCTTGTCGGAATTTCCGGATCCGCAGCTCATCGGGCGCCTCCCTTCCGGCGTTGGATGGTTTCGGGCCGCACGGGAGGAGGCATGGGGGCGAGGGCCGCGAAGCGGGGGGAGTGCGGGTTGTGGCAGCTCACGCACAGCAGGTACTGCTTCGCCCCGTTCCAGCTGCCCGTGCGCTTGCCATGCACGCCCACGCGCCAATCCCGGTATTTGTCGCCATGGCACTGGCCGCAGAGCTGGTAGCTCACCTTGAAGTCGAGCTTGTCGCCGTTGGCGAGGCGGAGCTTGTCCCGGTCGATCAGGTCATGGCAATCCGTGCACCAGCGGGTTTCGGGCCCGTGCCTGAGCTCGATGTCCGTGTGCATGTCCTTCATCTCGCGCCGGATGGGGTTGGGTTTCTGGGCCTTCCCGTCATGGCAGCCGGAGCAGGGGAAGATTCCCTCGGTGAGCGGGGGCGGTGCCACCTGGATCTCGTCGGGAGTGCCGGGGTGCGCGGGGAATTGGGCCCAGCCGAGGGCGGTTCCGGCCACGAGCAGGGCCGCGGTCCGGAGCAGCCGCCCGATGCGGGACAGAAGGACCCTTCGAGGAGCTGGCATGGAACCCCCTACCGATCAATGTCAGGACATGAATTGATCTGAAGCATAGGGGTCGTATCGGTGGGATGCGCAGGACCCAGGTCACAACTTCGTCATCATGTGCCCTGCGCCACCGGGGCTCGGAGCTGCACAATGGATCATGCCCTGGTCCCTCACCGTCGCCGCGATCATCGAACGGAATGGCCGTTTCCTCTTCGTGGAGGAGCGCGACGGGGAGGGGCCCCGGGTGCTCAACCAGCCGGCCGGCCATGTGGAGGATGGCGAGCCGTTGCTGGAGGCGGTGGTGCGGGAGGTGGCGGAGGAGACGGGCCTGGCCTTCTCGCCGGAATTCCTGGTGGGGATCTACCAGCTCCGCGCGCCCAACGGAAAGGACTACGTCCGCGTCTGCTACGCGGGATCGGTGCCGCCGGATGTCGAAGCCTCCCCCCGGGATCCGGACATCCTGGCCTGCCATTGGCTCAGTGGTCAGGAACTGGAAGGGCGCGCCCTCCGCTCGGCGCTGGTCTCGCGCTGCCTGGAGGATTGGCGGGCCGGGCGACGGCTTCCCCTGGATGCGGCCCGGGCCTTCGTGGACGCGGGGCCCCGGCCTTGAACCTCCTCCTGAACTCAGCCATCGCGCTCTCCGCCGGGGCGGCGCTCCAGGCGGTCCGGGCCGGGGAGCATCCCCGGCGGTTCTACCTGCTCAAACCGCTGACGACCGCGCTCATCCTCGCCTCGGCCGCCCTCGCCCCTCCCCGCCCGGCCCGTGGCTGGGTGGTGGGCGGGCTGGTGCTCAGCCTGATCGGGGACATCTGCCTGATGTTCCCGGGGAATCGGGCCTTCCTGGGCGGCCTCGGCAGCTTCCTGGCGGCCCACCTGGCCTTCATCGCCGCCTTCAGCGTGGGCTTGCCCCCGGGGCTGCCCCCACTCTGGACGGTGGGGCTGGGGTGCTACGCCCTGGCCATGCTGACGCTGCTCTGGCCCCGGACGGGCCGCCTCAGGATCCCGGTGGCGATCTACGGTCTTGTGCTGTTCGCGATGGCCCTCGCGGCGGCCCGGGCGCACCACCTCCTGGGGACGCCCGCCTCGCTCTGGGGAGTGGCGGGGGCGCTCACCTTCATCGCCTCGGATTCCGCCTTGGCCGCCAACCGCTTCCTGCGGCCCCACCGGCGGGCCCAGCTGGTGATCCTCGGCACCTACTGGATGGCGCTCGCCTGCCTCGTGAAGTCCCTCCATTGAGCCCGGATCGTGCAGTTGGGTTTGCATGGAGTGGGCTTCGGGCTTTCGGCTCTAGGCTCTTGCCGGTTCCGGCTTTGCATTGGTCCGTCCAAAGGTGAATCGACCGACATTGCCGTGCCCAGCTAGAGCCTAGAGCCGAAAGCCCAAAGCCGAAAGCCCAGAGCCAATCGCACGATCCGGGTTGAATCCGCCGTTCAGGCGCTGGGATCCTGGGGCCGGAAGCGCTGGGCGATGGAGGCGCGGAGGTCCTTGAGGCTGTAGGGCTTGGCCAGGAAGCCCAGGTGGGGGTCCTTCCCGAGCGCCCCCGGGGCCGCATCGGTGTAGCCGCTGCTGAGGATGATGGGGAGTTCCGGGCTGTTGGCCCGGAGGGTCGCGTAGGTCTCCCGGCCATCCGGCGGGGGCATCGTGAGGTCCAGGAGCACGAGGGAGAGGCGGGATCCCAGGGATCTGGCCTGGGAGAGACCCGCTGCGCCGCCATCGGCCACATGCACGTCAAAGCCGAGGGACTCCAGCATCGTCGCGGCGGAATCGCGGACTTCCGCCTCGTCGTCCACCACGAGGGCGATGCCGTGGAACCGCGTGGGGGGTTCGGGGACTTGGGGGGGCGCCGCGGGCCGGGTGTCCGAGGCCGGCAGCGCAAGGGTGAAGGTGCTCCCCTTGCCGACCTCCGATTCGATCCGCAGGCCGCCGTGGTGGGCGCGCAGAATGCCGAGGAGGGCGGACAGGCCGAGGCCGCGGCCCTGTTCCTTGGTGCTGAAGAAGGGATCGAAGATGCGGGCGCGGACGACCGCGTCCATGCCCACGCCATCGTCCGCCACGGAGAGCAGGAGGTGGGGCCCCGGGAGCAGGGGCTGGTCGGCCCAATCCCGGCGGAGTTCCTCCGCTCCGAGTTCCCCAAGGCGACACTGGAGGTGGATGGTGCCCGCCTCCTGGGTGATGGCATCCGCCGCGTTGGTGACGAGGTTCATCACCGCTTGCTGGATTTGGGCCCGATCTCCGAAGACGGCGGGCAGATCCGCCGGGAGATCCATCTCCAGGCGCACGGCCTTGGGGATGCTCACCTTCAGCAGGGTGGCCATCTCCCTGACCAGGGCCGGGAGATCGAGGGATTCCCGCTGCACGGGAATGCGGCCGGAGTAGACGAGGAGCTGCCGGGTGAGATCCGTGGCGCGCTGGACGGCCCGCTCCGCGGCATCGAGCCGATCCCCCACCCGCTCCGGAGGCATCGTGCGGGCCAAATCGAGGTTGCCCTGCACCGCCGTGAGGAGGTTGTTGAAGTCGTGGGCGATGCCGCCGGCGAGGAGGCCCATGCTCTCGAGCTTCTGGGCCTGGCGCAGGGCGGCCTCGGAGCGGTGGAGTTCCGTGAGGTCGAGGAAGGAACTGAGGAGCACCGTGGAGCCGCCCAGGTTGATGGGCTCGCATGAGAAGAGGATCTCCAGCTCCCGGCCCCGGGCGGATTTGAGCCGCAGGGGGGATTCCCGTACGAACCCCAGACGCCGGATCATCTCCACGACCTCCTGCCGCTGGGAGGGTGTCTGGAGGTAGTCCGCCGAATGGCCATAGCTCGTGGCATCCGGAGGCACCTCCAGGAGGGCCCGCCAGGAGGCGTTGGCGTGGAGGATCAGGCCATCTTCCAGGCGGGTGATGGCGAGGGGAATGGGCGCTCCTTCGAAGAAGCTGCGGAACTCCCGTTCCCGGGCCTCCGCGGCGCGCTCGGCTTCCCCCTTGAGCCGGGCGGCCAGGGCGCGCGCGTCCTCCTCCCCTTGGCTCAGGATGCGGAAGAGCCAGGTGCCCACCAGGGTGAGGGCGGCCATCACGGCCGCGAGCCCCCAGGACCGCCAGGGCATGGCCAGGGCCGGGTGGCCGGCGCGGGGTTTGAAGCGGAGTTCCAACATCCGCCCGGCGAACGCCACGGGCCGGAGGAGGATCTGGGGGTCCGAGGGGGAGAGGTCGGGGCCGAGGAAGGTCGCCGGGGGCCTGGGTTGGTCCACCCAACCCAGATCCACCATCTGCACCTGGAGGCTGGCCGTGAGGGAATGGAGCTGAGGGGAGAGGGCGACTTCGGGGACCCACACGCCGTTCACGGTGCCCCAGGTGGCCCTTCGCCGTTCCTCGGGAGTGCGCGTGGGCAAGCCGGCCAGCAGGAGGGGCATCCGGACGATGAGGCCCTTGGGGTTGTCCCTTTCCTGGACGAGGGTGATGGGACCCGTGGCGGACATGAGGCCGGTGTCCAGGACCCGGTCGAGGGCCTCCACCTGCCCTGGGTTACTGAAGCTGTTGAAGCCGAGGGCCTGCTCGTTTCCTTCCAGGGGGTAGACGAAGCGCACGAGGTGCACCGGGGCCGAGGGTGATGCCTCCAGCGGAGGGTGCATCTGGAAGGTGGGATTGCCCGCCGGGTGGAGGCTCCGGTCCGCGCGGGCGGCGGCCACCACGGGCGGCACCTCGCCGGGAGCCAGGTGCAGCCCGAAGTTCGTGGCGCGCAGGCCCGGATATCGGGAGGTCACGCCGAGGCGGTCCAGGAATTCCTGGTAGTCGCGGTCGTCGGCGGGGGGCCGGACTTCGAAGTGGGCGGCCATGGCGTGGAGGAGGGCCGTATAGCGCTCGAAGGCGCCCATGAGGTCCTGGGCGGCGGTATCCACCTCCCGGTACAGCCGTTCCCGGCGGCCCTGCCGCTCCGCCTGCGTGCCCAGCCAGCCCACAGCCACGGAGGTGCCGAGACCCGCGGCGAGCAGCACCCAGAGGCGCCAGGCGGACCAAGGCGTGGATCGGGTGGGCAGCGGGGGCATGAGGGTCACGTTAACAGGGGCTGAAAGGCCAACGCCATGGCTGGATTGACAGCCTGTCAGGGCCCCTTCCCCCGGGCGGGGCGCCCTGCTTGGATGGAGGATTCCAGCCCGGGAGAACGCCATGTCCCTCACCCCATCCGAACGCGCAGGATTCCTCGACCGCTTCGAGGCGGGCCCGGCCCTTCTCCGACAGGCCTGGGCGGAGGTGCCGCCCGAGGCGCGCCAGTGGCGGCCCGCCGAAGGCAAATGGGAGGCTCCATCTCCGCAAGCGGAAGCGAGCGGGAGGGACGCGCAGCGTCCCGTTCGATGGAGCGCCCACGAGGTCATCGTCCACTGCGCCGACTCTGAAGCTTACGGCCACACGCGCATCCGCCTCGTGCTGGCGGAGGCGGAACCCCTCATCGTGGGCTACGACGAAAACGTGTGGGCCCGCACCTTCGACTATCACGCCCACGATGTGGAGCTCGCCTTCCGCACCATCGAGGCCGTGCGGGCCAACACGGCCGCCTGCCTGCGGCGGCTGCCGGAGTCGGCCTTCAACAAGGTGGGCCGCCACACCCACAGCGGGGCCTACACGGACGGCGACTGGTTCAAGATCTACGCGGAACACCTCGAGGTGCACGCCGCTCAGATCCGCCGGAATATCGCCGCCTGGGAGGCCCAGCGGGGCTGAGACCTTCGGGGCAGGCCCCGGGGAACGCAGCACCCTGGCGGTTTGGGGAAAAGCTGAACGCGAAGAGCGCGAATAAAAACGCGAAGCGCGCGAAGGGGATACGGATGACGGAAAATCCGTGCCCCCTTCGCGGGCCTCGTGGACCGTGAGGCAGTTGATCTGAGCCTCAGCTCGAATGCCGCCCGCCGGGACACAGCCTTCCCGCATATCCGCCCCTCCCCTCCGGGACCGGGCACCCCCGGCGCTTCAGGGCGCCGCGGGTGCCCGGCCCCGGAGGCGCGCCGACGCCGTCGGCGCGGGCCGAAGGCCGGAGGGGCTTTCCTGAAGGTGCCCATTCGCGTGGCGCGCAGCGCCCTTCGCGGGGATCTTTTCCAGCCCCTCAGGGCGCGGGATCATCCTTCTTCGTGAACCGCTCCGCCCGGCTGTGGAACTCATCCTTCCACACCTTGCGATTCGGATTGGGCGCATCGGCGAGGGCCTTGGCCTCGGCCCTCTGGCGGCGGCGGAGGAGGTAGATCGCCCAGGCGGACGCGACCATGAGCGGTTCCGGGTATTCGCCCAGGAGGCGCCAGGGGCCCAGGAGGAACTCATTGGGGCGGTGGCCATCCTTCCGGTAGTTGTGGAGCACCCAGATCTCGTCGTCCACGGCGAGCTTCAGGGCCTCCTCCCGGAAGAGGCGGAGCTGCACTTCCTTGCCCTCTTTCTCCGCCCACACGTAACCGGAGATCTTGCCCTCCTCGTCGGTGCCCACCACCTTCACGGTCACCTTGGAGACGCCGGGCATGCGCCACTGGCCGGGGCTATCCCAGACCACCACGAAGGCCTGCACCACCACCACCCAGGCGCTGATGGAGAACCAGATCCAGAGCAGGGTGAGCGCGGTCCAACGCCAGAAATCGCGGGGCAGGGTCATGGGGGCAGTATCGCAGGAGGGCGGGTCCATCGGCCTCCCCTGGGGTGGGCGTACCCTGGGGCTATGATCCACCTGGACGACTACCTCACCCGCCTGGGCATTCCCGCGCCAGCCGCTCCCTCCCTGCAAGCGCTGATGGACCTCCACCAGGCCCATGCCCTCGCCATCCCCTTCGAGAACCTCGATATCCAGATGGGGCGCGGGATCTCCCTGAAGCTGCCCGATCTGGAAGCGAAGCTGGTCCGGGGCGGGCGCGGCGGGTACTGCTTCGAGCAGAACACCCTGTTTCGAGCGGCCCTGGAATCCGTGGGCTTTGGGGTGGAAGCCTTCGAGGCCCGGGTGCGGGTGGGCACGGAGCTGGTGCTGCCCCGCACCCACATGCTGCTGCAGGTGCGGGTGGAGGGGCGGGAGTGGCTCTGTGACGTGGGCTTTGGGGGCGGCGGCCCGCTGCGCCCCGTGCCCATGGATGGGGAGGTGGTGACGGCGGGGCGCTGGACCTTCCGCGTGATTCCCGAAGGGCCCTTGCGGGTGCTGCAGGGCCTCGCGGGGCAAACCTGGGCCGACCTCTACGCCTTCCTCCCGGAGCCCCGGCCGGAGGTGGATTTCGCGATGGCCAATTGGTACACGAGCACCCACCCGGACAGCCGCTTCCTGCTCACGCTCACCGCCCAGCGGACCACCTTGGCGGCCCGGCACATCCTCCGGAACCTCAAATTGGAGGTGGATCAGCCGGGTGGATGGGAGGTTCGTGACCTGGCCCGGGAGGATGTGACGGAGGTGCTGGATCGGGTGTTTGGCCTGCAAATCCCTGCCGACGCCCGGTTCCGGGCCTTGGATTCGGAGGGCCCGGGGCAAGGGGATGTGATCGGGATCAAGGGATAACCGGGTCTAGTATTCCGATACGAGTCGTAGCGCATTGGAGGTGGCTGATGGTCGTCGAGCGAATCAGGGAGATGATCCGGGAGGGCTTCCGGGATTCCGACAATCGCACGAGCCTCACGGGCGCGGCCATCACCACGGCCGCGGCCCTCACGATGCTGTTCTTCTTCGTGATCGAGGTGGTGAGCCCCCACCACGTGAACCCCTACTTCGGCATCCTGCTCTTCGTGTTCCTGCCGATGCTCTTCGTGCTGGGCCTGATGATGATCCCCCTGGGCATCTGGATGCGCCGCCGCAAGATGCGCAAGGACGGCACCATGCCCACGGGCATCGCCCCGAAGCTCGCCTTCGGCTCCCCCGTGCTGAAGCACATCCTCACCTTCGTGGCCGTGGCGACGCTCATCAACGTGTTCCTCGTGGGCACCGCGGCTTACAAGAGCGTGGAGTTCATGGATTCCACGGAATTCTGCGGGAAGACCTGCCACACCCCCATGACGCCGGAGTTCACGGCCTTCAAGAACTCGCCCCACAGCCGCGTGGGCTGCGCCCAGTGCCACGTGGGCCCCGGCGCGGAGGGCTTCGTCAAGGCCAAGCTCTCCGGCACCCGCCAGCTCTTCGGCGTGGCCTTCAACTCCTTCGAGCGCCCCATCAAGAGCCCCGTGGAGAGCCTGCGCCCCGCCCGCGAAACCTGCGAACAGTGCCATTGGCCCACGAAGTTCCATGACGACAAGCTCTTCGTCCGCACGGCCTTCGCCGAGGACGAAGCCAACACCCCCGCCACCAACGTGGTGCTCCTGAAGATCGGCGGCCATGGCATCAAGGGCCGCACCGGCATCCACGGCCGCCACCTGGACGACGCCTCCCGCATCTCCTACATCACCACGGACGAGAAGCGCATGGAGATCCCGGAGGTCACCTACAAAGACGACCAGGGCAACATGGTCAAGTACATCTCCACGGCCGTGAAGATGACTCCCGAGCTCATGAAGAAGGCCCGCACCCGCGCCATGGACTGCGTGGACTGCCACAACCGGCCCACCCACGCCTTCGAGCTACCCGACCGTGGGCTGGACAAGGCCATGACGGATGGGCGCATCTCCCCCGAGCTGCCCTACATCAAGCAGCAGGCCATGCTCCTCATCAAGGCCGAGTACCCGGATCAGGCCACCGCCTCCGCCAAGATCCTGGCGGGCATCGCGGGCTTCTACAAGGACAAGTACCCGGCCATCTACGCGGAGAAGAAGGCCCTGATCGAGTCTTCCGCGGCGGGCGTGGCCAGCGTCTACCTCCGCAACGTCTTCCCCGATATGAAGATCGTCTGGGGCACCCACCTCAACCACATCGGCCACGAGGAATCCACGGGCTGCTTCCGCTGCCACGATGGGGAACACAAGGCCGCCGACGGCCGCGTGATCACCAACGATTGCGACGCCTGCCACACGGTGCTCGCCCAGGGCGAGAACAACCCGAAGGTTTTGAAGGACCTCGGCTGGAAGTAGAAGCGTGGAGGGTTGAAGCAAGGGCCGGCCCCAGGGCCGGCCCTTTTCGTTACCAGGGGATCTCTATCCCATCCCGAAGGAAGCGGCCCGTCATTCCCGGCGGCGCATCCAAGCAGAGCCAGGTGAGCCCCGCGGCCCCTTCGGCCACGCTGCGCGGCGCAGAGGGGCTGCCCATGTCGGTGCGCACCCAGCCGGGGCAGACGGCGTTCACGGCGATGCCGCGGGGTTTGAGGGCCTGCGCGAACTGCACGGTGAGGCCATTCAGCAGGGTCTTGGAGAGGCAGTAGGCCGGGGACCAATCCGAGGGGCTGCTGAGCTGGCCACCGCCGCTGCTCACGTTCACGATGCGGCCTCCCTTGCGCAGCAGGGGCGCGAAGGCCTGGATCGTGCGGAAGGGGCCGAGGGCGTTGGTGTTCAGGGTTTCCAGCAGGAGGTCCTCGGGCAGCTCCAGCAAGTCCTCGTCGTCCTCGCTGAGGATGCCGGCGTTGTTCACGAGGATGTCCAGGGTGCCGTGGGCCGTGCGCACGGCCTCCGCCGCGGCGGCCACGCTATCGCCGTCGGCGACGTCGAGTTCGATGGGCTCGGTTCCGGGCGGTGCCTGCGCCACATCCCGCACGCCGGCCAGGACGGTGCAGCCGCGCTCCAACAGCTGGCGGCAGAGTTCGCGGCCGATGCCTCGGGACGCGCCGGTGACGAGGACGAGGGGCATGGAACCTCCGGGGGCTCAGCGCCCGAGCCCCAATCCTACGGCACCGGCCGAGAGGAGTCCCAGCGCGACCCACTGCCGGGGGCCCGGGCGCTCCCCCAGACCCAGCGCCAGCAGCTGCGCGAAGATCAGGGAGGTGTTGCGCAGGGACAAGGTGAGGCCCGCACCACCCAGGCGGAGGGCCCACAGGAAGAGGCCGAAGGAGGCCGTGCACGTCACGATGGCCAGCGGAACCGTGCCGCCCCAGGCGAAGCGGGGGCCCGGCTGGGGCGGTCGGATCGCGTCCAGCCCCAGCCGCAGCAGGGAGGCCGTGCCCACGGAGGCCGCGAAGAGGGGCAGGGGCAGGGCACCCAGGGCCAGGGCCTGCTTGTAGGCCAGGTGGTAGCCGGCGATGCATCCCGCGCCCAGAAAGGACCAGGCGAGCCCGGCGCCGTGAGTGCGGCGCAGATCGCTGGAACCGAGGAGGAGGATACCCACGCCCATGATCAGCGCGGATCCGGCCCCGAGGCCGGTGACCCGCTCCCCCAGGAGCGCCACCGAGAGGGGCCACACGAACAACGTGGCGCCGCCCCGCATCACGGCGTAGGCTGCGCCGAGGGGGGCCCCGGAGAGGGCCCGCGCCAGGGCGATGAAGTAGGCGCCCTCGAAAGCCCCGGCCAAGGCCGTCCAGGCGAGGGCTTTCGGGTGGGGGAACCAGGGCCCCAGGGGCAGGGCGAGGGCCGTGGCCAGGGCCAACAGGCAGGAACCCACCATGATGCTGCGGGCCGCGGCCTCAGCCTGGCGGTGCTGCTTGAGCAGCGCGTTCCAGGCCGCGTGCAGGAAGGCCGAGAGGATCACGAGACCCAGCGGGAGCAGGGCCAAGACTCAGGCCTCCACGGGGTCGCGGGTGCCTTCGATCCACCGGCCCCAGAGGGGGCCCAACCAGCCCATGAGCCCGAAGATCCCCAGGGCGGTCACGCTGGGGGGCGGCGGGCCTCCGGTCACGTCGGCCACGTAGATGAGGCCGATGAAGGCGACGAAACTCCAGAGCGAGACATGGCCCGCCCGGCCCCGGGCCCGGGTGGCGCGCAGGTAGGTGGCGAGGCAGGCCGCGAAGAGCAGCACCTCGATCGTCACCGCCGCGGCCATGTGGTTCCAAAGCCCCAGGCCATACCGGGCGCCCCCGGGCCACAGGGGCATGTCCGGCCGGTGGGTCGCCCAGTCCAGCACCCAATGGGAAACCACCAAGGCCCCGAAGATCACCTGTTCCCTCCGGGTCCAGCGGCCGCGGCTCAGCACCAGGGCCAGGAGCAGGGCCCAGACGACATCCAACACCAGGCTGTGGCTCCAGGGATAGCTGAGGAAATCCATGGGGGGATGCTGCCGGGAGCCCGCCAGGAGCTGCACCTTCTCGATACCCAGCAACAGGAGGATGGGCCAGAGCAGATCCGCCCAGGCGGCGGCGAAGATCAGGGTTCCGAGGCCGGGCTGTTTCACCCGGGGCCGGGCGGCGAAGGCGAGGGCGTAGTGGCCGATGAACATGGGTTCTCCGGGGGAACAACCTAGCACGGGCCTCGGAGCGTGCCCAAGAAACCCACGGGAACCGCTCCTAGAATGGAGGAATGTCGAAAGCCCCCTCCACCAATGCGACCCGCCTGCTCAAACAGCAGGGCGTGGCCTTCACCGAGCACCTCTACCGCTACGAGGAGAAGGGCGGCACCGCCGTGAGCGCCCGGGAGCTGGGCGTGCCCGAGCACGCCGTCATCAAGACGCTCATCTTCGAGGATGACCGCAAACAGCCCTTCATCATCCTCATGCACGGCGATCGCGAAGTGAGCACCAGGGAACTGGCCCGCCAGATCGGCGCCCGCAGCGTGCAACCCTGCAAGCCCGAGGTGGCCGACAAGCACAGCGGCTACCAGGTGGGGGGCACCAGTCCCTTCGGCACCCGCAAGACCATGCCGGTTTACGCCGAGGCCACCATCTTCGACCTTCCGAAGGTGCACATCAACGGGGGAAGCCGGGGCTTCCTCCTGGGGCTCGAACCCGCCGCGCTGGAGGGGGTGATGCCGGTCATCCGGGTGAGCGTGGCCCTCCCATAGCCTGCCTCGCCGGAAAGGCCTGGGGCTTGGAGAAGGCTGGCGAGGTCTCCTTCCATCGGGGCACTGGCAGGCCCCCAATCCCCCGCCACGTGTTGCCCGCGAGCCTATTGAAGATTCCAGGTATTCGCGCGGGCAACACCTGCGTCTTCAGAGGGGGCTGCCCCTGAGGAGGGCGATGGTATGAGCGATCCATTTGTCGACCCTATGCCTGGGTCGCCAGGCGCTCGCGGCGAAAAGCTTGTTGCAGGCCAATCCGAAGCCCGGCGGGTTCGGGCCCCCCATCCTCCGCAAGATCGGCGCGGGTCGGCCCTGCTCCTGCCAGATCCTCTGGAACCGCTCCGCCAAATCGCCCACTGAAATGGTTTCGCTGGCGGCGTTGTAGATCCCCGAGGGGGGAGGGGCCTCCAGGAGGGTCGCGATGAGGTCGGCGAGATCCCGAAGCTCGATGAAGCAAACTGTTTGGGCGCCATCGCCAACGATGCGCAGTTCGCCCGCCTCGGCCCCTTGGGTGAACGCGGCGAGCACGCCGTCGCGGGGAAGATCCGCCCCATAGAAGTGGGGGAGCCTGAGGGTCAGATGACGGACCTCCTCGCCCAAACCCTCCTCTATGATCGACTCGCTTTCCAGTTTGGTGGCCACTTGGAGGTCGGTGGCATGGGTGGGATCGGATTCCCGGTAGGGCTGCCTGCCATGGGCATAGACGGACTGGATCGAGCAGTGGATGAAGAGCCCGGTGCCCCTCGCCCTGGCCCATTCCACCAATCGCCGGACGGCCTGGACGTTATCCCTGTAGGCGGCTTCGGGGTCGGCCGCGCATCGGCTGGCGGGCCGGCGCGCGGCGCAGTGAACGATGGCATCGACCTCTGGCCCCTGAGTGGGCCTCCATTCCGTCAGTTCCTGATGGAACAGTTGCAACCTGCCATCCGCCAGGGGAGCTTCAAACTCCGTGAGGAATCCCGGGGGAGGGGCGCTGCGATTGGTGCCAAACACGGGCCCATGGTCGGCAGCCAATAGGCGACGAAGGATGGCCCTTCCGCCGGTACCGGTCGCGCCCGTGAGCAGGACCCTCACCCGTGCCCCCCGGCCAGGTCGGCCACGCCATCGCGCCTGAGGCGCTCGATGGTGGAGGCCTCCATGATCAGCTCCGCCGGATGCATGCTGCAGACCCGGTCGTAGCGCGTGGATAGGCAGGCCCTGGACTGTTCCATGGATTCGTTCAGCACGAGCCGACGCAGGCAGGCCTCCACCTCGTTGAAGCCCAGGCAGGCCCGCATTCCGGAGCCGCCCGAGAAACGCGGGTTGATCTCATAGAAGAACGGGCCCTCCTCGGTCACCCGCCCCTGGAAGTTGCATGGCCCGACCTGGCCGATACCCGCCAGGCATTTCGCCATCTTCAACGCGGCGGCCCTCGCCCCATGGAGGTCATCCTCCAGCGGGTTCATCTGGACCACGGCTCCATCCTTGAGCACGTTCCGGCTGAAGAACACCCCGATCGGGTCGCCCTGCCGATCGCTGAGGACCTGCACCATGTGCTCATCCCGCTGGACCAGCGAATGGTTCGAGTAGACGTCCTCCCGGCGCAGGCTCTTCCTGGATTTTCCCCACTGCCGGGGTATGAGGTAGTTCTGCGCCACATAGGCGACCCCTTCGGCGGCCAGGGCCTTCAGTTCCTTTGAATCAAACACCACGTGAACCCCGCGGGAGGCGGAGCCGGAAACGGGTTTGATGAGCAGGGGGAAACCAAAGAGGTCCAGCAACTCCTCCACCCGATCCATGGGGACGGTTTTCGCGAAGGGCAGGCCGAATCCCTCGAAGAAGTCCGAGCTGCTCCGTTTATCGAACAGCAGCCGGTTCACTTGCGGGGAGGAACCGATCACCGTGCAGCCAAGGGCCTGAAGGGCTGGGGTCAACCCGGCGATGGGCTCCAGCTCGGGATCCAGCCCCGGGATCAACACATCCAGGCCTTCCTCTTCGCAGGCCTCGAGGAGCGAATTCCGGAACGCGGGATCCGTGACCTTGGGAATCAGGCGCGCGCGGCATCCGCGAAACAACCCCGGCGTATCGGCCGCGGAGTCGAAGCAAACGACCCGCGTCTCCAGCGAGGTCAGGGCCAGGGACCTGAGCACCGCGCTACCAACTCCACCGCCTGATCCCGTGATGCCGACCGTCAACATGCGTAGGCCCCTATTGAATTGGATGCTGCCCCGAGTTTCCACCATTGGAGCACGGGAAGGATTCCATGGGGTACGGCCGTTGGATCGGTGGCTCAGGATGCCGGGTGGCGGTAGGCTTCATCGAGTCCGACCCGTGATTGCCTTTCCTCCTCGGCCCTCCTCCCTATTTCATGTTTCACCCGACCCCGCGCCTCCGGGCCTCGTCAACTCCAGGTGACCCTTCACCCATGGCACCGAAGGCAACGGATCCATCCATCGATTCCAGGCCCGGCCGCCGCATCGCCCATCTGGATATGGATGCCTTTTTCGCGTCGGTGGAGCTGTTGGAGCGGCCGGAGCTGAAGGGCCTGCCCCTCGTCGTGGGCGGGCCCAGACGGAGGCCGGGATCCGAGCCTGGCCACGGCATGCGCCTGGGGGACTATCGGGGTCGGGGCGTGGCCACCACCTGCACCTACGAGGCCCGGGCCTTCGGGGTGCGCTCGGGCATGGGGCTCATGAAGGCGGCGGCCCTGGCGCCGGAGGCCCTGCTCCTGCCGGCCAACTTCGAGGCCTACCGCCGCAGCTCCGCGGCCTTCAAAGCCGCCGCCGTGGCCATCGCGCCGGTCATGGAAGACCGGGGCATCGATGAGATCTTCCTGGACCTCACGGAGGTTCCCGGGGAGAGTCGGGAGCTGGGGATGCGCCTGAAGGTGGCCGTGCGGGAGGCCACTGGGCTCACCTGCTCCGTGGGGATCACGCCCAACAAGCTCCTCTCGAAGATCGCCTCGGAGCTGCAGAAGCCCGACGGGCTCACGATCCTCAGCCAGGACGAGGTCCCCACCCGCATCTGGCCGCTGGCCATCTCCGTCATCAACGGGGTCGGCCCCAAGGCCGCGGAGAAACTACGGAGTCTGGGATTGGAGACGGTGGGGCAGGTGGCGGCGGCGAACCCGGCGGAGCTCATCGGGCACTTCGGACAGAGCTACGGCCGCTGGCTCTTCGAAGCGGCCCACGGCCGCCACGACAGCCCCCTCGTGACCTCCCGGGATCCCAAGTCCATCAGCCGCGAAACGACCTTCGAGCGGGACCTGCACCCGAAGGCGGATCGGGAGCAGCTGTCTAAGATCCTGCTGGACCTCTGCACGCGCCTGGCCGGGGACTTGGCGCGCCAGCACGTCCTCGCGAAGGGCGTGGGCATCAAGCTCCGATACGAGGACTTCCGCACCGTCACCCGGGATGTCACGTTGGTCAGGCCCAGCCGGGATCCCGAGGCCCTGCGCGAGGCGGCGCGCGCCTGCCTGAAACGGGTGGATCTGGATCGGAAGCTGCGGCTGCTGGGGGTGAAGGCGGGAACGCTGGTGGAGGAGGGGGGCTTCCTGGGGGAGTTTCAGCCGGGGTTGTTCGAGGACTGAAAGGCGGAACGCGAAGGGCGCTGCGCGCCTCGCGAATGAGGCTTCGGGCGGTGGGCCCTCCGGCCTTCGGCCTGCGCCGACGAGGTCGGCGCACTTCCCGGGGCGGGCGCCGGCGGGGCTTGAGGGCCCCGCTTGCGCCCGCCCCGGGAAGGGAGGGCCTGCTCGGTGGGGAGGGCTTGGCCCCTGGCTCGGAAGGCGGGGTGGCTCCAAACGGTGCCGTTCATTTTGGGGCATGATGCCCGCGAAGAAATGCAAGCCCATTCAGAGCTCCGTTTTTTTATCTGTTATTCGCGCCATTCGCGTTCCCAACGGTGCCCGAACCTAGACGGTCTCCCCGATGGCCTTGCTGAGGTAGTCCGCGAGCTTCTGTCCTGCGCGGCCCAGGGGGCGGTCCATGCGGCTCACGAGGTGGGGGCGGAAGCGGTAGCGGGAGCCGCCGACGAAGTCGACTTCCAGGAGGCGGCCCTCGGCCAGCTCGCGGTCGACGAGGTAGCGGGGCATCCAGCCGAAGCCGAGGCCCATGAGGAGGGCCTGCTTCTTGACGATGAAGCCCGAGAGGTAGAAGACGCGCTCGCCGCCGAACATGTGGCGGTCGTCGCCCCGATCGGAGCTGTCCTGCACGCTGAGCTCCACGTGGCGCTGCAGCTCGGAGAGGCGCACGCGGATCTGCCCCGCCAGGGCATGGCCTGGGGCCACGCAGAGCACGCATTCGACTTCAGGGAGGGGGCGGGCCTGGAGGTAGGCGTTGGGCTGGAAATCCTTCACGAGCATGAGGTCGGCGGCGTCCTTGTCGAAGCGGTACTGCACGCCGAAGAGGAACTCCACCTTCACCTGAACGCGCGTGGGTACGGCCTCGTCGGCGAGCTGCTTGAGGGCCGTCATGATGGGCGTGAGGGG
This sequence comes from Acidobacteriota bacterium, assembly GCA_016192145.1. Taxonomy (GTDB): domain Bacteria; phylum Acidobacteriota; class Holophagae; order Holophagales; family Holophagaceae; genus JAFDVN01. Next base: position 132,155 of record JACPUT010000005.1, on the reverse strand, counting down.
CAGGATGCCATCGATGACGAGGGCGAGGCGGGGCTCCCAGCCCTCGGCGAATTGGCGGGCCAAGCCCTCCACCTGCTCGGCCTGGGTGAGGAGGCGGCGGGCCTCGGCGAGGATGAGCTCGCCGGCGGGGGTTAGGGCGGCCCGATAGGCGCTGCGGTCCAGCAGGGCCACGCCCAGGGCCTGCTCCAGTTTGCGCACCTGGTAGCTCACGGCGCTCTGGGCCTTGTTCAGGCGCTCTGCCGCCTTGGCGAAGCCGCCTTCCCGCACCACGGCGTCCAGGGCCCGGAGGGCATCGAGATCCCATTGCATGATCAAAAATTTAGATCAAAAGGTTCGAAAACATATTCTTTTTTTGCTAAATCGCTGACTTCACCTTGGGTAGGACGGGAGATCGGACATGCAATTCCGAAAAGGCCTCACCACCACCCAGGCGCACGTGGACGTCCCGGCCGGGCTCTACGAGGAGGAATACGCCCGCCAGGGCTTTTTCGGCCGCACGAGCCACCTCTACCGCAGCCAGGCCCCCGTGGGGTGGACGGACATCGAGGGCGACCTCCGCCCCGAGTGCCTGCGCATCGAGCACATGGCCGGCCTCGCCCAGTCCGACTTCTGGGAGGGCCGCGTGGCCTTCCTGCAGAACGACGACGTCGTCATCTCCCTCAGCCGCCTCGACAAGCCCATGCCCTATTACTTCCGCAACGCGGATGCGGATGAGGTCTTCTTCGTCCACAAGGGCAGCGGCGAACTGGAAACGGATTTCGGGCCCCTAGCCTACGAAGTGGGCGATTACCTGGTGATCCCCCGAGGCACCGTGTACCGCTTCACGCCCGCGGAGCTGACCTCGCTGCTGGTGGTGGAGTCCTTCGGCGAGGTGAGCATCCCCGATCGCGGCATGCTGGGCCGCCACGCGCTCTTCGATGTGGACGTCATCAAGACCCCCACGCCGGACCCCGCCCGCTACGCTGGGCTAAAAGGCGAATGGAAGCTCCGCATCAAGCGCACGGGCCGCTTCACCACCGTCACCTATCCCTTCAATCCCATCAACACCGTGGGCTGGAAGGGTGATCTCACCGTGTGGCAGCTCAACGTGCGCGACATCCGCCCCGTCATGAGCGAGCGCTACCACCTGCCCCCCAGCGCCCACACCACGTGGCTGCTGAAGAACGCCATCATCTGCTCCTTCCTGCCCCGCAGCTTGGAGAACGGCGATCCCGGCGCCATGAAGGTGCCCTTCTACCACTCCAACATCGACTTCGACGAGGTGCTCTTCTACCACGCGGGCGACTTCTTCAGCCGCGCGGGCATCGAGCCGGGCATGGTCACCTTCCATGCCCAGGGCATCCATCACGGGCCGCACCCCAAGGCCGTGGAAGCCGCGAAGGACAAGACCTTCACGGAGGAGCAGGCCGTGATGATCGACACGAAGAATCCCCTCCACCTTACGGAGGCCGGCCGCAGCGTGGCCATGGCCGACTACTGGAAGAGCTGGATGTGAGCGTCGGCGAGGAGATGAAGATGACCACCCATGCCAATCCCCTGGGCCTTCGCGGCATCGAGTTCACGGAGTTCGCGGGCCCCAGCGTCAGCGACCTGGAGCGCCTCTTTCTGGCCTTCGGGTTTTCCAAGGTGGAGAAGGTGAAGGGGAAGGCCATCACGCACTTCCGCCAGAACGACATCCACTTCCTGCTGAATGGCGAGAAGGAAGGCTTCTCCGCGGGCTTCGCCCAAGCTCATGGCCCGGCCATCACGAGCATGGGCTGGCGGGTGGATGACGCGGCGTTCGCCCACCGCGAAGCCCTGGGCCGCGGGGCCCGCGCCGCCGAGGCCCAGGACCTGCCCTATCCCGCCATCCATGGCATCGGCGACAGCCTCATCTACTTCATCGACGCCTTCGGCGAGAAGGGCTCCATCTACCGGACGGCCTTCGAGCCCCTGGCCGAGCCCATCCTGCAGGCGGACAAGGGCTTCCTGGCGGTGGACCACCTCACGAACAACGTCTACCCCGGCACCATGCAGCAGTGGGCGGACTTCTACAAGAACGTCTTCGGCTTCTACGAGGTGCGCTATTTCGATATCAAGGGGATGAAGACGGGGCTCACCTCCTATGCGCTCCGCAGCCCCGACGGGAGCTTCTGCATCCCCATCAACCAGCCGAAGTCGGACAAGGATCAGATCGCCGAGTACCTGAGCGAGTACCAGGGCCCCGGGGTGCAGCACCTGGCCTTCCTCACGAAGGACATCCTCGCCAGCCTCGACGCCATGGCGGGCACGCCCATCGATACGCTGGACATCGACGAGGACTACTACGCGGAGGTGTTCACCCGCGTGCCCGGCGTGAAGGAGGATCCCCAGCGGATCCAGGCCCACAAGGTGCTCGTGGATGGGAACGAGAACGGGTACCTGCTGCAGATCTTCACGAAGAACGTCATCGGGCCCATCTTCATCGAGATCATCCAGCGGGAGAACGATCTCGGGTTCGGGGAGGGGAACTTCACGGCGCTGTTCCGGAGCATCGAGCGGGATCAGCAGAAACGGGGCGTCATTTAAAGATTGGAACGCGAAGGGCGCTGCGCGCCTCGCGAAGGATGCTTCGGGCATTGGGCCCTCCGGCCTTCGGCCTGCGCCGACGGGGTCGGCGCACTTCCCGGGGCGGGCGCTGGCGGGGCTTCAGGACCCCGCTGGCGCCCGCCCCGGGAAGGGAGGGCCTGCCCGGTGGGGAGGGCTTGGCTCCTGGCTCGGAGAGCGGGATGGTTCCGGTCTGTGCCGCTCATTCCGGGGCACGATGCCCGCGAAGGAAAGCAGGCCCATTCAGAGCTCTGTTTCTTTATCTTTTTTCGCGCTCTTCGCGCTTTTATTCGCGCCATTCGCGTTCCACTTCGGCTGCCCGCATCTGCCGCACCCTCAGCCTTTCACGCCCTCCAGGTCGTAGCTCATCGCCTGGGTGATGGCGGGGATGCCGATGTGATCCACGAGGCCGAGGGTCTTGGCCTGCTCCGGCAGCAGCCAGAGCGTCCGCCCGCCCCCGGCGCGGATCTGGGCTTCGAGTTTCTTGGCGGTGGTGCCGCAGTTCTTGGCGAAGGTGGCCATGAGGCGGCGGTTGAGGCTGGCTTCGAACTTGGTGAGTCCCTCCAGTTCCTCGATGCCCTGGGGCGGGTGGGCGGTGATGAGGCTGTGCACCATGGCGGCGCCGTAGGGGCTGATGAAGCGGCAGTTGGGGTGGCCGGCGCTGAGGAGCACGGCGGCGGCACTGAAGGCGTGGCCCGAAGCGAAGGTGGCGAGCGCCATGTGGGAGCCGGCCATGGCGCTGAGCATGGTGGCCAGGGCGAAGTACTCGCCGCCATCGCTGGCGATATCGATGAGGGCCGCGGAGGCCTGGCGGCCGAAGCGCAGCTCCTCCAGGGCTTCCACGAAATGGCGGGCCATGGCCTGATCCATCTCGCCATGCACGTAGATCGTGGTGGTATGGGGACTCAGGATCTTCTCCCGGGGGGTCAGGCTGAGCTCCTCCAGGGTGTCGGGAAGGGAGATCGCGCGCAGACCCATGCCAGCCTCCGGGGGGTGCCGGAAACATGGGGCCTGGCGGTAGACGAGGCCCGGATCCGGGTCACGAATGGTGGGGGTTGGGAAAGAGGGGAACGCGAAGGGCGCTGCGCGCCTCGCGAATGATGCTTCGGGCATTGGGCCCTCCGGCCTTCGGCCTGCGCCGACGAGGTCGGCGCACTTCCCGGGGCGGGCGCTGGCAGGGCTTCAGGGCCCCGCTGGCGCCCGCCCCGGGAAGGGAGGGCCTGCTCGGTGGGGAGGGCTCGGCCCCTAGCCTGGAAAGCGGGGTGGCCCCGGACGGTGCCGTTCATTCCGGGGCACGATGCCCGCGAAGAAAGGCAGGCCCATTCAGAGCCCTGTTTCTTTATCTTTTATTCGCGCTCTTCGCGCTTTTATTCGCGCCATTCGCGTTCCAAACCGGGGTCCGAATGGGCCGTACCCTACCGTCCGTCGCGATCGAAGGCTTCCCGCAGCCAGGCCTGGGCGTGGGCGTCGAAATCCGCAGGGGACTTCAGTTCGATGCGGGTGGTGATGCGGTCCTTCTTGGCGAAGCCACCGGTGTCCCTGAGCCTCCCCTTGGGGTCCTCGAGCTGGGCGGGATCGCCCAGGGCCAGGCCCAGGTCCAGGCGGGTTTGGGTGGCTGCCTTGAGCTGGGCGATGACGTGGTCCCGGTAGAAGGGGACGATGGTTTCGCAGGGGCAGATCTTCAGGCCCTTGAGCTCCTTGCGGGCCCAGGTGAGCACGGTGTCGAAGAGGGGTCTCAGGCCTGCCTTCTTGCCTGCGAACTGGGCGTCGACATAGCGCGAGGCCGCGGCGAGGTAGTCCTCCGGCGTGTCGCCAAAGGGGTGGCCGGGCAGGGCCAGCGCCCGCTCCGCCACGAGGCCGGCTTGGGTGCCGCCGAGGCCCTGGGCCTTTAGCCAAGTGCTCAGCGCCTTGGCCTCGTGCTGCTTCGAGCCCCGGGCCAGGGCCACCCAGGCCGTGAGGTCCCTTCCCGTTTTCGCGGGGAGGTTCGAGATCACGGCCTGGACGTAGGCGATGCTGGGATGGACATCGAAGGGCTGGGCCTTCATTTCGCGGAAAAGGCCTGGGCGGCGCGTTTCTCGATCTCGGCGTCGCTGAGATCCTCCAGGTGCATGGCCAGGGACCAGTGGTGACCGAAGGGATCCGTGAGCTTGCCGTAGCGGTCGCCCCAGAACATGTTCTCCAGGGGCATCTCGACCTTGCAGCCGGCCTTCACGGCGCGATCCCAGGCCGCGTCCACGTCGGCCACGTAGAGGTGCAGGGTCACCGGACTTCCCCCCAAGGTGTAGGGGGAGAGGGCGCCCCATTCCTTGGCCTCCTCGCCCAGCATCACCATGGAGTCGCCGATGCGGATCTCCGCATGCATGAGGGTGGTGCCATCCGGCATGTACATCCGGGATACCACCTCGGCCCCGAAGGCCTCCTGGTAGAAGGCGAGAGCCCGGGGTGCGTTGGAGATGACGAGGCCGGGAGTTACCGTGCGGAATCCCGTGGGGATGGGCTGGGTCATGCTGCCTCCGGATGGGGTTGGGGGAAGGATAGGGGCAAATTTCCGGAAGCTCCAGCAAAAGGGAGTGAGCCATCCGCGCAGATCTAGGGGTGGGTGATCTTCTGGAGGCTGGAGGCGGTGAGCACGTAGAGGGAGCCGTCGCCCGCGAAGGCGAGCGCCCGCAGGCCGCTGAAGCCCGTGGCGAAGGTGCTCACGTTTCCGCTGCCGAGGTGCATCCGGGCCACCCAACCCCCCGTGAGGTCCCCGAACCAGTAGTTTCCGTGGTACCCGGAGGGCCACGGCGAGGCGGCGGCGTCGAAGGCTGCGCCGACGATGGCCAGGCCCTGGAGGAAGGTGCCCGTACTCCCGGGTTGCCCTGCCGGCGCGGACGGGTGGCCGTAGGCGAAGCGGGGAGCCGTGATCCCGGCGGCGCTGGTGGGACCTTCCGTGGAGGGCCAGCCGTAGTCCGCGCCCGAGGCGCCCGTGTCGATCTCCTCCCAGGTGCTCTGGCCCACGTCGTTGATGTGCATGAGGGTGGTGCCAGGCTGGAAGGCGAAGGAGAAGGGATTGCGGAGGCCCCGGGCCCAGATGGCCTGGTTCAAGCCGATGGTGGAGGCGACGAAGGGGTTGTCGCCGGGGATGCTGGCGTCGGCGTTGAACCGCAGGATCTTGCCGAGGGTGGTGGTGAGCAGGGGGGCGTTGGCGGGCACGGCGTTCTCTCCCGTGGCCACGTAGAGCTTGCCGTCGGGGCCGAACTGGAGGGCGCCGCCGTTGTGGTTGGTGGCGCTGAGGGTGGGCAGATCGATCAGGGCCGATTCGCTCCCGGGCATCGCCACATCGGGGTTGCCGATATCCGCCGTGAGGCGGCTCACCCGGTTGTGCGTGGTGGGAGTGGCGGCGGTGTAGTAGACGTACACGAATCCATTGGAGGGGAACGCCGGATCCAGGGCCACGCCCAGGAGGCCCCGCTCCCCGGTGGCCGTGGTGCCCAGCGTGGCGAAGGGCGTGCTGAGCAAGGAACCCGCCTTCACGATCCGGAGCGCGCCGCCCTGCTCACAGATGAACACCCGGCCATCGGGAGCCACCGTCATGGCGGTGGCATTGGTGAGGCTGGTCGTCACGGAGCCGAGGTTGAAGCCGGAGGGCAGGGCCACTGCGCCTCCGAAGCTCACGACGGCCTGGGACCAGGGGCTCGCATTCCCGGCGGCATCCCGGCTGCGGGCGCGGAAGACGTGCTGACCACTCGCGTAGGCAGCGGTGTTGGGAAGGGTGGTCTGGTAGGGAGCGCTCGTCACCGTGGCCAGATCGGCGCCATCGACTTGGAAATCCACGCCCGCCACCCCCACGTCATCGGCGGCGGTGGCCGTCAGGAGGATGGCCCCCGTGAGCCCCGTGGCGAAGGGGGCAGGGGCCGTGAGCGTGCAGGTGGGGATGCCGCCGTCCGGGGAGGTGGCGGGTCCGTCTTCGGAGGCGCGGCAGCCCAGGATGAGGGCGAGGGCGAGGGGGAAGGGGAAGGCAATGGCGGGGGTGGAGCGATTCATGGGCGGCCTCGGGGGAGTCGCCCCAATGTAGGCTCGATTGCCTTCCGGCGGGGGGGAGGGGCTGGGAATGCCCTCCTAACGGTTAGGCTGTGGGGATGAATCCGCGCACCTTCCTGGTTCTCGTGCTCCTGGGCTTCGCCTCGGGCCTGCCCCTCTTCCTCACCGGCTCCACCCTCAAGGCCTGGATGACCTCGGAGGGCCTGAACCTCAAGGTGATCGGGGCCTTCAGCTTCGTGACGCTGCCCTATTCTCTGAAGGTGTTCTGGGCGCCCCTGGTGGACCGCTACGGCATTCCGATGTTGGGGCGTCGCCGCGGCTGGATGCTCGCCATGCAGGTGGCCATGGCCCTGACCCTCGCCGCGCTGGCGATGCGGGACCCCCACCTGGGCCTGGTGCCCGTGGTGCTCCTCGCCATCGCCGTGACGATCACCTCCTCGACCTTCGACATCGCCGTGGACGCCTGGCGCGTGGAGGCCCTGCCCAGGCATCTGCTGGGCTTCGGCACCTCCGTGCACATCGCGGCCTACCGGGTGGCGATGCTCGTGAGCGGCGGGGGGGCCTTGATCCTGGCCCAGAAATCCGGTTGGCGGATCACCTACCTGGCCATGGCGGGCCTCACCCTCCTCGGCATCCTGGGCACGCTCCTGGCCCAGGACACGGATGAAACGGGTGCGGCTCCCCGCACCCTGGCCGCTGCCGTGATGGAGCCCCTGCGGGATCTCCTGCCCCGGCCCGGCATGGCGGAGCTCATGTCCTTCGCGGTGCTCTTCAAGCTGGGGGATTGGCTGGCGGAGTCCATGACCATGCCCTTCCTCCTGCGGGGCGCGGGATTCACCCTGGCCCAGATCGGCACCGTGCAGAAGACGACGGCCATGCTGGCCATCATCCTCGGCGGCCTGGCGGGCGGCGCCCTGCTCGCGAAGGTGAGCCTCCGACGGGCCCTCTGGATCTTCGGGCTCCTGCAGGCCGGGAGCATCCTGGGCTTCTGGGCCGTGAGCCGGCTGGGTGCGAACCTGCCCGTGTTCATCGCGGCCAATGCCCTGGAGAACTTCGCCTACGGCGCCGGCGGCGCGGGCTTCGCCGTGCTCATCGGGGCGAGCTGCAACCGGGCCTATACGGCCACCCAGTACGCCCTCTTCACGAGCCTGATGGCCCTGCCGCGCACCCTCTTCGCCGGCGCGACAGGGTGGCTGGCGGAGGGCCTCCGCTTGAAGCTGGGCGACCACGACGGCTGGAGCGCCTACTTCCTCTGCTGCGTCGTGGCCGCGATCCCGGGGCTCCTGTTGTTGCTCCGGTATCGGCACTGGGGTCCGCCGGAGGAGCCTGGGAAGGCCTGAACGAGATCCGGCGAGCCCACCCAGGAGGAAGACGGTGCGGGATGAAGGTTGGATTCCATGCCGTGCGATTCCCCGTAGGGCCATTACCTCAAAACGTCAGCCGCGCCGAGAACTGGAGGGCCCGCGGCTGTAGGTGGTTGCCGGGGGTGGTGGTGGCGCCCACGTTGTTCACCCAGATCATGGGCTGGGCGTTGAGCAGGTTGAAGACTTCCACGGCCGTGCGCAGGGAGCTCTTGGGCAGGGTGAAGACCTTGGCGATGCTCAGGTCCACGGTGGTGACCTTGGGGAGTTCACGGTTGCCGCGGGTTTCGCCGGGGGCCAGCACGGCGTCGCCGCTGGCGGTGACGAGGGCGCTGTAGCGGAGGCCCGACCGGTGGAGGACGACGCCGGAGAGTTCGAACCCGAAGGGCAGGGCGGCGCTTCCGTAGGCCTTCCAGGAGTGCTTCAGGCTTTCGTTGAGGGGGCCGTCGTATGCGGCTTGGCGATAGTCCTGGCGAAGGCTGGGGATGCTCGCGAAGCCGGTGTTGCGGCCCGTGGCGGAAGCCACGCCGCCCACCTGGCTGTTGCCCCGGAGATCCCCCTGGCTGTAACTGATCTGGAAGAGGTGCCCCCCCGCGAAGCGGCGGTGGGCCGAGAGATCGAGGCCCTTGAAGGTGCGTTCCAGGCCGGGCAGGTTGCCCACGTAGCGCTTGCCCGCGGTGGCGTTGGCGGCGGCATCGTACTGGGGGAGGTAGCCCCAGGCGGGGTTGTAGGTGTCGATGAGATCGTGGGTGCGCTTCAGGGTGAGCACCCCCTCGAGAATCCAGGTGCCCAGGGCGGGGATGGGCTGGAGGCGCTCGGCACCGAGCTGGTAGAGGTCGGTGCGCGCGGCCTTCAGATCCGGGGCGATGGCGACGTTGCGCACGCCCTGGACGCCCGTCTGCTGCCAGGTGCGCCACTCGGACAGGGTGGGGATCCACACCTGGCGCGTGGTGGCGGGGCCGCCGCTGGTGGCGCCCGCGGCCGCCAGCGCGCCGGGCGTGGGGGGGCTGTAGATGTGTCCCGCGTAAGCGAAGATCCGGTTCCGGCCGTCCCGGGTGGGATCCCAGCTCACCCCGAGGCGGGGGCTGAGCAGGGTCTGGCGGTAGAGGCCGCGCCCGTCCTCGCCATCCACGGCGGCGCGATCCACCCGGAGGCCCAGGTTGAGGGTCCAGCCCAAGCCCACCTGCCAGTCGTCCTGGGCGAAGATCCCCAGGGTGCGCTGCCGGAGGGGATCGCCGTAGGAAGCCAGGGAGGCCAGGGTGCGCTGGTAGAGGTAGCTCGCCCGGCCACCCGCGAGCTGGCCGCTCACCGGGCTCGCCGTGAGGAGGCTATCCCCATTTGCATAGGCGTAGTCGGAGCCGTTCAGGGCGAGGAGACCCGCCCGGATGGCGGTGATGTCCCCGGCGGCGGGACCGCTGCCACCGGCGGCGCGATCCAGGAAGGCGAGCCCGCTGCTGGGGCGTCGGTATTCGGTGGTGAAGTCGGAGCGCAGGCCCTGGAAGCCCACCTTCACCTGGTGCCCGCCGGCGAAGAGGGTGAACTCCGAACGCAGGCTCAGGTTCTCGACGCGCTCCAGGCGGTCCTCCGCGTAGCGGCCGAAGCTCTCCCGGAGGGGCGCGTCCAACTGGGCCCGGTTGGGACCCGCCTCGGGGACGGCGGGGGACCACTGGAAGGCGGTGCGGTGCAGGCCCAGGGTGTTCTCCCACGTGAGGTTGGCGCCCAGCACGCCCACATGCTTCACCAGCCAGCTGTTGCCACCGCGGGTGCGGCTGCCGAGCTGCTCGTCCTTGAGCGAGGCGTTGGCGGGGTCATCGAAGTTGCGCTGCACCACGGGATCCCCGAACCAGGCCACCTCCAGGCGGTGATTGTCCGTGGCCAGCCAGGTGAGCTTGAAGAAGCGGTAGGAGCGGTCTTCGGCCAGGGTGCGGCGATGGGGCGCGCCCCCGGGCGGGGTGATGTTGTCGAAATCCTGGTCGGTGAGCTGGCGGTTGAAGGCCCCGAAGAAGAAGAGGCGATCGGGGATGAAGGCCCCGCCCACGGTGACTCCCCATTCCCGGGCGTGGGTGGCGCGCTCCTCCGGATTGTTGGCCTTGCCATCCTCCACCTTCGCGTTGAGGCTCCGGTCGATGGCGCTGGCGAAGAGGCTCCCCTTCAGGGTGTTGGTGCCCGTCTTGGTGACGAGGTTGAAGACCCCGCCCGGCGCGAAGCCCACCTCGGCCTTGTGGCCGCCGGTGGTGACGGTCTGGCTCTCCAGCACTTCGGAGCTGAGGTTCATGCCGAAGCGACCGGTGGAGGCGAGGTTGGTCGCCATGCCATCCACCTGGAAGCTGTTGCCATCCAGCATGGATCCGAGCACCACGGGCTCGGGCTTGCCGCTGGGCGAGACGCCGGGCATCACGGCGCTTTGCTCCGCGAAGCGGTGGGGCGCGAAGGGGATGCGTTCCAGATCGGAGGCGAGCAGGGTCGCCTGCACCCCCACGGAGGACGTTTCCGTGCGCAGGGGAGACGCTTCGATCTCCACCACGGCGGCGGCCTCCTGCTGGCGGATCACGAGCTCCATCCGGGAGTCCGGCTTCAGGGCGATCTCCTGGCCTTCGATGCGGTACCGGCCGGGCAGCATTCCCGCGAAGCTCGCCCAGCCCGCGGCATCGGTGCGCGCCGTGCGCTTTTCCGCCCGCTCGATGGAGTGGACGGTCACGAGGGCGTTGGCCAGGGGCTGGCCGGCGGATCCCACCCTCCGGACGCGCAGGGCCGCTGAGGTTTGGGCAAGGGCGGGGAGGCAGCTCGAGGCGAGGAGGAACCACGCCAGGGGTTTCGCGGGGGTCATGTTCAACTCCAGGGCACCGAGGGCATACGGCGGTTGTTAAGAAATGTTCAGTCTCCAGCCAATTCGTTCAGGTTGTTTGTGAATTGTTGTTAAGCCTATTGGATGCATCACCAACCACAATCCTTGGCCAGGGCGCTCTGCCCCAGGAAGGGGGCAACTGGCCCCGGGGGGAGCCCCCTGGGGCGCAGAGGGGGACCATGCTGGGCCCATGCGAATCTCCCCATGCGCCCTCCTCTGCCTGGTGGTTCCCCAGGTCGCCCCCCTGCAGGCGCAGGCCCCCGCGGCAGGCGCCTCCGTCCAGGCACCGGCTGCGCCCAATCTGAAGGATCTGGACGCCTTCATCACCCTGCTCTACACCTCCATCTCGGGGCCGGCGGGGCAGAAGCGGGATGGGCAGCTGCAGCGGAGCCTCTTCCTGCCCAGTGCGCGCTTGGCCCTTCCGCACCGGGCCCAGGACGGCAAGGTGCGGATCGTGAACACGGACGTGGAGGGTTACTGCAAGACCTCCTTCCCCGCCATGGAGCAGCGGGGCTTCTTCGAGCGGGAACTCGGCCGCCGCGTGGATCGCTTCGGCAACCTCGCCCAGGTGTGGAGCGCCTACGAGAGCTGGGAGAAGGAAGGCGGCCCCAAGGCGCGGGGCGTGAACAGCTTCCAGCTCCTCTTCGATGGGAACCGCTGGTGGGTGACGGGCTGCGCCTGGGATGACGAATCCCCAGATCGCCCCCTGCCCGGTGATTTGGATCCCGCCAGCCGCACCCCGCTCACGGTCGCCGAGGCAGGGACTATCGACGCCCTGGTGAAGAGCCTCTATGGCTTCATCTCCGGCCCCGCGGGCAAGCGCGACGTGCCCCGGATCCGGGCGCTCTTCCACCGGGAGTGCCGCTTCACCATCACCGGCAACAAGCCCGATGGCACGCCGGGGGTGCGCAGCTTCGGCGTGGAGGAGTTCCTCCAGCGCGTGGTGCCCAGCTGGGAGAAGGGCTTCGTGGAACAGGAAACCCGGCGGGATACCGCCCAGTGGGGGAACATGGCGGGCGTGTGGACCCGCTACGAAGCCCGCTTCGGCCCGGAGATGAAGGAGACCCTGCGGGGCATCAACAGCCTCCAGCTCCAGTTCGATGGCACTCGCTGGTGGGTGATGGCCCTCCAGTTCCAGAACGAGGATGCGAAGACGAAGTTGCCTTGAAGGGGGGAAGTCCCTCCGCTACTTCACGATGGGGAACCGCCCCTTCCGCCAGCCATGGAAGCCATCCATGAGCACGTAGAGCCAGTCGGCCCCGCGGGCCTTGAGCAGGTCCGCGGCCTGGTGGGCCTGGGAGTCGTGCTCGTCCACGAGCACGATGGCGCGCGGCATGGGGTGGCGGGCGTCGGCGAAGACCTCCTCCACCCGGCTCTCCAGCTGAGAAAAGGGGATGTGGAGCACACCCCGGATGTGCCCCTCCTTGCGGAAGGCCTCGGGATCGCGGAGGTCCACCACCAGGGGATGCGGGCCCTGCAGCAGCTCCTCCAGCTGGAAGGGGGTGAGGGTGGGATGGCGCTTGGCGCGCATCCAGTGGGGCAGGCGCCCCAGGAGGATCAGGATCAGCACGAGAAGGGCGATTCCCGCCAAGGCGATGCCGAGCATGTATTCCCGCCCCTTGAGGGCTTCGGCGAGGGGCTTGAGGTGCATCCAGGCGAAGGGCACGGGAACTCCCGATCAATTAGAAAATGAGGCTAAGGCAGACCCTCCGCCAGCCCCAGTCGTTCGGCGGCCTCCCGGAAGGGCGCGGGGATGGGGGCCTCGGCGAGGAGGGGCTCACCGGTGGTGGGGTGCTTGAGGCCCAAGCGCCAGGCGTGGAGCAGGGGATGGGGCAGGTCGAGCATCTGGCCATCCGTGGCCATCCAGCGGCTGGGGCCGCCGTAGAGGGGATCGCCCATGAGGGGGGCGCGGAGGTGGGCCAGGTGAACGCGGATCTGGTGCGTGCGCCCCGTGAGCAGCTCGCACTCCACGAGGGCGGCGTTCTTGGTGCGGGCCAGCACCTTGATGCGGGTCTGGCTCGCGCGACCGCCCGCGACCACGGCCATCTTCTGCCGCTCGGTGCGGTGGCGGGCGAGGGGCTGATCCACCAGGAGACTGCCCAATTCCGGGAGCTTGGGGCTGTGGCGCACGATGGCCAGGTAGCGCTTCTCCACGGTGCGGTGCTGGAACTGGGACTGGAGGGATTCCTGGGCCTCGCGGGTCTTGCCCAGGGCCACGCAGCCGGTGGTGAAGCGATCCAGGCGGTGCACGAGGCCAGGCCAGGCGATGGCGGCCTCCTCTTCTTCAGGCTGCAGGCTGGAGGCTGGAGGCTGGAGGTCAGCGAGGGGATCGATTTCGCCGGCCTCCGGTCTCCAGCCTCCGGTCTGCAGCCTACCCAGCAGGGCGTTCACCAGCGTTCCGCCCGAGTGGCCAGGGCCGGGGTGCACCACCATGCCCGAGGGCTTATCCACGATCCAGATCTGGCCGTCTTCGAAGAGGGTGGGCAGGTCGATGATCTCGCCCACGAGGTCGGCGGCGGGCGGGGTGATGGGGGGCAGCTCCGTCTCCACCGCGTCGCCCACCTTGAGCTTGTGGCCGCCCTTGGTGGCGGCGGTGCCGTTCACGAGGACGCGGCCCTCCTTGATCCAGGCGTCCCAACGGGCGCGGCCCACTTCGGGGTGGGCCTCCACGAGGAACTTGTCCAGGCGGGGGGAGGGGCTATCCAGTTCGTGACGGATCATACGGGGACCTCTTCTTTCGTGCGGGACCACCAGATCCAGAGGGCGATGCCGAAGGCCACGAAGGCCATGGCGGTGAGGCGGCCCGTGCTGAGCCAATCGAGGCCCAGCCAGGCGCCGCGGTCGAGATCCCCGCGCCAAATTTCCACCGTCAGGCGGGCCGCGCCTTCCAGGATGAAGTAGAGGGCGGTGATCTGGCCCGTGAAGCGGCGCCTCCTGCGCGTCAGGAGCAGCAGGCCCATCACGGCCAGGTTGGCGGCGAAGGTGTAGAGCTGCACGGGGTGGAGCGGGATGCCCAGGGGCGTGCCGCTGAGCTCGTGGGCGTGCGGATCCGAAAAGGTGACGGACCAGGGCGCGCTGCATACGGTGCCGTAGCAGCAGCCCGCGGCAAAGCAGCCGATACGGCCGATGGCCTGGCCCAGGGCCACGCCGGGCACGAGGGCATCCCCGATCTGGGCCACGGTGTGACCCACGGCCTTGCGCGCTTTCCAGAAGAAGGCTGCCGCGCCGAAGATGATGCCGCCGTGGATGTGACCCCCCGCCCTTAGCGTGGCGAGGGAGAACACCTCGGAGAAGGTCATGCGGCCGTTGATCATCTCCACGAGGATCAGCACCACCTTGGCGCCGATGATGCCCGCCATGAGCAAGGTGATCGCCAGGTCGGGGATGAATTCCCCTCCGATGCCATCCAGCTTGCCCTGCCGCTTGGCCAGGGCCGTGCCCGCGAAGAATCCGATGGCGAGCATCAGTCCGTAGGTGCCGATGGGGAAGTTCCCGAGTTGAATGAGGTAGGGGTGCATCGTCGACGGCCTTATTTGCGGGGGAGCGGCCGCAGGCGGGCCGGGGGAAAATCCATGTTGGCGATCTCGAAGCTGATGACGTGGCCGTAGGGACGGAGCCGCGGCATGAGTTCGTTGACGACCAGGGGGCGGAAGGCGGCCTTGAAGGCCTTGTCCAGGGTGGCCCTGGGAGTGCCTTTGATTCGGAAATCCCGCAGGCCGCCTTCGTTGATTTCCACCAATTGGGCGCCGACGAGCTGGGTGTCCAGCATCCCGAGGATCTCGGCCTTGAGCGCATCGGGAAGGGGATGCGCCCTCAAGGGCCCGGGGTCCGCCATGGGCCGGTCGGCCAGCTGGCGAGCCACGTAGATGCCGTAACCCGCGACCAGGACCATGATGCCGAGGCCCCAGGCCATCCAGCGGCGCTCGCGGCGCCGTTCATGCTCGTCCGCATGGGACTCCAGGGTGTGGGTCTGTGCCATATTCAAAGGTCTCGGGTTCATTCAGGAGGTGCGCATGTCCCAGTCCATCACGGCAAAGGCCCTGGCGGAGATGCTGGGAGGCGCCCTCCGCCATTGTCCACCGGATCGCCCGCTTTCCGAAGTTCGGCCCCTCGAAGAGGCCCAGGCCGGGGCCCTGAGCTTCCTGGCCAACAAGAAATATGCGGCCCAGGCCCGGGAGGCGAAGGCGGGCCTCATCCTGGCCGATCCCCAGGCGGACCTGGGGGACCAGCCCACCCTCGTGGTGGAAAACCCCTATTGGTGCTTCGCCCAGGCCATCGGCATCCTCCACCCGGAGCCGGAACCCGCCTGGACGGAGGCGCCCATCCATCCCTCGGCGCAGATCGGCCCCGGGGTCCGCGTCGCCCCCGGTGCCACGGTGGGGGCCCGCACCGTGATCGCCCAGGGCTGCGTGATCCACCCCGGGGTGCACATCGGGGATGACTGCGTGCTGGGCGAGGATTGCGAGCTGTTCCCCGGCGTGGTGCTCTACCGGCGCACGAAGCTGGGCCGCAACGTGAGCGTGCACGCCAACTCGGTGCTGGGCAGCGATGGCTACGGCTACGTCCTCGTGGATGGCCATCACCGCAAGGTGCCCCAGGTGGGCTGGGTGGAGGTGGGCGACGAGGTGGAGATCGGCGCCTGCGTCACCGTGGATCGCGGTGTCCTCGGCCCCACGCGCATCGGTTCCGGCACGAAGATCGACAACCAGGTGCAGGTGGCCCACAACGTCCAGGTGGGGGAGCACTGCCTCCTGGTGAGCCAGTCGGGCATCAGCGGCTCCACCAAGATCGGCCGCTACGTCACGCTGGCGGGCAAGGTGGGCGTGGTCGGCCACATCGAGATCGGCGAGAAGAGCGTCGTCGGCGGCAACAGCGTCGTGGCGAAGAGCCTGCCGCCCGGATCATTTGTGACGGGCTATCCCGCGCGCCCCCATCGGGAGTGGATGGAGGTTCAGGCCGCGGTGAACCGGTTGCCGGCGCTGCTCAAGAAGCTGCGGGCCAAGGGCGAATAGGGCGCATGGTCCTCAGGCCTTCCGCACCGCTTCCACCACCAGCGCGATGAGATCCTTCGGGCGGTAGGGTTTCTGGATGAAACGGTCCTTCGGGCCCTGGAGTTCCTCTTCGGCCTCGGTGGCGGAGTAGCCGCTGGTGAGCACGATGGGGACGTCGGGATCGAGGCTGCGGAGGCGGCGCTTCACCTCATGGCCATCCATGTGGGGCATGGTGAGGTCGAGCAGGATGGCGCGGATGCGCCCCCGATGCTCCTGGAAGAGCTCCAGGGCCTTGAGGCCATCCTCGGCCTCCATCACCTCGAAACCCGCGTGGTCGAGGGACCCCCTGGCCACCTGGCGGACCTGCGGTTCATCATCGACGACCAGCACGAGGCCCTCGCCGCGCAGCTCACTGGGGGCCGGCTCGTTGGGGCTGACCTCCGCCCGGCGCTCGGAGAGGGGGAAGAGGAGGCGGAAGGTCGTGCCCTTGCCCACGGTGCTCTTCACCTGGATGGCGCCCCGGTGCCCGCGCACGATGCCGAGCACGGCCGAGAGGCCCAGGCCCCGGCCGGTGAACTTGGTGGTGAAGAAGGGATCGAAGATGCGCTCCAGGGTTTCCGGCTCCATGCCCCCGCCCTGATCGGAGACTTCCAGGAAGGCGGCGGGCCCGGTGGGGGGCGTTCCAGCCAGGCAGGGCGTCTCGGGCCCCGTCTCCCTGAGGCCGGCCCGAAGGGTGATGGTGCCACCCTGTTCGCCCTGGGCATCCGAGGCGTTGGTGATGAGGTTCATGACCACCTGGCGGATCTGCGTGGCGTCGGCTTCCACCAGGGACCGGCCGGGGATGGCCTCGATGCGCAGGACCGACTTCTTGGAGATCACGGTCTGGAGCAGGGACGCCATCTCCTCCAGCAGGCGCGCGAGGTCGAGGGTCTGCACGAGGAACCGGCCCTTGCCGCTGTAGGCGAGCATCTGGTTCGTGAGTTCGGAGGCGCGGAGCGAGGCCAGCTCGATCTGCTTCACCCGCTTGTGGGCCGGGTGGGTTTCCTCGAGGTGGAGCAGCGCGAGGCCCGCGTTGCCCATGATGCCCATGAGGAGGTTGTTGAAGTCGTGGGCGATGCCCCCGGCCAGCATGCCGAGGCTCTCGAGCTTCTGCGCTTCCCGCATCTGGGTTTCCAGCCGGTGCCGATCCTCTTCGGCGCGGAGCCGCTCGGTGACGTCCCGGGCGTTGATGACGATGCCCGCGACACCGGGGAGATCCAGCGCGTTCTGGCTCACGGTCTCCAGCCAGCGCCAGCCGCCCCCCTTGGCCTGGTACCGCACCGTCGCGTAGGCGGTGTGGCCTGGGTTGGAGAGGGTCTCCCGCAGGGAGGCGTCGAAGGTGCCGTGGTCGTCCGGGTGGATGTAGTCCCGGATGGGTTTGCCCAGGTGCCCATCCGGGTCGAAGCCCAGGTTGCGAGCGGCGCTGGGGCTCTCGTAGACGAGCTTCCCTTCGGGATCCAGGATGGCGATGATGTCGCGGCCGTTCTCCAGCAGAGCCCGGAATCGCTCTTCCCGGGCCCGCAGATCCCGCTCCATCTGGTGCCGGGTGAGCGCCATCTCGATGGTGCTGCGGAAGGCCAGTTCCTCGAAGGGCTTCACGAGGTAGCCGTAGGGGGTCGCGGCGCGGGCCCGGCTGAGGGTTTCGGGGTCGGCGTAGGCCGTGATGAACACGATGGGGGTGTTGCTGGCGGCTCCGATCTGCACGGCGGCCTCGATGCCATCGATGCCCGTGCCCAGGTTGATGTCCATGAGCACGAGATCCGGGCTCAGCTCCCGGTTCATGCGGATGGCATCCTCGCCCGTGTGGGCCACGCCGATGACGGTGAACCCCAACCCCTGTACCCGCATCTTGAGGTCCAGGGCGACGATGGTTTCATCTTCGACGATGAGGATGTTTCCGTTCATGCGGATCGGGGGTGGAAGGTGAGCTGGAAGGCGGCCCCCTTGCGGCGGGTCACGGAGAAGGTGCCTTTCAACTGATCGGCCAGCGCCCTCACCAGCTGGAATCCGAGGCTTCCGGCCTCGCCGGGGTCAAGGCCCTCGGGCAATCCATGGCCGTCATCCTCCACCCGGAGCGTGATGCGGCCCTCGCCATCCGAGCCGAGGGCCACCAGGAGGGCTCCACCCTCGCCTGGGCCAAACCCATGCCGGAGGGCATTGAGAATCAGCTCGTGCAGGACGAGCGCCAGGGGGACGAGTTCGTCGGGGCCCAATCTCAGGTCTGCGACCTCCACGGTGGCATCGACCAGGCTGGGGGCGGTGGCATAGGACCGCACCAGTTGGGCCACCAGGCGCGTGAGGTAGTCCCGCAAATCGGCCTGGGCCAGGGTCGGGGCCTGATGGAGCCGGGCGTGGATGAGGGCGATGGCCTGGATGCGCTCCTGGGCCTCCGTGAGGGCCCGGATCACCTCGGGGTTTCCGGAGTGGATGGCCTGGAGCCGCAGGAGGCTGGAGACCACCTGGAGGTTGTTCTTCACCCGGTGGTGGATCTCCCGGATGGTCAGGTCTTTCTCCTTCAGGGCCTCCTGGAGACCGGCCTCCATGGCTTTCCGGGCGGTGATATCCACCGCCATCACCTGCACGGCCGCGTGCCCTCCGTAGCGGGCGGCCATCACGAGGAGGTCCACCATGAGCACGCGGCCATCCAGGGTCAGGATCCGACGTTCCGTCATGGGCAGCACATCGACCTCGCCCCGGGCGAGGGACTCCAAGCGTCGCATGGAATCAGCCCGGTCCTCCGGGTGGATGCAATCCTGGATGGGGCGGTTCAGCAGCTCCTCGGGCCCTTTGGCGCCGAAGAGGTGGACCGTGGCCTCATTGACGTAGACGAACCGACCGTCCTGATGGATGGCCATGGGGATGAGGCTCTGTTCCACGAGCTGGCGGTACCTCGCCTCGCTATCCCTCACCTGGGAGAGGGCGTTCCGCTCCTCCGTCACATCGAGGGTGGAGGATACGACCCCCTGCAATTCGGTGCCGTTCCACAGGGGGCGGCTCCTCACCGTGATCCAGCGGATTTCGCCATCCCGCCGGCGCAGGCCCATCACCGAGTGGATGGCGATGCGCTTCCGCAGGGCGATCATGGGGGGCTGATCCTCCCAGGGGATCAGGCGGCCGTCCTCGTCCAGGGGTTCCACTTCTTCGAGGGCCGTAGAATCGCCCAAGGGCATGCCACCGAGGATGCGTCGGGCGCTCTCGTTCATGGAGCGCACCCGGCCCGCGAGGTCCCGCACCACCACGCCCTCGTCCAGGGATTCCACGGTGGCCCGATAGAGGGCCTCGCTGGCTTCGAGGCGGCGTTGGGCCTCCTTTCGCTCATGCACATCGACGAGGATCCCGGAAACCCGGCTTCCGGTCCGGGCCCCGGCCACCACCTGGAGGAACCGCTCCCCGCCCTGGCCCATCCGGATCCGGAGTTCCAAAGCGCCCTGGAGGTTGCCCTCGCAGAAGGTCCGGAACCGATCCCGGTCCCCCGGGGAGAGAAGGTGGCCCCAGTAGGGCGCGGCGTTCCACTCGGCGGGCTCCCATTCCAGGGTGCGGCTGAGGTGTTCATCGATGCTGAGGGTGTTCCCCGTGGTGCGATCCAGTTCAAAGGGGAAAGCCCCCGTGGCTCGGAGGATGGAGGCGAGGCGAGCGGATTGGCTGGCCAGGGCCCGTTCGGCCCGGCGCCGCACTTCCGTCAGTGTGCCGAGGAGCAGCGTAAGGGGGATGAGGACGATCAGGAAGCGTTGGAGGTCCCCCAGGAGGGCCTGGGGGAAGTCCAGGGCCAGGAAGATCGAGATGGTGAGCAGCCCGTAGCCCATGGCCGCGGCCGCGGCCCCCCGGGCGCCCCAGCGCAACGCGATCCAGAGCAGGGGCAGGAAGGCCAGGTACTTCAGGGGGAACACCTGCCCCTGCTGGCGGAACATGATGATCGCCGACGCCACCGCGAGGACGAGCCCCTGGACGAGGGCTTCCACGACCCGGGCGGCACTGAGGTCGTGGATCGGTTCGAGCTGGGCATCCTGGAGCACCGGAATGGCCCAGGTGAGCAGGAAGGGGGCCAGGCAGAGGATCCCCACCGCATCCCCCAGCCACAATGCGGCGAACAGCGAGCCGAAGGAGCGGTGGCCGAACAGGGTCGCGCCCAGGATCGACGTCATCAGGAGGGCGAGGATTCCCGAGGAGACCAGCGTCAGGATGAAGAACCCCGTGAGGTTCCGGAGTTGATCGAGCTTTCCCTGAAGGCCCAGGCGGCGGGCGATGAGCCCGGGGATTCCATAGGCGGATCCATGGGCGAGGCACATGAGCAGCGTGGCGGTGGCGCTGATTCCTGGTGAGTGGTAGAGCAGGCCGTAGGGAAGGTGGGCGAGGAAGACCGCCCAGAGCACCGGCTCCCCGAAGGCCAACACCAGGGCGAGGGAGAGGGAAGGCGCGGGGAACCAGAGGTTGACCCCATGGCTCAGCCGGAACCCCCGGGTGAGCACCTCCAGGGAGAAGAAGGCGATGAAATACCCCGCCAGGATCCAGGCGTGGCGCCGATCGGGGAGGTAGGCCCGCAGGTGGTTCACACTCAACCGAGGGCCTGCAGCCCCGTGCCTGCGAGGGCCCGGGGGCGGGGCGGAAGGTCGGGGGCGGCGCGAACCTGCAAGGGGAAGGGGGCGGGCTCACCCAGTTCCTCCCGGAGGAGGGCCTCGAGCCGGGCGCTGACTCCGGGGGAGGCCACGACCTGGGCCAGGATACCGGCAGGCCCCGATTGCAGGGCCACGCGCAATTCGCCGGTCCGCCCGAGGTTCAATGCCAGCAGCACCCGATGCGCCTCCTCCCGACCCGGCCCTGCGGCATCCCGTTCCGCCCAGAGTTCGAGGGTGCCGGGATCGGGCCTCCAGGGCAGCGGTACTTCGAAGAGGGCGGTGCCCTCGCGAGCCTGGAGCCGGTGGAAGGGGGCCTCGGCGGGGCTGGCCTCGGGGCGGGAGAGCGTCGACGCCACCTCCTTGATCCAGCGCAGCCAGGTGGCCGGCTCCGAAGGGGAGAGGGGGGCGGCAGCGCCTTCCCGAACGAGGGCCGAGGCCTGGGCCAGGGGGGATTCCGCGGGAGGGTGCGGAAGTTGGGGGAGGAGGGATCGGATCAGCTGGGCCAAGGGATCCTGGCTCGACAGAACCTGCCCGTGGCCCGCGGGGGGAAGCAGGGTGAGGAGCACCAGCACGCGCTGGGCGAGGGGGGGCGGGAGGCGTTCGAGCAACTGGCGCAGGCGGACGTTGGCTTCCGCGGCGCTGGCTGCCGGAGTGGCGGCCGGTCGGCCCTCCGCCTGGGTGGGCAGGAGTTCTTGGATGAGGTGATCCGGCAGGCCGAAGGCCTTCAACAAGGCGCGATCCAGGACCGTCTCGGCCGGCGGGGCCGTCTGGGGGGAGGCGCTCGGGGTTCGCGGGGGCTGGGTGGTCCTCCCTTCGAGGGGCGCCGGGAGGGATGCGGGGGCCCCCTGGGCTTGGCCCTCCAGGGGGCGCATCACCGCCTCCCGGGGTGCCGGGGCTGGTTCCAGAGCCGCTTCAAGCCGGGGTTCGCCGAGCAGGAGGGTGGCCAAGGCCGCGGCGGGGCCGGGCGGAACGCGCCGGGCCACGAGCGCCGTCGTGAGGCTCGCGGCCGTGGGGGGGGTCGTGGGCGGGGGGGAAGGCAGGGCCTCGGCCGGAAGGGCCGCGGAGCTGCCGGGAGTGGGGGATGGAGGTGGCGGGAACCCAGGAACCCCCCGGGCGAGGCCGAGGGCTTCGGTGAGGGGGGCGAGCGCGGGAGGAAGGGCGACGGCAGGCGCCTGAGGGGCGACAGGCAGGCGATCCAGGAGCGCCTTCAGGGGCATCAGCTCCCCGGGGAGATCCACGGCCGCCAGGCGCTGGAGGAGCGACGCGGCTTCACCTTGGACGAGGGGGGCCAGCAGGGCGGGAGGAGGCGGCGGATCCGCGCTCAGGGGTTTGAGCTGGAGGGTTCCATCGGCCTGGGGCTGAACGCGGAAGGTGAGTTCCGTCCCGGTGGGGTAGGGCAGCTTCCCCGCCGCGGTGAAGCTGCGCCCATCCGCGAGCAGGAGGAGCAGGCCCTGGCTGCTGATCTCCGCCAGCACGGCCTTGATCTCCGCCCCCGGAGTGGCGGCGAGGGTGGCCTCCAGGGCCGGGGCCCCTTCCACCAAACGGAGGGCCTCGAGGATCAGGGGGCCCTGGGCCTGCAGGGGAAGGGGGCCGCTCATGATCAAACTCTAAAGTGGCGCCTCAGGTGGCCCGGGATGTCCTGCAGGGGGGAAACCACGTCGACGCATCCCTTTTCGGCGGCGGCCCGGGGCATGCCGTAGACCACGCAGGTCTCCTCGGCCTCCGCGAGGGTGTGGGCGCCCTTCTGCTTGAGGAGTTCCATGCCCTTCGCGCCGTCATTGCCCATGCCGGTGAGGATCACGGCGAGCACCTGCTTGTTGCAGTGTTCGTGGACGCTTTGGAAGAGTACGTCCACGGAGGGTCGGTGGATGGAAGCGGTGGGCTCGAGGCTCAGCTCGAGGACGGCCTGGGCGCCTCGCTGCCGGTAGAGCATGTGGATGCCCCCCCGCGCGATGTAGACGGTGCCCGCCTTGATGGGTTCACCATGCTCGGCTTCCTTCACCGTCACCTGGCAGAGGGCGTTGAGGCGATCCGCGAAGGGTTTGGTGAAGGTGGAGGGCATGTGCTGGACGATCAGCAAGGGCACGGGCAGATTCCCAGGGAGGGCTGGAAGCAGTTCCTGGAGGGCCTTGGGGCCCCCGGTGGAGCTGCCCAGCACGATGAGCTCGGCCATGGGGGATGCGGGGAGCTCCAGCCCGCCCGGGCGGGGCACGGGCCTGGGCGCTGGTGACGGTGCGACGGGGATGGCGGAAATCGGCGCGCCGGGTCGGGGTGACCGGTCCAGCTGGGGCCGCTTGAAGCGCGGCGTGGAGGCCAGGCGCCGGATCTTCTCCTGCAGCTCCTGCTGGATGTTCAGGATGCTCATGGTGGCGAAGCTGGATTCCTTGGGGATGAAGTCCAGGGCGCCGAAGCTCAGGGCATCGAGCGTGGCCTGGGCTCCCTCCTGGGTCAGGCTGCTCACCATCAACACGGCCCGGGGGCTCGTGGCCATGATCTTCTTCAGCGCGGTGAGGCCATCCATCCTCGGCATCTCGATATCGAGGGTGACGAGGTCGGGATCCAGCTCCTCGATCTTCTCGAGGGCATCCATTCCGTCGCGGGCGGTGCCCACGACCTGGATGTCGGGCGCGCCCTCGAGCATCTTCTGGAGGCTCTTGCGCATGAAGGGACTGTCATCGACCACCAGCACCCGGATCGCCATGGTTCTGCTCCTAGGTCTGGTAGGCCAGGTCTACGAAGGCCATGGCATGGTCGAGTTCGTCATCGATCTGGAAGGTGAGCCGTTCGAAATCGGGCTCCTCCTTCAAGTGGCCGAAGACCGCCGGGTAGGTGGGCTCTTCGTGGATGTTCACGATCAGGTGCTCATCCGCGGGGCTGTTGGGGATGCGGGTCCGCACGAGCAGATCGCTGAGGTTGATGAGGTTGGGCAGGAACTCCCCCGACGGCGGGGTGTGGTGATCCCGGATCATGGCGATGATCACCTCCGGGAACACCCACTGGGCGGCGAGGATGGAACCGGCTTCGGCATGATCCAGGCCAAGCAGTTCCCGTTCGGCCTCCACGGACTGGACGCCTTCCTGGATGCGGCGCACCACGGGGGTGTACTCCTCGGGGAAGCACTGGTCCAGCGCGATCTTGCCGATGTCGTGCAGGAGACCGCCGAGGAAGGCCGTCTCGGCGTCGCCATGTTTCTTGACGAGGCGGGCGACGCCCCGGGCCACGAGGCCCACGGCGACGGAGTGCTGCCAGAGCTTCGTGAGGTCCAGGCGGTCGGAACCCTTCATGGTCCGGATCACGGCGGCGCCGGTGCCGAGGTTGGCCACGGAGTCGAAGCCCAGGCGCATGATGGCGGTCTTGAGGTCCCGCACTTCGCCGTCTCCGGCGTAGAGGGCGCTGTTGGCGAGCCGGAGCAGGGAGGCGGAAAGGGGCGGGTCCTTCTGGAGGATGGCCAGCAGGCGATCCACGGTGCAGCGCTCGTCCTGGACGGCCTGATTCAGCGCCAGCACCGAGGCGGGGAGGCTCGGTAGCTTCTTGGCGCGGAGGCGCAGTTCCTGGGCGGTGACTTGCATCAGAACTCCGAGATCATGGCCTTGTCTTGTTCGAGGGCCTCGGCGATGGCCGCCTGGTAGCCCTCGAGGGATTCATCGGTGAGTTTTAGGATTTCCTTTGCCTGGGTGGTGGCCTCGGCCAGGGATTCAGGGCTGCCGATTCCGATCTTGCGGTCCAGGGCCATCTGGTTGCCGATGGCGATGATGGCGGCGATGGGCTTGTTGGCGTCCGAGGCGCCGGTGGGCTGGTGGTGCCAACGCACGGCCTCTTCCAGGCTGTGCGCCAGGTTCCAGCTGCGCAGCAGGGCCTCGCCCACCATGGTGTGGTCGAACCCGAAGGTCTCCAGTTCCAGATCGAGGGCATCCCCCTGGCCGTTGTAGACCGTCCGCATGAGGGCGCCATAGCGCTCGGGGAACTTCACGCCCATGACGCTCTTGCCGATGTCATGCATGAGGCCGCCGATGAAGGCCTCCTCCACCCGGGGGAACTTCAACTGCTTGCCCAGGGCGCGGGAGGCCAGGGCCGTGACGAGGGCGTGCTCCCAGAGGAGGCGTTCCTGCAATCCCACCGCGCCGCGTTGATACAGGTTCTTGGCGCTGGAGGCGATGACGACGCTCTTGATGGTGCTGAATCCCAGGGTCATGATCGCCTGGCTGAGGGTCTTGATCTCCCGCATCATGCCGAACATGGCGGAGTTGGAGATCTTCAGGATCTGGCTGGTGAGGGCCTGATCGGTGCTGATGACCTTGCGCAGGTCCTCGGCGGTGGCATCCGGATCAGCCGAGATGCGAAGCACTTGGGCGGCCACCTGGGGAAGGGGTGGCAGGTCGCCCAGGTTCGCAATGAGTTCGGCGGGGGTGATCGGCATGGTTTCCTCTCCTACTTCTTTCGGTAGCCCATGGCCTTGCTGAAATGCAAGAGTTCGAAGCCGATGTTGTAGGCGTGGATGCTCTCACTGTGGCCCACCATCAGGTAGGCCTTCGGGTGCAATTGTCCGTGGAATCCCTTGAGCACGGAGGCCTTCACCGTATCGTCGAAGTAGATCAGCACGTTGCGGCAGAAGATCACATCGAAGTTCCCGAGCATCCGGTAGCCGTTGTAGTCCACCAGATTGAAGTTCTTCAGCTGGACGAGGCGCTGCAATTCCGGCTTCACCTGGAAGAGGTCGCCCCCCAGGCTCTGGAAATGCTTTTGGAGCTGCTGGGGCGTCAGGTTGCGGAGGGTGTAGGAGCCGTAGATGCCATCCTGGGCCTGGGCGAGCACCTTCTCGCTGATGTCCGTGCCGAGGATCTCCACCGTAAGGCCCTTCAAGACCGTGTCCTTCAGGTCCTGCACCACGAGGGCGAGGGTATAGGGCTCCTCCCCGCTGGAGCAGGCCGCGCTCCAGATGCGGAGTCGGGTCTGGCCCCGTTCCCGGGCCAGCTTCGCGGCATCCGGCAGCACCGTGTTCTGGAAGGCCTCGATCTGGGGTGGGTTGCGCCAAAAGCTGGTCTCGTTGGTGGTGATCTCCACGAAGAGCTTCTTCAGCTCCTCAAGCCCCCTGGCGCTCTGGAGGATCGACACGTAATCGGAGAAGGCCTTGAGGTTCAGATCCTGGACCCGGCGGGATAGGCGGTTCTCCAGGAAGTACTGCTTGCTTTCGTTGAAGTAGATCCCGCTCTTGGCATAGATGAAGTCCCGGAGTTGCTTGAACTCCGTGGGGCTCATCTGCATTTTGGCGGGTACTAGGTTCATGTTGGGTCCGAGGGCCGCATCGGGTACCCGGAACCCCGGCTTGAATTAGGGGCCGTTTGGGAATTGCCAGCGCCTTCCGGGCATGCCCTCAATCGGATTCCAGGATCACCACGGCCAAGGCCATGCCCCCGTCATGGGCCACGGTGGCGTGGAGCCGGGTGACCCCTGCCTGACTGAGCCGTTCGGCCAGGGCTCCTTCGGCCGAGAGGCGGCCATCCCGGTACCTCAGCTGCCGCCAGGACCAGCCATCCAGCCCCACGCCCAGGGCCTTCCCGAAGGCCTCCCGCAGGGCCCAGCGGCCCGCCAGCCGCTCAGCCAGGCGGCCCCGGTTGCCGGCTAGGAGGTAGGCGGCCTCTTCCTCATGGAGGATCCGGGCGCAGCACTTCTCGGGCCCGAAGCGCTCGAACAGGTGCTCCCACCGGCTGGCGGGGCAGAGGTCGGATCCCAGGCCGAGGATCATCGGAGATCCATAGAAAACCAACGGTCGCAGCCATGGTGACCCGTGGATCCCATGGGCGCGCAGAGGGTCTTGAACCCCACCTTCCGGTAGAGGGCCTGGGCGGCCTCCATGCCGGTGAGGGTCTCCAGGTAGCAGGTGCGATAGCCCAGGGACTTGGCCCGCTCCAGGAGGTGGCGGATCAGGGTGGCGCCCATGCCTCCGCCCCGGGCCTCCTTCAGGAAGTACATCTTCCGCAGCTCGCACACGCCCTCGGGGCCACCCTCCAATGGGGCGATGCCCCCACCGCCGAGCACCCGGCCGGCCTCATCCACCAGCACCTCGTAGCAGCTGCCGGGGCCCGAATAGGCCCGGCTCATGTGGTCCACCTCGGGATCGTGGATGGCGAAGCCGGGGCCATCCGCCCCGAACTCGGGCATCACGGTTCGGATCACGTGGGCCACGGCGGGGTCGTCTTCGGGTCGGATGGGTCGGATGCTGAGGGCCATGGCTCCATTGGGCCACGCCCGGAGGTTCCGGGCCAAGCTACTGACGAAGTGTCAGGGCTTTTCCGTACCCACTTCCCGGTGCGTAGACGGGGCCTTCCCGATGGGCCTATAACGGACCCTCCCCGAGGAGCGGAGATGGCCGAAGTCGAGATCGCCCTGGTGAACGCCTTCGTGGATGGTGGGGTAGGCGGGAATCCCGCTGGGGTGGTGCTGGAGGGGGATCGCTTCACCCCGGCCCAGCGACAGGCCATCGCGGCCGGGGCGGGGCTCTCGGAGACGGCCTTCGTGTGCAGTTCCAATTCGGCCGATGTGCGTCTGGACATCTACACCCCCACGCGCCCCATCCCCCACTGCGGCCATGCCACGGTGGGAGCCTTCGCCCAGTTGCTCGCCTCGGGCCGGTTCGGGGAGGGGGAGCGGGTCAACGAGACCGTGGATGGCCCCCGCCGGATCCGACTCGCGGAAGGGCGGGTCTTCCTGGAGCAGGTGGCACCGACCTTGGAAGACCTGGGCCCCGGGGATGAGGCCGGGCTGATGAGGGCGCTGGGCCTCGGCGAGGGCGACCTGCTTCCGGGCTTCCATCCTCAGCGGGCCCTCAACGGCAACGGCACCCTGCTCGTGCCGCTGGGGGAGGAGGTCACCTTGGCGCGGATCGCGCCCGACATGGAGGCCCTATCGGCGCTCAGCGACGCGCTTGAGGTGGTCGGCGCCTACGTGTTCGTGCCCCGGCCGGGGCAGGCGAGGCAGGCCGCCATCCGCATGTTCGCCCCGGCCTTCGGCATCCCCGAGGAATCCGCCACGGGCATGATGGCGGGGCCGCTGGGTTATTGGTTATCCCGGAGGCTGGGCCTGCCCGGAACGGCCTTTCAGCTGGAGCAGGGCCGCCTCATGGAGCCGCCCTCGCCGAGCCTGCTGCACGTGGAGCTGGAGCCAGATCGCGTGTGGGTGGGGGGCGAAGCCCGCGTGGCCCGAACCTTCAGCGTCGTCCTTTAGATTCCGGTGGTTCCGTCTCCTCCGCGGGCCGCTCGGGCCAGAAGTGGCGGGGGTACCGGCGGCTCAGCTCCCCCCGCACCTCCCGGTAGGCCCGCTGCCAGAACCCCGCGAGGTCCGTGGTCACCTGCACGGCCCGGTAGTTGGGGGCCAGGAGGTGGAGCACGAGGGGCAACCGCCCCTCATCCACGGCGGGGCCCTCCTTGAGGCCGAGAAAATCCTGGAGGCGGCTCTCGATCCAGGGCCGCTCGCCGTCGTAGTTCACCTGGAGGCGCCGCTTGAGCAGCGCGGCGTGGGTGGGCGCCACCTTGGGCAGGGCCTGGGCCACGGCTTCGCCGAAGGCGGAGGGGACGAGCCAGGCCGGATCCTGGCCCAGGGCCGCGCTGAGCCGGGAGTGGCCCGCGCAGGCGGCGACGAGCATCGGGCGCCGGAGGTCCTCGGGGAGACCCAACTCCGGCCGGCGCGAACGGAGGAAGGCCAGGCGATGAAGGAGCGCGACCCAGGATTCCGGCACCGGTTCGCCCAGGGCCGCCTCAGCCAGCACCTCCGCCACCCCGGGCAGGGCGGGATCGGCTTCCCGCTTGGATTCGTCGAGCACCAGCTCCCGCACCTTGAGCCGCTCCACGGCCTCCACACGGCGGCGAGCCGCGTCGTAGCGGAGCTGGCGTTCTTCACTCAGATCCTCGGGAAAGGCCTCCAGGATCCAATCCGCATCTACGATCGCGGCGTCGGTGACCTTCACCTTCGCGCCCTCGGCAAGCGCCTCCAATGCGACGACGAAGGTGCCGCCCCGGATGCGGCTGCGCTCGTCCAGCACCGCGCCTCCACCTTCGAGCAGCTGCAGGCTGCGCCCTTCACCGCGCCGGGCCAGGCGGTCGGGGAAGGCGGCGAGCAGGGCCTTGCGCAGGCGAGCTTCCGCATCGGCCGGTTCCGGGGCAGGGGTGATGAGGCGGCGATAGGACTGGAAGGCCTGACGGGCGCGGTGCAGGGCGCCCGCATCGAGGCCCGCGGCGCGGATCGCGCCGGCGCCGAAGTGGGCGGCCTCGGCTTCGCGGTAGGCATCCACCCTGAGGAGCAGATCGGCTTCAGTGCCTGGGCCCGTGGCTTCTTGTCGATCGAGCGTCCGCTTGGCCTCCAGATCCCCCGTTTCCAAGAGGGCCGCCGCGAGGGCGCCGTATTCCCCGATGCCCGAGTCCTCCGCGGCCGTGAGCAGCCGCGCCAGGCGGGGGTGCAGGGGCATCCGCACGAGGCGCTGGCCCAAGGGGGTGAGGATGCCAGCGGCATCGAAGGCCCCCAGGCGGGCCAGCAGCGACTCGGCGCTTTCCATGGCCGGCGCGGGCGGCGCGTCGAGCCAGGCCACATCCCGCGCGCCCAGGGCATGGAGCTGCAGGGCCAGCTCCGCGAGGTCGGCCCGCAGGATCTCCGGGGCGTCGAAGGCCTCCCGGGCCCTGAACTCCGCTTCCGTGAAGAGGCGCAGGCAGATGCCCGGCGCCGTGCGGCCCGCGCGGCCCGCTCGCTGGATGCAGCGGGCCTGGCTGATGCGGCCCAGGCGCAGGCCGCCGAGGCCCGTCCAGGGATCGAAGGTGGAGGTGCGGGCGAGCCCGCTGTCGAGGACGACGCGCACCCGGGGCAGGGTGACGCTGCTCTCGGCCACGTTGGTGCTGAATATGATGGTGGGCTCCGGGTGGGGGGCCAGCACCTCCGCCTGGGCCTCCCAGGAGAGCTCGCCGTGCAGAGGCAGCAGGCGCCAGCCCGCGCGGCGGCCCAGCGCCTCGCACTCCCGGAGGCACGCGCGGATCTCCCCGGCGCCGGGCAGGAATACGAGGGCGTCGCCCTGCAGGCCTTCCCGGTGGAAGCCCTCCAGCGCCTCCTTCACCTTCACGGGCAGGGGCCGGTCGTCGGGGCGCGCGGCATGGCGCTGCTCCACGGGGTGGGCGCGGCCTTCGCTGCGCAGGCGGGGGGCGTCCAGGAAGGCGGCCACGGGGCCGGCATCCAGGGTGGCGCTCATGACGACCAGGCGCAGCTCTTGGCGCCGCGTGGACTGAAGGCGGCGCAGCAGGGCCAGGGCCGAATCCGTATGGAGGCTCCGTTCGTGGAATTCGTCGAGGACGACCCCGGCGATGCCCTTGAGTTCCGGGTCGGTGGCCAGGCGCCGCAGCAATAGGCCCTCGGTGACGAAGCGGATGCGCGTGGCCTTGGAGACCTTCTGCTCGAAGCGGACGGCATAGCCCACGCGCTGGCCCACAGCCTCGCCCAGCTCCTCGGCCACTCGCCCAGCGGCGAGGCGGGCCGCGATGCGGCGGGGCTCCAGCACCCAGCACTCACCCGCGTCCAAGAGCCCCGCATCCAGCAGGGCCCGGGGCACGCGAGTGGTCTTCCCGGCGCCGGGGTCGGCCTCCAGCACGAGGTTGGGCCGCGCGCGCAGGCTCGCGACAAGCTCGGGCATCAGGGGATCGATGGGAAGGGGCGAAAGGGGCATGGAGGATCTATGATGGCCGGATGAGCGAGATCTTCCACGCCTCCCGTTGGACCGCCGGCAACCGCCTTTGGCGCACCACCATCGAAGTGACGGAGAACAGCGTGATCCGTCGCAAGCGATCCTGGTTCACCGTGAACGAGATGAGCATCCACCTCTCCCGCGTGGCCTCCGTGCGCATCGACACCGGCATGCTGTGGGCTGACATCCTCATCGAGAGCACCGGAGGAAGCGATCCCCTGAGCAGCCATGGGCATACGAAGCAGGACGCCCGCCGCATCAAGGAACTCATCGAGGCCTTTCAGAGCCGTCACTCGGGATGACCCCTATCCCCCTGGTGACGCACGGGGAGTGTCCCCATTGCGGGCAGCCCCTGCTGGGGTTGGCCACCGCCCGGTGCAGCCATTGCGGGCGCAGCCTGGTCCCCCACTTCGAAAGCTATCCTTCCGTGGCCTCCCGCCTGGCTGAGATGGCGCCCGGCTGGACCGTGGCCATGTTGCTGGATTGGGTGCGCCCCCGGCCCGCCCAGCTGGCCTGGGTGCACCAGAATCAGCAGTGGCCGCTGTTGGATCACTTTGTTTCCAACGGCCTCTGGGAGGCCTGGCAGCGGTGGGAGCGGACCCGGCGCACCCGGGGAGTGAGCCTCCAGTTGGACGAGGTGCACCTGGATTCCGTCCACCTCGTGGGCTTGGGCGAGTGGCAGGACTGGGCCCAGGTCCGCATCCACGGCCACCGGGCCTCCTTTGAGTGGAGCCTCCATTCCCACCTGGCCCTCTCGGGCTCCACTTCCCCCGCCCCCTTCACGGAGCTGTGGTGGCTGCAGCCCACGGGCGCGCCCATCCACGCGGCGGAGATCCGCTGCCCCAGCTGCGGAGGGGAAGCCGCGTTCAACCAGCGGGCCTGCGGCTATTGCGGCATCGGGGTGGTGCGGCCGCTCGGGCCCTGGCAGCTGGCGCGGGTGCAGGTGCTGCAGGAGGGCCTTGGCGAGACCGCCTGGGGGGAGCGGGGCACCGAGGGATGGGAGTGGGTCATGGAGAACTTGACCTGCTGAAGCCCGCGGATCCGTTCAGCGGGCCCGCTTGAGGGCGATGAGGAAGGCGATCCCCAGGAGAAGGGTGGCCACGGTGGGCGCGAGGCCCACGCGCAGGGCGCTCGGGATGGCGGCCAGAAAGAAGATCCCGCAGGCCCTCAGGTTGCGCTTGCGCGCGGCGAGCACCTCTGCGGGCGGGGCGGTGGCCTCCACGCGCCCCCGCGCCACGGCCAGTTCCAGGGTCCCCCACTGGGTGAGGAGGATGAGCCCGATGGTCGGCAGGTAGACCATGAGGGTGGCGGGGTTGGTGGGGTAGCGCCCGAGCACGCCGGCCGCGAAGGGGAAGAAGCTCACCAGGGCGAGGAAGACGAGGTTCAGCCCGAGCAGGGGCACGTCCAGCTGGCTCAGCTTTGACGCCAGGCGGTGGTGCCAGACCCAGAAGAGGCCCAGGAAGAGAAAGCTGAAGAGGTAAGCCAGCAAGGTGGGGACCAAGTGCCGCAGGTGGGCGAGCAGCTCTTGGGCCGAACGGTGGTCCTGGAGCTCCGGGACCTTCACCTCCAGGACGAGGATGGTCATGGCGATGGCGAAGACGCCATCGGCCAGGGCTTCCAGTCGATGCTTGGGAACGAGGAAGGCCCCCGCTCCGCTCACGCGAACCTCGGCGCGCGCTTCTCAAGGAAGGCCCTCATGCCCTCGGCCGCATCCGGGGTGCGGATGGCCTGACTCATCTGCTCGCCCTCGGCTTCCAGTCGCTGGCGCAGCAGCTCGGGGGTGAAGCCCGAGTTGCGCAGCAGGGTCTGCTTGATGCGGGAGAAGGCACCCGCGGGGCCGTGGGCGAAGCGCCGGGCGGTGACCTTCACCACGTCCTCCAGCACCTCGGCATCCACCACCTGGTTGACGAGGCCCAGGGCGTGAGCGCGCTCAGCGTCCACGGCATCGCCGCCGAACATCAGCTCCGCCGCGGTGCCGGGATTCACGAGGCGTTGCAGCATCACGCTGCCGCCCCAATCGGGGTGGAGGGCGATCTTGATGAAGGCCATGGAGAGCTTGGCGTCGGGGGTGGCGATGCGCAGGTCGGCGCTCAGGGCGAGACTGAGGCCCGCCCCCGCGCACGGCCCCTGCAGCACGGCGATGACGGGCTTGGGCAGGGTGGCGAGCCCATGGGCCACATCCGAGCCCAGGCGCAGGAGGCCGTTCAGCTCGGCCCAGCGCTCCTCGGCCACGGCCTTCATGATCCAGCCCAGATCCCCGCCGGCGCAGAAGCCTCGACCCTCCCCGCGGAGGAAGAGGGCCTTCACCTCGGGCTCGGCGCTGCGGCGCAGGGCCTCGCGGAAGCCGGCTTCCATCTCGGGGACGAGGGCGTTGAGCTTGTCCGGGCGGTTGAGGGTGAGGGTGGCGATGCGATCCCGGACCTCGAAGCGGATGGTCTCGCTCATGCGCGTTCCGCGTAGGCCTCGACGGCCTGGATGAAGCCGCTGAAGAGGCCCCGGGAGGCATCGCCCGGCTGGCCCTGCATCACGGCGAGGTTTTCGGGATGCCACTGCACGCCCACCACCCAGCGGTGGGGATCCTTGGCCTCGATGCCCTCGATGAGGGGGATCCCCTCCTTGAGGGTTTCCGGGTGGTAGGCGGTGGCCTGCAGTTCCGGGGCGACCTCCTTCACCGCCTGGTGGTGCCGGCTGTTCACGGGCACCTTGTGGCTGCCCAGCAGATCCGCCAGCCGCGAGCCATGGGTGACGAAGACGTCATGGCGCACCTCGGGTACCTCGGGGGTGCCGTGGCTGTGCTTGTCGGCGGCGCAGCCGAAGTGATCCGGGATGTCCTGGATCATGCTTCCCCCGAGGGCCACGTTGAGGATCTGGTGGCCGCGGCAGATTCCCAGGATGGGGAGGTTCTTCTCCCAGGCGGCCCGGATGAGGGGGATCTCGGCGGCATCCCGCTCGGGATCGGGCTCGGCCTTCTCGTGCACGGGTTCACCAGGGTTCCAGCGATCGGGGTGGATGTCGGCGCCGCCGCAGAGGAGGAGTCCGGCCACGCCTTCCAGGGAAGGCTTGGGATCCCCGGGAGCGACCAGCTCGATGCGGCCATGCCACCCGGCGGCCTTGAGGGCTGGCACGTAAAAGTGGGCAACCCGCTTCTTATCGCGGCAGGTGATGAGGAGGGTTGACATGGGGCCCCCAGGGAGGATGATGAACACCCTACCAGCACAGATGGTCTGTGGACTGGGTACGGCGGAGAGCTCCGCCGGGAACTGTGAGGCCGATCATGTCCGGATCGATGAACAAAGTGCTGTTGATTGGCAATCTGGGGAAGGACCCCGAACTGAAGATGACGCCCGGCGGCCAGCCCATGGCCCGCTTCTCGGTGGCCACGACGGAAACCTGGAAGGACAAGGACGGCGGCAAGCAGTCCAAGACGGAATGGCACAACATCGTGGTCTGGGGCAAGCAGGCCGAGATCGCGGAGAAGTTCCTCCGCAAGGGCAAGCAGGTGCTCATCGAAGGCCGGATCCAGTACCGGGAGTACCAGGATCAGGCTGGTGTGAAGAAGTACGCCACGGATATCCGTTGCGATAATTTCCAAATGTTGGGGCGCATGGACGAGGGCGGCGGCGGTGGGGCCCGTGAATCCTACGGCTCCCGCGGCGGTGGCTCCTCCTTCGATGACGAGGGCATGACGCCTCCCCCGGCTGCCGCCGGCGGTTTTCCCGACGACGACATCCCCTTCTGATCCATTGACTCATTCCCTCGGCCCCTGTGTGACCTGCACGGGGGCCGAGGCTCGTATAACCTAGTCTTTTCCTCTCCCACGGAGTGCCTATGCGCCGATCCGCGATCCTCTCCCTCCTGGCGCCTGCGCTCATGGCCCAGGCTCCAGCCCCTGCTCCGGCCCCTGCGGAGCCCCGCGCCGAGATCCGGAAGCTGATGGCCGAGGATCCCCTCGCCGCCCTGGAGAAGGCCAAGGCCCTGCTTCCCGCCACGAAGCCGGCCTTCGACAAGACCAACACCCAGACCGCCATGAAGAGCCTCGATGCCTGGGGTGGCGTCCTGGAGATTTACAGCCTGGCCTTTGACGCGGCGGGCGAAGCGGGCCGTTATGAGGAAGCCAAGGAGATGGCCGAGAAGGCCCGCGACATGGCCAAGGAAATGCAAGCCGAAGCCATCACCCCCTTCATGGCGGTGAAGAAGGTCTGGTCGAAGGCCAGCGAAGACGCCACCAAGGCGTTGGCCCGGATCGAGGAACTGAAGGGCAAGGAGCAGCAGGCCAAGGACGTGCTGGCCACCGACCCGAAGGGGAAGGATCCGAAGGTCAAGGCGAAGGCCGTGGAGCTGTTCTCCCCCGCTGAGGAGCAGGAACTGGCGGATCTCCTCGCCAACGAGGGCACCTTCAAATCCAACATCACCAACGCCAAGATCGTGCATGGCCAGGTGGACAAGAACCTCCGCATCCTGAACGATCAGGTGAAGGGCTATGACAAGCCGCTGGAGCAGATCGGGAACCGGATCAAGGATGAGCAGGATGAACTCCTGAAGTTCAAGGGCAACAAGGTGACCTTCGCCAAGGCCGTGTACAACACCGTGGGCACGAAGCCCACCGATATGAAGAACGCCCTGATCGCGCTGCGCCGCGCCGCCTACCTGGATCCCACCAACAAGCTCATCCCCCACCGCATCGACGTCCTCACGGGCAAGGCCGTGGAGGCCCCCGCGAAGCCCGCCAAGAAGTCCGGCACCCGGAAGAAGGGGGCCTGAGATGAGGGCACCCCTCGCCCTGATCGCGTCGGTCTTCTTTGGAGTGGCCGCCTTGGCGCAGCCTGCTGTGGTGGCCTCCCTCGAAAGCCGCTTCAAGGAGAACCGGGGCCCCTGGGAGGCGATGCTCGGCCAAGGCGAGGCCTCCGCCGTGCGCAAGGCCGCGGAGGGCCTCCTCGCCCGTGAAGGGCAGGCCGTGAACCCCTCCAACTACAACGACATGCACGCCCTCGTGGCCCTGCGCGGACTGGCCGCCAAGGCCTGCGTGGGCGAGGGGGCCTGGGAAGACGCCTTGGATCACCTCGATAAGGCCAAGGCCACGGCCACGGAGAACCTGACCGCCGCTCAGGCCACCTTCGATCGCCTTCGGGGGGATCACCAGGCCCGCATCAAGGCTTCCCAGGAGGCGGTGAGCAGGCAGGAACCCCGCTCCAAGGAATTGGAAGAAGCCCCCGGCCTGACGGCCGAGCAGATCCGGCTCCGGCAGCAGCTTCGCACCTTCATGGAAGAGCACCGTGCGGCCATCAAGCACAGTGAAGAGAGCCTCAAGGCCATGGATGGCATCCTGGAGCTGCTCAAGCAGGATCAGGCCGCCTGCGCGAAATCCGTGGAGGACTGGCAGGCCTTCCTCGCGAAGGAGAAGGCCGAGACCGCCGAGGCCGGTGGCACCGCGGCCTACGTGGTGGCCAAGGTGGAGCAGGTGAAGGCCGATGACACCCGTCCCCGTCTGGAGCGCCTGTCCTACGCCCGCCGCCTCCAGCGCCTGGATGCCGGCAACAAGGATCTCCAGCGTCTCGTGAACGCCCTCATGGGCCGCGACGAGGAACCCGAGAAGCCCAAGCCCTCCAAGAAGAAGGCAAGGAAGGCCTGACCTTCACTTCCCAAGAAGAAGGGCGCCCGTACGGGCCCCCTTCTTCTTGGGAGTCGAGAAGCTAAAAGACGACGCCAAAGCCAAGCCGGGCCATGGTGGCCGATGGGGGATCCATCTCCCCCTTGCCCGTCAGGCTCGTGTGGTAGGTGAATTCCATATTGAACTTGATGGCCCGGCCAAAGCTGTGGCCGAAGCCGAAGGTGCCACCCATGCGGGACTTGCGTTCGGTGGAGATATCGGAGTTGTTGTAATAGTAGTAGTCATTCAGGTCCCCGTAGCCCTGGTCGAAGCGCTCGAAATCCGCCGAGATTCCGCCCACGAGGTAGGTGCCCGAGTGGCGCATTGCGCCCCCTTGGAGGAAGATCTGCACATCGCCGCCGATGCTGAACATGCTGTGGCGGAGGTTCTGGCGATCGGAATAGGCGGAGCCCACGGTGGGGGTGATCAGGGCGGTGTTGGTTCCGTCTTCGGAGTTCCCGCTGAGGTTCAGGCGGAAGGCCAGGGAGCGATCCACGGGGAAGCTGAGCGTGAAGTACCCGCCAAGGCCGGTGTCGTAGCCGGCGTTTTGGGTGCCGATGAGGTCGCCGTTGCTGGCGACATAGGCGGGGTATTTGGTCTGGTTGAACGACCCCGTGGGAGCCGTGATGGTCAGGCCGAAGCCGACGTGGGGAGATTGGGCCTGCGCCGGAAGGGCGAGGGCCACAGCCAGCAGGGGGAGCAAAGAGCGACGCATGGTGCCTCCAGGGGTTCGCATCCTTCGAAGCCAAAAGGGTGCCACCGGTTTAAGATCAATCCGAATATAGGTTTAGTTGCTAGAGCGTCCATGGGGGAACGGGGCAGGGCGCCTCAGGCGTTGCAAGCATGCAACACCTCGACGATTGGCCTAATCTGGAGGGTGACGAGGTTGGATATGGTCTGGAAACAAGATTTGGCGAAGCTCAAGGCCCAACTCCGCGAGGAGCCCGCGCCGCCCCCGAAGAAGGTGATCCCCAAGCCCCTCGATGCTCCCCCCCGGAGCATCGAAGAAGAGGATGCCCTCTTTCTGGCCATGATGGGCCGCAGCAAGCCCGCCGCGCCCGCGCCAACGGCTCGACCGGTGGAGGAGCGGCCTGCGCCCGTGGTCGAGGCGCCCCCGAAGCCAGCCCCTGAGGATTTCCAAGGCGCCCTTGCGGGATTGAAGGGGCTCAAGCGCATGGGCTCGGATCCGTTGCTCGCGGCCGCGCTGGCCTCGGCCCCGGTGCCCGTCAAGGCGGCTTCCCCGGAGCCGGCCCAGGCGCCCGCGGCCCCCCTGGCGGATGAGGTTCCCGAACCGGAGCCTGAGGCTGATGTCGCAGCCCCGGCCCCCGGGATCGCGAGGCCCGGCCTGCCGCAGCGCATCCAGCTGGCGGCGGGGATGGCCATCGAGGTGGACGGCGGCCTCGATCTGAAGGGCCATAGCCTCCAGGATGCCCTGGAGCGAGTGAAGGACCGGATCGCTGACGCCCAGTACCTCCGATGGCGCAGCCTGCTGGTGAACCTGGGCACCAGTCCGGACCTTCACGAGGGCTTCCTGGCGCTCGTCACGGCCGGAGGCCTCCCCGGTGTCACCCGGTTCGCTCAAGCTCCCGTCCCCATGGGAGGTACTCAGGCCTGGGTACTCTACCTCCTGCCCTGATCCCGGTATTTGCCTTGATGATGAGGATCCCGATAGGGTTCGGGTTCCCCTGTTTGGAGAAAAGATGACCTTGTTGGTTGTTGGAAGCGTGGCCTTTGATGACGTGGAGACGCCCTTCGGGCGGCGGGATCGCGTCCTGGGGGGCAGCGCCAGCTACTTTTCCCTGAGCGCGAGCCGCTTCGTGCCCGTGCGGGTGGTGGCAGTGGTGGGCGAGGACTTCGGTCCCGAACAGATGCGTTCCTTCGAGAATCGCGACATCGACCTCTCCGGCCTTGTCCAGAAGGCGGGCAAGAGCTTTCATTGGAAGGGTGCCTACGGCTGGGACCTCAATGAGGCGAAAACCCTTGAGACCCACCTGAATGTCTTCGCGGACTTCAAGCCCGACCTTCCCCAGGATTTCCGGGAAAGCGACTACCTCTTCCTGGGGAACATCGACCCCACGCTCCAGCTGGACGTGGTCAAGCAGATGAAGACCCGGCCTAAGTGGATCGCCCTGGACACCATGAACTATTGGATCCGAGGGGCCTCGGAACCCCTGGCCAACATCCTCAAGGAGGTGGACATCCTCCTGGTGAACGACGCCGAGGTGCGGGAACTCACCCGGGAGCACAGTCTCCTGAAGGCCTACCGGCGGGTCCGGGAGATGGGCCCCAGCACCCTCGTCGTCAAACGGGGGGAGTACGGGGTGGCCCTCTTCACCCCGGAGGGCATCTTCGCGGCCCCGGCCTTTCCCCTCGAGGATGTTTTCGACCCCACCGGGGCCGGCGACACCTTCGCCGGAGGATTTCTCGGTCAATTGGCACGGCTTGGGCGTATGGATGCTCCGGCGCTCAAACACGCGACACTTGCCGGCACCGTCATGGCGAGTTTTACGGTGGAGCGATTCAGTACCGAGCGCCTGGAGAGTTTGACAAATGAAGAACTGAACGCGAGGATGGCGAGTTTTTCCGACATGATCCGCGTCGAAGCTCTATAATTGCACCAACTTCCAGACCTCTTGGTGGGGGAACCGATGCTCGAACCCAAGCGCCAGCGTCCTGCCGGGCTATGTGCCCGGATCCTGACTCCGGCCCTGGCCCTACTCGGGGCCATGGGAGCCAATTCCTTGACGGCCCAGGAAACCCTCGCCCAGGCTGGGGCCGCCGTGAAGGTGGAGGCCCATCAGTCCAAGTGGGAGTACCCCAAGGAGCTCAACCTCCCCGAAGGGTCCAAGGTGCACATGGTCCAGAAGGGGGACACCCTCTGGGACCTGGCCAACAAGTACCTGGGCAATCCCTACGCCTGGCCCCAGATCTGGGAGCTGAACCAGTGGGTCAAGGATCCGCACTGGATCTACCCTGGCGATCCCATCGTCATCGATCAGGCCCGCGCCGTGGCCACGGACAAATCCCTGCCCGAGGAAGTGGCGGGTCTCCAGCCTGACCGCAGCGCCATCCACGCCGACCCCAGCGCCGTCCGCCGTCCCGAGCTTGCCTTCAGCTACCAGGACTTCGTGCAGCTGCCCTACCTGGCCACCGAAGGGGCCGATGCCCACTACAAGAAGCTCGGTGCCTTCGAGCTGGTGGACAACCGTCGCGAGGATCGCCACATCCTGGGCGAAGGCGAGCAGATCTACCTCAATGGCGGCGTCAACCAAGGCGTGAAGGTCGGCGATCGCTTCGTGGTGCTCCGCACCTTGGCCCGCGGCTTCAAGCACCCCTTCCCCTCCAGCAAGGATGACAAGAAGCCGATGGGCGACATCATCCAGCAGATCGGCGTGGTCCGCGTCACCGTCAGTCATGAAAAGGGAAGTGTGGCCGTCATCGAGCGCGCCATGGATGGCCTGGAAGTCGGCTCCCACCTCGTCCGCTTCGAGGAGCCCGCCAACATGGTGCTGCAGCTCCGTACCGACACCCAGGATCCCGTCAAGCTCGATCCCCGGGGCACCGCCACGGTCATCTACTCCCGCGACGGCCACGAGCAGGCGGGTGCCGGCGAGCTGGTCATCGTCGACAAGGGCGAGCGGGATGGCCTCACCGTGGGCGATGTGCTCCTCTCCGTGCGCATCCGCGACTTCGAAGTGAAACCCGGCAAGAAGCCCGAGACCCAACGCACCACCCATTACGTGGGCCAGGTGATCGTGGTCCGCCTCGGCGAGCGCACCGCCACCTGCCGCGTCCTCCGCACCACCGAGGAACTCCGCATCGGGGATTCCGTCACTCGCTAAGCTTTTCGCCTCCCGATGAAATAGGGCCCCTCGCGGGGCCCTATTTCATCGGGAGTTGGGAACTGCTTCCACGAGGACGCGCCGCCCCCTTGTGGGGAGGGTGTAAGGGTGGGGAGTGTAGGACCAGCCATCCCGCTTGGGTTCCTCCTCCCAGCCGGAACCCTTGAGGGCCAGGAAGGGCGTCCCCGGTTTGCCGTGCCGACCCCACCAGCCCAGGAGCTGGTCCAGGGGGGCGAGGGCCTTCGCGACTCCCAGATCCCCTGCCTGGGGAGGGAGTTGATCGAAGCGGCCATGGAGGGCCTTGAGGTTTTTTAGCCCCATTTCCAGGGCGGCTTGGCGGAGGAAGGCCATTTTCTTGCCCGCGGAGTCGATCCCCACCACTTCGAGATCGGGGCGCGCCAAGGCCAGTACGATTGCCGGGCAGCCCATGCCGGTTCCGAGATCGACGACGCGGGCTCCGGCAGGGAGCCCGTCCAGGAAAGGGAGCAAGGGGGCCGCGTCCTCCAGCAGCTCTTCCCGGCGGGCCGCCGGGGGCAGGGCCGTGAGGGCATGGGTGTTGTTCCAGCGGTTGAGCAGGTCCAGGTACTGGTTCAGGGCGGGGCGTAGGGAAGCGGGAAGGGCCATGCCCCAGTCTCCCATGGGCGGCAGGTGAGGGCGGAAGTTGGCCTTGAACTTCTTTGAAGTGACCGAAATTGAACGAAAAACAAGGTGTTTGGGCGATTTTGCGTGGGATCTATGACAAAAATATGCAAATCAAGGTAAAGAAAGTGTCATCAATTTTTTTCTGATGTTGACAACGCAAACGAGGAGTTAAAATTAAGCCCATACCGAGATGAATGTTAAGGAGGACGTGATGAACCAGGGACATCTGCCGTTTGAGATCGATTGGTCAAGCCGGAGCAAGTTGCGTGGGCCCGGGGAGCAAACGCTCGGCGATCTCTTGAGAAACCTCAGGGATCGGCTCGCGCCGAAAGCAATGGGCGTGTCCATCACCTATGTCGATGATCGCGGCATGCGGAAGCTCAATCGCGAACATCGTGGAAAAAACACCACCACGGATGTGCTGAGCTTCCCCACCGAGCCTGGGGAGGGGGAATTCCCACACCTGGGCGACATCGTCATCAGCCTTCCCGTGGCGGAGAAGATGGCGAAAAAACTAGGCGTGAGCCGTCGGCGCGAGGTGGAGACGCTGATCATTCACGGGTTCCTGCACCTCTGTGGCCATGATCATGAGAAGGACAATGGCGAAATGATGTCGCTGCAGGCAGAACTCGAGAAAGCTTTCCTCTCCGAAGAACCATTGCCCATGAACCTCAAACGCGGGCGCAAGCCGGGCAGCAAGGTGAAGAAGCTGAAGGATGGCAGCCGCGTCGTCGTCACGGGCCGCGCCGCGGCCGCGCTCACCCGCCGGGAGGAGACGCGCAAAGAGCGCGACAAGACCCGCAAGACCGGACCCAAGGCGAAGGCCGCCGTGCGCCTCGCGGAAACGCCCAAGCGCGGCCCCGGTCGCCCCCGCAAGGATGCGGCCCCCGCGGCCAAGCGCACCGTCCGCAAGCGTCGGCCCACGGCCACCCGGAGCGGCATCATCGCCTGAAAGGCCCCCACTCCATCAAGGCCACCGGTCCCTGAGGACCGGTGGTCAGGATGCTAAGTGACTGACGCGGGACCTGGGCTTCGATAGAATGATTCCTTGGCCTGAACTTGGGGCCTGCGAGGGGTCTGCGTGATCAACCTGCTTTTGAGCCTTGGATTGGCCATCGCCGTGGCGATCCTCGGGCGTCTGCTTACCATGCCGCTGTGGCTCACCATCCCCTCCGGGATCGTGGGCGGCGGTGCCCTCTTCATCTACCTGGGCCGCAAAGTGCAGTCGGAGCTGGAGGAGATCTTCGGCCGCGCGGGTGAACTGCTGAAGAAGCAGAAGTTCGATCCCGCCATCGAGATCATGAAGGAGGGCTACAAGCTGGGTCCCCGCCAGTTCCTCGTGAAGGGGAGCATCGATGGACAGATCGGCGTGATCCAGTACATGCGCCAGAAGAAGGATGAGGCCGAG
This sequence comes from Acidobacteriota bacterium, assembly GCA_016192145.1. Classification (GTDB taxonomy): domain Bacteria; phylum Acidobacteriota; class Holophagae; order Holophagales; family Holophagaceae; genus JAFDVN01. Next base: position 90,464 of record JACPUT010000005.1, on the reverse strand, counting down.
CCCCTCCTCCGCAGCGCCTCCATGCACCACTACATCGCCAAGGCCATGCTGGCCATCCTCCAGTACCAGCGGGGGGAGAAGAAGGCCGCCCGGGAAACCTTCGAACTCTGCCTCAAGACGGCCAAGAAGGAGAGCCTCCTCTACGCCGTGTACGCCTACCTCCTCGTGGAGATGGGCGACCGCGACCAGGCCATCGAGACCCTCAACAAGGGCCTCAAGGTCTGCAAGGACGACGAGCGCCTCATCACCAACCGCAACCTGCTCCAGAACGGCAAGGCCATGAAGATGAAGGTCTACGGGGAGCAGTGGTACCAGTTCCTGCTGGAGCGGCCCAAGATCATGCAGGAGCCGCCTCCCTTCGCCCGCATCTCCCGCCGCGCCCTGCGCGGCTGAACCCTCCCAGCGGAACCGCCGCTGCGCGACGATTCCGCTGCATTGAAAAATGCTTTTTACCCTTCAGCAATCGCGTCGCTTGCGGTGCGATTGCTGAACGAGCCGGAACCATTGATCGAAGGAGAATGCCTCGATGTCTGGACACAGCAAATGGAGCACCATCAAGCACAAGAAGGGTGCTGCCGACGCCAAGCGCGGCAAGATCTTCACCCGCATCCTGAAGGAAATCACCGTGGCCGCCCGCCTGGGCGGGGGTGATGTGGGCACGAACCCCCGTCTCCGCCTGGCGGTGGACACGGCCAAGGGCGCCAACATGCCCAAGGACAACTGGGAGCGGGCCATCAAGAAGGGCACGGGCGAGCTCGAGGGCGTGACCTACGAGGAGATCACCTACGAAGGCCGCTTCCCCGGCGGCGTGGCCATCATCATCGAGGCCATGACGGACAACAAGAACCGCACCACGCCCGAGATCCGCAGCTACTTCACCAAGTTCAACGGTGAGCTCGGCACCGTGGGCAGCGCCACCTACCTCTACACCAAGCAGGGCCAGATCGTGGTGGACGCCGAGGTCTCCGAGGACAAGGTCATGGAAGTGGCCCTGGAAGCCGGCGCCGACGACGTGAAGGACGAGGGCGGCGCCTGGGTCATCCAGACCACCCCTGAATCCTATGAGGCCGTGAAGGCCGCCGTGGACAAGGCGGGCCTGCCCGTCATCGAGGCCAAAATCATCATGGCCCCCAGCACCTCCGTGGAACTGGGCCCCGACAAGCTCAAGTCCTTCCTCAAGTTCCTGGACACCGTCGAGGACAACGACGACGTGCAGAACGTGTGGCACAACGCCGAGTACGACGAGGAAGAGTAGGTCAGAGTAGACCGGAGGCTGGAGCCTCCAACGGTGCGGGCGCCCCAAGGGGCGCCCGTTCACTGATGGGTGGTGCGGCCGATCGGCCGCACCGAATTCCAACCTCTTGCCTGCAGTCTCCGGCCTCCAGCCTACCGCTCCGCCACCCGCTGGAACCGGAACTTCACCTCCTGGTGGAGCGCCTTTCCCTCGGGGCTGGTGGTGTCCCCTTCGGCCTTGGTGTCGCCGTGGGCTTCCAGGGCGATGATGCTGCCGGGCACGCCGCGCTTGAGGAGCTCCCGCATGGCGTTCTGCGCCCGGGCACTGCTGAGGGAGAGGGCATCGCCGCCGTTCAGCCGGTCCCGTTCGGCGGGGGCGGCATGGCCTTCGCAGATCAGGGTGAAGCCGGGATAGTCCCCTGTGAGTTTGGCGATGCGATCCAGAAGAAAGGCGCTGCCGGGGGCGATGACGGCGCTTCCGTTCTCGAAGGAGAGGCTGCCGCGGAAGGTGACGATGCGCATGCGCACCCCCTTGTCGGGCCCCTCCTGGGACATGGCCTCGGTGAGCGCCTTCTCCAGATCCGAAGCCTTGGTGGGGTCCAGGGCGCCCGTGCCGGGCAGGATGCCGTTGGCGGGTTCCGCCTGCACGCCCAGGGCCTTGCGCATGCTCTCCAGCACCTGCTGCATCTTGGCCTGATCCTGCGCCCCAAAGCTGTAGACGAGGGCGAAGAAGGCCATGAGCTGCACCATCAGATCCGCGAAGGTGATGAGCCAGAGCCCCTCGAAGTCATCCTTGCGGCGGAGGAAGCGGCTGGAAGGGGCGCGGGTCACGGCCTACCTCGCGCCGGCGTGGAGGCGCACCTGCTTGTGCGGGGCCAGGTGGGCGTTGAGCTGGCTCTCCAGGAGGGCGGGGTTCATTTCCGCCTGGATGCCCATCACGCCTTCGAGCATGAGCCGTTTCACCTGGAGCTCCTCGCGGCTCCGGACCTCCAGCTTGCCCGCCACGGGGATGGCGAAGAGGTAGGCGATCACCGCGCCATAGAGCGTGGAGAGGAGGGAGAGGGCCATGGCATTGCCCACGCCCGAGGGATCCTTCATGGTGGCGAAGAGCTGCACCATGCCGATGAGGGTGCCCACCATGCCGAAGCTGGGGGCGGCCGTGGCGATGAAGCGGAAGATCTCCTGCCCCTGGGAGTGGCGCTCCTGAGTGGACTGGATCTCCCGCAGGAGGCGGTCTTCGATCAGCTCCCGATCGATCCGGTCCACGACCATCCTCAGCCCTTGGCCCAGGAAACCTTCCAGGTTCGCCTGCTTCTCCAGGTTATTGGTGCCCGCGCGCTTGGCGATCTGGGCCAGGCCCACGATCTGACGCACCACTTCCTGGGGTTCCGGCACCCGGGTGAAGAAGGCTCGGCTGGCGATGGGGAAGGCCCCGGCCACGTGGCTCAGCGGAAAGCGGATGAAGGTGGCGGCGATGATGCCTCCCACCACCACCATGGTGCTGGCCGGGTGGAAGAAGATCCGGGGCGTCGGCCCGAAGCCGATGGCGACCCCCAGCAGGGTGATGCCCAAAAGCAGGCCGATCCAGGTTCCACGATCCATGGGAGACTCCAGGTCCCTTATCGGGACGGGCAGAAAATCCCCATGAATTGGCGAGGGCCGTGCCAGAAGGCGCTAGGCGCTCCCGAACCGCTTCTCCGGGGGCACCGGCGCCTCCAGCATGAGCCCCGGGGGGAAGCCCAGGGCCAGGCGCACGGCGGCGATGCCCGGATCCACGCTGTTGTCCTTGCGGCGGATGGTGATGGGGGCACTGGCCACGGGAAAGCCGGGATTGGCGTTCACGGCCTCGGGCAGATCCACGCTGCGGCTGCCCGCGAAGAAGCTCACCCCGTAGGCCTCGCCCTCCTTGAAGATCACGTCCTGCACGTGGAGCAGGGTGAGGCCCGCGTCGCGGTAGGCCGCCTCGGCCCGGGCGGATTGCTCCGTGGGGAACACGCAGGCGAAGACGCCGCCGGGGGCCAGGAGCTGGGCGGCGGCCCGAGCGTAGTCGCCGATGTCGCCGCGCACTTCCAAGCGCGCCGGAATGGCCTGGGGGTGGTTGGCCTCCACGCGGCTGCCCACGGGCCAGTAGGGCGGTGAGCCCGTGACGAGGTCGAAGGGCCCGAAGGCGGCGAGATCGTTGTTCCTAAGATCCCCCTCGTGGATCGTGTAGCGATCCGCGAGCCCGTTGTAGGCCACGCTCTTGCGGGCGAGGCGCACGCTGATGTCCTGGGCTTCCACCGTATGGATTCGGGCGCCGGGGGCCCGCCACGCCACCGTCATCCCCACGCTGCCGATGCCGCTGCCGAGATCCGCGTACCGGTCGATGCGGGGGCACCAGCAGGTGGCGAACCAGCCCAGGAAGATGTCGTCCACGCTGAAGCGGTGTCCCTTGGCGTATTGGAAGATCCGGTAGTGGCCGCAGAGGTAGTCGAGGGTCTCGTCTTCCTCCAGCTCCACGCCGCCGGGGGGCGTGGGGCCGGGGCGGGTCCAGCCTTTGAATTTAGAGTTGGGCATCAGCGGGGCCGGGGTGGGAACAGGATGGACAGGATGAAAAACCGATGAACAGGATGAAAGGAAAAAGCGGGAGGGATCAGGGCTGATCCGGTTCGGGCTCGGCCTCCGAAGGGGCGCCTTCATCCTGGATATCCTGTCCATCCTGTTCCAAAACCTCTTCGGATTCCGCCGTCGCTCCGAACAATCCGTCCTCGGGCATCGGAGGCTCCAGCGCCAGCAGGGCCTGGGCTTCGAGCTTGCCTTCGCCGAAGTCCGCGAGCTGGGGCAGGTCGTGGAGGTTCTTGAGGCCGAAGTGCACGAGGAAGGCCTGGGTGGTGGCGTACATCATGGGGCGGCCCACCACGGGCTTGCGGCCGGCGGTGACGATGAGGTCGCGCTCGAGCAGGCTCTTGATTTGCGTGGCGCTGCTGGAGACGCCGCGGATCTGGTTGATCTCGGGCGAGGTCACGGGCTGGCGGTAGGCGATGATGCTCAGCGCCTCCAGCTGGGCGGGGGTGAGGCGGCCGCTGCGCACGGTGGTGACCATGCGGCTCACGAGCTCCGTGTAGAGGGGGGAGGTGGCCATGCGCCAGCCGCCGGCCACTTCGATGAGGCGCAGGCCGCGGGGTGGCTGCAGCCGCTCTTGCAGCTTCTCGATGGCCTGTCGCAGGGCGCCCTCGGGGAAGCCCGTGAGCTCGCGGAGCTTGGGGATGTCCAGCACCTCGCCGGCGGCCGTGAAGAGGGCCTCCAGGGCGCCGGGCAGGTCGCCGCCCTCTTCCCAGAAGGGGTCGAAGCCCTCCATCTCGGAGGATTCCTCCTGCTCCAGCAGGGGGGCCTCGAAGACCTTGGGTTCCGCCGGATCCAAGGGATCCAGGAAGTTCTGCTCGGGTTCGGGTGTGCTCATTCGGCCCTGCCTCAAAGAAAAGGTGCCGCGTTTTTCATCTCTGTTCATCACTGTTCATCACCGGTTTTCTTTTCACCGGTGAAAAAATGCCAACCAGTGATGAACAGTGATGAACGGTGATAAAAGCCTGGCTCACCGGCAAGCTCCCAGCCGCTGGCCCATCTTGACGTCGCCCTCCGTAAGCTCTGCGACCCACTGGCCTGCCTTGGGTCCGCCGATGAGCAACACCACGGTGGAGCCGAACTCGAAGGTACCGAGGTCATCCCCGGGCTCGCAGGCGAGGTTGTCCACGACCAGGGAGCCATCCTTCGGCAGGACCTGGTTCTCCAGCCAGCGCTCGTCGATGACGACGCCGCCCACGTGGGTGGCGCCCACGAGGATGGCGGCCACCTCGAGGCCCTCATCGGGGCCCGTGCCCGTGGCCACCCAGGTGGCCCGGCGGTTCCGTTCATAGAGGCGGGGCACGTTACCCGTGCTGGCGTCATTCACGGGCCAAAGCTCACCATCCACCCTGCCCACGGCCGTCACCCGGCCCTGGATGGGAACGTGGATTCGGTGATAGTCCTTGGGGGCCAGGTAGATGGTGAGGAAATGGCCTCCCTCGAAGCGCTTGGCATCCGGATCGTGCTTGAGCAGCTCGGTGATTCGGTAGGGCAGGCCCTTGGCCTGGAGGGCCATGCCGGCTTCAATGCGCCCCGACGCGATGATCCGGCCGTCCACGGGGCTGTTGAGATACCCAGGCTGGGGCTCCGCTTGGGGCCGGAGCCCGGGCTTGAGGCGGCGGGTGAAGAAGGCCTGCAGGGATTCGTAGTGATCCAGGGGTCGTTCCGCCTCATCGAAATTCGCCCCGAAATGGCGGCCGAAGCGGCCCAGGATGGGTTCCCTCCAACCCTTGGGGATGCGCCGGTTGGCGGCCCAACCCACGATCTTGGAACCGAGCACCTTGGGGTAGAAGCCCAGGAACCGGAGGCCGAGGGGCCCCGGGGTCCAGACGAGGACATAGATGGCCCAGGCTAGGGCCAGGACGAGGGCAAGGCGGGATGGCGAGGGCCAGGAAAGGGGCATCCAGCCAGTTTATATGAGGCGGGGCCCGATCCCGGACTTCTGAGGCCCGACCCCGGCCTTTTCGGGTTCAGGCGTCGGAGCTCCGATCGCCTGGGGTTTGTCACATGGGCCGGGCTGAAGGAACCCCCGGTCCAGGTGTCGAAGCCAAGGACGCCGTTCACCCGTCAGTGGCGGGCCGTCACATCGATTTCACGGCGGGAGGGGCCCTTGGGACGATATTGGGGGTGCCTCACTTTCGGGAGGTTCCCATGCGGCTCCCCCACCTCCACCCCTTTGGGCACATCCACGAGCCCCTGCGCATGGAATTGTTCGCCTGGCTGGCGCTGCTCCTGGGCATCCTGCTCGCCCTGCTATACCAACCTGGCGTGCACCACTGAATAGCTCAACGCGAAGGGCGCTGAGCGCCCCGCAAACCGGAATCCATTCGCGCGCTTCGCGTTGGATGCGGCACCTTGAGGCCCGCGAAGGCACATCGGGCCTCCGCTCTCCTAACAGCGGTCGACGGTACGGATATCCATGAAGGTTGTTCGAGGATCCACCATCACGGCGTCGAAGCGGCTTCGATCCAGGGTGTAGGTGTGGTCGTCCGGTGAGCGCAGGGGCTCGCCCAAGGGGTCGAACACATGGTTTCCGGCCCCGGCGAAGGCCTCACCGGGCCACTCGGAGGCGCTGATGGCGCAGACGGCGGCGAAGCATGCATTTTCGATGGCCCGGGCCCGCAGCAGGGTGGAGATGACGTGGTCCCGGCGCCAGGGCCACCAGGCCACGGCCAGCAGCAGATCGGCGCCGCCTTCCATGACCAGGGCCCGGGCCTGCTCGGGGAAGCGGAGATCGTTGCAGTTCAGGAGGCCCAGGGTCCAGTCCCCCAGCCTCGCGGTGACGTAGCGATCGCCGGGGTCCCAAAGGCGGGCCTCCTCGTTGGGGGCGAAGAGGTGCACCTTGTCGTAGCTGGCCTTCTCGGCGCCCCCTTGCCACACCGTCATCCGATTGCGGCGGTCCTCGGAGAAGGAGCCGAAGACGAAGCCGGTTTCGGGATGATCCCCGGAGACCCGACGGAACGCCGCCCTTGCCAAGGTGGGATCCAGTTCCCGGGTGTAGCCGTGGAGGAAGCTTTCGGGGAACACCACGAGGTCCGCGCCGCCTTGGGCGGCCGCACGGGCTTCCGCTTCCATGCGGGCCAGGTTGGAGGCCGGATCCATGCACACGAAGCGGGAGAGGTGGAGGCGCATGGAACAAGTGTAGGGCCGGCCCGATCCGGCGTCAGGCATGGCTTCCGGCCTTCCGCCTTGGTGCCCCCCCGCTTCCGTGCTAGACTGCCCGTTCGCGTTCAACCGCGAACACTGGAGAGTTGTCCGAGTGGTTTAAGGAGCACGCCTGGAAAGTGTGTATAGGTCAAAAGCCTATCGGGGGTTCGAATCCCCCACTCTCCGCCAGTCAAAACGCCCACCGCCAGGTGGGCGTTTTCGATGTGGGGTGCAGAGGGTGGGGGATTCGAATGCGGAGCCGCGCGCAGGTAGCCGGAGGTGAGGTCGCGAGCGCGACCGAACCGGTTCGTCCCAGACGAACCGGCGTGCGCAGCGGCCAGCCGGCCGGAAGGGATGCCCGCAGGGTGGCCCTGGAGGGAATCCCCCACTCTCCGCCAGTCAAAACGCCCACCGCAAGGTGGGCGTTTTCGATGTGGGGTGCGGAGGGTGGGGGATTCGAACCCAAGCTGCCGGCCCAGCCTCAGGCATGATGGGGCGCAGGAGGGACCATGGACGCCACACCTCAACCAAGGACCTTGGTCATCTGTGGCTTCATCCTGTTGGCCCTCCTGGCCCTGTCGGGCCTCCACCCCCACGACCGCCTCACCTGGTTCCTGGAGATCTTCCCGATCCTCATCGCCCTCCCCGTGATGGCGATGACCTGGCGGCGCTTCCCCCTTACGACGCTGCTCTACGGCCTCATCTTCCTCCACGCGGTGATCCTCATGACGGGCGGCGCCTACACCTACGCGCGGGTGCCCTTCGGATTCTGGATGGCGAAGGTGCTGGGCTCGGCGCGGAACCCCTACGACAAGCTGGGCCACTTCGCCCAGGGCTTCGTGCCCGCCATCCTGGCCCGGGAGGTGCTCCTGCGGAAGGGCCACCTCAAGCGCGGGGCCATGGCGGCCTTCCTCGTGATCTGCGTGGTGCTCGCCATCTGCGCCCTCTACGAACTCATCGAGTGGGCCTCGGCCCTGGCGTTGGGTCAGGGCGCCGACGAGTTCCTGGGCACCCAGGGGGATCCCTGGGACACCCAGTCGGATATGTTCATGGCGCTGCTGGGCGGGACCACGGCCCTGCTGCTGCTCTCGCGGTTCCACGACCGCCTGATGGCGAAGCTGGAGTCCGCTTCCTAGAACCGCAGCGACATGCAGGTGAGCCCGCCATCCATCTTGCGGCCCTCGCTCATGTCGAGTTCCACGATGGGTCTGCCGAGCGCTGTCAGCCGCGCCAATGTCTTGGGAAAGCCCTTGGGGGTGATGAGGGTGCCGTTCACGAGGAGGGTGTTGCAGGCGTAGGTCTCGTCCTCATCGATCACATGACAGGTGAAGCCCTCGAATTCCGGACGGCAGGCGAAGGCGGTGCTCACGAGGAGGTCATTCCCGCCCACGTGGGTGACGCTGCTCTTGAGGTGGAGGCCCTCGGCCACGGGCACCGTGCGCGAGGCGTATCCGTGGGCCCCGAGGATCTCCGCCAGCTGGCGGGCCCCCTCGGCATTGGTGCGATCCGAGAGGCCGATGAAGACGGTGCGGTCCACGATGAGGATGTCGCCGCCATCCAGGGTGCCGGGCTCGGTGATGTGGGCAAGGGGGCGATGCTTCGAGAGGGCCGCTTCGATGTGGGGGGCTTCACCGCGCCGGGCCAGGGCCCCGGGCCGCGTGATGACGGCCACCTCGGGCACGACCACGGCCAGGTCCTCCACGAAGTAGGCGTCGGGGAAGCCGGGCAGGGGCGGCAGGATCTCGATGGCCAGGCCGAGGCCCAGCAGGGTCTTCGCGTAGGCGGCATGTTGCGCCAGCATCAGCGCATGATCGGGCTTGCCCAGGCCGGCGGTGGTGATGCCATCGGCGAAGTCGGGTCCGGGGGTGCGGAGCAGGGCGCGGGTGAACATGGGGCCTCGGGGTTTGCCACCAGTGTGCCCAACATCGGCAGAACCGGATCCAGAATGGAGGCTCCGACTCCCGGAGCGAAGCGAAGGGGAGCACCCTGCAGGGCAGGGTGCGATAGTTGGAGTTATGTCGAATGAGACCTCCGACGTCGTCGAACGCCTCGTGGCGGAACACCGCCGCTTCCTGGCCTTCCTCATCCCCCGCACCGCCAGCGCGGCGGAGGCGGAGGACATCCTGCAGGAGGCCTACGTCCGCAGCCTGGAGCGGGGCGAGCAGCTTCGAGACGACGAGAAACTCGTGGCCTGGTTCTATCGCCTCCTGAGGAATGCCCTCGTGGATCGCGCCCGCAGCCGCGCGGCCGAGGGCCGGGCCCTGGAGGCCCACGCCTGGGAGCTGCCGGAAGCGGAGCTGCCCCCGGAGGTGGAGGCCCGTCTTTGCGAGTGTGTAAACGGGCTCCTGCCCACCCTCAGCCCCGACCAGGCCGACATCCTCGCCCGGGTGGATCTGGGCGGCGCCACGCCGGCCGCGGCGGCCCAGGCCCTGGGCATCACCGCCAACGCCGCCTCCGTGCGCCTGCACCGGGCCCGCAAGGCCCTCCATGAGCGGCTCGTGGCCACCTGTGGCACCTGCACCGAGCACGGCTGCCTGGACTGCCGGTGCGGCCAACCGAAATCCGGGGGCGGCTGTAAGACCTCCCACCCCCATCCGTCTTCTTCCTGAGGCCTGATCCTCGAGGAGCCCCCATGAGCACCCTGACCCTCTCCATCCCCGACCTCTCCTGTGGCCACTGCGCCATGACGGTAAAGGCCGCCCTCCAGGACCTGGGCGCCTGCGAGGTGGATCTCGCCACCAAGCGCGCGGCGGTCTCCCTCAAGGATCCATCCACCCTGCCGGAGGCCCTGCGCCGGCTGGAGGACGAAGGCTTCCCCGCCACCGTCGTCGAGGCCTGAGATGCCCGACCTCCAGAGCTATGCCGTTCGCGGCATGACGTGCGCGTCCTGCGTCCGCCGCGTGGAGAAGGCCCTGAACGCCGTGCCCGGCGTGCTGGCCGTGCACGTGGATTTGGCCGGGGAACGCGCCACCGTCACCTTCGAGGAGGTGACTCCGCAGGCCCTCGCCGAGGCCGTGAAGGCCAAGGGCTACGAGCTGGTGCTGACGCCCTCGCCGGCGGAAGAAGCCGCCCTCCTGCGCGGCGCGCTGATCCGCGTGGGCCTCGCCTGGGCCTTCGCACTGCCCCTCATCGCGCCCATGCTCGGGGTGCCCCTGCACCTGCCCGCCTGGGTGCAGGCCCTGCTGGCGGCGGGCGCGGCCTTCGGCTGCGGCGCGGGCTTTCTGGCCCGGGCCTTCCGGCTCGCGCTCAAGGGGGAGACGAGCATGGACACGCTCATCGCCCTGGGCACCCTGGCCGCCTACGGCTCCGGCATCGCCGAAGCCCTGGCGGGGGCCCATCACACCTCCTTCGAGATCGCCGCCAGCCTGCCGGCCTTCCTGCTCACGGGCAAGGCCCTGGAAGCCCGGGCCAAGCACCGGGCCACCGAAGGGCTCGGCGCGCTGCTGGCCCTGGCCCCCGCCACGGCCCTGCGATTAGAACCGGGCCCCGAAGCCGAAGTGCCCGTGGCGGAGCTGCGCCTGGGCGATCTGGTCCGGGTGCGCCCGGGCTCCAAGATCCCCGTGGATGGCCGCGTGATCACGGGCCGCGCGGAGGTCGAAGAAGCCCTCCTGACGGGCGAGCCCTTGCCGGTGCCCAAGGGGCCCGGGGACGACGTCCTCGCCGGGGCCCTCGTGCACGGCGGAAGCCTCGATGTGGAGGTGCGCGGGGCGGGGCAGGGCACCTGGCTGGCCCAGCTGGCGGCCCAGGTGGCCGAAGCCAAAGGCAGCCACGCCCCCGCGCAGGCCCTGGCGGATCGCATCTCCGAGGTGTTCGTGCCGGCGATGCTCGCCCTGGCCGTGCTCACACTGGCGGGTTGGTGGCTCCACACGGGGCACCTCAGCGAGGCCTGGCGGCCCGCGGTCACGGTGCTCGTCATCGCCTGCCCCTGCGCTCTCGGCCTCGCCACGCCCGTGGCGCTCGCGACCGCGCTGGGCACGGCCGCGCGACAAGGACTGCTCGTGCGGGATACCGCCGCCCTGGAGCGCCTGGCCGTGGCCACGGATCTCGTGCTCGACAAGACGGGCACCCTCACGCTGGGGCATCCCGAGCTGGTCGGCGTCACCGCCTTCGGCGGCAGCTCTGAGCTCGAGCTGCGCCGGTGGGCCTCGGCCCTGGAGCGGGACTCGGAACACCCCCTCGCCAAGGCCTTGCGCCTGGCCCATGACGGGATTCCAGCCGCCATCTCCGACTTCCAGGCCCATCCCGGCGGCGGTGTCAGCGGCACCGTGGAGGGGCGCGCCCTGCGCCTGGGCAACGCGACCTTCCTGGGTCTGACCTTCCCTGATACCCCGGAGGATGCCCTCGCCGTGGGGCTCGCCGAAGGCGGCACCCTGCTCGGGCTCTTTCTCCTGGCCGATGGCACCCGCCCCGAGGCCCCCGCCGTCCTAGCGGACCTTCGGGCGGAGGGCCTGCGCCTGCACCTCCTCAGCGGGGACCGGCCCGAAGCCGTGGCGCGCTTCGCGGCGGGCCTCCCCTTGGATTCCGCCCAGGGCGGCGCCCGCCCCGCCGACAAGGCCGCGCGCATCCAGGCCCTGCAGGCGGAGCACCGCATCGTCGCCTTCGCCGGAGACGGGGTGAACGACGCCGCGGGCCTGGCCACCGCCGACGCGGGCCTCAGCCTCCCGGGCCTCGAAGCCGCCGCCGCCAGCGCCCCCCTGAACCTGCGCCACGAAGGCCTGCGCCCCCTCCTGGAGGCCCGGCGCCTCGCCGTGAAGCTCCACCACGTCATCCGCCAGAACCTGGCGTGGGCCTTCGGCTACAACGTCGTCCTCGTCCCCCTCGCCGCCTTCGGCCTGCTGGAGCGCTTCGGCGGCCCCATGCTGGCTGGCGCCGCCATGGGCCTCAGCTCGCTCACCGTGGTGCTCAATGCGCTGAGGCTGCGGCGGGTCTGACGAATCAAGCGGATCGCGAATGACGCGAATAGGGCGAATGAACGCGAATTTGGGTTGGGGATGAATCCCCACCCTGGATGGTGAACACCATTCCCGTTTTTATTCGCGTCATTCGCCCTATTCGCGCCATTCGCGATCTTCAGTGCCCCACGACCTTCCGGATCGCCGCCACGCTGCGGTCGATGTCGTCTTCGGTGGTGTCCTGCCCGCTGATGGAGACGCGCATGACGCCGAGGCCGTGCCAGGTGCTGCCGGAGAGCCAGCAGGTGCCTTCGGCCTGCACCCCTTCCACCACGCGCTTGGTGAAGGCGTCGGCGTCGCCGCCATCGGGGGGCGTGAAGCGCACGAGCACCTGGTTCAGGGCCACCTCGTTAAGCACGGTGGCTCCAGGGATGGCGGCGAGGCCCTCGGCGGCGCGACGGGCCAGGGCGCAACTGCGGGCGATGAGGGCGGCGACGCCGTCGCGGCCCAGGGCGCGGAGCTGGGCGTAGATGGGGAAACCGCGGGCGCGGCGGGAGAACTCGGGCACCCAGTCCACGGCGTCCCTCGCGGCGTCGCCTTCCTGCTGGATGAGGTAGGCGGCGGCCACGGTCATGGCGGCGCGGTGGGCCCGGGCATCCTTCACGATGGCGAGGCCCGAGTCATAGGGCACGTTGAGCCACTTGTGGGCGTCCGTGGCCCAGGAATCGGCCCGCTCGATGCCCTTCAATGCGCCGCGCATCCCGGGCACGGCGGCGGCCCAGAGGCCGAAAGCGCCATCCACGTGGAGCCAGGCGTTGCGCAGGGCGCAGGCGTCGGCGATGGAATCCACGTCGTCCAGGGCCCCGGTGTTCACGTTGCCCACCTGGGCGCAGACGAGGGTGGGCCCATCGAGGTGCTGCAGCGTCTTCGCCAGTTCCGAGGGGATCATGCGGCCCTGGGCGTCGGCGGGCACGCGCACCATGCGGCCCGCGCCCAGGCCCAGGAAGCGCAAGGCCCGGGGCACGGTGACGTGCACCTCGTCGCCCACCACCACGTGCAGGCGGGGAGACCCCTGGAGGCCCTCCTGCTCCACGTCCCATCCGGCGCGGCGCAGCAGCTCGTGGCGCGCGGCGGCGAGGCAGGTGAAGTGGGCCATCTGGCAGCCCGTGACGAAGCCCACGCCGCAGCGCTCGGGCAGTCCCAGGAGCTCCAGCAGCCACCGGGCGCAGGTCTCCTCCACCACGGCCAGGGCCGGCGAGGTGGCGTAGAGGCCGCTGTTCTGATCCCAGGCGGAGCTGAGCCAATCGGCGCCCACGGCCGCATCGGAGCTGCCCCCGATGACGAAGCCGAAGTAGCGGGGGCCCGGTTCGGCCATGAGGCCGGGATCCGCGTGCCGCACGAGGTCCGCGATCACCTGCGCTGGCGGCTGTCCGGCATCGCCCAGGGGCCCGCCCAGGGTGGCCCGGAGCGAGGCCAAGGTGGCCCGGGCGCCCACCGGGCGATCGGGCAGGCCACGCCGGAAGGCCAGGGAGGATTCGTACGCGAGACGCAGGGCTTCGTGCATGGGCCTTCCTATTCCAGAGGCGGCCCATCATCCCACGGCCGGGAGGACCGGGCGGGCGGTTTTGCCGATGCGTCCATCCCGTCCTCGCGCACAACCCGCCGCCGGACCGGGGCAATCCAGGCACACTGGGGCCGTCCTCCGGAGGTTCCATGCACCGCGTCCTTCAGCACCCCCTCGTGGACCACAAGCTCACCCTCCTGCGGGACCGGGGCACGGCCCGGCCCCTCTTCCGGGACCTGCTCGATGAACTGGGCCTGCTGCTGGCCGTGGAGGCCACGCGCCACCTTCCCACGGTGCCCACGCCAGTGGATACGCCCCTGGAGGCCATGGAGGGCCGCCGCATGGATCCGCGCGATCCCGTGCTGGTGCCCATCCTGCGGGCGGGGCTGGGCCTGCTGCCCGCCTTCCTGCGCCTGCTGCCCACGGCCAAGGTGGGGCACCTGGGGATGGCCCGGGATCACGCCACGCTGCGACCCGTGCCCTACTACAAGAACTTCCCGCCCGAGCTGGAGGCGCGGCCCGTTTTCGTGCTGGATCCCATGCTCGCCACGGGCGGGAGCGCCTGCGAGGCCCTGGCGGAGGTGAAGGGCGCGGGGGCCAAGCACCTCACGCTGGTCTGCTTGCTGGCGGCGCCGGAAGGCGTGGCGCGCGTGGAGCGGTCCCACCCGGACGTGGATCTCGTGCTGGGGTGCATCGATCGCCAGCTCAATGAAAAGGGCTACATCCTGCCGGGACTCGGGGATGCGGGGGATCGGCTCTTCGGCACCGTCTGATTTCTTTTCTGTTCCCGGCGGGTTGTCCGAAGTCACAACTGCAGGGCCCGGAAACCCGTGTGATGGCGCACGGGAATTGGGGACGGTAGGCTACCCCCAGGTCACGGGCCGAGCCGCCCAGGCCTTGGAGGTTCACCGATGCGCCGTTCCGTCCTCGCCCTTCCCTTCGCCCTGGCCGCCCTGGTGGCCGTGACCGGCTGCCGTTCCAAGACCCCCCACGTCGCCGCCCCCACGGAGGAGGCGAAGGGTGCTCCCGCGGGCATGGAGGCCGCGGCGCCCCAGGCCAACACCATCACCGGCAAGGTGCTGGAGCGGGTGGACGCCGAACCCTACACCTACCTCAAGCTCAAGACGGCCGCCGGTGAGAAGTGGGCCGCCGTGCCCACCACGGATCTGAAGGTGGGGGCCGAGGCCACCATCATCTCCCAGATCGAGATGACCAACTTCGAATCGAAGAGCCTCAAGCGCACCTTCGCGCAGGTTTACTTCGGCAACCTGGGAACCGGCGGCGCGCCGGGTTCCGCTCCCGCCGCCAATCCCCATGCGGGCGCCCTGCCCGCCGTGGCGGAGGCGGGCCCCGTGAACGTGGAGAAGGCCACGGGCCCCGATGCCCGCACCATCGGCGAAGTGTTCGCGCAGCGCAGCTCGCTGAAGGACAAGACCGTCGTCGTCCGAGGCAAGGTGGTGAAGTTCCTGCCCGACATCCTCAAGAAGAACTGGGCCCACCTCCAGGATGGCACCGGCGACGAGAAGGCCCGGACCCACGATCTCACCGTCACCACCGCTGAAACCGTGAAGGCCGGCGACATCATCACCGTGCGTGGCACCCTGCGCCTCAACAAGGACTTCGGATCGGGCTACACCTACGAAGTCATCCTCGAGGACGCGAAGGTTCAGAAGTAATAAGGCTAACCAACTTCTGGTGGTGAGCTTGTTATTAACTCGGCTTGCGCACCACGGCGTTGAGCAGCGTCTCCTCCCGCTCCTTGGGCACGCCGAAGCCGAACCACTCCACGGCGCCCACATCCCAGCGGCTCCACCAGAGGTAGGGGGTGCTGACGCGATCCTCCCGCACCTCGAAGCCCGCCTCGCGGAGCATCTGCAGGTATTCCGGGGCCGTGCGCTGCACGTGCATGGGGTGGCGGAAGAGGAGGCGGATCATCGGGCTGTGGATGTACGCCTTGGTGCTCTCGGCCAGCAACAAGTGGCCGCCGGGCTTGAGCACCCGGAACATCTCGGTGAGGGCGGCCTCCTGCCCCACGATGTGGTGGAGCGTCTGGTGGCAGAGGACGAGATCCACCGAGGCGTCCGCCAAGGGCAGGCGCTCCGCGTGGGCCTGATGCAGGGTCACGGGAGCGGCGCAGGCGGCGCGCGTGGCGGCGCAACGGGCGGGGATGTCGGGATCGGGATCCACGGCGTGGATCATCGTCGGCTCGAAGCGGGTCGCCAGCTCCAGCAGCGAGTGCCCCTGGCCGGTGCCGAGGTCCAGGATCACGCCGCCCTTGGGCAGATCCGGCGCCAGGCGCTGCAGATCATCCATGGCCACACCCAGCACGTGGATGCGCCACACCTCCGTGGAGAGGAACCAGAGCCCGAACTTCGTCTCGGGGACAAAGGCCATTTTGGGCTGCGGGTTGCGGGGTGGCGCGGAGGCCTCAAAGGGGAGGAACGCCTGATCGGTGGGCTGGGGCATGCAGGATCCGTAATGCGGGGAGATGCGGCGCGGGGCGCCTCACGGGGGGGAATCGTCCTCATTGATCCTAAATCGGCGGCGGGCGCATGGGCAGGGAAATGCTGGCCGGGGCTCAGGGGATGAGGCAATCCAGGGGGCTGGAGATATTCCTCCGGCCCCGGCTGACCAGATGGATGTAGATCAGGGTCGTTTCGATCCGCGCATGGCCCAGCAGTTCCTGGACCGTGAGGATGTCCTGCCCTGATTGGAGCAGGTGGGTGGCGAAGGAGTGGCGCAGCATGTGGGGCGAGGCCCGCTTGGCGAGTCCCGCCTTGAGGACCGCGACCCGCATGGCCCGTTGCACGCTTTCAGGCCCGAGGTGGGTTCGCCGAAGCTCGCCGGATCTGGGATCCCGGGAACAGGTCTGGGCCGGGAAGACCCATTGCCAAGCCCACGCGCGCCCTCCGTGCGGATAGCGGCGCCCCAGGGCGTCCGGCGGGGCCACGGCTCCCTGGCCGGCCGCGAGGTCGGCCTCATGCTGGGCCCGGACCCACTCCAGGTGGGCCCGCAGCGGCGCCACGAGGCGCTTCGGAAGGATCGTGATGCGGTCCTTCCCCCCCTTGCCTTGCTGCACGAAGATCTCGCCGGAGGCGAGGTCCACGTCTTCCACTCGCAATCGCAGGCCCTCCATGAGGCGGAGCCCAGCGCCATAGAGGAGCTTCAACACCAGCCCATGAGCCCCCTCGACGCGGGCCATCACCCGGGCGATCTCCTCCACCGTGAGCACTCGCGGCACCCGGCGCGGCACCTTGGCGTGGACGATATCCTCCAGCCAGGGCAGGTCCACGCCCAAGGCCCATCGGTAGAGAAAACGAAGGGCAGCCTTCGCGTTGTTCTGCGTGGCCGCAGCCACCTGGCGATCCAGGGCGAGGTGGGATAGGAAGGCCTTCACCTCGGCCGGGCCCAGGTCGCGGGGGTGGCGTCCCTGGTGGTAGCGGATGAACCGCTGCGCCCACGCCACGTAGGCCCGCTCGGTCTTCCAGCTCAGGTGGCGGAGGCGGAGTTCCCGGCGGAGGTCTTCGAGGGCGTCTTCCATGGCGGGAGAAGGCGGGGGTTCGCACATGGGCTCGAATCTAGGCCCTCGATGTGACGGAGCTGGATCCTGGAGATGACGTTTTCACCGGAGGACACCCCTCCAAACCAATGCCTACCGCCTTCCGACTCTGCCAAAGTCAGTTCAGGTGGATCAGCCGCGGGGAACTTGGGTTCCCCGCGCTTCCCCTGCGAGGACGGCATGGAATCATCCACCATCATCTGGGGTATCCTCTTCGGCTCCATCGGAACCGGGTTCTTCATCTACGGGAAGAAACAACAGAAGATCGTCCCGCTGCTTTGCGGTGTCGCCTTGATGGTCTTCCCGTACTTCGTTGAAGGCGCCCTTCTGACCGTCCTGGTGGGAATCGCGCTCATGGCGGTGCCTGCCTTCGTACGGCTGTGACGCCGGGACCCGGGAGGTCGAGGCCCAAGCGGTGCCCACCCTCCTGTTGCCCACGCGAAATGCCTGAACCCTTCAATCGGCTCGTGGACAACCCATGGCTTGGGGGCATGCCATGAATGGAATCCAATGCGACCCCCATCCATCCATGCTCGAGGAAGGAGGCGGGGGAAGGGTTCAAAAACAATGAAAGCCGCTAAAAGTTCCTGGTTTCAGGGTTTTAGCGGCTTTGTTGGCGGAGAGAGAGGGATTCGAACCCCCGGTGAGTTGCCCCACGTCTGATTTCGAGTCAGGTGCCTTCAACCACTCGGCCATCTCTCCGAAACGAACAGTCTATCCAGAAATGGGGCTTATTTGGCCCGCCGGCTGTGGAAGAAGCCCTGGATGAGGGCGCGGCTCTCGTCGGCGAGGAGCCCACCCTCAAGGGAGATCCGGTGGTTCAGATTGGCGGGGGCGAGGGCTTCCTGCAGCTGGGAGACGCCAACCTTGGGATCGCTGGCGGCATAGACGACGCGGGTTACGCGGGCATGGGTGAGGGCACCGAAGCACATGAGGCAGGGCTCGAGGGTGACGTAGAGGGTGGCGTCCGTGAGGCGGTAGTTCTGCAACCACTGGCCGGCGCTGCGCAGGGCCTGGATTTCGGCGTGGGCCGTAGGATCGTGCTGGGTGATGGGGAGGTTTCGGCCCCGGCCCACGATGCGGCCATCCAGCACGAGGATGGCGCCGATGGGTACTTCGCCGGCCTTTTCGGAAGCCTCCGCCTCCTCGAGGGCGAGGCGCATGAAATAGATATCGTCGGGAGTCCACATGGGCGGGGTCCGGAAGGGCAGGGCGGCAACGCGCTGGAGGTGATTGTGAATCATGCGGGCGGGTTTGGTTCCCGATGAATGGAGGTCAAGGCCATCGGAGCTTGCATGGATACCCAGAGGTACCGGGAGCATCACCAGGAGGTGCGGGTGTTGGCAGGCGAGCTGGATAGGCTGCTCGACCCGATGGAGCTGGCGAAGGATGGCATTCCGGCGTGGCGGATCTTGGGCGAGCTGGCCGACAAACTCACGGTGCACCTGGCCATGGAGGATCGGTTGCTCTATCCGACGCTGCTGAACAGCGGCCGCGAGGAGGCTTCGGCGCTGGCCCACCGCTACAGCGAGGACATGGGGGGAGTCAGGGAGGCCTTTGGCGCCTACCTCGCCACTTGGCGCAGCGGATCAGCGATCCAGAAGGATCCGAATGGATTCATCGCCCAATCCAGGGTGATGATCGCGGCCGTGGGCATGCGCATCGAGGCGGAGGAAGCCCATCTGTATCCCGCCGCGGAAAGGCCCGGAAAGTAACCTTGGCGCCGCATTCGTTTCTGGGGTTCGGGCGGGGGATGGAACCACCTTCGCCGACCTTGGGAACAAAGGAGTAGTATGCGGCAAAAGCCTTGAAACAAAAAGGATGTTTCTCAAGTGCCACCCTCCGATAAACTCGCTTTGGTCCCCCCAAGGACCGCCCAATCGATCCGCCCCGCTGGCCCAAGGCCAAGCGGGGTTTTTAGGAGCCGTTGAAAGCCATCCCGCGCGGTGCGGGGTGGCTTTTTTACGGATCCTTATGCCGGACTCCGCGAGGAGTTGACATAGTGGGGCCTGCGAAGGCTTGCCAGGGGGAAGCAACGATGCGAGCGCACTTGATCCTGAAGGACGGCACGATCTTCCGGGGGCGGGCGCCATTGGGTTTCGGGGGCGGCGGCGAGGCGGTGTTCACCACGGCCATGGCGGGCTACCAGGAGATCCTCACGGATCCGAGCTTCGCGGGGCAGATGGTCACCATGACCTTCCCGGAGCAGGGCATCTACGGCATCCATGCGGACCTCAATGAGGCCGTCAAGCCCTGGGCCACGGCCCTGTTGTGCCGACGCCTCAACTCCCAGCCCGATCATGTGTTGAGTGAGGGCGAGCTGGGCGGTTGGCTGAAGAAGCACCGCATCCCCGTGTTCACGGAGTTGGATACCCGCGCGCTTACTCAGCACCTGCGGGACCAGGGCTCCCAGCCCGGCATCATCTGGACGGAAGGCGATGGCAGCCTGGAGGCGGGCGTGGCCAAGGCCAAGGCCCTGCCGGACATGTCGGGGCAGGCCCTCTGCGCGGAGGTGAGTTGCAGGGATCGCTACGAGATCGTAAAGGAGGGCGCCGCCTACCGCGTGGCGGTGCTCGATGGCGGCATCAAGCAGAGCATCCTGGATCAGCTCAGCGCCGCGGGCCTGCACCTGGAGGTGTTCCCCTGGGACACGCCCGCCACGGAGCTGTTGGCGAGCCGCTTCCACGGCGTCTTCCTGAGCAACGGCCCCGGCGATCCCGGCGCCCTCCCTGGAATGCAGGCCGAGGTGGGCAGGCTCATCGGCCAGCGCCCCATCTTCGGCATCTGCCTGGGCCACCAGCTGCTGGGCCACGCCTTCGGCGGCACCACCTTCAAGCTCAAGTTCGGCCACCGTGGCGCCAACCAGCCCGTGCAGGATCTGGAGACGGGTCGCATCGAGATCACGGCGCAGAACCACGGCTTCGCGGTGGATGAGCAGAGCCTGCCGCCGGAGATCATGGTCACCCACCGCCACCTGAGCGATGACACGGTGGAGGGGCTGCGGCATAGGACGCTGCCCATTTTCTCGCTGCAGCACCACCCGGAGGCTTCGCCCGGGCCCCACGATGCGCGCAGCGCCTTCGGGAAGTTCCTAAAACTGCTCCAGGAGCACAAGCAGTGAAACCGCGAATGACGCCAATTGACGCGAATGGGATTCCGACGTTCGCTGCCTTGTCCTCATTCGCGTTCATTCGCGTCATTCGCGGTTAAAAAGGTTTCCCATGCCCAAGCGCTCTGACATCCACTCCGTCCTCGTCCTCGGCAGCGGGCCCATTCAGATCGGGCAGGCCTGCGAGTTCGACTACTCCGGCACCCAGGCGCTGAAGGCGCTGCGGGAGGAGGGGATCCGCACGATCCTGCTGAACTCGAACCCGGCGTCGATCATGACGGATCCGGCGCGGGCGGATCGCACGTACATCGAGCCGCTGACGCTGGCGGTGCTGGAGAAGATCCTCGAGGTGGAGAAACCCGACGCGGTGCTGCCCACGGTGGGCGGGCAGACGGCGCTGAACCTGGCCATGGAGGCCCACAAGTCGGGGCTCTTCGCGCGGCTCGGGGTGCAGCTCATCGGCGCGCAGCCGGACGCCATCGAGCGGGGCGAGGATCGCGAGGTCTTCAAGAAGCTCATGGACGAGCTGGGCCTGGAGACCTGCCGGGGTGGCTTCGCCCACAGCCTGGAAGAGGCGCGGGAGCTGCTGAAGGTGACGGGCTTCCCGGCCATCATCCGGCCCTCCTTCACCCTGGGCGGCTCGGGCGGCGGCATCGCCTACAACGTCGAGGAGTTCGAGACCATCGTGCTCCGGGGCCTGGACCTCTCGCCCACGCGGCAGCTGCTCATCGAGGAGAGCATCCTCGGCTGGAAGGAGTTCGAGCTGGAGGTGGTGCGGGATTTGGACGACAACGTCGAGGTCATCTGCTCCATCGAGAACATCGACCCCATGGGCGTGCACACGGGCGACAGCATCACCGTGGCGCCGGCCCTCACGCTGACCGACCCCGAGTACCAGCGCATGCGCGAGGCCGCCAAGGCCATCATGCGCGGCGTGGGAGTGGAGACGGGCGGCAGCAACGTGCAGTTCGCGCTGAATCCCGAGGATGCCCGCATCATCGTCATCGAGATGAACCCCCGCGTGAGCCGCAGCTCCGCGCTGGCCTCCAAGGCCACGGGCTTCCCCATCGCCTGGGTGGCCACGAAGCTGGCCCTGGGCTACCGCCTCTGGGAGCTGCCCAACGCCATCACGCAGAAGACGAAGGCGGCCTTCGAACCCGTGCTCGACTACGTGGTGGTGAAGATCCCCCGCTTCACCTTCGAGAAGTTCCCCACGGCCCAGGCGGTGCTCGGCACGCAGATGAAGAGCGTGGGCGAGGTCATGGCCATCGGCCGCTCCTTCCAGGAGTCGCTGCAGAAGGCCGTGCGCTCCCTGGAAGAAGGCCACCCCGGCCTCGCCGGCGCCCTGGAGGGCAAGCTGGACCTGAGCCGCCTGCGGGAGCATCTGCTCATCCCGGGCCCCCAGCGCCTCTTCTGGCTCTACCACGCCCTCAAGGCGGGCCACACCGTTGAGGAACTGCACCGCCTCACGAAGGTGACCACCTGGTTCCTCCGCGAGATC
The DNA here is from genome assembly GCA_016192145.1 of Acidobacteriota bacterium. Classification (GTDB taxonomy): domain Bacteria; phylum Acidobacteriota; class Holophagae; order Holophagales; family Holophagaceae; genus JAFDVN01. Next base: position 68,858 of record JACPUT010000005.1, on the reverse strand, counting down.
GAGGAGATCGTCATCCTCGAGGGCCGCCTGCGCGGCTTCAGCGTGGATCGCCTGCCGGAGGAACTGCTGGAGAAGGCCAAGCGCGCGGGCTTCAGCGACGGTCAGATCGCCACCTTCTGCGGCGGCTCGGACTTCGAGGTGAAGAAGCGGCGCCACGCCCTGGGCATCCACCCGGTCTACAAGCGGGTGGACACCTGCGCTGGGGAGTTCGTCGCGGAGACGCCCTACCTCTACGGCACCTGGGAATACGGCGACGCCAGCGAGGCCGCGCCTTCCGACCGTCCCAAGGCCATCGTGCTGGGCTCCGGCCCCAACCGCATCGGCCAGGGCGTGGAGTTCGACTGCTGCTGCGTGCAGGCGGTGGAGGCCATCCGCGCCAGCGGGGTGGAGGCCATCCTCATCAACTGCAACCCGGAGACGGTGAGCACGGACTTCGACACCAGCGACCGCCTCTACTTCGAGCCCCTCACCCACGAGCACGTGAAGAGTGTGATCCGCCGTGAGGGCGCCAACGGCAAGCTTCTCGGAGTATTTGCCCAGTTCGGCGGGCAAACGCCGCTCAAGCTGGCGGGCCGACTGGATGCGGAAGGCGTCACCCTGCTGGGCACGCCCATGCAGGCCATCAACGACGCCGAGGATCGCGAGCGCTTTGGCCAGGTGCTCCAGAAGCTCGCCATCCCCGTGGCCAAGTGGGGCATGGCCTCCAGCCTGGAACAGGCCCGCACGATCGCCCACGACATCCACTACCCCGTGATGGTGCGCCCCAGCTTCGTGCTGGGCGGCCGCGGCATGGCCGTGGTCTTCGATGACGAGGGGCTGGAGAAGTACCTCCGCGAGGCGGCGGCGGTGAACGAGGATCAGCCCGTGTTGCTGGACCGCTACCTGGATGGCGCCCAGGAACTGGACGTGGACCTCGTCTGCGATGGGCACCGCGTGGCCATCGCCGGCGTCATGGCCCACATCGAGGAGGCGGGCGTCCACAGCGGCGATAGCTTCGGCGTCTTCCCGCCCCTGGGCGTGGAGGCCTCGGTGCTGGAGACGGTGAAGGCTCAGAGCCGCCAGCTGGCCCTGGAGATCGGCGTGCGGGGCCTCATGAACCTGCAGTGGGCCGTGAAGGATGGCGTGCCCTACTGCCTGGAGGCGAACCCCCGCGCCAGCCGCACGGTGCCCTTCATCAGCAAGGCCACGGGCCAGGACTGGGCGGGCATCGCGGCCCGCATCGGCCTGGGGCAGACGCTGGACGAGCAGCACGTGCAGGATGGGGTGGCCCTGGCGGTGGCCGTGAAGGGCGTGGTCTTCCCCTTCGCGAAATTCCCCGGTGTGGATCCGGTGCTCGGGCCCGAGATGAAGAGCACGGGCGAGGTGATGGGCATCGGCGACACCTTCGGCGAGGCCTACGCCAAGGCGTTGGTGGCGGCGGGAATTCCGCTGCCCCTGAGCGGCACCGTGTTCATCAGCGTGAACGACGCGGACAAGGGGAAGCTCAAGGAGCTGGCGGGCAAGCTCACCTCCATGGGCTTCGGCCTCTGCGCCACGGAAGGTACGGCGCGGCATCTGGAGACCGTGGGCTACAAGGTGCGCCGCATCTTCAAGGTGAACGAGGGCCGGCCCCACGCGGTGGACCTGCTGAAGAACGGCGAGATCCAGTGGGTGATCAACACGCCCCTGGGCCGTGACGCATTCTTCGACGAAGGCGCCATCCGCCGGGAATCCCTGCGGCTGAAGATCCCCTGTCTGACGAACATGAACGCGGCCCTGGCCGCCTGTGAGGCCGTGGATACGCTACGGAGTTCGCTGACGGTGCGGGCGCTGCAGAGCCTGTGAGGGCGGGGAGAAAAACAAAAACGAGCCAGAGATGAACAGAGATGAACGGAGATAAAAGCAACGAGCATCTCATCTCCGTTCATCTCTGTTCATCTCTGGTTTGCTTTTTCCATGGCTCGATTCAAACCCTGGCGCCGGCGCTGACACTTCGTCATCTCCGGCGTTTGGGCCTTGGCTTCCGCGACGGCCCGCGCCGCAATGGCGGGGAGGTGAGCCATGCCCCTGCGACCTTCAGGCCGTCCCCAGCCCGGTGAGCATGCGGAGTACATGACGGGGCCCACGAACGGCATCGGTTGGGGTTCCTGGAGGCGCACTACCGGGGGTGAGTTGGAACGCGAATAGCGCGAAGAAAAGCGCGAAGGGCGCGAAGGCTCCTTCGAGCTGCGGGGCAGGGCCATCCCCTGTGAGGGCGGCGCTGGGCGGGCCTATGAGGGCCCACCCTGCGCCGCCCTCACAGGGGATGGCCGGTGGTTGGGTGATGCTCTCTTCTGCGGCTTCTGAGTTCAGGTCTTGCTTGCCATGGGAAGAGCCCAGGCCGCACCGGGCTCCATTCGCGCCCCTCGCGCTTTTCTTCGCGCTTTTCGCGTTCGGAAGGCGATTGTCCACGGGTGCTTCCCCACCACGAATCAGGCCACCCGGAGGTGGCCTGATTTCAGGGGAGGTCTCTAAACCTTCAGTCGAGGCCGAGGGCTTCACGCACTTGGCGGTGGTGATCCTTGTGGGCCTGGACGACCTTGGGGACTTCCTCCTGCCACATTCTCAGAAAGTCGCTGGAGGAGATGGTGGGCTTCGGCCCGTCGCCATGGCTCAAGGGTTCGGTTGAGGCCAGCGAGAACGTCTCGCGGGTGCCTGGCTGATGGGTCATGCGGGATTGTCCTTAGATGAGCAAGGTACGCCGTTTGGAGACGCCAGGCAACGGCGCTTTCGGCGGGTTTTTGCCTGCCGGCGACACCGGTCACGGCTTCTTCCCCCTCGGTGACGACGGGGGTGGCGTTCCAGCGGGTGCGGACGTGGTAGAGGCAGAGACCTTCGTCCTGGAGGGAGGCCAGGCCCAGGAAGGTGTGGGGGGCCCGGGCGTGGGTGCGGGCCATGCGATCCAGGGGGACGTAGCGGCCCTCCCGCTCGGAGCGATCGAGCATGGCGTAGAGGCTGCTCTCGGGGCTGCGATCCGCGTAGGCCAGGTGGATCTGGGCCCAGGGCCAGTCGTCGCGGATGCGTCGCACGAGGAAGGCCAGGGTCTCGGGATCCGTGTGGGGGGCATCGAACACGGCGCCGAAGGCGCGGCCCAGGGCCCAGGCGCCGGTGGTTTTGCCCGAGGCCTGGCCGCCCATGAGGATGAGCACCGGGGTGGAGCCCGCCAGCTGCAGGGCGCGGTCCCGCAGGCGCTTGCCGAGGGTGTTGAGGTGCACCACGGCGTGGCCCCCGGGATCCTCGAGGGCCTCGTAGCCCTGGGTGGGGTTGGCCCGGAGGGTGGGCAGGAGGGTGGCCATGAGGTCGGCGTTCACGAGGCGGCCGCGGAGGGTGTCGGGGAGGGCGGCGTAGGCGGCCTCGGTGGCATCCAGATCGTTGGCCAGCGCTTCAGCCTCCCGTTCCATCGCACCGCGGAGGGCGTGGCGCTCACCTTCCTCCAGCTCCCAGTAGGAGCGCCGGAGATGGATGGGCACCTGGTGCCAGGGCTGGGCGGTGGAGGAGACGTGCATGGACCTCTTCAGCTTATGGGATCCTGGGGCCTTCGGGAGCCCCGCATGTCCACCTCCATCCAAGCCAAGGTCGAAGCCTTCCTCGCCGCCGGGCCCTGGGCCGTGGTGGGGGCTAGCAGCGACCGCGACAAGTACGGCAACAAGGTGCTGCGCTGCTACCAACAGCACGGCATGGAGGTGTTCCCCATCAATCCCCGGGCGGACGAGATCGAGGGACTGAAGGCCTATCCCTCGCTTTCGGCCCTGCCCAAGCGGGTGACGGGCATCAGCGTGATCACGCCGCCGAAGATCACGGAGCAGGTGGTGAAGGAGGCCATCGCCGCCGGCGTGAAGTCCATTTGGATGCAGCCCGGCGCGGAGAGCCAGGCCGCGGTGCGGGAAGCCGAGGCGGCGGGCCTGGAGGTCATCGCCAACGGGGCGTGCATCCTGGTGGTGATCGGATACCGGGAGTGGGACTGATCGTTCGCGGAATTGGTCGGGCGGTACGGATTTGGAACGCGAATAGCGCGAAGAAAAGCGCGAAGGGCGCGAATGTCTGTTCAGGCTGAAGGGCAATGTCATCCGGGCCTGCGGCCCAAGGTCCAGCTTGGCTGGACTTTCCTGGGGGAGCGGCGCTGAGCGGGCCCATGAAGGCCCGCCGGGCGCCGCTTCCACAGGGGATGACTGACGAGTGGGTCGAGGTCCCTTCGCGCTCTTCGCGCTTTCATTCGCGCCCTTCGCGTTCTTCTTTTCCAACCCGACCGGGGCATCCCTTTGTCACCATCAAAGGGTGAGCGACGCGCCCTTCCTTCTCTTGTTTCCCGGTCAGGCGACCGAGGCCGTGGGCATGTCCACCGGGTGGACGGAGGATCCGGCTTGGGTGGCGACGATGGTGGCGGCGGAAGCGCACACGGGCTATCCCCTGCGCACCTGGATGGCGGAAGGACCGCTGGAGGCGCTGCGATCCCAGCGGCACGCGCCCTGCGCCGTGCTGAGCCACAGCGTGGGATTGTTCCGGGCACACCGGGCGGCGGGGATGCCCCTGCCAGCGGCGGCGACGGGGCACAGCATGGGGTTCTTCAGCGCGTTGGTGGCGGCGGAGGTGGTGCCCCTGGAGGCCGCGCTGGCGCTCATCGGGGCCACGGAGGATGAGGCCGAGCGCCGCTTCGGGCCGGGCACCATGGGCATGGCCTACGCCATCGGAATGAAGGAACCGGAGATTCGCAGGCGCCTGGAGGCCTTCCCGGAGCTGGAACTCTCCAATGTGAATGGCACGGCCCAGGGCACGGTGTCGGGGCCCATTCCGGCCCTGGAGGCCTTCGTGGCGGCGGTGAAGCCGGACTGCCTGAAGGCGGACCTGCTGCCGGTGCGTCATCCCCTTCACTGCGGCCTCATGGCGCCCCTGCTGCCCTACGTGAAGGATCGGTTGGAACAGGTGCTTCCCCAGGATCCGGCCTTCCCGCTCGTGTCACCCTTGGATGGTCGCGAGATCCGGGATGGCTTCGAGGCCTGGGAGGAGGCCATCGTGAGCATCTCGGCCACGATCCACTGGCCCCTCACCGTCAAGGGGCTGCGGGGCTTCGCGGGACGGGCCTTCGAGTGCGGCCATGGCCGCCAGCTGGCCGGGCTCACCCTTTGGCTGGATCGGGAACTGGGAGTGGATAGTCTGCAATCCCCACGGAAGTGGGCCTGAAGGCCATGGCGCTAAGGTGAGATCGGAAATTCCCGATGAACCTCGCGTGACATCCCTGGGGCGATTGGGCTAGCATTGGGCCTTCCAGGCTGACCAACCATGCCACCACCCCCCATCCTGTTTGGCGAGGCCCTCGCCACCCGTTGCGCCCAGGCCATCTATCGGTGCCTGGAGGAAGTCGGCAGCACGAAGGGCGTGCTCTACCTGCGGAAACCCGGCTCCATGGGGTTCCAAGAGGTCTGCCACTACGGCTGGCCCCGGGGCACCCGGCCGCCGGAGGAACTCCCGGAACAGCACCCCCTGCTGGTGCGCGTGGCTCGCGAGAAGCGCAGCTTCGCCGTGAACGACAGTGCCGATGCGTTGGAATTGACGACCTTCGGCCTGGGGGACCGTCCCCGCTGCCTCATTACCCCCGTTTACATGATGGGGGACCAGATCGGCGTGCTGCTCCAGCGGGATCCCACCCGGGGGGATGCTTTCGATCTGGAACGCGCCGAGGCTCCCACGCTGCGCATCTGCCATGAGCTGGTGGATCTCGTGAAAGAGTTCGGGGTCTACGGCCCCGCCAAGCCCAAGGAGGCCAAACCCCTTCCCACTGCGGCTGAACTCATCAATCAGACGCCGCCGCCCGCGGAGCACGCGCCCAAATGGGTCCCCACCACCGAGGCCTACCCGGGCATGCCTGACGTGATCCACACCCCCTCCATCAAGGTGGGCCCCCAGGGGCAGGCGGTGGGCGAAAAGCTCTTCGGGTACGAAAACACCCAGGTGGGCTTCAGCGCCCTCCCCTGGGAGGCCGCCGAACGAACCCTATCGGGCATCATGGCGCCGAACCGGCCCACCCCGGTCCAGCATCGCAAGCGCGGCATGATGAGCCCCGAACTGCGGGCCTACTTCTGGGAAATGGCGAGCCTCATCAGCCAGATCGTGCCCGTGGCCGCCGTGGTGCTCTGGATGGAGGATCCCGAGGAGATCCGCCCGCTGCTCTGCTTCTCGCCCCTGCCGATCAGCGAGGCGCTTCAGCAGCAGGTGATGGCCCACGCGACCTACCACCTCACCACCGTGAGGGAGCAGGATCTGCGCGTGGTCGCCAAGGCCGAGATCCCCGAGGGAACGCTGCTGGATGGCGCCTTCGCCACCTACCTGCCCCTGCTCATGAACGAGACCAGCGCGGGCCACGATCTGCTCATGGTGTTCCGGCAGGAGGATCAGCCCTTCTCCATGCCGGAGATGGAGATCATCCAGCGCATGGGCCGCATCCTGGGCATGCAGCTGGAGGAGGCCCGGCTTCACGAACGCTATCACCAGGCCTTCCTCAGCGTGAGCCACCGCATCCTCAAGAGCTCCGAAAGCCGCTTGCCGGACCTCCGCAGCCACAGCGTGGCCACGGCCCGGCTGGCCCGGGAGGTGGCCCTCAAGCTGGATCTGGCTTCGGAGGACGTGGAGGCCGTCTCCATCGCGGCCATCCTCCACGACGTGGGCATGCTCCTGATGGATCCGGGTCTCGTGCAAAAGGCCCAGCTCACTCCCGAGGAGAAGATGAAGCTTCGCCAGCACCCGGATCTGGCCGCCATCTTCCTCAAGGATCTGCGCTTCCCCTTCGACGTGGTGCGAGTGATCCGGCACCACCACGAGCGCTGGGACGGCCATGGCTATCCCGATAAGCTGCGGGAGAGCGCCATCCCCATGGGCAGCCGCATCATCCACGTCATCGAGGCCTACGAGGTGATGACGAGCGGCAAGAGCTACCGTACTCCCATCGGCTTCCGCAACGCCCTGGACGAGCTCAGGAAGGAAAGCGGCAGCCAGTTCGATCCCACGGTGGTGGAAGCCTTTTGTGAACTCATGACACGCAGGGAGGGAAGGGTCTGATCCGCCCCGGGCGGTCGGTTACCCTTTTCCAGAGGTCCACCCATGCACTCCGGCGCCCCGCCGAAAGCCCCCAGCCGATTCGCCCGATCCCAGCGCGGGTTCACCATGGCGCTGCTCCTGGCGATGATCGTCGTCATGGGAATCATGCTCACCATGGCCCGCCCCACCCTGAAGGCCGAGGTCCAGCGGGAGAATGAGGCGGAGCTGATCTTCCGGGGCGAGGCCATCGCCCGGGCCCTGAAGGCCTACAACGCGAGATTCGGGAAGTACCCCCAGGACCTGGATGAGCTGCTGAAGGTGCGGCCCCTGCTTCTCCGGCAGAAATACAAGGACCCCATGACCGCCAGCGGCGAGTGGGACTTCATCACCCAGGTGCAGCCCGGCGCCAGCGGCGAGACGAAGGGGCTGCCCATCATCGGGGTGCGGAGCCGCAGCGATCTGGATGGCTTCCACCTCTACCGCAACAAGTCCCTCGTCAGCGACTGGCGCTTCGTGGCCGATGAGAACGTGCTCGGCGCCGGCGGCGCGCCCGCTCGGGGGGTGGGGACGCCGACGCCCACGGGCACCGATGCGGGGGCGGGATCCAAAGATCCCAAGAAGGGCGAGTAAAGGCATGAGGTGGACGTGATTCGCGTGGTACTCGCCCTTGTCCTGGCCGCCACGGGCGCGTTGCGGGCCGATGATTTCATGGAGTGGGCCCGAGGCCTCGAAAAGCGCGGGGTGAAGGTCTCCGCCGGGTGCTGGGAATTGGAGACCGGGAGGGCCGTGAATCGCCACCAGGAGCACCTGATGCTCATCCCCGCGAGCACCACCAAGGTGGTGAGCACCTACGCGATGCTGAAGACCTGGAAGCCGGACCTCCAGTTGGAGACCGAGGTCTGGGGGCAGCTGGTGGGTGGGGAGGTGGTCGGTGATCTCATCTTCAAGGGGGGTGGCGATCCCTACCTCGTCACCGAGCGGCTCTATTCCCTGGCGCGGGAGCTGCGGGCCCTGGGGGTGAAGAGGGTGCTGGGTGAGATCAAGTTGGATCAGGGTGCCTTCGATGGGCAACGGTGGGGCAATGGTTGGGAGAACACGACCGCCGACGCGACCCCGGCCATCTCGGCCCTCGCCGTGAACTTCGGGCGGAACGCCTCGGGCCGCATCGTGTCGGACACGGATCGGGTGGCCATCGACGAGATCACCACCGTCCTCATGGACGCGGGCATCTCCGTGGTCGGGAAGGGGGGCCTCACCGACGTCCCCGAAAGGCTGCTGACCTTCCGCAGCCCCCCCCTGCGGATGCTCGTGGGGGACATCAACAAGTTCAGCAACAACTTCATGGTGGAGACCCTCACGAAGAAGTTCGGCGAAGGCTCCTGGCCCCGGGGCATCGCCCGCATCCACGACTTCTATGCCAAGGTGTTCGGCCTCGGGCCCGGCCAGGTGCTGCTCACGGATGGCAGCGGCCTGAGCAAGGACAACCGGCTGAGCGCACGGACCTTGGGCATCGTGCTGCGGGGCGCCTGGTTCGATTTCGAAGTGGGCCCCGAGTTCGTCGCGAGCTTGAAGATCGTGGGCGGGGAACCGTTCAAGCTGCGCCACAAGGACGAAAACCTCGCCCGGCGGGTGCGGGTGAAGAGCGGATACCTCGACCTCGTGCGCAGCCTCTGCGGCTACATCCAGATGCCGGATGGCCAATGGCGGGTGTTCGCGATCCTGCTGAATGGCCAGACGAAGGACGACGACATCTGGGATCAGGTCAGCCGCTGGGCCAATTGATCCGGAGTTCGAAGCCAGGGCCGCTCGATTCTCATTCCCGGCCCAGCAGCCTCCGATAGGGTTCCCATGGCACGAGTGACCATCCTGGACGATAGCCGCCTCGCCCGCACCTATGCGGCGGGGGCCCTGCGCGCCAAGGGGATCGAAGTCACGGAGCTGGAGCCCGAGAGCCTCCCTCAAGTCATCGACGCCCTTCGCGTGGAAATGCCGGATCTGCTGCTGGTGGACCTGCTCATGCCCGCCTGCCCCGGCCTGGCCGTGATCCGCAAGATCCGTCAGGAAGCGGATCTGAAGGATCTCAAGATCGTGGTGCTCAGCGCCCACCGGGACGAGGCCCAGGTGCAGCAGCTCGAAAAACTGGGTGTCCAGGGTTTCCTGCCCAAGCCCGTGGATGCCAACGCCGTGGGCTATCTGGTGAAGATGTTGCTGGAGCAGGCGTAGCTCTGCCCGCTTGTTTGCCAAACCGTCAGAATGCCGGGCCCACCTTGAAATGGGGGCACCCTTCCCTCAGGGTGGAACCATGTCCAAAGGTGATTCAAAGGGCCTCGGCGCCGTCCTCCTGGGAGCCTCCATCTTGGGCTTCGCGGCCATCTTCGTGAAGTGGTCCGCGGCGGGGGGAGCGACGCCCATCACCACGGGCTTCTACCGGATGCTCTTCGCGCTGCCCGGCACCTTCCTGCTGGCCCATCGCACGGGGGACTTGCTCGGAGAGGCAGCGGGCCGCCGCTGGGCCCTGATCGCGGGGGGCCTCTTCTTCGCCGACCTGTGGCTGTGGCACCTGGCCATGCACCACACGGGCGCGGCCAACGCCACGCTGCTCGTGGGAGGGCTCAGCCCCATCTGGGTCGCCCTCTTCTCCTTCGCCTTCCTGCGGCTCCGCTATTCCTGGCTGGGTTGGGCCGGGCAGGCCGTGGGCCTGGGAGGCGCTTTGGTGCTCGCGCTCGCCAAGGGCGCCCGCATGGGGGACGGCCAGGGAGAGGCCATCGCCGTGGCCGCCAGCGTCTGTTACGCCGCCTTCACCCTGGCCATGGGGCGTGCGCGGCAGCGCCTGGAGGCCACCCAGACCTTGTTCTGGATGGGCCTCTCCTGCCTGGTCTGCTTCGGTGGGGCCGCGCTCATCCAGGGCCACCCCTTCACGGGCTACACGTCCGGCGCCTGGTGGAGCCTCATCGGGCTCGGGCTCGTGGTGCAGGTCCTCGCATGGTGGCTGAACACCTGGGGGCTGGGCCACGTGGACGCGGCCCTGGGGGCCATCGGGCTGCAGGGGCAGCAGGTGGCGACCATCTTCCTCGCCTGGGGCCTGCTGCACGAGCCCCTGAAGCCCCTGGGCCTCTTGGGCGGCCTGGGCATCGTCCTCGGCATCATCATGGTGGCGGCCAGCCCCAAGCGGGTGGTGACCTGACTCGCTTCCAGGGCGGAACCTATTCGAACGCCAGCGTCTCCTGATCCTCGCGGTAGGCGAAGAGCTCGCCGAAGCGGGCCCAGGCCACGAGGGTCTCGAAGGTGTGCTCGGGATCCTCCTTGGGGAGGCGCGTGACGAGTTCGTGGACGAGGTCTTCCTTGGCGAGCTCGCCGTCCGCATGTTCCACCATGTCCCGCACGACGCGGAAGAGCTTGAGCTCCAGGAGCTGGGCCTTCCAGATGTCCTTGCGTTCGTCCATGCCGGCGTTGACGAAACGCTGGCCCAAGGGCGTGAGGATGACCATGCGCTTCGGAGTGTCCACGAAGTCGAGCATCTCGGCGGACTTCACGATGGGGAGCACGCGCTCGAAGCTCACCTGGGTGTGGCTGGCCACGTTGAAGAGGTCGCTCTTGCCGCCCTGGCCATCCAGGAATTCCAGGAGGCCGAGCACGTGGCCGCTCTGGCAGTGGGGCAGGGGCTCCACCTCGTCGGCGGCGGCGTCGGGGCTCAGGGTGGTGACCTGGACGTCGGGCAGCTCGGCGCTGGTGATGAGGTCGTGGAGCTGGTCGACGAGCCGCAGGAAGGCCGGGGACTTGGCATCCCGGGGGCGGGGCAGGGGCACTTCCATCACGGTGCGGATGGTGCCCGGGTTGCCGCTCATGATGGCCACGCGGTCGGCCATGACGAGGGCCTCGCGGATGCTGTGGCTCACCATCACGATGGCGGAGGGGTTGGTCTCCACGTCCTTCCAGATGTCGTGGATTTCCGCCCGCAGCGCTTCGGCCGTGAGGGCGTCCACCTGGCTGAAGGGCTCATCCATGAGGAGGATCTCGGGTTCGACGGCCAGCGCGCGGGCCAGGCCCACGCGCTGCTTGGATCCGCGGGCCAGCTCCCGGGGAAAGGCCTCCTCGAAGCCCTCGAGGCCCACCTTCTGGATGGCGCCGGCGGCGCGGCGGCGCACCTCCGGCTCGCCGATGCCCCGGGCCCGGAGCACCACCCGGACGTTTTCCTCCACGGTCATCCAGGGGATGAGGGCGAAATTCTGGAAGACCATGGCGATGTTCGGGTTGAGCCCGACCAGTTCCTCGCCCCGCTGGCGCACCTCGCCGTGGGTGGGGGCCTGCAGCCCCGCCATCACCCGCAACAACGTGGACTTGCCCGAACCGCCGGGGCCGATGATGCAGAGGATCTCCTCGTTCCGCACGTCCAGCCGCACGTCCTCCAACACCCGCTGGGGGCTGTGGCCGGGGCGGGGGAACTGGACTTGCACGGAGCGAAGTTCGAGGAGGGGCTGGGATGAATTCATAGGATTCCTTTTTCACCGCCAAGGCGACTTGGCGGTGGATCTGCTTCCTTTTTCATCGATTCAGCGTGTACCGCGTCTCGGCCAGCTTGTAGAGCGGGCCCCAGACGAGGCGGTTGAAGGCGACCACGATGGCGGCCATGAGGAGGCTGGCGGCGGCGAGGAGGGCCATGTCCTGGCCGGCGGCATGCACCACCTCGGCACCCAGGCCGAAGGTGGAGAGGGCCTCGGGCTTGGCCTCCACCCACTCGGTGACGATGCTGGCGTTCCAGGCGCCCCCCGTGGCGGTCACCCAGCCCGTGATGAGGAAGGGGAAAATGGCGGGGAAGTAGAGGGCCCTGCAGCGCTGCCACACGGTGAGGCCATAGCTCTTCATGGCCTCGCTCAGCTCCTGGGGAACGGCCTGGGCGCCGGCGATGATGTTGAAGAGCAGGTACCACTGGGTGGCGACCATCATCAGTAGGACGCAGCTGACCCCGAGGCCCACCCCCACTTTGCGCAGGGCGAGGATGATCGCGAGGAAGAGCATGCTCCAGGGGAAGCTCGCGGCCACTTGCACGACGCTGCGGAGCCGCTTGGCCCATAGGGGGTGGAGGCCGATCCAGAGCCCCACGGGCACCGTCCAGAGGGTGGCGAGGATGGTGGAGAGCAGCACGCGGCCCGTGGAGGCGGCGCCGCTCTTCAGGAGGTGCACCCATTGCGCGGCGTGCACGTTGGCCAGCAGGCGCACCAGGCTCAAGGCGCCGAGCGCCAGGGCCAGGAGGATGCCCAGGAGGGCGCCCATGGCGATCCACCGGCCCTTGCGGCCGGGGTGCTGGAACTGGGCTTCGGCGCGGCGCACGTAGAGGTTCCGGAGCCGGGGCCTCGCATGCCGCTGGGCCCGGCGGGTCTCCAGCCAGCGCCAGAGGCGGGAGCGGCGCAGCAGGCGCAGGAGCCAGCTATCCGGGGCCTCCACCTCGGCGGTCTCGTCCACCTGGAAGCGCTGGGACCAGGCCACGAGGGGTTTCCAGATCACCTGGTCCAGCAGGATGACCACGGCCAACATGGTGAAGATGGCCAGCACCTGCCCCTTCGTGTTGCCCGTGTTGGTGGCCACGTTCATGTAGGAGCCCATGCCCGGTAGCTGAAAGTTCACCGTGGGGGAGGCGAAGGCCTCGGCGGACACGAGGAAGAACCAGCTGTTCGCCACGCTCACCATGGAGTTCCACACGAGGCCAGGCGTGGCGTAGGGCAGCTCGATCCAGCGGAGCTTCTGCCACCAGCTGAAGCCGTTCACGGCGGCGATGGCGTTCAGCTCCGGGGGCAGCGTCTTCAGGCTCTGGTAGAAGCTGAAGGCCATGTTCCAGGCCTGGCAGGTGACGATGAGCAGCACGGCGGACAGCTCCAGCCCCACGTTGCTGCGGGGGAAGAGGGTGAGCATGGCCAGCAGCACGAGGGGCATGAAGCTCAGGAGGGGGATGCTCTGCAGGATGTCCAGGATGGGCACGAGGATGCGCTCGGCCAGGGGATCCTTGGCGGCCCAGTAGGCAACCACCAGCGTGAAGGTGAGGCTGAGGGCGAAGGCGACGCCCGCCCGGATGAGGCTCAGGAAGAGGTACTTGGGCAGGGCCCATGGGGAGAGGCTGATCTCCACCACGGGGCGCTGGACGCCCGTCCACTGCTTGGCCGCGAAGAGCAGGCCCAGCACGAGGCCGGCGAGGGCGGCGAGGACGAGCAGGTCGACCCACCGCCGCCACTTCACGGGGGCGGTGAGCAGGTTGGAGGCCTGTCCCCACACGGTATCGAGGAATTGGATGATCACAGGGGATTCCCAATGACGGGCCCGCGGGGGCCGGCATCGTGGCGGGGTCGCCGCGCTGAGGGCCTGGATCCGGAAGGGAGGGACCGGAGGGGCTATTCCTCAGACGGCGGGCTTCGAGGGAGGTTCGGCGATCGTCAACCCACTACTCATCGCAACCTCCTTTCCCTGAAAACCAAGTGTGGCCCTCGGCTGGGATTCCGGTCAACGATCAAATCATTGAATTCCTGCACAATAGGGCGTCCATGCACCCCGATCCAAGCATCCTCCCCACCGCGCGGCTCAAGGGCTCGGCCCATGGCCAGGGGAGCCACGCCTTCGATCCCCGGCGGGTCGACCTGGAGGGTCGATGAACCACCCGGGCGATGATCTACCCACGCGGGGCTTCCCCTTACCGAGACACCCATCGGCGAGCGGGCCCGGGCGTTCGGATTCCTCGATCTACCATGCCGAGCATCTGGAGGCCTGGGGGCATTTCAGGGATCTGCGCTTCCTCGCGGAAGGCGGCATGGGGCGCATCTTCCGCGCCCAGGACGACACGCTCCGACGCCCGGTGGCCCTCAAGCTCCTGAGGCGCGAGGACCCCGAATTGCTCGCCCGGTTCCTTCAGGAGGCCACGCTCCAGGCGCGCGTCGAGCATCCCCACGTCTGCCGGGTGTACGAGGCGGGAGAGTGGTGCGGCCAGGCCTTCATCGCCATGCAGCTCATCCAGGGGAAAACCCTCTCCATGATGGCGCCCGATCTGAGTTTCGACGAGAAGCTCACGGTGATGATCCAGGTGTGCGAGGGCGTGCACGCGGCGCACCAGGAGGGGCTCGTCCACCGGGATCTCAAACCCTCCAACCTCATGGTGGAGCGCACCGAAGAAGGCCTGCGGGCCTTCGTCCTGGATTTCGGCCTGGCCCGGGCGGGGACCACCCGGGGGATCACGGTGACGGGCATGGTGATGGGAACCGTGCACTACATGTCGCCGGAGCAGGCCCGGGGCGCCGAGGGCGAACTGGATCGCCGCAGCGACGTTTACTCGCTGGGGATCTGTCTCTACGAACTCTTCTCCGGCGAAGTGCCCTTTGCGGATCTCAAGGGATTGGAGGCGCTCGCCGCCAGCCTGGGATCGGATCCCCCCACCCTCCGCGTTCGTTCCCAGGTTCCCGTGGATCTGGACACGGTGGTGATGCGCTGCCTTGAGAAATCGCCCTCGCGCCGATACGACACGGCCCGGGCGCTGGGGGATGAGCTGCGCAGGGTCCTCCGCGGGGATCCCATCCTGGCCCGTCGCATCTCAAGGAGGGAGCGGGCGATCCGGTGGGTCCGGAAAAATCCCCTGCTGGTCGCGGTGACCATCGCGGGGTTCGGGATGGCCTTCGTCTTCGCAGGGTGGGGCATCCGGGAGCGGATCAGGGCTGCCCGGACGGCCGAATTCGCCCAGGCCTTCGGCCAGGAGGCGGAACGCATCGAAGCGCTGATGCGGTATGGGCGGCTCGCCCCTCCTCATGACCTCGAACGGGAGCGCGCGGCCGTGAAGCGCCGGATGGAGGCACTGAGGGCCAGGATCCATGCCGCGGGAGGGCTTGCCCATGGGCCGGGGGCCTACGCCCTGGGGCGGAGCTGGCTCGCGCTGGGGGAAGTGGAGCGGGCGCGGACTGAGCTGGAGCGCGCCTGGGATGCCGGGTTCAGGGGGCCCGAGGCCTCCAACGCCCTGGGGCGGGCCCTTGGCGTGCTCTACCTGAAGGCCCAGGGGGAGGCGCATCGGATCCCCGATCCTGCCGCTCGGGAAGCGGCGCTCAAGGAACTGAGCGTCAGCCTTCGGGACCCCGCCCTAGCCCACTTGCGGGCCGCTCAAGGGATCGCCCTCGACTCACCAGCCTACCAAGTGGGTCTCTTGGCCCTTTTCGATGGCCGTCCCCTGGATGCGCTCGCCATGGCGCAGGCGGCCCAAGCCGAAACGCCCTGGTTCTATGAGGCCAAGGGCCTGGAAGCCCAAGCCAACCTGAATCTTGCCCGGGAGGCGGCCTCCCGGGAGGCCGCGAGGAACTTCCTTGATGCCGCGCGGAAGGAGGTGCGGGAGGCCCTGGTGATCGCCCCGAGCGATCCCTCCCTCCTGGATCTGGATACTCAAGGCATCCTCGAGTCGCTCACTTCCGCTTCCCGGGAGGGGGGGGACCTCCTCCCCCTCCTGGGGGAATTGGAACGGGCCTGCGGACAGTGGTTCCAGGTGGAACCCCACCGCGGGATGCCCCGCCTGCGCCAGGCCCTGGGCTACGCCCAGGCCGCGCGCCGGGATGCCTGGCGCGTCGCCTCAAGCCAGCCCTGGATCCAGAAGGCCAAGGTGCTCCTCGGCCACACTGGCCCGTCGGGGGAGGCGGATCCCCAGCTCCTGGCCGTGAGGGCCTACCTCCTGTTGATCGAGGTCCGCTACGCCGCCGACCGAGGGGTGGACTCCGAAGCCCCCCTCCGGGAGGCGGTGGGGTTACTCCAGCGCGCACATCGACTGGATCCCACTTCCACCCTCGTCAACATCCAACTGCTCCAGGCCTACTTGACCCTGCTCGAGCACCTCCAGGCCAAGGGGCTGGACGACTTGCCCACCTTCCGGGAAGCGCGGCTGGTGGCCGATGGCCTGCGGGCCCGGTACCCGGAAGTCGGCAGCTATCCCGGTACCCTTGGGGCCCTCCTTGTCGAACGGGCCAACGGCGCAGCCCTCAGGGGCGAGTCCCCGGTGGCGATGCTGGAGGAGGCGCTGGTCCTCTTGGCCGAGGCGCAGCGCCTGGAGCCCCTGGCGATCAAATGGGAGTATGGGAAGGCCAACGCCAACCTGGTGTGGGCGGAAATGGAGGCCCGCAGCGGGACCGCCTCGCCCCCCCGGCTTGCCGCCGCCAGGGCGGCCTATGCCCGCTGCGCCGAACTTTCGCCTTCCGATCCCGACTATCGCCTGGGGATCGCCATGGTGGAGGCCCTGGCCGCGGAGGCGGAGCTCATGGCGGGACGGGATCCGAAGTCGAGGTTGGAGGCAGGGGAAGCGGCCTTGGGACTGGCGCGCCGGGGCAAGCTGGATTCTTGGCTGCTGGATCTCGTCCGGGCCCGGCTGTCCATCATCCGGGCCCGCTGGGGGAAGCGTGGCGGGCGGCCAGCCATCCACGACGCGCGGGAGGCCAGGGCCCTGGTGGCCGAGCTCGCGCGGAGGCAACCGGGGAGGGCGGAACTCATAACGCTCCGCGGGAGCTTGGCCAAATTGGAGTAGGTTTAGGGCCACTCCGTCGGAGAGCAAACAGGCTTGGTCATCACCGCGGGCAACTCCGGTTTCGCGAGGGTCTCCACCGCCGTACCCTCCCAGAGTTCCTGGGTCTTGTTGGCTTTCCCCGGTTCCTGCTTCACATCCTGGTAATAGTCCTTGAGGACTTCGAGGACTCCGAAGTTGTTCCAGAACAGGCAGCCCCCTTGGGGATCCGCCAATTCCTCTCCCTGGATCACCAGGGAGCGGCCGTCCAAGAGCTTGACGGTGATGGATTCGATGGCAGGGCGATTTTTGGGCACGGGCGCTCCTCGTGGGTGGTGGGCTCGAGCTCCACCCTACGCTTCGCCTGGAGGGGGTGCAAGGTAGGTTTCAGGGTCTTGGCACGGCCTGGATGAGCTGTTTCACCACTTCATCGGTGCGCACGCCGTCGGCCTCGGCTTCATAGGTCAGGAGGAGGCGGTGGCGCAGGATATCGGGGGCCAGCTCGACGATGTCCTGGGGCAGCACGTGGTCCCGGCCTGCGAGGAGGGCGAAGGCCTTGGAACTGCTCTGGAGCGCGAGGCTGGCGCGAGGGCTGGCGCCGCAGCGGACGAGTTCCTTACCCTTCCATGCCTTGCCGTGGCCGGGGCGCGTGGCCTGCACGAGCTTCACGATGAAGGCGCGGATGGCGTCGTCCAGGCGGATCTGATCGAGGCTGCGGCTGGCGGCTTCCAGGGCGGCGCCCTCCAGCACGGGATTCACGATCTCATCCCGGGCGTTGGCCCGGCGGAGCACCTCGACCTCCTCGGTCTCCTTGGGGTAGTCCACGTGGAGCTTGAAGAGGAAGCGGTCCATCTGGGCTTCGGGCAGGGGGAAGGTGCCCTCCTGTTCCAGGGGGTTCTGCGTGGCCAGCACGAGGAAGGGGTTGGGCAGCCTGAAGCTTTCGTCGCCCAGCGTGACCTGGCGTTCCTCCATGGCTTCGAGGAGCGCAGCCTGCACCTTGGAGGGGGCGCGATTGATCTCGTCGGCCAGCACGAGGTTGGCGAAGATGGGGCCCTTCTTGGGCGTGAAGGTGAGGGCCTTGGGATCGAAGATCAGCGTCCCCACCACGTCGCTGGGCAGCAGGTCGGGCGTGAATTGGATGCGCTTGAAGCTCATGCCCGTGGCCTGGGCCAGGGTCTTGATGGTGCGCGTCTTCGCGAGGCCGGGCAGGCCCTCCAGCAGCACGTGCCCCCGGCAGAGCATGGCGACGAGCAGCCGGTTCAGGAGGGTAGGCTGGCCCACGATCACCTTGCGGCATTCGGCCAACAGGGCTTCCAGCGGTTGGGAGGAGACGGGGCTCATGGGGCGTCCTGGGTTTCGTTCATGCTACCTCGATCCAACCTCAGGTCCGCAAAGGTGAACCCATCCCGCGTCACCACCTCGCCGGCCTCGATGGGGATGGGGGACGAGAACATGGGGCCCGCGTGGCAGAAGGAGTGGAACTCGCCGCGCTCGCCGCAGGGATCGACGTTGGCGGGGAGGTCCGCCAGGAGGGTGGCGTCGAAGGCGCGGCCGACGAAGGCGCCGGCGAGGACGCGGGGATCGACGCAGGTGAGCCGCGCTTGCAACCCGGCGGCGATCATCTCCCGGGCCAGCGCCGCCGTAGGTTTGCCCCAGAGGGGGAAGAGCGGGTGAAGGCCCGTGCCCGCGAGCTTCTGGAGGCGGTAGTCGCGCACATCCTCGAGGAAGAGGTCCCCGAAGGCCACGTGGGTGAAGCCCTCCGCCAGGGCGGCCGCGCACGCCCCGGCCATGGCGGCCTCGTAGGCCTCATTCGGGCAGGGGTAGGGGATGCGGACTTTCACCAAGGGCAGGCCCGCCGCCTCGGCCTGAGCCTCCAGCAGCTCCTCCCGCACGGCGTGCATGGCCACGCGACCAAAGGCGTCATTGACGGTGGTGAGCAGGCCCGCGGGGGGCGTCCCGGCCTGGCGGAGGACATGCAGGGCCCAGGCGGCGTCTTTGCCGGAGGACCAGGAGAGCAAAATCTTCGGAGGGACCATGGTTCGAGCCTATCCGGGCAGGATGGGGCTTTTTAATCCTGACCAATGGAGTAAACTATTCCCTCGGAAGGGATGCCCATGCCGAAGGTCATCAACATCGAACCCACCCCCAATCCGGACGCGCTGAAGTTCATCGTGACGCCCGCGATCCTGAAGTCGGGGACCCGCAGCTTCAAGGACATGGCCGCCGCCGTGGGGGATCCCCTGGCCAGCGGCATCTTCGCCCTGGGCAACGTGACCTCCGTGTTTTACATGGATCGCTTCGTCACCGTGAACAAGGTGGGCGGCGCCGAGTGGAGCAGCCTCATCGACCCCATCTGCGAGGTCGTCGAGGACCTGAAGGTGGAGGAAGAAGCGGCCGGCGATCACGTGGCCAAGGGCCCCGACGCCGCCGCCGACGAGAAGCTCGCCAAGATCCACGACCTGCTGGAGACCCGCATCAAGCCGGGCCTCGCGGGCGACGGCGGGGGCCTGGAGATCATCTCCTTCGACGGCCACACCCTCCAAATCAGCTACCACGGCGCCTGCGGCAGCTGCCCCAGCGCCTCCGGCGGCACCCTCCGCTTCATCGAGGGGCTGATCCAGGATGAAGTGGACCCCAACATCCAGGTGATCTCCTACTGACCGGGGATTGCCCCGGTTGAAGTCCCGAGCCCTCCTTCCCGAAGAACCGGGTACGGGGGTTCCTTGCACACGATTCCGCGCCCTGCGCACTCAAGATCGCTGCGGCTGCCCCGGCGCGTCGTGGTGCGGGCCCGATCCCAGGCCTCGCTCGAGGGGCATCTGCGCGCCTACGACCAACTGCTCCGGCGGGCCACGGAAGCCGCGCCGGCCCTCTTCTCCCACAGCCTGGAGCACCTGCAAAAGCACCTGCGGGTCGATACGGTGCTCCTGGCCCGCCCCGTGGGGGAGGAGTGGGTCGCCGCCTGGCAGTTCCCGGATGCGAACCGGCGCACACCAGGAGCCCCCGCCCGCTGGGCCATGGATTACCCCGGCCGCACCCTGGTGATCCGGGATGCCCGGGGCGATGAGCGTTGGGCCGGGCATCCGGATATGCAGGGGCTGGGCGCCCTGGCGGCCGTCAGCGTGTGGGAGGGGGGCGTGCCCGGCGGGGCGTTGCTGGCCCTCTCGGATCACGCCCGCACCTTCACCCGGCCCGAGGTGGCCCTCCTTCACGCCGTGTCGGGCCTACTGGGCAAGGCCCTGGAAGTGGAGGCCCTCAAGGTGGATCTCCATCGCCTCCAGGAGGCCCTGGCCCTCACCGAGGCCGTGGTGGAGGACAGCGCCCTACAGGATGGCGCCACCGGGCTGCCCAACCGCCGCTACCTGGAGATCTGGCTCAAGGCCAACCTCTACCTGGCGCGGCGCCGGGCGGAGCCCATGGCCGTGGTGCGCTGGACTCAACCTCCCAAGGAACTGCGCCTCCTGCGTGCCGTGGCGGAAAGCCTCCGAGGCGAAGATCTGCTGATCTGCGAGGGCCAGGGCCGGTGCCTGCTCCTGCTGCCGCGCACCCCCAAGGGCGGAGCCCAGATCCTCATCCACCGCCTGCGGCAGAAACTGGGCAACCTGCCCATGGCCGCGACGCTCTGGGAGCCGGAGCAGGATGACCTTCAGCTCGCCAGCGTCCGCGCCCGCCTGGAGCTGGCCCAGACCGAAGCCCAGGCCCTGCCGAAGGCCGTCGCCTGGCGGGGGTAGGAAGGCTGGAGGCTGGAGACTGAAGGCCCGGAGGTGGGAATTCGCGGCGGGGCTCCGCCCCGCCCTTGATTTCAGTCGCGGGCGCAAGGCGCCCCCGAGCCTTTTCCAGCCTCCGGTCTCAAGTCTCCGGCCTCCAGCCTCTCTCCAACCCTGGCCCCAGCCGCGGCCTCATGGGATGATGGATGTTCGTCTGACCCCAGGTACGGGGTGCTGTGGAGGATGATCCGTGGATACCCCGACCCTGGTGAAGGCCGCCTTGCAAGCCCTTAATGCGGGGTCCGGTCCCGAAGCGGAGGTCTCCCACGAGGATCTTCTGAAGTGGTACGGCCTCATGCATATGGGCCGCCTGCTGGACGACAAGGCCCCCAACTACCTCAAGCAGGCCATCGGCTGGTCCTACCACGCCCCCTGCGCGGGCCACGAGGGCATCCAGCTGGCCCTGGGCCTCGCCTTCCGCCCCGGGAAGGACTACCTCTTCCCCTACTACCGCGACCTCATGACCTGCCTCGCCGGCGGCCTCAGCCCCGAGGAGATCATCCTCAACGGCATCTCCAAGGCCACGGATCCCAGCAGCGCCGGTCGCCACATGAGCAATCACTTCGGGAAGCCCGAGATCGGCATTCAGAACGTGTCGAGCCTTACGGGCAACCACACCCAGCACGCCTCGGGCCTGGGCCGCGCCGTGAAGTACTACAAGAGCGACGCCATCGTGTACTGCAGCCAGGGCGAGAGCAGCCTCTCCGAAGGCTACTGCTACGAGGCCATCGTGGGCGCCGACAAGGAGAAGCTCCCCGTCGTCTTCGTCGTGCAGGACAACGGCTACGGCATCTCCGTGCCCAAGAAGGATCAGGCCGCCAATTTCTTCCTCTGCGATAACTTCGCCGGGCTGCCCAACCTCAAGATCATCAAGTGCGACGGCCTGGATATCCTCGCCAGCCGCGCCGCCATGTCCGAAGCCATCGCCCACGCGGGCAGCGGCCGGGGCCCCGCCATGGTGTACGCCACCTGCGTGCGCATCGGCTCCCACTCCAACTCCGACCGCCACGAGTGGTACCGGGACGAGGACGAGCTGGCCGCCGCCAAGGCCGCGGACCCGCTGCCCCGCTTCCGCGCGTTCTGCCTGGAGCGCGGCCTCAAGGAGGACGAGCTCCAATCCCTGGAGCACGAGAACCAGCAGCGCTACCTCGCCGCCCACGATGCGGCCATGGCCGCGCCGAATCCCGCTCCCGAGAGCATCTACGACTTCGTGATCCCCGAGGCTTGGAAGAGCTCGAAATTCCCCGACGGCCTCCACGAGGAAAAGGGTGACGCCATCACCCTGCTGGCGGCCCTGAACACCACCCTCAAGGAGGAATTCCGCGCGAACCCCGACACCTTCATCTGGGGCCAGGACATGGCCAACAAGGAGAAGGGCGGGATCTTCAACGTCACCAAGGGCATGCAGCCCGAGTTCGGCCCTGAGCGGGTGTTCAACGCCCCCATCGCCGAGGACTACATCGTCGGTACCGCCAACGGCATGAGCCGCTTCGATGACAAGCTCCGCATCGTCGTGGAGGGCGCCGAGTTCGCCGACTACATCTGGCCCGCCGCCGAGCAGATCGTGGAGACGAGCCACGATTACTGGCGCAGCAATGGCAAGTTCTCGCCCAACATCACCATCCGCATCGCCTCCGGCGGTTACATCGGCGGCGGCCTCTACCACTCGCAGAACGTGGAAGGTTGGCTCACCACGTTGCCCGGCATCCGCGTGGTGGCCCCGGCCTTCGCCGACGACGCCGCGGGCCTCCTGCGCACCGCCATGCGCTCGCGCGGGACGACGCTCTACCTGGAGCCCAAGTTCCTCTACAACGCCGCCATGGCCAAGAGCCACGTGCCCGCCGAGTTCGCCGTGCCCTTCGGCAGGGCCCGCGTGCGCCGCACCGGCAGCGACCTCACCATCCTGGCCTTTGGCACCCCCGTGCACTTCGCCCTGGAAGCCGCCGCCAAGCTGGAAGCCGAGGGCAAGAGCGTGGAAGTCGTCGACCTCCGCAGCCTCAGCCCCCTGGACGAAGAGACCATCCTCGCCAGCGTCAAGAAGACCCACCGCTGCCTCATCGCCCACGAAGACAAGGTCTTCGGCGGCTTCGGCGGCGAGTTGGCAGCCATCGTCGCCGCCAAGGCCTTCGCCTGGCTGGACGCCCCCGTGGAGCGCGTGGGCTCCGAGTTCACCCCCGTGGGCTTCAACCGCATCCTTGAACGCGCCACCCTGCCCAACACGGATAAGGTGCTGGCCGCAGCCCGGAAGGTCCTCGCCTTTTAGTTGGAAATATAAAAAAGGCGATTAGCGCGGTGTTTTCCCAGCCAAAGTGAGCTGGCAGCTCGAAATCATGGGCGAGCTCGAAAAAATATTTTATATAGATGTCGGCTATATCGATGCGCGGACCCCACTACGGGGAGAGTGCAGAAGGGGCTTAGTCTCTCTATTTTTAGGAACTTGAATCGTTTCCCTACGGACACAAAACTCGACTTAGGGCTTGCAATGCCCTCGGAGTGGCGGAAGAATCACACTCGCTTCAGCCCTTTCTCTTCATGTCGTGATCGCGCTCCAGGTTCCTGGCTCGCAAGCCACGGCATTTTGCGCCACAGGCGCTTAAGGAGTTTTTCATGAACAACCTCCTCCATCGACTGGGCCGGACCACGGCGTTGATCGTGGCCACCGGCTTCGTCGCCCACGCCGCCGGCGACGGTAACCTTGCGGTGACCGTGCTGGATGTCACCGGCAAGCCCATCGTGGGCGCCACGGTCGTCATCTCCAGCCCCTCCCAGATCGGTGGTGCTCGCACCCTGATGACCGATGTCGCCGGCAAGGTCCGCTTCGTTCGCCTGAACCCCAGCGCCTTCAAGGTGGTGGTCAGCGCCAACGGCTTCCAGACCCAATCCATCGCCGCCGTTGACGTCCTCATCGATCAGACTGCCGCAGTGAACCTCAAGCTGGTTCCCGTGGGCGGCGCCGTTGTCGAAGTGGTCAGCTCCCTGCCCACCGTCGACGTCACCACGGTCACGGCCGGAACCCAGATCACCCAGGAAGAGCTCACCCAGCTCCCCGTCCAGCGCAACCAGCTGGCCACCCTGAGCCTGGCCCCCGGCGTCGTGAGCATCGGCGGCAACCCTGCCCTGGCGGCCGGCAACAACCGCGACAACTTCGGCCAGAACGGTGCCCGAAACAACACCTACATGGTGGATGGCATCGACGTCACCAGCCCTGAGGCCGGCACCTACCGCACCACCATCCCTCAGGAGTTGGTGCAGAACCAGGACGTGAAGACCGGCGCCATCACGGCCGAGTACTCCGCGCGTGCCGGTCTGTTCTCCAACGTCACCACCATTCCGGGTGGTAACGAATTCAAGGGTGGCATTGTTTACACGAAGACCGATCCCAGCTGGTCTTCCTCGCCTTCCCAGTTCACAACTCAGAATCCTCAACACACGGTGAACGACACCACGGCCTTCGTTTCGGGCCCCATCCTTCAGGACAAGCTGTGGTTCGTGGCCAGCTACCAGAAGGTCAAGGACACCCTCGATGTGACCGTGCAGCCCAGCGCTGCGGCCTTCCCGGGTGAAACGCGTCAGTCCACCTTCAACGATGAGTCCCGCACCTTTGCCAAGTTGACCTGGCAGATCGCGGAATCCCATCAGGTGTCGGCCAGCTTCAACAAGAACCCTAGCAACTTCGACAGCGGTACCACCCTCAACACCCCCACCCGCCGCCTCTTCAAGACCGAGCGCGGTGGTGATCGTTACACCCTCGCCTACACCTGGGTAACTCCTTCCTTCGTCCTGGACCTCAAAACCATCCAGCACAAGGAATCCGACACCTCGCGGGCCCTCTCCACGGCCCTCGGCCCCCAGGTCGACGTGATCTTCCCCACCGCGAGCGGCACCCCCCTGGTGAATGATTCCGCCTTCGGCAACAGCAGCGCCGGCAACGCGCGGGACTATAAGCGCAACCTCAGCCGCGCGGATGGCACCTTCTTCTTCGATCTGGCTGGTAGCCACACCCTTAAGACGGGTATCCAGATGGGGACGGACGAGCTCACCCAGACCCTCTTTATCAGCGGTGGGGTGCAGTATGAAAACTTCAACGCCGCCACCACCTATGGCGCCGTGACCCTGAACTACGGCGGCCAGGTCAAGGGCGCCCGCAGCAAGGTGCGTTCCTCCATCAACAACAACGCCGCCTACGCCGCGTTGAAGACCGCTCTGGATACAGACGTCAGTGGGACCGTGGAAGATTCGGAACTCAGCCCCGTCAACTTCAACACCCCCTACGATGCTGGCAACCTGGCGCTCGGCTACCTCGGCTACCGCTTCATCATGGATAGCAAGGCCTCTTCCTCCCCCAAGATGGAACAGCAGGGCTTCTACCTCCAGGATCAGTGGCAGATCGGTCGCTTGACCTTCAGCCCCGGCTTCCGCATGGACAAGTACGAGTACAAGGCCGATAACGGCCAGTCCCTGTTCAAGACGGATTGGGCCTTCGCTCCCCGCGTTGGCGCCTCCTACGACGTGGATGGCGATGGCCGCACCAAGGCCTACGCCTACTGGGGCCGCTACATCGATCCCATCAAGCTGGACATGGTCCGTTTCACGGGCAGCCTCTCCAGCTCCGTCCGCAATGAGGACATCTACATCCAACCGAATGCGACCCCTGGCAGTGGTACCTGGGTGACTGAGAACGTCCGCGGTGGTTCCAAGGTCGTGGATGCCGTCTTCGCCGACACCTTCAAGCTCCCCAAGACGGATGAACTGCGCATCGGGTTGGCCAAGGACTTCGGTAATTCTTGGAGCGTGGAAGGCGTCTACACTTACCGCCGCGACTACGACATCGTCGAGGATTGGGATCCCACCCTCTACACCAGTGCGGACAACCTTGAAGACGAAGCCCGTGGCCTCTTCGGCCTCGGCAACCGCACGGGCGTTGGTGCTGTGCCTTACGCCAGCCTCTCCACCCAGGGCAAGGCCATCGTGGACAAGTTCCGCAGCCTCGTCATCGATCCCGAGTACTTCGCGGGTGGCGGCTACACTGGTGCCCAAAACGTCGCCCGCATCGGCTCCAGCCTGAACTTCGTGCTGGCCAACCTGCCCGGTGGTCACCGTGTGTTCAACACCTTTGACGTGACCGTCACCCGTAAGTTCAAGGACAACTGGGGAGGCTTCTACTCCTTCACCAACGTTCGCGCCACGGGTAACACCCAGAGCAGCGGCAACGCCGACTACCAGGGCGATCTGGCCCAGTACGATCCCCGTCTCGCTTACGGCAATGGCCGTCTCGATGGCTCCATCGATTGGATGCACAAGATCTACGCCTACTATCGCTGGAACAACGGTTTCCAGATTGGCGCCACCGGCACCATGAACAGCGGCTACCACTACAGCGATGGCCAGCAGGTCGGCACCCGCGTTCTCCAGGCCCTCCCCTCGCTG
Organism: Acidobacteriota bacterium; assembly: GCA_016192145.1. Classification (GTDB taxonomy): domain Bacteria; phylum Acidobacteriota; class Holophagae; order Holophagales; family Holophagaceae; genus JAFDVN01. Next base: position 43,115 of record JACPUT010000005.1, on the reverse strand, counting down.
GCGAATGCCTTCAGCGAGCAGGCCGGCAAGAACCGGACCCCTTCCACCAAGCAGGTGGATGCTCGCATCCAGTACGGTCGCAAGTTCGGCCTTGTAAAGGGTGAGGTGTTCCTCGACATCTTCAACGTGTTCAACCGCCAGACGGAACTTGACATCGTTGAGGGCAACGGCCTCACGGTCGGCAACCTGAATGGCAGCCGTCGCGGCTTCCAAAAGGGCGAGGCCTTTACTTGGCTGGCCCCCCGCAGCTACACCGTGAGTGTGAAGGTCACCTTCTAACTCACTTGCAGGACTGAAAGGGCCCCCGTGAGGGGGCCCTTTTCTGTTCTTTAGGGATAGGTGGGGCGATGTCGGGCGCTTACCTCGCCAGGACCTCCGCCTCTCCTTCGATCCACGCCACCACCCGGAACGCGGTCGGCGCGGCAAGGATGCTCTGCAACCGCACCTCCTTCAGCTGCCCCTTCATCTCCAGCCCCGGCGCCAAGGTCCGATTGAGCTGCTGATGCGCCAACGCCATGAGGTCTTTGAACTGCTGGCCGATGAGGACGGTGCTTTGTTCCTGGATCAGGCGGCGGATCTTGGATTTGAAGAGCCAGGCGGCGGTCTTGGTGAGCCAGCCGGTGCTGGCGAGGGTGAAGTCGAGGTCCTCGAGCTTCACGAGGCCTTCCTCGGTGATGACGGGGCGGCCCTGGAGGGTGATGATGCCGGTGACGGGGCCCTTCACGTCCAGCTCGAGGATGGCCTTGCCATCGGCGCCGGTGATGGCGGCGGTGTGGATGGTGAGGGGGCCGCGTTCGGTCTCGAAGGTCTTGCCGGCCATGGCCTCGGTGAGCTGCATCGTGGCGGAGGCGTAATCCAGCTCGGCTTCGGCGCGCACGTGGAAGCCGGGGAGGATCTCGCTAGCCACGTCCAGATCGGGCAGGGCGCGGGCTTCGGTTGTGGGCTTGGGGCCGAGGATGATGAGGGGCCGGGCCTGCAGTTCGGGCGTCACCAGCAGCGTCTGCCCTTCGGTGCGGATGGGGCCCATGCGCAGCTTCTCGGGGCGCAGCACGAGCCAGGCATCCTTGCGCAGTTCGAATGGCTGGGAGGCCATGGCCCAGGCCTCTTGGGCGCGCTGGCGCAGGAGGTCGGTCTTGCGCACGAGGTCATCCAGCTGCGCCACGGCGGTCTTCACCTGGCCCTGCATGCCCTGGGTGACGTCGTCGGTGATATCGATGCCGAGGAAGGTGACCTGGCAGGTGTTGAGGGCGGTGGCGGTGGCGATGGGATCCCGCAGCTCCAGGCGCCAGTCAGGGCGCAGGGCCCACTGGGTATCCACCTCGATCATGGCGCGGCGGGGCGCTTCGGGGGCGCGGCCGCAGGAGCCCACGGTGGTGTAGTGCTCGCCCACGGTGCGCACGCCCACGTCCATGCCGAAGTTCACCACCGTGGTCACGGCCACGCGCTGGTTGCTGAAGCGGAAGCCCAGGGGCTCGCGGTAGAGGTTGCAGCGGAAGTAGGTGCGGGGCTTCCCGGGGATCTCCGCCCACTGCTCCACCACGGGCGGCGTGCGCGGCGCCAGGGCCTCGATCTGCGGCAGGAAGGCGGCCAGCTCCACGCGCATGGGCAGGGCCAACGTGGACACCTCCCCCACGGTGATCGCCTGCAGGGCGGGGGCCGGGAGTGGCGCCTGGGCAGCCAAGGGCAGGGCCAGCGTCAGGGCTGCGGCGCGGGGCATAGGGACTCCGAGGGGAAAAGAGGAACGCGGAGGAGGCGGAGGTACGCGGAGGACGCGGAGGAAGGGACGGTAAGCACCTTCCCCATTTCTCCGCGTTTCTCAGCGTACCTCCGCGTTCTCCGCGTACAGCTTTTTGAAGCTAGACCGCAGCCAACTTCGCCGCCGCCGCCTTCAGCGTCTGGGCGATGGCTTCGGGCTCGTGGCCCAGGAAGTCGGTGCGCTGCAGGAGGTGGACGAGCTGGCCGTCCTTGAGGATGGCGGCCTGGGGGGAGCTGGGCATGGCGCCCTCGAAGTACTCCCGGGCCTGCTGGGTGGCTTCCTTTTCCATCCCGGCGAAGACGGTGACGAGGTGGTCGAACTTGAGGCCCGAGGCCAGGGCGGCGGTGACGCCGGGGCGGGCGCCGGCGGCGGCGCAGCCGCACACGCTGTTCACGAGCAGCAGGGTGGTGCCGGGGCGCTGCAGGGCCTGATCCACGGCCGCGGCGGTCATGAGCTGTTCAAAGCCGGCTTGGACCAGCTCATCCCGCATGGGGGCGACCATGTATTCGGGGTAGTTGCTCATGGGGGGATCCTCCTAAGACGACTTGAAGCCGCAAACCTTCCTAATAGTTTACTGCGGGAGTCGGGTATCGCCTCCGGGCATAATCAGGGTTCTGGAGTCATCGATGAACCTCGTGCTTTTGGGGGGAAGCCTTCGCCCCGCCTCTCTCAACACCCGGCTCCTCAGGCATTTGGATCGTGAGATCCAAGCCCGGGGGCACCAGACCCAGGCCTTTTACGGAGATGCGCTCCGCTGGCCCCTCTATGAGGACGATCTGACCCCTCCGGAAGGTGCGCTGCGGTTGGCCGAGGCCCTGCGCGGGGCCCAGGGCCTCGTCATCGTCTCCCCGGAGTACAACGCCGGGATCCCGGGCCACCTGAAGAACGCCGTCGATTGGCTCAGCACCCTGAGCCCCAGCCCTTGGAAGGATCTGCCCGTGCTGCTCTGCGCGGCCTCCCCCGGAGCCTTCGGAGGCAGCCGGGGCATGCTGAGCTGGCGGGCCACCCTGGCAAACATGGGGGCCCTGGCGGTGCCCCAGGCCTTGCCCATTCCCCACGCCGACCAGAACCTGGGTGAGGACGGCACACCCAAGGACGAGCGCACCGCCGCCTTCGTCCCTTCCGTCATCGCCGATTACATCGCGTTCTGTGGCCGCTTGGCTCACAACGTCTAACCCCGAGGGATCATGCGCGACTTCTTCAAGAACCTCTTCGCTTCCTTCTTCGCCCTCATCCTCTTCTCGGGGATCGGGTTCGCCCTCCTCATGGTGGTCGTCATGGCCGCCGGCTCGTCCAACAAGCCCACGGTCGCCACCAAGACCGTGGTGGTGATGAACCTCGATGGCAGCTTGGTGGAGCAGGTGACGGATCCCAATCCCGGCGAGGCCCTGGGGGCCGCGCTCAACGGGGCCGGTAGCCGGCGCTTCGCCCTCTCCACCCTGCTGGAGGGATTGGAAACGGCAGCGGGGGATGAGCGCGTGGCCGCCATCTACCTCACCGGCAACCTCCAGGGCGGCGGCCCCGCCCAGCTGCGGGAACTGCGCCAGGCCCTGGTGAAGTTCGCCGCGAAGAAGCCCCTCGTGGCCTGGAATCTCAACTACGGCCGCGGCGACTACTACCTCGCCAGCGCCGCCAACCAGCTGCTGCTGCACCCCTTCGGCATCGTGCAGGCCAACGGCTTCGCCGCCGAGCCCATGTTCTACGGCGGGGCCTTCAAGAAGTACGGCATCGAGGTGCAGGTCACCCGCGTGGGCAAGTTCAAGAGCGCGGTGGAGCCCTACATCCTCGACCGCATGAGCGCGGAGAACCGCGAGCAGATCCAGACCCTCCTCAATGACCTCTGGAGCGAGTGGAAGGGGTCGGTCGGCGAGAGCCGCAAGCTCGACACCGCCGCGCTGCAGTCCATCGCCGACGAGAAGGGCATGCTCGTGGGCGAGGAGGCCAAGGCCTCCAAGCTCGTGGATCGCCTCGCCACCATGGACGAGCTGCTCGACCACCTGAAGGAACTCGCGGGCAAGCAGGCCAAGGACAAGGACTTCCCCCAGATCGAGCTGGAGGCTTATCACGCCGCGGCCTTCACGGCGAAGACCAGCGGGGATCGCATCGCCGTGGTCCACGCCGAAGGCGAGATCGTGGATGGCGAGGGCGGCTCCCAGCAGGTGGGCGGCGATCGCGTGGCCCGCGAGCTGCGCCGCCTCCGCATGGATGACACCGTCAAGGCCGTCGTCCTCCGCGTGAACAGCCCCGGCGGCAGCGCCCAGGCCAGCGAGGTGATCCAGCGCGAGGTCATCCTCACCAAGGCCAAGAAGCCCGTCGTCATCTCCATGAGCCACCTCGCCGCCTCCGGCGGCTACTGGATCAGCGCCTACGGCAGTCGCGTGCTGGCGGAGCCCTCCACCATCACCGGCTCCATCGGCGTCTTCGGCCTCCTGCCCAACGTGCAGAAGCTGGCCGCAGAGCACGGCATCACCTGGGATAGCGTGCAGACGGCCAAGCTCTCCAACCCCCAGAGCCTCGCCCGCCCCAAGAGCACCGAGGAGCTGGCGCGCATCCAGGCCGTGGTGGATGGTATCTACGACAGCTTCCTGGACAAGGTGGCCGAGGGTCGCAAGCTCAAGCGCGATGCGGTGAAGGAGATCGCCCAGGGCCGCGTGTGGTCCGGCCAGACCGCCCTGAAGCTGGGCCTCGTGGATGAGCTGGGGGGCCTGCAGGACGCCGTGAAGGTGGCGGCCAAGCTCGCGAACCTCACGGATTACTCGGTGAAGGGCCCCGACCGCGAGCCCGACGGCTTCCTCAAGGCCTTGGTCAAGGGCCTCACCCAGGGCAAGCCCAAGCGGGTGGTGAAGTCCGGCCCCGTGGATCAGCTCAAGGCCGAGATGCTGCGGCAGGTCGAGGTCCTCGAAGGCCTCAACGATCCCCGGGGCGCCTATGCCCGGATGCCCTTCGAGCTCGGGCTGAAGTAGCCCCTGGAACCCCTGTTCTCGCCGGGCCCCCCATCGGAGGGCCCGGCCGAAGTTAACCGGCCTTCCGCCGCGGTCGAAGAATGGGGGGAAAACCGATGCCCATTCCGACCCCCCCTGCCGAATTCGAGCGGTTCTTCAGGCTCTCCCTGGATCTCCTCCTGATCATCGACCAGGAGGGGAAGATCCTGACGGTGAATCCCGCCTGGGAACGGATGCTGGGATTCAGTCCGGAAGAAATGCTCGGGAGTTCGATCTTCGACTTCATCCACCCCGAGGATCGGGCTCCCAGCGTCGAGGCGGCGAAGGGGCTGGCGGAAGGCGTCGACGTCGTCCAGTTTGAAAACCGGTATCGGGTCAAGCGAGGGGGGCACCGCTGGATTTCCTGGAGCGCGACCTCCATCAGCGAGACCAGCCACATCTACGCGGTGGGGAGGGAATTCCAGGCGCAAAAGGAGGCCGAGGAACGCCTGGATGCTTCGACGCGGGAGCTGGAAGAGCTGCGCGTCGCCTTGGATGAGCATGCCATCGTGAGCATCACGGATCTGGAGGGCCGGATCCTCTACGCCAACGACCACTTCTGCCAGATCTCGAAATACTCCCGCGAGGAGCTCCTGGGGCAGGACCACCGCATCCTCAACAGCGGATATCACTCCAAGGCATTCTTCCAAGGGCTGTGGGAGTCCTTGCGGCAGGGGAAGGTCTGGCATGGGACCGTGCGGAACCGGGCCAAGGATGGCTCCCTCTACTGGGTGAGCAGCACCATGGTCCCCCTGAAGGACAGGGAGGGCCGGCCCACCCGCTTCCTGTCGATCCGGGTGGATGTCTCGGAGACCCTTCGGCTCTCCGAGCAGCTCCGCTCCTCCTGGGAAATGCTCTTCAACCTCTCTCAACAGATCCCGGGGGTGGTCTACCAATTCCAGCTCTTTCCGGATGGGCACTCCTGCTTTCCCTTCGCCAGCGAGGCGATCCGGGACATCTATGAAGTGTCGCCCGAAGAGGTCCGGGAGGATGCCTCCCCGGTGTTGAAGGTCCTGCACCCGGAGGACCTCGAACGGGTCGATGCCTCCATCGCCGCTTCGGCGCAATCGCTGGAGCCCTGGGTGGCCGAGTATCGGGTGGTGCTGCCCCGGCAGGGCCTCCGATGGCGCCTGGGGGTGGCCCGGCCCCAGCGGATGGCGGATGGCAGCACCCTCTGGCACGGCTTCGTCACGGACATCACCGAACAGCGCCTGAAGGAGGAGAAGCTCCGCGCCAGCGAGGAGAAGTTCCGTGTGCTCTTCCAGCAGTCCACGGACGCGCACCTCCTGTTCGATGCCACGGGCATCATCGATTGCAACCAGGCGGCCATCACCCTGCTTGGGGCGCAAAGCAAATCCCAGCTGCTGAACCTGCACCCGGCCGTGCTCTCCCCGGAATTCCAGCCCGATGGGGAGCGCTCCCTGGAGAAGAGCGTCCGGATGGATCGGATCGCCCGGGAGCAGGGCTACCACCGCTTCGAATGGATCCATCAGAAACTGGATGGCACCCGGTTCCCCGTGGAGGTGACCCTCAATCCCGTCACCCTGCAGGGCAAGCCCACCCTGCTGGTGGTATGGCACGACCTGACGGAGCAGAAGCGGGCCGAGGAGGCCCTCAACTCCGCCGTGGCCCTCCTGACGACGACCCTCGATTCGACCACGGACGGCATCCTCGTGGTGGCCAAGGATCGCTCCATTTCCCTCTTCAACGTGCAGTTCGTGGAGATCTGGCGCATTCCCAAGGCCATCCTGGATCTGCGGGATGACAAGCGGATCCTCGGATACGTCCTGAGCCAGCTGAAGGATCCCGTCGCCTTTCTCGCCAAGGTCCAGGATCTGTACGACCACCCGGACGAATCCAGTTTCGATCTGATCCACCTGGCGGATGGGCGGCTGCTGGAGCGGTTCTCCCGGCCCCATCTGGTGGGGGGTGAGACGGTGGGGCGGGTCTGGAGCTTCCGGGATGTGACGGAGCGAGCCGCGCTGGATCGGCTCAAGAGCGAGTTCGTCTCCACCGTGAGCCACGAACTCCGGACCCCGCTCACCTCGATTCGCGGCTCCCTGGGGCTCGTCTCCAGCGGGGCGCTGGGGGCTCTGTCGGATGAGGCCCGGAGCCTGGTGGAGATCGCCTGTCGGAACAGCGAGCGGCTTTCCAACCTGATCAACGATCTGCTGGACAGCGAGAAGATCGAATCCGGGGCGATCACCTTCCAGCACGAGCGGGTGGCCCTGGCCGCCCTTCTGGAGCAATCCATCACGGATAACCAGGGCTATGCCGAGGTCCACGGGATCCAGTTCCGCCTGGGAGAGATCCCCCCCGGGGCCGAGGTGATCGTCGACCGGGGGCGGTTCCTACAGGTCATGTCGAACCTGCTCTCCAACGCCGCGAAGTTCTCACCCAAGGGGAGCCAGGTCGAGATCGGCGCCGAGGTGGAAGATACCCGCTTCCGAATCTCCGTCACCGACCATGGCTCGGGGATCCCCCCCGAGTTCTACGACCGCATCTTCCAGAAGTTCTCGCAGGCCGATTCCTCGGACACCCGCCAGAAGGGGGGAACGGGCCTGGGGCTCAGCATCACCAAGTCCATCGTGGAGAAGATGGGAGGCTCGATCAGCTTCAAGAGCCAGGTGGGTCGGGGAACCACCTTCGAATTCACCCTGCGGCGCCCGCCCCAGGCTTGAAGGCGTGCGCCGAGCAAGGGGCTCCGGGAAGGCCTCAGTGCGGCAGCATCTCCGGGCGCCAACCCTGGAGGACGCGCATGTAGCTGGCGCGCTCGTAGGCGCCGGGGTTGGGGACCTTGGCGAGGCTCATGCTGCCATGGGCCTGGTGGAGGCTTTCGTACTCGCGGGCTTCGAGCCACTCGGCCATGCCCAGGCGCAGGGTCTTGAGGTGGCCGGGTCCCTTGATGAGGAGGGAGGAGACCAGCTGCACGGAGTGGGCGCCGGCCATGACGGCCTTGAGGGCGTCCTCGACCTCGTGCACGCCGCCGCTGCACGAAAGGCTGCCGGGGAAGGGCCCATGGAGCAGGGCCAGGGCGTGGAGCCGGGGCAGCAGCTCGCGGGGATCCGAGAGGAAGAGCCGGGGGACGAGTTGGAGGCTCTCCAGATCGAAATCCGGCTGGAGGAAGCGGTTGAAAAGCACGAGGCCATCGGCGCCGGCCTCGTGGAGGCGCCGGGCGAGGTTGGGCAGGCTGGTGAAGGTGGGGCTCAGCTTCACGGCGATGGGGATCGTCACCGTGGCGCGGACCTTCTTCACCAGCTCCACCAGCTGGTTCTCCAGGAGGGAGGCCGACTGCGTGGGATCCGTGGCGATCTCGTAGGTGTTGAGCTCCAGCGCATCCGCGCCCGCCTCCTGCATGAGGCTGCCGTAGTGCACCCAGCCCGTGGGCGTGGTGCCGTTGAGGCTGGCGATGACGGGGATGGAGACGCAGGCCTTGATCTTGCGGATCTGCTCCAGGTAGGTCTGGGGGCCGAGGGTGAAGTAGGAGGGCTCCGGCAGGTAGCTGGCGGCCTCCGCGTGGGCGTTGGAGTGCAGCTCCATGTCCATGAGCGTGCCGAACTGCTCCCGGGTGATCTGCTCCTCGAAGAGGGAGTGCATCACGAGGGCCGCGGCGCCTGCATCCTCGAGGCGGCGGACGGTGTCGAGGCTGTCCACCAGGGGGGACGCGCCCACGATCAGGGGGTGGGGAAGGTGGAAGCCTAGGTAGCTGAGCGAGAGATCCATGGTGTGCCTCAGGCTTTCGTGGAAGGCGTGGGACCCGCGCTGGCATCCATCTGGGCGAGGGCACTCAGGGCCGCGTAGCGGCGGGCGAGGTCCAGCTGGCTCTGGGCCAGCATGTTGGCGAAGGCTTCGGGGTGGGCTTGTTCCACCATCCTGAACCGGGTTTCGTTGCGGAGGAAGCGGCTCAATTCGCCCTTGGGGGCGGCGCTGTCGAGCTGGAGCGGCGCTTGGCCCTCGGCGAGACGCCTCGGGTCGTTGCGGTAGAGGGGCCAGTAACCGCTCTCCACGGCGAGCTTGGTCTGCTCGGCGCCCTGGGCCAGATCGTAGCCATGGGCGATGCAGGGGCTGTAGGCGAGGATGAGGCTCGGGCCGTGCCAGCTCTCGGCTTCCTGGAAGGCCTTCACCGTCTGGGCGTCCTTGGCGCCGATGGCGACCTTGGCGACGTAGACGTGGCCGTAGCTGAGGGCGAGGAGGGCCAGATCCTTCTTCGGCGTCTTCTTGCCGCCGGAGGCGAACTTGGCCGCGGCGCCCATGGGGGTGGACTTGGAGGCCTGGCCGCCGGTGTTGGAGTAGACCTCCGTGTCGAGCACGAGGATGTTCACGTCCTCCCCGGTGGCGATGACATGGTCCAGGCCGCCGTAGCCGATGTCGTAGGCCCAGCCGTCGCCGCCGATGATCCACACGCTGCGGCGCACGAGATGTTCGGCGAGGCCGCGCAGGCGGATGGCGGGGGCGTCGGTGCGGCCCTCGAGGTGCCGCTGCAGCGCGCGGATGCGTTCACGCTGCACCTTGATGGTGGCCTCATCGTGGGCGGTGGCGCCCGCGATCAGCCCATCCACCAGCTCACCGGGCAGGCCGCCCGAGAGGAGGCGCAGCTGGCCCAGGGCGAGGCCCTGCTGCTGATCGGCGGAGAGGCGCATGCCGTAGCCGAATTCGGCGTTGTCCTCGAAGAGGCTGTTGGCCCAGGCGGGGCCGCGGCCCTCCTTGTTGGTGGTGTAGGGGGTGGTGGGAAGGTTGCCGCCGTAGATGCTGGAGCAGCCCGTGGCGTTGGCGATGAGGAGGCGATCGCCGTAGAGCTGGGTGAGCAGCTTGAGGTAGGGCGTCTCGCCGCAGCCGGAGCAGGCGCCGCTGAACTCCATGAGGGGTTCCAGGAGCTGGGTGCCCTTCACGTCGAGCTTCATGATTTCCCGATCCTGTTCCTTCAACCCCAGGAAGAAGTGGAAGTTGGCCTTGTCGCGTTCGAGGATCGGGTGCTGGGCCACCATATCGATGGCCTTGTGGCTGGGGTTGCTCTTGTCCTTGGCGGGGCACACCTGCACGCAGAGGGTGCAGCCGGTGCAATCCTCGGGGGCCACCTGGATGACGTACTTCTTGCCCTTGTGTTCGGCGCCCTTGTAGTCCGTGAATTTGAAGCCCTCGGGATGGCCGTGCAATTCCGCGGGCTCGAAGACCTTGGCGCGGATGGCGGCGTGGGGGCACATGAGCACGCACTTGTTGCACTGGATGCAGATGGAGCTGTCCCAATCCGGGATCTCCGTGGCGATGTTGCGCTTCTCCCAACGGGCGGTGCCCGTGGGCCAGGTGCCATCGGGCGGGAAGGCGCTGACGGGCAGCTTGTCGCCCTCGCCCGCGAGCATCACGGCGGTGACGCGCTGGACGAACTCGGGGGCGTTCTCGGAGACCACGGGCGGCTTGCGGCGGGTGGTGGTGGGCGCCTTGGGTAGGGGGATCTCATGGAGGTGGGCGAGGGAGGCGTCCACGGCCTCGAAGTTGCGGCGCACGAGCACGTCGCCCTTCTTGCCATAGGTCTTCTCGATGGCGTGCTTGATGGCGGCGATGGCCTCATCCTTGGGCAGCACGCCGCTGATGGCGAAGAAGGCCGTCTGCATCACGGTGTTGATGCGGCCACCCATGCCACTCTCCTTCGCCACCTTGTAGGCGTCGATGGTGAAGAAGCGGATCCGTTTGCGGATCATCTCCTCCTGGAGTTCCAGGGGCAGGGCGTCGAAGGCCTTGGCGCCCTCCTCCGGGGTGTTCAGCAGGAAGGTGGCGCCCTCCACGGCGGGGCCCAGCAGATCGAACTTGTCCACGAACTGGGGCTGGTGGCAGGCCACGAAGGTGGCCTTGCGGATGAGGTGGGGGCTGCGGATGGGGCGGGGGCCGAAGCGCAGGTGGCTCACGGTGATGGCGCCGCTCTTCTTCGAGTCGTACACGAAGTAGCCCTGGCCGTGGTTTTCCGTCTCCTCGGCGATGATCTTGATGCTGTTCTTGTTGGCGCCCACGGTGCCATCGCTGCCGAGGCCGAAGAAGAGGCAGCGGGCCACGTCGGTGGGCTCGAGGTCGAAGGCCTCGTCCACGTCGAGGCTGAGGTGGGTGACATCGTCCACGATGCCCACGGTGAAGCGGCGCTTGGGCTTGTCCTTGGCCAGCTCGTCGTAGACGGCCTTAACCATGCCGGGGGTGAACTCCTTGCTGGAAAGGCCGTAGCGGCCGCCGATGAGGCGGGGCTCTTGCGGGAAGGGGCTCCAACCCTCCTCGCGGGCCTCGCGCAGGGCGGCGGCCACGTCCAGGAACATGGGCTCGGCGGGGGCGCCGGGTTCCTTGGTGCGATCCATGACGGCGATGGATTTCACGGTGGGGGGCAGGGCGGCCACGAAGTGGGCCATGGAGAAGGGGCGGTAGAGGCGCACCTTCACGAAGCCCACCTTCTCGCCCCGGGCCACGGCCCAGTTGACGTACTCCTCTGCGGTCTCCGTGCCGCTGCCCATGATGATCACCACGCGCTCGGCCTCGGGGTGGCCCACGTAGTCGAAGAGGCGGTAGGCGCGGCCCGTGCGCTCGGCGAAGGCCTCCATGGTCTGCTGCACCAACTCGGGCACGGCGTCGTGGAAGGGGTTGCAGGCCTCGCGGGCCTGGAAGAAGGAATCGGGATTGGCGGCGGTGCCGCGGATCACCGGGCGGTCGGGGCTCAGGGCCCGGGCGCGGTGCTCGGCGATGAGGTCGTCGGGGATGAGGGCGCGGAGATCGTCTTCTTCCAGGGCCCGGATCTTGGCGACTTCGTGGCTGGTGCGGAAGCCATCGAAGAAGTGCATGAAGGGCACGCGGGCCTTCAGCGTGGTGGAGTGCGCGATGAGGGCCATGTCCTGGGCTTCCTGCACGGAGGCGCTGCAGAGCATGGCGAACCCCGTCTGGCGGGCGCTCATGACGTCGCTGTGGTCGCCGAAGATGGAGAGCGCGTGGGTGGCCAGGGTGCGGGCCGCCACGTGCAGCACGAAGGGCGTGAGCTCCCCCGCGATCTTGTACATGTTGGGGATCATGAGCAGGAGGCCCTGCGAGGCCGTGAAGGTCGTGGTGAGCGACCCCGCCATCAGCGCGCCGTGCACGGCGCCGGCGGCGCCGCCCTCGCTCTGCATCTCCGCCACCCGGGGCACCTGGCCCCAGATGTTGGGCTCGCCCGCGGCGGACCACTCATCCGCGAACTCCCCCATGGTGGAGCTGGGCGTGATCGGGTAGATCGCGATGACCTCGCTCAGCTGGTGCGCTACGGATGCAGCGGCTTCGTTGCCATCGAGGGTCACCCATTTCGCGGTCATCTTCGGCTCCAGGGGCTTTCCGGATGCACCGATCTCGAAAAGCTCCCCCGAGCTTGTTCCCGCCTGCCTCCGCATTCAAGACCCGGGGGTGAAGGCGTGAGGGGGGTCACACGTCCATCCCGTGGGCCCTGGGCTCCGGAGGCCGGGGCCACCTGAGGCGAAATCAAATCGCCCCCGTCTGAAGCGTGCCCGCCCCGACCCGGCCTTAGGTGGGTGGGAGGGGGCCTATGGTGGGGCTTCGGAGGCATGTCCATGGCCCGACTGATCCCAAGGATGCTGTTCCTACTCATCTTCCTGCCGCTCCTGGGGGGCGAGCCCATCATCGTGGGCGAGCGGATCCGCCTCCGGGCCGAGAATCTTCAGGAGGACCGGGACATCCTCATCTCCGTGCCCGCGGCTTATGGGCGAACCCAGCAGGCCTTGCCGGTGCTCTACGTCACCGATGGCGACCAGCACTTCCTGCAGCTGAGAGGAACCCTGGATTTTCTCGCCCGGAACGGCCTCGCCCCGGAGGTGATCCTCGTGGGCATCTCGAACACGCACCGCACCCGGGACCTGACGCCGACCAAGGGCTTCGCGATCGGGCCCGGCGGGAGGAAGACGGAGATCCCCCGTTCGGGCGGTGGCGACGCCTTCCTGGATTTCGTGGAGCATGCGTTGATCCCGCGGGTGGAGGCCACCTACCGCACCTTGCCCTTCCGGATCCTGGCGGGGCATTCCCTGGGCGGCACGCTGGCGCTCCATGCGGTGGCCACCCGGCCCCACCTCTTCCAGGCCTGCATCGCCATCAGCCCCGCGCTGCACTGGGATGAGGGCTACCCCGTGCGCAAGCTGGAAGAGCGGTTGCGGATGAAGGAGCCGCTGCGGTGCACCCTCTTCGCCACCATGGGCAATGAGGAACTCCGGGGCTTCTACCCGTCACCCGCCCGCTTCCCGCAGCTCAGGAAGCTGTTGAAGCGGGGCGGTCCCGAGGGGTTCCAGGGCCTCAGCCAGGACTACCCCGACGAGGACCATGGCACGGTGGTCTTCGATTCCGAATACCGGGGCCTGCGGGCGATCTTCGAGGCCTGGCGCCTGCCGGTGGATCGCGACGCGCCCCGGCCGGAGGCGGGGGCCTTCCGGTCGCACTACGCCAAGCTCTCGGCCCGGCTCGGGTTCACCGTGGCCCCTCAGGAGCCCTGGGTGAACCAGGCGGGATACCAGCTGCTGGAGGCCGGCGATGCCGCGGAGGCGATCCAGGTCTTCCGCTACAACCTGGAGCTGTACCCGGCCTCGATCAACGCCCGGGATAGCCTCGGGGAGGGCCTGGAACGGGCCGGGAAGTTGAAGGAGGCCCTGGCCTGCTATGAGGACGCCTGCGCCCTGGGCGCGGCCTCCCTGGATCCCCTGCTGCCGGCCTACACGGCCCACGCCGAGCGGGTGCGGAAGGCGCTGGCCCGCCCCTGACCGGCGCCGGGGTGGGCTGCGGTCAGCTCAGAAGCGCCAGGTGAGGCTCAGCTTGAGCTGGCGCCCCCGCTGGGGGACTTCCCGCACGGCCTTGCCATCGGGGCCCAGGCCCAGGCCGGAGCCGCGGGCCGTGGTCGCGTAGCTCGTGTCCAGGGCATTGAGGGCGCTGAGCTGCCAGCGCAGGTCGGCCCGCCACTGGTAGGTGACCGCGAGGTTCACGAGCCAGATGGGATGGTCCTGGGGGAGGATGGGGATCTCATCCCTCCAGACGCCATTCACGTTGAGGTTCCAGTCGCCGAAGTTGCGGTTCAGCACGATGGAGCCGAAGCGCTTGGCGCCGTAGCGCTCGGCCACGAAGGCCGTGGGATCGGGCAGATCCAGGGTCTCGTTGTGGGTGATCTGGGTGAAGTTGGCGCGGATGAGCCAGTCCTCCCCCAGCTCCTTCGCCCCCTCCATTTCGAACCCCTGGTTGTGGTTGCTGCCGACGTTCTCCACCTGCGTATCCCCGTTGGGGAGGGAGACGCTGGAGAGGAGGTTGGTCGCGCGGTTATCGAAGAGGGTGAGCCCGCCCTGCCAGCCGCTCCCCTGGTGTTGGAAGGAGAGCTCGACGGTGTTGACGCGGATGGGCCCCAGCTTTGAGTTGCCGAGGGTGACGCCCGCATCGCGATCGTAGAGATCTCCCAGGCCCGGTGCCCGGAAGGCGGTGCCGAACATCAGCTTCACCCGATCGGTGGGGGTCGCGGAGTAGATGAGGGCCGCGCGGGGGTTCGTGCTGGAGCCGACGTCGTTGTACTTGTCGTGGCGAAGGCCCAGGGTGCTGCTCCACCGTTCGCTCCACCGGGCCTGGTGCTGGAGGTAGACCCCGTGGAGCGACCGCCTGCGGTTCTCCACGAACCGGTAATCCTCTCCGGTGAACTCCGTGTAGGGGCCGACGTAGTTGCCGGAAATGGGATTGTAGTTGCTGAGGATCGACGCGGTGGGGATCCAGGCCTGCTCATGGCTCGCGCCGAAGTTGAGGCGGTGGACCTCCCCCAGCGCGTAGGCGAAGTCGGCCGTGGCCTCCATGGAATCGTGGACCAACCTTGAGCCATGGAGCAGCTCGGCCGGCTGGCTTCCTTGCAGGGCGAGGCGGCCTTCGTAAGTCCAGGTCGTGCGGGTGGTGGAGAGGGCCAGGGTGCCGGTGAGTCGCGGGGAGAGCTCGAGTCGGGTGCCCACCCGGAGGTGGCTCTGGGAATTGCGGTCCGAGTTGAGCCCGTCATCCAGGCGCCTGAAGGTGTAGAAGTCCTCCAGGTGGTGCCGGGTGTGGCGGAGCTGGAGGAAGGCCTGCCCCCATTCGAGGTTCGCCAGGGCATCCAGGCCTTGGCGCGGATCCCGGGTGCTGGTCTGCAGGTGGTAGCGGTCGAAGGCGCCCTCATACAGGTAGCCCCGATCCCGGGTGGCCTGGAGGAAGGCCGAGTAGGCGAAGGACCCGCTGCCGCCGCTGAGGTTGACTCCGGCCCGGCCCGCGGAGAAGGTGCCGGCCTCCAAGGTGAGGTCGTTCAGGTGGCGCGCGGTGACCAGGTTGATGACGCCGCTGAAGGCGTTGGATCCGTACAGGGCCGACCCAGGGCCCCGGACGATCTCCACGCGCTCCAGGTTCTCCAGCACGATGAACCGGTTCGCCAGCGTGTACCCGCCCGTGTAGTGCTCGTTCAGGCGCTGGCCATCCAGGAGGAGGAGGAAGGATTGTCCGTAGGATTCAGGCGTCCCCCGGCCCTGGAGCAGGTTGTCCCGGCCTTCCGTGGGCTCGAAGAGGGCCTGCATGCCGGGGACGAGGTTCAGGAGGTCCGAGAGGGAGTTGAGCCCCATGCGACGGATCTCGGCCCGGGTGAACACGGTGATCGAGGAGGGGGAATCCAGCGTGGATTCCAAGTTCTTGGATGCCGCGATCACCCGGACCTTGGCCAGCTCCTCCAGGGTCGGAAAGGCGTCCGTGGGAGCCTGGGCTCGCGCCAGGGGCGCCTGCCCAGCGATGAGCGTGAGGAGGAGGAGGGAGGGGAAGGATGGATGCATGCCTGGGTTTAGAAGTGGGAAACCATTGCCCATTCTACCCATCGGCTTTCCAACCCAGGGAGTTGATTCCGGGTGACTCAGTCGTCCAGGCGGTCCAGCTCCAGGATGCCCTCGGGGCCCTCCACGAGGTCGACCCGGTGGTTCGGGAAATCCGTGGCCCACCAGGCCTTGATGTAGGGGACATCGTGGGTGCCCCGGCGACCGGGCCGGGTATCCCGGATCACCACCATGTCGTAGCCCGCGGGGCTGGGCTCCAGGCGGAGCACCTCGCCCACCTTGGCCCCGTGGTGGAAGACGTCGCAACCGTGCCAGTCGTGGCGGAAGCTCTCGCCTGCGGAGAGCCGGGCCCGATTCTCATGGCCCCAGAGGGCCCACCCCTTGAAGGGTTCGGCGGCGGTGCGATCGGGGATGCCCTCGAAGGCCAGGCAGGGGCGATCTCCGTGCATTCGGAAGGAGCGCACCGCGATGGGCCGGGCGGGGGCCTGGGGCTCGCTGTGCTCGAGGTCCTGGTGGGGTGGCGCCAACACCAGGCCCTGGGCCTTGGCGAGGCTCTCGGGAGCATCGGTGAGGGCGTGGAGGAGGAACTCCCCCTTGAGGCCCTGCAGCCGGGCGAGGTGGCCCATGAGGATCATCAGGCTTCGACCTGGCGGGGGGCGCGGGGCTTCTTGTCCTCTTCGTGGATCTCGAGGCTGATGGCCAGGCGGTGCTTCTCGCCGGCGGCCTGCACGAGGGTGCGGAGGGAGCTGATCATGCGCCCGCTCTTGCCGATGATCCGGCCGATGTCGCCGGGGGCGGCGTGGAGGAGGGCCTCCGCCTTCTTGCCCTCGGTCTTCACCTCCACCTTGAAGGCTTCGGGCTCATCGAGCATGGGCGTGATCACGTCCGTGAGGAAGGCTTCGAGATCCAGGGTGGGCTTGGTCATGGGAGGCTCCGGCTTCTCTTTATGCCACGAAGAAGGCCGGACCCAAGGCCCGGCCTTCTTCCGATCAAAAGATCACTACAGGATCGCGTGCTTCTTGAAGAGGTCGAGGACGGTCTTGGAGGGCTGGGCGCCCTTGTTGATCCACTCCTGGGCCTTTTCCTTGTTGATGCGAATCGTCTCGCCGGCGGTGGCGATGGGGTTCACGAAACCGAGGATCTCCAGGGCGCGGCCGGTGGGGATGCGGTCGTTCTCAGACACAACGATGTGGTAGAAGGGGCGCTTCTTGGCGCCATTACGAGCAAGACGGATGGACAGCATGGTCACTCCTGAACGAGGTAGTGTAGCGCGGCGGAAAGCGAAATCAAAGGGAAAATGGCGGGGGAAGGCTCTGGGCTTTGGGCTTTTGGCTCTGGCTGAGTTCGACACACCCAGGCCGTACAGATGGTCTGGGTCGGCGCCAGCCAGAGCCCAAAGCCCAGAGCCCAAAGCCTAGAACGGCATCTTGAACCCACCCAGCCCGCCGCCCATGCCCGGCATTCCCTTGCCGCCGGCCATGCGCTGCATCTTCTGCATGAACTTGGGATCGTTCATCTGGGACATCATCTTCTTCATCTCGAGGTACTGCTTCAGGAGCTGGTTGACCTCGTGGACGGGGCGGCCCGCGCCCAGGGCGATGCGGCGGCGGCGCTTGCCGTCCAGGAGGTTGGGGTTGGCCCGCTCCTTGGGGGTCATGGAGTTGAGGATGGCCTCCATGTGGGTGACGCGCTTGTCGGAGGCCACGGAGGCGAGCTGCTCCTTCATCTGGCCCATGCCGGGCATCATGCCGATGATCTTCTGCATGGAGCCCAGCTTCTTCACCTGCTGGAACTGCTTGCGCATGTCCTCGAGCGTGAACTGGTTCTTGGCCAGGCGCTGAGCGATCTGCTCGGCGTCCTTCTCGTCGATGCGATCCTTCGCGTGCTCGATGAGGGAGAGCACGTCGCCCATGCCGAGGATGCGCTGGGCCATGCGGTCGGGGTGGAAGCGCTGGAAGTCATCCAGCTTCTCGCCCTCGCCCACGAACTTCACGGGCTGGCCGGTCACTTCCTTGATGCTGAAGGCGGCGCCGCCGCGGGTGTCGCCATCGGCCTTGGTGAGCACCACGCCGGTGATGGCGAGCTTTTCGTGGAAGGCGGAGGCCGAGCGCACGGCATCCTGGCCCGTCATGGCATCGGCCACGAAGAGGATCTCGCTGGGCTCGCAGGTAGCCTTGATCTTGGAGAGCTCCTCCATGAGCTGCTCGTCGAGGTGCAGGCGGCCGGCGGTATCGAGGATCACCGTGTCCCAGCCCTTGAGCTCGGCTTCCTTCAGCGCGGCCTTGCAGATGGCGACGGGATCCTTCTCCTCCGTGCGGAAGGAGGGGACGCCCGCGTCCTTCGCGACGATGTGCAGCTGCTCGATGGCGGCGGGGCGGTAGACGTCGGCGGGCACGAGCAGGGGGCTGCGGCCGGCCTTCTTGAGGAACTTGGCCAGTTTGCCGCTGGTGGTGGTCTTGCCGGCGCCCTGGAGGCCCACCATCATCACGACGGTGGGGCCCTTGGAGGCGTAGTTCAGGGGGTGCTCGTCCACCTGGCCGCCCATGATGGCGGTGAGCTCCTGGTGCACGATGTCGATGAAGGCCTGGGCGGGGTTCAGGCCATCGAGCACGTCCTTGCCGAGGGCCTTTTCCTTGACGCGGGAGAGGAAGGTGCGTGCCACCTGCACGTGGACGTCGGCCTCGAGCAGGGCCATGCGCACTTCGCGCAGGGCGGCCTCGATGTTGGCCTCCGTCAACTTGGAATGACCCCGGAGGGTCTTCATGGCCTTGGAGAGTTTGTCGGAGAGTGAATCGAACATGGGGATCCTGGGCCGGAACGGGCCAATCCTCCATTCTACCTGGCCGGGGCCGCCCCGCTCAGGGCAGGTTCAGCCGCCGCAGGAGCTCCCGGTACCGGGGATCGGAGCGCAGCGGGGCCAGGCCCGGATCCTGGTAGGCCCACACGAGGTAGGGGCTATGGCCGGCCAGGGCCTTGTCCAAGGCGCCGAAGGCCTCGTCGAGCTGGCCCAGGGCCGCGTGGGGGTAGGCCTCGAAATAGGGATCCCACCTCGCCCGATGCTCCGCCCCTTGGTACTCCAGCAGGCGAAGCTCCCAATAGGCCTTGGCGCCCCCGTGCCGATAGGCCGCCCGCAGGGCCCGGGCGCTCCCGGCCAGGGTCGCATCCCCCTGGGCCTGGGTGTCGAACACCCGGAGGGCGGCCTCCAGGTCCCCCCAGCTCTCATGGAGGGTTCGGATGCGATCCGTGGCGGAAGTGAAGGTGGGATCCAGATCCTTGATCGCCTGGAACACGGTGAGGGCCTCCTGCCGTCGGCCCGCCCAGGCCAAGGCCACGGCCAGGTTGGTGCGGATCTGCAGGTTGAGCGGCTCCAGGGCCACGGCCCGCTCGAGCCAGACAAGGGCCTCTTCGTGCCGACCCAGGCAGCTGAGGAAGAAGCCGAACCAGTGGAGGCTCGTGGGATCCGAAGCGGAGGGGCTGCCAGGTTCGAGGCCCTTGCGGAACAGGGCCTCGGCCTCCCTCCAGCGGTGCTCATAGCGGAAGAGGAGGTAGGCCTCGATCACCGTGCTTTCCCGATTCGAGGGGTCGATCCGGGCGAGGTCGCGCAGGGTGGCCCGCGTCCGCTCCGCGGTTTCCTGGGCGCTTCCGTTGCCGAAAACCGCTGAGAGCGCCTGGCATTCCGCCAGGGCGAGGTAGGCGTCGACGTAGGTGGGATCCAAGGCGAGGGCCCGGCGCAGGGCGGCCTCCGCTTTCAGCAGGTTTTCCTTGCTGCGCCGGTTCCAATGATGGCGGCCTTCCAGGTAGAAGCGGCGGGCTTCGCTCCCATGATCGGTACCTCGGATCGCCGGGGCAGGACGGTGGATCAGCCGCGACGTGGCCCAGCCCCCGAGGCCCAGCAGCAGGCATGCGGAGCCGGCGAAGGCGAGGCTTTGCCATTTCAATTGGCGAGGGGGCTGGGCGCGAGGGGCCCGGTCCGCGGGCACCCGCCCCTGGGCCAGGGCCTCGAGGAATTCACGCAGGTCCTTGTCGGGCTCATCGGCCATGGAACGGGCCAGCACCCGGCCCAGGCCCCGCAGATCCTCGGCGGGATCGTGGGAGGCGGGGAAGGGCAGGGCGAAGTCCTGGATGAGCACGCCGAGCCCGGGAACTTCCACCAGACTGGTCGGGTCCAGCGCTCCGTGGACGATGCCCTGGGCGTGGGCGGCCTCCAGGCCGGCCAGGGCTTCCTCGGCCCAGCCCCGTAGGCGGATCGCCGGCATGGGGGCCAGTTCCGCCAGGGTGAACCCCGAGAGCCAGGGCGTGACGACATAGCCTTCCCGGCGCAACATCCCCACGTCCTGGAAGCTGCGGATGCGGGGATGTTGCAGGCCGGCGAGGGCGTGCGTGCGGCGATCCAGGGCCGGGAGGTCGCCGGCGGCGGGCAGCTCGAAAGCCTGGATGCGGGCATCCCGGCCCAGGCGCAGGTCCAGGGCTCGATAGGCGTTCCGTCCCTGGGCCTCCGGAAGGGGGGCGCGGACCTCGTATCGCTCGTTGAGGACGAGCCCTGGCGCGAACTGCATGGCGTGTTAGGGTGGCCTTCGTTGGGTTCGGTGGTTTCGAAATTATTGAATGGGAATTCAGGATGTCCAAGCCGAATCGCCTCGCCGGAAGCCTCAGCCCCTACCTGCTCCAGCACGCCCACAACCCCGTGGATTGGTACCCTTGGGGCGACGAGGCCTTGGCCCGGGCCAGGGCCGAGGACAAGCCCATCTTCCTGTCCATCGGCTACAGCGCCTGCCACTGGTGCCACGTCATGGAGCGGGAGAGCTTCGAGACCCCGGAGGTGGCGGAGGTCCTCAACGCCCACTTCATCCCCATCAAGGTGGATCGCGAGGAGCGCCCCGACCTCGACGACCTTTACATGGACGCCGTGCAGACCCTCACGGGACGCGGTGGCTGGCCCATGAGCGTATGGCTCACGCCGGATCTGAAACCCTTCTATGGCGGCACCTACTTCCCACCTCAGAGCCGGGGCGGCATGCCCGGCTTCATCCCGCTGCTCGAGCGCATCGCCCTGCTCTGGAAGGATCAGCGCGCCGACGTCGCCGCCCAGGCCGAAGAGCTCACGGTGGAATTGAAGCGCCAGGCGGCCCTGCAGGCGGGCACGGGAGTGCCCGGGGAGGCCCTCTTCGAGCGGGCCCTGCAACAGCTGCGCGAGGGCTACGATCCCCGCTGGGGCGGCTTCGGCCCCGCCCCGAAATTCCCCCAGCAGATGGCCATCGAGCTCATCCTGCGCCGGGGCACGGAGACGGATCAGGCCATGGCCCGCCGCACGCTGGACGCCATGTGGGAAGGTGGCATGTACGACCACCTGGGCGGTGGCTTCGCCCGCTACAGCGTGGATGGCCGTTGGCTCGTGCCCCACTTCGAGAAGATGCTCTACGACAACGCCCAGCTGGTGGGCTGCTACCTGGCCGCGTACCAGAAGTACGGCGAGGCCCGCTACGCGGAGATCGCCCGGGAGACCCTGGACTACCTCCTGCGCGACATGCGGGATCCCCGTGGCGGCTTCCACTCCGCCGAGGACGCCGATAGCGAAGGCGAGGAGGGCCGCTTCTACGTCTTCACCCCGGCCCAGGTCGAGGAGGTCCTCCGTGGCGATGCGGCGGATTTCTGCGCGGCCTTCGGCATCACGGCGGAGGGCAACTTCGAGCACGGCGCTTCAGTGCTCCACCGCTACAGCCGCGACCCCAAGCGCGCCTTCGACGAGGCCCGGTTGAAGGATCTCCGCGCGGACCTGCGCCTGGCGCGGGATCGGCGCGTGCGGCCGGGCAAGGATGACAAAGTGTTGGCCGCCTGGAACGGCCTCGCCCTATCCGCCTTCGCCCGCGGCTACCAGGTGCTCGGCGACGAGCGCTACCGCGAGGCCGCCGTGGCCCTGGGCGAATTCCTCCACCGCGAACTGTGGGATGGCACCACGCTCTTCCGCGTGTGGCGCGGGGGACAGCGCCACACTCCGGGCTTCCTGGAGGACGAGGCGGCCGTGGCCCTGGGCATGGTGGATCTCTTCGAAGCGGTCTTCGACGCGAAGTGGCTGCGCTTCGCCGAGGCCCTGGCCGACCGTTTCCGCGGCCGCTTCGAGGATCCAGTGGAAGGGGGCTTCTTCAGCTCGGAGGAGGGGCAGGCGGATCTGCTCTTCCGCTTGAAGCCCGCCTACGACAACGCGATTCCCACGGGCAACACGCTGGCGGCCCTGGCCCTGCTCCGCCTTGCCCAGCACCTGGAACGCGAGGAATTGCGCGCCTCGGCCCTGGGGGTGTTCAAGGCTTTCGGCCCCTTCATGCAACGGGCTCCCCGGGCCTTCCTCGCCTTGATGGCCGCGTTGGATCAGGCCCACCGCGAACCCTTGGAAGTGGTGATCGCCGGTCGGATGGATGCCGAAGATGCCGCCGCGCTCCTCTCGGAAATTCATCAGCGATTCCTTCCCCATCGGGCCCTCAGCATGGTGGGGGCCGATCCTGCCCTTCCCCTGAATGCGGGACGCGTCACCGTGGATGGGAAGGCCACAGCCTACGTCTGCAAGGCGCATGCCTGCGCCGCCCCCGTCACCACCCGGGAAGCCCTGGTCTCGCTGCTTTCGTGATCCGCCCCGCTTCGCACAAATTGCCCCTTGTGGGCAGGTCGCGGGGACTTAACTTCGAAATGTGAGGAGTGCATCTTCTCACTCAACGGGGCGACCGTTTACGCCTGCCCCTTCCCGGCCAAGATAGTTGGACCGGAGACACCAAGGGCGCCCATCGTGGCGCCCTTCCTGTGTCCGCACTATTCCCGGTGCGTCCGCTCGAGGTCCCGCCGCAGGTGCCGGAACAGGATGCGGATGCCCATCCACAGCGGCCGCAGCGCCAGCACCACGAGGAAGATCGCGAGGGGCACGGTCACCTTGAAGCCGATGTGCTTGAAGCCGATGCCGCCGATGACGCCGCCCACGAAGAAGCTCACGAGCAGCAGGACCATCAGCTTGAGCTTCCCCCGATCGGCGAGGATGGGGGCCGCGTCCTTCACTCGCTTGGAGTTGCGGTAGGTGAGTTTGCTCAGTTCGATGCCGATGTCCGTCACGGTGCCCGTGAGGTGCGTGCTGCGCACGGCGGCGCCGCTGATGTTCGTCGTCACCGCGTTGTGCATGCCCATGATGAAGCAAAGCAGGGCCACGGTGATGGGCACGTTCCACGCGAGGTCGTCCTGAAGTATCGAGCCGAAGTAGCCGAAGACGAGCAGGAGCATGGCCTCCACGCCAAGTGAGTATGCGTAGCGTGCCTGGATGTGCTTGCGCTTGCCGAAGGAAATGAGGGTGGTGCAGAGGTAGGCGCCGGCGGTGAAGCAGAGCAACATGCCGAAGGCCACGAAGAATGCCTCCATGTCCTTCACGGCGAGCATGTCGGCCATGGTGGAGACCACGCCCGTCATGTGGCTCGTGTAGTGGCTCAGCGCGAGAAATCCGCCCGCGTTCACGGCCCCGGCCACGAAGGCCATGGACCAGGCCAGCTGGCGGTTCATCTGGGCCGTGCGTTGCGCACCTTCCTTGGTCCAGTCGTTCCATCGTGTGGGCAATTGCTCCAAGGTGTGGTCCAACACCTCGTAGTAGGTGATGGGATCCACGCTGCGCTTGAGGAACCGGGCCACGTAGCGCCGGGTGAGGTAGGCGATGTAACCAGGAAGGCGCCTCATCGCGCTGGGACCTCAGGGCGTCTGGAGGCCAGCAAGTGCCCGATGGCCACGGCGGCGGCGTCGGCGGCGTCGGAAGCCAGGGCCACCTTGAGGTTCAGCAGGGTCATGACCATCTTCGATACCTGGGTCTTGTCGGCCCAACCGAAGCCGCTCACGGCCTTCTTCACCTGCATGGGGTTGTAATCGCCGACCTCGAGGCCGTGCAGGGCCGCCGTGAGCAGGATGCCGCCGCGGATCTGGCCCAGCTTCAGGGCGCTTTGGGCGTTCTTCTCCACGAAGGGGGACTCCACGGCCATGAAGTGGGGCTGGTGGGCCACGATGGCCTCGGCCAGCCGCAGGTGGATGCCGTGGATGCGCTTCTCGAACTCCAAGCCGCGCGCCGAGCGGATCACGCCCGCCTCCACGAGGGACATGCGGGAACCGAAGCGCTCCACCACCGCCCAGCCGCAGGCCAGGGATCCGGGATCCACGCCGAGGCAGCGCACAGGTTGGGAAGGGACGGCCATCCCCTCCAGTTCACCATGAAGGGCCGCCCTCCCCCAAGCCCGGTAGGCTAAGGGCATGACTTGTGATCCCGTGCTCGCGGCCCGCACCCGGAGCCTCGCCTACGCCGCCCTCTCCCGTCCCGGAAGCCCCTTCAGCTCCGTACCTCGCCGTCTGGTGGTGGTGGATGTGGCCCGCCAGCGGCTGGCCCTGCTGGTGGAGGGTGAGTTGGCCTTCGAGACCTCGGTCTCCACGGCACTGAACGGGATCGGGGGCACGGAGGGCTCCTTCCGCACCCCGCCGGGCTGGCATCGCATCCACGCCCGAATCGGACTCGGTTCGGAGCCGGGCGCCATCTTCCGCAGCCGGGAGGCCACGGGCGAGGTGTGGAAGGGCGAGGCCTTGGACGAGGACCTCATCCTCACCCGCGTGCTCACCCTGGAGGGCCTGGAGCCCGGCGTGAACCAGGGGCCCGGCTGCGATAGCCGCGAGCGGACCATCTACCTTCACGGCACGAACCAGGAAGCGCGGCTCGGCACGGCGGTCTCCCATGGCTGCGTGCGGCTTGGCAACGCCGCCGTGATCGACCTGGCGGAGCTCCTGCGGGAAGGCGATGCCGTGCTCATCGCGGTGGAAGGGGCCGAGGCCGGCCTGGGGCTGGGCCGCCTCCACTTCGCCGGCGTGGCGGGCAGCGGCATGAGCGCCTTGGCGCAGTTCTGCGCGCTGAAGGGCAGCCCCGTGAGCGGCAGCGATCGCAGCTTCGACCGGGGGGAACGACCCGAGGCTCGGGCCCTGCTGGAGGCCTGTGGCATCCGCATCCTGCCCCAGGATGGCTCGGCCGTGGCGGGGGATTGCGCCGCCGTAGTGTGCTCCACGGCCGTGGAGGACACCGTGCCCGATGTGCTCGCTGCCCGGGCCGCGGGCGTGCCCGTGCTGCACCGCTCGGAGCTGCTCGCCCACCTGGTGGCGGCCCACCGCACGGTGGCGGTGAGCGGCACCAGCGGCAAGAGCACCACCACCGCCATGGTCTTCGAGCTGCTGCGGGGCGCGGGCCGGGATCCCTCCGTCATCACCGGCGGCGATTTGCGCCTCCTTCAATCGGAGGGAAGCTGGGGCAACGCCCACGTGGGGGCGTCGGACCTGCTCGTCATCGAAGCCGACGAAAGCGATGGCAGCCTCGTGCGCTATGAACCCGCCGTGGGGGTGGTGCTGAACCTCCAGCGGGACCACAAGGAGCTGGACGTGGTGGAGGGCTTCTACCGCACCTTCCTCGCCCAGTGCCGCGAAGGGTCCGTGCTGGGCGAGGCGGAGAACCTGGCCGCCTACCGGGAGGGCCGCACGGTCACGGGCTTCGGCCCTGCCGCCACCCTGCGCGCCGAGCACCTGCGCCTGGAGCCGGGCCGCTCGCACTTCACCGTGGGGGGCGTGGCCTTCGAACTACCCCTGCCGGGGCGCCACAACGTGGAAGATGCCCTCGCGGCCCTGGGGGCCTGCCGCCTGCTGGGGGTTCCCCTCGCCGACCTCGTGGCCCCCCTCGCCGCCTTCCAGGGGGTGGGCCGCCGTTTCCAGACTGTGGGCGAGGCCCGCGGCGTGCGGGTGGTGGACGACTACGCCCACAACCCCGCCAAGATCGAAGCCGCCCTCCGGGCCGCCCAGAGCCAGGCAGGCCGGGTGCTCGCCATCTTCCAGCCCCACGGCTTCGGGCCGCTGGCCTTCATGCGGGAGGAGCTGGTGCAGGTGCTGAAGGCCACCCTGAGGCCCGGCGATCGCCTCTGGTTCTTGCCGGTGTTCTACTCCGGGGGCACCGTGAACCGCACCGTGACTTCGGCGGAGGTGGTGGCGGAACTGCAGGCCGATGGGGTGGCCGCGCAGGCCGCCGAGCGGGGGGACCTGCCCGCCCGCATCGCCGCCGAGGCCCGGACCGGGGATCTGGTGCTGCTCATGGGGGCCCGGGATCCCTCGCTGCCCGCGCTCGCGGAGCAGCTCCTGGCAGGGCTCGTCTCCATAGCTGCCCCTTGACCTTTACGGACCTGCTGCGAGCGTGATGGACATGCGCCCACTCATCCTCGGACTGACCTTGATCGCGATCCTCCCGCTGAAGGGGCAGGCCCCGCCGGCGGAGCGCCCCCTGGAAGGGGGGACCACCATCGTCATCATCCGCCATGCGGAGAAGGCCGATGATGCCGATCCCGATTCCCCCATCTCCGCGGCGGGCCGGGCCCGGGCCAGGGCCCTCGTGCCCCAGCTCGCGGCCTTCAAACCCGATGCGCTGATCGTCTCCCAGCGCCGGCGCACCGCCGAGACCCTGGCGCCCCTCGCCGCGCAGGTGAAGCTGATTCCCCTGGTCCGGGACAATGAGCGGGTGGATGAACTGGCCTCGGAGCTCCTGAGGGAATTCAAGGGAAGGACCGTCGTCCTCGGCTGGCACCACGGACCCCACGAACCCCTGGCACGGGCCCTCGGCGTGAAGGGGGAGCTGCCTCAGTGGACCTCCAAGACCTACGACCGCATCTGGGTCATCCGGATCGAGGCCTCGGGGCGGGTGACCTTCGAGGAGCGGGTGCAGGCGCCGGTGGTGCCTACACCCACCATTCCGAAACCCTGAGGCTCAGCCCCGCTTCTTCCCGGCTTTGATCGTGCCGCCGCCGCCCTTGCGGGGGCCCTTGCCGCCGGATCTCACGGTGCCTTTGGGGGGCCTGGGGCTGGCCTCACGCGCAGCGCCGATGCTCGATCCCTTGAACGTGTGCTTGGGCTTGCGGCTTTCGCCACCTGCTGCGGCCTCCCTCGCCTTCTTGGGGGCGCGGCCCCGGGGCTTTTCATCCCGGCGGCCGCGCTCGCCGGCGCTGCGGCCTTCGAAGCGGCTCTTGGGCTTCTCCAGATCATCCTCGGTGAGGCGGGCGGGGGCGCTGAGGGTGGGGATGAACTGGAAGGGCTTGCCGACGCCATCCCGGGCCTGCACTTCCACGACCCAGGCGCTGACGCGGCGCAGCTCCTCGTCCACGGCGGTGATCTCGGCCTGCACCACGTCGCCGATGTGGAGGACCACCTGGCCGCGCTTGCCCGTGAGGGTGGTGCGGTGCTCATCCATGACGAAGTCGCTGCCCAGGGCGCCCAGGGGCACGCCGGCCTCCACCCAGGGGTGCTCCAGCTGGACGAACATGGCCTTGGGGCTGAGCCCGGCGATGCGGCCCCTGTAGCGCTTGCCGATCTTGTCCTTCATAAGCAGGCAGGCCTTCCACTTGTCGTTCTCGCGCTCGGCCTCGGTGGCCTTCTGCTCGGCGTCGCTGCACTGCTTGGCCAGGTTGGCGAGCTGGCCCTGGAGATCGGCGGCGAGCTTCTCGCCCCGCAGCACCCGACGCAGGAGGCGGTGGACGATGAGGTCGGGGTAGCGGCGGATGGGGCTCGTGAAGTGGAGGTAGTCATCCAGCGCCAGGCCCGAGTGGCCGATGTTCTCCGCGCTGTACTCCGCCTTCTTCAAGCTGCGGAGGAGCAGCGTGTTGATGAGGGCCTCCATGGCCGTGTCCTTCACCTTCAGGAGCATGGCGTTGAGCACCTCAGGGGTGGGCTTGTCCTTCCCGGTGAGCAGGCCGAAGGCGCGCGCCGTTTCCGCGAAGATCTCCAGCTTCAGGGGATCGGGGTTGTCGTGGATGCGGTACATCGTCGGCAGCTTCTTGCGGGTGAAGAAGCTCGCCACGGCCTCATTGGCGAGGAGCATGAACTCCTCGATCATCTTGTGGGCGTCGTGGCGCTCGTAGGGCTGGGCGTCGGTGACGCGGCCATCCTCGCCGAACTCGAACTTGATCTCGATGGTGTCCAGGTTCATGGCCCCGCGCTCCAGGCGCTTGGCCGTGAGGCTGCGGGAGACCGCGAGGGCCTCACTCAGCATCTCCATGAGCTCAGGGCCCAGCTCCGCCTGCTTCTTCCGGTCGCCGTCCAGGCAGGCGTGTTTCACATCGTCGTACGTGAGGCGCTTGCGGCTGTGGATCACGCTCTCGCTGAAGCGGGTCTCGATGACTTCCATGGAGGGCGAAAGCGTCATCCACGCGGTCATGGTGAGGCGATCCACCTTCTCCCGCAGGGAGCAGAGGTCGCCGCTGAGGCGCTCGGGGATCATGGGGATGCATTCATCGGGGAAGTAGACGCTGGTGCCGCGCAGCTTGGCTTCGAGATCGAGGGGACCATTCTCCTGCACGTAGTGGCTCACGTCGGCGATGTGGACCCCGAGGATCCAGCCGCCGCCTTCGCTGTCGGGCAGCGATTCCAAGCTGATGGCATCGTCGAAGTCCCTGGCCGTGGGGGGATCGATGGTGCAGGTGAGGATCTTGCGCAGATCCTCCCGGCCCTTGGCCCACTCCTCGGGGATGGAGGTGGGGAAGGGGGCCAGCTCCTGCATCACGGCGTCCGGGAATTCCGTGCGCAGGTTGAAGAGGGCGGCGGTGAGCTTGTTCTCGATGCGGAGATCCGTGGGGCGGCCCAGCTTGGCGAGGACCTTGCCCTTCAGTTGCTGGGTGGTGGGGTCCTTGTCCAAGAGCACGCTCACGAGGTCGCCCTCGCCGGCGAGGTCCGTGGGCGGCACCACCACCAGTTGCTGGATGCGGGGCTCCAGGGGCACGGCGCGCCAACCGAAGGCCTGCTGCTGCAGGGTGCAGGGGATGGGCAGTTCGCCCCGGCCCAGCACCTTGATGACGCGGCCCCGCAGGCGGCCCTGGAAATCCTGGCCCGTGAGCTCGGCCATGACGCGGTCGTTGTGGATGGCCCCGTTCTGGTCCCGCCAGTCCACGCGGAGATCGAGGTTGTCGGCCCGGGTCATGCCCACGGGGCGGAGGAAGCCGCCCGTGCCTTCCACCATTCCGGAGAAGGTGGCTTCAAAGGTCTCGAAGGGCCGCCAAGGCACCTCGCGGGGTTTCGGGGGCGCGCCCTTGGGCTTTTCCCCGGGGCGGCGGTCCGGCGTTTGCCGGGGGGCACGGATGGAGTGACGTTGCTTGTTCGAGCCTCGGACCATGGTTTCAGGCTAACAGGGGCCGGAGAGGGGTGTCGGCTCGGCGGGGGAACCAACACTCGGTCGGGGAAAATCAAAAGCAGGCCGGTGATGAACAGTGATGAACGGTGATGGGCATATCAAGTCGCCATCACTGTTCATCACTGTTCATCACTGGCCTGCCTTTTTTCTTGGAATTCCGGCCCCGCAGCAGCAGTCGCGCCAGCGCGGCCTCCAACCGCGTCAGGCCCAGCGAGATATGGAGCGTGGCCAGGAAGCCGAGGAAGCCCACGGCGGCGGCGGTGAGGCGTGCAGGTCCGGGATGGCGGATGAAGGCCTGCACCAGGGCGTCCATGCCCAGGTCGCAGGTCATGGAGCCGTGCCGGCTCTGGAGGTGGACGAGGCCGTTCCCGGCGGATTCGAGGTGGTACCAAGGGAAGAGCCCCAGGAAGAGGGCGGAGAGGGAGAGGCTCAGCAGGGTGATGAGGAGGGTGAATCCCAGGATCCCCAGCGGCATGCGGAGCAGCAGGTAGACCTGGGCGGTCCAGCTGGCGGGATCCTTCAGGAGGGCGCCCAGGCGAGCCCAGAATCCCGCCGCGGTGGGCAGGGGCAGGGCGGCGGGTCCCTCCTCGGCGGAGATGTAGGCGGCCAGCCGGCCCTGGCCCACGGCCATGGCGCGGCTGGCGAGCAGGTAGGCCATTCCTAGGATCAGGCCGACGCCGATGAAGGAGAGGCCGAACGAAAGGGATAGGCCCGTGGCGACCCAGGTGAAGGTCGCGATGCCCAGGGGCAGACCCGCGATCTGATAGGCCAGGGCCCCGTAGGCCCGGGGGCTCAGGGCTACCTCTAGGAATCCGGTCTCAGGGGTGGATGGGGGCATGGCGAACCTCTGTCCCAAGTCTGAGCAGGCAAATCCCCCGGGGCTGCCTCGCATCGGCGAACGGCCCCGGGGGATCGGCGAAGGGCGGAGTGCTATTTGTTCTTCTTGCCCTTGATTGGCTTGGCGGGTTTGGTGGCCTTCACGGGCGGGGGCGGCACCTTGCCCAGCTCCACGTCGATGGCGGTGGTGACCTTCGCGTTGGTGGGGTCCAGCAGGGCCAGGCGGCAGAGGAACTCGAAGCGGGTGCGCTTATCAGGGAAGCCGGTGGTGAGGTAGGAGGGGTTTGAGACGATGGCGTCCACCCACTTGGCCTTGTCGCCCTTGCCGGCCTTGTAGCTGGCGATGTTGGTTTCCTCGGCCTTGATCCGGTCCTCCTGGGCCTTCACCGAATCGTCGTAGCGGGTGGCATCCTTCTTGGCTACGTCGATGTAGGAGAGGAAGATCTTCGCCCACTTCTCGTTATTGGCGATGCCCTTCTCCTCGGCGGCCACGAGACCCAACTGCTGCAGATCGCCGGCGTCGGGGTTGGCCTTGGCCCGGAGTTCCTTGATGAAGGCTTCGTTGTCCTTCAGCATGTCCCGGCCGCGTTGGGCCTGGGCGAGGTAGGCCTCGGAGATCTTGGGGAAGGCGATCTGGGCCTGGGCGGCGTTGTCCTGCAGGACGGCCTGGGCCTTGCGGAGGTAGTCGAGGCCCTTCTCCCATTCGCCGGCGGCGGTCGCGGCCCGGGAGGCGAGGTAATAGGCCGAGGCGTAGTCGGGGAAGGTGGTGTAGCTGCGGTATTGGGCGTTGCCGTCCGTATTGTCCCAGGTGGGTTTGGCGGCCGGAAGAAGGGCCTCCGCCTTGGCCAGGGCTTCCTTGGGCTGCAGCGCATCCAGCAGGCGATCCACCTCGGGCCGCACCGTATTGAGGCGCTGGGCGAGGGGGATGTTCGAGGCGTCGGGGGCCTGCGCGGCTGGTGCGGCCTCCTGGCTGGCGAGGGGAGCCCCCAGGAAGGGCAGGAGCAGGATGGCGAGGATGGTGGATCGATTCATGGCGTTCCTGGAAAAGGTGGGGGTTCAATGATCTTAGTTGGGTTGGGGCGGCTTGTATGCCGTTTGGCCCCCTAAACCTGGGGTAGGCCCGGGCGAAGTTCGTTATCCGATATCCATCAATCCTTTGATATGCAGTTTGATCTCATCCATCTCCTCCCGGGTGATGCGGCGGGCGGGGACCCCGCCCCAGGTCTCCCCGGCGGGGACCCGAGAACCGGGCAACAGCACGGAGTGGGGCAGGACCACGGCCCCCTCCCCAACTTCCACATCCCCCATGACGCAGGCCCCGGCGCCCAGGGTGGCCCGGTTCCCGATTCTCACGGGGGCGATGACGAGGTTTCCCCCGCCGCCGTAGTGGGCGAAGATGCGTACGCTCCCCCCCAGGGCGGCGTCATCCCCCACCTCGATGAGGCGGGGGTCGCTGATGAGCTCCGTGTTGATGAAGGCATGGCGGCCGATCTTCATGCCCATGGCCTTGAGAAACCAGATTCCGAAGGGCGTGAGGGTGGCGAAGGGAAGGAAGGTGAAGCGCACGAGGTAGAAGAGGCCGTTGTGGATGAACCAGGGCACTGCGGCCAGCGTGTAATAGCCGCCCTTGAAGCGGCCGAAGCGCGTGGGGAGGAGGGCGTTGTAGACGGGCACCACGGACATGAGGGCGAGCCCGAAAATGAAGAAACAGCAGGCGGAGCTGAAGCCCACCCAGATCCAGGGCCACGCGCCCGGCCAGCCGGCGCCGAAGGCCGCCGTCTTGCCCCACACCCAGAGGGCCGGCGCCAGGGCCACGCCCAGGGCCGTGGAGGCCACGAGGTAGAGCAGCAGCACGGCCAGCACGTAGCTGCCCCGGGCGAAGCGGCGCAGCAGCACTTCGAAAAAGCCCTTGGCGGGCGGGTTCTTGCTCTGATCCTCGGCGAAGGGCGTCTTGGGGTGGGACATGGCACCAGTATCGCGCAGGGAGGAGAGGCTGGAGGCTGGAGACTGGAGGTGGAAAAGGCGCGGCGCCGAAGGCGCCGGCCACCCTCAAAGGTTGCGGCCCGCAGGGCCGCCGCGCTTCCCAGCCTCCAGTCTCCAGTCTCCAGCCTCCAGTCTCCAGCCTGATAACCTGAAGCCCCATGCACCTGGCCCTCCTCCGTCTTTCCGCCATTGGCGACATCCTGCGGGTATTGCCGGCCTGGATGAATCTTCGCGAGGCCTTCCCGGAGGCGCTGATCCAGGCCGTGGTCGAGGATCGGCACGCCTCCCTGCTGGCCCCCTTCCCGGGGTTCGAACCGGTGCTGGTGCGGCGCAAGGCCCTCTCCAACCCGCTGCGGGCCTGGGGTGAGCTGGGTCGCATCGCCGCGCAGGTGAAGGGGGCGGACGCGAGCCTGGACTTCCACGGCATCCTGAAGTCCGCGCTGATCCCCGCTCGGGCGGGGATCGGAGAGCGCTGGGGCGATGGCGTCACCAAGGAGCTGGCCCACCACCTCCAGACGCATCGGATGGATTGGAAGCACCAGAGCCGCTACCGCCAGGCCCTGGATCTGGCGGAGGCCTTTGGCCGCAGCCGGGGGGTGCGGGGGCTCGGCACCTTCCGGCCCATCCTGAAGGACGCGTCGCTGCCCGAGTGCGGCCCCGCCTGGGGGACCGATGGCCGGCCGCGGATGGTGCTCGTGCCGGGCACTTCGAGGCCGGGGCGCATCAAGCGCTGGCCCCTGCGGGAGTGGGTGGCCCTGGCCAAGGAGCTGCGGGGCAAGTGGCAGTTGCGCTGGAGCCTGGGCCCTGATGAGGCCGATCTCCGGGAGTGGCTGCCCGCCGAGAGCGGCGTGCCCGCCCTGCCGCCCATGGGCTGGTGGCAGCTGGCGGCGGCCGTGCGCCAGGCGGATCACGTGGTCACGCCCGACACGGGGCTGCTGCACCTCGCGGTACTGGCGGGCGTGCCCGTGACGGCCCTCTTCGGTCCCTCGGATCCGGTGGTCGCGGGCCTGCCCCCGGGCACGGGCCGGGTGCTCCGCACGGCCATCGCCTGCTCGCCCTGCCGCGAGCGGGCCTGCCAGCGGCGCCAGTGCATGCGGGAACTCACCTTGGAGCAGGTGCTCGAGGCGATTCCGGTTCCCTGAAGTTTATTCTCCGTCGAGGGCGTCCTTCACGGCGTGGATGAGGTCCTGCACGCGGTAGGGCTTGGGCAGGAAGCCGGCCACGCTGCCGGGGCTGAGCCGGATGTCCAGGTCGGGATCCGCGAAGCCGCTGCTGAGGAGCACCCGGATATCCGGGCGGAGGGCCCGCATCTGCTGGAGGGTCTGGAAGCCATCCAGGTGGGGCATGGTGAGGTCCAGCAGCACGAGCACCAGCTCGGGGCCGCGGGTCTGGAAGAGGCGGAGGGCCTCCAGGCCATCCTCCGCCGTGATGACCTCAAACCCGAGGGTGGTGAGGATCTCGGAGGCCACCACCCGGATCGCGGCCTCGTCGTCCACGACCATCACGAGCCCGCGGCCTTGGAAGGGCTCCAGGGCGCGGGCGGGCTCGTGCGTTTTGCCATGGGCGGAGAAGGCCGGAAAGAAGAGCTGGAAAGAGGTGCCGACCTCCGGCGTGCTCTCCACGGTCACGACCCCCTGGTGGCTCCGCACGATGCCCAGCATCGCGGAGAGGCCCAGGCCCCGCCCCTCGACTTTGGTGGTGAAGAAGGGCTCGAAGATGCGGCGGAGGGTGACCGCGTCCATGCCGCAGCCTTCATCCTTCACTTCCAGCATCAGGTAGTCCCCGGGGCCGAGGCCCTTCCGGGCGATGGGCAATGGAACCTGCCCCTGGGGATAGGTGAACCGGGCCGTGGTGATGCGGATGCTCCCGGGGCGCTCCTTCATGGCATCCGCGGCGTTGGTGAGGAGGTTCAGGAGCACCTGCTGGAGCTGGGCCTTGTCGCCCCAGAGGCCCATGTCCCCGCTCGCGAGGTCGAGATCCAGGAGGGCGCGCTTGGCGATGGAGACCTTGAGAAGGTCGCCCATGTCCCGCACCAGCCCGTTGAGGTCGAGGTGTTCCTTCTTGCCCTGCCCGCGCCCGGCGTACGCGAGCAGCTGGCGGGTGAGATCGGCGCTGCGCTGGGCGAGGCCCTCGGCCCGCTCCAGCTGGCGGCACTGCTCCGTACCGGGCGTCGTCTCCGTGCGGGCCATCTCGAGGCTCACGATGAGGGCCCCCAGGAGGTTGTTGTAGTCATGCGCGATGCTGCCGGCGAGCAGCCCCAGGCTCTCCAGCCGCTGGGACTGCTGCAGGGCCTGCTCGCCGCGCCGGGTCTCGGTGACATCGAGGAAGGTCACGAGGGCGCCCCGCACCTGATCTTCGCCATCGAAGAGGGGGGCGGCGTTGGCGATGAGCCAGACCTGAACGCCATCCTCGAGCCGGAGGCCGAAGCGGGTGCCCCGGACCACCTGCCGGGTGGCGAGGGCGCGGGAGAGGGGCGAGTCCTCCGGGGCCATGGGCTGTCCATCCCAGTCCAGGAGGGACCAGAGGTTGCTGTTCGTGCTGCGGGTGGTGATCGTCTCCACCGGGAGCCGCAGGATCCGCTCCGCGGCCTCGTTGGCATAGATGAAGTTGCCCTCCCGGTCGATCTCCACCACGCCATCCTCCATGGTGGTGAGGATCCCCGCGAGCCGGTCGAGGCTGCGGGAGAGGGCCTTCTCGGCGGCGATGCGATCGGAGATGTCCTGGATGTAGGCAGCCAGGCAAATGGGCTCGCCCGCCTCGTTCCGGAGGAGGGCGGCGTGGAGCCAGGCCCAGATCTCCTCGCCATCCTTCCGGATGAAGCGCTTCTCCATCTGGTAGCTGGGACGGCTGCCGGCCTTCAGTTCGATGAGGAACCGAATCTGGCGGGCCCAGTCATCGGGGTGGGTGAGCTCCTGGATGGAGAGTCCGCGGAGCTCCTCCTCCGAGTAGCCGAGCATCTTGCAGAAGGCGGGGCTCGCCTGGATGTAGTGGCCCTCCAGGTCCACCAGGGTCATGCCGGAGGGCAGGGCCTGGAAGGCGGCCTGCAACAGGGCCGGATCCACCTGGGGGATCTCCGGCCGGGGAGGGAGGGGAAGGGCGCTCATGGCGTTCCCCACTATCGGTCAGATCGGGTCCTAGGCTTATTCCAGATTGGCTTCAGGCCCGGCGGGCGGACATGGTGCCGTCCTTCCGATCCTCCACGAGGAACCCTAGTGATTTGAGGACATCGCGGAGCCGGTCACTTTCCGCCCATTGCTTCGTTGCCCGGGCCTCCTGGCGCTGGGCGAGCAGGGCTTCGATTTCGGCGGGGAGGGTCTCCTCCTCGGCGGCCCAGCCCCCGAAGATGGCATTCGTCTCGTCCAGGAAGGCCGACACGGCCTGGCGCTCCTCCACCGTGAGGGCCACGCGGTCATCCTGGGCGTTCAGGTCCGTGACCAGGGTGAAGAGCGAGGCCAGGGCTTCCGGCGTGTTGAGGTCATCGGCCATGGCCTCCCAGAACCGCTCCCGGGCCATCTGCAGGCGCGCCATGGGATCCACGGCCTCCTTCCAATCCCCGCGCCCGGCCACCTCGCCCGTTCCGGTCATGCGGCGGCGGAAGGCGCGGATGCGGGCCAGGGAAGCGTCGGCGGCCTTGAGGCCATCGAAGCTGAAGTTCAGCACCTTGCGGTAGTGGTTGCTCTGGATGGCGTAGCGGAAGGAGAGGGGATCGATCCCCTTGTCGATGAGATCCCGCAGGGTGAAGAAGTTCCCCAGGCTCTTGGACATCTTCTGCCCTTCGACCATCAGGAACTCGCCGTGGCACCAGTGGTTCACCCAGGTGTGGCCCAGGCAGCCCTCCGACTGGGCGATCTCATTGGTGTGGTGGGGGAAGATGAGATCCACGCCGCCCGTGTGGATGTCCATGCGCTCGCCCAGGACGTCGATGCCCATGACGGAGCACTCGATGTGCCAGCCGGGCCGGCCCGGGCCCCAAGGGCTCTCCCAGTAGGGCTCGCCGGGTTTCGCGGCCTTCCAGAGGACGAAGTCCTGGGCCGAATCCTTTTCGTACTCATCCACGTCCACGCTCACCCCCACCTGCATGCCCTCGCGATCGAGGTGGGCCAGGTCGCCGTAGTGGGGCAGGGAGCCGATGCGGTAGTAAACGCTGCCCTCGCGGGCGTAGGCGTGGCCCTTGGCGATGAGCTGCTCCACCATGGCGATCATGCCGCCGATGTAATCCGTGGCGCGGGGCATGTAAGTGGCGGGCTGGATGCCGATCCGGGCCAGATCTTCGAGGAAGTAGGCGGTGTACCTGTCCGTGAGGGCCTTCATGGCCACCAGGCGCTCGGCGTTGGAGGCGTCGGCGGGGAGTCCGGCCTGGGAATCCCGGATGATCTTGTCCTCCACATCGGTGATGTTCATGCAGAACTTCACGTCATACCCGCTGGCCTCGAAGGTGCGGCGAAGCAGGTCCTGGAAGAGAAAGGTCCGGAGATTTCCGATGTGGGCGAAGTTGTAGACGGTCGGGCCGCAGTTGTAGATGCGGATGACCCCTTGCTCCAGGGGGTGCACCGGCTCCACCCTTCGGGTCAGGGTGTTGAACAGTGAAAGGATCCGACGCGACGCCATGGCTCTATCCAAGCATCCTCCAGCCAAATCCCCAAGGGGGGAGCCTGTGATGGGCGCCCGGGTGATGGCGTGAGCTTCCTGGAGCGGCTGGGCTTGAGGGGAAGGGTCGAGGATCCGCGCCTGGTCGCCTTGGTTGATCAGGAGGCCGATCTGCTGGCCACCCTGAAGGAAGCCGAGGCGACCCTGGCCGAGATCGAGCTGGAAAACCGGCTCCTCTTCGAGGCGGCCCGGGTGTTGAAGCCGGGCGCGGGTCTGCAGGCGGCTGGCGCGGCCCTCCTGCGGCTCATCCAGGAGCCCCTGGGGATCGCCACCTTCTTCATCGCCCAGGTGGACTGGGAGCGGGACCTGATGGAATACCCCATCTTCCTGGAAGGGGGAAGGCTACGCAGGCACCCCCTGGAGACCTATTCCAAAAACAAAGGCATCACGGGGCTTGCCATCGAAAAACGGGAGCCCCTCTACGTCCGGGCCCTGGATCCGGAGGGCATCGCCCTGGGGGCCATCCTCAGCCGCGCGGAAGCCGCCACGGGGCTGATCCCCCAGTCCTGGTTCGGGGTCCCGCTGGCTCGCCCGGATTGGGATGGGGGCCGTCCCTTCGGCCTCGTGGCCTTCCAAGTGTTCCCCGAGGATGGCTTCAGCCCCCGGCGCCGGGAGCTCCTGGAACGCATGGCCCGGCTGCTTTCCCTCACCGCGGGGGCCGCGTGATCTGGCGCCGGACCAACCCCGAACAGACGGAAGCCGCGATCCGGGCGGCCCTGGGGCGCATGGAGGATCTCCAGGCCAAGCGCCTCTCCCTGGGTGAACTCCAGGCGCAGTTGATGGAGGAGCGGGCCTTCATCGCCCGGATCCTCGCGGGCCTGCGCATCGGCATCCCCTGGGTGGAGGCGGGGGAGCTGCTGAAGACTCACTGCCTGCGCCCCTTCGAGCTCTCCTCGATGTACCTGGCCCGGACGGATTGGGATTCGGGGCTGCTCCACTTCCCCTACTTCTTCGAGGCCGGGCGTCCCCGGGAGCGGGCGAGCCGGGCCCTGAACGAGCGCCCCGGCCTCACGGGAAGGGTGGTGGCCCTGGGGAGCCCGCTCTACCTGGATTCCAAGGAAGCCTGCATGGCCGAGGGCATGGTGCTCACCGAAGCGGAGCTCACCACGGGGCTCATGAACCAGACCTGGTTCGGCATCCCCTTGGATGG
Organism: Acidobacteriota bacterium; assembly: GCA_016192145.1. Lineage (GTDB taxonomy): Bacteria > Acidobacteriota > Holophagae > Holophagales > Holophagaceae > JAFDVN01. The sequence goes on along the minus strand of JACPUT010000005.1, from coordinate 5,749 downwards.
ACCCGAAGGGCGGATCGCCGGCGTGATGGCCTTCCAGAGCTTCCACTCGGAGGCCTTCCCTCCGCATCGGCGGTTGATGATGGAGGCGGTGGCGGGAATCACGGCCCTTCACCTCGGATCAGGCTGAGCAGGGCCTCGGGCAGCACCGCGGCCCGCCCCTGGTCGTCGGTCACGAGGTGCACGCTCTCACCCTCGGCGAGCTTCTGGCCGTCCCGCTCCACCACGTAGCCGAACACCACCTTGCGGCGGCCGGCCTCCTTGAGGCGGGTGCGCACCCGCACCAGCTCGTCGTAGCGCGCCGGGGCCCGGTAGCGCACCTGCACGCCATTCACCACGAGGCGGTAGCCCGCCGCCTCGATCTCCGCATAGCCCTTGCCCCGCGCCCGCATCCAGTCGCTGCGGCCCACCTCCATCCACACCACGTAGTTGGCGTGGTGGACGATGCCCATCTGGTCGGTCTCGGCGTAGCGGACGCGGATCTCGGAGGAGGTTTCCATCCGTTCAGCCTATCCCTGAAAATCAAAAGGGGCGCCCCTAGGCGCCCCTTTTGATTTTCAGGGAAGTCCTACTCGATGGTGATGCGGACGTGATCGCCGTCGTTGGTGTCGATCTCGAGGAGCAGATCGCCGGGCTTGGCGGTTTGGAGCATCTTCACGAGCTCGTCGGTCTTGATGCCCTTCTTGTTCTCGCCGTTGACCTTGATCTCGCTGTCCTGGGCGCACTGGAGGGCGCTGGTGGCCAGGCTCACGGGGAGGCGCATCTTGATGGTGGTGGGGCCGTTCTTCGTGCCTTTGGCGCCCTTGGCGCCGTGATGGTGGTGCATGCCGTCCTTGGAGACGATGTCCACCTTGATGAAGTGGGCCTGCTGGGCGGCGAGGGGCATGACGATGGAGGCGGCGAGGACGAGGGGGGCGAGGAACGCGCGCATGGGGGTCTCCGTGAGGAAGGGGCGCTGGGGTGAGGGGGAGTTCAACCGGTTCACCCATGCCTACGGGGCCTTGACCCCCCGGATTAGGCCGAGGCCGAAAATCCACCTGTCATAGTTTCAGGGACGGGGGCATCCCACCCCGTGGAGGATTCATGAAAGCCATCGCCCTGTTCCTGGCCGCCGCCCCCCTGATCGCCGGGGCCCCCGTGAAGTGGGAACACACCCTCAAAGCCGCCCAGACGCGCGCCAAGGCCGAGAAGAAGCTGATCCTCATGGATCTCTGGGCCGAGTGGTGCGGCCCCTGCCAGTACCTGAAGAAGAAGATCTTCCCCAGTGCCGAGGGGCAGGCCGCCCTCACGGGCGTAATCCCCTTCGATGCCCTGGTCCAGACTCGGGATATGAAGGACCTCCCCGAGGGCCGCGCCCTCGCCGAGAAATACCGACTGCAGGGCTTCCCCACCCTGATCCTCATCGATGCCGAAGGCCGGGAGATCCGCCGCCAGGTGGGCGCCTTCGAGACGCCCGCCGAGTTCGCCCAGTGGGTGACTGGCAAGTAGGCGCAGCACAGCCTCGAAGAGGGCCCTTCGGGGCCCTTTTTCGTGGAAGAAGGCGCGATGATGGGGGCCTCCCCCCGGTGCCCCATGCGACTGCTCCTCGCCCTCTGGCTCTCCGCCCTGCTGCTTCCCGCCCAGCCCGTGGAGGGCGTCCGGGTGCAGGGGGCCTGGGCGGCGTCCCTGGGCAACCACCGCTGGGCGATCCGGGCCGGAGGGGCTGGGCTCCTCCGCGTCCGCGTTCCCTGGCGGCGGATGGATGCGGATCCGGCGGCCAAGGGCCTGAGGCTGCTCACGGAAACCGGCGCCGAGGTGCCGATCCTCCGGCTGAAGGTGGATGCGGAGGCCGCCGACCTCGCTTTCGAAGCGCCTGGGGCGGGAACCTACCACCTCTATCCCCTGGCCCACACCCTGGCGGGCAGCGCCAACTACCCCAAGGCCCAGTACCTGCCCCGGGAGGCCGGGCCTTCGCCGGAGTGGCTCGCCCGCACGGGCCTCAGGGCCGGGGATCCCGGCCCGGCCCAGTCCCTGCCCGAGGCCCAGGTGATCGGGTACGAGGCGCGCCGCCCCGAGGATGCCTTCAACGCCCTGGATCGGGGGGCCACCGCCGCGGAGCGCGAAGCCCTCCTCGCCCGCCGCCGGGAGCCCTTCCTCGCCTTCACGGCGGATCGCGCAACGCCCCTGCGGCAGACGCGGGTGCTCCCCGAGCCCTGGGCCCACGTCTTGCGGCCCGCCTTCCACGGCGAAGCCCGACCGGGCGAGTTCTACGTCTTCCAGATCGGCCTCTGGGCGGCGCGTCGCCCCATCGTGGATCTCAAGCTCACCTTCAGCGAGCTGGTGGGCCCCGCCGGGGTGAAGGTCCCCGCGGCCGCCCTGCGCTGTTTCAACCTCGGGGGGGTGGAAGTGGAGGGCCGCCCCTTCACGAAGACCCTGCACGTGGACCAGGGACGCCTCCAGGCCCTCTGGATCGGGGTGGATCTGGCCGTGGAGCTGAACCCCGGCCCCTACGTGGGCACCGTGCTGCTGCGGGACGCGGCGGATGGCACCCAGCGCGTCACCGTACGCCTGGATATCGCCGGCTTACCTCTCGCCGATCACGGCGATGCCGAGCCCTGGCGCCTCTCCCGCCTGCGCTGGCTGGACAGCCGCCTCGCCCAGGGCGATGCCCTCGTGGCGCCCTACACCGCGCTCCAGCGCAGGGGCCGTCTCCTCACGCTGCTGGGCCGCGAGGTGGAGCTGGCGGATTCCGGCTGGCCCGCGCGCATCCGCACCCGCTTCGCCCCTTCGCTGATGGCCGCGGATGCGCCTGCGGCAGACCTCCTGTCCGCGCCCATGGCCTTCGAGGTGGTGGGGAAGGGCGGCGTGCTTCCCCTCCGCTGGGAGCCCCTGCGCTTCGGCCGGATCACCGAGGGCGCGGCCTCGTGGAGCGCGCGCGGACGCGCCGGCGACCTCGGCCTCACGCTCCGGGGCCGCCTGGAATTCGATGGCACCCTGGAGGCCCGCCTCCAGGTGAAGGCCCTGCGCCCCACGGAGGTGGCGGACCTCCGCCTGCGGTTGGCCCTGCAGCCCACCTTCGCCACGCATCTGATGGGCCTGGGCCACCGGGGCGGCCGCGCGCCGCAGCCCTTCACCTGGCGGTGGAACCGCGACCTCAACCAGGATGCCCTCTGGGTGGGCGCCCCGCATGGCGGCCTGCAGCTCACCCTCAAGGACGACACCTACCGCCGCCCCCTCAACACGAACTTCTACCTGGAGCAGCCCCTGCGCCTGCCCGACGCCTGGCACAACGGCGGCAAGGGCGGCGTCGCCTTCGATGGCTCCTGCATCACGGCCTTCGGTGGTGCGCGCAGCCTCGCGGCGGGGCAGGTGCTGCGCTTTCACGTGCGCCTGATGATCACGCCCTTCCGCCCCGTGGATACGGAGGCCCAGTGGCGCACGCGCTACCTTCACGCCTTCCGCGCCCTGCCAGAGGCCAAGGCCACGGGCGCCACGGTGCTGAACCTCCACCACGCCACCGCCGTGAACCCCTGGATCAACTACCCCTTCCTCACGCCGGGCCCGCTGAAGGCCTATGTGGATGGCGCCCACGCCCAGGGCCAACGGGTGAAGCTCTACTACACCGTGCGCGAACTCACCACCAAGGCGCCGGAACTGCCCGCCCTGCGCAGCCTCGGCGACGAGGTGATCTCGCCGGGCCCCGGCGGTGGCAGCGCTTGGCTGCAGGAGCACCTGGAGCCGCCCTACCTGGGGGCCTGGCACGTGCCCCAGATCGAGGATGCGGCCATGGTCACGAGCGGCGTGTCCCGTTGGCACAACCACTACGTGGAGGGCCTCGACTTCCTCGTGCGGAACCTGGGTGTGGATGGCCTCTACCTGGATGACCTCGCCTTCGACCGCACCACCATGAAGCGCCTCCGCCGCGTGCTCGATCAGGGCGGCCGGCACGGCCTGCTGGACCTCCACAGCGCCAACCAGTTCAACCCCCGCGACGGCTTCGCCTCCAGCGCCAACCTCTACCTGGAGCACTTCCCCTACCTGGATCGCCTCTGGTTCGGCGAATACTTCGACTACGACGCGGATCCCGACCAGTGGCTCATCGAGATGAGCGGCCTCCCCTTCGGCCTCATAGGCGAGATGTTGGAGGGCGGCGGCAACCCCTGGCGCGGCATGGTCTTCGGCATGACCAGCCGCCTGCCCTGGGAGAAGAGCGATCCCAGACCCCTGTGGAAGGAGTGGGACCGCTTCGGCATGGCCGGCACGCGCATGTCGGGTTGGTGGGATCCCGCCTGCCCCGTGAAGGTGGGCCACGGGCAGGTGAAGGCCACGGCCTACCTGCAGCCGGGGCGGGCATTGGTAGCGCTCGCCTCCTGGGCGAAGGAATCGGTGGAGGTCGTCCTCCAGCTGGATGGGAAGGCGCTGGGCTTGGATCCGGCGCGGGTCCTGCTCCGCGCCCATCCCATCGAGGGCTTCCAGGAGGGCCGCACCTTCCGCCCCAACGAGCCCATCCCCCTGGCGCCCGGGCGCGGTTGGCTGCTGGAGCTCCGGGCGGCTGAGTGAAGGATCCGGGAATCGTGGACTTCCGGCGCTTCCCCCCGCACACTGCCGCCATCACCTCCGAGGGAATCCATGCTCCAAGCGTCCGACGCGCAATGGCGGGAAGTGGCAGCGCTCGTGGCCCACATGGCCAAGACGGGGGAGGGCACCGACGCCTGCTACGAGGCCGGCGCGCTGCCCCTGCCCGTGCACTTCTACAGCCCCGTGCCGGATCTGGCGGATCTGGATCGGCGCAACGTCTGGGATCGGAAGAGCCCCCTGAAGGGCATCGATATGCGGCTGGAGGCCCAGAAATCGCTCCTTCGCGAGATGGCCAAAGCCCACGCCGCCGAGTGCGTCTGGGAGGAACACCCCGGCCCCGATCCCAACCGCTTCTACTGGCGGAACCATTCCTTCTCCTTCCAGTGCGCCTCCCAGCTGCTCTACTTCATCCGGCACTTCAAGCCCCGGCGCGTGATCGAGATCGGCTCCGGCATGAGCTCTGGCGTCTTCGGCCAGGCCCTGCTGGCCAATCAGGCCGAAACTGGCGTGGCCTGCGACTACCAGATCGTGGATCCCTACCCCAATCTCGCCCCCGAAGGCTTCCCAGCCCTCACCTGCCTGCACCTCCAGCGCGTGGAGGTTCTGGATCCCGCCTTCTTCGCCCAGCTCGGCCACAACGACATCCTCTTCATCGACTCCGGCCACGTCGTGCGCATCGGCAGCGATGTGAACTTCCTCTTCCTGGAAGTGCTCCCCATGCTCGCCCCAGGCGTCATCGTCCACGTCCACGACATCTCCCTGCCTTACGAGTACCCGAGGGTCTACTTCAGCAACCCCGCCTTCCGAGTCCTCTGGACCGAAGCCTACCTCCTCCAGGCCTTCCTCATGTTCAACAGCGCTTGGGAAGTGCTGGCCTCCGTCCCCTACCTCACGAAAGAGGCACCTGAAGTCCTCGCCGAGATCTTCCCCCAAGATCCCTCCGGGATCGGGAGCGGGTCTTTCTGGATGCGTCGAAAGGACAACCCCTAACTGACGCTCTCAGCTGGTTGGAGAAACGGGGAAAAGTCCATCTGTGCCCTAAATTCAATCGCCAAACGTTCGAAATCACCGGCGCGGCCGCGTAGCGGCTGCGTCCGAGTGCATTGAGTGGTTAGGGCGTGTGGGTGAGATGATGGCATTCATGCTACTAGCCCGATACCAATGATCTAAAGAGTTTCCGACAGCTCGAATCATA
>JACPUT010000009.1 GCA_016192145.1 Acidobacteriota bacterium | reverse complement strand
CAAGAAGGCCGCCCCCAAGAAGGCTGCTGCCAAGAAGGCCGCCCCCAAGAAGGCTGCTGCCAAGAAGGCCGCCCCCAAGAAGGCTGCTGCCAAGAAGGCCGCCCCCAAGAAGGCTGCCGCCAAGAAGGCCGCCCCCAAGAAGGCTGCTGCCAAGAAGGCCGCCCCCAAGAAGGCCGCTGCCAAGAAGCCCGCCGCCAAGAAGGTTGCCAAGAAGAAGTAGACCGTCGACCAAGACGATCACACGCCGCCCGGGCCCTGCCCGGGCGGTCGTGTTTTAGGCCCATGGTCGCGGTACGCTGGGGTGGTCAGTCGCCCCCTCAACCTTTTTCCCGGGTGTTGGAATGAAGCTCATTGAATCCGTCTCCGCGCTTGAAGTCCTGGACTCCCGTGGCAATCCCACGGTGATGGCCCGGGTCCAACTCACCGATGGCACCCTCGGGTCCGCCATGGTGCCTTCCGGCGCCAGCACAGGCAGCCGGGAAGCCCTCGAAAAGCGGGACGGGGATAAGAAGCGCTACCTGGGCAAGGGCGTCTTGGGCGCCGTGGACGCCATCAACATCGAGCTGGCCCAGTCCCTCCACGGCATGGATCCCTTTCAGCAGTCCGAGCTGGACGAGCTGATGTGCGATCTGGATGGCACCGACACCAAGGAACGTCTGGGCGCCAACGCCATCCTCGGGGTCTCCATGGCCCTGGCCGACGCCGCCGCCAAGGCCTCGGGCATGCCCCTCTATCGCTACCTGGGGGGTGCCTCCGCCCGCACCCTTCCCGTGCCCATGATGAACATCCTCAATGGGGGGGCCCACGCGGATAACAACGTCGATATCCAGGAATTCATGGTGCTCCCCGTGGGAGCCCCCAGTTTCCGGGAGGCTCTGCGTTGGGGGGCAGAAATTTACCACTCCCTTAAATCTGTCCTAAAAGCCCGTAAGTTGGCCACAGGCGTGGGAGATGAGGGGGGCTTCGCCCCCAATCTGGGGTCCAATGAGGAAGCCCTGGAACTGATCTCTGAAGGGATCAAGAAGGCCGGTTACAAGCTCGGAACGGACGTTTTCCTGGGGTTGGATTGCGCCGCCAGCGAGTTCCATAAGGGCAAGCACTACGAGCTGGACGGGGGGAAGAAGACCCCCGAGCAGCTGGTCACCTACTACCAGGGCCTCGCCAAGCGCCATCCGGTGATCACCATCGAGGATGGTTTCGCCGAGGGTGACTGGAAGGGCTGGAAGGCCCAGACCATGGCCATGGGCGCGAAGACCCAGCTCGTGGGGGACGACCTCTTCGTGACCAACCCCGCCATCCTCCGGAAGGGCATCGACGAAGGCGTGGCCAACGCCATCCTCATCAAGCTGAACCAGATCGGCACCGTGACGGAAACCCTCAAGGCCGTCGACATGGCCCACAAGGCCGGCTACCGCGCCATCATCAGCCACCGCTCGGGCGAAACCGAGGATGCCTTCATCGCCGACCTGGCCGTGGCCACCGGCGCGGGCCAGATCAAGACCGGCGCCCCCGCCCGCACGGATCGCGTGGCCAAGTACAACCGCCTCCTCGTCATCGAGTGGGAGCTCGGAGCCGCCGCCCGCTATGCCGGCTTCGAGGCCTTCAACCAGAAGCTCCGTTAGCCCCGGACCCCGAAGGTGAACGTCAACTGGCTCCTCCGCTCCCGCACCGTCTGGTGGAGCCTGGCCTTGTCCGCCCTTTCGAGCGTGGCCCTTCTTTGGCTTTCGCCGGATGGCATTCCCGAACTGCGCAAGCGCCAGCGTGAACTGGTGGAAACCAAGCGTTCCCTCCTGGAGCTCAGCAAGAGCAACCGGGAGCTCTATGACGAAGTCCATCGGCTGGCCCAGCGGGATCCCGAATTGATGGAAGCCCTGGCCCGCCGCCAGGGCTTCGCCAAGCCCGGCGAGACCGTCTATACCTTCAAGGACCGGCAGAAGTAATGGCCCGCGCATGATCGTCCACCTCGCCTCCGCATCCGGGAATGTCTTCGCGTACCTGTGGGCTGACGAGGTGCCCGCCACCTTCGATGGCTCCCGCTGGGCCCAGGCCCTCTGCCCCCGAGGCACGGCGCTGGGGTTGGATGGGATCTTCCTGCTCCAACGACCCGGCGTCGGCCCTTGGCGGATGGAGCACTGGGACCTGGATGGGGCCTCCACCTTCTGTTCCAACGGCACCCGCGCCGCCCTGGGAATACCCGGGGCACCTGAGGGCGCTCAGGTGGAGGTGCTCAGCAACGGCCAATCCGTGCAGCTGCGGCGGCAGCCCGAGGGAGTGGGGTTGCGCCTGCCCGAGGGGGAAGGATTCGGTTTGAAACCCCTTCCCGCGCTGGGGCTCGATCCCGCGGGGGCCGCCTTTGGTTTCGTCGGCAATCCCCAGCTGGTCCTTCGCGTCCCTTCCGTGAAAGACGTGGACCTCGCCACCCTGGCCCCGCCCTTGCGCTTCCATCCTGCCATCCCCGGAGGCACCAACGTGAACGTGCTCGAGGTGCTCGCACCCGGCCGGGCCCGAATCCGCTCCTGGGAGCGGGGCGTGGAGGGCGAGACCCTCTGTTGCGGCACGGGCTGCTCCGTGGCCGCGGCCTGGCTCGCCGCCACCGGAGGCGGGACCACTTGGCACCTGGAGACGGCCAGTGGCGATCCCGTCACCGTGAGCCTGGCGTGGGCCGCCCCGGATCGCTGGACGAACCTCTGGCTCTCGGGCCCCATCCGCGTGCTCGGAGCCCTGGAGCTGGGTTCCGCCTTCGCCCAGCTTTGAGTCACGCGACCCGCTCGACGAAGAGGACACCATGACTCATCTCGAGGCCTGGTTCGCCGAAGCGGTCCAACTGCAACAAGCCGGCAATCACGCCGGCGCCTCCCTCGCCTGGAGGCGTCTGCTGAGCCGGCATCCCGACCTCATGGATGGCTGGATCAACTACGCGGCCTGCCTGCGACGCGCCGGCCGCATGGAGGACGCCAAGGAGGCACTCGCCAAGGCGGATGCCCTGGGCCCCGAATCTCCGGCCCTTCTGCTGGAGCGGGCCGAGATCCTCCTGGCCTCCGGACAGCCCGCCGACGCCCTGGCCGCCCAACTGCGCGCCATCGCCCTGGAACCCGCCGACCCCGCCGGACGCTTCGGTTTGGGCCGCATCTACCATCGCCTGGGGCGCGGCGAAGAGGCCCTGGCGGCGGATGAGGCCGCCTTGGCCCTCGCCCCGGATCACCCCGGCGCCCTCGTGAACCGAAGCGCGAGCCTGCTGCGCCTCCAGCGCACGGAAGAGGCCGTCGCCGACGCCAGCCGCGCGGTCGCCCTCGACCCGTCCAACCCGCTCGCCCACCTGAACCTCGGCATCGCCCTCCTCCAGGGCGGCCACCTCGACGCGGGGTTCCGCGAATACGAGTGGCGCTGGCGGGTGCCCGATATCGCCGCCTTCGATCCGGAGCTGGGCTGCCCACGGTGGCAGGGCGAGCCCTTCGCGGGCCGCACCTTGCTCCTATGGGCCGAGCAGGGCCTGGGCGACAGCCTCATGGCCCTGCGCTACCTGCCGAAGGTGAAGGGTCTGGGCGGCCGGGTGATCCTGCGGCTCCAGCCCTCCCTGCTCCGCATCGCGAGGAGCGTTCCCGTGGACCTGCTCATCGGCGAAGACGAAGCTCCGCCCCCCGCGGATCTCCAGGCTCCGCTCATGTCCCTCCCCTCCCTCCTGGGCCCCGAGCCCATCCCGCCCGCGCCTTACCTCCCGATGCCTGCTCCCGAACTCGCACCTCGGAGGGTGGAGATCGACGCCCGGCTCGACGCAATCCCCGGCCGGAGGATCGGACTCGTTTGGGCGGGCAACGCCATCCACCAGGACAATGCCTATCGCTGCCTGCCCTTGGAAGCCCTGGGCGGCCTTGCCCGCCTCAAGGACATCACGTGGGTTTCCCTGCAGCGGTGGGAAGAGGGTCCACCTCCACTCCCGGAACTGCCCCTCGTCGACCTGGGTGACCTCCTCTCCGATTTCTGCGACACCGCCCATGCCCTCTCGCGCTTGGATGGCCTCGTGACCGTGGATACCTCCGTCGTCCACCTCGCCGGAGCCCTCGGCCTGCCCGCCCACCTGATCCTCGCCAAGGCCCCCGACTGGCGATGGCAGCTGGAGCGGAGCGACAGTCCCTGGTATCCCTCCGTGAAGATCTACCGCCAGCCCGTGGATGGCGATTGGAAGGGCGCCATCGCCGCCGTGGCAGCCGCGCTGGAACCCCGATGAACCTCGCGCTCGCCATCGCCCACCACCAGGCCGGGCGCTGGGATGAGGCCGAGGCCGGCTACCGGGCCCTGGGCGACGACCCCCTTGCCCTGGGCAATCTCGGCGCCCTCCTCAACGCGCGGCAGCGGTCGGCGGAGGCCATCCCGATCCTCCGCCGCGCCATCGAACTGGAACCCGGGCGCGCCGCCCATCGCGCCAACCTCGGCATCGCCCTGGGCCCCGGCGACGAGGCCCTCGCGTGCTTCCAACGCGCGGAGTCCCTGGAGCCCGCGCAGGCCGCCCACCCCTTCAACCTGGGGCGCGCCCTGGCGGCGCTCGGCCGCAGCGCCGAAGCCGAAGTGGCCTGCCGCCGCGCCCTGGGGCTGGATCCACGCCACGCGGGCGCCCGGTACAACCTCGCCATGGCGCTGCTGAGGCAGGGGCAGCTGGGCGAGGGCCTGGAGGCCATGGAAGCCCGCTGGGGCCTGCCCGATTTCCAGCCCACGCCCTTCCCCCAGCTGCCCTGGTGGACGGGCGAGCCCCTCGGGGGCCCCCTGCTCCTCTTCGCCGATCAGGGCTTCGGCGACACCCTGATGATGGCCCGCTACCTTCCCTACCTCCGACGGGAAGGCATCGAACCCCTCCTGTGCTGCGAACGGCCGCTCCATCGCGTGCTCGCCACCGTGATGCCGAACCTGCGCCTCGTGGCCCCGGGTGAGCCCCTGCCCGCCTGTGCCGCCAAGGCCGCCCTCCTGAGCCTCCCGCGCCTCTTCGGCACCACCCTGGCTCACCTGCCCGCCGCCGTGCCCTACCTCGCCGTGCCGCCGGAAGTGCGGGCGAGGCCCGTGCTGGATGCCGCCCTGGCGGCCCTTCCCCCGGGCCCGAGGATCGGCCTCGTGTGGGCCGGCAACCCTCGCCACGCCCAGGATCGGCAGCGCAGCCTCGATCCCGGGCTGCTGGCCCCCTTGGCGGGCCTCCCAGGAATCGGGTGGGTCTCCCTGCAGGTGGGCACCACCCAGCTCCCCCCCCTTCCCGACCTCCTCGACCTCGGTCCCCACCTCTCGGATTTCGGCGACACCGCCCACGCCCTCTCCCGGCTGGACCTCCTGGTCACCGTGGACACGGCCCCCGCCCACCTGGCCGGGGCCCTGGGCGTCCCCACCCTGCTGCTGCTCCCCTTCGTGCCCGATTGGCGCTGGATGGAGGGCCGGGTGGACAGCCCCTGGTACCCCACGGTGCAGTTGGTCCGGCAGCCGATGCCCGGAGACTGGGCTTCCGTCGTGGGCCAACTGGTGGAAAACCTGCGCTAGCTTTTCCGTGATTGAAGTCGTGGAACGTCCGCGCCAAAATGGGTGTTCCACGCAAAAGGACCTGTCATGAAAGCCAACCAGCGCCCGTTCGCTGCTTGTCCGGTGCGTGTCCACCGATTGGAGTTCCATCAATGACCGCTCGCATCGTGGCCCTGGCCAACCAAAAGGGCGGCGTGGGGAAGACCACCACCGCCATCAACCTCGCCGCGAGCCTCGCGCTGATGGAGAAGATGGTCCTGCTCGTGGACTTCGACCCCCAGGGCCACAGCACCACGGGCCTGGGCTTCCCCAAGCCCGATCACCGCGCCGGCAGCTACGCCCTGATGAAGGGCGCCCCCGCCGAGGCCCTCACGCTCTCCACCGAAGTGCCCATGCTGCAGGTGATCCCCGCCGGCAAGGACCTCGCCCAGCTGGAGTTCGAGCTCTTCGAGATGCCCCAGCTCCAGGTGCTGAAGCAGGGCCTCGCCAGCGCCCGCGAGAAGTTCGACTACATCCTCATCGATCCCCCGCCCAGCCTCGGCATGATCACGCTGAACGCGCTGTCGGCCGCGGACGAGGTCATCGTCCCCATGCCCTGCGAGTTCTTCGCGCTGGATGGCCTCGCCGAGCTCACGGAGACCCTGCGCCGCGTGCAGTCGGGACCGAATCCGGGCCTGCAGCTGGGGGGCATCCTCCTCACCATGGCCGAGGAGCGCACCAACCTGGGCGCCGCCGTGGCTGCCGAAGTGCGCCAGGCCTTCCCGGGCAAGGTCTTCAACACCATGATCCCCCGCAACATCCGCTTGGCCGAGGCCCCCAGCCACGGCAAGCCCGTGGCCTTCTACGACCTCAAGTCGAAGGGAGCGCAAGCCTACCTCAACCTCGCCAAGGAGTGGTTGGGGCTCGAATACGCCGGAGAAGTCCGATGAGCAACGCGACCGCCAAACGCCCGGCCCTCGGCCGCGGCCTCACCTCCCTCATGAGCCAGATGGCCCCCGAGGACGCCGCCCAGCGCGAGCTGCCCATCGGCAGCCTCAGCCCCAACCGGCAGCAGCCCCGCACCTACTTCGACGAGCAGGCGATCCACGACCTCTCCGAGAGCCTGAAGCAGCACGGCATGATGCAGCCCATCGTCGTGCGCAAGGTGGGCGACAAGTTCGAGATCATCGCCGGGGAACGCCGCTGGCGCGCCGCCAAGCAGGCGGGCCTCGCCATGGTGCCCGTCATCGTCAAGGAAGTCCCCGACGACCGCCTCCTGGAGTTCGCCCTCGTGGAGAACATCCAGCGCCAGGAGCTGAACCCCATCGAGGAGGCCCGCGCTTACTGGCAGCTGGGGGAGCACCTGCGCCTCACGCAGGAGCAGGTGGCGGACCGCGTGGGCAAGAGCCGACCCCAGGTGGCCAACACGCTGCGCCTCCTCCGCCTTCCCGCCGAACTGCAGGGCATGGTGGCCACCAGCGAGATCAGCACCGGTCATGCCAAGGTGCTGCTCGGCGTGGAGAACGCCCGCCTGCAGGAACAGCTGGCCCTGGAAGTCACCGACAAGGGCCTCAGCGTCCGCGCTCTGGAGGCCCGCGTCCAACAGCTCCAGGCGGAGCGAAAGACCAAGGGCCCGAAGAAGAAGCACCCCCAGGAACTCTTCATCAAAGCCGCCGCCGAGGAACTCACGCAGGCCTGGCACGTGAAGGTGGAGATCCATCCCAAGGGCAAGGCCGGCACCGTGCAGCTGCACTACAGCTACGAGGCCGAGCTGGATCGCATCTTCGAGGGGCTCAAGGGCGGGCCCCGGAAATAGGCTGACGAAAAGTCCTTAGTCCTTGGTCCTTAGCTTCCGCCGACCCACGCGGGCAGATTGCCTGGGTCGGCGGAAGCTAAGGACTAAGGACCAAGGACCAGGGACTCTGGACCAGGGCCCGGTTAGACCCCAGCGCCCTTCAGTGGGACAATACCTACCCCGAGGAAACGCCATGTCCTGGTTCGTCAAGAAGCGTCAGCAGAAGATCGCCGTGGAAGAGCGCACGGTCCGGGTGCCCGAGGGCCTGTGGATCAAGTGCGAGGCCTGCAAGGAACTCATCTACCGCGCCGAGCTGCAGAACACCCACAACGTGTGCCCCAAGTGCGGCTACCACTTCCGCATCGGGGTGGAGGAGCGGTTGACCTCCCTCATGGACGAGGGCTACACCACTCTTTTCTCGGACCTCCAGAGCACCGACCCCCTGCACTTCGTGGCCATGAAGGCCTACAAGGACCAGCTCAAGAAGCTCCATGACGCGGGCCAGGATCAGGATGCCGTGGTCGTCGTGGAAGGCACCCTGGGCGGCCATCCCGTGGTCCTCTCCGTCATGAACTTCGACTTCCTCGCCGCCTCCATGGGCAGCGTCGTGGGCGAGAAGCTCAAGCTGGGCGCCGAGCGCGCCCTCGCGACGAAATCCGCCTACCTCATCGTGAGCTGCTCCGGCGGCGCCCGCATGCAGGAGGGCACCCTCAGCCTCATGCAGATGGCCAAGGTGAGCGCCGCGCTCGCCAAGCTCGACAAGGCCGGCATCCCCTACTTCAGCATCCTCACGGATCCCACCACGGGCGGCGTCAGCGCCTCCTTCGCCATGCTGGGCGACCTCAACGTGGCCGAGCCCAAGGCCCTCATCGGATTCGCGGGCCCCCGCGTCATCGAGCAGACCATCAAACAGAGCCTGCCCGAGGGCTTCCAGCGCGCCGAGTTCCTGCAAGCGCACGGCATGGTGGATAAGGTCGTGAGCCGCGACCAGCTCAAGGACTTCCTCAAGGCCTGCCTCGCCTGGATGATGCCCGAGCGGGTCTGACCTGGATTTCATGCACGAGCCCGAGTTCCTCCCCACCCCCAACGTCGATCGCCTCGAAGCACGGGGGCACCTGGGCATCAAGAAGGGGCTCGATAACATCCGCACCCTGCTGGGCGCGCTGGGAAACCCCCAATCCAACTTTCCCGTCCTCCTCATCGGCGGCACCAACGGCAAGGGTTCCACGGGGGCTTTCCTCGCCCACATGCTGCGGGCCTCGGGCCTCGTGGTGGGTTGGACGACCTCCCCCCACTTCCTCCATCCCAAGGAGCGCATCTGGGTCGATGGCGGCCCCATCGGCGTGGGGGCCCTGGACCTGCTGCTGGGCGAGGCCTTCGACGCCGAAGCCCGCACGGGCCTTGAAGCGACCTATTTCGAACTGATGATCACGGCGGCCCTCTCCGCCTTCCGCATGACGGGTGTGGAGATCGCGGTCCTCGAGGTGGGCCTGGGCGGGCGGTGGGATGCCACCAACGCCACGGAACCCATGCTGAGCGTCATCACCAACGTGGGCATGGATCACCAGCAGCACCTGGGATGGACGCGCGAATCCATCGGCCGGGAGAAGCTCTGCATCGCCCGGGATGGCCACAGCCTCGTGCTGGGCCCTTCCATCGATCCCCTCTGGGCCCAGCCCCTCCTGGAGAAGCATCCCCGCATCTGCCCCGCGCCTCGCCTGCGGGCCGAGCGGGTCGCCTTCGATCACTCCCTCGTTCAGGGGCATCCCGTCCCCCTGGCGGGCCTCCACCAGGTGGAGAACCTCGCCATCGCCTTCGAGGCCGCTCGCCAGCTTTCCGCCTTCGGCTTTCCCATCCGGGAGGATCGGCTCTGGGAGGGCGTGGCGGCGACCCGCTGGCCGGGCCGCCTGTGGAAGGTGCCGGGCCTCGAGAACGTCTGGATGGATGGCGCCCACAACGTGGATGGCGCCCGGGTGCTGGCGGATCACGCCGTGGCCTGCGGGTGGCGGCCCCACCTCATGTTCGGGGCCATGGAGGACAAGGACCTCGCCTCCGTGGCCCGGGAATTGATGCGCCTGCGCCCCCTCAGCCTCACCTACCTGCGGGGCGATGCCCCCCGCTACGCCCGCTTCGACGATCTCTTCGAGGCCTTCGGCCAGGATGCCCCCGGCATCACCCTCCAGGAGGCGGCCCACCACCTGCGGGCCCCCAGCGACCAACCGCGCCTCATCAGCGGCAGCCTCTACCTCATCGGGGACCTCCTGCGGGAGCTGGGCATCGATCCCTGGGATCCGGCCTGAACCTACAGCCGAGGGCCTGAGCCGCCGATGAAGGGGATCCATGCGGATCCTCCTCCTCGCCACGCTGGTAATGCTGACCCCTCTATCGGGCCAGGCGCCGCTCCGCATCGTGTCCGTGGAGCGCCGGGGGATGCCCCCCTACGACGAGGCCACCCCCCGCCTCTATCGGCTGGATGGCGGCGAGAACCGCGGGCTCCACCTCGGGGATCGCCTCCAAATCCGGCGTCTGGGGGAAGGCTACCTCGGGCATCTCAAGGTCGTGGAGGTCCGCGCCGAGTGGGCGTTGGCCGCCCTGGAGGCCAATGCGGTGGGTTACCCCCTGAGGGGCGACATGGTCATCCGGGAGGAGCTCGCCGCCCTGCCCGGCCTTCCCGCCTTTGGTGATCGCCCCCACCTGGAAGCCCCCGCCCCGGTGAGGGGCAGCTCCGCCGAAGCGCCGCCCCAGGAGGGCCTCCTCTGGTTCCTGCCCCTGAGCCGGGAACTGAGCCCCGCGGGACTCGGCAAGCTGGCCGGCTGGGTGCAGGCCTGGGGCGCCACCGGCCGCTGGGCCGTGCAGGTGCCCGAGGACGAGCGCGTGGCCGAAGCCCTGCGGGAAGCCCGCTTTGAATCCCTCAAGGAGGCCCTCCTTCGGCTTGGCGTGCACGAAGTCGAACGCCAAGGCGGGGCCCGGAAGGAGGATGGCAGCAACCATCCCATCTGGATCCGCCGCTGGGATTGATGGCTCCCGGCTGAATACACTGGACGGATGTCCGCCAGCTCCTCCAAAGCCGTCCTCCTCGCCCTCGTCGCCAACGGGGGCATCGCCATCGCCAAGCTTGCCGTGTACCTGCTCACGCGCAGCAGCGCGATGCTCACGGAGGCCATCCACTCCGCCGCGGATTGCGCCAACCAGGTGCTCCTCTTCATCGGCATGAGCCAGGGCCGCAAGGCCGCCGATGCCAGGCACCCCCTCGGCAAGGGCCAAGCCGCCTTCCTGGCCTCCTTCCTCGTGGCCCTGCTGCTCTTCAGCGTCGGCGGCCTCTATTCCCTCATCGAGGGCATCCACAAGATCCGCCACCCCGAGACCCCGCACATGCTGGGCTGGGCGGTGGGCCTGCTCATCTTCGCCATCCTCCTGGAGGGCTACTCCATGGGGGGCGCCCTGAAGGCCGCCGACGCGGAGCGGGGCCGAACCCCCCTGCTCCGGTTCATGAAACAGAGTTCGAGCACCGAACTGGTGGTGGTGCTGGCGGAGGACTTCGCGGCCCTTCTGGGCCTGGTGGTGGCCCTCGCGGCCGTGCTGCTCGTGATGACCACGGGCAACCCCGTCTGGGATGGCGTGGGCTCGGTGATCATCGGCCTCATCCTCATCGGTGTCGCCCTCTTCGTGGGCGTAGAGGTGACGAGCCTCCTCCTCAACGAGGCGCCGCCCCTCGCCCTGCGCGCCGCCCTGCGGGAGGCCGTCGCCCAGGATCCCGCGGTCGCGGAGGTCCTGAACCTCATCGCCGTGGTCATCGGCAGCGACCGCCTCATGGTGGCCCTCAAGATCCGTTTCCATGAGCAGGCCTCGGGCCAAGGCCTGGTGGAGGCCATCAACGCCCTCGAAGGCCGCCTCAAGGCCCGCTTCCCCCAGATCCAGCACCTGTTCGTGGAACCCGACGACCACTGACCCTGAATCAGGCTGGATGGCCCCGCTGCCGATAGGCGGGCATGCGGATCCGTTGGCCCTTCCGCCCGGGGACCATCCGGGGCAGCCTCGCCAGGGTGGTGCTGACCACCACCGGCCTGGCCCTGGGTCTCGCCACCCTCGCCTTCACGCTGGACTCCAGGGCCCGGGAGCGGCGGCACCTGGCCCATGCCACGGCCGCCGTGATGGACGCGCTTGAATCCACCGCGGGCAATGCCCTCCTCTTCCGCGACGAGGCCCTGGCCAAGGAGGCCCTGGATTCCCTGCTCGTGCAGCCCAACGTGCTGGGTGCGGGGCTGTACCTGCCCTCGGGCGAACCCCTCGCCCGCCAGGGCAAGCGCCCAGGCCTGCTCCCCGATCGGCCGGCCCGCCTGCTCAAGTCGGGTTTCGAAGGCGACCACCTCAAGGCCCACCAGGCGGTGCGCGTGCAGGGCCGGGAGGTCGGTTCCATGCTGCTCATCGCCGATGCCACCTCCCTCGATCGGGAAGCCCGTCGAGTGCTCCTGGCCGCCGCGATCATCTGGATCGGGGCCTTCATCGTCGCCAGCCTCTGGGCCCGCAGCCTGGCCCTGCGGCTGGTCCAACCCCTGGAGGCCCTGGCCGATTCCGCCCGGAGGGTCGCCCACTCCGGAGATCTCCACCACCGGGTCCCCGGAGCCGGCCCCTCCGAGCTGGGCCGCCTCATGGCCGACTACAACGCCATGCTGGCCTCCCTCGATGAGAAGGACTCCGAGATCAAGATCAGCCGCGACCACCTCGAAGCGCTGGTCCTGGATCGCACCGCCGATCTGGAAGCCGCCAACGCCGCCCTGGCTCGGCAGACCCTCACGGATCCCCTCACCGGCCTCTACAACCGGCGCTTCATCGACATGTTCCTCCATGAGGTCGTGGCCCAGACGGCCCGGGGTTACGAGGATCACCGGCGCGGGAAGGTGGAATTGCCCCCCTTCCCCGATCTCGTCTTCTACATGGTGGACATCGACCACTTCAAGCAGGTCAACGACCGCTTCGGCCACCCCGCCGGGGATGAGCTGTTGCGCCAGTTCTCGTGCCGCCTCCAGGAGGCCCTGCGGGAGATGGACACGGTGGTTCGCTGGGGCGGCGAGGAATTCTTCATCGTGGCCCGCAGCATCCACCGCGACCAGGGGCTCGTCCTCGCCCAACGCATCCTCGAGGCCACAAGGTCCAAGCCCTTCCAGCTGGGCGCCGTCGTCCATCCCGCCACCTGCTCCGTGGGCTTCGCCCCCTTCCCCCTGGATCCGGATCACCCCCACGACACCCCTTGGGAACGCGTCGTCGCCTTCGCCGATCGCTGCCTCTACGCCGCCAAGGACAGTGGGCGGAACGGGTGCGTGGGCCTGGCGGGCGGGCCCGTGGATCGGGCCGCCCAGGGCGCCTTCCTGATCTCGGGCCCCGACCGCCCGGACTGGCACCTCCAGCAGAGCTTCCAAGGACCCCTGAACTGGGCCCGGGGCACTCCGCGTTGAACCCCGGCGCCCTGGACGCGGCCGATGGTTGGTGGAAGGGGTCCTCCACATCCCCGGGAGCCGTGAACGCTTCGTCCGCCCTCTCGCAGGTCGTGCTCACAGCAGGGAGCGCGGATGGGCGCCTGCATGCCCTGAAGCAGCCGATCCCCCTCCGGCAGACAGCACACCCGATCGGCGTTGATCCCCGGCAATCTCGTGCGCGACAGCACGACCCGCGCGCCTATATTGGGCCCTGCAACTCGCCCGTCCTTTCGCAGAGGAGGTCCGTCATGGGCATTCCGCGCACCGTGGATAATTACCTCGACCAGGCCAAGGTTTCCTACGACTTGGTGGATCACCCCCTCACGCTTCGCGCCCGAGAAACCGCCCTTTCCGCTCGGGTATCGCCCCGCCGGATGGCCAAGGCCGTCGTGCTTCGGGACCGCCGCAGCCAGCGGCCCATCGTGGCCGTGCTCCCCGCCGACAGCCACCTGGAGCTGAGGTGGTTGCGGGATGAGATGGGGCTGGATCTGGCCTTCGTGGAGGAAAGCGAACTCGAACCGCTCTTCCCCGATTGCCGCCCCGGGGCCATCCCCCCCTTCGGGGAGGCCTACAACCTCACCACCATCTGGGATCAGAGCCTCGTGAACCAGCCCGACCTCTACTTCGAGGCCGGGGATCACGAGCACCTGATCCACATGGGACAGGCGGGGCTGAGCCGCATCCTCCGGGGCCAGCCCCACGCCATCATCAGCAGCCGCGAGCACTGATCCCGAAGGCGATCAATCCACCCACACCTCCGGCGGCACCGGGTGGCTCAGGAAGTTCGTCATCGCCTCGGTGAACCCGTAGGCCCCGGCCATGCCGAAGGCCAGGAGATCTCCCGCCTGGAGTTCCGGCAGGTCCACCTCCCCCAGCCGATCCAGGCTCGTGCAGAGGGGCCCGGCCAGGGTGTGGCGGATCCCACCGGGGCCCTTGCCCACCGCCCGCACGGGGAAGGGTTGGCCCGTGAGGGCCGGCCGCAGCAGGTGGTTCACGCCCCCCTCCAGGATCGCGAAACACGCGCCCCGGCTCTCTTTCACGCGGATCACCCGCGCCAGGTATACGCCGGTGGGGGCCGCCAGGAAGCGCCCCGGCTCCAGGATCAACTCACCGGTGAACCAAGGGTGAGCCGCCAGCAGCTCCCGGAGGTTCACGCCGAAGCGGGCCAGGTCCAGCGGGGCCTCATCCTCCGCGTAGGCCACGCCAAGGCCACCCCCCAGATCGATCTGGTCGAGGGTGAGGCCGTGTTCGCGGTGCAGGCGCTCCGCCAGGGCCAGCACGCTGGCATGGGTCGCCCTCAGCCGCTCCGCGTCCCGCTGGTTGGACGCCGTGAAGCAATGCAGGCCGCGGATGCGCACGTGGGTGAGCCGCGCGGCCCGCGCCAGCAGCTCCGGAAGGTCCTCTTCATCCACCCCGAAGGCCGAGGGCCCCGAGCCGCCCAGGATGCGCGTGGCCTCCTCGCCCGCCTCCAGGGGATGCACCCGGAGGTTCACGTCCAGGGGCCCGATGGCCAGGGCGTCCAGACGCGCCAAGTCTTCCCAGCCCTCCGCCTGCACCCGCACGCCCATCCGCAGGGCCAGCGAGAGCTCTTCCATGCGCTTGCCGGGGCCCGCGTAGAAGACGCGGCCCACGGGCAGGTTGAGGGCCGCCACGCGAATCAGCTCGCCGCCACTGGCGCAGTCGAAACTGAGCCCCGCAGCCGCCAGCCGGGCGAGCAGCACGGGATGCGGGTTCGCCTTCACCGCGTAGGCCAGGCGCGCGCGGGGTGGCAGCACCGCGCGCAGGCGTTCGGCCTGGGCGACCGCTTCCGAGGCGCGGTACACGAAGGCGGGCGCGCCGTGGACCTGCGCGAGGTTCGCCAATTCCGCATCGGTGAAGGGGAAGAGGCGCGTGGCCTCGGAAACCATGGTCATCGGGCACTCCAGAGGGGGGCGAGGCGGCGGACGCCCTCGCGGATCTGTTCGGGGCGGGCGGCGAAGCTCAGGCGGGCGTAGGCGCGGCCGCCCTCGCCGAAGGCCAGGCCCGGCACCACCACCACGCGGGCCTCGTCCCGCAATCGCAGGCAGAAGGCCATGGGATCGGCCAGGGCCGCCTTCGGAAGCGGCATCCAGTGGTAGAAGGCCCCGGCCGGGGTCCGCAGCTCCTCGCCGAAGGCCTCCCGCCAGGACTCCCGCAGCGCGTCGAAACGCACCTGCACCTCGCGCCGGGCCGCCGGCAGCACCTCGCCCGAGGCCGCGATCAGGGCTTCGGCGGCGCGCTGGGACGGCGCGGAGGTGGCCGTGACGGCGAAGGCGTGGACGGTGCGCACGGGGGCGAGGAGATCATCGGCCCCCAGCAGCCAGCCCACCCGCAGGCCCGGCGCGCCCCAGCCCTTGCTGACACTGGAGGAGACGAGGCCCCGGCCGGTAACCTCCCGCAAGCTCGCGGGGCGCGTGCCGAAGTGGAGCTCGCGATACACCTCGTCGGAAAGGAGCAGCACGCCCCGGGCCTCGCAGAAATCCGCGACGCGCGCCAGGGCCGCCGCCGAGGCCCCGCCGCCCGTGGGATTGCCGGGGTGGTTGAGCACGGCCAGCTTGGCCCGGGGCGCCGCGTCCAGGGCCGCAGCGAAGCGCTCGGGATCCAGGGCGAAGCCCGCGGCCGCATCCAGGGCGTAGGGCACGGGCTCCGCCGAGGCCAGCCGTGCCACGGCCGCGTAGGCGGGGAAGCCCGGATCGGGCACGAGCACCTGATCCCCGGGATCCAAGTAGGCCTGGGCCACGGCGAAGAGGCCCTCCTCGCTGCCGCAGGTGACGAGCACCTCCTCGGTGCGCGCCCCGTAGAAGGCGGCCAGGGTGCTGCGCAGGAGTGGCAGGCCCGCGTTGGGCCCATAAGCGCAGACGCCCGACTCCGAGGCGAGGGCCCGCCGCGCGGACTCCGGCAGCACCCAGGTAGGCTCGCCCAGGCCCAGCGGGATGGCGTCCGCGGGCGCGCCCTCGCTGAGCACGCGGATGGGACTGGGCCTCAGGGCCCCGAGGCGGGCGGCGGGCTTGGGCATCACAGGCGCTCCCTGGAGGAATGCATGGAGGAGAAGCATGACGCAGCGGCGGGGAGGCGCAGAGACGCAGAGGAAGAAGAGGCCGAAGCTCCCCCTTCCCCTTCGTTGAACCCAAGGCTCTGCGCCTCTGCGTCTCCGCGCCTCTGCGTCATGCCTTTCATCGCAGTGCCTCTTCCAATGCGGTCGCAGCATCCGTTTTCGGATCCCGGTACTTCACGATCACCGGGGTCGCCAGCTGGATGCCGTTCGCCCGAGCGTAATCGCCCGAAGCGGGGCGGCTGCCGGGGACGACGACGGCACCCTCGGGCACCTCCTTCACCCAGGTGCGGCCCCGCACGAGGTCGTGGATCACGGTGCCGGCCGTGAGCACGACGCCGCTGGCGAGCACGGCGCGGCGGCGCACGTGGATGCCCTCGAAGAGGCCTACGAGGCCGCCCACGAAGGCCTCGTCCTCGATGATCACGGGCTGGGCCCCCGCGGGCTCCAGCACGCCGCCCACCTGGGCCCCGGCGCTGAGGTGCACGCGCTGGCCCACCTGGGCGCAGGAGCCCACGAGGGCGTGGCTGTCCACCATCGTCCCCTCGCCCACGAAGGCGCCCACATTGACATAGGCGGGGGGCATCACGACGACGCCCTTGGCCAGGTGGGCGCCGCGCCGCGCGGCGCTGCCGCCGGGCACCATGCGTACGCCGTCCTCCAAGCGGAAGGCCCGGGGCGGGAAGGCCGTCTTGTCCACGGCGGAGAGGCCGTAGCCGGGCATCTCCACGAGGGAGGTGTGCCGGAAGCCCAGCAGGATGGCCTGCTTCACCCAGGTGTTCACGCGCCAGCCTTCCGCGGTGGGTTCGGCGGCGCGCAGCGTCCCGGCTTCCAACTCCGCCAGCAGGGCCTCGTGCATGTCCGGAAGGCGGGGATCCGCGAGGACCTCCTCGGCGCTGCGGGTGTAGAAGGCGTGGAGGGTCATGCGGTCACCGCCTGGGCGAAGGCGAGGGTCTCCGCGAGGCGGGCTCGGGTGGCGGCGGAGGCGGGCACGAGCGGCAGGCGCAGGGCGTCGCCGCCGAGACCGAGCTGCGCAAGCAGCGCCTTCACGGGGATGGGGTTGCTCTCCAGGAAGAGGGCGTCCATGAGGGGCAGCAGCCGCTTCTGCAGGGCGAGGGCCTCCTCGCGGCGGCCGGCGAGGGCCAGGCTCACGAGCTCCTTCGTCTCGGCGGGCAGGGCATTGCCCAGCACGCTCACGAGGCCCGTGGCCCCCACGGCGATGGAGGCCACGGCGAGGTTGTCATCGCCGGCCAGCAGGGTCTTGCCTACGGGAAGGGTGCGGCCGATCTCCGCGATCTGCGAGAGGTTGCCGCTGCTCTCCTTCACGGCCACCACGGCGGGGTTCTCCCAGAGGCGCGAGAGGACGGCGGGTGCGAGGTTCTGGCCCGTGCGGCCCGGCACGTTGTAGACGATGAGGGGCAGGCCCGGCGCGGCGCCCGCCACGGCGGCGAAGTGGGCCACGAGGCCGTCGGCCGTGGGCTTGTTGTAGTAGGGCGTCACCACCAGGGCCCCGTGGGCGCCCAGGGCCTGGGCCCGGGCCGTCCAGGCGGCCGCCTGGCGCGTGGCGTTGGAGCCCGTGCCCACCACGACGTTGCGGCCCGAGGCCTCCTCCAGGGTGGCGGCGATGAGGGCGTCGCGCTCCGCTTCCACCAGCGTGGCGGCCTCGCCCGTGGAGCCGAGCACCACCAGCGTGTCCACGCCGCCCTTCACGCAGTGGCGGACGAGGGCGCGGAACGCGGGGAAGTCGACGGTGTCTTCAGGGGTGAGGGGCGTGGCCAGGGCCACGGCGAGTCCATGGAGGTTGATCATCGGGAGGCTCCGGAGGTAAATAACGGATCGAGAAGTTCGGCGGCGAGGTCATCGAAGGTGTGGCAGCCCTTGCGGCCCTTCAGCCACTGGGCGGCCCGCAGGGCGCCCGCCCCGAAGACGCCGCGGCTGCGCGCGTGATGCTCCAGGCGCAGGGTCTCCGCCGGGCCGTCCAGCCCGAGCCCGTGGGTACCCGGGTCGGCGCCCGCGCGCAGCACGCCGATGCTGAGCGCGTGCGGCGGAATCGGGCCCTGGGGATTCATGGCCCAGGTGATCTTGCGGGGGCAGCCCTCCAGGAAGGCGTCCGCGATGCGCAGGGCCGTGCCGCTGGGGGCGTCGGCCTTGAGGCGGTGGTGGGATTCCAGGAGCCAGGGATCCAGCTCCGGAGCCAGCTGGGCGTAGCGGCCCAGCACCGTGGCGAGGCGGGTCATGAAGGCCACGCTGAGGCTGAAGTTGGGGGCCGTGAGCACGCCGATCCGGTCGCCCACGCGGGTGGGGAGGTCCGCCAGGGCCCAGCCCGTGGCGCCGATGACGAGGTCCGTGCCTGTGGTGAGGGCCCACTCCAGGTGCGTGGCCACGGCCTCGCCCCTGGAGGCGTCGATGGCCACGTCCACCTTCCCCGTGGGTTCCTCATCGCGCCCCACCATCCAGAGGACTTCCACGCCCTGGGGCGCAGCCTCCCGGATGGCCTGGGCGAGGCGGCCGCGCCCGAAGATGCCGACGGTCAGCTCGGGCGTCATACACCGCTCCCGGCGAGCAGGGGCTCGGCCATGAGGACGCGGTGCAGCTGGCCCAGCGCCCGCGGTGCGTCGGAGGCGGCCACCACGAGGCTGAGGTTGATCTCATTGGCGCCCATGCTGATCATCTCGACGTTCAAGTCGCCGAGCGCGCCGAAGAGCTTGCCCGCGAGCCCCGGGGTCGCCTTGAGCCGTTCGCCGACGACGGCCACGAGGGCCCGGTCCCGCACCACCGCCACGGTGGCGAAGGCGCGGAGGTCGGCGAGCAGCGGCTCCAGGGGCACGTCCTCTTCCACCGTCAGGGAGACGCTCACCTCGGCGGTGGCGATGAGGTCCACGCTCACGCGATGGCGCGCGAAGACCTCGAAGAGCTTCGCCAGGAAGCCGGGCTGGTGGAGCATGCGCGTGCTGCTCACCGTGAGGACCGTAAGACCGCCGCGAGTTGCGAGGGCGGTGACCGGGCGGCCCGTGGCCACGCGGCCCGTGATGGTGGTGAAGGCCCCCTCGGGTCGCAGGGTGTGGCGCACGGTGACGGGGATGTCCGCCTCCACGGCGGGCTGGATGGTGGCGGGATGGAGCACCTTGGCGCCGAAGGCGGCGAGCTCCGCGGCTTCCGCGAAGCTGAGCTCCGCGATGGGTTGGGCCTCGGGTACCACACGGGGATCGCAGGTAAGCACGCCCTCCACGTCGGTCCAGATCTGCACCTCGGAGGCCCCGAGCGCCGCGCCGAAGAGGGCGGCGCTATAGTCGCTGCCGCCCCGGCCCAGGGTGGTGGTGAGGCCGTCGGCGGTGGCGCCGATGTAGCCCTGGGTGACCACGGCGCGCCCAGCGCCCAGGAGGGGCCCGATCACCTCGGCGGCGCGGAGGCGGATCCGCTCGGCCTGGGGTGCGGCTTCGCCGAAGGTGGCGTCCGTGAGGAGCACCTGGCGGGCGTCCACCCGCTCCACGCCGAACCAGGCGGCGAAGACGAGCGTGCTCAGGCGCTCGCCGAAGGCGGCGATGGCGTCGAGGCTGCGGGGGCTCAGCTCCCGAAGGAGGGCCACGCCGCGCAGGCGCAGCTCCAGCTCCCCGAAGTGCTCCGTGAGGGCCTCATCCAGCGCCTCGGGCATGGCGCCTTCGCAGAGGCTGTCCGCCGCCTGCCGGTGGGCGCCGCGCACGATGGCGAGGGTCTCCAAGGCCGCAGGAAGATCCCCGACCTCGGCGGCCCGGGCCATGTCGAAGAGGGCATTGGTGGTCTTGCCCATGGCGGAAAGCACCACGAGGGGGGCCTGGTCCAGGCGGTCCCGCACGAGGGCCCCCACCTGGCGCATGCACGCGGCATCGGCCACGGAGGAGCCGCCGAACTTCATGACGATCATGAACGCACCCCGGCGGAGAGGACGCCCATGGCCACGGCCAGCTCGGCATTGAGCAGCGAGCCGCCCGCAGCGCCGCGGTGGGTGTTGTGGCCCAGCAGCGAAAACTTGATGCCGAGCAGGGGGCAGGGCCGGATGCGGCCCACGTGGACGCTCATGCCGCCATCCTGCTCCACATCGCGGCGCACCTGGGGGCGATCCTCCGCCGTGTGGAGGCGGATGGGCACCTCCGGCGCCGTGGGCAGGCCCAGGCGCTGGGGCAAGGGCTTCCAGGCGGCCAGGGCCTCGCGCACCTGCTCGACGCTCGGGTTGCCCCGCAACTTCACGCTCACGGCCTCCGTGTGGCCCTCCACCACGGGCACGCGGTGGCACAGCGCCGAGATGGCGAGGGACGCGGGTTGGATGCCACCGCCTTGGAAAGCGCCCAGCAGCTTGGGCGTCTCCTCCTCCACCTTCTCCTCCTCGCTGCGGATGAAGGGGACCACGTTGCCGAGGATGTCCAGGGAGGGCACGCCGGGGTAGCCGGCGCCGCTCACGGCCTGCATGGAGGTCATCAGCACGGCCTCGATGCCGAAGGCCGCCTGCAGGGGCGCGAGGGCCATGACGAGCACGGTGGCCGTGCAGTTGGGATTGCAGAGGATGCCGCCCGCCCAGCCGCGCCGCTCGCGCTGCAGGGTGAGCAGGCCCAGGTGCTCGGGGTTCACTTCGGGCACGAGGAGGGGCACGTCCGCCTCCATGCGGAAGGCGGACGCGTTGGAGAAGACGAGGGCGCCAGCTTGCGCGAAGCGCGGCTCCAGCTCGGCCGCCGGGCCGCTGTCCAGGGCGCTGAAGACGACGGGGCTGAAGGCCGTGTCCGGAGCACCAGGCACGAGCACCTGGCTTCCCAGGCCGCCGTAGGGTTCCCCTTCGATGCGCCAGGCGCAGGCCTCGGCGTAGGTCTTGCCCGAGGAGCGCTCGCTGGCGGCGAGGTGCTGAATCCGAAATTGGGGATGCTGCGCGAGGCGCTGCACGAAGCGCTGACCGACGACGCCGGTGGCGCCCAGGATGGTGACGGGGATGCGGGACATGGAATTCCTTGGAGGGAGGTGAAGGGCGAAGGTGGGGATCAGGAGGCGGACACCAGGCGTTTTCGCGCCTTGCCGCCGCTCTTGCCCTTCGCGAGGAAGTGCCGGCCGAGCTCCACGAGGAGGTCCACCCCGGCCTGGAGGTCATCCAAGCGGAGGTGCTCCTCGGCCGTGTGCGCCACGGAAATGGAGCCGGGCCCCACGAGCACCACGGTGCGATCCGCGATGAGGGCGCGCAGCTGGGGCGCGTCGGAGCCGAAGGGCATGGGCGCCTGCTGGAAGCCGGGGATCTCCGGGTACTGATCCCACGGCTCCGCGAGGCGCCGCTCCACGAGGCCCTCGGCCGGGCGGGTGGCTTCCAAGGCTTCGCGGAAGCGGGTGCCCGGCACCGTGCGGGCGAGGAGGTCGGCGCTGGCGTGGGAGCTCACCACGTTGGTGGCCTCGCCGCCGCGCAGGAGGCCCAGATTCCAGATCTCGGGCCCCAGGTTCGGGTCCTGGGGCAGCTCCTCCGCCCGCAGGCGCGTGAGCCAGTCGATGAGGGTCCAGGTCGCGCTTGAGCCCAGCTCGGGGGATCCGCTGTGGGCGCTCCTGCCCACGCAGCGCAGGCACCAGTGCTCCACGCCCCGCTGGCCGGCGGCGAGCTTCAGCTCCGTGGGCTCGCCGTTGATCAAGGCCACGCAACCCGCCAACGGGGCCTTAAAGGCCAGGGCCTGGGTTGCCCCTTGGCTATCCGTCTCCTCGCCCGCCACCCCCAGCCAGGCGAAGCCGCCCAGGCCTTCCGCCTGCAGGCGTTGGATGGCGCTCAGCTGGGCCACGATCTGCCCCTTGGCGTCGCAGGTGCCCCGCCCCCACACGGCCCCCTCGCGCACCGTGGGCGGGATGTAGGGGGGCACCGTGTCGAGGTGCGTGCTGAAAAGCAGACGGGGCTTGCCCCAGGTGGCCAGCACGTTGCAGCGCCCATCCCCCAGGGGCTGCAGCTCCACCTTGTCCGCCCCGGCCTCGCGAAGGATGGCGAAGAGCGCCGGCACCACCTCCGCCTCCCGGCCGCTCGTGGAATCCACGTCGCACAGCCGTAGCAGCCAATCCAGGGCAAGCCGGGCGTCAGTCGTCTGGGTTCGGGTGGACATGGCGAGGACCTCCAGGGGGGTGGAGGTCCTCGAACCAAGCCGCTGCGGGAATTCCCCGGGGGCTTCGTCCTCAGGCACTTCGCTCGGGGTAGCCCGGGCGACAGCCGAGGGGTATTAGCCCCGTCGTCCAAGGTGCGCGCGTGTGCCCCGCGAACCCTTCGGCGATCCTCCCCTTTCACCCACCATCCCCGGATGCACATCCTCCGGTGGGGTACTCATGGGGATCGCTCCTCCATTGGTCCATCCAGAGTGGCACGGCCTTCGGGCGACCCGCAACCCTCCATTTGAAATCGCCGATGAATCGTCGATTTCAAACGGTGATAACAAGCGTGTTGAATTCAATGCTGGCCTAACTGGTGCCGAAGGGCATCGATCCTTCGGGTCAGCGGGCGGCCTCTCCCTCGCGGGGATAGACCTCCTTCACCCCGTCATCCAGCCGGACCTCCAGGCCCTTGCGGAAGGATTTCGCTTCCGCCTCGCCCCCGTAGCCCCACCACTGGAGGCGGAAGGTCTTCGAATCCTGCCAACCCAGGACTTGGAAGGAACTCGATTTTGCTTGCCGCTGCAGGGGCCCGATCCAACGCTCCAGGCTGGCTCGCACGGGGGTGCCCTCCAGGCGGTAGAGGCGCACGGACGCCGCATCGGCCGCGCTCCAATCCGTCACCAGGAGGTGGCGCCCATCGGGGCTGAAGCAGGCGTCCGCGTGGCGGTTGTAGGAGAGCAGGCGCGAGGTGCCGCCGCCCTTCAGGTCCATGAGCAGCAACAGGTGCGCGCCCTTCAATTGTCCCTCGGGCTGCTGGGCGGCCACGTGCACCAGCAGCCAGCGGCCATCCGGGCTGCGCAGGGTTTCACCGGGCCCCGGGAAGGGCCTGGGGGCGGAGGCGAAGGGCGCTTCCTCGATCTGGGGGGGCGGAAGGAAGGGGATCATCGCAGCCATTCTTGCAGCAAGGCCTCCCCGGCGGGCCATTCACCGTACCCGGAGGCCGCATTCAGGTGGCCGCCCCCAGGCACGAGGGTGAAGGCGGAACCCCAGGAGGCCGCCAGGCCCCGCGCCGTCGCCTCGGACAGGAAGGCGTCGTCATCCGCCGCCACCACCCGGCTCGGAAAGGGTAGGCGGAACCGGGGCACCGGCGCGAAGTTGCGCAGGGGTTCCGGGCAACCGGGCCGCTCCACGTCCGCAGGGGCCACGAGCAGCGCCCCCGCGATGGGCCGCTGGAAGGAGGCCGCCCAATGCACGATGGCGAGACACCCCACCGAGTGGCCCACGAGCACCGGCGGCGTTTCCGTCTCGCGCCAAGAACTGCCCAGGGCATCCTCCAGGGCGTCCACCCAGTTCTCGCGGTGCGGGAAATCCCAGTTGGGCATCTCCACCCGCAGCGCACCCCGGATCTGGGATTCCCACAGGCTCTGCCAGTGGCCGGGTCCGGAGTTCTGCCAACCGGGAATCATCAGGACGGGGACACTCACCGCAGACCTCCAGCACGACGAGTCACGCTAACAGGTCGGGGCCTAGGACACACCCCAGGCCTGGCGCTTCCGCAGGGTGCGCAGGCCGTGGTTGAGGATCCACTGGGTGTGGAGGTGGGGCTCCACCTCCCAGGCGGCGGCGAGCTCCAGGGCCCACTTGGGTTGATCCTTGCTCGCGTCGTTGATCCAGTTGCCCACGGAGGTCTGCACGTAGCGGCTGGCATCGGCGCGAAGGGCGTCCAGGATGGGACGGGCCAGCTCGGGCTGCTGCTTGAGGGCCTGGATGTGGGTGCACCACACACCACGCGGGCGGCTCACCTCGGAGGCGAAGCGCCGCACGTTCTCGTCCCCGGAGCGGGCCTCCCCCTCCAGCAGCACGAGCCCCTCCGACAACTGCGCCGCGAGGTGGGGGCGGAAGGCCATCCAGGCGTATTCCCGCACGCCGGAATGGGGATCGGCGGCGAAGGGGCGGAGCTGGGCCAATCGCTTCTCCAGCGGGCGCTTGGAGCCCAGGCCCACCATCATGGCGGCCCAGATGCGCACGGTGTCCGACGGATGCTCCGCCAGCCCCTCGAAGAGCTCCCTATGCCGGTCGAGCAGATGGAGGGCGATGGCCTCGACGCGGCGGGTGAGCGGAAGGGCGCGCACCAGCTCCAGCCACGCGGCGTCCGGCGCCTTGACCCCCTCCTCGCGCAGCACGTTGACGAGCAGCGCGCCCATATCCAGGGCCGTCCACTCCTGCAGATTCGCGCTCTCCACCTCGCCCTTGGCGAGGGCCTTGAGGCGGGCCGGGGTGAGTTTGTCCTTCTTCATGGCCGTCCTTCCTGGACGGCCACCCTACGGGCCGTCGAATAACATTCACCGGTGGCCCTCCGCTCATGCTCCGGCCTCATTTTTTTGCCTTCTTGGGGGGAACGAGGCCGTCCACGAGGTGGTGGACATAGCCGCTGAGGTCCGAGGCGCTGGCCACCGCCGCGGGCGTGGCCCGGAGCAGCTGGAAGTAGCCCGCATAGGCCGCGTAGGCCAGCAGCGCCTTCTGCTTCGCTTCCATGTCCGGAAGGCCCAGCGCCTTGAAACTCTCCACGCCCAGGGCGAGGCGCTGCTCCGAGACGCGGCGCAGCCAGGGCTGCACGCGGGGATCCTCACTGCTGGCGGAGAGGGCCGCGAAGAGCAGGCCGTTCTCCTGGTCTTCAAAGGCCGCGAAGAGGAGCACACGCAGGCGGCGCTCCGCATCCTGCACGCCACCCCAGCGGGCCACCACGTCGCGGCCCTGATCCTCGGCCCACGCCTTGAGCGCCTCCGCAACGAGGTGATCGCGGTTCTGGAAGTGCCAGTAAAAGGAGCCTTTCGTGACACCGATTTCCCGGGCCAAGGGCTCCACGGCCACGGCCTGCACCCCCTCCCGGATGATGAGGTTGAGCGCCGCGCGGATCCAATCCTGCGCGGAAAGCGGGCCCCGTGGCGCAACCTTGGCCGCGCCCTTGGCGCGACGGGGCGTACGGGCTGCTTTCGCCGGGGCTTTAGGGGGCATCTCGATTCCAAAGACGGGAGAGCGACCATGGGGCGCCCGCATCCCTTGGTCCCAGATTACCTCAGGTAAGCGCCCCCGGGTGGGTTGACGTGCGGTGGCGAATGGTTACCATACGTTTGCGTACGTTATTCCATACGGATGCGTACTGCACGGAGAGCCCATGAGCGCCGCCCTTCAACTCGCCCAAGAATCCCACCCCACCCTCAGCGCCGCCCGCCAGGCCGGCTGGATCTTCCTCCAAGCCACGGGCTGCCTCTTCCTGGCCGACTTCCTCTCGGGCCTCGTGCACTGGGCGGAGGACGCCTACGGCGAAGCCCACTGGCCCGTGCTGGGCCCCCTCGTCATCGCCCCCAACCTCCTCCATCACCGCGACCCCCGGGCCATGACCCGCCAATCCTGGCTGCGCAACGTCGACCTGCCCCTGCTCCTGGGCGGCCTCGTGCTCCTCGCGGTGGGGCTCTCCGGCCATCTCACCTGGACCTGGATCCTCACCGTGGGCCTCCTCAGCTTCACCAACCTGATCCACCGCTGGGCCCACCAGAACGCCCTCGAAAACGGCCGCCTCGTCACGCGCCTCCAATCCCTGGGCCTGATCCAAAGCCGCGCCGCCCATGCCGCCCACCACCGCTACCCCCGGGCCAGCAACTACTGCGCGCTCACCAGCCATCTGAATCCCCTGCTCGAGCGCCTGGGCCTATGGACCCGGCTCGAAGCCCTCATCTTCCGGCTCACCGGCGTGGCCCGCCGCGTCGAGCCCCTGCCCCAGGCCGCCTGAGGCTCCCATGCGACGACTCCGCCCCTCCCTCCTCCTCGGCACGGCCCTTTTCGCCATCGGCACCTGGGCCTGCACCTGGTTCGGCCGCAGCTTCTTCCGCCAGTTTTGCAGCGCCTCCCTCGGCCTCGGCCACTGAACCCAAGGAGCTTCCATGTCCCCTCGCGCCTTCGCACTTCCCCTCGCCCTCCTACTCCTCGCCAGCGGATGCATCCACCCCACCACCCAGACCCGACGCAGCAGCCTCATGGCCTACCTCTATCCCAAGGCCCAGGCCGCGCCCCAGCCCAATCCCCAGGGCGCCCGCCTGCAGGTTCCCTTGAAGTTGGGTGTGGCCTTCGTGCCCGGCGGTGGCGGCTGGCGCGACGATCATCCGGTGCCCGGCCTCCAGGAGAAGCCCCTCGTGGAGATGCTCCGCGCCTCCTTCAAGGACAAGCCCTGGGTCGGTGAGATCAAGCCCATCCCCACCGCCTACCTCCGGGCCGATGGCGGCTTCGACAATCTGGATCAGGTATGCCGCATGTTCGGCGTGGACGTCGTCGCCCTCGTGAGCGTGGATCAGATCCAACACACCGATCCCAAGTGGTACAGCTTCGCCTACCTCACCATCGTCGGCGCCTTCGTGCTCCCCGCCGAGAAGAACAGCACCTCCACGCTCATCGATGCTGCCGTGTTCCACGTGCCCACGCGCACCTTCCTCATGCGGGCGCCGG
Source organism: Acidobacteriota bacterium (assembly GCA_016192145.1). Taxonomy (GTDB): domain Bacteria; phylum Acidobacteriota; class Holophagae; order Holophagales; family Holophagaceae; genus JAFDVN01. The sequence continues at coordinate 260,308 of JACPUT010000009.1, read as the reverse complement.
GCCAGAACACGATCAAGGGCAGCACCACCGCCATCGCCCAGGAGGAGCTGCTGCGCCGGGACGCCGGCGAGAGCTTGAAGCTGGCCATGCAGGACCTCGCGAAGAATCTCGATGCCGAAGTGGGCGCCTTCAAGGCGGAGGTGGCCGAGGGTCGGCGTACCGACGTGGACATGGTGGATCGCCAGGGCCAGAGCCTCCGGCAGACGGGGGGCAAGGGTTGGGGCGGCGCCTACGGCTGGATGGAGGTGGGCGGCGCGGCCCTGGCTCTGGCGGCGCTCCGTCGGCGGCGCCGGTGAATCCCTTCGAACTGACCACCTCGGCCCTCCGGGAACCCTGGCGCTTGTGGACCGGTCATCTCGCCCATTGGAGCCTCGGACACGCCGCCGTGAACCTCGGGGCCTGCCTGCTCCCCCTGGCCTTCCTGCCCTCGGCGATCCGCCGCCAGCTCCTGCGCACCCTGCCCTGGATGCTGCCCCTCGGCAGCCTCCTGCTGCTCCCCTTCCTCGCGGGACGCCCCTACCGCGGCGCATCGGGCCTGGCTTGCCTGCTGTGGGTCGCCGCGGCCTTCCCCCTGGCCCGCGCCGGGAGGTGGCCCGAAGCCCTGGTCTTCGGCTTGGGCGCCCTGCTCAAATCGATGCTCGAGGTGGCGGGCGGCATCCACCCGCTGAGCCCCGACGCCGCATGGGAGGGCCTGCCCATGGCCCACGTCACCGGAGCCGCCTTGGGGCTGGGCTGGGGATTAAGCCGCGCCTCCGACCCAGGCGTTGCCCCCCCGGAATCGGCGGCATAAGGGACTCTAACCGGGCAGCCAGAAAATCCCTGGCTGCCCAGTAAGGGCCCCTAAACTGGTGGGCCAGGAGTTCCCCATGTCCGCCCCCTCCCCCGCGCTGGTCGTCGCCGGAAGAACCTTCACCAACCGCCTGATCCTCGGCACGGGCAAATACAAGGACTTCGCCACCATGCAGGCCTGCTACCGCGCCGCCCGCGTGGACATGGTGACGCTCGCCGTGCGGCGCTTCGACTTGAACGCGAAGGGCGAGGACAACATCCTCAACTGGATCCCCAAGGAGGTCGCCCTCCTGCCCAACACGGCGGGCTGCTACACCCGCGAGGAAGCCCTGCGCGTGTCGCGCCTGGCCCGCGAGGCCCTGGACACCCCCTGGATCAAGCTCGAGGTCATCGGTGATCCCGGCAACCTCTATCCCGATAACGAGGAGACGCTGGAGGCCGCGAAGATCCTCGTGAAGGAGGGCTTCATCGTCCTCCCCTACGTCAACGCCGATCCCATCCTCACGAAGAAGCTGGCGGATGCCGGCTGCGCCGCCGTGATGCCCCTGGGCAGCGCCATCGGCTCGGGCCTGGGCGTGCAGAATCCCCACGTGCTGCCCCTCATCCGCGAGGTGCTCGCTCCCTACCACCTGCCCATGATCGTGGATGCCGGCGTGGGCACCGCCAGCGACGCCGCCGTGGCCATGGAGCTGGGCGCCGATGGCGTGCTCCTCAACACCGCCGTGGCCGAAGCGGGCGAACCCACGAAGATGGCCGAGGCCATGGACCTCGCCGTCCGCGCCGGGCGCCTCGCCTATGAAAGCGGCCGCATGGCCAAGCGCCTCACGGCCAGCGCCAGCAGCCCCATGGTGGGGTTGGTGGGGAAGTAGGGCCACCCCGCCCGGAGGGCGCTAGGGGTTTTCTTCCTTTTTCATGCGCTTGAGCCTATCGAACATGAACAGCTGCCTCGACAGGGTTCGGTTGGTCTGGTTCATGTCCCTCAGCGACTCCTCGGCGTAATCGTCGCCGGTGGTCGCCCGCTCCTCGGGCACGTACACGAAGCGGGCCGTGAAGAAGGCCTCCTTCAACGTGGCCTTGGGCTTCGCCAGCAATTTCGCCTTCCAGGTCTCGTAGGGCACGGGCTTGTCGAAGAGGGAGGGGTCCAGGACCTCGAGGAGGACCGCCTTGCCCGCCTTCACCCAGATGAGGGGGGCCACATGGTAGGCGAATCCCATTTCCCCGAAGCGGGTTGAATCGACGTAAAGGGACCCGACGATCCAGGCCTTGGCGGCACAGATGTTCCTGTCATCCAGGATGCGGACCATCTTATGGGCCCGGGCATAACTGCCATCCGGGGCGGGGTAGGGAATGTCCGCCTGCGCGGCCAGCTCATTGAACACCTCAAGGGCGACCGCTTGGTCCACCACGGAGACCGAGATCCGCTCCCCGTTGTCCGGGGACTTCAGTTCCTGCACCGGGCCCGGAACCCGGTGGGGCGGCTGCTGGGGGGAGGCCAGCAGGGCGCTGGGCACGAGAAGGGCGAGGCACGAGGGCACGGATCACTCCAGGGAAGGCCAGTGGGGATGGGTAATCATCGGATCTCCCGCCTTCGAACAAAAGGCTCCATAGACCCGCCCCGTCCCACGAACCAGCCCAGGTCTTCCGCGGGCGCTCAGGTGGCGATGCGTCGCACCTCCGCCACGGCCCGATCCACCTCCGCCTCCGAATTCATGAGCCCGGCCGATAGCCGGGCATAGCTCACGGCGTAGGGGCTCGTGCTGGCGATGATGCCCTTGGCGAGGAGCGCCTTCACCACGGCCTCCGGAGCCTGGCCGGCCACCTCGAAGGCGTTGATGCCCGCCGAGAGCTCGGGATCCATGGGGGTATGCAGCTTCACCTTGGGGATGGCCGCGAGGCCCGCCTTGCAGCGCTGGTTCAGATCCCGGATGCGGGCGGCCACCCGGGCGCGGCCCAGGGACCGGTGCCAGCGGAAGGCGGCCCCCACGGCCCACCGATGCTCGAAGGCGTGGAACCCGCCGGGCGTGACCCGCGCGGCCGTGGTGGGTCCCTTGGGCAACCGGTTTTGGCACCAGGCGTCGTAGGATTCCATCTCCGAAAAAGTGGGCAGGAGGGGCGTGAGCCGGGCCCAGGCTTCGGGCCGGGCCCAGATGAGCCCCGTGCCCCGGGGCGCGAAGATCCACTTGTGGGTGCCGGCGCAGAAATAGTCGCATCCCAGTTCCGCGATGGTGGCATCCGCGCAGCCTAATCCGTGCACACCGTCGAGCACGAAGGCGATCCGCTCCTCGAGGGGCCGCTTCGCATTGGCTTCCCGCACCACGGCCGCGATCTCGGGAATGGGCAGGCGGATGCCCGTGGCGCTGTGAACCCAGGTGAGCCCCAGCACTCGGGTCGCGGGTCGGAGGGCCGTGCGGATGCGTCCCACGATGTCGCCCGCGGTGGCGGAGGCGGCCTCTTCGAAGAGGGCGATCTTCCGCACCGAGGCGCCGTTGCGAAGGGCGGCGAGGCGGATGGATTCGTGATGGACCACGTGGTCATGCACCGTGGTGAGGACCTCGTCGCCGGGTTTCAAGGGCAGCCCGTGGTAAACGAGCGCGAGCCCCATGGTGGTGTTGCCCGTGAGGCCCACCTCCTCCGGTCGCCCACCCAGGTAGCCGGCGGCCTCCTCGCAGACCCTGCGCTCCAGGTTGCGGGCGTCGTCTTCGAACATCCCCTGCTCCACCGTGAGGAAGGGGTTCTCGTCCAAGGCACCGCGGAAGGCCTCCAGGGCCCGCCGCACGGGCTCCGGGTGCGAGGCGATGAAGAACCCCGACAGATGGATGAATTTGGGCGAGAGGCGGAACTGCGCCCGTACCGAGGCCCAGTCGTCCACAGGCGGCAGGGCCGGTGTGCGGGCCTCCACGAGGGCCAGGAGGGAACCGGGCACGAGGGCGGCCCCCAGGGCGGCCCCTTGAGCGGCCAGGAAGGAACGGCGGGACAGGTTCATGGAACCTCCGATGCGCGTGTCACCATGGAGCCCTCGAACCATAGGTCCATCCCCTCCCCCCCGCAACCGGATTCCGCCATGGAACTCAGCCCCCTCGAAGCCCGCGTCCTGGGCTGCCTCATGGAGAAGCAACTCTCCACGCCGGATGTGTACCCGCTCTCCCTGAACGCGCTCACCAACGCCTGCAACCAGGCCAGCAACCGCAGCCCCGTGTGGGCCGTGACGGAAGCGGAGGCCGAAGCCGCCGTGGATGCCCTCGTGGATCAGGGACTCGCCGAACGCTGGCCCGGCCGCGCCATGAAGTACGCCCACCTGGCCAAGCAAAGCTGGCACCTGGCGGAGCAGGAGGCTGCGATTCTCGCGGAGTTGCTGCTCCGCGGCCCCCAGACGCCCGGCGAGCTGCGCACCAACAGCAAGCGCATGTACGCCTTCACGGACCTCGCGGAGATCGACGCGGCGCTGGCGAGCCTCCTGGAAGCGGAGCCGCCCTTGGTGGTGCGCCTCGCCAAGGCCCCCGGCGCCCGGGAGGCGCGCGTGGCGCAGTTGCTGGGCGGGCCCGTGGATGCGACCATGCCGCCCGCCGCGAGCGCGGCCCCCACCAACGGGCGACTCGCTGAACTGGAGGCGGAGGTGGCGGCCTTGAAGGCGGAGTTGGCCGCGCTGCGTGCGGAGTTCGAGACCTTCAAGGGGCAGTTCTGATGCATCCCCACGGCGAGCTGCTCACCCGCTTCTACGAGGCCTTCCAGCGCCGGGATGCGGAGGCGATGGGGGCCTGCTACCACGACGACGCCGTGTTCATGGACCCCGCCTTCGGTCGCCTCAAGGCCGCCGAAGCCCGCGCCATGTGGGCCATGCTCTGCGCCCGGGCCACGGAGCTGGAGATCACCTTCGAGGTTCGCCATGCGGATGAGGGCAGCGGCGCGGTGCATTGGGAAGCCCGCTACCCCTTTTCGAAGACGGGTCGCCGCGTGCACAACGTGATCGAGGCGCAGTTCGGTTTCCATGAAGGGAAGATCCTCGCCCACCGGGACCAGTTCGACTTCTGGAGGTGGAGCCGGCAGGCGCTTGGACTGCCAGGCCTGCTGCTCGGCTGGTCACCCTTCCTGAAGAAGAAGGTCCAGGCTGAGGCACGGATACAGCTGGCGAAATTCATGGCTCAACACGGATAGATCGACCCACACGATTGCGCCCATGGCATGTTCACGCGGCCCTTCCTGGGCCGCGCCCTTCGGGCCGTCGCTTCGCGCCGGTGGGCCTCCGCTCCTGCTTCGGCCTCGAGGCGCAGTTCGGATTCCACGAGGGGAAAATCCTCGCCCACCGGGATCAGTTTGATATGTGGAAGTGGAGCCGCCAGGCCGTGGGCCTGCCCGGCCTGCTGCTGGGCTGGTCGCCCTTCCTGAAGAAGAAGATCCAGGTCGAAGCGCGGATGCAGCTGGCCAAGTACATGGCGAAGGAGGCGCCCCGTGTTCCGTGAGCTCGGCCTGATCCCCCTGCTCGTCGCCCCGCTCTCCGCCCAGGCTGCGGATTCCACCCAGGGGCCTGCCGCGGTGACACCGATACCCCGCACCAAGCCCCAGCCAAGGTATCCCCCGGAGAGCCGGCGGTTGTGCGAAGAAGGAACGGTGGAGGTGGCTTTCCCCGTCCACCAGGACGGCGCCGTGGGGCGGGTTCGCGTGCTGGCTTCACCCTACGAACGGCTGAGCGCCTCGGTGGTGAAGACGGTGGAGACCTGGACCTTCGAACCCTTCCAGCTCCCCGATCCGGAGGATGTGGTTTGGTGCCGCATCAAGATCGTCTTCAAGATGGAGTCCTGAGCGCCTCAGTTCACCATCGGCAGCTGCAGGGGCTCCGCCCGCACGCCCTGCCGCGCGAGTCGCGCCTGCAGCTCGTCGAGGCCGGCGCCTTCGGCTTGGAGCACCAGTTTGAAGGGCAGTTCATCCATTTCGGCCCACGTTTCCGCGGCCTGCCCCGCCAACTCCGCCAGGAGGCTCCAACCGCCCTCGGCTTCGGCCAGCACCTGCTCCGCTTCCAGGAACAGGAAGACGAAGCCCTGCCCCTCGAGCCATTCCAGATCGTTGAAGCAGTCGTTGAGCGCATCCCAGCCATGGCCGTAGTGGGGGGGGAACTGCAGGGCCGCCGCCAGCTCATCGTGGAATGCCTCGAGGGTGCGCATGCGCGATCCCCGGAGCCAGCGCAGGGCGAAGCCCAGCTCGGATTCCTCCCGGTACTCCAGGGCCCAGGCCCAGGCGCGCTCCGCATCCGTGTCGAGGAGGACGAGGCCCGGAGGGCCGGGTCGCAGCAATTCCTCGGCTCTCATGGGCGTACCTCCGTGAACGTGCGGTAATGATCCCCGGAATGGCCGTGAAACGAACCTGTCTGCCTGCCCCAGGCTACAACTTTCGTGGAAAAGTGACTTGGCTTAGGCCCCATTCGGAGGCAGCGTGGTGGGATGCCCTCTCGCCGTTCGATCCTCCGGACCCTGGCCCTCCTGGCCGCCCTCCTCCTACTGGCCCTGCCGGCCCTCGCGGGCCCGGGCCCCAAGGGCCCGAAGCTCGTCGTCGTCATCAGCGTAGATCAGCTCAGCGCCGAGCGGCTGGCGATCCTGGGCCCGCGCTTCAAGGGGGGCCTCGCTCGCCTGATCAAAGAGGGCGTCCACTTCCAGAAGGCCTATCACGCCCACGCCAGCACCGAGACCGGCCCGGGCCACTCCGTCCTGCTCACGGGGAAGCACCCCGGCTCCACGGGCATCCCGGAAAACGAGTGGTTCGACGCCGCCCAGGGGCGCGAGGTGTACTGCGTGGAGGATTCGCAATCCCCCGTGATCGGCGCGCCGGATGCCAACGCCAGTCCCAAGAACTTCCGGGCCCACACGCTGGGCGAGTGGCTCAAGGCGGACAATCCCGCCAACCGCAGCTACGCCGTCACCGGCAAGGACCGCAGCGCCATCCTGATGGCGGGTCATCAGGCCGATGGCGTCTACTGGTGGCATCCCAAGGTGGGTTTCACCACCTCCTCCTTCTACGCCCCGGTGCTGCCCGCTTGGCTTCAGGCCCACAACGGGACCATCCAGGCCCGGCTCCGGGAGCGCACGCTCGTGTGGGAAGCCCTCGATGGGCGCCCCCGGCTCATCGAGGTTCCGGGCGGCGTGGGCAAGGGCATCCCCTTCGGCCTGCCGAAGACGATCAAGGCCAGCGGAGTGGACGTCGCGAAGGCCGCGCTGTTCAACTCCTCGCCCTTCTTCGACGCGGCCATCGTGGACGCGGCGGAGGCCCTGATCAAGGCCGAGCAGCTCGGCCGCGGCATGGGTCTCGATCTGCTGGCCCTGGGCCTTTCGGCCACCGATTACGTGGGCCACCGCTACGGCACGGGCGGCCCCGAGATGGAGGATCACCTCCTGCGCCTCGACGCCCTGCTGGGCGGATTCCTCCCACGCCTCAGGGCCATCGATCCGAACGTGATCGTCGTGCTCACGTCGGACCATGCCTGCGCCGATTTCCCGGAGCGACTGCAGGCGGAAGGCAAGCTCTCGAAGGATCAGGCCTTCCGCCTGGATCCCCGGCGCACCGTGTTCGATCCCCTCAACGCCCACCTCCGCACCGCCTTCAACCTGGCGGGTGATGCCGTGTACAAAGTTTCGGATCCCCGGAATCTCTCCTTCAACGGGGAGGTGCTCGAAGCCGCGAAGGCGGATCGCGCCGCTGTGGTGAAGGCCGCCCAGGCCTGGATGCGCAGCCAGCCCTTCGTGCGGGAGTCAGTCACTACCGCCGATCTGGCGGCGCTTCCCATGGATTCCCTCAAGGGGCGCGACCCGGAAACCCTCACCCTGAAGGAACGGCTGCGCCTCTCCTGGACCCCGGGCCTGGGTGGCGATCTGATCTCGGCCTTCGCGCCCCACATCCTCTTCATCCCCCTGGCCTTCCCCGCCACCCATGGCAGCCCCCACGACTACGATCGCCACGTGCCCATCATCTTCTGGGGCGCCGGCAAGGGCCCGGTGAGCCAGCCCGTGAGCACCGTGGACCTCGCGCCGACGCTGGCCGCCCTGCTCCGCCTGAAGGTGCCCGAAGCCATTGATGGCGTGCCCCGCAGCCTCAAGGCCAGGTAAGGCCTGAAGCCTGCGGCCTACTGGGAGGCTCCGGCTCTCAAAGGGAAGCGAGGGGGAGCATCCTGCGGTGCGGGATGCGATAGTTGGAGGATGGCTTTCTGGATCCTTCCCCTCCTCGGACTGCTCTGCCTGATCCCCGGTGGCCATGACCTACCGGGCGTGGTGCTCCCCTGGCCCAGCGTGCCCTCGTGGCTCGCGCTGATCCTGGGGCTCCTCTTGGCGCTCAGCGTGGGCCACCCCCACGGCGCCCGCACGAAGGTGCTCACGCCCAAGCTGCTCAGCTTCTCCGTCATCGGGCTCGGCGCCGCCATGAACCTCCAGGAGGTGGCCCGCGTGGGCCTGCAGGGCTTCGCCTACACGGTGCTGGGCATCAGCGTGACCCTCATGCTCGGCTTGCTGCTGGGCCGCTGGCTGAAGGTGCACGCCAAGGCCGCCACCCTCATCGCCGTGGGCACGGCCATCTGCGGCGGCAGCGCCATCGCCGCGGCGGCGCCGGTGCTGCACGCCGAGGACGAGGACATGGCCATGGCCCTGGGCACCGTGTTCCTGCTCAACGCCTCCGCCCTGCTCCTCTTCCCCTTCGTGGGCCACCTGCTCCACATGTCCGAGCGGGGCTTCGGGCTCTGGTCGGCCCTGGCCATCCACGACACGTCCAGCGTGGTGGGCGCCTCCAGCGGCTACGGTCCCGTGGCCCTCATGGTGGCCACCACCACGAAGCTCGCCCGGGCCCTGTGGATCGTGCCGCTAACGTTGGGCCTCGGTGCTTGGGTGGCGCGTAACGGCGAGGCCGCCAAGGGGAAGGCCAAGCGGCCCTGGTTCATCCTCGGCTTCCTCGCCGCCGCGGCCCTCGTGACCTACCTCCCCGTGCTCAAGCCTGGCGGCGCGTGGGTGAGCGCCCTGGCCCGGCGGAGCCTCGTGCTCACCCTCTTCCTCATCGGCGCCGGCATCAGCCGGGAGGCCCTGAAGCGCGTGGGTCTGCGCCCCTTCCTGCAGGGCCTCCTGCTGTGGATCCTCGTGGGTGGTGGCACGCTGGCCGCCATCCAGGGGAATTGGATCCGCTGAAGCGGAGCGTTCAGGGCAGCTGGATGCGCACGTGGAAGGTAGGCGCGGGCACCCGGATCCAGGACTCCCGTTCCCACCCGTGATGGCGGCTCTGGCGATGGCCCCAGTCCCCCTCACAGCGGTGGCGGCGCTCCCATCGATCGCAAGCTTCCCAGCGGGCTCGCGACCGATGGGATTCGCTGGGGCGGTGGCGGTGGTGGTCATCGCGGTCGCGGCGTCCGTGATCGCGAGCCTCCGCGACGGGCGCGAGGATGACCAGCAGGATGAGGGACATGAATCGGAATCGCATGGGTCCTCCTTGGATGGGTCCCCGGGCCTTCGTCCGTAGTCGCGTGGGATTCAGTTGCGCTTCTGCCCGTCGTGCTTCTGGCGGCGGATGCGGCGGCTTTCCCGGTTCTGTTCCCGCTCGATCTTGGCGGCTTCCTTCTTGGTGACCTTGCCATCGGCTTCGGCCTTGGCGATGTCCCGGTCCACCTTCGCCTCCTGGCGCTCCAGGCGGGCGGTTTCCCGGGGCGTGAGCTTGCCGGTGGCGACGCCTCCGGCGATGCGCTTTTGCTGGCGGTCGGCGCGCTTTTCCATGTGGGCTTCGCGCTTGGGGGTGGCCGTCTGGGTGCCGGGGGCTGGAGCCTGCGCGGCGAGGGAGGCACCGGCGATCACGACTCCGGCGAAGGCGAGGGAGAGACGCTTGAGGTTCATGGCATACCTTTCTGCCTGTGAAGGCGAAGGGGCTTCAGGCCCGATGTGGAAGGTATTTCATGAAAGATGCCAAGAATTAACCTTCTCTAATACGAACAATTAGAGAAGGTTTAAATCCTTTTAAGTGGATGTTTGCCGCTTCCGGCCCGGGCCCGCGATGCAGCCTGCCTCAGCGGGTGAGGAAGCGGGTCTCGCTGGGTTCGATGTAGCTCTTCTTTCCACTCTCCGAATCATAGGCATGGAGAAAGGTGAGGGGCGGGCTGTAGAGGTGGAGGCTCGTGGCCGGGGCGGCGCTGCGGTTGCTCACCACATGCACCGTGTCGCGGGCCTCCGTGGTGATCTGATGCGGGCCCAGGGGGCTCTCCTTGAAGACCTCCATCCTCCGGCCCTCGCCAAGCCAGCGGTAGTTCGTCTCCATCAGGTCCCCCATGAGCACCAGGGTGAACCCGAGGCTGTTGCCGTGGTCGTGGATGGCCGTCTTCTGGCCCGGCAACCAGTTCAACAGCAGCACCTCCCAGGTGTCGCTGAGGAAGAGGCGCCGCCGCACATAGCACTCGGGATCGAAGGCGAGGTGCTGGCCGAAGGTGCTCCAGTCCACCTTGGCCACGCCCATGGCCGCGATGAGGGCCCGGGCCTCCTCGGGACTGGGGCCCTGGAGGGAGGACGGCGGCAGGGAGAAGCCGAGGGTGCTGGGACAGAAGCCGGGGGCCGCGGTGGTCATAGCGAGAGTTTACGCTCCCGTGACGGGCGCCGTCCTCCGTCGATCTCCGAGGACCCTGGCTGGCACGCCGCCCACGATGGCCCAAGGGGGCACGTCGCGGGTGACCACCGCACCCATGGCCACCACCGCGTGATCGCCGATGGTGACGCCGTCCGTGATGCCTGCGTTGGCGCCGATCCAGACATCCTCGCCGATGCGGATGCCCAGGGAGGTGACGGGCTGCTTTCGGATCGGGTGCTCCGGGGCCATGCCATGGTCGAAGGCGTAGATGGCCGCCCCGGCGGCGATGCGGGTGCCGCGACCGATGGTAATGCCCTTGGCTCCGCCATCCAAGGCGGCCCGGGCGTTCACGCTCACCTCGTCCCCCAGGGTGATGGGCCCGTGCAGAAAGGCCTGGGCCGCGATGGCGCAGCGATTGCCGATCAGGACCGGGCGCCCGGGCTCGCCGAAGATGGCCGCCTCGGGGGCGATGAAGCCGTCCGTGCCGATCTGCACCGTCTCCTGATCCCTGAGGTGCTCCTGCACTTCCGCCTGCCACGCCTCGGCCCAGGGGCGGTGCCGATCCTTCAGGTTGAAGTACAGCCACGGCATCCAGGAAAGGCGCTTCTGGTGCTGGGCGCGATAGCGCAGCGTGGCATCACTCATGTTCGGAAAACCCCTGCCGTAGCATAGGCCATGGTGCCTCCAGCCGGGCCTTTGCCGCCGGACCTCCCCGAGGGCTTCGAAGCGGGTGCCTTCCGCGTGCTCCTGGAGAACCTCCCCGGGGTCGTCTACCGGTGCCGCAACGATGAGACCTGGTCCATGATGTTCATCAGTCCCTACGTGGAGGCGCTGACGGGCCATCCGCCCGAGGCCTTCCTCGATGGCAGGGTCTCCTTCGGATCCCTCATCCACCCCGAGGACCGAGAGCGCGTTTGGGGCACGATCCAGGGGAGCCTTGCGGCCCGGCTCCCCTTCCGCCTGTCCTACCGCCTCCAGCGCAGCGATGGCTCCTATCGCTGGGTGCGGGAGGATGGGCGCGGCGACTTCAACGACCAGGGCACCCTCCGGTGGCTCGATGGGGTGGTGCTGGATTACACGGAGCAGATCGAGGCGGAACGGGCCCTGCGGGCCACCGAGGAGAACCTGCGGATGGCCCTCCGCGCCTCGCAGATGGGGGTCTGGCGGTGGGAGCGGGGCGGTCACGCCTTCCTGCGCACCGACAAGGTGGACCAGCTCTTCGGCTTCCCCGTGGGGGCCAAGGGCCTGCGCCTCCGGGATTTCCTCGATCGAGTGGACCCCGCGGACCTGGCCCGGATCAACGCCCTCACGGCGGAGACCAGTTCTCTGGAGGTGGAGCTCACCATCCGGCCGGAGGGGTTGGCCCCGCGACGGGCCCACATCTTCACGCGGCTCCTGAAGGACGACCAGGGGATCGTCCACGTGGCCATGGGCACCCTCCGGGCCGTCCGGGAAGGGGAGTGATGCCTACCTGAGGGCGGCCTCGAGGGCGGCCTTCAGCTCGGGGCCCTCAGGCTCCACATTGCTCGGATACGCGGCGATCACCTTGCCATCCTTGCCCACGAGGTACTTGTGGAAGTTCCACTTGGGCTCGCCATGCTGGGCCGTGAGGAAGGTGTAGACCGGGCTCTTGCCCGCCCCCTTCACCTCCACCTTTTCAAAGAGGGGGAAGGTCACGCCAAAGTTCCTTTGGCAGAAGGTCTGGATCGCTGCCGCGGAGCCGGGTTCCTGGCCGCCGAACTGGTTGCAGGGGAAGCCCAGGATCTCGAAACCCTTGGCCTTGTTGGCCTCATACAGCTTCTCCAGCCCCGCGTACTGGGGCGTGAAGCCGCACTCGCTGGCCACGTTGACCACGAGCACGACCTTGCCCTGATAGGCGGAAAGGGCCTGGGCCTTGCCATCGAGGCGGTTGGCGGAGAGTTCGTACAGGGACATCGGGGGCCTCCGGGGGGTGTAGTCGCCCGAGGTGAGGGCGGCAGGAAGCATAAGGGCGAGGCAGGCGGCAGGCAACATGATGCTCAATTCCAGCTCACCTCATACACCATCCGGCAGGCGTGGGGCTTGCCGTCCAGGATGGCGGGGTGGAATTTCCAGGCGTAAGCCCAAGCCTCCAACACCTGCACATGCTCGTAGGGGGCCCCATCCATCGCCACGGCCTTCACATCCCCCAGCCCATCCAACGTCAGCACGAGGCGGATCGATCCCTTGAAGCCGCCCAGTTCCGGGCGCGGGGGCACCTCCCGAGGCTCCGCGGCGCGGCTCGCCACGGCTCCGGGATCCTTGCCCTCGGCCTCCAGTTTCCGGGCCACGGCCCCATCCAGCTCCGGGATCACGGGGGACCCAGGCTGGGCGCGACGGAACAGGGACTTGAGGAACATGCGGCCTCCACCCTCAGGATGCCACGGCTGGGCGGCCACCAGCCCCCACCCACCGGCAGGGCTTGGTGCCGGGCTGCCGCCCCGTCACTCTGGAAGCATGCGGTTCCAGCCCCTCACCCAACACTTCCGTCGGCGCCTGCGCAAGCGGTTCAGCTGGGGCATCGTGCTCGGGTTCACGCTCCTGTTCGGCATCTTCAAGGCCACGAGCCTCGCGAAGCTCCACCTCACGACCCCCTCGGCGGTCTGGGTCAGCGTGCTGTTCACGCCCTTCGCCATGTCCTTCGCCTATGGCTTCCTCACGCCCCTGCCCTGGCGCTACACCGGGGATGACAGATCCCACGCACCCCTCCTGCGGGGGGCCCTCCAAGCCGCCCCCTGCTGCGCCCTGATCATCACCACCCTCGTGATGGTGGACTACGGCCTGCTCCACCTGGCGGGCTGGGGCGGTTCCGTCCCGGTCGACGGCCAGGACCATCCCATGAAGCTGGGGCAGATCATGACCCTCCAGCTGGTCATCGGCACCCCGATGATGATGTTCATCGGAGGCACCATCGCCCTGGGGGAGCGCACCGAAGAGGAGAAGGCCACCGCCGAGACCCAGCTTCGGGAGGCCCAGTGGGTGCTGCTCCGCGGCCAACTGAGCCCCCATGTGCTCTTCAACAGTCTCAACGGCCTGGCGGAGCTAGTGCGCCAGGACGTGGATCGCGCCGAGCAGGCCATCCTCGACCTGGCGGAGCTCTATCGCGCCCTCCTGCGCCACGGCGACCGACCGCTCGCGCCCCTGGCCGATGAGCGGGATCTCGTCCGCCATTACCTGGCCGTGGAGAAGCTCCGGCTCGGCACGCGCCTGAGGGTGCATTGGGAGTGGGATGAAGAATTGGACAAGGTGCTCGCTCCGCCTTTCCTGTTGCAGCCCCTGGTGGAGAACGCCCTCAAGCACGGCATCGCCGGCCACACCGAAGGCGGCGAGGTTCGCATCAAGGGCCAGCGCATCCGGGAGGCCATCCACCTGCAGGTGGCCAACACGGGCCGACCCGCTTCCCTCGTGCTGGGCGAGGGCATCGGCCTCCGCAACCTCGAGGCCCGCCTGAAGCTCGCCTACGGAGACCGGGCCCGATTCCAGCTCCACACCGAATACGGGTGGACCCTCGCCGACGTGGATGCCCAGGGAGATGCCCGATGAAGCCCCTCAAGGTCGCCCTTGCCGATGATGAGCCCCTCGCGCGGAGCCGCTTGGGGCGCCTTCTGCGGGAGGCCGGCTGCGACGTGGCGGGCGAGCTTCCCGACGGCCAGGCCCTCCTGGATTTCATGCAGGGCCCCATCGAGCTGGACGCCCTCTTCCTCGATATCCAGATGCCCGGCCCCAGTGGCCTCGAGGTGGCCGCCGAGCTCCCCCGGGCCGTGCCCGTCATCTTCGTCACCGCCTTCGCCGAGCATGCGGTGCGCGCCTTCGAGACCGCCGCCCTCGACTACATCCTCAAGCCCATCGGCGCCGACCGCCTGGGCCAGACCCTCCAGCGCCTGCGCGAACGCCAGGTGCCCGCCCGAAGCGGCGCGGACCTCCATCCCCACCTCCCCGGCGCCGCCACCCGCTACCCCGTGAAGGCCGGCGACGGCCACGTCTTCCTCGACCTCAAGCGCACCACCCACTTCGAAGTGGAAGAGGAGGTGGTGTGGTCCTGGTGCGGCGGCCAGCGCCACCGCACCTCCTGGACCACCCTCGCCGAAGTGGAGCAGACCTTCCCGAAATCCGGCCTCCTGCGGGTGCAGCGGCACCTCCTCCTGCGGCCCGAGTGCGTGCTCGGCCTGCGCCCCATCGAGGGCGGTCGGGCTGCCGTGCGAGTGGCTGATGGCGTGGAGTTGGAGGTCAGCCGTACGGCGACGCCGAGGTTGAAGGAGTTGCTGGGGCTTTGAACGAGGGGGTGCTCTCGCTTCACCCGACCAGCAGTCCGCACATAAGAAAAGGCCCCCTTTCGGGGGCCCTTCTTGTGCGTCTCGTGGAGGCTTCTTAGAAGCGGAAGCCGGCGGAGATCCGGATCTCACGGGGAGTTCCGTAGTTGTTGAGGCTCGTGGGCTTGCCGTAGGTTGCAGAGCGGACCCAGGGAGAATTCACACCGCCGCCAGCCACACCATAGGTGCCCGTGGCAGCACCGTAGCTGGTGCTGAAGGTAATCTGCTGCTGGTGGTTGAGCACGTTATCGAGACGCACCTTGGCGAAGGCGTTCACGCTGCGACCGGCCACCTTGAAAAGGGTGAAGTCGTGAGTGATGGCCAGGTCCAAGTAGGAAGCGCCAGCGAACACACCCGCACCGCGCTTCTGATCCATGTACTGGACGCCGGTGGTGCCGTACTGGGAAGAGAGGGTCGGGCCACCAAGGCGGGCGCGGGAGATGGAACGGGAGTTGCTGAAGTGGGAGCCGCTATCGAAGCGATAGACGAAACCGACCGAAGTCTTGCCGAAGGCGTTCTCGAAGGCCTTGCTGGCCATCCAGCGCATGCGAATGGGCTGGTGGCCCTGGAGGTAACCCTCGGGGGTGGTGTCCTTGTTGTTGTAGAGAGTCACGCCGTCCTGGATATCGAAGTTGTGGATGCCTTCTCCGCGAGCGGGGGAGCTGGTGCCCTCACCCTCGTAATTGCCCTTCAGCTCGCTCCAGGTGATGGCACCGCCAATGGTCCACTGGTTGATGTTGTGGCTGGCTTCCAGCTCGAGGCCCTTGTACTTACGGGTGGCCTCAGAGTTGTTCTCCCAAACGCGCATGTAGATATCAGCGCCAGTGGGATCCTGCACGGTGCCGTTGTTGCCGACACTGTAGTCGATGAGGTTATCCCACTTCTTGGAGATCCCCGTGAGCTTGACATAGCCATCACCCATGGAACCGAAGTTGTAGGAGTAGGCGTAGCTGAGCTGGAATTCGTTGGTGGTGGGAGCTTTGAGCTTGTCGCTCAGCTTCACGTTCAGGGTGGGATCGTTGTAGTACAGGATGCCCGAGGCGCCCGTCAGATCATAGTTCGCGAGGTTCTGAAGGGCCGCGAAGGTCTGAGGAGTGCCGGCTCCGACCCAGGGGAAGTCCACTTCCGTGGGGTTGCCCTGGCTGGTGACGGAGTTGGTGATGCCTTCCAGCACCTTGCCGTTGTACTTGGCATAGCTGGCGCCGAAGATGTGCTTGCTATCGCCAAAGAGGTCGTACTTCACGCCGAGGCGGGGGGAGATGCCGCTAGCACCGGCCGTCTTCTTGCCACCCTCGTTCTTGGCTTCGTACTTGTCGTAGCGGATGCCGATCTGGAAGTTCCAGTGCTGGTCGAGGCTCCACTTGTCGTTTACATAGAGGCCGTAGGATTTGTTCTTAGCGGAACCCGATCCACTCTGGTAGACCCAGATGGCGCTGCCGAATGCGTAGGGCTGGGTGGTGTCGACGGGGATGCCATAGGCGGCAGCGTTGGCGGCGTTGACGCCGTTCATGTTCAGACCGGCGACTTCAATGATGTAACCCGTGGGGGTCTGTTCGTTCTTGGCCTTGCGGGTGCCTTCGTAGTAATCCAGACCCATATCGGTCTGGTGGCTGCCGGCGGCGTTCCAGAAGAGGCTCGCCTTGAAATTGAAGGTCTTGTTGTCGCGCTGATCGCCACCGTCGGTGTTGTTGAAGATGCCGTTGTTGTAGAAGAAGCCGTTATCAATGTTGTAGAAGGGGCTCTGGCCGTTGGCGGCACCGCCGGCGGAGAGGTTCTGTTTCTTGCCGCCGTAGCGGGCATCCGTGGTGAAGTTGCTGCCCCACACGGCGCGCCAGCCGACGTTGAAGAACTCGGAGGTGCTGATTTGGGGCACCAGGGACTTGATCTCACCCGCGGAGTAGTTGCGGTTGGTCTGATCCGTCTTCGCGTTGTTGAAGGTCGCGATGAGGGTGTGATCCTGGTTGATGGAGTAGGTCAGCTTGAACTGGCGACGGATGATCTTGGTGCCGGCGACGTAGCCAGCGTTCAAGCCATTGGGGCCGTTCAGGTTCTCAACCGCGGGGGGGGCGGGGTTGACCCAGAGGCCGAAGGCATCAGTCAGGTTCGCGCTGATGCTGTTGGCGACGTTGGTTTCCGTCTTGAAGAACGAAGCGGCGAACCAGAGGGTGTCCTTGAGGATGGGGCCGCTCAGGAAGAGGGTCTTCTCCTCGCCCAAGACGTTGTCGAGGGTGGTGGCACGGTTCTGGAGAGGCCTGACAGCGTTCCAGGTGGGGTTGTTCAGTTCCCAGCGAAGCGAGCCGGAGAACTCGTTGCTGCCGGAGCGGGTGATGGAGTTCAGCACGCCACCGTCCACGTCGCCGTACTCGGCGGACATGGCACCGGTGATGATCTGGGTCTCCTCGACGGAGTCATCGATCATCTGGATGCCACGGTTGTTGTAGGCGTTATCCGCAACGTTCTGACCGTCCACCAAGTACAAGTTGCCGGAGGTCATGGCGCCGTGGATCTGCACGCGACCACCCACGCCACTGGTGACACCAGGGGTGAGGAGGGCGACGGCTTCCATGGTGCGGCCGTTGGGGAGCTTATCGACGGCATCCATGCGGAAGTTAGTGGCGGTCTTCACATCCGTCTTATCGACGGCGGGGGTGGCGGCGATCACTTCCACGATCGCGCCGCCGGACTTGGTCATCGTGATCTTGGGGGTGAAGGTCTGGTCGATGCCCAGGGCCTGGGTGATCTTGCGGGTGTCCATGCCCTCCTTCACCACCTCGATGGTGTAGGTGCCGGGAGGAAGCAGGCGGGAGATGAACTTGCCGCTGCCATCCGTGGAGAAGGCGCGGACGCCCTGCATGGAGGGGGAGGACAGGCGCACGGTGGCGCCCGCGACGGGGGCGCCGGAGGCGTCGACCACCGTGCCGGTGATGTTCGCGGTCTGGGTACCCTGGGCCATCATCGGCAGGGTGCCGGCGACGAGGGCGAAGGTCGTGAAGCCCAAGCGGGATACGACTCGATTCATAGGAACTGCTCCTTGGAAAGTGCGGCAGGGGCCGCAGGGTTGAAGCCTGGTGGAGATCCCGCTAAGGCCCAGAACAAAACGGCCGAAGAAGGGTGTGTGTCCCCGCCCCAATGGCAGGAGGGGGGTGTTTGCCCGCCGAAGCGTTTGGCCAGCACCAGGGAGACACGAAACAACACTCGAAAGAACCAAAAGGGTGGATTGATGAGACCCCACTCTGCCACGGGTTCGCAACAACAAATTGCTCGCTCGGACGGGAAATCCGGGAACTTGGCCAGGAATCGAGGCACTTAAACTTTTCGCCTGAATTCCGGTTCGCCACAGGGGAGCCGCAATGTGTGTGAATTCATAGATCTTGGCAGTAAATTTCCCGCCCGTCTACTCAAGGGTCTCCAATAGCCAGGGCATTGAAATTTGTGTCACACCCCCCACCTGGATGGCCAACTGGACCCTGTCCTGGACCTGATCCAGCGCCCCCTCGGAAGCCCCATACAAGGTGGCAAGGGCTTGGCCGGCCGCCACGGCCTGACCCACGGCCACTTCAAGCTCCAGTCCCACGGCGGGATCGATGATGTCCTGCTGGCTGCGACGGCCAGCGCCCAGCTCCATGGCCGCCAAGCCCAGCTCGCGCCCATCCATCCGTGCAACCCATCCTGCGGCGGCGGCCCGCACCACGCGACGGCAGGGGGCCTGGGGGAGGCGCCCGGGTTCGTCCACGACGCGGGCATCCCCTCCATGAAGGGCGATGAAGGCCCGCAGCACGCCCAAGGCCGCGCCGGAAGCCAGCGCCTCCTGGACCTTGGCCTCAGCCTCGGGCAAGGACTGGGCCCCGCCCCCCATGAGCACCATCTCGGCCGCGAGGCGCAAGCTCATCCGGGCCAGATCACTATCGACGTGGCGCCCCTGCAGGATCTCGATGCACTCCCGCACCTCGAGGGCGTTGCCGATGGTGCGGCCCAGGGGCTCCTCCATCCGCGTGATCAGGGCCTTCACGCGCATGCCGTAGGCCTTGCCCACGCTGACGAGGCTTTGGGCGAGCCCCCGAGCTTCCTCCAAGTTGGACATGAAGGCGGCGGACCCGCACTTCACATCCAGCACGAGGGCCCCGCAGCCCCCGGCGAGCTTCTTGGACATGATGCTGGCCGTGATGAGGGGGATGCTCTCCACGGTGGCCGTGACATCCCGCAGGGCGTACAGGCGTCGGTCGGCGGGAACGAGGTCGGGGGTCTGGGCGCTGTTGGCGAAGCCGGTCTCCCGGAGGGACTTCAGGAAGTCCGCGTCGCTCAACTCCACCCTGAGCCCCGGTACGGCCGCGAACTTGTCCACGGTGCCGCCGGTGTGGCCCAGGCCCCGACCGCTGAACATGGCGCAGGGCACCCCGCAGGCGGCCACCAGGGGGCCCAGGATCAGCGTCGTCTTGTCCCCCACCCCCCCGGTGCTGTGCTTGTCCACCTTCACGCCGGGAATGGAGGAAAGGTCCATGACCTTGCCCGAATCCCGCATGGCCAGGGTGAGGGCGAGGGTCTCCTCCGTGGTCATGCCGCGCCAGCAGATGGCCATGAGCATGGAGGCGCTCTGCTCATCCGGGATGGATCCATCCACGACCCCATCCACCCAGAACCGGATCTCGGCCTCGGTGAGGGCACCGCCCCGTTTCTTGGCGTGGATCAGGTCATACATGCGCATGGAGCCCTCCAAAGAGGGCTCCATGCTAAGCGAGGAACGGGCGGACGACGGTCAGATGCCTTCGACGATCTTGTCCAGCGAGGCGTCCAACGTACGGCCCTTGAAGCGGTCCTTGTAGTCCGCCAGGTGGGCGCGGGCCTGATCGGCGGCGCCGGCGAGCCGGTCGGCCTCCAGCTGCACACGCCAGAATTCGGGGGCCCAGGCCTGTCCGGGATCGGCCTTGGAACGGAGGGCATCCAGCACCTTCGCCGCTTCGGCGGGCTGCCCCAGCACCAGGTGGCGGTGGACGAGGGCCAGGCGCCCCCAGGCGTCGGAACCGCCGGGAGCCGCGCCCTTGCCATCCAGGCTCAGCTTCCAGGCGGCCACGAGGCCCTGGGCCATGTCCCTGCGGGCCGAGGGCGCCTCGCGGGAGAGCGTCTCGAGCTTGGGCAGCGCGTCCCGCATCTTCTTTTGAAGGGCTTCCCCCGTGGCCGGCTGCACGCCGCCTTCGACCTCTTCCACCAGGGCCGCCAGGGAGGATTCGAACCGCTCGACGGAGGACTGGCGCCACTGGTCGAAGATCAGGTACCCGAGGCCGAGCACGGCCACGGCCCCCACCCCCATGAGGATGGGGCGCAGCAGGCTGCCATCGCCCACCTGGGTCCTCGCATAGTCCTGCTGGAAGCGCTCCAGCGATTGGGCGGGCTTCTGCACCTGGATGAGGCGTTCCTTGCTCATGCGATCACCGAAACCCCAAGGATAGCCCAGGAGCCGCCCCACGTAACCGCAAGGAACCGCCCGGAAACCCAAGGGCCCAGCCGGGTCCCCCCTTCCCAGCCCTTGAAAACCCCCGCCTTCCTGCTAACCTGAACCTTCCTGCCAGCGCCTGGATAGCTCAGTTGGTAGAGCAATGGATTGAAAATCCATGTGTCGGGGGTTCGACTCCCTCTCCAGGCACCAAAAAAAGCCCCCGCAAGGGGGCCTTTTTTTGGTGCCTGGAGAGGGAGTCGAATGCAGGGAACTTGGGCCCCGTCTCGAGCCCGAGGGACGCGCAAGCGTTCCGCAGGGCGAGGGGGCCTTAGTCCCCGGCCGGCGGAGGGGCCACGCGCGAGCGTGGCCCCGGAGGACTCCCTCTCCAGGGCTGGGTCGGCCCCGATCCCCCAACAAGGCGAAGCCCCCGACCGGGGGCTTCGTTAATTAAATGGATCGACCAGCCGCCCTACTCCACCGGCTGATACCCCTCGGCAAACGTCACCGGTACCTGGGCCTTGACCTCCTTCATCAGCTCTTGGACGGCGGCCTGGCTGCGCTCCTGCTTCCACGCGTTGACCAGCTGGCTCTTGATGGCCGGGTTGGCCATCACCTCCTCCAGGGAGGGGAAGCCCGCCGCGTTGCCGCCCTGGGTGTTCTTGGCCTTGATGGTCCCGTAGGCTTCCTGGAGCTGAGTCTCGCTCGGCTCGCCCACCCGCTGGGAGATCATGGCCTTCATGGCCGCCTGGGCCTGGGCCTGGACCATGAGCATCCGATAAATGGTCCCCTGATCGATTCCAGTCTTCTTGGCGTAGGCCAAGATGGCCCGATCCTGGGCCAGGCTGCCCAGGAAGCCCGCCCGGGCGGCCTGCGCTTCCGGCTTGGGGTTCTTCAGGATGTCCTCGGCCTTCGCGGGCTCGATCGCGCGCACCATCTCGGTGAACTCTCGCTCCGTGAACTTCTGCCCGCCGACATTGAACAACACGGGATTGGCATCCTGGGGGGCCTGGTTGCATCCGAGCAGAAGCAGCACGGCAGCGGCGAGCAGGGGGGTACGCATGGGTTCTCCTCGATCGGGATGGAAGGCCCCAGAATGACAGATCAGGGAGGCCTTCCATGGCATCGGTTCAGGAACTCGCAGGGCTCGATCTCCAGGTTTACACCGCGGCCTGGTGCCCGGACTGCCGCCGCCTGGACGCCTGGCTCAAGGATCAGGCCGTGCCCCACACCAAGGTGGACATCGAGCTGGAAGAAGGCGCCTCGGAGAAGCTCGAGGCCGAAACAGGCAAGCGGGCCATCCCCTTCATCCTGGTGAACGGGAAGCGCTGGGTCCGGGGCTACCACCGGGAACTCCCCCAGAAGCTGGATCCGATCCTCCTCGTCCGAGAACTCCTGGAAGCCGGAGCCTGACCCCCCGGACTCCCCTCCGGGCCCCCCGCCCAGACTTCCCTCCCAAGGGAGTTCCCCCGTGGCATCCTAGAGGTTTGCGCCCCCGCGCCAGCCTTTCGGAGCCCCTGTGGCCAGCATTTTCTCCGCCCAGTTCTGGTCCAACCTCTTCAATTCGGACCTCGCCATCGATCTCGGCACGGCCTCGACCCTCGTCCACACGAAGCAGGCCGGCCGCATCGTCATCTACGAACCCTCCATCGTGGCCCTCAACACGGTCACCCACGAGGTCGAGGCCGTGGGCGACGAGGCCAAGCAGCTGCTGGGCCGCGCCCCCCAGGGCGTGAAGACCGTGCGCCCCATGAAGGACGGCATGATCTTCGAAGTGGATGCCGCCGAGAAAATGCTGGCCGCATTCATCGAGAAGGCCCGCCCCAACCGCGGCTGGGCCCGCACCCGCATCGTCGTGAGCGTGCCCCCCAAGGCCCACCAGGTGGCCCGCCGCGCCGTGCGCCAGTGCTGCTACGACGCCAAGGCCCATGACGTGTTCATCGTGGACCAGACCATGGTGGCCGCCATCGGCGCCGGCCTGCCCATCTACGAGAAGCGCGGCTGCATGATCGTCGATATCGGCGGCGGCACCACGGATGTGGCCGTGATCTCGTACAACGGCAAGGTGTTCTCCGATTCCATCCTCATCGCCGGCGACGAGATGGACGAAGCCGTCGTGAAGTACATCCGCGAGAAGTACAACGTGCTCATCTCGGAGAGCTCCGCCGAAGAGGTGAAGTGGACGCTCGGCAGCGCCTACCCCGCCGAGGCCGTGCGCACCATGGAAGTGAGCGGCCGCGACCAGTTCGAGGGCCTGCCCAAGACGCTGACGCTCAACGACGCCGAGATCCGCGAGGCCCTGGCCGAGCCCATCAACGCCATCATCGACCTCGTCCGCAAGGCCCTCAACGAGACGCCCCCCCAGCTGGCCGCCGACCTCATCGATCGCGGCATCTGCCTCACGGGCGGCGGTTCCCTCATCCAGGGACTGGACGAACGGCTCCGCAAGGAGACCCACCTTCCCGTGTTCCGCGCCGAGGATCCCCAGACGGCCGTGGTGCGGGGCACCGCCCTGCTGCTGGAGAACATCCCCCTCCTGCGCCGCATCCAGATCATGGACTGAACCACCACCTAAGGAGTCAGCTGGGACATGGCCGCGCGCCCGTCCAACTGGGGCTGGACCCCCACGGGGCGCCGCCGCTACGCCCTCATGGCCCTGTGGCTCGGCCACGGCGCCTGGGTGCTGGTGGGCCGGGTGCCCGGCCGGGCCTGGAGCCAGGTCGCCACGACCTTCTCCCACCCCTTCCAGCGCCTGGCCACGGGCTTCCATGATTGGCGGGTGACCCGCTCCCAGCGCGCTGCGGATCTCGAACACGCCCGCACGGAACTCCACTTGCTGCGCCAGGAATTGGCCGATCGGCAAATGGAGGCGGCCCGCCTCGCCCCCCTCCACGCCGAAGCGGAGGAGGCCAAGCGGTTGCTCGGCCTGAAGGTGCAGGTGCCCCTCGAACTCCAGGGGGCCCGCATCCTCAGCAGCACGCGTCCCGGCGCCTTCGGCGGGCTCGTCATCGAAGGAGGCATCGACCGCGGCTGGCGGCCCGATCAGGGCGTGATCGCCCCCGAGGGGGTGGTGGGCCGCCTCTGGTCCGTGGCGCCCACCCAATCCCTCATCCTCCCGGCGGACGCCCCCAACGCGGCCATCGGCGTCATGCTCACCCGGAGCCGGGCCACCGGCGTGCTGCAGGGCCTGGGCGACGGCCGCGCGGAGATCCGGTACGTGAACCCCCAGGAGGTGGTGCAACCCGGCGAGGCCGTGCACACCTCCGGCCTGGATCGCGTCTTCCCGCGAGGGCTCCTCGTGGGCTACGTGACGGATGTGAGGCCCACGGATCTCGAGCTCAAGGTCCGCGTGCAGCTGGCGGCCCCCCTGGATCGCCTGCGGCTCGTCCTGCTGCTCCCCCTGGAGCCGCCCCTGGAAGTCCAGCCCTCGCTCCGGCCTCCCGCCAAACCCCTGCCCCACCCGGCCCCCAAGCCGAAGGCGGTGCGCTGATGGCCCTGCGCAAGCCCCCCCTCTCCCTGCAGGCCCGGGTGTTCGTGGCGCTCCTGGGCGTGCTGGCGGTGCTCGTCACGGCGCCCTGGCCCCGCCTGCAGTTGATCCTCCACGTCCTCACCGTGGTGGCCCTCGCCCCGGATCCCCGGAACTACCTCACCACCGGCCTCCTGGCCTCCGCCTCCGGCTGGGCCCTTGAAGGCAGCCTCAAGCTCTACCCCCGCCTCGGCGGCTCCCCCTGGGCGGCCCTCACCCTCGCCCTCATCGCCGCCTTCCTCGCGGAACACTGGCCGCCGGACTCCCGCTTTCGATGGATGATCCGCCAGCTGGGCCTCGCGCTGGGTCTCTTCCTGCTCACGGAAGGCATGGTCTTCCTCGCCGCGGGCAGCCTGCCCTCGGCCCGCCCCTGGCTCTGGGTGGTCCTCGGCTGGCCCCTGTGGGCCTACCTCACCTGGCGGGACCAGCCCGCGCGGTCCTGATGGATCCCCGGGACCGCCGCCTCCTCACCGGGCGCCTTGGCGCCTTCCAGGCCGCCGCCGTGGGGATGGTCTGCGTGCTGCTCGCCGTCTACGCCTGGCTGCAGCTGGTGCGCCATGGCGATTTCCAGCAGCTGGCCCTGAGCCAGGCCGTGAAGGAACGCAACGTCCCCGCGCCCCGGGGCATCGTGTACGACCGCAACGGCCACCGCCTCGTGGACAACCGGAAGGCCCTCCACCTCGTCATCGCCGAAGAGGATCTGCCCCGGGATCCCGCCGTGGTCGAAGCCCTGGCCGCGGCCCTGGGCCTCGATGCCGAGCCCCTGAAGCGGAAGATCCACACCTGGCGCCAGGGCAGCAAGGGCCGGTCCCTCGTGCTCATGGAGAACCTCGACGAGGCGGGCATCGCCCTCGCCGAGCGCGTGCGGAGCCGCTTCCCCTTCCTGGGCGTGGACATGGCCCCCCGCCGCGTCTACCTCGGCGATGAGCTGGCCGGCCACCTGCTGGGCTACGTGGGGGAAGTCGACGACGTGCTCATGAAGAAGGAGCCCGGGCTCTACCAACTGGGCGAAATCGTCGGCAAGGATGGATTCGAGCGGGCCTCCAACGAACGGCTCAAGGGCCAGGACGGCGCCAAGAAGGTTCTCGTGGATCAGCTGGGCCGCGAGGTGGCCGTGAGCGGCCAGGCCCCTGCCAAGGCGGGCCGCAGCCTTTACCTCACCCTCGACGCGGGCCTCCAGCGCACCATCCAGGAAGCCTTCGGCGAAGAGAAGGGCGCGGCCGTGGTGCTCGACCTCCGCGATGGCGGCGTGCTCGCCCTCTACAGCAGCCCCAGCTACGACTCCAACATCTTCCTCAACCGCCTCAGCCAGGAGATGGTGGACCGCTACATCCGCCACCCCTCGAAGCCCATGGTGAACCGCGTCACCCAGGGCATCTACGCCCCCGGCTCCACTTGGAAGCTGCTCATGGCCATCGCGGGCCTCGAGAAAGGCGTCATCCGGCCCGAGACGGTGATCTACTGCGCGGGGAGGAAGAACTACTACGGCCGCGACTTTCGCTGCGACAAGCCCGAAGGACACGGGGGGCTCAGCCTCGTGGGGGCCATCGCCCAGAGCTGCGACGTCTACTTCTACGAAGTGGCCTCCCGCATGGACATCGACGACATCTACGCCACGGCGGAAAAGTACGGGCTCACCGTGCCCACGGGCATCGACCTCCCCTTCGAGAAGACGAGCCGGGTACCCAGCCGCGATTGGAAGTGGAAGGCCCGCAAGGAGAAGTGGTACGCCGGCGAAACCATCAGCGTGGGCATCGGCCAGGGCGCCGTGGGCCTCACGCCCCTGGGCCTCGCGCGTTTCTACGCCCTGCTCGGCACCAAGGGGAAACTGCTCACCCCCCACCTCTTCTGGGGATTTCGCAACGAGGCCACCAACCTCGTGGAACCGGCGCCCACTCCCCCCATGAAGGACACGGGGTTGGATCCCAGGATCTGGAGCTACCTCGACCAAGGGCTGGCCCAGGTGGTTGAGAACGGCACGGCGGCCACCAACCCCTTCGTCAGGCAGATTGCCAAGGAGATCCCCTTCTCGGGGAAGACGGGCACGGCCCAGGTGGCCACCTTCGTGGACAAATCCCACTACGCCCGCCAGGCCAAGGAGCTCAAGGACCATGCCTGGTTCGCGGGCTATGCTCCCCGCGACAACCCTCAGATCGCCTTCGTGTTCATCGCGGAAAACGCGGGCTTCGGTTCCACCAGCGCCGCCCCCATGGCCGCCAAGGCCGTGAAGTACTGGTGCGTCGACCGCCTGCAGGACCCCCTGCCCCCGCCGGGCGGCAAGATCCCCGATCGGTTCAAGCCCGCCGAGAAACCGGAGGAGGGCCTGTGAACTGGCGCGAGTACCTCAAGGGCCTGGATCGCGGCCTGCTCGCCCTCATGGCGGCCCTCGCCGGGCTGGGCCTGCTCACCCTGTTCAGCGCCAGCCACGGAACCTCCCAGGCCGATCTCTGGGTGAAGCAGGGCGTCTTCACCCTGGCCTGCACCGCCATGGTGGCCCTCCTCGCGTCCATGGATCCCACCCGGATCTTCAAGGTGAGCCTCGGGCTCTACCTCGGCGGGCTCCTGCTGTTGCTGTTGGTGCTGGTGGCCGGCAAGAAGATGGGCGGCGCCACGCGATGGTTCGAATTCAAAGGCATCCAATTCCAACCCTCCGAGCTCATGAAGTGGCTGACCCTGCTGTTCGTGGCCCATCGGTTGGGGAACCGCCCCGCCGATCAGGTCGGGATCTTCGACCTGATCACCGCCGCCGCCCTGGTGTTCCTGCCCATGGTGCTCGTGCTCAAGCAGCCGGACCTCGGCATGGCCCTGAGCTTCACCCCCATCCTCGCCCTCGTGCCCCTCATCCGGGGTCTGAAGGCCCGGTGGGTGGTGATCGGGCTCCTGCTCTTCTCCCTCGGCAGCGTGCTGGCCTGGAAGAAGGTGCTCAAGCCCTATCAGAAGCAGCGCGTGATGACCTTCCTCGACCCCGAAAGCGATCTGCAGGGGAAGGGCTACCAGATCCACCAGAGCAAGATCGCCATCGGCGCGGGCGGCGTGCTGGGCCGGGGCTTCACGGCGGGCAGCCAGACCCAGCTCAACTTCCTCCCCGTGAAGACCACCGACTTCGTCTTCGCCGTGTGGGCCGAGGAGCGGGGCTTCGTGGGCGTGCTGATCGCGCTCTCCCTCTTCGGCGCCCTGCTGCTCCGGATCCTCGATACGGCCCGCAAGGCGAGGAGCACCGAGGAGCTCTACTTTTGCGCCGGGGCCGCGGCCATCTTCGCCCTCCACATCCTCGTGAACGTCGGCATGGTGGCGGGCGCCCTGCCCAACAAGGGCATGGCCCTGCCCTTCTTCAGCTACGGACGCAGCAGCACCCTCAGCTTCATGCTGGCCCTGGGCATGGTGATGGCCATCCGCAACCGGGCCCGGGTGCGCTGAGCGTGCCTACTTCCGCTTCGCAGGCTTGGCGGGCGGAGCCGGCATGGTGCCCAGCTTCACCACGCGCCCATCATCTAGCTTCAGATCCCAGGCGATCAGGTCGCCCTTCTTCAGGCCGATCCGCTTGAGGGTGCCCGCGGCGAACTCGACGAAGAAGCGGCCCGGCACCGTTCCCCCGTAGTTCGGGCAGTCATTCCCGAGCATGGGGCTGCAGGGGGGCACCTTCTCGAGGAGCTCCACCACCTTCCCCTGGGCGTCCAGCCAGGCCACGTCCAGGGCGATGAGGCAGTTCTTCATCCAGATGGCGTGGTAGCCGTCCTCCTCGTAGAGGAAGACCATGCACTGATCCTGCGGGAGGTGGGCCCGGGCCATGAGGCCCTTGGCCTTCTCGGCCGGGGTGGCCGCCACCTCGGCGGTGAACCTCTGGCCCTTCGTGGTGAGGGTGCCCTTCCCTCCGGCCAGGAGGGGCAAGGCGAGCAGAAAGGGGGCGAGAAGGAGGCGCATCAGAAGAGTCTATGCGCGAATCCCCCGGCCCGGTTCCAGCATCCGGGCCATGGGTGCGAGGTGCCCGGCGACGAGGTGAGCCACCTCCAGCGGCAGGACGCTCGAAACCCGGGGCCAAAGTCCCATGGGAACCCGCGCGATCCGATAGGGTCAAAACGTGCGCCTGCTTTCCTCCCTCCTCGCCCCCTCCTTGATCCTCTCGGCCCAGGGCCCGGGCCTGCGGGCCGTGCGCGTGCAGGGCCCCGTGAAGCTGGATGGCCGCCTGGGGGATCCCGCCTGGGCCCAGGCCCCCGCCGCCACCCATGGCTTCACCCAGCTGTGGCCCGCCTATGGCGCAGCCTCCAAGCTCCAAACCGAAGTGCGCGTGCTCTACGACGGAGCCTTCCTCTACGTCGGGGCGCATCTGCGGGTCCCCGAGGGCGCCAAGGGCGTGGTGCGGCGCGTCCACCGCCGGGATCAGGACAGCAACAGCGACTGGCTGGCCGTCTACTTGGACACCCTCCACGATCGCCGCAACGCCATGGTGTTCATGGTGAACGCGGGCGGCGTGCAGCGGGATGGCACCTGCACCAACGACAGCATCGGCGGCTACGGCGTGCAGGCCGACACCAGCTGGGATGGCGTGTGGGAGAGCGCCGTATCCCTGGATGACACCGGTTGGCACGCGGAGCTGAAGATCCCCCTCTCCCTCCTGCGCATCCGCAAGGGCGGCGGACCGCAGACCTGGGGCATCAACGTGCAGCGCAGCAGCCAGGGCAGCCTTCGCGAGCAGGCCTTCCTGCACGTGCCGCCCCGCAGCGAGACGAGCTTCATCGGCGCCTTCCCCGACCTCGACGGCCTCGTGGATCTGGACCCGCCGCCCCGCCGCGAGTGGACGCCCTACCTCAGCGCCAAGCGGAAGTTCGAGACGGCGCAGCCCTACGACGACCGCCGCTGGGAGGGCCGCGCCGGCCTCGACGCCCGCCTCGCCCTCAGCACCCGCTCCCAGGTAGACCTCACCCTGCGGCCGGATTTCGGGCAGGTGGAGGTGGATCAGGCCGTGCTGAACCTCAGCACCCAGGAGACCTTCTTCCCGGAAAAGCGCCCCTTCTTCCTCGAGGGCGCCGAGATCTTCCAGACCATCGGCCCCCAGCTCTTCTACAGCCGCCGCATCGGCACCGCCCTATCCGATCCGGGCCTCGCCCCGGGCGAGACCCTGAAGGATCGGCCCCTGGCCCAGGAGATCGCCGCCGCGGCCAAGTACACCGCCAAGTACGATCGCGGCCTCAACGTGGGCCTGCTCGCCGCGGGCGTGGAGCAGGCCGAGGCCGAGGTGCGGCTGCCCTCCGGAGAGACCGTCCATCGGGAGCTCTCCCCCACCACCAGCTACGGTGTGCTCCGCGTGCAGCAGATGCTGGGCGACGCGGGCACCTTCCTGGGGGGCTTCATCTCCCACATGCGCCAGGCCGGCCCCACGGGGCGCGAAGCCGTGGTGGCCGCGATGGATGGCGCCGTGAAATCCGCGGATCGCGCCAACCTCGTCGAATTCGCCCTCGAGCACAGCCGCGCGGGCACCCCAGGCGACCGCCCCGAAGGCTGGTACGGCCGCATCCGCAACATGCACACCTGGGCCGGAGGGTGGACCTTCGACACCCGCCTCATCAACGCCGGGCGCTGGTTCAACCCCAATGACCTGGGCTTCCTGCAGACCCCGGACAACCGCCACGGGGAGTTCTTCCTCCAAAAGCGCTGGGATGGCGCCGTGGGCCCCACCCGCAACTGGAACATCAACCTCTACGGTGCCGTGGACAAGGACCAGGCGGGCCACACCACCAATACCGAGTTCAGCGCCCAGGCCCGCACGGACTTCAGCAACTACTGGTCCGTGTGGGGCGGCGGGGGCCTGGCCCTGCCCGCCGAGGATGATCGCGAGCTGCGCACCTTCTCGGATCCCGTGAAGAAGTACCTGCGCATCGAACGCCGACCCTTCGCCAACCTCGGCTTCGACACCGCCGGCAACAAACCCTGGTACGTGCGGGTGGGCGTGGCACGCCGCTGGTTCGAGGGCGGCCCCTCCACCGAGACCTCCGTCTATCAGCAGATCAAGCTCACGCCCCAGCTGGACATCCAACTGCAGACCGACCTCACCCGCGAGGAGGGCGAGCTCCGCTGGCTCGACACCTTCGGCGCCGCCCCGGGCCCCCGGGCCGGCCAATCCGCCGGTACGCCGGCCGTGGGCCATCGCCGGCTGGGGGCCTTCAACCAGACCATCCGCGTGGGCTACGCCTTCACGCCCGCCCTCAGCCTGCAGCTCTTCTGCCAGTGGCTGGCGGCCAACTGGGCCTTCCGCGACCTCCGGTCCTACCTGGAGGACGGCCGCCTCGCCCCCGGCCTGCCCCCTGGCACGCCGGCCCCGCCCACCGCCTTCAGCTACCGCACCTGGAACGTGAACCTCATCGGCCGCTGGGAATACCGCCCCGGCTCCACCGCCTTCCTCGTCTACACCCACGGCGTGAGCACGGATCAGCTGGCCAACGACCGCGCCGGCATCAGCCCCCGGCGCGACCTCACCGTGCTCCGGCACCTGCCCAGCGATGACGTGGTGCAGGTGAAGGTGAGCTGGTTGTTCAGGTGAGGGCGTTCATCCAGCCCGCGATGCGCTTGAGGTCACCCTCCGCGTGCCACCCGTGGAAGGCGATGCGCAGGTAGCCCTCCCGGGCCGAGCTATAGATCCCCTGCCGCATCCCCCGCTGGAGCAGCGCCGTGAGATCCCGCTCCCCCTGGTGGAAGGCCAGGAAGGGTCCCAGGCGGCCGGCCTCAAGCAGGGCCTGAAGGCGGGCCGCCTCCGAGGCCCAGGGGCCGTGGGAGAGCAGGCGCAGCAGGGCCCGCTGCAAGTGCTCCACGTGGGCCTGGATGCGGGGGATCCCCGCCGCGAGCAGCTCGCCCAGGGAGGCCTCAAGGGTGGCGGCCAGGAGGAGGGAGGGGCTGCCCGGCTCCAGGCGACGGCCATCCTCCAGGAAGGGTCGGTCGAAGTCGGTGCTGGGGCGGCTGAAGTCCGTGCCCTGCTCCACGGAGAGCCAGGTGCCCGAGGGCAGGAGGCGCGCCCGGAAGGCCGGATCCGTCCAGAGGAAGCCCAGGCCCTGGGGGGAGAGCAGGCCCTTGTGGCCCCCGGTGGCGAAGGCCGCCACACCCTCCAGTTCCGGCAGGTGGGTGCCGCAGCCCTGGATGCCATCCACCACGAGGGGCACGCCCCGGGCGCGGCAACCCTCCGCCAACCGGCGCAGGTCCAGGCGAAGCCCATCCTGGAAGCGCACCCAGGACACCGTGAGCAGTCGCGTCTCCGGCCGCAGGGCCGCCAGAATGCGGGCCTCGGGATCGGCATCCGCCGGCGGGGGGGCGCTCTCCAGGGCCCGGGAGCCCGCGAGGTGCCCCTCCCAAAGCGGCACCTCGCGAAAGGTCACGCCGCGATCCCGCAGCGCGAGCCAGGGCCAGGCATTCGAGGGGAATTCGCCCAGGGGCGCCAGCACCTCGTCCCCATGCCTCCAGGGAAAGCCCTGGGCCACCACCTGCAGGCCCGAGCTGGTGGTGGCCGTGAGGCTGATGTCCCCGGGGGAGGCGCCCAGGGTGCCCGCCGCCTTCGCCTTGCAACGCTCCGGAAGGCCGACGAAATCCTCCTTCCACTTCAGATCCCAGGGCTGCAGTTCCTTGTAGAGGAAGGCGCGGCAAGCCCTCAGCGCGGAACGGGGCATGGGCCCTTCCGAGCAGTGCATCAGCCACAGATGCTCGGGATCCAGGCTGAAGAGGGCGGGATTGAGGGGTTGGTGGGGCATGGTGGGATGGCTCGGAGGGCCCTGAGGAGCCCCAGTCACTGCATCGGCAGCGCCCGGATCCCCCGTAGGGCTGAGCCCTACCCGATTTCCGATTCCAGCAGCGCCTTCAGACTCACGGGGTACACCTGCTCCACCACCTTGGCCACGGCGTGGGCGTACTGCTGGATCTCCCATTGGGCATGGCCCTCCGTGCGTAGGCGAATGAAGTGGGCGGCGGCCTGGAGGCTCACGGTCCAGTACACCTCGGAGTAGAGCCCCACGGGCAGCACGCAGCGCGCTTGTTCCTTGCAGACACCCATGTCCAGCAGGGCCTTGTACTGCCTCACGCTGTCCTTGCAGGCCTGCAGGAAGGCGGCCGCGGCGGGGCCCTTGTGTTCCTCCGCGATCTCGCCGAAGCTGCCCTGCTTGTTGTCCTTGGACTGCTGGCGGAACACCTCGGGCACGTAGAACTCATCGTCGGGGAACACCACGTAACGGCCGCTGATCTCGTTGAACTCCGAGCCGATGCGGTGCTTCATCCACTGCCGGAACACGAAGATGGGGGCCTTCACGTGCAGCGTGAGCGCCGTGTGCCGGAACGGCGACGTGTGCTCGTGCTTCGCCAGGTATCGGATGAGTTTGGCGTCACCTTCGTCGAAGGCCTCCTTGCGCTTCCCGAAGGAGACGCGGGCGGCATTCACGACCGAGAGGTCGGAACCCATGTGGTCCACGAGCTTGACGAAGCCCTTGTCGAGCACGGGGATCTCGGTGATGGAAAGCTCGGAAAGGGGGGCCATGGGAACTCCTGCTTCCAGCTTCCCCCTCCCCCTGGGAGAATGGAAGGGCTGGAATGAGGAGCCTCGCATGCGATTTTTCATCGATACCGCCAACATTGACGAGATCAAGAAGATCAACGCCTACGGCGTGCTGGATGGTGTGACCACCAACCCCAGCCTCGTGGCCAAGGAGACGGGCAAGCCTTTCGAGGCGATCATCGAGGAGATCTGCGGCATCGTGGACGGCCCCATCAGCGCCGAGGTCATCAGCCTGGAGGCCCCCGGCATGATCGAGGAGGGCCGCAAACTCGCCAAGATCCACAAGAACGTCGTCGTGAAGGTGCCCCTCACGGCCGAGGGCCTCAAGGCCACCAAGGCCTTCAAGGCCGAGGGCATCAAGACCAACGTGACGCTGTGCTTCTCCGCCACCCAGGGGCTGATGGCCGCCAAGGCGGGCGCCACCTACGTGAGCCCCTTCGTGGGCCGCCTGGACGATATCAACCTCGACGGCATGCTCCTCATCCGCGAACTGGTCTCGATCTTCGAGAACTACGGCCTGGAGACCTTCGTCCTCGCCGCCTCCATCCGCGGCCCCCGCCACGTCACCGACGCCGCCCTCGCCGGCGCCCACGTGGCCACCATCCCCACCAAGGTCTTCGACCAGATGCTCAAGCACCCCCTCACGGACAAGGGCATCGAGGGCTTCCTCTCCGATTGGAAAAAGAGCGGCCGCTGAGCACTCACCGCGTAGACCTCAAGTAAGTTGCCCTGAACCGCCCCGACCCCTTCAAGGCCGGGGCGGTTCGGCGGTAGGGTGGGTCCATGCTCACCCTTGCCCTCGCCTTCCTGCTCCAGGCCGCTCCCGCTCCGGCGCCTACCCCCGCCCCGGTTCCCGAAGCCCACTGGCACCCCCAGGCCAACCACAGCTGCATCTTCTGCAAGATCGTGGCGGGCGTGGCCCCGGGGAAAAAGGTCTTCGAAGATGACCACGTGCTCGCCTTCTGGGATATCCGGCCGAGGGCCAAGGTGCACCTCCTCGTGATCCCCAAGCAGCACGTGAACAGCCTCCAGGAGCTGGAGCAGCTCCCCGAGGCCACCCGGGCCGCCCTGCTCACCACCTGCGTCCGGGTCGCCAAGGACAACGGCATCCTCGACAAGGGCTTCCGGGTCATCGCCAACTCCGGCCAGGATGCGCACCAAAGCGTCTTCCACCTGCACTTCCACGTGGTGGGCGGGGAGAAGCTGCCCGAGGACGCCGTGCGGATGAAATCGGGCACCGATTCGAAATCCTGAGTCCCGGATTAACCAGACCTTTCACCCACCTGGAGTATCTTGGGGATCTCGGTGTTCGCCCTGCCACTGGAGCCTTCCATGCTACGTGCCGCCTGCCTTGCCGTGCTCCTCCTCCCGGGCCTCGACGCCGTGGACAGTCCCATGGTCAACGCCCCCCTCGCCTGGAAGCCGACCCAACAGCTCGCCGAGTCCGTAGGCGCGATCAACCTCCTGCCCTTCGACGGTGTGCGAATCGCCGTCCTGCCCTTCACGGACCTGCGCAAGGACAAGTCCCTCGTGGGGGAGAATCTCGAGGGAACCACAGGGAAGCTGGTCACCACCCGGGACGACGCCGCGGCCTTCCTAACCGAACGCACCCGGATGCTTTTGAGGAGCGCTGGCCTCCCCCTCACCGACACCGTGGAAGGAGCCACGGTCACCGTCACGGCCGAAGTGCTCAATTTCAAGGTGACCGAGCGGAACACCTACCTCGGGGAGGTGAGCCTCCGAGTGGCGATCCACGCCAGGGGTCAGGAACTGTGGCGGGGCACCCTCCTGGGGTCGGCCACCCGTTGGGGCCGCTCCTACAAGCTGGAGAACTACCACGAGGCCCTGTGCGACAGCCTCATCCAGGCGGTCGCCAACGGGCTGAAGAGCGAGTCGTTCCTGAAGGCCCTGTCGGGCAAACCCCCCGCCCCCTAATTCCGCCGGGGCCACCGCACCCCGCCCGACCCCTCCATGGCCCAGCCCACCTTCACCCTTCCCATCCAACGGGCGGCCCTCTGGTCTCCCGAGCCGCTGCCGTTGAGCCCCCTGCCCGCATGGGTGGACTTGGCGGTGGGTCCCCCCGAGCTGAGCCGGGTGGAGCCGCTCCTCCGGCGCCGGCTGAGCCCCCTGGGCAAGGGCCTGCTGCACGTGGCCGGCCGCGTGACCCTCGACGCCGGGCCACTCCGCGCCGTCTTCGCCTCCCGCCATGGGGACCCCGGCCGGGCCCTGCCCATCCTGGCGGACATCGCCCAGGGCCAGGACGCTTCGCCCGCCCAGTTCTCCATGAACGTGCACAACGCCGCCGCGGGCATCTGGTCCATCGCCACCCAGGACCGGAGCCCCATCACCGCATTGGCGGCCGGGCCCGAAACCTTCGGCATGGCCCTGCTGGAAACCCTCGCCCAGCATCGGGCCACCGGCGAACCCGTTCTCTTCGTCTATGGCGACGATCGGTTGCCCGAACTCATGGCTCCATTTGAAGCGGACCCCGCGCCCCTCCACGCGGTGGCCTTCCTCATCGGCGCTCCGGCTTCGAACAGGCTCCAGCTCCGGCGCAGCCCCGGTGGCGGGGCGCCCACCTCCCCCGAGCCTCAATCCCTCCACGCCCTGGGCGCCCTCGCCGGAGGCATGGGGGATTGGGGCGGACCCGCCGCTACCTGGCACTGGGCCTGGGAGCAGGCCCTTTGAAACGCTTCCTGAAGATCATCGCCAGCGGCATCGGCTTCGGATCCCTCGGGGTCCTGGGCGCCACCTTCTCCCTGCTCGCGATCCCCGTCATGCGCCTCCTGCCCGGTGGCAAGTCGGCCCTCCAGCGCCGGGCCCGGGCCTGCTTCTTCTTCTACTTCCAGAGGCTGGTGCGCTTCCTCCAATGGGCGGGGATCTACACCCTAACCCTGGAATCCATGCCCCCCCGGGCTGAGATGGATGGCCACGTGATCCTGGCCACCCACCCCGGCTACCTGGACGTGGTGATGATGCTTGGTTCCATCGAGCAGCTCACCTGCGTCGTGAAACCGGCCATCTGGAACAACCCCCTCTTCGGCTGGGCCGTGCGGGCCGCGGGCTACATCCCGGCCCTGGATCCCGATTGGGTGCTGAATCGGGGCGCCAAGGCCCAGGCCCGGGGCGAGACCCTCGTCCTCTTCCCGGAGGGCACCCGCACGCTCCCCGGCAGTCCTTACCGCTTTCAACGGGGCGCCGCCCACCTGCTCCTGCGCTCCGGGGCCCCCATCCTGCCCCTCGTCGTCACCTGCGACCCGCCCCTGCTGGCCAAGGGCCACCGCTGGTATCACATGCCCGAGCATCCATGCGAATATCGAATCCGGGCCCTGCATTCCGTCGCCCCGCCCCCGGCGGATCCGGCCCTCCCCGCTCCCCAGGCCGCCCGGGCCCTCACGGAGTGGCTTGAAGATCTGTTCAACCAGGAAGTCTATGGATCCAATCATCACCCCCCTCGAGATGAAGCGCTTCATCGTGAAGACGCTGGATCTGGAGGACACGCGCCCCGAGGACATCGGGGATGACGAGGCCCTCTTCGCCGAGGGGCTGGGCCTGGATTCCATCGATGCCTTCGAGCTGGGCATCGCCCTGAAGAAGACCTACAAGCTGCGGCTGGAGGAGTCGGAGACCTCCGGCTTCGCCCACCACTTCCGCACCCCGGCCACCCTGGCCGCCTTCGTCTCCAGCCGTCGCCCGGCCGTATCCTAGAGCCCGCCATGTCCCTGACCCCCGAGGAAATCCACCAGAAGCTCCGCGAAGTGCTGGCCGATTCCTTCCGCCTGGATCCGGCCCGCGTGACCCTGGAGGCCCACCTCTTCACGGACCTCGACCTCGATAGCATCGACGCCGTGGAGCTCGCCATCCAGCTGCAGGAGATCACCGGCAAGCGGGTGAAGGCCCAGGACTTCAAGGACGTGCGCACCGTGGGCGACGTGGTGAAGACCGTCCACGCCATGCTGCAGGCCTGAGGCCCCATGACGCCCTATCCCAGCTCCCTCCAGGCGCACCCTGAGCGGGCCGGGACCTTCACTTTCCGCATGGAGGCGGAGCACCCCGCCTACCGGGGCCACTTTCCCGGGGATCCCATCCTCCCAGGCGTGGTGCAGGTGGAGTGGGCCCTGCGGCTCGGCGAAGCGGCCTTCGGCCCCTTCGCCGCGTTTCAAGGCCTGGAACATTTGAAATTCCAATCCACCATCACCCCCGGCGAAACCATCACCTTAAGCCTCGCCTGGGATGCCGCCCGAAATGAGCTGGCCTTCGAATACGCCGACGAGCGCGGGCTCAAGTCCAAGGGCTTCGCCCGCTTTGCTGCGCGGTCATGACCTTCCGCCCCTGCCTCGTGGTGCCCGTCTACAACCCGGGCCCCGCCCTCACCCGCACCCTCGAGGGGCTCCTCGCCTGTGGCGTGGACATGTTCGTGCATGACGACGCCAGCGACGAGGCCACGGGGCAGGAACTGGCCCGCTTCGCGACGGCCCATCCCGCCCTCCACCTCTCCCGCTGGGAGGTGAACCAGGGCAAGGGCGCCGCCGTCTGCGAGGCCTTTCGCCGCGCCCACGCCGCGGGCTTCACCCACGCCCTCCAAGTGGACAGCGATGGCCAGCACGATGCAGGCGCCGTGGCCCCCTTCCTCGCTCTGGGCGCCATGAATCCCACGGCCGTCATCGCCGGGGTGCCCGCCTACGCGGGCCCCGTCCCCCCCGCGCGCCGCTACGGCCGCTGGTTCACCCACGCCTGGGTGTGGCTGGAGACCCTCGGCTTCGACATCGGCGACAGCCTCTGCGGATTCCGCCTCTATCCCTTGGCGCCCATGGTGCGGCTCATGACCCGCGTGCCCCTGCCCGCCCGCATGGACTTCGACACCGCCGCCATCGTGCGCCTCCACTGGGAGGGCCTGCCCGTGATCAATGCCCCGGTGCGGGTCGTGTATCCCGAGGATGGCGTCTCTCACTTCGACCTCCTGCGCGACAACCTGCGCCTCACGCGCATGCACACGCGGCTCGTGTGCGGGATGCTGCTGCGCCTGCCCCTGCTGCTCTGGTGCAAGGTGGCCCGATGAACGGCGAAGAAGCCCACTGGACGAAGATCCAGGAGCGGGGCACCGCCTTCGGCCTTCGTTGCGCCCTGTGGACCTACCGGCTGCTCGGCGCCTGGGCCCTGCGCTTCATCACCGAGTTCATCGCCGCCTACTTCTTTCTCACGGGCCGCGAGGCGCGCCGCGCCTCCCGGAGGTATTTGCAAAGGCTGCATGAAAGGGGCGGGTGGCCCCGGCGGCCGGGGCCCTGGGACTCCTACCGGCACGTGCGGACCTTCGCCATGAGCTACGTGGATCGCTTCCTCGCATGGATGGACGCTTCGGGCCAGCCTGTGGAATTCCCCGCGGAAGCGGCCTTCCTCGATCGCTTGCGATCGGGGACCGGCGCCCTCTTCATCAGCGCCCACGTGGGCAACCTCGACATGCTCCGGGGGCTCGGCGCGGCCCGGGGCCTGAAGGGGCTCAACGCCGTCATGTACTCCGAGCACGTGGTCCGCTTCCAGGACCTGCTCAAGGAGATCAACCCCGCCTACAACCTGGACCTCATCCACATCGTGGACGTGGGCCCTGACACGGCCATGGCCCTCGAAGAGCGCATCGCCCAGGGGGAGGCCCTCTTCATCGTGGGGGATCGCAGCCCCGCTTCTGCCAACGGCCGGACGCTGCGCGTCCCCTTCCTGGGCAGCGAGGCGGAATTCCCCATCGGCCCCCTCTTCCTCGCGCACCTGCTGCAGTGCCCCGTGTACCTGTTCTTCTGCGTGAGGGAGGGGAAGCGCTACCGCATCCACCTGGAGCCCTTTGCCGACCGCTTCGCCCTGCCCCGGGGGAACCGCGACGAGGCCCTGCGCGAGGGTCTCGTCCGCTACGCCGCCGCCGTGGAGGCCCGCTGCCTGGCCACACCCCTGCAGTGGTTTAATTTCTATGACTTCTGGGGCGACGACGCCCCCTTGAAACCCGAGTAGCCCGTGACCGCCCCCCTCCGAGCCGAAGTGACCCTGGAGATCCCCTTCCACGACGTGGACGTGATGGGCATCGTCTGGCACGGCCACTACGTGAAGTACCTGGAGATCGCGCGGACGGCGCTCATGCGCAAGGCCGGGCTCGACATTCCCGAGATGACCGCCACCGGCTGTGGCTGGCCCATCGTCACCTGCGAGCTGAAGTACATCTCCCCACTGCGCTACGCGCAGCGGGTCAGGATTGAAGCCGTGTTGGAAGAGTACGAGCAGCGGTTGAAGATCGCGTACGTGCTACGGGATGCCGATACGGGTCAGAAGACAACCAAGGCCACCACCGCGCAAATTGCCGTGGACATGGCCACGGGTGAAGTGTGCTTCGAGACGCCGGCCAGCATGGTCACCGCCATCGAGAGGGCTCGGGAATGAGCCCGCGGCCAGCGCACCTCGCCGCCCTGGGGATCTTCTGCGCCCTGGGCCAGGGCAAGGCCGCGGTTGCGAAGGGCCTCTTCAGCGGCGACACGTCCGGCCTCGTCATTGAAGATGGATGGCTGCCGAACCGCCCCGCCCGGGTGGGCCGGGTGCCCGGCGCGCTCGCGGAGGTGCCCCCGGCCTTCTGGAGGGACGACTCCCGCAATACGCGCCTGCTACTCACGGCCCTCGCCGAGATCCGCGATCAGGTGGACGAAACCATCACCCGCTACGGCCGGGATCGGGTGGGGGTGGTGCTGGGCACGAGCACCTCGGGCATCGAGGCCACGGAGCGGGCCATGGCCCACCACCTGGCGCAGGGCACCTTTCCGCCTGAGTTTCACTACCAGCAGCAGGAGATCGGCCGCCTCGCCCCCTTCCTGGCGGAATTCCTGGGCCTCAGGGGCCCGGCCCTCACGGTGTCCACGGCCTGCACCTCCAGCGGGAAGGCCGTGGTCAGCGCGCGGCAGCTGCTCGATCTGGGCCTCTGCGATGCGGTGATCACCGGGGGTTCGGATTCCCTCTGCAAACTCACGCTCAACGGTTTCTCCGCCCTGGAGTCGGCCACGCCGACCCTGTGCAATCCCATGAGCCGGCATCGCTCGGGCATCAACGTGGGTGAGGGCGCGGCCCTCTTCCTCCTCACCCGGGAGGCGTCGGAGCTGGCGCTCCTGGGGGCGGGGGCCAGCAGCGACGCCCACCACGTGTCCTCCCCGGATCCCTCCGGCCGGGGCGCCGAAGCCGCCATGCGCGGGGCCCTCAAGGAGGCGGGCTTCCGCCCGGAGGACGTGGGCTACCTGAACCTCCACGCCACGGCCACCCCCAAGAACGACGAGATGGAGAGCCGGGCCAGCGCCGCCGTCTTCCCGGATGGAGTCCCCTGCAGCGGCACCAAGCCCCTCACGGGCCATGCCCTCGGGGCCTCGGCCGCCCTGGAGCTGGCCTTCGGTTGGCTGTGCCTGCACCCAGCCTGGAACCCCGAACGCCGCTTGCCCCCCCACCGCTGGGATGGCGCGGCGGATCCCGAGCTGCCCCGGCTGGATCTGGCAGGAGAGGCCCATCGGCTCCAGCCGGGGCTGATCCTTCTCTCCAACTCCTTCGCTTTCGGGGGTAACAACCTCAGCCTCGCCCTGGGCCCCACCCCATGACCGCCCCCTTCCCGCCCATCGAGCAGCTTCTACCCCACCGGGCTCCGGCCATCGTGGTGGACCGGCTCCTGGCCATCGACGCCGAAGGTTGCCGCGTGGCCGCCGTGGTGGAGGCCGGGGCCTGGTACCTGGATGCCCAGGGGGAGATGCCCGCCTGGGTGGGGTTGGAGCTCATGGCCCAGGCCGCCTCGGCCTTCAGCGGCTGGCGCAACACCCTTTCCGGCCGGCCCATCCGGGTGGGATACTTGTTGGGTACCCGCAGCTTTGACGCCACCGAGCCCGCCTTCCCCGTGGGGACGGAACTGGAGGTCGAGGTGAGGGTGATCTTCCTCGACGAATCCGGCCCCAGCGCCTTCCGTTGTGAGCTGCGTCGCGCCGGACTCCGTGTGGCCCATGCCACCCTGAAAGCCATCGAAGTTCCATGAGCCACACCGCCCATTCGAATCCCCGCCCAGTCCTCGTGACGGGCGCCACCGGCCGCCTCGGCCGGGCCATCGCCCTGCGCCTGGCGGCGGACGGCTTCAAGGTCACCGTGCACTGCCGCAACCGGGTGGAAGAAGCCCAGGCCCTCGTGGCCGCCCTGCAAGCCGACGGCCACCCGGCCGACTGGATCGCCTTCGATATCGCCGACCGGGCCCAGACTGTCGCGGCCCTCGAAGCGAAGGTGGCCGCGGACGGCCCCTACTACGGCGTCGTGTGCAACGCCGGCATCACGAGGGATGGCGCCTTCCCCGCGCTGAGCCCCGAGGACTGGGACCAGGTGATGGCCGTGGGCCTCGATGGCTTCTTCAACGTGGTGCAGCCCCTCGTCATCCCCATGGTGAAGACCCGCAAGGGCGGCCGCATCGTCACCATCTCCAGCGTCTCCGGGGTGGTGGGCAACCGCGGGCAGGTGAACTACAGCGCCGCCAAGGCCGGGCTCATCGGCGCCACCAAGGCCCTGGCCGTGGAGCTGGCCACCCGCGCCATCACCGTGAACTGCGTGGCCCCGGGCCTCATCGAATCCGAACTGGTGGACGAGCTGGTGCTCGAGCGCGCCCTGCAGGCCATCCCCATGGGCCGCGTGGGCCAGCCCGAGGACGTGGCCGCCACCGTGGGCTTCCTCTTTTCCGATGCCGCCGGCTACATCACCCGCCAGGTGATCGGCGTGAACGGGGGGATGGTCTGATGCGCCGCGTCGTCGTCACCGGCATGGGCGGCGTGACGCCCCTGGGGGACTCCTGGCAGTCCATCTCCACGGCCCTGAAGGCGGGCCGCAGCGGCGTGCGTGTCATGACGGAGTGGGATCAGCACGCGGAGATCCAGACCCGCCTCGGGGTGCCCGCGGACCACTTCACCGTGCCCGCCCACTACCCCCGGAAGATGGTGCGCTCCATGGGCCGCGTGGCCCTGTTGGGCGTGCGGGCCACGGAGCTGGCCCTTCAAGACGCCGGCCTGTTGGACGACCCCATGCTCAAGCTGGGCCGCGTGGGCGTGGCCTACGGCAGCTCGTTTGGCAGCGTGGAGCCCATGCTCGCCCTCGGCAAGAACCTCGCCCAGGGCCGCCTCACGGGCATCAGCGCCACGGGCTACATCCAGGCCATGAGCCACACGGCGGCCGTGAACATCGGCGTCTACTTCGGCCTCACGGGCCGCATGATCGCCACCAGCACCGCCTGCACGTCCAGCAGCCAGGCCATCGGCTACGCCTACGAGACCATCCAGGCCGGCAAGCAGGCGGTGATGATCGCCGGAGGGAGCGACGAGCTGAACATCTGCACCGCCGCCGTCTTCGACACCCTCTACGCCACCAGCACCCGCAACGAGGATCCCACC
Organism: Acidobacteriota bacterium; assembly: GCA_016192145.1. Classification (GTDB taxonomy): domain Bacteria; phylum Acidobacteriota; class Holophagae; order Holophagales; family Holophagaceae; genus JAFDVN01. Next base: position 218,721 of record JACPUT010000009.1, on the reverse strand, counting down.
GGCACGCCCCAGCCCTTCGATCGGGATCGCGATGGCCTCGTGGTGGGCGAGGGCGGCTGCACCCTGATTCTCGAAGATCGCGAGCACGCCCTCGCGCGGGGCGCCCGCATCTACGCCGAAGTGCTCGGCTTCGGCACCAACTCCGATGGGGCGCACATCACCCAGCCCCAGAAGGAGACCATGGCCGACACCATCCGCCTGGCCCTGGCGGACGCGGGCCTCGGGGCCGACGCCATCGACTGGGTGAACGCCCACGGCACCGCCACGGAGCACGGCGATATCGCCGAGACCCACGCCACCCGCGAGGTCTTCCAGCGGGCCGTGCCCATCACCTCCCTCAAGAGCTACTTCGGCCACACCCTCGGCGCCTGCGGCTCCATCGAGGCCTGGGTGGGCATCAAAATGAGCCGGGCCGGTTGGGCCGCCCCCACCCTGAACCTGCGCAACCCCGACCCCCGCTGCGCCGACCTGGACTACCTCCAGGGCGCCCCCCGGAAAATGCAGGCCCAGACCTTCCTCAGCAACAACTTCGCCTTCGGCGGCATCAACACGGCGCTCGTCATCCGCTGCGAGATGTGACGCGGGTGCCCGGGTCGCGAACTTAGGTTGGGACCCCCGACGGAGGAGGTCCGATGCGAATCTTTCTCATCTGCGCATGCCTCGCTGGCCTGCCCCTTTCCGCTCAAGCGCCCGCTGCGGCTCCGGCCCCGACGGCCCTGACGCTGGATCAGGGCCACCTGGACCCCACCTGGTTCAAGCTGCCCCCCTCGGCCTTTGGGCCCCATGACCTGGCCGACTTCGGATGGGTGAAGCCCGACTTCAAGCTGGGCGGCCGCTCCATCCAGGTGGCGTGGGAGGCGCCCCGCTGGACGGAGCCCAACACCGACGAGGACGACCTGAAGGCCGCCGAGGCGCACCGGGGCAACTTCCCGAATTACCTCAGGGAGGCCCTGGGCGGCCTCGAAGGCGTGAAGGCCACGACGGATGCAGGCGAGCTCCTGCTTGTGGGCCGCCTCGTGGAATGCAACACCAAGGGCGGGTTCCTGAGTTATGCCATCGAAGGCATCACCTACGACCTCAAGCTCGTGGATCCCGCCACCGGCGAGACCCTGGCGGCCTTCCACCACCGCCTGCTGGGAGGCCTCGGCGCCCACGGAAACGGTAGCCGGCGCCGCTTCCTCGATTGGTCCGGAAAGTTCGCAGCCTACGTGAAGGCGAACTGGCTGCCCTGAGCCGGCCATGACGCCCGGAGGATGCATGTCCCATTCTCCGCCTGGCAGCTACGAGGCATGAAGGCCGGGATTCCAACGAGCCATTGGGGAAGTCGGTTCATCCCCTCCATCCCCTTCATCCCGGCAAAGTCCCTCTTTCTCTTAGCCAGGATGAAGGGGATGGAGGGGATGGGATTGCAATTCGAAAGGGCATCCCTGAGGGCATTCCCGACAAGGCACGAAAAGAATAGGTCCACCTCCTTTCCCTCTGCGGCCTCGGCGTCTTCCGCAGTTTGGTCTTCCTTTTCTCTGTGCCCTCTGTGACCTCTGTGGTTAACGACTCATTTCGATTCGCGTGGGTCGGTCTCAAAAACCCTTAACCACAGAGGTCACAGAGGGCACAGAGAAAAGCTCTTCTGCCGGCGAGGCCGCGTGGGAGGACTTAATGGGAATGCCCGTGGCGCAGCGGGTGCAAACCCATCGAGGGCGTCGGCGATGCCCCCGGCCTTCCTGGGCGGAGGGGCCGGGGTAAACTAGGGGGTTTGCGAATCCCCGGAGTCCCCATGTCCCTCGAAATGAAGCTTGAGACCCTCAAGGCCAAACACGCGGCCGCGCTGGCGGGCGGCGGCGAGGCCCGCGTCGCCAAGCAGCACGAGGGGGGCAAGCTCACGGCCCGGGAGCGCATCAACGCCTTCCTGGACGAGGGCAGCTTCGAGGAGATGGATTCCCTCGTGGTGAACCGCACGCCCGGCACGGAGAAGATCCCCGGCGATGGCGTGATCACGGGCTTCGGCCGCGTGGATGGGCGGCCCGTGGCCGTCTTCGCCCAGGACTTCACCGTCTTCGGTGGCAGCCTCTCGGAGATGTATGCCAAGAAGATCTGCAAGGTCATGGACCAGGCCATGAAGCTGGGCTGCCCCATGATCGGCCTCAACGACAGCGGCGGTGCCCGCATCCAGGAGGGCGTCGTTTCCCTGGGCGGCTACGCGGACATATTCCTGCGCAACACGCTGGCCTCCGGCGTCATCCCCCAGATCTCGCTCATCATGGGCCCCTGCGCCGGCGGCGCCGTGTACAGCCCCGCCATCACCGACTTCATCACCATGGTGCAGGGCACGAGCTACATGTTCGTCACCGGCCCCGACGTCATCAAGACGGTCACCCACGAGGAGGTGACCAAGGAGGACCTCGGCGGCGCCTCGGCCCACGCCGTGAAGAGCGGCGTGGCCCAGTTCGTGTGCCCCAGCGACCTCGCCGCCCTCGCCCACACCCGCGAGCTGCTCTCCTTCCTGCCCAGCAACAACCTGGGCGAGGCCCCCCGCAAGGCCCCCAAGGGCAATCAGCCCCTAGAGAACGCGGAGCTGGACAAGGTGGTGCCCGACGACCCGACCAAGCCCTACGACATCCGCACCCTCGTGAAGGGCATCGTGGATGACGCGAACTTCTTCGAGGTGGCCGAGCGCTTCGCCGGCAACCTCGTGGTGGGCTTCGCGCGCCTGGACGGCCGCAGCGTGGGCATCGTGGCCAACCAGCCCGCCTACCTCGCGGGGGTGCTCGACATCTCGGCGTCGGAAAAGGGCGCCCGCTTCGTGCGCTTCTGCGACGCCTTCAACATCCCCCTCGTCACCTTCGAGGACGTGCCCGGCTTCCTCCCCGGCGTCACCCAAGAGCACGGCGGCATCATCCGCCACGGCGCCAAGCTCCTCTACGCCTTCGCGGAAGCCACCGTGCCCAAGGTCACCGTCATCACCCGCAAGGCCTACGGCGGTGCCTACTGCGTGATGGCCTCCAAGCACCTGCGCACGGACTTCAACTTCGCCTACCCCACCGCTGAAATCGCCGTCATGGGCGCCGAGGGCGCGATGAACATCCTCCACGGCAAGGAGATCGCCGGGGCCGCGGACCCCGTGGCCAAGCGCGCCGAGCTCATCGCCGCCTACAACGAGAAGTTCGCCACCCCCTACATCGCCGCCGAGCACGGCTTCGTGGATGAGGTCATCCTCCCCCGCGACACGCGCAAGAAGCTCATCAAGTCCCTCAGCCTCCTCGAGACCAAGCGCGAGCAACTGCCGCCCAAGAAGCACGGGAACATCCCGCTCTGAGCACTCCCTCACCGCTGAGGATAAACTGACACTCTTTCCCCGAGGTGTCGGAATGCGCGTGGCCTTCATCACTGCGTTGACTACAGCTGTGCCCTTGATTTCCCAATCCGTGGACGAAGTCTTCCTCCGGATCTCAGCCCCAACTGAAATCATGGTTGCCTGTGTTGAAAAGGCGCGTGCAATCAACGCGAAGGACAGTCGCTTACTTGCAGAGTATGGTCACGCCTACCTTGCTGCAGGGCAGCAGGAGAAAGGGATTGGTTGTTTTAATTCGGCCTTGGCAAATGACTCACGGGATGGCGAAACTCATCGGCTGATCTCGCATGCCTGGTTCATGCTCGGGAAGCGTGAAGCTGCAATCTCAGCGCTCGCGCCCCTGACCAAACCCAACATGAAATACATGGTCGGGTATCGACGGGGTGCCATGGACCTTCTTGTCCACTTGGGATCTGCCGAGGCTGACGCCATGATGGAAACGGCCTACCTTAAGGACCCAAAAGATGACTTCGTCTTCCGCACCTTCGGCAATTTTTGCGTTCCAGATCACCCCCAACTCGCTGCCAAATGGCTACTGCGCGGCTTCCACAAGGAAGAGGTGAAGGTACTTCTCAAAGCGGCCCTTCGGTTGATGAAGGCCGGACACGGGGCCGCTGCGGAAACAGTAATGGACCGATACCTCAAAGCCGAGCCAGATTCTCCCGAAGATTGCATGGAGTTCGCGAAACTCGCCTTGGCCCACAAAGAAGGTGCCTTGGTGGCCAAATTCTGCGCCCTCGCCAAGGCTCGAATCCTACCGACTGAATCAGCCTGGACCAGGGCCAAGATCTCTAAGAGTGCCAATGACCTTGTCGATATCGGCGCACTGAGGCTATTACAAGGCGATCGAGAAGGCGCAGAGGCAGCCTTCGTCCTTGCCCTCCCAAAAGTACCAAAGGACCCCGATCTTTATGCGGCGATCGCCCGCGGATGGTTTGCGGCCGGCTTCAAAGCGGAAGGGATAAAAGCCCTTGAGCCTTTGAATTCTCCGGCCATCAAAAACTCAGGCGCGTTCTATGACGCAGCATTCGCTTACTTGTCCGAAGGGATGATCCAGGAAGCGGATCGGTTCATGAGTCATTTCCACAGCCTTGAACCCCGGGAATGGGAGGATCGCATTGCGTTCGGTGAGGCCGCGTTAGATGCTGGGTTCACCGATCTTGCAGTGAAATGGCTGACTAAACCAGGCGCCGAAAGAAAGGCCAAAGAGAACTTGGGGGTCGCCGCCATCAGGCTGATGGATTCCGGCCACCCCGAAGCGGCTGCCAATGTTATGGAAGTAGCCTATGGACTGGATCCACGGGACTGGCCCAATTCCTGTGAGTTTGGACGGGCCTGTGTGAGAAACGGAAATCGAGAACTCGCAGCAAAATACTTCTATCGAGCCATCAATCTCAATCCGCTCTCTGAGCGCATGTGGAACGAAGTCGCCCTTGCCTTCGCCGAGAACGGCAAGGGAATCCGCAACACTTTTCTCATTGATTAATCCCACACACACCTCCCCCCCCTAACCTGCCCATCGGCGTAGCATGGGGCCACCCCCGGAGGCCCCATGCGATCCCCGCTCGCCCTGTTGCTTGCCCTTCCGCTCGCCGCCCAATCCTCCATTTACGGCCCCGGGGTGGACGAGGGCAGCTTCAAGGGGGACCCCCGCAAGCTCGCGGCCGCCTTCGCGGAACGGGCCTACCTGCTCAAGCCCGATGACGCGCGCCACCTGGCCTCGGTGGGGCGCTCCTACCTGCTCGCGGGCCAGCGGAAGAAGGCGGAGGAGCTCTTCGCCATGGCCCGGGCCCGGGACCCGAAGGAGGGCGACGTCCATCGGATGATCATGTCCGCCTGGATCAGGGCCGGGCAGCGCGCCGAGGCGCTGAAGGCCTTGGAAGAGCTGCAGTTCATGGATCCCAAGGCCCACCGCGCCTTCGCCAGGGGCGCCATCGACCTGCTGGAGGGCGGGATGGACCGCCAGGCCGAAGATCTGATGGAGCGGGCTTGGATGCTGGAACCCAAGGCGTGGGAGCCCTGCGTCGCCTTCGCCCGGGCCGCGCTGCGCCGCAAGCGGAACGACCTCGCGGCCCGGTGGTGCAGCCGGGCCGCCATCGCCAACCCCCAGGAGGAAAAGCTGTGGAAGGAACTGGCCCAGGCCTTCGCCGAGGGTGGCGCGGAGGCCCGCTGAGCCCAGGTGGTTCCATACCGCTATCCTGCATTCATCCTCCGGAGTACCGATGCGCCCCATGACCCCCGCCTTCCTTGTCCTCACCCTCGCGGCGCCGCTGGGGCTCTTGGCTCAGGTGCCCGGCGCCAAGTTCACGGAAAGCTTCTTCAAGGGCGACCGCAAGGCCATCCTCCAGGCCTGCGCCGACGAGGCGCGCGCCATCAAGCCCAAGGACGCCAAATGGCTGGCGGAGTACGGCCGCGCCTACCTGGCCGCCCTGGATCGGCCCAAGGCGGAGGCGGCCTTCAAGGAGGCCCTCATCAAGGAACCGAAGGATGGAGAGGTGTACCGGCTCATCGGCAATGCCTGGCTCAAGCACGGGTTCAAGCAGGAGGCGCTGGAGGCCTACAACCGCATCTTGATGGTGGATGCCAAGAACAAGGACGCCCTCGTCTCGGCGGGATTGGATCTTGCGGAAGTCGGGCTCGTGGTCGACGCGGAGAAGTTCATCAACGCCTTCGCCGCCCAGGAGAAGGACGATTGGAAGACCTTCATCCAGTTCGGCCGCGCCTTCCTGCAGAGCGGCAACCGCGACCCGGCGGCCAAGTGGTTCTCCCGCGCCGTGGCCTCCAAACCCAAGGAGGAGGAGGTCTACCTCGAGATCTCGCGGGCCTTCGCCGATAGCCAGGCGGTGCTGTGAGGGAGGCGATCCACAGCCTCTTCTACAACGACGCGGAGGAACTTCGAAACGGCTGGTGGGTGGCCATCTGGTACCTGCTTTTCATGGTGCTGCGGGGCCTCGCCTTCACCCTCATCGACCCCGCCTGGATGGGTGAGATCGGGGTGCGGCTCACGGAGAGCTTGGCCCTGGTCGCCGCGGCCCTGTTCTGCCTCAAGCTGCAGGGCCGCCCCCTGCGGGACCTGGGCCTCCTGCCCGATGGGCGATGGCTGCGGGAGGCCTTCCTGGGCCTCGGGGGGGGGCTCCTGATCATGGTGGCCACCGCCCTGATCCTCCGCCTCTGCGGAGGATTCCACTGGGAGGGGGGCGGGCCCGGGACCTGGCGGGGCCTCCCCGGGGTGCTCACCCTCTGCCTCGCCGTGGCCCTGGTGGAAGAGCTGCTCTACCGGGGCTACCTCTTCCAGCGCCTCGCGGATGGCCTCGGCCCCTGGCCCACCCAGCTCCTGATGGCGGGGTATTTCGCCTTCGAACACTGGGGCAATCCCGGCCTCCTGGATTCCACCGTCAAGGGGGTGGCCACCCTCAACATCGGCCTCGCGGCCATCCTCCTGGGCCTCGCCTACCTCCGGACGCGCAGCCTCGCCCTGCCCATCGGCCTCCACTTCGGGTGGAACTGGGCCCAGGGGTGGCTCCTGGGCTTCCCCGTGAGCGGCACCACCGAAATGTCCGGGTTCCTCCGCCCCGTCCTCCACGCCCGGCCCACCTGGCTCACCGGGGGCGAATTCGGATTGGAGGGCAGCCTCCTCTGCACGGCCACCGCCCTGGCGGGGATCTTCCTCCTGTACCGATGGACAGGCGTCAGCGCCGATCCTTCCACTGGTGGGGCACCGGCAGATCGGCCTTGAGCACCTTGCGCATCTCGCTGGTGGCCTCGTAGCCCAGGCTCTGGTAGAGCGCTTCCGCATCCTTGCTCGCGTGGAGTTCGAGGATCTCCACGCCCCACTCGGACGCGGCGGCCTCGAGGGACACCATCAGCGCGCGCGCATGACCCTGGCCGCGGTGGGCGGGCTCGACGAAGACGTTGAACACTTGGCCCCGGAGATCCAGCTCCGTCAGGGGCACGGGCATCTGTTCCCGCAGCCACAGGAGGCCGCTGCCCACGGCCACGCCGTGGACCTCCCGCACGAGGCCGCGCACCTCGCCCGTGAGCAGGCGGGGTCGGAGCCAGATCCTGAAGCGGTCGGACATGCGGACCAGGCCCGCCTCATCGCCCATGACCATGTCGCGGAACATCGCGCCCCGGTGGCGGACGTGCAAGTCCAGATCGGCGAGGGAGGAGGTTCGGATCGAGGCAGTCATGGGCTCCACGGTAGACTGAGCTTTACCCATGCGCTACCTCTCCCTCGCCTCAGGCTCCAAGGGCAACTGCCACGCCTGCAGCGTCGGCGGGCGGACCCTCCTCATCGACGCGGGCCTCAACCTGAAGCAGCTCAAGCTGCGCTGCGAGGCCACGGGGCTGCCCTTCGACTCCATCGGGGCGGTGGCCATCACCCACGAGCACAGCGATCACATCGGCGCGGTGGGCGTGATGCTGCGCCGCACCCCCTGGGCCTTCGCCATGACGCCCGCCACCAAGCGGGCCGTGGAGGCCATCCACGCCATCGAGATCCCGGATGCCCGGTGGCTCCGGGCCGAGGCCGGGCACGCCCTCGATTGGGAGGGCTGGAGCCTGCGGCCCTTCAACCTTCCCCACGACGCCGAGGATCCCGTGGCCTGGCGCGTGGAGGCGGGCGGCTTCGCCATGGCCGTCGTCACCGATCTGGGCCACCCCACGGCCCTCGTGGCGGACCACTGCCAGGGGCTCGACCTGCTGGCCCTGGAGGCCAACCACGATGTGGAAATGCTGCGGGAAGGGGCCTATCCGCCCCTCCTGAAGGCCCGCATCCTCAGCCGCGTGGGCCACCTTTCCAACGAATCCATGGGAGAGCTCCTCCAGCGGGTGCTCTCCCCCCGCCTCCAGGCCGTGGTGCTCGCCCACCTGAGCGAGCAGAACAACGATCCCGAGCTGGCCGCCGGAGCGGCCCGCCTCGCCCTGGGCTCCCACGGCGCGGCCCTGCATTTGGCCACCCAACGGGAACCTCTCAGTCTTTCCATCGCAAGTGCATGAGGAGAACTTCATGAAGCGAATCCTCCCGATCCTGGCCATGGTGGCGCCCCTCGCGGCGCAGACCTTCGGCGACGCCCCCGCCTTCGGCGGATCCAAGGCGTTCTCCGATGGCCTCGCGGCCAAGGGGAATCCGGCCCGCTACGACCAGGCCCAGCCGGGCTGGTACCTGAGCTGGGAGATGGGGGATGACAAGGCCAAGGGCTTCAAGGACGCCAGCGATCGCACCCTCAAAGGTTTCGCCACCTCCGACTCCGCCCTCACCCTGGCGGGGCTGCAGGAGCTCTCCAAGGCGCCCTACGCCGAGCGGAGCCGCACCTACGGGCTGGCCGTGACCGCCCAGGGGGGCATCTACTTCTCCCTTGGGCGCGAGCAGTTGACGGCCTCCCGGGTCGTCGCGGATCTGGCGACCCCGGCCGCCAGCACCACGCAGGTGGGGTACGCCCTCATCGACCGCCTCATCATGGGCGTGGGCAGCGGCGTCGAAGGTCAGGCCTACGGCTTCGCCTTCCGGGTGGAACGCATCCGTTCGGGGCGCGCCGACCAGCTCCTGACGGGAACCGCTTCGGCGGATGCCTCCCTCGATTACCGGAGCACCACCCGCAGCAACGTCACGGCCACCCTCGACCTCGGCTCCCAGTTTCAATTGGCCCCGAACCTCCGCATGGCCATCACGGGGGATCGCCTCATCCCGCGCACCATCAACGGCGTGGAGGAGAAGGCGCAGTTCCACGCGGGGATCGCCCTGGATCTCAGCCCGGCCTACTCGCTCATCGTGGAAACGGACATCAACAAGGCACAGCGCCTGCCCCTGCCCGTGGATCAGCGCACCGCGGGCGCCTCCCTGCGGATGGCCTTCGGTCCCGGCCTCTCCGTGAAGGTGGGCGCCCGGCGCAAGACCGTGGATGGGCTGGCCACCACCCTCCTGGGCGCCTCCCTCACCCTCCGCAACGCGCCCCTCCACGTGACCGTCGGGTTCCAGTTCGGCGATGACCGGGCCCAGAAGGCCTTCGCGGCGAAGGTGGATGGATGAAGGGGTTCCTGCTCGCGGGCCTGCTGCTGGCCCTGGTCCCTCCCGCCTCCGCGCAGGGCATGCCCCCGCTGCAGGAGGTGGTGGAACGCTTTGACGCCGCCCAGGCCAAGGTGCAGACCCTCCAGGCCCCCTTCACCCTCACGATCAAGCGGGCCCTCCTGCGGACGCCCACGGCCACCAAGGGCACCGTCTACCTCCAGGGTTCGGACTTCGCCCACTTCGCCTTCGCCCCGCCCGAGGATCTGATCCTCCACCTCACCCCCAAGGAGCTGCTCTCCTACAGCCCCGAGGACAAGTCCGGGGAGCGCCTGAAGATCGGCGTGATCCGCAACGCCGACCGAAAGTACCTGGGCCTGGGCCAGAAGCTGAGCTTCCTCAAGGAGGGCTTCCAGATCGGGCTGGGGGAATCCAAGGAACAGTCCGGCACCCTCTTCATCACCCTCTCCCCCCGGAGCCTCAGTCTCCGCAAGCGCATGCAGGCCATCAATCTCTGGGTGGATCGCGACACTTGGCTGCCCCGGCAGGTCCAGTGGATCGAGCGCAGCGGGGACACCTGGACCCTCGAATTGGGCCCCCTCCGGCTCAACCAGCCCCTGCCCCCGGCCATCCAGGCTTTCCGCCTGCCCGAGGGAATCACCGTGCGGAAGGACTTCAGTTTCTTCACGGGCCGGAAGAAATAGCGGACCGCGCGCCTTCCCAGGCCCCTCCTGGGGTTAATATGACTGCACCTATCGGGGAACCTCCATGATCGTGGTCTGTCCAGCCTGCGCCGCTCGATTCCAGTACGACGAGAGCCGCTTCCAGGGCGCGGCGGCGAAGCGCTTTCGCTGCCCGAAGTGCAGCCACATCTTCGAAGTGAACAACCCCGCCGTGGCCAGCCCCATGGACGGATTCCCGGAGCCGCTCACCACGGTGCCCATGCCGGATCCCACGCTGCCCCCGGCTTCGCCCAGCGGCCAGTTCCGCGCCCCCGCCCCCCTGCCACCGCCGGTGCCGAACGCCCGCACCACCGCCCGCCGCGACCGGGACGCCATGCTCACCGCCGCCGGCATCCAGGGCCCGGGGATGCCCCCCAACATGCGCTTCAGCCTCGCGGGGCTTTCGGGCCCCATGGCCAGCACGGTGCAGGTGCTGGAAAAACCCCTCGTGATGATCGGCCGCGAAGAGGGCGACATCGTCACCAAGGATCCCGAGACGAGCCGCCGCCACGCGAGCATCGAGATCCACCAGGATGGCACCGTGTGGGTGATGGATCTGGATAGCACCAACGGCACCTTCATCGATGGCCAGCGCATCCAGGGCAAGGTCCAGCTCGATAACCAGCAGGAGTTCTCCTGCGGCAACAGCACCTTCATGCTGATGATCCGCAGCCTCGACGATTTCCAGATGCACTAGGGAGGAGCGTGTATGGATCCCTACGCTCCCTACCTCAAGCAGGCCGCCCAGCTCTTCGGCGAGGGCGAGACGTTGAAGGCCGGCCAGATCTGGCAGGCCATCCTCAAGCAGCAGCCCGCCCATGTGGAGGCCCGGGAGGGGCTCCTGAAGGTGAAGGCGATCCTGGAGCTGCAGAAGGGGGCCGCCACGCCGGCTCCTGCTCCCGCGCCCCCGCCCGCGCCGGAACCGGAGCCCCTTCCCGAGCCCGTCGCGGCGCCCGCCCCGGAGCCCCCCACGCCCGCGGCCGAATCCCGGGAACCCGCCGCTCCCCCCGCCCTCGTCCACTCCGACGATGAGATCGAGCGCCTCCTGCGGGAGGGCTGCACGCTCTTCGACATGGGCCAGCTGGAGGACGCCCTCAAGAAGTGGGATCACCTCCTCGCCGGCGCGCCCCACCACCGCATGGCGCGGGATTACGCCAACGGCGCCCGCCGGGAACTGGGCCTCCCCCTCCTCGGGGAGGGCGAAGTGCCCGCGGCCGCCGCCCCCGCCCGCCCCGTGCCGAAGGCCGACCCCACCGTCGATCACGGCGAGGACGTGGACCGCATGCTCCGAGAGGCCGTGCAGCTCTACGACATGGGCCTTCCCGAAGAGGCCATCAGCAAGTGGGAGAAGGCCCTCGCCCTCGAGCCCCACCGGGTGGAGATCCAACGCTACCTGGAGCAGGCCCGGGCCGAGCACCACGAGCTCCAGCAGCGCGCGAGCGCTCCCACCGCGCCCCCCACGCCCAGGCCCTCCGCCCCCACGCAACCCATGGCCAGCAACGCCGCGCAGGTGGAGCTGCGCCTCCGTCAGGCCGAGCACCTCATGGGCATGCAGCGCTTCGACGAGGCGGCCTTCACCTACCAGCAGGCGCTGGACCTCGACCCCTCCAGCGGGGCCGCCCAGGAGGGCCTGCGCCGGGCCCGGGCCCGGGACGCGGCTCCCGCCCCCACGGAGACCAACCCCGGCACCTACGGGGCGATCACCAAGGTGGAGCTGGATCAGGCCCCCGAGCCGAAGGCCGCCACGCCCCCCCCCGCCGCCGCCTCCGTGCCCGCCTCCCTCACGAAGACCCTGCCTCCCCCGCGGGAGGGCATCAAGGTCCCCTCCCAGCTCGATGGGCTCCAGGCCCAGCTCGAGGCCTATCCCTTCCTCAAGGAGCCGAAGCTCTGGGCCGGCGTGGCGGGAGGGCTCCTCCTCTTCATCTCCTCCTGCGCCTTCATCCAGGGGCAGCGCAAGGAAAGCGCGCGCAAGGCGACCGTCCAAACGGCCCATGCCGCGGCCATCGCCGCCGTCGCCAAGGAATCCGAGGCCGTGGACCTCTCCGAGGCCATCCACGAGGTGAAGGAGGAGGCGGCCCAGGCCCTGGGCATGGACCCCCTCCGGGCCTACCTCCGGGCCGAGTTCCTCCTGAAGCTGGCCCCCGGCGATCCCAGCGGATCCCAACTCCTGGTGAAGGCCCGCGCGGGGCTCCCCGGCGGTGTCACGGGCGCCACCCTCACCGAGTTCCAGAAGCACCTCCAGGACCGCAACCTCGACGCCGCGGCCAAGGTGCTCGACGCCCTCCTGCGCGAGGATCCCTCGAATCTCGAGTTGCGGACCCGGGGCAGCCGCCTCCACCTCGCCCTCATGCAGGCCTATGCCCAGCAGGAGAAGTGGGATGAGGCCCGCGAGGCGCTCCTCCGAGCCCGGGCCATGGCCCCCGGCGACAAGGCCTGGCAGGCCAAACTGCGCCTCCTGGACCACCTCAAGGAGCTCCCCAAGGGGCCCCAGCGGGAGGCCTGGCTGGCCTTCATCGGATGACCCCCCGGTCCTGTCCCAGTTGCGGGACCCGCCTCAGCCCCCTGGCCGTGGAATGCCCGGAGTGCGGCTTGGCCCTGTCAGCCCGGGGCCCCCAGCGGCCCTTCCTCTTCCAGGCCTCGGGTCTCCAGGGGCGCCCCCTGGAGGAGGCCCCCCTGCCCCGCCCGGCGCTGCGGGCCCCGGCCCTGGGAAGGGTGGCCTCGATCCAGCTGGAAGCCGATCCCGCCGACGTGGCCCGCCTCACCCCCGAACCGCCCCTGGAGGCCGAGGCACCCGCCCCCACCCGGCCCGCCCTGGGGGGCGCCGAAGCCACCCTCACCCTTTGGCCCCTCGTGACCTTGGAGGCCGCCGAGGCCTTCTTGCTGGCCCTCCTCGTCATGGCCGCCCTGGCCATCGTGGCCTCCCAGCTGGGCACCACCATGGGCCTCCTCGTCACCCGGGCCTGGCTCCTGGTGATCCCCTTCCTCCTCGTGCTCTGCTGGACCACGCTCATGGTGCCCCTGGTCCTCGCCAGCCAAAGCCCCCTGATGCCCTTCCTGGGCCTCGTGGTGGCGGAGGATCAGCTGCTTCGGCGGCTCAACTACAGCCTGCTCCACCTCGTCTCCGTGGCCCTCTTCCCCTTGAGCTTTCTCTGCCTCGTGCTGAGCCCCCGCCACCAGAGCCTCGGCGAGCTGCTCAGCGGCGTGGAGATCATCTCCAAGCCCGTGGCGCGCTTGCGCTGATCGGCTGCGCTATAGGCTATGGGCTGTAGCCTCTAGGCTCTGGCTGGGTACGGCGCATCCACGATCTCCCCATCGGCGATCAGTTCGGAAATGTCGTACCCAGCCAGAGCCCAAAACCCAGAGCCCAAAGCCCAGAGCCCAGAGCCCAAAGCCTAGAGCCCCCCCGCCCCTACTCCTCGATGGGCTTCAGGTGGTAGGGGATGGAGATGACGATGGTCTTGGGCTTGGCCAGCAGGGCCGCCTTGATGCGGAGGGCCGTCTGGTTGTGCAGGATGTTCTCCCACCAGTGCCCCGTCACGAACTCGGGCAGGATCACCGTGGTGGTGATCTCCGGCTCCACGCGCCGGATGCGGTCCAGCTCCTCCACGATGGGTTCCAGGGTCTTCCGATAGGGGTTGCGGAGCACGCGCAGGGGCACCCCTTCACAGTAGGCGGGCCAATCCGCGAGCAGCTTCTTGAGGGCGGCGCTGTCGTGGCCGTATTCATCGGGGAAGTCCACGGTGAGGGCCTCCACCTCGCCCCGGGCCGCGATGAGCTTCGCGTAGTTGAGGGCCGTCACCACGCCCGCGTGGATGCCGGATACGAGCACCACCACGCGGTTCTTGCGGTGGGAAACGAACTCCGTGCGGCTAGCCGCGAGGATGCTCTTGATGCGGATGTAGTGGCGGTGGATGGTGTAGAAGGCCAGCACCATGATGGGCAGCACGATGACCACCACCCAGGCGCCGTGGGTGAACTTCGTCACCACGATCACCTGCATGACGAAGAAGGTGGTGAGGGCGCCGAAACCATTGATGAGGGCCTTGCCCTGCCAGCCCTTGCCCTTCTCCTTCAGCCAGTGGCGCACCATGCCCACCTGGCTGATGGTGAAACCCAGGAACACGCCCAGGGCGTAGAGCGGCAGCAGGTGGTGCTCGTGGGCGTTGAAGATGATCACGAGCAGGATGCTGAGGGCGCTGAGGATGAAGATGCCGTTGCTGAAGACGAGGCGGTCGCCCTGGCTCGCGAACTGTCGGGGAAGGAATCCGTCCTTCGCCATCATGGCGGCCAGGCGGGGGAAGTCCGCGTAGGCCGTGTTCGCCGCGAGGAGCAGGATGGCCGTGGTGAACCCCTGCACCGTGAGGTGGATGAAATGCCTCAACCCCACGTTGGTGTCCCCCCCCAGGATGGCCCGCGTGAGCTTGGAGAGGAGGCTCTCCTCTCCATTGGCGCCCAGGTAGGTGACGCCATAGTGGTTCGCCAGCCACGTGAGGCCCAGGAACATGGTGCCGAGCAGGATCACCATGCCCAGCATCGTGCGGTTGGCGTTGACATGCGTGGGCTCCCGGAAGGCGGAGACGCCATTGCTGATGGCCTCCACGCCCGTCAGGGCCGTGCACCCCGCGCTGAAGGCCCGGGCGAAGAGCCACACCCCCGCCCAATTGGCGATGGAGGGCGCGTTCACCTCATGATGCGGGGCGGGCGTGGTGCTGCCCCCGAAGTAGCGGATGAAGCCCCAGCCCACGAGGCCGAGGATGCAGATCACGAAACCGTAGGTGGGCACCGCGAACACGGCCCCGCTCTCCTTCAGTCCCCGGAGGTTCATGGTGGCGACGAAGGCGATGGCGAGGATGGCGAGCGCCACGCGGTGGGGCTCCGTGGCCGGGAAGGCGGAGGTGATGGCCGTGATGCCGGCGCTGATGGACACGGCCACCGTGAGCACGTAGTCCACCAGGAGGCTCGCGCCCGCCACCTGGGATGGGAGCTCGCCCAAGTTCTCCCGGGCCACGATGTAGGCCCCGCCGCCCGTCGGGTAACCCGTGATCGTCTGCCGGTAGCTCACCGTCAGCACGGTCAGCAGCGCGCTGATGCCGATGGCGACGGGCCAGGACCACCCCAACACGCCCACCGTGAAGGCCGCCATGGCCGGTCCGAGCACGGCCATGATCTCGCCCGTGGCGTAGGCCACGGAGGAGAGCGCGTCGGAACTGAAGACGGCGAGGGCGACGGGATTGCTGATGCGGGTTTGGTGCGACTCTTCGGTGGCGAGGCGTCGGCCCAGGAGGAAGCGGCGGATGGTGTTCGGCATAGGGGGGGACGACGCTCCAAAGATTCCAAGTCTATCGCCCCTTTCAGGACTGCCGTGGGGTGAACTACCCGAAGGAGGGGTGAGGTTTCTAAGCCGGCCCCTTGCCTCGGCAAGGGAACTTCGTCACATTTCCCTGGTTCTCGTCACCCCAGTAGCACGCCCCCCAAGGGGCTCCCCCTCACCCGGGCCCGATGGCCCACGTGGCGCAAGCCCAAAGGAGTCAGCATGAACCGTAAGATCAACACCTTGGCCGGTCTCTTCGCCGCCACCGCCTTCGCCGCCACGGCGGCCGCCCCCCTCTCCGCCTCCCCCGTCAAATCCGGGGCGGACAAGAGCCTGACCGAAGCTGGCTGCGGCGGCGAAAAGGGCAAGGACCACAAGTGCGGCAAGGACAAGGACGGCAAGTGCGGCGGCGACAAGAAGAAGGCCGACAAGAAGGAGGAGAAGAAGAAGGAGGAGAAGAAGGGTGCCCTCCTGCTCTCCGACGAGAAGAAGGATGAGAAGAAAGCGGACAAGAAGGGTAAGGATCACAAGTGCAGCGGCGACAAGAAGGACGGCAAGAAGGGCAAGGACGGCGGCTGCGGCGCCGGCTCCTGCGGCTCCTCCAAGAAGGGCTGAGGTTGCCCTCTGAGTCCCTGGGGCCTTGCGCGCGCAAGGCCCCATCCCTTTCATGAGGTGCCCGTGAGTTTCACCGGAGTCGGCGTCGGCCTGCGGCGTCCCCACCTGGAAGCCGTGGCGGCCCTGAGCGCCAGCCCCGTGCCCTTCTGGGAGTTCGCCCCGGAGAACGTGATCGGCCAGGGCGGCCGGAAGGCCCGGCTCACCCGGGAGATCCTCCAGCGCGATCCCGTGCTCACCCACGGGCTCAGCCTCTCCATCGGCGGCCCCGATGACTGGGATCCCGAGCAGATCCGGGATCTCAAGGCCTTCCTGCGCGAGCTCGAAGCCCCCTGGCACAGCGAGCACCTGTGCTGGACGAGCCTCGGCGGCGCCACCACCCACGAGCTCCTCCCCGTTCCCTTCACGAAGGAGGGCGTGGCCCGCTGCGTGGCGCGGTCGAGGGAATTGCAGGACCGCCTGGAGCTGCCCTTCCTCCTGGAGAACATCAGCTGGTACGCAGAGCTCGGCGAGCCCGAAATGGACGAGCGCGCCTTCCTGACCGAGGTCCTCGAGGGCGCCGACGTGGGTTGGCTCCTGGACATCAACAACCTCTACGTGAACAGCGTGAATCACGGCTTCGACGCCAAGGCCTGGCTCACCGGGATGCCCCTGCACCGCGTGGCGCAAATGCACA
This sequence comes from Acidobacteriota bacterium, assembly GCA_016192145.1. Classification (GTDB taxonomy): domain Bacteria; phylum Acidobacteriota; class Holophagae; order Holophagales; family Holophagaceae; genus JAFDVN01. Next base: position 202,047 of record JACPUT010000009.1, on the reverse strand, counting down.
TCGCCGGGCATGACTGGTTCGAGGAGGATCGCCTCATCATCGACACCCACGGCGCCCCCGTCATCGACCCCGTGGTGGAGCTCATGCAGTGGGTGCTGCCGCGCATCCAGGAGGCCACGGGCAAGGCCGTTCCCGTCCTCCTCGAGCGCGACAACGCCATCCCGGAGCTGGAGGAGCTGCTGGCCGAGCGGGCCCGCCTGCAGGTGGCCTACGACGCGGCCCTCGCGGATTCGGAGGTGGCCGGATGAGCCGCCTCGACAACCTCCAGCGCAGCATGTTCGACCTCATGGTGGCCCCCGACGCCGCCCCCTTCCTCGCCGATCCCCAGGGCTGGGGCCAGGCCCGGGGCTTGGAGACCGCGGACCAGGGCGCCCTCGCCGCCCGCGCGACGCGCCTCGCCGTCTATCGGGATCTCGTGCAGTTCGCCCTCACGGACCCCGTGGAGGACTGCTTCCCCATCACCCAGGCCCTGCTGGAAGCCGAGGGCGCCTGGAAGGGCTGCCTCGCCGCCTTCCTGGACAGCCGCACCGTGCAGAGCCCCTACTACCGCGACGTGGCGCCCGCCTTCCTCGCCTGGTTGGTGGATTCCGGTTGGGGGGCCGAACGCTGGCCCTACCTCCTGCCCCTGGCCCATTGGGAGCATCTGGAACTGGAGCTGCTCCGCCACCCGGACGGCCCCCCGGCCGAGGGGTTGACTCCCGAGCCCGCCCCCGATGCCACCCTGGTGGCCGAGGTCACCCTGCGCAACCTCACCTACCCCTGCCACGTGCAGGAAGCCGGGGTGGAGGATCCCATCCCCCCCGATGGCCCCTCCCACCTGCTCGCCTGGCGGGATCGGGAAGGCTCCTTCCGCAGCCTGGAGCTGAGCCCCACGGCCTCGGCCCTCCTGGCCCGCTGGATGGCCGGAGATCCCCTCGGACCCGCCGCGGAAGCCCTGGGCGTGGATCGGGGTGAGGCCCTCCGCCTCGGCCGGGATCTCTACGCCAAGGGGGCCCTGGCGGGATTCAGATCGGCCTGATCGGGCCTCAACGCGGCTCCCCGGGGTGGCTTGGAAACGCCCCCAGCCGCCAGGCCTCCACCAGATGCAGCTGACCGGGGCCCACGGGCCACCACCAGCGCTCCCGGGCCCGCACCTCATGGCTGTCCGCGAAGCAGGCCCCCACTTCCACGTCCCCCAGGGCATCGCTGACCTCCCAGTGCCCCAGCGGCAGCTGCGCCACCCAGGGATCCCGCCAGGGGCCCAGGGGCCGCGGGGCGGCGTCGCCCCAGGCCACGCCCCGATCATGGAGCAGGCAGACTTCCGCCCCGCTTTCCGAAAGCACCTTCAACACGGCGCGCACCGCCGCGGCGGTCCATAGATCCAGGGCCTCCGCCAGCACCTCCGAGGCCTCATCCGGCAACTCGAAGGGATTGATGGGGCGGAAGGCCCGCTGGATGAGGGCCTGCGCCACAGGACCGAGCTGCCCCAGCACGTTGGCCACCACGATGGCCCCCGGGCGGTGAGCTTCCACCCAGGCCCGCAGCGGCTCTCCCGTGGGCGAGAAGGAGGGGAGGATCCCCGCCAAACGGCGGGCCGCGAGCACCGGGTCGCGGCGCCGACCCACCCGCTCATCCCGGGCGCAGCGCCGAGCCGCGCGCGAAAGCTCCCGGAGGCGGCCCGTGAAATCCTCATACACCCAAGGAGCCCAGCGCCGGTGGCGCAGCAGGGTGCCCACGCGGCTGAGGGGATCGGCATCCCAACCCCAGGTCTCCGGGGGCGCCAGCGACCAGGGGACCTCCAGCCCCCACCCCGCGCCCAGGATCAGGCAGGGCCTGTCCTTTGGAGCCGAGGCCAACCCCTCTCCAAGCCATGCCCTGGCCCGCAGCAGGTGGTCCCCCCAGGCACGGCGATCCCGGCCAAGGAAGGCCCGCTGCTCCGAGAGCAGGTGGCGGTGAAGCGTGAAGGGCATATTCCATTTTGACCGAAAAATCAGGGTTCAGGGCCGACGACCGAAGAGCAGGCAAAGACCCGAGGAGGCCATGTGACTCGCTTCGCGCTGCTCCTTCCTGTCCTCTCACTGACGCTGGTCGCCCAGCAGGCCCCCAGCAAGGAAGAGGATGAACTGCTCGCCCTCTTGAACACGCCCATCACCGTGGCCAGCAAGAAGGCCCTCACCACCCGCGAGAGCCCCGGCGTGGTCTCCCTCATCACGCGGGATGAGATCCAGGCCAGCGGCGCCCGCGACCTCATCGACGTGCTGCGCATGGTGCCCGGCTTCGACGTGAACTACGACGTGCAGGGCGTCACCGGCCCGAGCCTGCGCGGCCTCTGGGGCTACGAGGGCAAGATCCTCCTGCTCTGGGATGGCGTGGAGATGAACGAGACCCTCTATGGAACGACCCAGCTGGGGAACCACTTCCCCGTGGATCAGATCAAACGCGTGGAGATCATCCGCGGCCCCGGCTCCGCCACCTATGGCGGCTACGCCGAGGTGGCCGTCATCCAGATCACCAGCCTCGGCCCCGAGGACATCCCGGGGAACGTGGGCGGGGGCCTCCTCTACGGCAAGGGCAAGGACGCCACCTACCGGCAGGGCGGCCACCTCGTGGGCGGCGTGGCCGGGGATGCCCTGAAGCTCTCCTTCGGCGCCTTCGCGGGGGATGGCAAGCGCTCCGATGGCGACTACACCGATCCCACGGGACTCACCTACAACCTGAAGGACAACTCCAAGGTCCGTCCCCTCTTCGTCAACCTCGGCCTCAGCGCCGGCGGCTTCAGCCTGAGGGCCATCGTGGATCAGTACGCCATGGACCAGCGGGACAACCTGGGGGACGCCACGCCCGCCGCCACCGGGATCCGCTTCGGGAGCACGAACGTCGAGGCCAAGTACGTCTGGACCCTCTCCAAGGACCTGACCCTCACCCCCTTCGTGCTGTGGCGGGATCAGAAACCCTGGTGGGTGGATGACGTCGATGCGGGCATCTTCAAATTCGCCACCACCCGCATGCGGGCCGGTGTGGGGCTGGGCTGGGACATCAACGCCGCCTTCAACCTCGCCGCGGGCCTGGAGACGCAAACCGACAAGAGCGAATCGATCCCGGACTCCAGCACCTTCCCCGCCGGCGCCACCACCGCGAAGTACACCAGCACCGCCGCCTACGCCCAGCTGGCCTACCAGGGCCCCGTCAACATCACCGTGGGCGCCCGCTACGAGAACCACAGCGAGGTCGGATCCTCCTTCGTGCCCCGCTTCGCCCTCACGAAGGTCTTCGGGAAGTGGCACTTCAAGGCGCTTTACGCCAATGCCTTCCGGACGCCCTCCATCATGAACATCAACCAGCCCATCCCCGGCTCGGCGCCCATCGAACCGGAGAAGACGCGCACCTTCGAAGTGGAAGCGGGCGTGCAGGCGGGCTCCAGCCTCTTCACCGCCAACCTCTTCGACACGGAAATCAAGAAGCCCCTCGTCTACACCCTCGTCGGCCCGGATTCCGGCTATTTCAATCGGGAGAAAGTCGGTACCCGCGGCCTCGAACTCGAATGGAAGCTCCGCAAGGCCTGGGGCTTCCTGAACGCCAACGCCACCTGGTTCAAGGCCGTGGATGTGCAGGTGCCCGATTGGGAAGTGCCCGGCCACGATAGCGAACTGCTCGGGATGTCCAGCAGCAAGCTCGCCCTCTCGGCGGGCCTCAAGCTGCCGGGCGGCTTCACCCTGGGCCCCAGCCTCCTCTGGTTCAGCGATCGCTACGGCATGACCGTCGAGCCGGGGACGGGCGCCTACAGCCTCCAGAAGCTCTCCGCGGACACCCTCGTGAACGTGAACCTCGCCTGGACGAAGGGTGCCCTGAGGGCCGATCTGGGGGTCTTCGACCTCGGCGACCGGCGCCGGCCCTTCGTGCAGCCCTACACGGGCGGCCATGGCCCCCTGCCCGGCACCGGCCGGGAGCTGACCTTCAAGCTCCGGTATGGGTTCTAGGCGCCCGTCGGAGGCCCTGCTTTTCGCCCTGCTCCTGGCGCCCCTTCAGGCCCAGGAGCAGGACGGCGCGTTGCCGAGCCTCCAGGATCTCCTGCAGACCCGGGTCACGGTGGTCAGCCGCAAATCCGAGACGGCCCGGGAGAGCCCCGGCGTGGTCACCCTGATCACCCGGGAGGAGATCCAGGCCACCGGCGCCCGGGACCTCATCGATATCCTGCGCCTCGTGCCGGGTTTCGAAATCGGCTACGACGTGCAGGGCGTCACGGGCCCCGCCATGCGCGGGCTCTGGGGCTACGAGGGCAAGATCCTCGTGCTTTGGGATGGCGTGGAGATGAACGAGACCCTCTATGGCACCATCCCCCTCGGAAACCACTTCCCCGTGGATCAGATCCGCCGGGTCGAGATCATCCGGGGGCCGGGATCCAGCATCTATGGCGGTTGCGCGGAAGTGGCCGTCATCCAGATCACCACCCTGGGCGCCGATGATCTCGAGGGTGGGGGCGCCGGGGTCACCTTAGGCCGGGGGAAGGACGCGACCTACCGCAGCACCTTCGAGGGCGTGGGGGCCTGGGGCGGGCCCGACGTGAAGGTGACCATCGGCGCCTTCGCTGGCACGGGCACGCGCAGCGACGGCACCTATACGGATCCCATCGGCACGACCTACACCCTCCAGGACCAGAGCGCCATGCGCCCCCTCTTCGCCAACCTCGGCGTGAGCGTGGGCGGGTTCTCCGGGCGGCTCATCCTGGATCGGTACTGGCTGGAGCAGCGGGACAACCTCCGCCTCGCCACGGCGGGCCCCACGGGAGTCCGCTTCGATGGCACCAACCTCGATCTGCGCTACACCTGGAAGGTCCGCCGGGATCTGGTGCTGACGCCCTTCCTGGCTTGGACCTACCAGAAACCCTGGTGGGTGGACGACGTGGATGCCGGGGCCCACCACTACCAGGCCACCCGCCTCCGGGGCGGCCTGGGGCTGGCCTGGGATCTCTCGCCGGAGATGAGCCTCGCCGCCGGCGCCGAAGTCCAGAGGGACGCCTCCAACGCACTGCCCCCCACCCCCAGCTACTTCCCCGGCAATGCCAGCTCCGTGTCCTACACGAGCAAGGCCCTCTACGGGCAGTTCCAGGTCCAGGGCCCCGTGAACCTCACCCTGGGGGCCCGCTGGGAGCACCACAGCGCCGCGGGTTCCGCCTTCGTGCCCCGAATCGCCCTCACCAAGGCCTCAGGCCCTTGGCACCTGAAGCTGCTCTACGCCCACGCCTTCCGCAGCCCCGCCATCCTGAACATCAATCAGACCCTGGACCCCTCGCGACCCATCGAGCCCGAGAAGACCCGCACCGCCGAAGTGGAGGCCGGCGTCCAGCTGGGGGCCAGCCTCCTCACCCTGAACCTCTTCGACACCAAAATCCGCAAGCCCCTCGTCTATACGGTGCAGGGCCCCGTCAGCGGGTACCTGAACCAATCGGAAACGGGCACCCGGGGCTTCGAGCTGGAGTGGAAGCTGAGGCGCACCTGGGGCTTCCTCAACGCCGCCTACAGCTACCACCAGGCCCGTAACGAGGTGGCCCTCTGGTCCGCGCCCGGCCATGATTCCCACTTCCTCGGGTTCACGCCCCGCAAGGCCACCCTGGCGGGGGGCCTGCACCTGGGCAGCGTCTGGACCCTGGGGGGAACCCTCGTGGGGCTCGGGGACCGCTACGCCTATGCCTGGGACGCGGGCGCCGGGGCCAACCGCCTCACCCGCCTCTCCCCGGATCTCCTGGTGGGCCTGAACCTCGCCTTCACCGCCCGGGGGTTCACCGCCAGCCTGGGCCTCCAGGACGCCCTGGACCGCCGGGTCCCCTTCGTTCAGCCCTACGATGGCGGCCATGGCCCCCTGCCCGGCACCGGCCGGGAGTTCCTCGCCAAGCTGCGCTACGGCTTCTGATCCTGGGCCCTCCCTGGGACAATGGAGGGCTGGAGATGCCATGCCCCGATATTCCAAGCGCGTCGGCCGCGAAGTGCTGGATGGCCACCCCCGCCTGCCGGAGTGGATCCGGAAGGAGCGCGTGCGCCTCTCCGACCTCCACGAGATGAAGGCCGGCCTGCGGGATAGCGACCTCCACACCGTGTGCGAGGAGGCCCGCTGCCCCAACCGCACCCACTGCTTCACCCATGGCACCGCCACCTTCCTCCTCATGGGCGACACCTGCACTCGGGCCTGCGGCTTCTGCAGCATCCAGAGCGGCAAGCCCAACCAGCTGAATCCCCACGAGCCCCAGGAGACGGCCGAGCGCGTGGCCCAGCTAAAACTCCGCTACGCCGTGCTCACGAGCGTGAACCGGGACGACCTTCCGGATGGCGGCGCGGCCCACTTCGCCGCCACCATCCGCGCCATCAAGCGGCTCAATCCCGGCACGGGCGTGGAAGTGCTCACCCCCGACTTCATGGGCGATCTGGAGGCCGTGGCCCAGGTGGTGGCCGCGGGCCCCGCCGTGTTCAACCACAACACGGAGACCGTGCCCAGCCTCTACGCGACGGTGCGGCCCGCGGGCCGATTCCCCCGCACCCTCAGCGTGCTGAAGGAAGCCAAGCGCCTGGGCGAGGGCCTCTACGGCAGCGACTTCAAGACGAAGAGCGGCCTCATGCTCGGCCTCGGTGAAACGGAATCCGAGCTGATGGAGGTCTTCGAGCAGCTGGCCGCCGTGGGCGTGGACATCCTCACCCTGGGCCAGTACCTGCGCCCCACCCGCTTCCAGCTCCCCGTGAAGGAGTACGTGACCCCCGAGGCCTTCGCCGACCTCGGCCGGAAGGCCAAGGCCCTCGGCTTCCACACGGTCTACGCCGGGCCCCTCGTGCGCAGCTCCTTCAACGCCCACGAGGTGGCGGAGATGGGAGGCTCCATCTCCGCGAGCCTCGGTGAGCGGGAAGCCACCGCAGGGCGGTGGCTGATCGATGGAGGCATCAGCATCGCCTGATGCCCTCCGCCGTCTAGGCCTAGCCAATCAGATCCGGAACTGGAAGGTGGCGACGAATTCCGAAGCCACGGGCTCCGAGCCATGGCGCGCCGGCCGGAAGCGCCAGTCCTTCGCCGCCTCCAGGGCGGAGGCCCTCAACAGGGTGGGGCCTTCCAGGACCGTGGCCTTCACGGGCACACCCTTGGCATCCACCTTGATGACCACGGTGACCGCCCCCTGGACCTTGGCCGCCTTGGCCAGGGGTGGGTAGGGAGGCGTCACGGTCTTCACGGGGACCGGGGCCTGGCTCGCCGGGGCCGGAACGGCCTTGAGCACGGCCTTGGGGGCCGGTTTCAGGGGCATCTCCGCCCAGTTCTTGTTCAAAGGCGTTTCGGACTGGGCCTTCGGATCCCCCACCGCAGCTTGGGGAGGCTCCTCCCCGGCCTTGGGCGCTGGAGGTTCGGCCGGTGGGGTCGGGTTCAGTTCGGCCTGGGTGGTCTCCTGGGCCCCGGGCCTGAGCGGGATGTTCTCCACCCACAGGGCCACCATCACGCCCGAGAGGGTGATGAGCCCGAAGAGGACCACGAGGATCGCGGTGGATGGCGCGAGTTTGGGGGGAGGTTGGGGGGTGGGGGTCTTGGGTTGGCTCATGGTCGCCTCCAGGACGAGGGGCGGCATCCGCCCCACGGGGAAGGTGGGGCCCTCCCCCCCTTCCGCAAGGGCGGCAGGGCCTTTTTTACCTCCTCGGGACAAAGGCGCTCCTCCCTCATCGCCCGGTCACCCGGCCGGGAAATTCAACGCTTCGCCCGGGGCCTTGTCACGGTGAGCTGTTCGGGGGGGCGATGGACGGTTTCCCCAGGTCCCCTTGGGGTTCCGACTCCTCCAGGCAGTGCAGCGTCCCCAGGACCTTCACGGGGTCCCCGTGGAGATCGGTCACGGCCCGCCCTTGGGTCCGGAGGCGCTTCCAGGCCCCCGTCCGGCCTTGGACGCGGAAAGTCCAATCGAACTCCCCGCCCAGGCTGCGCACGAGGGCCTGCCCCCGCTTCAGATCCGAAGGATCCACCCCCCGCAGGAAGGGTTCCAGGGACCACTCGAGGTGTCTGGATTCCAGCTCCATGAGGCGGGTGACCCCTTGGGTGATTTTCACGGTCCCCCGGGCGGAATCCCATTCCCAGATTCCCATGCGGGCCGCCCGCAGCGCGAGGCGGAGGCGCTCCTCGCTCTCCTGGAGGGCCAGCTCCGCCTCCTTGAGGGCGGTGATATCCCGGGCGATGCCGTACATCCGTGCCTCCTCGGGGACGGGCCGGGAGGTCCACTGCACCCACCGGTAGCTCCCATCCTTCGCCTGGTAGCGGTTCACGAAGCAGAGGCAATCCTCCCCGTCCATGAGGCGCCGGGCCTGCTCCACGGTGGCCGCCCGGTCCTCCGGATGGACGAAATCCAGGAAGGGGCGCGAGGTGAGTTCCTCGGGCGTCCATCCCAGCACCCGCTCCCAGGCGGGGTTCACGTGGAGGAAGCGCCCCTCGAAATCGGAGACGGCCAACATGTCCAGGGACCAACCGAAAAAGCGATCCCCCACCCCCGCCCAGGACTCGGCGGGAAGAGCCTCAACCTTCGCCATGGGGCCTCCGCAGCCAAGTTTGGTCTGCGTTTGGGCGCCAACCAGGGCCGCCTGCCGATTCCTTCCATGTCCTTGTCAGCGGTGGCGGACCAATGCCATGACGATCTCGAAGGCGATGAGCAGGATGATGATCCACTCCAGCAGGTGGGCGCGGCGCGTGGCGAGCAGGTCCATGAGGCGGGCGCCGGCGTCGGCCAGGTAGGCGAGCTTCTGTTGGATGGCGCCCGTGCGCTCCTCCAGATCGAAGTGCTTGAAGAGGGCGCTGTCCAGGTGGGCGAGGGCCTCGCTTTCCCAGGTCTCCGGCGGATCGTCGAAGAGGGTCAGGTTGTCCAGCACCTCGGCGCGCACGTCCATGGCGAAGCCCACGATGCGCAGGGCCGTGCGGCGGGACACCGTGAGGCGGCCCTCCTCCCGCAGGCTTGCCACCACGGGGTGGAACTTGCGCAGGGCCTCCTGCACGGCCAGCTCGAAGTGCTCCAGCGCCACGCTCTGGGCCAGGGCGAGGCTCACGATCTTGAGGGTGTCCAGGCGCAGCTCCCGCAGCGAAACGTCGTTGAAGCCCACGCGATCCGCCTCGGCCCCCACGGTGACCTTCAGCTCGTCCCGGGTGCGCTCCACCCGCTCGCCCACGCCCTCCAGCTCCCGCAGATCCCGATCCAGGGCCGCCATGAGCGGCTCCGGGCAGTTCCAGTACACGACGGCGCCGAACTTCTCCACGTAGACCCAGGACCCGCGCTGGGGCTCCAGCACGAGGGGATTCGCGGAGAGGGCGGGATAGTCCGGGTGCCGCGCCCGGAAGGCCTTGGGATCGATGCGCCCCGCGTAGTAATCCGCCACCAGCCTCAGCTCCCGAGCCTCATTCGGGGGCAGCAGGGCGGCGGGCTGGGCGGGCATCATGGCCTTATCAACCTAGGTCCCCCGGGGAACTCCGCCCGTGATGGACGCAACGGTTGGGTGGAGATCCCCATGCGCGCCGTGCCCGTCCTCTTGTTGACCCTCCCCCTCGCCGCCCAGGCGGTCCCGCAGGCCAAGACGCGCACCGTGGAAGGACTTCGGGCCCTCAACGTGGGGCGCTGGGAAGATGCCCTCCGATCCTGGGCCCGGGAGGGCTACCTCAGCGCCGACGAGCTGGCCCGGCTGCTGGATCGCCTCCAGGGGCTGATCCCGGGCTCCCGCTCCGTGGGGGGATGGGGCCCCTTCCGCGAGCCCTTCGTCACGGACCTCTGGGAGCGGCACTTCATCACCGCCACCTTCGACGAGGGCGGGATCTTCCTCGTCTTCGACTGGATCCGCCACAAGGATCACTGGCGCCTCCAGCGCCTCCAGGTCGTGCAGGATCCCGCGCCCTTCCTGCGCATCGAGGCCCCGCCTTCCGCCGCCGAGCCCGGCTGAGTCAGTTCGCCCCGGGCGGCACGAAGCCCAGGAAGGTGAGCTTCCCTCCCCGCCAGGTCATCCGCAGCCTTCCGGCTTCCAATGGGTAGTCCACGTTGAAGGCCTCCCCCGCCGCGCCACGCTCCCGCTGGATGGACACCTTCAGGGCCAGGGCCCACCCGCCCCGGGGCACCCCGGCCCAGGCCGCCCGGTGGGCCCGCGCCCAGGCCTCCAACTCCTCGGGGCGGGCATAGCTCCCATGGAGTCCCGGTTCCCGTTCCCAGAGGGCCTTGGCCCCCCCGGGGGATTCCAGCTCCGCGAGCACCGCCTGGTAGCGCTCCCAAAGCGCCGCGCTGGACGCGCTCGCCTCCTCGGGGCTGGGCTGGTGGAGGGCCTCCCGCCCCGGGGCGAAGTGGAGGCGATGGATCCCCTCGCCCCGGACCTGATCCAGGAGGCTGGGGCCCTGCACCTCCAGCTCCAGCCAAGTGCCGTCGGCCCCCTTGAGCTGCGCCGTGAAGGCGGTGAGGCGGGGCAGGCAGAGGTAGCCGTCGGCGGGCTCCCGGGCGGGGAGGGCCGAGAAGGCCGCCCGATGGGCCCGCACCTCCACCAGGAAGGCCTCCGCCGAAGGGGTGCGCGCCTGGAGTTCCGGATTCTGGAGGTACATCTGCCGGGCGGCCTCGTCCGTTTGGAGCCGTTGGGCCACGCTCCGGGTGAAGCCCCAGGCCTGGGCCCGCTGGGCGGCCCTGGCCTGGCGGGCCCAGTGGGCCACCCCGGCCGCGCCCGCCGCCACCACGACCAAGGGCACGAGCCAGGTGGTGGGCCTCACCCCCGGACCTTGACGACGATGGCGGGCTGGGGCGTGGGGCAGCCGAACACGCAAAGCCCGCAGCCCGTGCAGCGCTCCTCCAGCACCTCGGGATGGGCGGGGCCCTCGGCCGCGTCCGCCATGCGGATGGCGACGCCCGGGTAGGGGCAGCGGTCCACGCACACCTGGCAGGCCTCCGCCTCGCGCTCGCCCCGGGTGTAGGTGAGGCAGAGGTCGGGATTCACTTCGGCGAGCCCCACGCGCACGGCCGCGGGGCCGGAGAGCTCCGTGCCGTCCTTGAGCCTGAGCGTGGGCCACACGAGGGCCCCATCCTCGCAGGCCGTGATGCAGGGCAGCTCCGTGCAGAGGAAGCAGGGCATGCTGCGGGGCTCCAGGAAGGGCGCGTTGAGGCCCAGGCCCGCGGAGGGTCCCGCCTTCACGAGGGCCTGCTGGGGGCAGGCCTCGATGCACTTCTCGCAGCGGGTGCAGGCCGTGAGGAAGGCGAACTCATCCAGCGCCCCCGGCGGCCGCAGCATCTTCGGGCTCACCTTCGTGACGACGTTCTCCAGCTGCTCCGCCACCAACCCGCCGAAGAGGGTCCCCAGCGACTTGAAGAAGTCGCCGCGGTCCTGGGCTTGGTCGAGTTTTTTGGACATGGGGGGTATGGGTCCTTGGTCCTTCGTCCTTAGTCCTTAGTCCTTAGGCCCTATGCAATGGCCTGGGTCCCATCAATGGTGGGTCGAACCCAGCCAAGGACCAAGGACTAAGGACCAAGGACTTACTTCAACCCCAGCACGGCCAACGTCGGCCGCATGGCGCCCCAAAGAATGGGATCGAAGCCCAAGATGAGCGTGGCCATGGTCTGGTCCTCGCCCAGGGTCAGGTAGGCGAGGAGTTCCGGAGAGGTGGCCACGTCGCGGGAGCTGGGGGGCTCTCCCGCCCACACCACGCCCTCGGGGGCGTCGGTCTGGGCGAGCTTGGCCCCGGCGGCGGCGCGCACCTGGAGGATGAGGAGGTCGCCGTGGAAGGCGGGGACGCGCACTTCCGTGAGGGCGCCGCGGGGGACCTGGGGGATCACCTCGAAGGCGGCGCGGTAGCCCAGCACTTCCGTATCGGGATCCTCGCCCTTCAGGATCTGCTTGGTTTGGGCGTGCAGGGCATCCAGGCCCGTGTCGCCGCGGTAGGCCACGGAGCGGAGCCAGGTACCGCTGAGGCCGCCCACACCGGAGAGCAGCTTGGGCACGAGGCCCAGCACCTGTTCCAGGGCGGGGCGCAGTTTCAGGCGCTTCACGCCCTCGGGCCAGGCGCCGAAGGGCATGGCCTCGCCTTCGCAGCCCTCGGCGCGGAGGTCGAGGACGCGGCCGGGGAAGTGCTCCAGCAGGTGCTCATCGGGCGTGTCCGCCAGGATGGCGACGTCCATGCCCACCAGCAGCGCAGGCGTGGGGGCGAAGACGACGATGTCGCTCTCCTCCTGCTCCACCGTGAGGGGGCCCGTGGAAAGGGGCAGCACGGAAGCCTCGGCGGCCTCCAGCACCTGGACGAGTTCACGACCCAGCAGGGTCTGGGCACCGATCACGGCGAGCTTGAGCATGGAATCCTCAGTCTTAGGAACAGGATGTACAGGATGGACAGGATGAAAGGCCCGCACAGGACATCATGTTCATCCTGTACATCCTGTTTAAAACACGCTTAAACCCGCACGGCCGCTTCATCCGCGGGCTTGTGATCCCTCAGCGCATGGGCCACGGGGCCCTTCAGGAAGGCCTCCGTCTGCGCCCCGGCGCGGCCCGTGAAACGGCTTGCGTCGAGCATGGCGGCGAGCTCCGCTTCCGTCATCTTCCAAGCGGGATCGGCGGCGAGGAGCTTCAGCAGCGGATTGGCGAGGCCCTCCTGCTTGATGGCCTTCCCCGCTTCCAGGGCCGCCACGCGGAACTTCTCGTGGAGATCCTGGCGGTCGCCGCCCCGCTTCACCGCCTCCATGAGCAGCACTTCGGCGGCCATGAAGGGCAGCTCCTGGCCGAGGCGCGCCTCGATCATCTTGGGGTACACCACGAGCCCGTTGGCCACGTTGCGGAAGAGCACGAGGATGGCGTCGACCGCCAGCAGGCCCTGGCTCATGGAGAGGCGGCGGTGGGCGCTGTCATCCAGCGTCCGCTCCATCCACTGGTTGGCGCTCGTCTGGTAGGTGGAGGGCATGAGCCCCAGCACGAAGCGGGCGAGGCTGTTGATGCGCTCCGAGCGCATGGGGTTGCGCTTGTAGGGCATGGCGGAAGATCCGATCTGGTTCTTTTCGAAGGGCTCCTCCACTTCCTTGAGGTGCTGCAGGAGGCGCAGATCGCAGGCGAACTTGGAGGCGGAGGCCGCGATGCCGCAGAGCACCTGGCCGATGCGATCCTCCAGCTTGCGCGTGGCCGTCTGGCCGCTCACGGGGATGGCGGCGACGCCCACCTTGTCGCAGAACTTGGCTTCGAGGGCTTCCACCTTGGCGCCGTCGCCATTGAAGAGCTCGAGGAAGGAGGCCTGGGTGCCCGTGGTGCCCTTCACGCCGCGCACGGGGGTGGTGTGGATGAGGTGGTCCAGGTCCTCCAGATCCAGGAGGAGGTCCTGCAGCCAGAGGCTGGCGCGCTTGCCCACGGTGGTGGGCTGGGCGGACTGGAAGTGGGTGAAGCCCAGCGTGGGCTGATCCTTCCACGTGTCCGCGAACTTCGCGAGGGCCTCGATGACGTCCTGCAGGCGGCTGCGCAGGAGGCGCAGGGCCTCGTGGCAGATGAGCAGGTCGCCGTTGTCGGTGACGAAGCAGCTGGTGGCGCCCAGGTGCACGATGGGGCGGGCCGTGGGGGCCTGATCGCCCCAGGCGTGGATGGCGGCCATCACGTCGTGGCGCAGGGCCGCCTCGTGCAGGGCGATGTCCTCCAGATCCACGTCATCCTGCGTGGCCTTCATCTCCGCCACCTGGGCCGGGGTGATGGGCAGGCCCAGCTCCATCTCGCTTTCCGCGAGGGCGATCCAGAGGCGGCGCCACACGCGCTGGCGGTAGAGGGGCGAAAGGAGGCGCACCATGCCCTTGGAGGCGTAACGGGTGGCCAGGGGATGCTCGAAGCGCTCCAGCTCCGGGCTGTCGTGGGGGGGAAGGAAATCCATGCGCATGGCTCCATTGTCTCAGGTTGGGCGAAAGGCTGAACGCGGAGTTCGCGGAGGGACGCGGAGATCGCGGAGAATTGCCCCAAAGCCCCGTTAGGCATAGCGCCATGACCCAACCGTGGCGTTCCCTGCCATACCTTTTTGAGGCCTTTCTCGTCTTTTCCTCCGCGGCCTCCGCGTCCCTCCGCGAACTCCGCGTTCAGCCCTTTCCCTCTTATGCGAAAATCCCCCGCAGGAGCCCCCCCATGTACGAAGCGCTGAAAGCCGCCGATGCCGCGATCTTTGACGCCCTCCAGGCCGAGATGGGGCGCCAGCGCCACCACCTGGAACTCATCGCCTCGGAGAACTACGCCTCCACGGCCGTGATGCAGGCCATGGGCTCCCACTTCACGAACAAGTACGCGGAGGGCTACCCCGGCCGCCGCTACTACGGTGGCTGCGAGCACGTGGACGTGGTGGAGAACCTCGCCCGGGATCGCGCCAAGCAGCTCTTCGGGGCCGAGCACGCCAACGTGCAGCCCCACAGCGGCGCGCAAGCCAACATGGCCGTGTACATCGCCATGCTGAAGCCCGGCGATAGCGTGCTGGGCCTGGACCTGGCCCACGGCGGCCACCTGACCCACGGACACCCCCTCAACACGAGCGGCATCCTCTATCATTTCAATGGTTACCATGTTCGCAAGGGCGACGAGCGCATCGATATGGACGAGGTGCGCAGCCTCGCCCGCACCCACAAGCCCAAGATGATCGTGGCGGGCGCCTCCGCCTACCCCCGGGCCTGGGATTTCAAGGCCTTCCGCGAGATCGCGGATGAGGCGGGCGCCCTGCTCATGGTGGACATGGCCCACTTCGCCGGCCTCGTGGCCACGGGCCACCACGATAGCCCCGTGCCCTACGCCGACTTCACCACCACCACCACCCACAAGACCCTGCGCGGCCCCCGGGGCGGCCTGATCCTCTGCAAGGAGAAGTACGCCAAGGATCTGGATCGCGCCATGTTCCCCGGCGTGCAGGGCGGCCCCCTCATGCACGTCATCGCCGCCAAGGCCGTGGCCTTCGGCGAGGCCCTGCGCCCTGAGTTCAAGGCCTACAGCGGCCAGGTGATCGCCAACGCCCAGGCCCTGGCTGGCGCCCTGCAAGCCAAGGGCTGGCGCATCGTCAGCGGCGGCACCGACAACCACCTCATGCTCGTGGACGTGTTCGCCCAGGGCATCCTCGGCAGCGAAGCCGAGAAGGCCCTCGACAAGGCCGGCATCACCACCAACAAGAACGGCATCCCCTTCGACCCCAACCCCCCCCTCAAGCCCAGCGGCATCCGCCTGGGCACCCCGGCGCTGACCACCCGGGGCCTGAAGGAAGCCGAGATGACCCTCATCGCCGGCTGGATCGACCGGGTGCTGAAGTCTAAGGACGACGAGGCCGCCCTCAAGGCCATCCAAAAGGAAGTCTTCGACCTCAGCGGCAAGTTCCCCATCCCCGAGTAAGGGACAAGAAACATCGGGGCCCCCGTCCGAATGGTTCGGGGGCCCCGTTCGTTGGGCTGGGTAGGAAGGCCTAAGCCGGGTCGGGAGCCTCAGGGGCGCCTTCGCCCTCGGTGCCCTCTTCAGTCCCTTCCTCCGTGCCCTCGGGAGTCTCGTCGGGCTCCGACTCCCCTGCGGCTGCCAAAATCGCCTTGCGCTGCTTCTTCGCCGCCTTTTCAGCCTTCTTCGCCTGTTCGCGCTGCTTCTTGGCGAAGGCGTAATTCACACGGGCCATGGGGGTTCCTTTCTGGGGTGTCCCACACGGGAGTATTCATAGAGTACGGCAGATTATGGGGGTTCCTCTGTGAAGAGCGCAATTTGAGTCTGGGATTACCGCACCGAACGGGTTGGATCGCAAATATAATGAAGTCAAGCGAGCAGGCGCAGTCGGGTTCGCATGAGTGACAGGTTAGGCAACTCGGTGAATGCTCGTTGGGATTGCCTAAGCGGCAATTATTCCGTTAATACGGTGAGGTTTCTCCATTGATGCCTGTACTTGTCTAGCTGACTTTGTCCCTCTGCATCAAAACCGAAGAGCCTAGAGCTATTCGCTGCTTGTAGCCATTCTTCCCACATGCGAGAGATCCATGAAACCTGGGATGGATAAAGCCTGTAGGCTGCGAGTGCGTAAGAAAAGAACGTTACATAGGGATGCTCCGACAGATTATTGCGTTCTTTGGCAAGCTCCCGAGAAACCTTCAATTCCTCTACACCCTCCAATAACCTTTCTAGGCCAATATTATCTGCTCGCCGAATACTTATCTGCATGCAAATCTTGCCAAGAGTCGTATGGGAGTACGGGTGTCCTGGATGAATGGCGACTGCTTGCTTCGCATAAGAATATGCCGCCTCATCTTGCTTAGCATTCGCCGCTAGAAGCGCACGCTGTTCCCAGTAGCGTGAGTTCCAGCCCATTAGTGGTAATAAATCTGCGTACCATTGATCTGCGAACTCTCGAAGATCCTTTTCAACAGTTTCACAATCCATTAATTGGCGTAAAATTCGATATGGGTATGTTCGACGAGAAATTGATTGTGGAACAACTAATGGTGAAAGTTGCTTCGCTAGATATAAAGAAATATCGTAACGCTCCTTTCCGCTTGCGAGTTTCCATACGTCAATTGCAATTGACCGGCTTCTCAGCCTGAGGCCTTTATCATCTAAATATGCCAAATCCGAATACTTGCTTGGTGGGTTAAGGAGACCCTCAAGATCCTGCGTACCGCTCAGCGAACTCGCCAAGTAAAATGGCAAGGAATATCCAAATCGATGCGTGGCCGCAGCTGTCAAAATGAGCCTTCGTTCAACAGTGCTAGTAGTGACCGACTGCAACAGCTCAGTGATGATTTGCCTATAGTTGAGTGCACCTTCTAGACTCTCTAGCCACTCGAGTGAACGTTGATTAAATTTGGCTCGAAATTCATCCCACGCGTCCTTCAATTTCATCTCGGTGCATCGACCCAAGCGTCCCTTTTGATTTCTCAATTGAAAGATACTTCCAAAATGTGACCTTGGTACAGGTTCGAGTTCAACAATGCGCACATTCGCATTTAAAAGGTCAGCTTGAACACCCCTCTGTCGCCAAGCCTCGGTTGTCGCAACGACCCGAAGCGGCAACCCTCGCTTTATAACTTGAGCTACTAACGCTGACATTGAGCTTGAGAAATCTGCGCAATCGTCTAACACGAATATTGTTTTTGGCCTTGAAGAGAGATACTCGCAAACCGCATGTTCGTCAAAACGCTCCTCATTGCGGAAGTACCAGGCCTCGTACCCCTTCGCTTCTAGTGAAGCGGCAATTCTCAGTGCTGAGGCTGTTTTCCCACACACGTGGCCGCCGCTAATCAGCACGACTCTAGGATCGATTTGTTCTTCTAGAAGCCAATTTGAAGAGTGACTAACTTGATCAAGTTGTGCGTCTAAGTTTTCGAGAATATGGTGCCACTGGGTTTCTGTAGACGAGTAAAAATCCAGAACTCGGCGAGGTCTAGGTGAAACTGACGACAATGGCTTAAAGCAAGCACGAACAGAAATAGCCGCTTCGCGCAGCAGAGCACTGGTAACTCCCTGGAGATTCCGAAAGGATTCTAGATCAGCTTTGAGCGCCTGGAAAAAATTTTCACCTGTGGAAGCAATTGGTACCAGGCCTTGTCGCAGAAATCGACTTCCCTCGCCTGGAGCAAACCCCCGTAGAACAATGAAAGATGGACAACCTCCACGCTCTCTAGATTTGTTACCGAACTCGAGAACTGTCGCCAAATCGAATTCGTCCCGCAATTTTGCGCCGCAAATGATAAATGGTTTCTTTGTGAATTCGGAACGAAATTCTGAATGCCAACCCGGAGAATTTTCATGTCGTGAAGCATAATCTTTAATGGAAAATATAATATTATCCAAGTCGACATTAATTAGTGAGGCGCGCCCATGTAAGTAAATAATCTGGAGTTCCGCCTGGGACAAAGAACGTACAGCAAATTCCTGATTCCAAGTGAATGATTTAAGACGAATATTTGTTTTCCTTGCTGCAGCAACCTGAAGGACATCGTCAATATTAAGGGTCCAAATTCGCTTCCAAGGGAAGTCAAAAAATAGTCCTTGCCATGTAACGCCGCACCTGGAAAATCGATTGCGTAAAAACTGGGCTAGGGTTTTTCTTAATTCAGAGACCGCTGCAATATCTCCGTATACAAGTTGCAGATTTGAAGAATCAGGTTCAACATTTTCAAGATTAAAATTCGAATTTAGCTCCCTAGAAAGGTCCTGACCGCCTTTCAACTCCTGCCCATCGCCTCCAAGTACACCGTAACTTGCTCCTGCACCCGTTAGCAAATTTACTGCCCCATCATCGAGCGCACGAAGTAGCTGTAAAGAATCTTCAGGCGAAACACCTAATTTTTGCAATTCTAACATTTAGCCTCCATATTTTTTGTTTAAATTGTAATCGATACTCCGAATCGAATGCTTGACCTAACTAGATACTGAGTGATAATAATTTTATAATGATATCTTTATTAAACTTAGCACAACTCGAACTCCCCCTTCCATTCTCGGAAAATCTAATTGCTCCGGCACATCCCGCTCCGTGTGATACCTCGGATTCCGAAAGAACGCCGTATCCGTGAGCATCAGGGCGGGCAGGCCCTCCTTCCAGTAGGAGGCGTGGTCCGAGAAGTCGATACCCACGATGCCGCTGGGGGCGTTGATGGACCTGATGGGGATCTCGCCCCCGCTCAGGGCCGCCTTGATCTGGCGTACCTTCCAGCCGTCGCCCCAGCCGCCCACGAGGGCGAGGAAGTTGCCTTTGTCCGGATAGATCCAATCCAGGCCCAGGAGGGGGTAGTGCTGGCTGCCGGGGGTGTCGTCGAAGGTGCCGAGCATCTCCAGGGAGAGGACGAGGCGCACGGATAGGCCAGACGCCTTGAGGGCCTTGGCGTGGACGCGGCTGCCCATCTCCTCGGTGCGGAAGTGGGGCGGCTCTTCCAGCGTCCAGGCCACCAGTTCCACGGGGGTGCTGGGCGCATGCTCGCCCAGGAGGCGGGCCACCTCCAGGAGCACGGCCACGCCGCTGGTGTTGTCATCGGCGCCGGGCAGGCCCATGCACGTGTCGTAGTGGGCGCCGATGACCAGCAGGCCGGGACCGCCCAGGGTGGGCTCGGGCCCGAAGCGGGCCACCAGGTTCGCCACGGACCGGCCCCGCACCGCATAGACCTGCCGCTGCACGCGGCCCCCCGCGGCTTTGAGGTGGCCCTCGATGTAGGTGGCGGCGGCCTTCAGGGCCTCCGGGTGGATCAGCTCCCGGGGCCCGCAGGCCACCAGGGCGCGCACGTGGGCCTCCAGCCGCGCGGGATCCCCACCGGGGCCCTCGGCCCGTTTGGAGTGTCCCAGCAGGGGCTGGGTGGTGTAACCAAGCACCCCCGCCAACAGGCCCGCCATGACGCCCAGCGTGATGGCCTTCGGCGAGGCCAGAGCTTCCTTGATGCGGTGCTGCCAGGCCATGTCGCTCCAGGGGTTGGGACCATTGAACCCTACGGGGGCCTGACATGGATAGGGCTAAGATCACCAAGATTCGAGGTTTGGGCTGCCTTGAAAAGCAAAAGCGATTTAACAGGGATGAAGGGGATGAAGGGGATGCTCGATCTCTGGCCTTCTCGAATTTCCATAGGACCACCTCCTCCCGACAAGGTCATCCGGGCCTTCGGCCCCTGGTTCAGCTTGCTGAACCAGCCCTGCGGGGCGGCGCCGGGAAGGCCCCCGAAGGTCCGCCCGGCGCCGCCCCGCAGGGGGATGACCGCCCATGGGTCGGCGGCCCATCCCCATTATCCCCTTCATCCCTGTTAACCCTTTTTTCTCTGTCCCCGTCCTCAGGGGTTGGCCACCCGCCGGTACACCACCGGCGCCTCAGGCTTTTCCGCCGCGGCCTCCGCCGCCGTGCTGCCGTTGGCCACGTAGGTTTCGCTGCGCAGGTACTTGTCCGGACCCTGCCGTTCCACCCAGAAGGCGTGCTGGTGGGAACCTCCCGGAACCCGCAGGTTCGTCCCATCCCGGAACGCAAAGGACCGCCGCGTGAGGTGCCCATCCACCACCCCCTGCAGGCGGGGCTGGTTGCCCTGGGGGCAGTAGTGGGTGGCCACCAGGGCCTCCCCATCCAGGTGGTAGAGGGTCATGGACTCCCGGCCCGGGGCCAGGGCCCAGGTCTCCACGAGCACCGTGCCCCCCGCCGTGAGCCGGTAGGTCACCGTGTGCCGGCGGCCGTTGGCGAAGGTGCCCTCCCAGCTCCCCACGAGGCCGCTCATCTCCTGGAACACCGCCGCCCCCTTCACGGCAGGCGTTGGGGCGGGGGCCTGGGGCGCGGCCAGCAGGCCGAGGAGGACGGGGATCAGGGGCACGGGCATGGGGACCTTTCGGGGGGTGAGGGCCAGGGTACCGGGAAGTGCGGCGGCGTCCACCCTGCGGCCCGCCCCGGCACCCTCGCCCCGGAGCCGCCCCCGCCTACCCTGACCCCGTGGAGGGCCCGTGCTGAAACCCCTTTGGATCCTTCCCCTGGGCCTCGGCTTCGCACTGACCTTCCCCCAAGGCGGATCCACCTCTACCTTCCCCACCCACGTGCGCCCCCTCCTCCAATCCAAGTGCATGCCCTGCCACTTCGAAGGCGGAACGATGTACGCCAAGCTCCCCTTCGACCGGCCCGCCCCCGTGCGGGCCCTGGGCGAAAAGCTCTTCACCCGCCTCAAGGACCCCGCGGAACAGAAGGTCATCCAGACCTTCCTGGCGGAGCCGCCGGAAGCTGAACCGAAGCCCTGACCGAAGCCCTGAGCCTCGCCCCCCGGGCCCATTCGTGGGAGCCTGGAAGCATGTCCCACGAGCTTGCCGCCTACATCCCCTCCGATCCCCTGGACGCCAGCCGCTGGTCGCGCCTCATGGCCCGCTTCATGGACACCCACCCCACGGAGGAGGCCCTGGAGCCCCTCTTCGCCCACGCCGAGGGCCCCACCCTGGAGCGCCTGCTGGTCACCCTGGCGGAGGACCCCGAGGCCATGGCGGAGGACCACGCCCTGCTGGCCTGGGAGGCCCTGGACGTGGACGATCTGGAGGCCGCCCAGGCCCCCTTCGAGTCGGCCTTCGCCCTGGCCCCCCACCACCCCGAGGTGCGCATCCTGGAGGCCGTGCTGAAGCTGGAGCCCGAGGCCCGGGCCGAGCGCCTGGAGGCCCTGGCCGGCGAGCTGCGGGCGGCCCTGGATGAGGAGAGCCAGGCGGCCCTGAGCGCCGAGGAGGGCGTGGAGGACATCGGCTGCCTGCGCCTGCACCGCTGCCTGCGGGAGTGGGCCTACACCCTGGGCGAACTGGACCGCCCCGCCGAGGTGGTGGCTCTCGCCGACGAGATTTTTCGGGAATCCGGCGCCGACGCCTTCGGCATCTTCCCCCTCTTCGTGCACGCCGCCCTGCAGGTGGAGGACCTGGGCATCCTGGACACCTGGACCGCCCGCATGGGCACCGACTCCCCCGCCCTCATGCACTGGCTCCAGACCTACCTCCAGCACACGGCCGATCAGCCCGGCGCCGCCTTCCAATCCCTGCGCCGGGCCCGCAAGGCCACCCGCGGCGTGGACGTGGCCCTCTTCAAGTGGGAGGCCGCCCTGGCCGAGCTGACCGAGGATTCCGAGGTGCCCGACCTGCCTGAGCCATCGGACCCCGCCAGCGCCGCCGTCGTCCGCATCCTGGGCCCCGACCTCTCCGCCACCCCCGCCTTCATGGCCTGGCTGCGGAAGATGCGGACGATGAAGTAGGCCCATGCAGGCTGACGGTCTGTTCGTTTACGGCTCCCTCCGCGAAGGCGGCGCCCACCACCGCTGGGTGGCCCGCACCCATCCCGAAGGCACCTGCCGGGCCTACGCCCCGGGCCGCCTCTTCCACATGACCGGAGGCTCCATCTCCGCGAGCCAAGCCAGTGGGAGGACACCAGAGCCTTCGATCGGTGGCGCGGGGCAGCCCGCCCTCGTGCCCGGGGAGATCCCCCCCGCCCTGCCCCCGGGCCCCGGGTGGGTGGTGGGGGACTTCATCGGCTACGAGGACGAGGCCGCCCTTGCACGGGCCCTGGCCGATCTGGACGCCATCGCCTCCGAGGCGGGGGCCGAGGCCCGGCTCCTGCCGGTGATCCTCGAAGGGGGGGCCACCTACGTGGCCTGGGCCTGGACGTTCCACATGGAACATCTCCCCCGCCTCGAACGGGAAGCCACCGAGATTCCGGGCGGGGATTGGGCGGACTGGCTATAACCCTGATGTTGCGGTTGGCCCTGGGCTCTTGGCTATGGGCTCTTGCTTGGAACGGTAATCCGGTCAGCTCGATCGGGAACGGGCCGATGGAAGACCGGAATCAGCCATAGCCCAGAGCCAAAAGCCGAGAGCCCTGCCCTGGCGGGTCAAACGGCCTCATCCGGGTTTAAAACTGGGTCTCCGGGCGTCGGCCGTCCCCGGGCTCAGGGCTCGATACCATCCATGATCCATCGGACGCCCCGGGCCTCCCAATCGGGCATGGATTCGGTATCCAGGTAACGCTCGTAGGCATGGATGCCGCTCGCCTGGGCCAGCCGTTCGAACTGGAGCCGGAGGAGGGCGCCGTGAAGGCCCACGGCGCTGCGCACCATCCCATGGGCCCGGTACTTGGCCTGGGTGGGGGGCATGATGAGGGCCGCGTCCCGATCCAGGGGCTTCAGCTCGCGCATATCGATGAGCACGCCCCACTCCCCGTGCATGCGCTCCAGGACGTGTTCGGATTCCTGGGCCCACCCCGCCATCTCCTCCGCCCCCATCCGCCCCGCGAAGCGCAGGCGGAAACCATAGGGGGTGGGCTGGATCTGATACACAGGGCCTTGTCGGCCCGACCCGCCCGGGCCTTGAATTGCCCTCACCCCTAACGAAAGACGGCGCACCCCAGGGGGCGCGCCGTGGGGTGGAGCCCAGGGAGGTCTACTCGAGGGTGAGCTTGCCCTGCTGGCCGGACTCATCGGGGCCGGGAACGGCGCCTTCGAGGTCGTCATCCTCCTCATCCAAGGCGTGGGCGGCGGCGTCGATCTTGGCGATGCCGACCACCTTGTCCTCGGCGGAGGCGGTCTTCATGAGGCTGACCCCCATGGCGGCGCGGCCCGTCTTGCGGACGCTATCGCCATCGAAGCGGATGGTCATGCCCTCGGAGGTGATGAGGAGGCAGCCCTCGTCGGGGCGGATGATCTTGAAGCCCACCACGTGGCCGTTGCGGACCCCGGCGCGGATGTTGATCACGCCCTGGCCGCCGCGACCCTGTAGGCGGTAATCCTGCACGAGGCTGCGCTTGCCGAAACCCTTCTCGGTGACCGTGAGGAGCATGCCGTAGGCGGCGGTGCTCTCGTCGGCCTCCACGCCTTCCGGCAGATCCGGGAGGGCATCGGCCAGCTCCATATCGACGATGTGATCCTTGTCGGCCAGCTTCATGCCCCGGACGCCCGTGGTGGCGCGGCCCGTGGCGCGGACCTCCTCCTCGGGGAAGCGGATGGCCTTGCCCAGGGCGCTGGCCAGGAGCACATGCTGGCTGCCCGTGGAGCGGCGCACGGCCACGAGCCGGTTGCCGTCTTCGATGTTGAGGGCGATGAGGCCGTTGCTGCGGATGTTCGCGTAGGCGGCCAGGCTCGTCTTCTTGATGGTGCCGTCGGAGGTGGCGAACACGAGGAACTCACCCTCGGGGAAGTCCCGGAGGGCCATGAAGGTGACGGGGTTCTCGCCGTCCTTCAGGCTGATGAGGTTCTTGATGTGCTTGCCGCGGTTGGCGGCGCCGGACTCGGGGATGTCGTAGACCTTGATGGCGTAGACGTAGCCGTGATCCGTGAAGATCAGCAGGGTGTCGTGGGCCTTGGTGAGGAAGAGCTGCTCGACGAAATCCTCATCCTTCGTCTTCATGCCCACCTTGCCCTTCCCGCCGCGGCGCTGCTTGCGGTAGGCCATGAGCTCGGTGCGCTTGATGTAGCCGGTCTTGGAGAGGGTGACGACCATGGGCTCGTCGGGCACCACGTCCTCCATGCGGATGTCACCGGAATACCCGGTGATCTCCGTGCGGCGGGGGTTGCCGAACTGCTCGGCCACGGCCTTTAGCTCGTCCTTGATGACGTTCAGCAGGAGCTTCACGTCGGCGAGGATGGCCTTCAGGCGCTTGATGGTGGCCTCCACCTCGGCCAGCTCGTCCATGATCTTGTCGCGTTCCAGGCCCGTGAGGCGCTGGAGGCGCATGTCGAGGATGGCCTGGGCCTGCTTGTCGCTCAGGCCGAACTTGGCCATGAGGCCCGACTTGGCCTCCTCGGGATTCTTGCTGGCCCGGATTAGCTTGATGACGGCGTCCAGGTTGTCCAGGGCGATCTTGAGGCCCATGAGGATGTGGTGGCGCTCCTCGGCCTTCCGCAGCTGGAACATGGTGCGGCGGGTCACCACCTCGCGGCGGAACCCGATGAACTCCTGGAGGATCTCCTTCAGGGTGCAGACCCGGGGCTGCCCGTTCACGATGCAGAGCATGGTGATGGGGAAGGAGTTCTGGAGCTGGGTCTGCTGGTAGAGCTGGTTGAGGACGATCTCGGAGGCCTCGCCCTTCTTGAGGTCGATGACGAGGCGGATGCCCTCGCGGTCGCTCTCATCGCGGACGTCGGAGATGCCGTCGATCTTCTTCTCGCGCACGAGCTCGGCGATCTTCTCGATCGTGTTGGCCTTGTTCACCTGATAGGGCAGCTCGGTGAAGACGATCTGCTCCACCTCCCCCTTGTTCTTGATGCGCGTGGTCTCCGTGTGGGACTTCGCGCGGACGATGCAGCGGCCCCGGCCCGTGCGGTAGGCCTCCATGACGCCTTCCGTGCCGAGCATGGTGCCGCCCCCGGGGAAGTCGGGGCCCTGCACGTGGGTGACGAGCTGGCTGAAGGACATCTCGGGATCGTCGATGAGGCCCACGAGGGCCGCGCAGCACTCCCGCAGGTTGTGCGGGGGGATGCTGGTGGCCATGCCCACGGCGATGCCCTGGGAGCCGTTCACGAGGAGGTTGGGGAAGCGGGCGGGGAGGACGAGGGGCTCCTCCATGCTGCCGTCGTAGTTGGGCCCGAAATCCACCGTCTCCTGGTCGATGTCGGACATCAGCTCGTTGGAGAGGCGGGAGAGGCGGGCCTCGGTGTAGCGCATGGCCGCCGGGCTGTCGCCATCGATGGAGCCGAAGTTGCCCTGGCCATCCACCAGCACGTGGCGCATGGAGAAGGGCTGGGCCATGCGGACGAGGGTGTCGTAGATGGCGGAGTCGCCGTGGGGATGGTACTTACCCATCACGTCACCCACGGTGCGGGCGGACTTCTTGTAGGCCCGATTCCACTCGTTGCCGGACTCCTTCATGGCGAAGAGGACGCGGCGGTGCACGGGTTTCAGGCCGTCCCGGACATCCGGGAGGGCGCGGCCCACGATGACGGACATGGCGTAGTCCAGGTAGGACTTGCGCATCTCCTTTTCGATTTCCAACGGTTCAATGCGGCTCATGGGGTATCCGGTGTTCTACGTGGAACAGAGGGGGGTGGTGCGGGCTCGAGAACAGGGAAGGACCCGGCCGTTCCACGTGGAACAACCGGGCCAGGCACCTAGATATCGATGTTCTCGGCGAGGAGGGCGTTGCTTTCGATGAAGCGGCGGCGGGGTTCGACGGCATCGCCCATGAGGACGGTGAAGATCTCGTCGGCTTCCACGGCGTCATCCACCCGGACCTGCAGGAAGGTGCGGCGCTCGGGATCCATGGTGGTCTCCCAGAGCTGCTCGGGGTTCATCTCGCCCAGCCCCTTGTAGCGCTGGACGGAGAGGCCCCGCTTGCCCTCTTCCATGACGGCGGCCATGAGGGCCTCGGGCTCCGTGAAGGTCATTTCCTTGTCGAGCTTCGGGGGCTCGGCGCCCTCGTCCTCGTCCTTCTCCGCCTTGGGGGCGGCCTTCATGCGGGAGAGCTTCAGCTCGCCGCCGAGGAAGTTCTGCAGATCGAGCTTTAGGGCGGCCAGGCGCCGGAACTCGTGCCAGTGGGCCACGTGGGCATCGATCCACAGGGAGATGGGGCGGCTCAGGTGCATGCGCACCAGCTTGAGCGTGTGGATGGCGGCCACGGCCTCCGTGGTCTCGGTGCCTTCCACGGCCTCGGTGCTTTGAACTTCACAGGTGCCCAAGCGGGCGTTTTCCACGGCCTTGGCGAGCACGGCCACGGAGAGGGCGCTGTTGAAACGGTCCGCATCCAGGAGGCCGGCGGTGAGGAGGCCATCCACGAGGGGCTTGGAATAGCCCCGGCGGTCGAGCTTGGCGTAGAGCTGGCCCATCTCCCCCCACTTCTTGAGCTCGCGGACGAGGTTGGCGCCCTTCAGCTCCGACCCGGCGGGGAGGGTGAGCGTCCACCCATCCAGGGCCTTCTGGAAGAGGAACTCCTCCAGGGCCCGCTCATCCTTCAGGTACTTCTCCGTCTTGCCCTTCTTCACCTTGTAGAGGGGGGGCTGGGCGATGTAGAGGTGGCCGCGCTCCACGAGCTCGGGCATCTGGCGGTAGAAGAAGGTGAGCAGGAGGGTGCGGATGTGGCTGCCATCCACGTCGGCGTCCGTCATCAGCACGATCTTGTGGTAGCGGAGGTTCTCGATCTTGAACTCCTCCTTGCCGATGCCCGTGCCCAGGGCCTGGATGAGGATGCGGAGCTCGTTGTGGCCCAGGATCTTGTCGAAGCGGGCCTTCTCCACGTTCAGGACCTTGCCCTTGAGGGGCAGGATGGCCTGGTTGGCGCGGTTGCGGCCCTGCTTGGCGGAGCCACCGGCGCTATCACCCTCCACGATGTAGATCTCGGAAAGGGCGGGGTCCCGCTCCTGACAGTCGGCCAGCTTGCCGGGCAGGCCGCCCCCGTCGAGGGCTCCCTTGCGGCGGGTGAGTTCCCGGGCCTTGCGGGCGGCCTCGCGGGCGCGGGCGGCGTCGATGGCCTTCTCCAGGATGGCCTTGGCCTCCCGGGGGTTCTCTTCGAAGAAGTTGGTGAGCTTGTCATAAACGATGCCCTGGACGACGCCCTTCACCTCGGAGGAGACGAGCTTATCCTTGGTTTGGCTGGAAAACTTGGGGTCAGGGACTTTAGCCGACAGGACGGCCGTCAGGCCCTCGCGGACATCCTCGCCGGAGAGGGTGACCTTGGCGGACTTGAGGAGGTTGTTCTTCTCGGCGTAGGTGTTGATCACGCGCGTCATGGCCGCGCGGAAGCCCTCGAGGTGGGCGCCGCCGTCGCGGTTGCGGATGTTGTTGGTGAAGCAGAACAGCGTCTCCTGGTAGGAGTCGTTCCACTGCAGCGCCACTTCCACCGTGGTGTCGTTCTTCTCGTCCTTGATGTAGATGGGGGGCTTGTGGAGCACGCCCTTGTTGCGGTTCAGGTGCTCCACGAAGGCGGGCAGGCCGCCGGCGTTGAAGAAGTCGTGGTTCTCGCCCGTGCGCTCGTCCGTGATGCGGATGTGCACGCCCTGGTTGAGGAAGCTCAGCTCGCGCAGGCGCTGGCTCAGGGTCTCGAAGCTGAAATCGAGGACGTTGTTGAAGATCTCCGTGTCGGGCTTGAAGCGCACCCGGGTACCGCGGCGGGCGGCGGGGCCCACCTTGGCCAGGGGTTTGTCCGCCTTGCCCCGGGTGAAGGTCATGGCGTATTCCTGGCCATCCTTCCACACGTTCAGCCAGAGCTTCTCAGAGAGGGCGTTCACGCAGGACACGCCCACGCCGTGGAGGCCGCCGGACACCTTGTAGGCGTTCTTGCCCTCGGTGCTCGTGTTGTCGAACTTACCGCCCGCGTGGAGGACCGTCATGATCACTTCCGCGGCGGAGCGGCCCTCCTCCTTGTGGATGTCCACGGGGATGCCGCGGCCGTCGTCCTCCACGGAGCAGGAACCATCCGTGTGCAGGATGACGTCCACGCGGGTGCAGTGGCCGGCGAGCGCCTCGTCGATGGAGTTGTCCACCACCTCGTAGACCATGTGGTGGAGGCCGCTGCCGTCATCGGTGTCGCCGATGTACATGCCGGGCCGCTTGCGCACGGCCTCGAGGTCGCGCAGCACGGTGATCTGGTCGGCGGTGTAGGTATCGACAGAAGGAGAGGGGGTCAAGCTACGGGCTGCTTCTTCGTGCATCAAGGCTCACGCTTTCGGGTTGCTGGGAGTGCGGGGTGGTGCGGAACGGCCTGGGAACTTGGTTTACGCGGTGGCCGTGTTGGCGAAGCGGACGGGCATGAGGATGTACCGGAAGGTGAAATCCTCGATGCTGGGTGAGCTGAACACGCCCTGGCCCACCTCGTCCTTGAACTGGTAGATGACTTCCTCGCCCTGGAGCCGATCCAGCAGCTCCGTGAGGTAGTCGATGTTGAAGGCGAGCTCGAAGGACTTCTCCTCGCCACTGAAGGGCAGCGTGCCCTGGTTCACGCCCTCGTCCGGGTGCTGGAAGAGGATCTTGAGGTTGGGGAACTCGAAGAAGAGGCGGACGTTCTTGTTGTAGTCGTCCTTCTTCAGGCCCACGAAGCGCAGGGTCTTCTGGAAGCCCTCGCGGTCGATGATCACGCGCTTGGGCAGGTCGGCGGGCAGGACCTTCTCGTAGGCGGGATAGGCGCCGGAGACGAGGCGGGTGCTGAACTTGAGGCCGGGTTGGTCCAAGAACAGCGTGGTGGCGTCCCAACGGAGCACCACGTCGCCTTCCTCGGCGAGAAGGCTGGGGAAGAGGTCCAGGGCGCGCTTGGGGACGATGAGGCGGACCTCGTCCTTCAGCTGGGTCTCGCAGGGCACCTCGGCCACGGCGAGGCGGAAGCCGTCGGTGGAGACGACGCGGATGTTCGTCTTCGTGAGGTGCAGCAGCACGGCGCTGAGGGTGGGCTTGGTGGCGTCCTTGCTCACGGCCACGGAGGCCAGGTGGATGGCCTTCTTGAGCTTGCCCACGGGCAGGGCCACGGAGGGGAGCTCCGGGTTGGGCTTGGGCAGCTCGGGGAAGCCCTCGCCAGGCTGGAGGTTGTGCTCGGAGTTCATGCCCTTGGCGCGCAGCCAGAGGCGATGGGCGTGGTCCGGCACTTCCACGGACAGGACGCCCTCGGGGAAGGCGCGAACCGTCTCGATGAACTTCTTCCCAGGCACGGCCAGGACCTTCTCTCCCTGGCCATCCACGGGGATGGTGGCCTCGAAGGCCAGTTCCATGTCCGTGGCTTTCAACGTCAGCTCCTTGCCCCGGAGATCCATCAGCACGTGCTGGAGGATCGGAAGCGTGACGCGACGATCGAGGGCGTGCTTCAGGATGCCCAGGGTGCGGTCCAGCCGTTCCTTGGATACCTGGAATTGAAGATTCATATCTATCCCCTACTTGATTCTTCTGAAGGGCGTACCTGGACTGTGGAAAAGGGTGTCAAAGCCCTAGTCTAGCGGAGCTTCGGGCCTGCTTCGAGCCTGTTGAATGGGCGTGGAGAACGGCCCAGGAATCCACAGGCGGGACCCGAGCGGGCACCCGAGGTTTCCCGAATCCGTGGTGTCCATGGGAGTCGACGGGCAGCCCTGTGGAAAACTGTTCAACTGAAGTCATTTCAATGAATGCTATTCAGCAGGGACTCCACCATCCTGTGGAAATCGGGATCGCGCTTCATGCGCTGCTTCACGGAGTCGATGGCGTTCATGACGGTGGAGTAGTGCATGTTGAAGCTGCGGCCGATGGCGGGATAGCTCGCGGCCGTGAGTTCCCGGGCCAAGTACATGGCCACCTGCCGGGGCAGGAGGATGCTCTGCTGCCGGGACTTCTTCTTCATCAGGTCGGCGAAGGCCACGTTGAAGGTCTCGGCCGTCATGCGGTAGACGCGATCGATGGGGATGGCGGCCCCCGGTTCTTCCCCGCTGGTGCCCTGGAAGGCCGTGTGAGCCACTTCCAGGCTCACGGGGGCCCCCAGGAAGCTGGCTTGGAAGATGACGCGGTTCAAGAGGCCTTCCAGGTCCCGCACGGAGCCCTTGGCCTTGTGGGCGATGAAGTTCACCACGTCCTCGGGCACCTTGGGCATGGCCTGGAAGTCCGCGTCCTCGAGCTTCTTCTTGAGGATGGCCACCCGGGTCTCGAAGTCGGGGGGCTGCACGTCCGCCGTCAGGCCCCACTTGAAGCGGGTGATGAGGCGCTCGTGGAGGCCTTCCAGCTTCTGGGGCGGGTTGTCGGAGGTGAGGACGATCTGTTTCCCGTGCTGGAGCAGGTATTCCAGGATGTAGAAGATCTCCTCCTGGGTGCGCTCCATGCGGCCCAGCGTCTGGACATCATCCAGGAGGAGCACGTCGTTCTGCTGGTACTTGCGGCGCAGGGGCTCCGTGTTGCGGTTCTTGATGGCGGCCGTGAGCTCGTGGAAGAAACTGTCCACCTTGAGGTAGGCGATCTTCATCCCGGCGTGGCGAGCCTCCAGCTCCTTGCCGATGCCGATCATGAGGTGGGTCTTCCCCAGTCCCGCGCCGCCGTAGATGAAGAAGGGATTCATGCTGAAGCTGGCGTTGCTGCGGCCGTGGTTATCCACCACCGCCTTGGCCGCGCTGAAGGCCAGCTGGCTGCCGGGGCCCACGACGAAGCGATCCAGGGTGAAGCGCTGGAAGAGGGTGGGGAAGCTGCTGGTGGCGGAGGGCTCCGGAGGCGGGCCGGAGGCGGCTTTGCGCGCGCCGCGGGGCTCGGGTCTCAAGGGCGCGGAGCCGGCGCCGGCCACCTGGAAGGCGAACTCGACCTCCGTGAGGCCCACGGCCACGAGGGCATCGTTCAGTTCCTCGGCGAACTGTTGCTCGATCCACAGCTTCGCCGCGGCGCTGGGCACCGTGAGAAGCAGCCGGTTTCCCACCAGGGACGCGGGTTCGCACGGGGCGATCCACTCCCGGAAGGAGGCCTCCGAGAGGCGCTCGGAGAGGCTCTGTCGGATGCGATCCCAGTGGGGCTTTGGGTCTGCGGAGGGCATTAGTGGACCAAGGAATGCGCGCCAGGCCGGAGGGCCCTGGGCGGAGGGGAAGGACGTTCCCGATGGTGGGGGAGGATCAGCCTACCACCCAGGGGCGCCCCCCGATCCTGACTTCCCGGCCCATTCCGAGGCTTGTGAAGGGAGGAGAGCCCTGATAGGATCGAAGGTTCGTCCGTGTCCAGCGGATGGTCTCTACAGGTGGAATATGAAGCGCACCTTCCAGCCCAACAACCGTCGTCGAGCCAAGACCCACGGTTTCCTCTCCCGCATGAAGACCAAGAACGGCCGTCTGGTGCTCAAGCGCCGCCGCGCCAAGGGTCGCCACGTCCTCGCCCTCTAAGGCCGTGCCGTTCCGGGGGAGGTTCCGCCCCGCCCGGCGCGCCGACCGGCCTGTGCCGGAGGCCCCGACGCGGTCCCTCTCCCCCACGGACGCCACCCTCGATGTCCGCATCCTCCCCCGCCCGGATCTACCCGGACCGGTGCTGCTCGTCAGCGCCTCCCGCAAGGCCGGACCGGCCGTCGAACGCAACGCCTTCCGGCGGCGCGTCCGCGAGGCCCTGATGCGCATCTTGGATGAACGACCCCTGGCTTCTCCAGCCGTGGTCTGGGTGCGTCCTTCCCGGCGGTCCCCCAACGGGTGCCGCCTTGCCTATGCCGAGATCGAGGGCCAGCTGCGGCTGGCCCTTTCCCGTTTCCGTGGAACCCCATGAAGCAGCGAAACCTCATCCTCTTCCTCGTGGGCAGCATGGCCCTCATCGGCCTGCAGGTCTGGCTCACCCCCAAGCGCCCCGTGCCGCCGGCCCCGACCGCGCAGCAGCAGGCCGCCGTGGCGGCGCCCAAGGCCCCTGAGGCCACCCAGGCCCCTCTGGGCGCCCCTGCCAAGGCCGAGCCCATCGGCCCCACCGTGAGCGCCAGCAACGAGAACCTGAAGGTCACCTTCTCCACCCGCACCGGCGCCGTGGTGCAGGCCGAGTGGAAGGATGGCACCCCCCTCCTCCCCACCCACTTCCAGGGCCTGGGCAGCATCATGGCCACCACCTTCGATCGCCACCGCGAGGAGTCGACTCCCGAGGGCACGCAAGTGCACTTCGAGAACACCGCCGGGGACCGCCTGAGTTGGACCCTGCCCCGGAAGGGCCACGCCCTCCAGGTGTCCTGGACGACCACCCGTGGGGCCCACCTGCGCGCCCTGCCCCTGCCCGCCAGCCTGGACGAGCTGAAGGGCATGGAGGCCGGCCGCGTGCTGACCCTCACGGAAAAGCAAATCCACTCCACCAGCTGGGACAGCATCCTGAAGGACCCCTTCTTCAGCTTCCTCGGGGCCAAGCGCAGCACCCTGCCCGTGGCCGAAGCCCGCCTGGGCATGGACGCGGGCCTCGAGAAGAACGTCAACGTCCGCAACCACTACTTCGCTGCCTTTTGGAACCTGCCCCTCACCCCCGAGGTGGATGCCCACGGCTACCACCTGGCCCCCGTGAACGGCGTTCTCCAGGCCCAGCTCTACCTGGGCCCCAAAACCCTGGAATCCCTCAGCACCTTCGGCATCCCCTTCACCCAGGCCGTGGACTACGGCTTCTTCGGGGCCGTGGCCAAGTTCTTCTTCCTTGTCCTCCAGTTCACCTACAAGGTGCTGGGCAATTGGGGCTGGGCCATCCTCGTGCTCTCCATCCTGCTCCGGCTGGCCCTGTGGGCGCCCAACACCAAGCAGATCATCAGTTCCCTGCGCATGAAGGAATTCGAGCCCCATCAGAAGGCCATCCAGGCCAAGTACGAGAAGTTCGGTTCCGACATGACCAAGAAGGCGGAGATGCAAAAGGAGCTCATGGCGCTCTACAAGCAGAACGGCTTCAACCCCATGGGCAGCTGCCTGCCCATGCTGCTGCAGATGCCCGTCTTCATGGCCCTCTGGTCCATGCTCAACAACGTCTTCGAGCTGCGGCAGGCCCCTTGGATCTTCTGGGTGCACGACCTCTCCGCCAAGGATCCCTACTTCATCCTCCCCGCCGTCATGGCCATCTCCACCCTCGTGCAGAGCCACATGACGCCCACGGCCGGCGATCCCGCCCAGGCGAAGATGATGAAGTGGATGATGCCGGGCATGATGCTGCTCATGTTCAGCCAGGCCCCCGCCGGCCTCGTGCTGTACTACTTCATGTTCAACCTCGTGGGCCTCGGCCAGACCTGGTGGACCCTGAAGCACTACGTGCCCCAGCCCGTGAAGATCTGAGACGCGAGGAGACCCCATGCGCAAGCGCGGTGTGAAGCTGGAGGCCCTGCCGGAGCTGGTCCAGAAGTGGACCGGCCTCCTGGGCCTGGATGTGAAGGCGGCCTTCGAGCCCTCCGGCAACGAGAAGCTGTTCCCCAACCGCATCGTGGTCTCCGGGCCCGACGCGGACGTGCTCAAGGCCAACCGCGGGCAGGCGTTGGACGCCCTCCAACACCTCGTCCACGAGATGCAGAGCGAACGCGACGAGGACAAGCTGGCCTACCTGGACGCCGACGGCATGCGCCTCTTCCGCATGCGAGAGGTGTTGGCGATGGGGCAGATGGCGGCCCAGAAGGCCCGGGACCTCGGCTCCTACACCTTCGGGGCCATGAGCCCCCGGGAGCGCCGCTGGATCCACATCAGCATCAAGGAGGCCGGCGACGACCTCGTGACGGAAAGCGAAGGCACCGGTCACCTCAAGCCCGTGAAGGTGATGCGCAGGTAGGGTGTGTTCCAGCCGATCTGCGCGCCGGCGACGGCGCTGCTACCCAGCGCTGTCGGGATCATCAGGATCTCGGGGCCGGATCTTGCAGGCACCCTCCAGGGCTTTTTACCGCTGCCGAAGGCCCGCACCGCGGGCCTTCGGCAGCTCCGCTGGGATGGCTTCGACGAGAAGGCCCTCGTGCTCTTCTTTCCCGGCCCGGCCTCCTACACGGGGGAGGACGTGGTGGAGCTGCAGGTGCACGGCAATCCCCTCCTCGTGCGGCGCCTCCTGGGGCGCCTGCAGGCCTTGGGCATCCGCCTGGCGGAGCCCGGGGAATTCACCCGCAGGGCCCTCCTGAATGGCAAACAGGGCCTCATGGAGGCGGAGGCCCTGCGGGACCTCATCTCCGCCCAGACGGATCAGCAGCTCCGCCAGGCCCAGGCCCGGGCCGGGGCCCTGCCCCCCTGGATCGCCGCCGCCAAGGCGCGGATCGCCCCTTGGATGGCCCGGGCCGAAGCCGCCGTGGACTACGGGGAAGATGAGGGCATCGGACTCGCTCTCGATGGTCTAAAGGCGGATTTGAAAGGGCTTCTGATTGAGTTCCACGTGGAACTCCGGCGTTCCGAAGCCGCCCGCTGGCTCCAGGGGGGCATCCGCATCGCCTTGGCGGGGCGCCCCAATGCTGGGAAGAGCACCCTCTTCAATACCCTCGCCGGCGAAGACCGGGCCCTCGTGACCGAGGTGCCCGGCACCACCCGGGACGTGCTGGAGGTGACCTGCGAGTGGCGGGGCCTGCCCCTGCGCCTCTTCGATACGGCGGGCCTCCGGCAAACGGAGGATCGAGTGGAGGCCCTGGGCGTGGCCCGCGTCCACCCCGTGCTCGCCCAGGCGGACCTCATCCTCCACCTCATCCCGGCTCGGGATCCGAAGGCGGATCCCGAGGTGTTGAAAGCCCTGGCGCCTTTCGAGGGGCGGGTGCTGGACGTGAGAACCCAATCGGATGAGCTGGACGGCGACGACCGGCGACTGAAGACCGACGACCTGACCATCTCCGCCCTGACCAATGACTTGGACGCCCTCGAAGCCGCCCTCAAGGCCCGCTTCCTGGAGGGCCAGTCCCCCGAGGCGCTCCTGGGCGCCCTGGCCACCGCCCGGCAGCGGGAGCTGTTGGGGGAGCTCGTCGATCAGGTGGAACTGCTCCTGGGCTTACCGGACCCCTGTGCGGCGGAGCTGCCCGCCTCCCTCCTCCAGGGGGCCTGGGGCCTGCTGGCCCGGCTCACGGGGGAAGACCGCGCGGAATCCGCGTTGGATCAGGTGTTCAGCGGGTTCTGCCTGGGCAAATGACATACTGGTGTTTCGGAGGGCTCATGTCGGCGTTTGAAGCGGTGATCGGCCTGGAAGTGCACGTCCAGCTGAAGACGAAATCCAAGCTCTTCTGCGCCTGCCCCACCGCCTACGGCCTACCGCCCAATTCCGCCACCTGCCCCGTGTGCCTGGGTCTGCCCGGGGCCCTGCCCACCCTGAACGCCGAGACCGTGCGCATGGCCATCCGCCTGGGGCGGGCCCTGGAGGCCCGCATCCAGCCCCGTTCGACCTTCTACCGGAAGCAGTACTTCTATGGGGACCTGCCCAAGGGCTACCAGATCACCCAGGGCCCCGTGGCCATCGTGGAGGAAGGCACCCTGCGCCTGCCCGGCGATGCGGCGGTCCGAGGGGCGTCGGGCCCCATCGCCTGCGGCATCGAGCGGGCCCACCTGGAGGAGGATGCGGGCAAGAGCAATCACGATCTGCACGATGGGGCGACCCTCGTGGACCTGAACCGGGCCGGCGTGGCCCTCCTGGAGATCGTGGGGAAACCCGATCTCCGAAGCCCCCTGGAGGCCATGGAGTACCTCAAGAGCCTCCACCGCCTCGTGACCTTCCTGGGCATTTGCGACGGCAACATGGAGGAAGGATCCTTCCGCTGCGACGCCAACGTGAGCCTCCGGAAGGTGGGCACGGAGCCCTTCGGGACTCGGGTCGAGATCAAGAACCTCAATTCTTTCAATAACGTACGTCGGGCGCTCGAATTCGAGATCCTCCGGCAGGGCCGGCTCCTCGCCGCGGGGGATGCCCTGACGCCCGAGACCCGGGGCTGGGACGCCGACAAGGGCGAAACCCGGATCCAGCGCTCCAAGGAGGGCGCTCACGACTACCGCTTCTTCCCGGAGCCGGACCTCCCGACCCTCGTCATCGAACCCGCGGAGTTGAAAGGCGCCTTGCCCGAGTTGCCGGAGGCCAGGGCCCAGCGCTTCATGGCCAGCCACGGGCTCTCCGAGTTCGAAGCCACCACGTTGTTGCAGTCCCGGCCCTTCGCGGAGTACTTCGAGGCCCTGGCCACCGCGAGCGGGCACGCCAAGGCCGCCTGCAACTGGATGCTGGGCGAAGTCAGCCGCCACCTCAACGATCACGGCCTTGGGATCGGGGCCCTTCCCGTGGCCCCGGAAGTGCTGGGCGCGCTCGTGCGGTTGGTGGAGGACCGCGTCTTGAACCTCACCACGGCCAAGGACACGGTCTTCCCCGCCCTGCTCAAGGGGGAGCGGGATCCCGCGGCCTTCGTCGCGGCCCAGGGTCTCGGCCAGGTCTCGGATCGCGGGGCCATCGAAGACCTCGTGCGGGGGATCCTCGCGGCGAATCCCGATGCGGTGGCGCAGTTCAGGGGCGGCCGCGCCAACCTGCGGGGCTTCCTCGTGGGACAGGCCATGAAGGCGGGCGGCGGGAAGCTGGATGCGCGGCTGGTGAACGACGTGCTCGACGCGGAGCTGGCCAAGGCCTGAGCCCGGCCCCATCCTTGCCCTATGACCGAGATCCCCAAGAGCCTCGAAGCGTATCTCCCCAACGTGGGCCGCACCTGCGTTTCCTGTGGCCGTCGCGTGGTGGAGGCGGTGGTGGATGAAGCCCCCTTCGTGTGCGCCGCCTGCGAAGGCATGGTGGCCCAGGAAGGCGAGGTGTTCGAAGATGAGCTGACCCTCGCGGCCCTGGACGATCCGACGCCGCGGGAGGCCCCCGTGGCGGATCGGCCCACGGTGTGGCGCACGGTGGTGCTGATCCTCGTGGCCGTCGGGGCCTTGGCGGTGGTGCTGGGGCGGCGCTGAGCGCAGATCGTGCGATTGGCTCTGGGCTTTCGGCTCTAGGCTTTAGCTGGGGGCGGCAATCCCGGTCGATTCACCATTGGACGGACCAAGGCGAAGCCGGAGTCGGCAAAAGCCTAGAGCCGAAAGCCCAGAGCCCACTCCATGCAATCCCAATGGCACTATTCGGGTTGAGCGCAGGGCGGTGACGCGAGCCAGGCGCGCCATGCGATGCTGGGCGCGGAGGATCCCCCATGTCCCGACCTTCCATGGGCCCCACGACCGCCGCGATCCACGCGGGCCGCGCCCACAATCCCACGCGCGCCGTCACCACGCCCATCTTCCAGACCTCGGTGTTCGAGCTGAAGGAGAACCGCGAGGGGGCTGAGTTCGCGGCGTCCATCGAACCCCCCCATTTCTACACCCGGTGGGGCAATCCCAACGCCTCCGAGGTGGAGGCCTGCCTCGCCATGCTGGAAGGCGCGGAGCGCAGCCTCGTCTGTTCCTCGGGCATGGCCGCCTTCGCCCTGATCCTCGAAACCTTCCTGCGCCGCGGGGATCACCTCGTGGCCCCCGCGGCCATCTACCTGGGCACGGAGCAGCTGCTCCGGCGCTGGGTGGCGGAGCGCGGGCTGGAGGTGACCTGGGTGAAGGACAGCCTGGACCTCGCGGAGTGGGAGGCGGCGATCCGCCCCACCACGCGCCTGCTCTGGGTGGAGACGCCCTCCAATCCCACCCTGGCCATCACGGACCTGGCGGCCCTCGCGGCCCTGGGGAAGAAGCACGGCATCCGCACCGTGGCCGACAACACCTTCCCCAGCCCCATGCTGACGCGGCCCCTGGACCTCGGCATCGATATCAGCGCGTCCAGCGCCACCAAGTACCTGGCCGGCCACTCGGACGTCGTGGCGGGGGTGATCGCGGGCTCCGAGGCCGACGTGGTGGCCTGCTGGCAGGTGGCCAAGCTCCAGGGCCCGACCCTGGATCCCTTCGCCGCCTGGCTGCTCCACCGGGGCCTCAAGACGCTGCCCCTGCGCATGAAGCGGGCCTGCGACAACGCCCAGGCCCTGGCCCAGTGGCTCACGTGGCACCCCCTGGTGAACCGGGTGGACTATCCCGGCCTGTTGGAGCACCCGGGCCACGCCGTGGCCGCGGCGCAAATGAAGGGCGGCTTCGGCGCCATGCTGGGCTTCGAGGTGCGCGGGGGCCTGGCGGCGGGTCAGCGGCTCTGCGAGGCCCTGAGGATCATCACCCGGGGAGTCTCCCTGGGTGGCGTGGAGAGCCTCATCCAGCACCCGGCCTCCATGAGCCACCTGCGCACCCCGCCGGAGGTGAAGGCGGCTCTGGGGATCACCGAGGGCCTCCTGCGCTTTTCCGTGGGCATCGAGGATGAGCCGGACCTGCAGGCCGACCTCTCCGCCGGCCTGGAGGCGGCGGGACAAGGCTAAACTGGGGGGATGCAGCTGATCCTCAACGGGGAACCCCGCGAAGCCCCCACCCTCGCCACCTTGGCCGAGCTGGCATCCTGGCTGGAGCTGCCGGCCTTCGGCAGTGCCATCGAGCTAAATGGCGAGGTGGTGCGCCGCGCCCATCACGGGGCGACCCCCCTGCGGGAGGGGGATCGCCTGGAGATCGTGCGGCTGGTGGGCGGGGGCTGAGGCCCTGATCACTGGATGGAAAGCGTCCAGTTCGCCGTGCCGTTGGGGTAGCTGCGCAGGTAGTCCACGCGGACCCGCACGGCGTAGGTGCCGGCGGCCAGGGAGGCGTAGGTGATCACCCCGTTCGCGCCGCTGGTGGCCACGGCCTGATCGTAGAGGCCATCCGTGGCGATCAGATCCACCACGAGGCCGGCCGAAGGCGTCGTCACCGTGAGGGTGCGGGGGCCGCCGCCATGGGTGAACACGAAGGTGGCCGCCTGGTTGCGGTCGAAGTTGATGCCGGCGGAGGGCACGTAGGTGGGGAAGCTCCCGGCGGTGGCGTAGGGGAGCACGGCCGTGGTCGTCCACAGGGCCCCGGAGGCGAAATAGGCGGGGGTGGGATCCTGGACGCTCTCCAGCCCCAGCTGGAAGAGGGTGTTGGTCCAGTTGGCGCTGGCGGGGCCGAACAGATTCTTCACTCCCAAGAGATAGGTCGGGTAGGCCCCCAGGGGGGCGTTCAGGTACTCGCCGCTTTGGCTGCGGGCCGTGGCGTCCCAGAGGGCTTGGAGGGCGGAGGTGCTGCCCCCCAGGGCCACGCGCCAGGTCTGCCAGAGGCTGATGGCGACGGCGCCCCGGTAGAACTCGCCCTGGTTGGCGGCGCGCGCCGTGGCGTGGGCGCTGAGGTCGTAGGTGGCCGTGGAGAACACGCCGCCGGAGGAGGTGTAGGTGTCCTCGATGCGCTGGGGGTTGGTGGCGCCATCCAGGCTGCGGAAGGCGCAGGCGAGGAAGTCGCCATAGCCCGTGGCGAAGGCGATGCTGGGCTCGCTTTGGATATCGCGATCCACCCACTGGTCATCGTTGTCACGGCGGAGGTAGGAGAGGGCTGAGGCGCCCGTCTCCTGGAGGCTGTGGTCGGCGAAGAGCAGGTGGCTGTAGGCCTCCAGCAGCACGGCGTCATCCCCCAGATCGTCGTTGGTGCCAGCCGCGCCCGAGATGTCGCCCGCCACGCGCAGGGCGAAGATGGCGCGGCCGCTGGGCTGCTGGAGCACCTGACCACCGCCATTCCGCAAAACGGTGGGGTACTCCGTGACTTGGTAGGAAGGCGAGAAGAAGGCGTGGAGGTTGGGCAACCGGATCCCGGGTTGAATGGTCTTCATGCCCAGCCCAAAGGCCACCATCTGATCCACGGCGTTGAAGGCCATGTCCGTCTGGGCGGCGTCGGGTTCGGCGATGAGTGAAATGGAGCTGCCCGAGCCCACGGTGCTCGTGAGGTTCATGTCGCTGACGGCGTTGAAGGCATCGGCCGTGGCGTAGCTGCCGGCGAGGGTCGAGGATTTCACGCTGCCCCGCAGGGTGAAGTTGGCCCCATCGGGCACTTCCACCCGGGAGAAGATCCGCACCTGTAATGAGTTCCCAGCGGTATAGGAAAAGGTGCCCTGGCCCGAGGCGCTCAGGTAGCCGTTGTCCGCCACGGTGCCCGTGGTGAGGTCGTACACCTCGGCCCAGCAGTAGCGCGTGGGTTTGAGCGTCCCCGTGCTGGGGTCGCGGTAGAGCCCGGTGACCGAGAGGGATGCCGAGGAAGGGGTGTCCTTGACGCTCACGCAGCCCAGGGACAGCAGCAGGGCGGAGGGGAGGATCAGCCAGCGGGTGAGGGACATCGAAACCTCCAGAGGTGGGTGGGGGACCCAGGCGAGGCCCATGCCAGGTGGGCCTAGCGCCAAACTTCCCAGGCGCCGCCCGGGAAGGCGGCTTGGGCCCGGAGCCGCCAAGAAACAGGGAGATCCAGCGCCAGTGCGGGGCCGCCGGCGGGGCGGTGGCTTCGGAAGAGGTGGAACTCATCCACGAGACCCTCCGCCAGGAAGGCCCGGGCCAAGGTGCCACCTCCCTCCACGAGGAGGCGGCCCACCCCCCGCGCGGCGAGTTCGTGCAACAGGTGGCGCAGGCTGCAACCTCCGGGGCCCGGGGGCAGCAGGAGATCCTCCACGCCCTTCAGGGGCGGCGCCTCCACGGAGAGGGCGCGCAGGGGCGGCTGGCCCTGGATGGGCTGCCAGGCCCGGGCCGTGGCCGGGAGCTGGGCCCGGCTATCCAGCACCACGCGCCGGAAGAGGCGGTGGGCGGGCACCGGTTCGGGCCAGCGGTCCGTGAGCTGGGGGTCATCGGCGGCGGCGGTGCCCCGGCCCACGAGGATGGCCTCGCTGGCGCGGCGCAGGGCGTGGGCCAGGCGCTGGGCTTCGGGGGAGGTGACCTCCGTGCGCTGGCCCGCCGGGCCCAGGG
Organism: Acidobacteriota bacterium; assembly: GCA_016192145.1. GTDB lineage: Bacteria > Acidobacteriota > Holophagae > Holophagales > Holophagaceae > JAFDVN01. The sequence goes on along the minus strand of JACPUT010000009.1, from coordinate 161,508 downwards.
AGCCGTCGGAGCCCAGGGCCAGTTTGAGGGCCACCCAGGGCAGGCCCGTGCGGATGAGCTTGAGGAAGGGGGCGTGGAAGCGGCCGCAGGCCTCTCCCAGCACGCCTTCGGAGACCTGCACCCCGTGGGCGCGCAGGATGGCGAGGCCCCCGCCATCCACCCGGGGATTGGAATCCCGCACCCCGACCACCACCCGCGCCACCCCCGCCTGGAGGAGGGCCTCGGTGCAGGGCGGCGTGCGGCCGTGGTGGCAGCAGGGTTCCAGGGTCACGTAGGCGGTGGCGCCGCGGGCATCCTCGCCCCGGGCCTCGGCGTCCCGGAGGGCCATGATCTCGCCGTGGGGATCGCCGGCCCGGGTGTGGACCCCCTGCCCCAGGACCCGGCCCTCCTTCACGAGGACGCAGCCCACGGGCGGGTTGGGGCTGGAGAGGCCCACGCCCTGGAGGGCCTCGCGCAGGGCCAGGGCCATGAAGCGTTTGTCCCCCTGCAGCACCTCTGGATCGGGCCAGGGCCCGCCGGTGGCAAGGGCCCAGGCCAGGCCCGGGGTGAGCTCAGGCACCGAGGAGGCCATCGACGAACGCTTCCGGGTCGAAGGGGATGAGGTCGTCCACGCCCTCGCCCACGCCCACGTAGGCGATGGGGAGCTTGAGGCGCTCCAGGATGGGCACCACCACGCCGCCCTTGGCGCTGCCATCGAGCTTGGTGAGGATGAGGTCCGTGACGCCCGCCACCTGCTTGAAGGCCTCCGCTTGGGTGATCCCGTTCTGCCCCGTGGTGGCGTCCAGCACCATGAAGACCCGGTGGGGGGCACTCGGGATCACCTTCTGGAGGCTGCGCCGGATCTTGTCCAGCTCCTTCATGAGGTGGTCCTTCGTGTGGAGGCGACCGGCCGTGTCGATGAGCACCCAAGGAATGCTCTTGGCGAGGGCGGAGGCGGCGCCGTCATAGGCGATGGCGGCGGGATCGCCGCCCATCTGATTGCGCACCACGGGCACGCCGGCCCGCACGCCCCAGGCCTCCAGCTGGTCGATGGCCGCGGCGCGGAAGGTGTCACCCGCCACCACCATCACGCCCTCGCCCCGGGCTTTGAGGTGGGCGGCGAGCTTGCCCAGTGTCGTCGTCTTGCCGACTCCGTTCACGCCCACCAGGAGGAGCACCTGGGTCTCCCCGGCCGTCAGGGGCCTGGAGGGGTGGAGGTGGAGGATCTTGAGCAGCTCATCCTTCAACGCGGCCCGGGGGTCGATATCGCCGGAGCGCTTCATCTCGAAGCGCAGGCGGGCCATGAGGCGATCCACCGCATGGACGCCGAGGTCCGCCTGGAGCAGGAGGTCCTCCAGTTCCTGGAGTTGATCTTCATCCAGCCGCCGCAGGCCCAACAGCCCCTGGATGGGGGACAGCACCAGCTCCTGCGTCCGCCGCAGGCCCTGTTTGAACTTGTCGAGCAGCCCATCGAGCAGGCCCACGGTCACCTCACCTTGCCAGTGTAGTGGACTCCGGAGACCGGGTTCCACGTGGAACCAATCATTTATTTCTTGGCCCTCTTGGATTTACAAACTGTGTCCAAGTAGCGCTGGGCCTGTTTGAGGTTTTCCAGGAGGACGGCATCCCCCGGGAGCAGGGTCAGTGCGGCTTGGAAATCATCCCGGGCCTCCTGGTAGCGGGCCAGCTCGAAGCAGGCCCGGCCGCGGTTGAAGCGGGCCTCCAGAACCTTGGGATCCAGGCCCAGGGCCTTGTCACAGGCCTCCAGGGCCTCCTTCCAAGCCTTTCGCTCATTGAGGCACCGGGCCAGGTTCGACCAGGCGAAGGGCTGGCTCGGGTCCAGGGTCAGGGCCTTCTGCAGCAGGGGCTCCGCCTCCGTCAGCTGCCCCTGCTGGGCGAGGGCCTCTCCGCGCCAGGCCAGGGCCTTGGGATCCTCCGGCGCCTTGGCGAGGATGCCTTCCGCCGAGGCTTGCAAGGCGGCCCAATCCCGCGAATGGCGGGCTTCCGCACAGGCATTGGGGAAGCCGTCGGCCCAGCCCAGCCGGCCCGTCTCGGCGTGGGCGAGCAGCGCCTCCGGATGGCGCTGCAATTGGGAAAGGGCCTGGGCGCGCAGCAGCCGTGCGAGGGAGAGCTTGGGCCCCTGCTTGGCATCCTCCTGGGGCACGATGGCGTCGCACAGCTCCAGGAGCCGCTCCCAGCGCTGCGCCCTATTGAGGGCCTGCAGCCAGCCCGTGAGGCGCTGCCCCCGTTCCCGGGGGGTGAGGGTTTCGAACAGGTCAGCCAGTCCGTTCCAGTCCTTGGCCTGGGTGAAGGACTGGATCTTCACGTCAATGGGGCCGGCGGGGCCCATGACGTCCTGACCAAGCAGAGGGAGGGCCACCAGGGCCAGGATGAGCCGGGCGGTCTTCAATGAAAGCTCCGGTATTCAGGGGTGGAGGGATGCGGAAGTCGCGGCGAATTCGGATCGGCGGAGCACCTGAGGATCCTGTTCCCACCGCTGGAAGGATTGGCCCGTGAGCAACTGCAGGCCGAAGCCCAACCACCAATCCCCAGCCCGGTTGCGGGGGAGGGGTCGCCAGTGAACTTGAATAGGGCTTTGACCCGGTGCTGGCAGTCGGGGCGGTTTCATGGCCTCCTCGAAGCTCATCGTGTAGATCCGGGGCGTGGCGAAGAGGCCCTCCTGGGCCTGGGGCGGTGCCTGAATGCCGAAGCCCGCCGCGAGCAGGAGGGGAGCGATCACCGCCGACCTTTCTTGGCCGGCTTCTTCGCCGCCGCCTTGGCCTTGGGTTTGTCGGGGCGCACCCAGCCCTCCAGGGCCAGCTCGAAGACCTCCTCCACGTGGGACACGGGGTGGAAGCGGAGGAACTTGCGCACCTGGGGGTCGATCTCCTCGAGGTCCTTCTGGTTGGGCTTGGGGATGATGATGTCGTGCACGCCCACCCGCAGGGCGGCGAGGCTCTTCTCCTTGAGGCCGCCGATGGCCAGCGCGTCGCCGCGCAGGTCGATCTCGCCCGTCATGGCGAAGGTGTTCTTGATCTTCACGCCCTTGATGACGCTGAGGAGGACGGTCGCCATGGCGAGGCCGGCGCTGGGGCCGTCCTTGGGGATGGCGCCCTCGGGGAAGTGGATGTGCAGGTCGCGCTTCTGGAAGACCTCGGGATCGATGCCGAAGGCGTCGCCGCGGCTGCGGATGTAGCTGAGGGCCGCCTGGGCGCTCTCCTTCATCACGTCGCCCAGCTGGCCCGTGAGGATGAGCCCGCCCTTGCCCGGCATGGAGAGGGCCTCCACGAAGAGCACGTCGCCGCCCACGGCCGTCCAGGCGAGGCCCGTCACGACACCGATGCGGGGGGCCTTGAGCCGCTCGTCCTGCAGCAGCTTCACGGGGCCCAGCAGGTCGTGCACGTTCTTGTCCGTGATGGCGAGCTTCGCCTTGAGCTTCTTCTCCGCCACCTTGCGGGCCACCTTGCGGCACACGGCGCCGATCTCGCGCTCCAGCTGGCGCAGGCCCGCCTCCCGGGTGTAGCCCGTGATGATGGCGCGCAGGCCCTTGGCGCTGAGGGCCATGTGTTTGGTGGTGACGCCGTGCTTCTCCATCTGCTTGGGGATCAGATGGGTGGTGGCGATGCCCTCCTTCTCCTCGAGGGTGTAGCTGGAGAGGTAGATGATCTCCATGCGATCCCGGAAGGCCGGATGGACGGGCTCCAGCTCGTTGGCGTTGGCGAGGAACATCACGTTGCTGAGGTCCAGGGGCACGTTGAGGTAGTGGTCCCGGAAGGTGTTGTTCTGTTCGGGATCGAGCACTTCGAGCAACGCCGCGCTGGGGTCGCCGCGCATGTCGCGGCCGATCTTATCCACCTCGTCGAGCATGATCACGGGGTTCATGCTCTTCACCTGGTGGATGGCCTGCACGATGCGGCCGGGCATGGCGCCCACGTAGGTGCGGCGGTGGCCGCGGATCTCGCTCTCGTCGTGCACGCCGCCCAGGCTGATGCGGGCGAATTTGCGGCCCAGGGCCTTGGCGATGCTGCGCCCCAGGGAGGTCTTGCCCACGCCGGGAGGGCCCACGAAGCAGAGCAGCGTGCCCTTGTTATCGGGCTTGAGCTTGCGGACGGCCAGGAACTCCAGGAGGCGGTCCTTGATCTTCTCGAGGCCGAAGTGGTCCTCGTCCAGCACCTGCTTGGCGACCTTGAGGTCGAGGTTGTCCTCGGTGGTGACGCCCCAGGGCAGCTCCGTCATCCACTCCAGGTAGGTGCGCGTCACCGCGGTCTCGCTGGAATCCGGGTGCATGCGCTCGAGCTTCTTGAGGTTGCGCTCGATCTCCGTCATGACCTCTTCGGGAACCTTGACCTTCGCCAGCTTTTCCCGGAAAGCCTGGATCTCGTCGGCCAGCTCCGATCCCTCCCCCAGCTCCTGCTGGATGGCCTTGAGCTGCTGGCGGAGGTAGTACTCCCGCTGGCTCTTGTCCATCTCGCCGCGGGCTTCCATGGTGATCTTCTGCTGCACCTCGAGCAGTTCGATCTCGCGCAGGAGCAGCTCGTGCACGCGCTTGAGGCGCGCGATGGGATCGGCGATCTCCAGCGTTTCCTGGGTCTGGGTGAGCTTCAATTCCAGATTGGAGGCCACGAGGTCCGCCAGGCGGCCCGGCGCGTCCAGGTTGCCGGCGATGACGAGCACCTCCTGAGGCAGGGACTTGCCCAGGGCCACGGCCTTTTCGAGGCTCTGCTTCACGGTGCGCAGCAGCGCGTCCGTCTCCAGCTGGGCGCCCTTGGCTTCGGGCTCCACCACGGGCTCCACCTTGGCCTTGAAGAGCTGATCCGTTTCCGTGAAGTACTCCACGCGGACGCGCTGCAGGCCCTGCACGAGGGCGCGCACGCGGCCATCGGGCAGCTTGAGCACGCGCATGATGAGGGCCGCCGTGCCCACCTTGTACATGTCCTCGGGGCCGGGGTTGTCCATCTCCACCTGCTTCTGGGAGACGAGCAGGATCATGCGGTTCTCGGCTAGCGCCGCGTCGATGGCGCGGATGCTCTTCTCCCGGCTCACGCTGAGCGGCAGGATCACGAAGGGATAGACGACGACGTCCCGCAGGGGGAGGACGGGGAGCACCTCCGGGATCTTGGGGCTCTCGTCGAGGACGGGAAGGGGATTGCTCTCTTCAGCCACGGTTACCTCAGGGGGTCCAGTCTAGCCGGACTGGAGACTGGAGACCGGAGACTGGAGGAAAGAACGACCCATCGGATCCGTAGGGCGGGGCTGGGTCGGCGCCGACTCCAGTCTCCGGTCTCCAGCCTCGGGACTACTTCCGCTTCGGACGGGGCGAATCCTCGGGAATGCCCGGGAAGAGGGGCTGCACCATGCCGGGCGGGGCCTCGTGGTGCTCGGGCTCGGATGCGTGGGCGTGGTTGCCCTTGTGGGCCAGGGTTTCCAGGGCCTTCACGAAGTCGGGGAGGTCCTTGAAATCGCGGTAGACGGAGGCGAAACGGACGTAGGCCACCTGATCCAAGGCCTTGAGTTCGTCCATGACCAGCTCGCCCAGCTCCCGCGACCGGATCTCCCGGTCGGGGCGCTCCATGAGGCGGGCCTGGATGTCCTTCACCAGCTCCTCCAGCCGGGCCAGGGGCACGGGCCGCTTCTGGCAAGCGAGGTTGAGGCCCTTCATGAGCTTGTGGGGCTCGAAGGGTTCCCGCCGGCCATCCTTCTTCACCACCACGAGGGGCTGCTCCTCCACCCGCTCGTAACTGGTGAAGCGGCGGGCGCAGGCCAGGCACTCCCGCCGGCGGCGGATGCTGTCGCCCTCCCGGGATTCCCGGGAGTCCACCACCTTGTCTTCGGGGTGGCCACAGAAGGGGCAGCGCATGGGGGATGAGTCTCCGCAGGGGCGGGAGCCCCTTGGGATTCAGCCTAAGGCCAATCCGTCATTTGGGGGCGGCTTCCCGAAGCTGGCGGATGAATCCATGGGCCTCCTCCAGCTCCACCTCGGTGAGGGCCAGGCCCTCCCGGGCGCGGCTCAGGCGGTGTTCCAAGCCGCGGGCGAGGGCGGACACCTGCGTGACGCCGAAGGTGCCCGCGGTGCCGGCCAGCTTGTGGGCGTGGCGGTGCACTTCGGCGTAATCCCCAAGCTCCCAGGCCGCCTCCAGCTCATCCAGGCGGGCGACCAGCTGGGTGAGGAAGACCTCCCTGAGTGCCGCGAGCTGCGCCTGGATGGCGTCCCGGTCAGCCATTCCGGCGGCTCCAGATGCTGCGGATCTGCTCCGGAAGGGACATGGGGTCGAAGGGCTTCGAGATGATCTCCAGGGCGCCGAGGCTCTTCAGGTGGGCCACTTCCTGGGGCTGCACCTTGGCCGTCATGAAGATCACGGGGGTGCCGGCCAGCGTCTCGATACGGCGGAGGCCCGCCAGGGTGCCGGGGCCATCGAGGCCCGGCATCATCACGTCCAGGATGAAGAGGTCCGGTGCGAAGATGGGGGCCATGTCCAAGGCTTCCTGCCCGGAGGGGGCGAGGCGCAGTTCGAAGCCGCCGAGGGTTTCGAGGCTGAGCTGGGCCACCGTGCGGATGTCGGGGTCGTCCTCCACCAGCAGGATCTTCTTCAGATCGGATCCGGTCATGGGATCTCCTCGGCCAAGGGTAGCTCAACAAAGAACACGGTCCGGCCCGCGGCGGAGTGGTAGTCGATGGTGCCGCCCATGCGCTCCATCAGGGCCTTGCTGATGGCGAGGCCCAAGCCGGTGCCGCCCCGGGAGCGGGTATCGGAGCTGTCGGCCATGGCGAATTTCTGGAAGATGCGGGCGCGGAAGGCCGTCGGGATCTCGGGGCCGTGGTTCTCCACCTCCAGCCGCCAGTAGCGGTCCCGCCGTCCCAGGCGGAGCTGCACGGCGTCGCCGGGGCGGCTGTATTTCACGGCGTTGGAGACGAGGTTCAGCACGACCTGGATGAGCCGGTCGCCATCCACCCGCGCCGGGGCCGCTTCCACCGCCCAGGTGGGTTGGAGGTCCACCTCGTGGGACTGCGCGAAGGCCGCGATGCCTTCCAAGGCCTGTTCCAGGAGCCGACGGAGGTCATGGATCCGCAGGTCGAGGCGGAGCTCGGCGCTCTCCGTCTTCGCGAGATCCAGGAGGTCGTCGATGAGCCGCGCGAGGCGGTTGGCGTTCTCCAGCGCCATCCGGGTGAGATCCGCGGCCCGGCCCGGCAGCTCGCCCGCCACGCCCCCCGCCAGGAGGCCCAGCGCCCCCTTGATGGAGGTGAGCGGCGTGCGCAGTTCGTGGCTCACGGTGGAGATGAAATCGCTCTTGAGCCGTTCCAGGGCCTTCCGTTCGGTGATGTCCCGGGCGATGTAGAGCACGGTATCCCGCCCGCAGGGCACCACGCGGGTTTCGTGATCCTGGATGCCGGACTGGGTCTCCAGGCGGGTTTCGTAGGATTCGGGGATCCCGGTGTCCAGCACCCGGGCGATGCGGGACATCCGATCCTCCACGAGGTCGGGGGGCATGACCTCGCGCATGGGCTTCCCCAGGATCTGCTCCCGGGGGAGCCGGAGGTGGGAGTCGTCATGGGCGTGGATCTCCAGGAAGATCCCTTCGCGGCTCACGAGGAAGATGGTGTCGGGCATGGCCTCCAGCAGGGCCTGGCTGCGGGCCTGGCTGGCCACGAGGGCCTCCTCCGCCTCCCGCTGCAGGGTGATGTCGTGGTGGGAACCCACGATCCGGACCATCCGGCCCTCGGCCCCCGCCTTGCCCACGCCCCGGGAGAGGATCCAGCGCCAGCTGCCGTCCTTGTGCCGCATGCGGAAGGTGAGCTGGTAGGTGGAGCTTCGCCCCGCGATGTAGGCCTGCACCTGGCTCATGGCGCCCGGCAGATCCTCCGGGTGGCAGAGCTGGGTCCAGGTGTCCATGGTGCCTGGGAGCTCGCCGGGCTCGTAGCCGAGCATGCTGAAGTAGCGGGGGCTGAACCAGGCCTCGTTGGTGAGGACGTTCCAATCCCAGATGCCATCGTTGTTGGCCTGCAGGGCGAGGCTCCACCGCTCCTCGGAGTGGCGCAGGGCCTCCTCCACGGCCTTGCGCTCGGTGAGGTCCATGTTCGTGCCGGAGAGGCGGTGCGGCCGGCCATGGTCATCCCGTTGGATGAAGGCGCGGGAGAGGACGGGCACGTAGTGGCCATCCTTGTGGCGCAGGCGGTATTCCACCTCGTAGCTTTCGCGCCCGCCTTCCAGGGCGGTCTCAAGGGCCGCCGCCAAGGCGGCCTGATCCTCGGGGTGGGTGAGGGTGTTCAACAGCTCGGGATCCGAGGCCAGCTCGTCGTCCCGGTAGCCCAGCATGTCCCACCAGCGGGGGGAGTAGTACAAGGATCCCCGCTCCAGGTCCCAATCCCAGGGCGCGTCGTTGGAGCCCTTGAGGACGAGGGCCAATCGCTCTTCGGATTCCCGCAAGGCCAGGTGGGAGCTGATGCGTTCGGTGAGGTCCAGGATCAGGCCGTTCCAGAGGATGCTGCCGTCGGGGGCCTCCAGGGGCGTGGCCTGGATGCGGATCCAGCGGGTCTGGCCGTCGGTTCGGCGCCGGATGCGACCCACCCACTCCGTCGACTCGCGGAAGGTCCGCCCGGAGGAGAGGGCCCGGAGCAGGGACTCCCGATCCTCCGGCAGGACCATGTCCTCGATCCAGTGGGGGTTGGCGAGGAGCTCGCCGGGATCCATGCCGAGGATCACCCGGGTGTAGTCGCTGACGAAGGTGAACTCACGGCTGTCCCCGGGCAGCGGCCGGGTTTGAAACACGATGCCCGGCACGGAGGCCACGAGATCCCGGAACTGTTGCTCGCTGGCCCGCAACGCGGCCTCCCGGGCCTTGAGGGTCCGCAGGTCGGCGCCGATGCCCATGAAGCCCACGAGGGTGTCGGAGGCATCCCGGATCCCGGAAACGGTGAGCAGCATGGGGATCCGGTAGCCGTCCCGGGTGATGAAGGTCCATTGGCGCTGTTCCGTGCCCCCCATCCGGGCCTGGTGCACGAAGACGTCGAAGTTGGGCGGGAACTCCCTTCCTAAGCTCTGGCCCAGCTCCGCGGCCCGGGCCGCCACCTCTTCGGGGTCGTGCCAGAGGGCGGGGGAGGCCTTGCCCACCACTTCCTCCTCAGTCCACCCCAGCAGGGCCTCCGCATGGGCGTTGAAGCTCGTGACGACGCCCGTCAGATCCGTGCTGATGATGGCCACCTCGGCGGATTGGAGCAGGCTCCTTTGGAAGGCGGCCTGCCGGGCCTGTTCCTCGGCCTGGAGGTGGAGGCTGGTGGTGTCGGTGACGAGCCCATCCCAGAGGATGCTGCCGTCCTCCTGGAGGCTCGGCTGGCTCTGGCACCGGATCCACAGCACCTCGCCAGGACGGTTGGTGTGGGTGCGCCCCTCCCATAGGAAGGTGCCCAGGGCCGCCGCGGCCGCGGCGTAGGCCGCCTCGTAGGAGGGGCGGTCCTCCGGCAGGATGGCCTTCAGGGCCCAGAGGGGATCGGCCCGCCATGCCTCGGGTTGGATGCCGTACAGGGGTTCGATGCCCCGGCTGATGAAGGGGAAGACCACCCGCCCATCGGGCCAGACCTGGAACTGGTACATCACGCCGGGCACGTTCTCCGTCATGGCCCGGTACCGCTCTTCGGCCCGGCGGAGGATGGATTGGGCCTCCCGCTGCGCCCGCAGATCCCGCATGACGGTGGAGAGGAATTCGGGATTCCCCTCCGGGTCCCGGTGGGCCATGAGCACCTGGGAGACGGGGATCTCGTAACCGTCCCGGTGGAGCAGGGCATTGTCATGCTTCCAGATCCCTCCCGCCAAGGCGACGGGAAGCCCTTCCTCCAGCACGAGTTTGCTGGCCCAGGCCGGATGCATGTCGGGGATGGTGAGCGTGGAGAGATCGGTGTCCGGGGGCAATCCCACCAGGTCGAGGGCGGCGCGGTTGTGATACTTCAGCCGTCCCTGCAGATCGGCCGTCCCGATGAAATCGGGGGAAGCCTCCAGGATGGCGAGGAGCCGCGCCTGGTCGTGTTCGGCCTCCTTCCGTTCATGGATGTCCTCCAGTTGGGAGATGTAATGCAGGGGATTTCCATCCCGGTCCCGGAGGATCGTGGTCGTCAACCGCATCCAGAGGTAGCTGCCATCCGATTTGCGGTAGCGCTTATCCGCCTGGAGCACGGGGAGTTCCCCCGAGATGAGCTGGGGAGCGAGGTCGCGGCCCACATACTGATCATCGGGGTGGGTCAGGTCCTGGAAGGTGCAGGCCTGGAATTCGGCCTCCGTGTAGCCCAGCAGCTCACAGAGGGTTTGATTCACCTTCAACCAGCGCCCATCGATCCCGAGGAGCGCCATGCCGATCCCGGAGGCCTCGAAGGCCTGGCGGAAGCGGGTCTCACTCTCCTGCCGGGCCTCCTCCGCGGCCACCCGGGCCGAGAGGTCGTTGATGGCCAGGATGAGCCGCCGGGTTCCCCCTTCGGTGAAGGAGGAAAAGCGGCAGGCCACGTGCATCCTCTGCCCGAAGGTGGACGTGAGGGAAAGTTCCAGGGATTCGTCCACCTCCGTCTCCAGGACGCGTCGGGCCGCCTCCAGGAGCCCCGTGGATTTCCAGGATGCGATGGTCTGGAAGTTCTGGGCGAGGAGGGCCTCCCGGGGCGCCCCGATGATCTTGGCGGCCTCCTCATTGACTTGGAGGCACTGCCCGCTATCGGCGTCGAACACCTCGAGGCCCACGGGGGAATGCTCCACCACGGCCGAGTGGAAGGCCGAGCCCAGTTCCAGGGAAAGGGTCGACCGGAGTTCCGTCTCCGCCACGAGGGCGAGGTCTTCCAGGGCCCGGCGGTCCTCGGCGGAAAAGAGCCGGGGCTCGAGGTCCAAGAGGCATAGTGTCCCGTAGGGCAGTCCCTCCGGGCTGCGCAAGGGCATCCCTGCATAGAAACGCACGCCGGGTTCCCCCGCCACGAGGGGGTTGTCCGAGAACCGGGGATCGAGGAGGGCATCCGCCACCACGAAGAGCCCCTCCCCTAGGATGGCGTGGCCGCAGAAGCCGAGCTCCCGGGGGCGCTCCGTGGCGGCCGTGCCCTGATGGCTCTTGAACCAGAGCCGCTCCTCCTCGACGAGGGTGATGAGGGCCGTCGGCACTCCGAAGAGGCGGCAGGCGGTGCGGGTGAGCGCATCGAAGCGGGGCTCGGGGGGCGTTCCCCCGAGATGCAGGGCCCTCAAGGCGGCCAGGCGCCGAGCCTCTTGGGGGTGGGGGTCGGGAGCTTGCATGAGCTTCCCCCGGTTTCGTCCAAAGGCAGGCCACCCCTAAGCCTTGAACGTCGAAGGCCCCCGCGGACGGGGGCCTTCGAGGGCTTCGGGGGGCTCAGGCTTCGATGACGCGGGGGTTCATGACCACCTTGCACTTGATGCTGTTGGCCACGAAGCAGTACTTGTGGGCCTTGTGGAAGAGCTCCACCACCTTGGCCGCGTCGGTGCCCTTGGCCACGCGGATGCTGGGCGAAAGGCGGATCTCCGTGATGGAGGTGACCTTCTCGACGGTATCGAGGATGGCCTCGGCCCGGTCGTCGTAGGCGGTCACTTCCAGGCGGGCCTTGGCGGCGAGGGCGAGGAAGGTGAGCATGTGGCAGGTGGCCAGGGCGGAACCGAGGAGATCCTCGGGGTTCCACCGGGTGGGATCGCCGGCGTACTCGGGGGCGCTGCTCACGGCCAGATCGTGCTTGCCCGGGTTGGTGATACCGGCGTTGCGGGTGTAGTCGGCGCTGGAGGTGGTGCCGCGCCAGGAAAGGGTGAGGGGGTAGGTGTGGGCCATGGGCGCTCCGAGCCGCCAGAAGGCGGACCTCCCAGGATGCCCCAGGGGTGCGTGGTAGGCTAGGCTCCCGAAAACCGGAGCCCCGCATGCGAATTGGAGCCCTTTTCCTGGTGGCCGCCCTGCCCCTCAGCACCCAATTCTGGAGCGAGCTGGCCAACCCCAAGGTGGATGCGGTGCTCACCCATCCCCCCGGCCTGGGCCTGAAGATCGATCGCGTGGCCTTCCTGCCGGGCCGGGACATCAACTCCCGGGAGCTGGCCGACCAGCTCACGGCGAGCATCGTGCAGAGCCGCGCCATGGAGGTGGTGGACCGCAGCCACCTGGACGCCGTGCTCAAGGAACAGGAGCTGGGGGCCGGGGGTTACGTGGATCCCGCCACCATCGCCTCCCTGGGCAAGCTGCTGGGGCCCACGGCCCTTGTGATCGTGAACGTGAACCGCTGCGACTTCGCCAAGAATCAGGCCACGCGGGAAGAGCGATATAAGGACAAGCAGGGCGTGGAGCACGTGCGCGTCGAGAAGAAGAGCATCACCGCCCTGGATTTCACGGCGGCCGTGCAGGTGGTGGATCTGGCCACGGGCAAGATCTTCGGGGCCCAGCGCATCGAGGAGAACCCCAGCCGCTTCGCCACGTCCTACGATGGCTGGCCCGCCTACCCCCGGGAGGCCGAGGTGCGCCACGAGGCCTTCGAACGGGCCCAGCTCCGGATCTCGAGGATGCTCCTGCCCTGGACGGAGACGCGCCGCCTCACCTTCTTCGACGATAAGGAGTTCTCCATGGAGGCGGCCCACGCCCGCGTGCAGGCCCGGGACTACCGGGGCGCCCTGGAGCTGAGCCTGAAGGGCCTCGAGGATTCCAAGCGCGACACCTCCCGCAAGCCCAAGTACTACCCGCGAGCCTGGTACAACGTGGGCATCATCCACTTCATCCGCGGGGACTACGAGGAGGCCAGGCCCTTCCTGCAGAAGGCCTTGGATATGCAGCCCGACGCGAGCATCTTCAAGTCCGCCTACCAGGACTGCCTGGATGCGCTGGACCTCCAGGCCCAACTGCGCAAGTCCGAGGAGCGGAGCGTGACCGCGGCCCGCCCGGCCACACCGGCCAAGGCCACCGCGGCTGCGGCCTCCCCGGCTCCCGAAGGCCGCCCCAGCCCGGAGGAGCGCCTGAAGAAGCTCCAGGACCTCTATCGGAAGGGCCTCCTGGACAAGAAGGAATTCGAGGCCAAGAAGGCCGAGATCCTGAAGGAGCTGTGAGCCGAAGCGCCTGGGCCGACGGGCTGAGGGGGCTGCGCTGGGCCCACCGCCCGGGGCGTGCGCATCCGGGGCGTGGTGGATGGGTTCGGCAGCTGGGGCGGTGGTGGGCAGCGCCAACTGGGCCCTGGATTACGCCCCGGACTGGAATCCCGCCAGTTTCTTGGATAAGTGCGGGGCCCGTGGTGGAGGATCTCCGGGAGGAGATCCTCCACCTCCATGCCCCGGCCCTGGCGGCCCGAGTGGCGGAGCTCGCGGCGGGCGAGAGGGCTGAAAGCCAACCTTGCGATCCGGAAATCTGGGGGGCTCGTCCCTGGCGGCAGCGCTGGGGACAGCGCCTCGCCTGGTCCTTCCGCAGTTGGCTGTAACCCGTTGCACGGAACTCCATCGGACGGGGCCATTGGGCCTATGCTGGGTTCCAGTAATCCAACGCTCACCCAGAGCGCTGGCCCGATCAGGCGCACCGCGCCCCTTGGAGCTGAAACCTTCGTGGAACCCCGTCTCGCCCGTGCCCTGGATCGGTGGGGCCTCTCCAACCCAGCCCCTCTCGCCGGGGATGCTGGGGCCCGACGTTACTTCCGGGTGGCCCATCCCCAGCTGGGCAAAGCGGTGCTCGTGCTCAACCCCATGTCGGAGCAGGCCAAGAACGATCCCACCCACTTCGAGTTCCGGGCCCTGCAAGCCTACCTGGATCCCGTGGTGGCGGTGCCCACGATCCTCCAGGCGGACGACGAGGACCGGGCGATCCTCCAGGAGGATCTGGGGGACCTCACCCTGGAACACCGCCTCATGTCCCACCCCGAGGAGGAGGTGGCCTGGGCGGAGAAGGCGGGCTGGATCCTCGCCACCTTCCTGGGCCCCCTCACCTTTGGCGCGCCGTCGGCGGCCTTCTTCATGCAGCGGGCCTTTGACGTGCCCAAGTTCGACTTCGAGTGGGCCTACTGCCGCCAGAACTTCTTCCATGACTTCCTGGAGAAGGATCCACCCAAATGGCTGGACCGCATGATGGAGGAGATCCACGCGAGCCTGGAGGGGCGGGCCCACTTCCTCGCCCACCGCGACTTCCATGTGCGGAACCTCATGGTGCAGGGCGATCGCCTCGTCATCATCGATTTCCAGGACGCCCGGCGGGGCGCCGCCACCTACGATCTCGCCTCCATCCTGTTCGATTCCTATTGGGATTGGAGCCGGGAGGCGGGCCAGCACCTCGTGCGACGGGTGCAGGTGGAATTGGGCTGGGGAGAGTCTCAGCTCTGGGAGGAGCTCAACCTCAGCGGCATCCAGCGCAACCTCAAGGCCCTGGGCACCTTCGGCCACCAGCTCGTGCACAAGCGGAAGGCCAAGTTCGCCCCGGCCATCCCCCGGGCCCTCCGTCACCTGCGGGCCCACTTCCAGCGCATGCGCCACCAGGACGGGGTGCTGGCCGTGGAACACCTCCTGCGGATCAGCGAGGAAAAGCTTCGGGGCTATCCGGGAGATGAGGTGGAGGGGTACTTGGCCTGAAGGGCGTCAGCGCCGACCCCGCCGAACCGGGCGGATCCGATGGGTCGATCCCCTTCGCCAGCCTCCGGACTCCAGCCTCCAGCCTATTTGGGCTGCCACTCCACGTCGGCCACCCCCGCGGAGGCATTCTCGGCGCGGGACAGGGCGAAGAGCCAATCGCTGAGGCGATTCAAGTACTGCACGACGCCGGGATCCACGGGCTCTTCGCTGCGCAGGGCCACCACCTCGCGCTCGGCGCGGCGGCACACGGTGCGCGCCAGGTGGGCCCAGGCGGCGCCCTGGGTTCCGCCGGGCAGCACGAAGGCCTTCATGGGCGGGGCCAGATCCGAAAGGCGGTCGATGTCCGCCTCCATGTCCTCCAGGCTCCAGGTGGGCGTGCTCATCTTGGCGCCCAGCAGATCCTGGCGGCTCTCAGGCGTGGCGAGCACGGCCCCGAGCACGAAGAGATCGTGCTGCACCTGCTGCAGGAGGTCCTGGCCCACCACGGAGGGGCTGGCGTGGAGGCGCAGGAGGCCCAGCACGCTGTTCAGCTCGTCGAGGGTGCCGTAGGCCATGAGGCGGGGGTGGCTCTTGGTGACGCGGTCGCCTCCGAAGAGTCCCGTGGAGCCCTGGTCGCCAGCGCGGGTATAGAGTTTCATCCAAGGCCTCCGGACTCAGTGTGCCACCGCTTCGGGGGCGCGCCAGAAGGCAGGGCCAAGGGCTAAGCCCCGCCGCGCTCCTTGGACCAGGCCTGGGGATCCATCTGCCAGGCGAAGAGGGAGGCGCGACCGGCCCCATCCAGGTGGCCCTCGGCCTGGGCCACGGCGCTCAGATCCTCGAAGGTGCAGAGCACCTGGGGCTTGAGATCGGCTGCAGCGAAGGCCTCGGTAGCGGCATCCAGGCCGTAGCTGAAGAGGGCGAGCACGGTGGCGACGACGCCGCCCTCCTCGCGCACGGCCTTCACGCACTTGAGACTGCTGCCGCCCGTGCTGAGGAGGTCCTCGATGAGTACGACGCGGTGGTTCTTGGCGCTGGGGCCCTCCACCTGGCGGCCCATGCCGTGTTTCTTGGGCTCGGGGCGCACGTAGGCGAAGGGGAGGTTGAGGCGCTCGGCGACGAGGGCGCCCCAGGGGATGCCGGCGGTGCTCGTGCCCGCGATGAGGCTGGGGTGGTGGGCCTTGGCGGCCTCGGCGAGGGCGTCGGCGATGCGGGCCCGCAGTTCGGGCAGCCCCAGCAGCTGCCGGTTGTCGCAGTAGATGGGGGCCTTGAGGCCGCTGGACCAGGTGAAGGGGTCGCCCGGCTGCAACTTCACCGCGCCGGTGCTGAGGAGGCCGGCGGCAAGGGCATCCGCGGTGAGCGTGGTCATGCCGGCAGCTCCAGGTCGGCGACGGGGAACTTGCTCATGTAGCGCTCGGCCCCATCGGGGAAGAGGGTGACCACGCGCTTGCCGGGGCCCAGCTCGCGGGCCAGCTCGCGGGCCGCCCAGCCGTTGGCGCCGCTGGAGCCGCCCACGAGGCATCCCTCGGTGGCGATGAGCTCCCGGGCGGTGGCGAGGGAGTCCTCATCCTTCACGTCCATCACGCGATCCGCGAGGGCGAGGTCCAGGCTGCCAGGGATGAAGCCATTGCCGATGCCCTCCACCTTCCACTCGGTGAGCGGGGCGCCCGCGAAGATGGAACCCACGGGCTCCACGCAGACGGCGAGGAGGTTGGGGTTCCGTTCCTTGAGGTAGCGCACGACGCCCGTGAAGGTGCCGCCCGAGCCGGCGCCGAAGACCACCGCATCCACCTTGCCCTCGCACTGCTCCCAGATCTCGGGGCCCGTGGTGGCGTAGTGGCTGTCGGGGTTGGAGGGGTTCTCGAACTGCTGGGGCACGTAGGCGCCGGGGATGCTGGCGGCCAGCTCCGCGCACTTGGCGATGGCGCCCTTCATGCCGTCTTCCTTGGGGATGAGCACGAGCTCGGCGCCCAGCGCCTTCATGAGCATCATCTTTTCGCGGCTGTACTTGGTGGGGACACAGAGGATGCAGCGGTAGCCCATGGCCTTGGCGGCGATGGCGAGGCCCACGCCCGTGTTGCCCGCGGTGGGCTCGATGATGGTGGAGACGCCGGGCTTGATGAGGCCGGCCTTCTCGGCGGCCTGGATCATGCCGATGCCAATGCGGTCCTTCACGCTGCCGCCGGGGTTCAAGTACTCCAGCTTCGCCCAGATATCGAGCCCCTTCCCGAACTGGTTGAGGTGGAGCAGGGGCGTGTTCCCCACGAGCTCCAACACGGATTCGACGACGGGGGCGGAACGCTTGACCAGGGCTTGGGACATGGGGGACTCCAACCCCCCATTCTAACGATCTCAACCCCTCGGGTCCGTCACCGATTCACGAAGGGAGCCCTGGATCAGAACTGGAATACGGCGGAGGCCTGGACCCATTGGGCGGGGGTGAAGCCCAGGCCCGAGGCGCCGAAGCGCTTGATCTGGACCTGGTTGAACTGGCCCTCAAGTCGGAAGCGGCGGGAAAAGGCAAAGCCGCCGCCCACTTTCCCGCCCAGGGCGCCGGACTGGGTTTGGGAGTCCATCGAGCCGGCGAATGGACCGCCCGGGGACACCTGGAACCGGTTCACGGTGACGCCCACCAGCATGTAGGCGCTGCGATCGAGGCCCCGGAACCCGTGGACCCAATCCAGGCCCATTTGCAGATCCCTGTAGTCGGGCCAGGCCTTGCTGGCGGGAAAGCTGTGGCCCGGGAAACTCAGGAAGGTCAGCTGCCCACGCAGTTCGTTCCGGTCGTTCAAGCGCCCCTGGGCCACCAAGCCCAAGTGGGCACTGAAGCCGAAGTGGGTTCCCAGCTGATCGTGATGGCGGAGTTCACCCACAGGGCTGGCGAGCCCTGCGACGACGCCGAAGTGGGGGCCCCCGGAGGCCGCGAGCGCGGTGAGGGAGAGCAGGAGGAGGCAGGCGGTTTTCATGGGGCCACTCTAGCAGCCTGGCGCTGGGTTATTAGCTGTAACCCCAATCACCCCAAAGTTACGATGGTCAAGCCCCCTTTTTCGCCTTGGCTTCGATCATGCCCACCAGCCGGGCATCTCCCTCCGTGGCCACCGCAGCCATCAGGGCCTCGGCCTCCTGGAGCAGGGCCCCGCAGCGGGTGCGCATGGCGTCGTTGAAGGTGGTGTCCTTGATGTCCTTGAGGTTGATCATCACGTTCCAGAGGCCGCCCCGCACCCCGGCGAAGGCGGCGGCGGCCCCCACGAGGGCATCGGTGAGGGAGGCGGGGTTGCCCACCTTGGCCACGCGCTGGGCCAGCTTCATGGCCTCCAGGCTGCGCTCGGCGGTGGCGAGGGGCACGGCCACGGCCTCCTTGAGCCCGGCCTGCATCGCGGCGCTGCGGCGGGCCTTCTCCTCGTCGGTGCCCTTGGGCAGGCGGAGGGCGTCCATGTAGCCGTTGAAGGCGGCCGTGTCCTCGTCGATGGCGAGGACGAGGGCGTCCTTGGCGGCTTGGCAGCCCTGGGCGATGGCCAGGAGTTCCGCTTCCGGTTCGCCCGAGGCCTTGGGCTGGGTGAGGTTGGCCACCATGGAGGCGAGCGCCGCGCCCAGGGCGCCGCAGAGGGCGGCGATGGAACCGCCGCCCGGGGCTGGCGTGTCGCGGCTCACTTCCTCGGTGAAGGCCTTCACCGTCATGCCGCCCAGGCCCTTGGCGTAGGCCTTGGGCAGGCCCAGCACCTTGGCGGGGATGTCGAAGGGGGCCACGTCCGCGAGGCCCATGGAGAACACGGCGGTCTTCAGCACGTCCTCGGCGGGCACGAAGGGGCTGCGTCCCATGGCCTTGAGATAGTGTTGGCCCGCCTCCTTCAGCGCCGCGTAGGGCACGAGGCCCACGATCTCGCTGCCGGTGACGACGAGGCCCCGGTCGGAGGCCATCTCCCGCGTGGCGTCCAGCACCGCGTGGGCGCTCGTCACCTTGTAGTTGGTGAGG
This sequence comes from Acidobacteriota bacterium, assembly GCA_016192145.1. Taxonomy (GTDB): domain Bacteria; phylum Acidobacteriota; class Holophagae; order Holophagales; family Holophagaceae; genus JAFDVN01. Next base: position 143,034 of record JACPUT010000009.1, on the reverse strand, counting down.
TTGATGGAGAGCTGGGCGCGGCCGTACTCCTCCACCACCCATCCGATGGCCTTGCAATCAGCGAAGCGCCCGGCCCGATAGGCCTTCTGCCCCACGACGCTGGGCGTCGTGGGGATGTCATTGAGGGAGAGCAGGTGGAGCAGGTCGTACCCATGCGCTTCGCGGCAATGCTCGATGAGCGCCTCAAAGGTCTTTTCATCCCGTTCGCAATTTCCGCAAGGAAATCGCGAATCCGCGTAGAAGCAGATCTCGCCGGAATTGTAGAAGGCGTTGGTCTGGCCGCGCCGGGCCACGCGGCCCTTCTCGCGCAGCTCGAAGGCGAGGTCCGTGGCGTGGTCCTTCACCTTGGAGTTGAGGGTGATGTTGTAGGCGATGAGGAATTCCCGGGCGCCGGTGATGAGGGCCCCGGCCTTGGGGTTGAAGGCGGCGGGGCCGAAGTCAGGCACCCAGTGGGGGTTCTGCAGTTTCTCCGCGAGGCCCTCGTATTCACCCTTGCGCACCACGGCGAGGTTCTTCCGCTCCGGGCGGCTGGCGGCGGCCTCATACAAGTACACGGGCAGGCCCAGCTCGCGGCCCACGCGGTCGCCCAGGCGGCGCGCCAGCTCGGCGCACTCGGCCATGGTGACGCCTTCCACGGGGATGAAAGGGCAGACGTCCGTGGCGCCCATGCGGGGGTGGGCCCCGTGGTGCTGGGTCATGTCGATCACTTCGGCGGCCCGCTTCACGCCCTGGAAGGCGGCCTCCAGCACGGCCTCGGGATCGCCCACGATGGTCACCACCGTGCGATTGGTGTCGGCGCCGGGATCCACGTCCAGGAGCTGCACACCGGCGACGGCTTCAAGGGCGTCGGTGATCTGCTTGATCTTGGCGCGATCGCGCCCCTCGCTGAAGTTGGGGACGCATTCGACGATTCGCTGGCTCATGGCGGCTCCGGAACCTCCATGGTATCGGAGGGGCCGGAAGGGCCGAAGGCGGCGTGCTTCAGGTCATGCGGGTGCCGGCGGGCACGGGCTGGGCCGTGTTCACCACCAGGGCGCCGCCCGGGGTGGACTCCGACACGGCGAAGTGGGCGAGGCCCGTCGCGGCGGGGCCCTGGGTCACGGCCCCCACCAGATCGTATTGGCTGCCATGGCAGGGGCAGGCGAAGGCGGGTCCGCCCTGGCCGATGGTGCAACCCTGGTGGGTGCAGATGGCGGTCATGGCGAAGATGCCACCCGGATCCCGGATGAGCCAGAAGGCCCCCAGATCCCGATAGTCGCGGATGGTGCCGCTCGCTGTGGCGAGGAGCCCCGCCTTGGTGTCCGTGGTGGTCTTGGGGCCCGTGGGGATGGGGGTGGGTCCAGGCGCGCTGGCGGAGCCACCGCCACCCCCGCCGCAGGCCACGGCGGTGGCCGTGAGGGCGCAGGCGCAGAAGGTGCGACGGTCGAGGGTGACGGTTGACTCGGACATGGGGGCTCCGGGGCGGTGACCCGAGGGTGCAGCCGCATCCACCGGTCGCCCAGATCCGGTCCCAAAAAGCGGAGGGGGCCGGTTCGGCGAACGGGGTGGCATCGTTACGGGGCCCATCCTGGGCCCCGCCCGGTTACACCCTCTGCGCTGCTGGGCAGCACAGGAGCAGACCCTGGTGGGGCCTGCGATCGGGGAGGGGCTGTCGCTTCGCGCCGGTAGCCCTCCGCTCCTGCTACGGCCTTACCACCAGGCTGACGAGCTTGCCGCCCGGGGGCACGACCACCTTCACCAGTTCCTTGCCCGCCAGGTGGGGCTGGGCCTCCTCGCAGGCCAGGGCGGCGGCCTTGCGGTCCTCCTCGGTGGCGCTGGCGGGAAGGGTGACGCGGCCGCGCACCTTGCCATTCACCTGCACCACGACGGTGACCTCGTCGGCCGCCAGGTAGGTGGCGTCTGCCTCGGGCCAGGCGGCCTTCATGCAGAGGCCGGACTTCCCGAGTTGGGCCCAGGCCACTTCGGCGTAGTGGGGGGCCAGGGGGCTGAGGGCGAGGACGAAGCGCTCCAGGGTGTGCTGCATCACGGCGGCGCGGTGGGGGGCGGCGGCGGGCAGATCGGCGACGGCATTGAGCAGCTCCATGAGGCCGCTGACGACGGTGTTGAAGCTGTAGCGCTTCTCCAGGTCATCGGTGATGCGGCGCAGGGACTGGTGCAACTTCACGAGCAGCGCCTTTTCCTCGGCGGCAAGGGCGTCCTTGGCGGGCAGGGCCGCGGCCGTGGGCGTGTGGTCGTCCACGAGGCGGGCCACGCGCTTGAGGAAGCGGGTGGCGCCCTCGATGCCCTCGAAGCCCGTCCAATCCAGTTCCTTCTCGATGGGGGCGGCGAAGGTCATGAAGAGGCGGGTGGCGTCGGCGCCGTAGCGGGCCAGCACCTCATCCGGGTCCACGATGTTGCCCTTGCTCTTGGACATCTTGGAGCCGTCCTTCAGCACCATGCCCTGGCAGATGAGCTTGGTGAAGGGCTCGTCGCCCGAGACCATGCCCAAGTCGCGCAGCACCTTGTGGAAGTAGCGCGCATAGATGAGGTGCATGGTGGCGTGCTCGATGCCACCCACATAGAGGTCCACGGGGCCGTAGGCATCCGCCTCGGCCTTGGCGAAGGGGAGCTGGTCGTTCTTGGGGTCCAGGTAGCGGTACCAGTACCAGCTGCTGTCCACGAAGGTGTCCATGGTGTCCGTTTCGCGGCGCGCGGGCTGGCCGCAGGCCGGGCAGGCGCACTCCAGGAAGCCCTTGTTCGTCGTGAGGGGCGAGGGGCCCGTTCCCGTGAAGGCCACGTCCTCGGGCAGGCGGATGGGGAGGTTCTCCTCCTTCTCGGGCACGACACCACAGGCGTCGCAGTGCACGGTGGGGATGGGTGTGCCCCAGTAGCGCTGGCGGGAGAGGCCCCAGTCCTTGAGCTTGAAAGTGGTGGCCTTGGTGGCGCGGCCTCCGAGCTTGGCGACCATGGCGTCCACGGCGGCTTCGCTGCTGAGACCCGTGAATGCGCCCGAGTTCACGAGGACGCCGGGTTCCCAGGGATCCGCGGACTCGATGACCTTAGGAATGGGCAGGCCGTACTTGGTGGCGAACTCGTGGTCGCGCTCATCGTGGCCGGGCACGCCCATGACGGCGCCGGTGCCGTAGTCCATGAGCACGTAGTTGGCGGCGAACACGGGCACGGCCTCCCCCGTGAAGGGGTGGATGGCCGTGATCGCGCTGCGGTGGCCCAGTTTGACGTCGCTCTTCAGGCGCTCGTCGCGGTCCTGGGCGGCGATCTCATCGCAGAAGGCCTTGAGGGCGGGATCCTTGGCAGCGGCAGCCTCGATGACGGGATGCTCCGTCGACAGCGCCATGAAGCTCACGCCAAACAGGGTGTCCAACCTCGTCGTGAAGACCTCGATCTCTTCGCCCCCCGCGAGCGCGAAGCGCACGCGGGCCCCCACGGACTTACCGATCCAGTGGCGCTGCATGACCTTCACGTTGTCGGGCCAGTCCAGGCCATCCAGTTCCTTCAGCAGTTCATCGGCGTACTTCGTCGTCTGGAAGAAGTACTGCTCCAGTGGCTTCTGCACCACGGGGTGGCCCGTGCGCTCGTCCTTGCCGTCCACCACCTGCTCGTTGGCGAGCACGGTGCCGAGGGCCTCGCACCAGTTCACGTTGCGGAGCTGGCGGATCACGTCGCCGCGCTTCCACATCTGGAGGAAGAACCACTGGTTCCATTTGTAGTACTCGGGGGTGAAGGAGGCGACCTCCCGCTCCCAGTCGTAGCTGATGCCCAGCTTCTGGATCTGCGCCTTCATATCGAGGATGTTCTGGCGGGTCCAGATGGCGGGGTGGATGCCGTGCTTGATGGCCGCGTTTTCCGCGGGCAGGCCGAAGCTGTCCCAGCCCAAGGGGTGCATGACCTCGAAGCCGCGCATGCGGCGGAAGCGCGCCACGATATCGCCCAGGGTGTAGTTGCGCACGTGGCCCATGTGGATGCGGCCCGAGGGATAGGGCAGCATCACGAGCATGTAGAAGGTCTTCGTCGCGTCCTTCAGCTCCGCGGCGCGGGGCGTGCGGAAGGCGGCCTCGGCGGCCCAGCGGGCCTGGGTCTGGGATTCCTGCTGGAGGGGATCGAAGGACATCGCGAAAACTCCGGTGAACCTTCCAGCTTATAGGACGGAGCCGGGTTCAGGACTCGTCGGTCCAGCCTTCGTCGTCTCCCTCCTCGGGCTTGGCCTCCAGACGGTAACTCTCCGAGGCCCAGGCCCCGAGGTCCCGGGTCTTGCAGCGCTCGGAACAGAAGGGCTTCCAGGGGTTGCCCTCCCAGGAGGTGGGGGTGCGACAGGTGGGGCAGGGGCGCAAGACCATGAAATCAGGTTGGTTGATCTGGGAAGCGCGCGCAAGCGGCTAAAAAAATATGAGTGCATTATTGTAGATATTGTTGACAGTCCCCTGGGCATGTCCTAGGTTTGAGTTTCGCGGGGCCCTGCCCCGGACCCGAACCCGATCAAGGAGGACCCCCATGGGCAAAATCATCGGCATCGACCTCGGTACCACCAACAGCTGTGTCTCCGTCATGGAGGGCGGTCAGCCCAAGGTGATCCCCAACCCCGAAGGCGCGAACACCACGCCCTCCGTCGTCGGCTTCAACCCAAAGACCCACGAGCGCCTCGTGGGCGCCTCGGCCAAGCGCCAGGCCGTGGCTCAGCCCAAGAACACCGTCTACTCCATCAAGCGCTTCATGGGCCTGCCCTTCGCCGACTCCGCCAAGGAGCAGAAGCTCGTGCCCTACGAAGTGGAGCGCAACGACAAGGGCGGCTGCTCCGTCGTCATCGATAACAAGCACCTCTCCCCCGAGGAGATCTCCGCCGTCATCCTCACCAAGATGAAGGAGGCCGCCGAGGCCTACCTGGGCGAGAAGGTCACGGAGGCCGTGGTCACCGTGCCCGCCTACTTCAAGGACGCCCAGCGCCAGGCCACCAAGGACGCCGGTGCCATCGCGGGCCTCGACGTGAAGCGCATCATCAACGAGCCCACCGCCGCGGCCCTCGCCTACGGCCTCGATAAGAAGAAGGACGGCACCATCGCCGTCTTCGACTTCGGCGGTGGCACCTTCGACATCTCCATCCTCGAGGTCTCCGAGGGTGTGGTCGAGGTGAAGTCCACCAACGGCGACACCCACCTGGGCGGCGACAACGTGGACCAGCTCATCATCGACTGGCTCGCCGAGGAGTTCCAGAAGGCCGAGGGCATCGACCTGCGCAAGCAGGCGGACGCCATGCAGCGCCTGAAGGAAGCGGCCGAGAAGGCCAAGTGCGAACTCTCCAGCACCACCCAGACGGACATCAGCCTGCCCTACATCACGGCGGACGCCTCCGGACCCAAGCACATCAACCAGAACCTCAGCCGCGCCAAGTTCGAGCTCATGCTCGCGCCCATCATCGCCAAGCTGAAGGTGCCTTGCGAGAACGCCATCAAGGACGCCAAGCTCACCACCTCGCAGATCGACGAGGTCGTCCTCGTGGGCGGTTCCACCCGCACCCCCAAGGTGCAGGAGATGGTGAAGGAGCTCTTCGGCAAGGAGCCCAACAAGAGCGTGAACCCCGACGAGGTGGTGGCCGTGGGCGCCGCCGTGCAGGGCGGCGTGCTGGCCGGCGACGTGAAGGGCGTGCTGCTCCTCGACGTGACCCCCCTTTCCTTGGGCATCAACGCCAACGGCGGTCAGATGAGCGTGATCATCCCCCGCAACACCACCATCCCCACGAAGAAGTCCGAGATCTACACCACCGCCGTGGACAACCAGCCCGGCGTGGACATCGAGGTCTTCCAGGGTGAGCGCCCCCTCGTGGAGGGCAATAAGCTCCTGGGCCGCTTCCACCTGGGCGACATCGCCCCGGCCCCCCGCGGCATGCCCCAGATCGAGGTCATCTTCGACATCGACGCCAACGGCATCGTGCACGTCACCGCCAAGGACAAGGGCACCGGCAAGGACGCCAGCATCACGCTGACGGGCAGCACGGGCCTCTCCAAGGAGGAAATCGAAGACAAGGTCCGCGACGCCGAGGCCCATAAGGCCGAGGATGAAGGGCGCAAGGCCCTGCTCGAAGACAAGAACCACCTCGATCAGCTCGTCTACCAGGTGGAGAAGCTCATCAAGGAACAGGGCGAGAAGCTCCCCGAGGCCGATAAGAAGGCCGTGGAGGAGGCCATCACCGAAGCCAAGGCCGCCCTCGGCAGTCAGGATGGCCCCCGCCTCAAGAAGGCCCTGGAGGACCTCACGCAAAAGAGCCACAAGCTCAGCGAGTCCCTCTACCAGCAGAACCCGCCCACGGATGGCCAGGGTGGCGCCGCCCCCGGCGCGCCCCAGGGCGAAAAGAAGGACGACAACGTCATCGACGCGGAAGTCGTCAGCTGACCGCAGCGAACTTCATAGAAGCCACGAAGGGACACGAATCAGCACGAAGATTTTGATTCGTGCTCCTTCGTGTCCCTTCGTGGCTTCAGTTCAAGATTAGAGAGCCCTCCCTCAATCTGAGTGTTCCCGGCGCAGATCAAGTTAGGATGGTTCCATGTCCCATCCGGATTACTACAAGACCCTGGGCGTCCCTCGCAGTGCCTCTGATGAGGACGTCAAGAAGGCCTACCGGAAGCTGGCGCGGAAGTACCACCCGGATCTGAATCCCAACAACGCCGCCGCCGAGGCCAAGTTCAAGGAACTGAGCGTCGCCAACGACGTGCTCTCGGATCCGGAGAAGCGGAAGAACTACGACACCTACGGCGATCCGGCCGGCCCCGGCCAGCAGGTGCCCCCGGGCTTCCAGGGCGGCTTCGATCAGGGGGGCTTCGCCTTCGATTTCGGCGATCTCTTCGGGGGAGGCGGGGGCCGCCAATCCCGCAGCGGGCCCCAGAAGGGCGAGGATTTGCACCACGCCGTGCGCCTCACCTTCAAGGACGCCTTCGAGGGCAAGCGGCTCACCCTCAACATCCAACGCAGCGAACCCTGCATGGGCTGCCGGGGCACCGGCGAGCAGGACCGCAAGAAGGAAACCTGCCGCGCCTGCGGCGGCAAGGGCAAGACCGGCGGCGGCATTCTCGGCTTCGCCCGGCCCTGCCACGAGTGCGGCGGCCGGGGGCAGGTGGCGCCCAGCTGTCCCGATTGCCGAGGCACGGGCCGTCACGGGAAAACGGAAACCGTCACCGTGCAGATCCCCCCCGGCGTGGAGGACGGCGCCAAGCTCCGCGTGGGCGGCAAGGGCGAGGCCGGCCGTCGGGGCGGCGGGCCCGGCGACCTCTACCTACAGGTGAACGTGGAGCCCGACGCCCGCTTCGAGCGCAAGGGCCCCAACCTCCACCTGTCCATGCCCATCTCCTTCAGCGAGGCGGCCCTGGGGGCCAAGGTGGACGTGCCCACCCCCGATGGCCAGGCCACGCTGAAGGTTCCGCCGGGCGTCCAGGCGGGCACCAAACTCCGCATCAAGGGCCAGGGCATGCCCATCCCGAGGAGCGATCAACGTGGGGATCTCTACGCGGAGGTGGTGATCGTCACTCCCCAGATCCAGGATGAGCGCAGCAAGGAATTGCTCCGTGAGCTGGGTGAGTTGAACGATGCCGCCCTCCGGCAACAGCGCGGGAGGAACCATGGCTAAGGACCCCCGCATGGGCGCCTACATGATCGGCGTCGTCAGCACTCGCTACAACGTGCACCCTCAGACCCTCCGCATGTATGAGCGCGAAGGCCTGCTGGCGCCCTCGCGCACCGAGGGCAAGACCCGCCTCTACAGCGATGAGGATTTGGAGCGCCTCGAGTTCATCCTGAACCTCACCCGGGATCTGGGCGTGAACCTGGCGGGGGTGGAGGTGGTGCTCACCCTGCGCGAGCGCCTCAACCAGATGCAGGTGGATCTGGAGCGACTGGTCGCCATCATGGAAGCCCACGGCCTCACCAACCTCCCCCGACCCTCGGGGACGGGCCTCGTCAAGCTGCCGCCCCAGGGGTTGCGCAAGCGGTGATGGGGCGAAATAGTCCTTAGTCCCTAGTCCTTGGCTGGTCTCGACCCACTCTGTGAGGCCAGCCTATGGGTCGGCGCCAGCTAAGGACCAAGGACCAAGGACTCTTCCCCTTGCTATGCTGACCCTTCCTCCATGGTGACCCCTTGCCCCTCCGGCATCTCGAAGAGCGCGCGCTCGACAAGTACTTCGATTCGATCCGCCACCTGCCCCTGCTGACGGCGGCGGAGGAGCGGATCTACGGCCACCTGTGGCAGGACGAGCGCAACCCCGAGGGCCTGCGGAAGCTCGTGGAGGGCAACCTCCGCTTCGTGGTGAAGGAGGCCCGCAAATTCGAGGGCATGGGCCTGGATCTGCTGGACCTCATCTCCGAGGGCAACCTGGGGCTCATCGAGGCCGCCAAGCGCTTCGATCCCACCCGCGAGAACAAGTTCCTCACCTACGCCTCCTGGTGGGTGCGCCAGAGCATCTTCCACGCGCTCGCCGAGCACGGGAGCAAGATCCGTCTGCCCCAGAAGGTGGCGGGCCACCTCGTCCAGCTCAACCGCCTCACGCAAAAGCTCACCCAGGAGCTGGGGCGCCCGCCCCACCTGCTGGAGATCGCGCTCTCCTCCAACCTCAGCGAGGAGGAGGTGGAGCGGCTCCAGCTGCTGCAGCAGACCACCACCACCGTCAGCACGGAACAGGGCCTGGGCGACACGGATCTCACCGTGGGCGACAGCCTCGAGCAGGAGGTCGAGCCCAGCGCCATGGCGGCCCTGGATCAGGAGGCCTTCCACACTCAAATCGAAGCCTCGCTGGATAGCCTCTCCGAGAAGGAGCGGCTCATCATCTGCAAGCACTTCGGGCTGCACGAATTCGAGCCCATGACGCTGGAGCAGATCGGCCGCAGCTTCGATCCCCCCATCTCCCGCGAGCGGGTGCGGCAGCTGGAGGAGCGGGCCTTCGCCCGCATCCGCGAGCGCCGCCGGGAGGTGCTCGGCCAGTTCCTGCGCGGCACCCGGGAATGAGCATGGAGCAGGAGCGGAAAGCCATCGAACGCAGTTCGACCCCGAAGGGGTGGCGCACAGGAGGTGCGCCATGAGAGGCCGGCCAGACTGCCCCCACTGCCAGGGCTCGGGCTTCCTCCTGGATCCCGACCCCATGCGCCCCGCCCGGATCTGCGCCTGCACGCGGGACGCCCGGCCGGAGCTGGCCACCCTGCAGTTGCCCACCCGCTATCGGGAGACCTCCTTCACGGCCTTCTGGAAGTGGTGGAGCAAGGAATACGCGACGGGCCAGGTGAACCGCATCCTCAGCGGCATGGAGGAGCTGAAGGCGGCCCTCGCCTCCCCGGCGGAGCTCACGGGCGAGCTGCCCCAGCGGGAGCGTCTCGAGCGCCTGCTCGCGGCCGCGGAGAAGAACCTGGAGCACGGCATCCGCCCCTTGGGCGCCGAGGATCTCCACGTCTGGGCCACCAAGGGGCGCCACCGCTTCCGGGGCGGCTGGGAGCTCTGGTGGATCCACGGCCCCGTGCAGAGCGGGAAGACCACCCTCGCGGCGGCGGCCCTGAAGGCCTGGGGCGAGCGCACGGGGCAGGCCGGCCGCTTCGTCTCCGTGCGCACCCTCTCCCAGCAGGTGAAGAACACCTATTTCGACACGCGCTCCTGGCAGAACCAGGACTTCATGAGCGTGCGGGACCTCCTGGATCCCCTGAAGAACCAGCCCCTGCTGCTGCTCGACGAGTGGGATTGCCTCGATCCGGATTCCCGGGTGGCCTCGGCCTTCGCGGAGCTGCTCACGCACCGGTACCACGAGGGACTGCCCACCCTCCTAACCTCCGTGCCCCACCCCGAGTCGCTGGCCCAGCGCGACAACTACGCCTTCGCCCGGCTGGGCGACGCCAGCCTGCTCAAGCGGCTGGAGGGGGCCGACCGGGTGGAGATGATCCCCGCCCTGGCCTGGTGGCTGGACCGGCTATAGGGCTTGCGCCCCAATTTGATGAACAAGCTCCTTCGCGCGCTCCTGCGCTTCCACCTCCGACGCCCCCTGAGCCTGTGGGTGGCGGTGGCCCTGCTCTCCGTGGGCCTGGGCCTCGGCGTGCGGCAGGTGCAGCGGCAGTTGGACCTGCTCAGCGTGCTCCCGGTGGATCATCCCGCCGTGCGCGCCAACCTCGAGGCGGGGGTCGGCCAGCAGGAGATCCTCTGGTTGGTGGCGGAGGGCGCGGAGCAGGATCTGGACGCGCGCCGGGCCTGGGCCGAAGGCCTCGTGGAGCGCCTGCTGGACCGCAGCCAGATGCCCCTCAACGGCCTCGCCGCCGAGGGCCGCCTCGCGGGCCCCGTGGCCAGGGCCAGCGAGCCGGGCCTCTCCCCCTGGCCCGCCCTGCTGGCCGTGGGGGCCCTGCCGGATGGCGACCCCGCCGTGGGCCGCGCGGCCACCGAAACGCTCTACGCCCTCGCCCCGGCCTGGCTGGGGGATCGCCTCGCGCCCCTCGGGGATCCCGGGGAAGTCCGCCGCCGCCTGGAAGCCACGGCCCGGGCCCTGGGCTCCCCCAGCCCCGTGGAAGCCACGCTGGCCCGGCTGGATCCCCTCGGCCTCCGCAGCCTCGCCCCCCAGGGCGGCGAGGGCATGGAGAAGGCCATGGAGCTGGCCCGCGCCTTCACCCTGCGCCTGCGCACCGGCTACCTGGAAAGCAAGGACGGGAGCATGGTCCTCGTGCCCGTCGTCGCCTCCTTCCCCACCTCGGACACGCTCAGCACGCTCCGGGCCCTGCGCTGGCTGGGCGAGGGGGCCCCGCCGGTGATGCCCGCGCGCAGCAGCCTCCGGGAGATGGAGCAGTCCCTCACCTGGCGCACGGATCGGCCCTTCGCCGTCCAAGTGACGGGGGCCCACGCCATCACCGTCTTCGAAAGCCAGCGCCTCACCCATGAGGTGCTGCTCTCCCTGGGGCTCAGCTTCATCCTCGTGGGGCTCGTCTACTGGATCGGCTTCCGAACGCTGGCGGGCTACGGATTCGTGATGGCCCCGCTGCTGGTGGGCATGCTCTGGGCCCTGGGCGCCACGGGCTGGGCCCTGGGCCGCCTGAACCTCATGGCGGCGGGCTTTGGGGCCGTGCTGCTGGGGGTCGGGGATGACGTGGGCATCCTCCTCTTCAGCCGCTACGTGGAGGAGCGGCACAAGGGGTCCTCCAAGGTGCGGGCCCTGCGGGGCATGCTGCTCGGCACGGGCCCCGGGGTGGTGGCTGGCGCGCTCACGGTGGTGGCCGCCTTCGCCTCCCTCGCCTTCACGCCCTTCCCCGGCCTGCGGGATCTGGGCATCACCACGGGGCTGGGCCTGCTCTGCTGCCTCGGGGCGACCTTCCTGCTCCTGCCGGCCCTCCTGTTGTGGCTGGACCGGGGGCGGGGCCCCTTCGCCCGCAAGGCGGAACCGGCCGTGAAAGTGCGCAAGGCCCCCTGGAAACCCAAGGTGGCCCTGGCCGTGTTCGCCCTGGCCCTGCTGCTCCTGCCCCGCGTGAGATGGGAGGAGGATCTCCGCCGCTTCCGCGCCTCCGGCAATCCCGCCCTGGCCCTGCAGGAACGCCTGGCGAAGGTGCTGGGCGCCAGCCTTCAGCCCCTCGCCTTGCAGCTCACCCTCGAACACCCCGACCAGCTCCCCGCCCGCTGGAACCGCATCGCCCCGCTGCTCCGCTCCGAGGGCCTCCCCATCCCCGATTGGCAGCTGCCCTCCGCGGAATTGCGGCTCGCCCTGGCCAGCGACACCTGGCGGCGCTCCGTGCTGGAGGCCGCCGCCAAGGCCGGCCTGGATCCCGCGGGGTTGGAGCGACCGTTGCAGGCCCTGGGCCTCGCGGCCTCGGATCCCGCCCAACCCGTGCTGGCGCTGCAATCCCTCCTGCCCAAGGCGGACCCGCCCGAGGCCCCCCAGGCCGCCTTCCTCGGCCGCAAGCCCACCGCCCCCGCGCCCAGCGTGCTCAACCTCCCGCTGCGCCTGGACGAGGCGGCGCAGGATCGGGTGGGGCCGAAGGTGGAGGAGGCCGGGGGCCGCCTCGTGGGCACCCGCCCCCTCTTCCGCGCCGTGAAGGCCATCGCCTGGCAGAGCGTGCAGTCGGCGGTGCTTCTGACGCTGGCGGGCATCCTCATCGTCGTCGCCCTCTTCGGCCGCTCCCTGCGCTTCGCCCTGCTGGCCCTCCTGCCCCTCCTCGCCAGCCAGGCCGGCGCCCTGGGCATCCTCGGCGCCACGGGCGAGCCCCTCACCTTCCTCAGCCTCATGGCCGTGCCCATCGCCCTGGGCGTCAGCGTGGACACCGCCTTCAACCTGCTCCACCGCGCCCGCCACGAAGCCCACGCCGCCGCCAAGGTGGCCCGGGTCAACGCCGTCTGCGCGGGCACCACCCTCGCCGGCTTCGGCGGCCTGGTGTTCAGCGGGTACCGGGGTCTCCGGGGCCTCGGCCTCGCCTGCCTGGGGGGGGTGGCGCTGGCCTTGCTGCTGACGCAGTGGCTGCTGCCGGCGATCCTGGAGCGGTGGCCGTTGAGGGCCGGGGAAAGAAAAAAGCCAACCAGTGATGAACAGTGATGAACAGTGATAAAAGCTGGGCGCTCCCATCACTGTTCATCACGCTTTCATCACTGTTCATCACCGGTTTCCTTTTGCTTTTGGAAGGCTGGCTAAGTGTTTGAGAACGATCCCCTCACCGAGAAAGTCCTAGGCTGCGCCTTCAAGGTCAGCAACACCCTTGGTCCGGGCTTTCTGGAGAAGGTTTACGAGAACGCGATGGCCCTCGAATTGGATCGGGCAGGCATCTCCTTCGAGCGGCAGAAGGCCATCGACGTCTGGTACGAAGGCACCATCATCGGCAAATTCGTCGCGGACCTGCTGGTCGAAGGAAGCCTCCTCGTGGAGCTGAAGGCCGTCAAAGCTCTGGAGGATTCGCATTTGGCCCAAGGCCTGAATTATCTCCGCGCAACGGCGCTGGAAACGTGCCTGCTCCTGAACTTCGGCTCCCCGAAATTGGAGATCCGACGCCTCAAGCCGAGCCCCTCCTGGCCCAAGTTGATCTTGGGAGAGCCCCGATCATGAATGCCCTGACTGACATGCTCCAGTCCCGGCTCCAGGCTGGCCCCCTGCCCGCCGCCGACGTCATGGCCCTCGCCCTCTACCATCCCGAGTTCGGCTACTACCGCCGCGCGAAACCGGACGGAGGGGGCCCCTGGGGCTTCGAGGGCAAGGACTACTACACGGCCCTGGACCTCGGCCCCCTGCTGGGCGAGGCGCTGGCCCACCGCTTCCAGCAGGCCTGGCTGCGGCTGGAGCGGCCGGGTACCTTCACCGTGCTGGAGCCGGGCGCGGGCCGGGGTTGGCTGGGTCGCGACGTGCTGAGGGCGGCCGAGGGGCTGAGCCCGGAGTTCTCGGCCGCGCTCCGTTACCTCCACCGCGACGACAACCCCGCCGCCAAGGACGCCGCCCATGCCGCGCTGGAGCCCTGGCTCCCCTCCGGCCGCGCCCGCTTCGTGGCCGAAGGCGAGACCCTCGATCCCTTCGTCGGCGCCGTGCTGAGCAACGAGCTCTTCGACGCCCTGCCCGCCCAGCCCTGGCGCTGGGATGGCTCCGCATGGGTGCGGGAGGTGCTCACCGCCACGGGCCCCGAGTGGCACCCCGCCGAACCCTGCGAGGCCACGGCCTGGTTCGAGGGCCACAGCGACGGCCCGGAGGTCGGCGACGGCAGCGTGTGGGCCGAGGGCCTGCCCGCCCTCGTGGCCACCTGCACCACCCCCCTTCAGGCCGGCCTCTTCCTCGCCATCGACTACGGCGAGCGCGCCGACCGCCTCCTGGCCAAAGGGGCCGACCTTCGCCGCTACAAGGGCCACACCGTGGATGGCCAGTGGTGGGAGGACCTCGGCACCACGGACCTCACGGCCGATGTGGACTTCACCCGCCTGGAGCACCTCCTGGCCCAAGCGGGGGTCGCCGAGCTGGGTCACCAGGAGCTCTCCCGCTGGATCCGATCCCACGCGCCGCTCATGGCCTGGGAGCAGGAGTGGATGTCCCTGCCCGCGGCGGATCGCATGAAGCGCATGGAGAACCTGCTGCAGCTCACCCTGCCCGGCAAGATGGGCGCGCGCTTCCGGGTGCTGGAGGGGTGGCGGGCCTGAGGGATTCCGCCTTCAGGGGTTCTGGCCATGGGCCTGCCTCCGCGGGACCCGCCGACATCCAGAGCCCTCGGAAAGCCCCAACGAAAGCGCTTCATCCGGGGGCGCCCTGATTCGCGCGAGGGGCGAGCCGCGCCGGGCCCTGGGCCGCCCCTGATAGGCTGGCCTCGGAGCTCCTTCCCATGCGAACCCGAATCACTGGCCTCTCCCTGGGCTTGGTGGGCCTGTGCCTCGCGGCCCAGGAGAAACCCATCGCCTTCACCCATGCCCGCCTCCTCACGATGGAGGGGGCGGAGGTCCCCGATGGCACCCTCGTCGTCCATCGGGGCAAGGTGGTGGCGGCCGGCCAGGTGGCCATCCCCGCAGGCGCCGAGGTGCGGGACGCCAAGGGCAAGTGGATCATGCCGGGCCTGGTGGACAGCCACAGCCACATCTCCCAGTCCGGCGGGGCCGATGGCAGCGCGCCCATCCAGCCCGACGTGCGGATCTCGGATGCGCTGAACGTGCGCAGCGCCGAGGTGATGAAGGCGCGGAGCGGCGGCATCACCTCCGTGAACGTGATGCCCGGCAGCGGCCACCTGCTCAGCGGGCAGACCATCTACCTGAAGCTGCGGGAGGGCGACACGGTGGATGAGCTGGCCCTGGGCAAGCTGGGGAACGGCTACTTGGGCGGGCTGAAGATGGCGAACGGCACCAATCCCCGCCGCCTGGGCCCCCAGGCCCCCACCTTTCCCGGCACCCGCGCCAAGAGCGCGGCCCTGGTGCGCGAGCAGTTCGTGAAGGCCCAGGAGTACCAGAAGAAGATCAAGGCCGCGGGCGGCGACGCCAGCAAGCTGCCCGAGCGGAACCTCGGCCTGGAGATCCTCGTGGAGGTGCTGGAGGGCAAGCGGGTGGTGCACCACCACACGCACCGCCACGACGACATCCTCACGGTGCTGCGCCTGCAGAAGGAGTTCGGCTTCAAGGCCGTGCTGCACCACCTCAGCGACGGCTGGATGATCGCGGATCAGATCGCCAAGAGCGGGAACCCCTGCAGCATCATCGTCATCGACAGCCCCGGCGGGAAGATGGAAGCCAAGGACATGCGTCTGAGCACCGGGGCCGCCCTGGAGAAGGCTGGCGCCCTGGTGGGGTTCCACACCGATGATGGCGTCACCGACAGCCGCTGGTTCTTCCGCTCCGCGGCCCTCAGCGTCCGCGCGGGCATGAGCCGGGAAGGGGCCTTGAAGGCGCTCACGATCAACAACGCCAAGATGCTGGATCTGGAGGCCCGGGTGGGCAGCCTCAAGGCGGGCAAGGACGCGGACTTCCTCATCCTCTCGGGCGATCCCCTCAGCGTGTACACCCACGTGGAGGAAACCTGGGTGGAGGGCCAGCGCGTCTTCGATCGCGCCAACCCCGCCCATCGCAAGTACGCCACCGGCGGCCTCGGCGCCAGCCACGATAGCGCGGATCCCACGTGGATCCTGGCCCTGGAAGCGGAGGAACTATGAAAAGGCTCGGCTTCGTACTCGCGGCCATCTCCTCCCTTTGCGCGCAAAACGCGCAAAGGGAAATGAACAGCGATCTGGTGGTGAGGGCAGAGACGCTTCACACGGGCGTAGGGGCGGCGATCAAGGATGGCGTCGTCCTCATCCAGGGCGGCCGGATCACCGCCGTGGGCGCCGCGGCGTCCGTGAAGGTCCCCGCCGGAATCACCGTGCGAAGGGCGAAGGTGGCCGTGCCCGGGCTCGTGGATGCCCACGGCACCGCCGGCTTTTCCGGCCTCCTCAACCAGCCCCACGACCAGGAGCAGGTGGAGCGCAGCGCCCCCATGCAACCGGAGCTGCGGGCCATCGACGGCTTCAATGGCCGGGATCCCCTCCTCGGGTGGCTGCGGGATCGGGGCGTCACGACGATCCACACGGGGCATGGTCCCGGCACGCTCGTGGCGGGGGAGACCCTCGTCGCCAAGACCTTCGGTGACGAGGTGGATCAGGCCGTCCTCAAGGCCGAGGCCATGATCGCCGCCACCCTCGGCGACAGCGCCAAGGCCACGGAGCCCGCCAAGGCGCCGGGCACCCGGGCCAAGCAGGTGGCCATGGTCCGCCAGGCCCTCGTGGATGCCCAGGAGTACCTCAAGAAGCTGGCCTCGCCCGAGAAGGGCAAGGAAGCCGCCCGCGATCTCCGCAAGGAGGCCTTCGCCGCCGTGCTCAAGGGCGAGCGCCCGCTGCTGCTCACGGTGAATCGGGCGGCCGACATCCTGGCGGCCCTGCGCATCAAGGAGGAATTCAAAATCCCCGTGGTGCTCGATGGCGCGGCCGAAGCCTTTTTGGTCCTGGCCCAGATCAAGGCGGCCGGCGTGGCCGTGGTGCTCCACCCCTCCATGGCCCGCGCCCACGGGGAGATGGAGAACCTGAGCCTGGAGACCGCCGCCAAGCTGAAGGCCGCGGGCATCCCCTTCGCGCTCCAGAGCGGCTACGAGGGCTACGTGCCCAAGACCCGCGTCGTGCTCTGGGAGGCCGCCATGGCCGCCGCCAACGGGCTCACCTTCGAAGAGGCCCTGGCCACCATCACGCGGGACGCCGCCAAGATCGCGGGTGTCGCCGATCGCGTGGGCTCCCTCGAAGTGGGCAAGGACGGGGATGTCGCCTGCTATGACGGCGACCCCTTCGAGTGGACCACCCACTGCACCGGCACCGTCATCCAGGGCCGCGTCGTGAGCGAGGGGGAGAAGTACTGAATCGTTCGGGATCCAGCGCCTTCCTGCCTCCAGGGGGCGCCTGAATTCCACTATCCGCCCCCGGTGCCGATGAAGGGCGAAGGTACCCGCATGCATTCCGAACGGCCCCCCTTCCCTTCCGAAAATCCGAGTCCCCTGGTCCTGGTGGTCGATGACGCCCCGGACCATGTCCGGACCGTCACCACCCTGCTCGCCGGGGAGGCCTGCCGCGTCGCCACCTCGAGTTCGGGCCCCGCCGCGCTGGCCGCGGCGGCCCGGGAGCTCCCGGATCTCATCCTCCTGGACGTGATGATGGAGGGGATGGATGGGATGGAAGTGCTCGGGAAGCTGAAGGCCGACCCCGAGACCCGGGACATCCCCGTGATCCTCCTCACGGCCCGCACGGGGGTGGGTGATACGGTGTCCGGGTTGGAGGCGGGGGCCGCGGACTATGTGTCCAAGCCCTTCCATTCCGAGGAGCTGCTGGCCCGGGTGCGCACCCAGCTGGCCTTCAAGCGGAGCCGGGATTCCGAGCGGGCCCTCATCGCCCAGCTCCGGGGCGCGTTGGCGGATGTGAAGCAGTTGTCGGGCCTCATCCCCATCTGCGCCCACTGCAAGAAGATCCGGAATGACGAGGGGTTCTGGCAGCAGGTGGAGGAATACATCTCCCGCCGGAGCGAGGCCCAGTTCAGCCATGGCCTCTGCCCGGAGTGCATTCCCACCTTCTTCGCGGACATGGCGGAGGTGCCGCCCCAACGGCCGGAGGCCTTCACCGGATCTTCCCAGGAGGGGGAAGAGGCCTGGCTGCCCAGGGTGCTTCTCGTGGATGACTCCGTGTCCAACCTACGCACGCTCACCCAAGGCCTCCGTCATGAGTGCAAACTGCTCGTGGCGAATCGGGGCGAGGTGGCCCTCGAACTCGCGGAGCGGGAGCAACCGGACCTGATCCTGCTCGACGTGGTGATGGAGGGCATGGATGGCCACGAGACCTGCCGGCGCCTGAAGGCCCATCCCCGCACGCGGGGCATCCCCGTCATCTTCATCACGGGGAAGCGGGAGGAGGTGGACGAGATCCGGGGCTTCGAGCTGGGGGCGGTCGACTACATCACCAAGCCCTTCAGCCTGCCCCTCGTCCAGCAGCGGATCCGCACCCAGCTCGAGCTGAAGCGCTACCGCGACCAGCTGGAGCGGCAGGCGTTGCTGGACGGGCTCACAGGGATCCCCAATCGGCGGCGCTTCCAGGAATTCCTCGACTACGTGGGTGGCCTGGCCGTGCGCCAGGGCGCCCCCCTCTCCGTGATCCTCCTGGACGTGGATCAGTTCAAGGCCTACAACGACCACTACGGCCATCCCGCCGGGGATGAGGTGCTGCGGCGCGTCGCCCGGGCCCTGGTGCTGACCAAGCGGCGGACGACGGACCTCGTGGCCCGCTATGGCGGGGAGGAATTCGTCGCCGTCCTCCCGGATACGGATGCCGAGGGCGCGGGGCTGGTCGCGGAGGCCATGCGCGCCTCCGTGGAGGCCCTGGCCATCCCCCACGCGCACTCCGGCACCGGCGGCCGCCTGACCCTGAGCCTCGGTGTGGCCACCTGGCAGGGGGCCATGGGAGGTGATCCGTTGACCCTCCTGAAGGCGGCCGACCAGGCGCTCTACCGCGCCAAGCAGGGTGGGCGCAACCGCGTGTCGGTCTAAGTGCCGGCGCGCGGGGGAGGTTGGCTGGCGAGGCTCCTATCCGGGGGCCTCGTGCTTCTGGGCGCGCTGGCGCCCGCGCCGGCGAGGGCGCAGGGTCCCCAGAAGGCCCTCACCCAGTTCATGCACGATGTCTGGCAGACGGAGCAGGGCCTCCCCCAGAACAGCGTGCAGGCGGTGCTGCAGACGCGGGACGGTTACCTCTGGCTGGGCACCCAGGAGGGGCTGGTGCGTTTCGACGGCGTGCGCTTCACCATCTACGATCGGCGGAACACGCCGGAGCTGGGGCACAACGGTGTGCGCTGCCTCCTGCAGGATCGGGCGGGCGCCCTCTGGATCGGAACGGATGGCGGGCTCTCGCGCCTCGAAGGGGGCCGGTGGACGCGCTTCACCGCGGCCGATGGCCTTCCGGAGGGGCAGGTGTGGGCCCTCATGGAGGATCGCCGGGGCTCGGTCTGGGTGGGCACCTTGGGGGGCGGGGTGGCCCGGATGGAGGGGGGCCGCTTCGTGGGGCAGACGGCGGGCGGGGCCCACCGCTGGCGACGGGTGAACGCGCTGCGGGAGGATCGGGCGGGCGCCGTCTGGATGGCCACCGAGGCGGGTCTCGTGCGGCTCGAATCCGGCGCGGCGCAGGTCTTCACCCCGAAGGATGGGCTGGCCCACCCGGATGTGCGCGCCCTGCTGGAGGGGCGGGACGGCAGCCTGTGGATCGGCACGGTGGGCGGGTTGAACCGCCTGCGCGACGGGAAGTTCACCACCCTCACCCGGGCCCAGGGCCTCACCAACGACCTGGTGTATTCCCTCTTCGAGGATCGGATGGGGACCCTCTGGATCGGGACCTTCGGCGGGGGGCTCAACCGCCTGCGGGAAGGGAAGCTCAGTGCCTTCACCCTGAAGGAAGGTCTCTCCAACGACAGCATCCAGGCCCTGGCCGGGGATCAGGAGGGGAGCCTGTGGATTGGCACCGAGGGGGGCGGCCTCAACCGCTTGAAGGAGGGGAAGCTCAGCGTGATCGGCACGCGGGAGGGCCTCACCCACGACACCATCCGCGCGGTCCTGGAAGATCGGAGGGGCACCCTCTGGATCGGGACCCAAGGGGGGGGCCTCAACGCCCTGAAGGAGGGCGGGCTCAGCGCCATCACCCCGAAACAGGGACTCAGCAACGGGATCGTCCGGGCCCTCGCGGAGGGCGGGGATGGCTCGCTCTGGATCGGCACCTACGGTGGCGGCGTGAACCAGTTGAAGGAGGGGCGGCTCAGCGCCATCACCACCCGGCAGGGCCTGTCGAACGACAACGTCCGCTCCATGGTGGTGGATCGGAAGGGCGTGCTCTGGGTGGGCACGGAGGGGGGCGGGTTGAACCGGGTGGAGGATGGCCGGGTGACCGTGACGACCACGCGGGAAGGGCTCTCGAACGACAGCATCCACGCCCTCGCCGAGGACCGGGAGGGGGCGCTCTGGATCGCCACCTCCCGGGGCCTGAACCGGCTCAAGGAGGGCAAGCTCACGGTGCTCACGACGGCGGAGGGGCTTTCCAACGATCTGGTGCTCTCCCTCCACGAGGGGGTCCGCGGGGAGCTCTGGATCGGGACCTACGGCGGGGGCCTGAATCGCCTCAAGGAGGGGCGGCTCGCCTCGATCACCACCCGACAGGGCCTCTTCGACGATGCGGTGATGACCATCCTGGAGGACGACGCGGGGCTCCTTTGGATGAGCTGCAACAAGGGGATCTTCTCCGTGCCCCGGCGGGAGGTGGAGGAGGCCATGGAGGGGCGCCGGGCCCGGGTCACCTCGACCGCCTACGGCACCGCCGATGGCATGCGGAGCGCCGAATGCAACGGCGGCCAACCGGCAGGATGGAAGACGCGGGACGGCCGCCTCTGGTTCCCCACCATCCGGGGCGTGGTGGTGGTGGATCCCCGCCGCCTCCCCAGCAACCCCATCCCCCCTCCCGTGGCCATCGAGGAGGTCCTCATCGATGGGAAACCCGCGGCCCCGGGCCCCCTGCAGTTGCAGCCGGGCACCCGCACCTTGGAGGTGCATTACACGGGCTTGAGCTTCCTGGCCCCGGAGAAGGTGCGTTTCAAGTACAAGCTGGAGGGCTTCGATCCGGAATGGGTGGAGGCGGGCGGGCGCCGGACGGCCTACTACACGGCCCTGCCCCATGGCGCCTATGCCTTCCGGGTCCTGGCCTGCAATAACGATGGCCTCTGGAGCGAGGCGGGCCCTTCCCTGGCCGTCACCGTCATGCCGCGCCTCCAAGAGCGGGGCTGGTTCAGGGCGCTCGGCGCCCTCGCCCTCGGGGCCCTCCTCTACGGCGCCTATCGCGTTCGCCTTCGCCAGCTCCAGGGGCGGGAGCGGGAGCTGCAGCGGAAGGTCGAGGCGCGCACGGTGGATCTGGCCCGGAAGACGACCCAGCTCGAGACCCTGAACGCCATCGTCCACTCCATCAACGAGCGCGTGGATTTCGACGACCTGCTGCGGGCCATCCTCGCCGAGTGCCGCGCCATCCCGGAGGTGCAGCGGGCCCTGGCCCTGGTGGCCGTGCCCGGGGTGGATCGCTTCACCTGCCGGGCGAGCCTGGGCTGGCCGGAGGGCGCCCTGGAGAGCCTCGCCCTCACCGCCGGCGAGGCGGAGGCCCGGTACACGCATGGGGCGACCCCGCTCTCCAAGGGGACCTTCATCCTGCGGGGGGCGCAAGCGCCCGTCAGCGGGCCCGGGCCCCTGGCGGTGCTGGTGGTGCGCATCAGCGTGGCGGAACAGGTGGTGGGGTATTTCATCTTCGAGAATCTGGAGGATCCGGAGGCCTTCGGAGGCCCCGCCATCGAGATGCTGGAGGGGATGCGGGAACACTTCGTGTCGGCCTTCCTCAAGGCGCGGGCCATGAGCCACCTGGAGGCCTCCTTGGCCCGGGCCCAGGCCTCCGAGGCCGCCCTCAAGGAAGCCAAGGAGGCCGCCGAATCCGCCACCCAGGCCAAGAGCGAGTTCCTCGCCAACATGAGCCACGAGATCCGCACGCCCATGAACGCCGTCCTGGGCTTCGCGGGCCTCGGCTCGAAATTGGAGGGCTCCGCCAAGGCCCAGGGGTATTTCGCCAAGATCCTCACGGCAGGCCGCAGTCTGATGGGCATCATCAACGACGTGCTCGATTTCTCGAAGATCGAGGCGGGGCGGCTCGAGCTGGAGGCGGTGCCCTTCCCCCTGCGCGAGGTGCTCGACCAGGTGGAGGAGCTCTTCACCCTGCGGGCGGCGGAGAAGGGCCTCGAACTGATCGTGCGGCAGACCCCGGGGGCTCCCCTGCATCTGGAGGGCGATCCCCTCCGGCTCGGGCAGGTCCTGATGAACCTCATGGGCAATGCCCTCAAATTCACGCAGGAGGGCCGCGTGAGCCTGGAAGTCTCGGAGGAGTGGAAGGCGGGGGGCCGGATCCGGCTCCGCTTCGCCGTGCGGGACTCGGGTATCGGCATGAACGCGGAGCAGCAGTCCCGCCTCTTCAAGGCGTTCTCCCAAGGGGATGCGAGCACCACGCGCCAGTATGGGGGCACGGGGTTGGGCCTCACCATCTCCCAGCGGCTCGTGGAGCGCATGGGGGGCCGGATCGAAGTCGAGAGCCAACCCGGTGCCGGCAGCACCTTCCACTTCAGCCTGGAGTTCCCGGAGGCGAGCTCCGAGGCCTCGGCCTCCATCCGAGGCGTGAGGCCGGGCGGAGCGAGGTTGGAGGCCACCCCCCGAAGGGGCGCAGCCCGGAGCCTGGAGGGGGCCCGGGTCCTGCTCGTCGATGACAACCTCATCAACCAACAGGTGGCGGGGGAATTGCTCCAGGATGCCGGCGTGGTGGTGGACTTCGCCTCCACGGGCAGCGAAGCCGTCCACAGGGTCGACCAGGCCACCTACGATGCCGTGCTGATGGATATCCAGATGCCTGAGATGGACGGCTACGAGGCCACGGCGCGCATCCGCGAGAAGACCGAGCACGCCGCGCTGCCCATCATCGCCCTCACGGCCCATGCCGTGGCGGGCTACCGGGATCTCTGCCTCGCGGCGGGAATGAATGACTACGTGACGAAGCCCATCGATCCCGACCGGCTTTTCGAATCCTTGGCGGGCTGGGTGAAACCCAAGGCCCACGCCCAGGGTCCCATGGCCGCCCCGCCGAACCCGCCGGTCCGCCCGAGGGCGCCGGGCAGCCAGGTGGAGCTCCCGGCCACCCTGCCCGGCATCGACGTTCCCCTCGCCCTGCGCCGCCTCGCGGGCAACCGGGGGCTGCTCCGGGAGCTGTTGATCTCCTTCGAACGGGAATATGCCCAAGGGCCGGAGGAGCTGCGGAAGGCCCTCCGCCGGGGGGACTGGGACACGGCCGGGCGCCTGGTGCATACCTTGAAGGGGGCCGCGGGCAACCTCTCGGCGACGGAGCTTTACCCGGCCGTCGTCGAACTGGAGCAGGGCATCCAGGTGCGGGCCGCCGAGCGGATGCCCTCCTTGCTGGAGGCCTTCGACGCGGCCTTCCGGGGGGTCGTGTCCGTGGGGAGGAATCTGGTGGCCCAAGACCCCCAGCCTTTGGATGCGGGAGGGGAAAGCGCGGGCCCGGCCCACCCCGCCGGAAACCTCGCCCCCCTGGTGGGGGAGCTGATGGAGCAACTCCGGATGCACAGCCCCGACGCGGAATTCCCCCTGGGGGAGCTGTTGGGCCGCCTGCAGGGTCATCCGGCGCGGCGGGCCCTGGAAGCTGTCGAGAGCCACCTCGCGGACTTCGCGTTCGATCAGGCCCTGGTGGAGCTGAAGGTCTGGGCCGGACAGCACGGATTCGCGTGAGCGGAGCCGCCCGCGATTGAAGGATCGCCAAGGCAGCGTGAGAGCGCCAAAGTCGCGGAATGGGAGGTGCTGGCAGCGGTGGGCTACGGCTGCAGGAGGTGGACCTCGAGGCTCGAAGGCTGGGGCCCGCCGAGGAACAGTGTGTGCGTCTGAGCCTGGAAATCGGTGTCCTTGGCCCCGTTGATGTTGGCCACCCAGGTCTGGGGGTTGCGGTCCATGAGGGGGAACCAGCTGCTCTGCACCTGGATCATGATGCGGTGCCCCTTCTTGAAGGTGTGGAGCACGTCGTTCATGCGGTAGGCGACGCGGGTGGGCTGGCCGGGGGTGAAGGGCTCGGGCTTGCTGAAGCTATCGCGGAAGCGGCCGCGCATGACCTCGCCGCGCACGAGCATCTGGTAGCCGCCGCTCCTGGGGTAGGTGGGGCCGCCCCGCTCGCCTTCGACCACGGGCTCCAAGGGGTCGCGGTAGTCGTCGGGGTGGACGTCGATGAGCTTCACCACCCAATCCGCGTCCCGGCCCGTGGTGGCGACGCGCAGCTCCGGGAGCAAAGGCCCGGCGAAGGTCAGATCCTCCGCCAGCGGTTCCGTCTGGAACACGAGCACGTCGGGGCGCGTGGCGGCGAAGCGCTGGTCATCCGTCATGTATTCCTTGGTCATGCCGATGGCCACGTTCTCGATGAAGGGCACGGGCTTGGCCGGGTCGCTGATGAAGCTGATCCGGGCACCGGCCTTGGGCGCCTCGAACGCGAGCTTCCCGCCGGGCAGGAAGTAGAGCTTCTTCGGTGCCGTCTTCGGGGGCCAGGCCTCGAAGCTGCGCCACTGGTTGGCGCCGGTGTTGAACATCGTGGCCTCGGGGAGCTTCGGATCCGGCGCGCCCTTGAGGTGGTGCATGAAGAAGGGGAACTCCACCTTCTCCCGGAAGTGGAGGGAGGTCTTGGAACCGAAGTGGGCCTTGCCCAGGAACTCGCCCTCGCCGCGGGACCAGCCGCCATGGGACCAGGGGCCCATGACGAGCTTCACATCGCCCCTGGGGCTGTTGCCGTTGGCGGCCTGGTACACCTGCAGGGCGCCGTAGAGGTTCTCGGCGTCGAAAAAGCCGCCCACGGTGAGCACGGCGGGCCGGATGTCCTTGAGGTGGGGGCGGAGGTTCCGCGCTTGCCAGAAGGCATCGTAGTTGGGGTGTTCCAGCATCTCGAGCCAGAAGGGGATGTCCTTCGCCACGTCCCGGCTGTGGAGCAGGCTGCCCATGCGGAGGAAGTAGGCGTAGCCATCGGCCATGCCGTGCTCGAAGGGCTTGCCCCAGTCCGTGGTGGGCACGGGCCTCGGCCGGCCGAAGTTCACCATGAAGTTGAAGGCGTGGGGCAGCCACAGCGCGCCGTTGCGGTGGAAGTCATCGCCCGTGAACCAGTCCACGATGGGGGCCTGGGGGCTCACGGCCTTCAGGGCCGGATGGGCGTCGATCATGCCCGCGGCCGTGTAGAAGCCGGGATAGCTGATGCCCCACTGGCCCACGCGGCCGTTGGTGGGGAGGTGCTTCAGCACCCAGTCCACGGTGTCGTAGGTGTCGGTGCTCTCGTCGACATCCTTCGGCCCCGCCTTCACCACCTGGTGGGGCGTCATGTTCACGAAGGTGCCCTCGCTCATGAGCCGGCCGCGCACATCCTGGTACACGAAGATGAAGCCCTCGGCGCCGAAGAGGGGCGAGGGCCCCAGGTCGGCCTTGAACCGATCCCCGCCGTAGGGGGCCACGCTGTAGGGCGTGCGCTGCATGACGACGGGGTAGGGCTGTTCGGGGGAGGCGTCCTTGGGCACGTAGATGGCCGTGAAGAGCTTCACCCCATCGCGCATGGGCACCATGACTTCGCGCTTCTCGTACTTCGCCTTCACGGCCTCCAGGCCTTGGGCGCTGAGCAGGGTGGACGCGGCGAGCAGCAGGGGCAGGCGACGCATGGAGGCTCCGGGGGATGGGCCATGCTACCGCCGGGGCGCGCGAGGCGAGGGTGGCATCCACCCCTGGATTAGTGGGTTTAGGCCCTGGCTCCGCCCAGGGGCCAATGGAACCGGGTCTCATGCCGCACCCCCTCCGCCCCCGGGATGCTCTCCACCAGGTGGAGGCGATCCACGGTCCACGCCTCGCTGGGAGGCTCCTGGGGCAGCGGGAACCGCACCCTCGGCCGGGCCAGGGTGAGGTGGGGATGGAAGGGCTTGGGATCCATCGGGACCCCCGCGAGGGCCAGGGTCTGCCGGAGGTCCGAGACGAGGGCGTGGAGCGCGAGGCTGGGGTCCACCGCCAGGAAGACCACCTGGGAACCGTGACTCCGGGGGAAGGTGCCCAGGCTGGCGGTGGCCAAATCGAAGCACCCATGCCGGGAGGCGACGGCCGCGCCACAGGCCGAAGCGAGCTGGGCCAACTCGGGTGCCACCTCCCCCAGGAAGGCCACCGTGAGGTGGAGCTTGGGGGGATGGCCTGGGTGGATCAGCCCCTGACCACCCATCCAACGTGAGATGCGGTCTTCGGCATCGGGCGGCAGTGGAAGGGAGAAGAAGAGGCGCATGGGGCTTTGAGGGTGTGGCCGACTTGGATCAGGCCGGTCCGAATCGCGCCCGCCAATCGGCGCTGAGCTCGGGGAGGGATCCCATGGCGAGGCATTCGGCGGGATTCTCCGCCGCCTTCCACCGGGCGTGGAGGGCCCGGGCCACGCTCCAGGCGGGCTGGGGGCGGTCCAGGAGGGTCACGGGAGCCCCGGCTTCGAGGGGCGCGGCCGTGAGCACGCGCAGGTAGAAGCCACCCCTAGCCGTCGCATAGACCCGGGCCACCGTATCGGGCCAGCCCAGGTGGCGCTGCAGGGTGCCGCAGGGCACCCGGGGCTGGCTCACCTGGAGGATCGCCTCGCCGATCCTGAGGCGATCGCCGATGCAGGCGCCCTGATCGTCCAGGCCGGCCAGGAGGAGGTTCTCGCCGAAGGCACCCAGGGGAAGGGGGCGCCCCTCCGAGCCCCAGAGGTCGTAGGCCTCCCGCGCGTAGGCCAGCAGGGCCTGATCGGGCCCGCCGTGGTGCTTGCGGTCGCCGACCTCATCCCCCAGCAGCCCCTCGGGGCCCAGGAGGATGGGGCCCCCCACGGCCTCCTTGCGGATGGCGGAGCGCAGGGGCTGGCCATGGGCATCGGGGCGCTCCTGCACCCGGCCCATGCGCACCTCCAGGAGCTGAATCACAGCTTGCCCTCGGCCTGCTTGGCGCTGGCCGCGTCCTTGCCCGCGACCGCGGGTTGGGTCTGGGCGGTCAGGGGGTTGAGGCAGGAAAAGGCGAGGGCGAGGAGGAAGGCGCGGCGCACGGGAGCTCCTGGGGGAAGGCCCAGGATAGCGGGGTCAGGCTCCTTTGGATTCCCACCAGGCCTGGCCCGTGGCCACATCCTTCGCGATCTGATCCCGGAGGGCCTCCACGCTGGGGAACCTGGCTTCGCCTCGAATCCGATGGAGGAAGGCGATGGAGAGGCGCGAGCCATAGAGATCGCCCTCGAAGCCGGGCAAGTGCGTCTCCACCGTGAGGCGCCGCCCCTCGAAGGTGGGCTTCTCCCCAACGTTGGTGAGCCCCAGGCGGGGGCCCTCCCAATGGGTGCTGTGGGCCTCGGTGACATACACGCCGCCCGCGGGCAGCTGCTCCTGCTCCCACTGCAGGTTGGCGGTGGGAAATCCCAGGTGGCGGCCGCGGCGATCCCCCTCCACCACCAGTCCCGTGAGCTCGAAGGGGTGGCCCAGCAGGGTGGCGGCCTCATCCACGAAGCCCTCGCTCAGGGCGTTGCGGATGCGGGTGCTGCTGAGGTGGCCGCCATCCGAGGCCCGCAGGGCGTGCCCGAACACTTCGCAGCCCAGGGCCTGCCCCCAGGTCTGCAGGGCGCCGAGATCCCCATGGCGATCCCGGCCGAAACAGAAGGCCGTGCCCACGTGCAGCTCCAAGGGGCGCAGCGCCCGCCCGAAGGGGGCCAGGAACTCGGCGGGTTCCAGCTCGGAGAAGGCCCGGCTGAAGGGGATCACCCAGGCGAGGTCCATGCCGCAGGCCTCGAAGGCGGCGAGGCGCTGGGCGAGGGTCATGAGGAGGCGCGGCTTGCGCTCTGGGCCCACCACCACGAGGGGGTGGGGATCGAAGGTGACGACGGCGGCGCGCACCCCCCTGGAGCGGGCCCGCCGGGCGGCCTCCTGCAGCACGGCTTTGTGCCCCGCGTGGACTCCGTCGAAGTTGCCGAGGGTGACGACACAGGGGCCGTCCTGGGGGGCTTCCGCCAGGGGGTGATGCCAGACGTCCATCATTCCCCCGGGTGTTCCTGGGGCCAGGCGAGACTGACGATGACGCTGCCGGTGAGCACCACGGCGATGAAGGTGAGGCTGCCGATGATCAGCGTCTGGTCATCCAGGCCCAGGTGGCTCTTGAGCCAGTGGGCGCTGCACATCTTGATGCCCACGAAGGCCAGCACGATGGCGAGGCCCGTCTTCAGGTGGTGGAAGCGGTCGATCATCTTGGCCAGGAGGAAGTAGAGGCTCCGCAGGCCGAGGATGGCGAAGACGTTGCTCGTATAGACGACGAAGGGATCCCGCGTGATGGCGAGCACGGCGGGGATGCTGTCCACGGCGAAGACGAGATCCGTCACCTCCACGCAGACGAGCACCAGGAGCATGGGGGTGGCGAAGTGCTTCCCATCCTTCAGGGACCAGAAGTGTTCATGGCCGCCGTGGGGGTCATAGGGCACGAGCTTCCGGAAGAGGCGCACCACGGGGTACTGGGTGGGGTCCGGCGCGGTGTCCTCGGCCATGAGCATCTTCACGCCCGTGAGGACGAGGAAGCCGCCGAAGACGTACATCATCCACTCGAAGCGGTTCAGCAGGGCCGTGCCGGCCAGGATCATGGCGGCGCGCATGATCAGGGCGCCGAACACGCCCCAGAAGAGCACCCGGTGCTGGTGGCGCAAGTCCACCTGGAAGCTCGTGAAGAGGAGGACGAAAACGAAGAGGTTGTCGACGCTGAGACTCTTTTCCAGCACGTAGCCCGTGAGGAACTCGAGGCCCTTCTGCCGTCCGAGGGTCTTCCAGACCACGGCGTTGAAAATGAGGGCCAGGGTGATCCAGACCACGCTCCAGGTGGCGGCTTCCCGGATGGAGGGTGCGTGGGCCTTGCGGTTCAGGACCCCGAGATCCAGGGCGAGCATGAGAAAGACCAACACGTGGAAGCCCGCCCAGGCCCACCAGGGGGCGGCGGCTAGCAAAGCGTGGATCATCAGACCTCCAATCATCCAGTGTACGGAGGCCTGCAAGCCAGCCATGGGGATGAGATAGTTGGAGGGTGAGCCTGCCCCGCTTCTTCCTTCTCGATCACACCGGCCCCGTGGCGGAGGGCTCCGTGGTGCGCCTCAACGCCGAGGCCACCCGCCACCTCAAGGCCCTGCGACTCCGCCCGGGCAACGCCCTGGAGCTGGTGCTGCCCCACGGCGAATGGCGCTGCGACCTGGCGGTGCTGGATCGGGACGTGGCCGAGGCACGCCTCGTGGCGCCCCTGGATGAAGTGCGCGAGCCGGCCATCGCCCTGGAGGGCTGGCTGCCCCTCACAGCCCAGTTGAGCCTCTGGGATGACTGGCTGCCGCCCCTAGTGGAACTCGGCATCACCCGCATCATTCCCGTGATTTATGGGCGCAGCGAATATGACGTCCGCAAGACCGCCGCCAAGCGGGAGCGCTGGGAGCGGCTCATCCTCGCCGCCTGCGAGCAGAGCCACCGCAGCCGGTTGCCGGTGCTGGAAGAGCCCGTGCCCTTCGAGGCGCTGCGCAAGGTGGAGGCGCCGCAGAAGTGGGTGGCCTACGAGCTGCAGACCGGCGAGGTGAACCCAGCCCTACGGAAAGAGACCCTGGCCTTCACCAGCGGCCCCGAAGGCGGTATCTCCGACGAGGAGTTCGTGGCCCTGCGCAAGGCGGGCTGGGCCCCCGTGAGCCTGGGCCGCAGCATCCTGCGGGCGGTCACCACCCCCGCGGCGCTGCTGGGAGCGGTGCAGTTCCAATTGAGCCGCTAGTCCTCGAGGGGAGGTACGGGGGTTGAACGCCCGTCCCGATCCAGGGCCACGAAGGTGAGCAGGGGTGCGCAGACGCGCTTGGCGTCACCCGTGTTGGGATCCTCCCGCAGGGCGGTGACCCGGATCTGCATGGAACTGCGCCCCACCTTCTCCAGCTCCGCCGTGAGGATGAGGATGTCCGCCTGCTTCACGGCCACGTCAAAGCTCATGGCCTCGAGGGCCACGGTGACGGCGTTGCCCCGGCAGTGGCGGGTGGCGCAGATGGAGGCCAGGCGGTCGATCCAGGAGAGCAGGCGCCCGCCGAACAGGGAGCCGTACTGGTTCAAGTCCTCGGGGAGCACGGTGACGCTGAGGATGGAGCGGGAGTGGTCGCGGGTCTTGGACATGGCTCCACCCTAGGCTAGGAAGCGATCCCGAAGGTCACGGGGAAGGGTTGGGCAGGTTCCGTCCGGTTTGCGGAAGAGGCGGTGCCGGACGCGGGCCACGCCGTCGTAGCCCCAATCCGAGAGGGGCCGGGGGATCCAGCCCAGCACGGTGCCCACCGCGCACCAGCCTCCGCCGAGCTGCTTGAGGGCATGGACCACGGCCCCGCTCCGGATGAGGAGGCGGCCCTCGGGGGTCTGGAGGGCGAGGCTGTCGGGGAGGGCGGCGGCCAGACCCTCAGGCACCCGCTGGCGGAAGGTGGGCCCGCGGAGGGGTGCGAAGCGGAAGCGATCTCCCGTGCGATCCCGGTGGGCCAGGAAAGCGACCGCCCAATGGCAGAGCCCGCATTCCCCGTCGTAATAGATGAGGTCCATCAGCCCTTCACCAGCACCCAGAGGCCGACGCAGATGAAGGCGGTGCCCGCCACGTACTTGATGAGGTGCTCGGGCACCACCTTGAACAGGGCCCCGCCCAGGGCCACCCCGATGGCCGTGGCGGCGACGAGGGCCAGGCTGGCGGCGAAGAACACCGTCCAAATGGCGCCGCTGCGGGCGGTGGCGGTCATGGCGGCGAGCTGGGTCTTGTCCCCCACTTCCGCCAGGAACACGGTCAGGAAGGTCGTCCAGAAGAGGGAACGGGTCATCGCCACACCTATCGCTATCAACTCAAGCCTACAACCTTCAAACTGAAGGGGATGTCGACCGAATCCTTTGACCTGCCCGTCACCTACGTGACCACCGAAGCCCAACTGGCCGAGGCCTGGCCTGCCTGGGAGGCCGCGGGCCTCCTGGCCGTGGATATCGAATGCAGCCTCACGGGCACGCATCACTGCGTCATGGCCCTCATCCAGGTGGCCACCCACGATCAGGCCTGGATCGTGGATCCCCTGCCCTTCGGCCCGGAGCTGAAGCCCTGGCTGGAGAAGATGGCCACCCTGCCCTGGATCGCCCACGACTGGAGCGGCGACGGCATCGTGTTCAAGCGCCTCTACGACGTGGAGCCCAGCTCCATCATGGACACCATGCTACTGGCCCGGACCCTGGGCTACCCCCAGCCCGGCCTCAAGACCATGGCCAAGCTGAAGCTGGGCATCGACATCCCCAAGGAGGAGCAGGACAGCAACTGGATGCTTCGCCCCCTGCGGGACGCGCAGCTCTCCTACGCGGCCCGGGACGCGGCCCTGCTGCTGCCCCTCCTGCGCCGCCTCTCCGATGAGGCGGAGGCCCTGAAAGACGACCCCACCGTGGGCCCCCGCCTGGCCCAGCTGCCGAAGGAACTCCGCGGCCTCCGCCGGCGCATCCACGCCTACAAGGCGCCGGGAGACGATCCCATCGTCCACAAGGTGAAGAAGCAGCTGGGCGAGACCGCCGCCGAACAGGCCCGGAGGATCTGCGAGTTGCGCCGGATCTGGGGCAACGAGGGGGATGTGGGCGCCGTCATGGAGCTGGGCAACCGCTGGATGATGGCCCGGGTGGAGCATCCCCCCGTGAGCCTGGAGGCCCTGGAGCGCACCATCCCCAACCCCCGCTTCCGCCGGAAGCGGGCCGCGGCGCTCTGGGAGGTGTTCCGGGGGGAGTCCGAACACCGGGCTGAAACTCAGGATTCGCCGGAGGGCTCCGATGGGGTCCTCTGGAGCAATTCATGAGTGAAGAAGGGATCCTCCTGTCCTTCCCCAAAGGTCTGCTGGGCTTCCCGGAGCTGAGGAGCTTCCGCCTATTCGAGCCCAGCGACGGGTACCCGCTGAAATTCCTCCAGGCCGAGTCCCGGCCCGAGGTCAGCTTCGTCTGCATGGATCCCGCCGGCGTGCGGCCGGACTACAACGTCCAACTGGGGGACGAAGACGCGGATCTCCTGGCCATCGCGGCCCCGGAGGATGCCATGGTGCTCACCCTCGTGGTGATCCCCGAGGATCCCCGCAAAATGACGACGAACCTCGCCGGCCCCCTCGTGGTGAACGTGAAGACGCGGCTGGGGCTCCAAGTGGTCATGAACGCCGATCTGTACCCGCTCCAGTTCCCCGTGCTGGGCGAACGGTAGCGGGCACGGGTACGCTGACTCCATGCTCGTCATCACACGGAAGGCCGACCAGTCGATCATGATCGGCTCGGATGTCGAAGTGGTGGTCCTGGGGATCACCAAGGATGGGGTGCGGCTGGGGATCAAGGCTCCCAAATCCGTGCAGGTGCATCGGTTGGAGGTCTTCGAAGCCATCGCCGAGCAGAACCGGGCCGCCGCCCAGGCCAAGGTGCCCCTCCAGGATGCCGCCGCCCTGCTCCGGAAAAAGCTCCCTCAAGGGGGCGGGTCTGAAGGCCGATAGGTCCTTCCTAGGAGGGTTCCATGGATATTTCGCCTGCGGCCGTCTATGTGGATCGCCTCGCCCAAACCCAAGGTGAATTCGCCACGGCCGTCCTGAAGAAGATGCTGGATCAGGGGGCCCAGCAGGGTGCCCAGCTGGCGAAACTCGTGGCCTCCGCCGGAGGGGTGGGTCAGAACGTGGATACCCAGGCCTGAAAGCCGAATCGCCCCCATGAGAAGACCCCGCCGATGCGGGGTCTTCTCATGGGGGTGATGGGATCAGAAGCCGACCATTTGCAGGCAATAGTTTCCGGCCGGATCCACCCGGCGGAGTTCGGCGAGCTTGCCTTCGGCCTCCTCGGGCTGGTTGAAGCGCCAGGGGAAGATGGTGAAGCGGTCCGGGGCGCCCTCGAGGCGCACCAGCACGAAGCCACTGGGAATGTTGGGACGGGGACCCATCAACCACCCTCCAAGCAATGGAACGCCACTCCCGGGCGGAGGGGAGTCGCGGGACGAAGAGACCAAAAGAACGTGCGAAATGTGAACGGCTTGGTCAGGATGACCCGTTTTGGGAAACGCGCGAGGCCCTGCGCGTAAAATTCACATTAATTCACGAGTTCGCAAGCTGGGAGTCAGTGGGTGTTGCACCGCATTGATGCAGGGGGTCGGGGGGAGGCCACGAGGCCATGGGCGTCCCGGCACAGGAGCACTGCCTATTTGAGGTACGGGGCCAGGTACTTCCCCGTGATGCTCGCCTTCGCCTTGGCCACCTTCTCGGGGGTGCCCACGGCGATCACCTTGCCGCCTTCGCCACCGCCCTCGGGGCCCAGGTCCAGGATCCAGTCGGCGGTCTTGATCACGTCCAGGTTGTGCTCGATCACCACCACCGTGTTGCCCTGGTCCACGAGCCGATTCACCACTTCCAGCAGCTTCTGGATGTCCTTGAGGTGCAGGCCCGTGGTGGGTTCGTCCAGGATGTAGAGCGTCCGCCCCGTGGCCCGCTTGCTCAGCTCCTTGCCCAGCTTCACGCGCTGGGCCTCGCCGCCCGAGAGCGTCGTCGCCGCTTGGCCGAGGCGGATGTAACCCAGGCCCACGTCCATGAGCGTCTGCAGCTTGTTGGCCAGCACGGGGATGGGGCCGAAGACCTCCAGGGCCTCCTCCACGGTCATGGCGAGCACCTCGGAGATGGACTTGCCCTTGTAGTGCACCTCGAGCGTCTCGCGGTTGTAGCGCTTGCCCTTGCACTGCTCGCAGGTGACGTAGACGTCCGGGAGGAAGTGCATCTCGATCTTGAGGACGCCGTCCCCCTCGCACTTCTCGCAGCGGCCGCCCTTCACGTTGAAGCTGAAGCGGCCCGGCGTGTAGCCCCGCGCCTTGCTCTCGGGCAACTGGGCGAAGAGCTCCCGCAACGGCGTGAAGAGCCCCGTGTAGGTGGCGGGATTGGAGCGGGGGGTGCGGCCGATGGGCGCCTGGTCGATGTCGATGACCTTATCGATGAGCTCCAGGCCCTCCACCTTCTTATGCTTGCCCACCACGTGGGCGCCCTGGTGCAGCTGGTTGGCCAGGGATTTGTACAGGATCTCGTTCACGAGGGTGCTCTTGCCGCTGCCGGAGACGCCCGTGACGCAGGTGAAGAGGCCGATGGGGAAGGCGGCGTCCACGTTCTTGAGGTTGTTCTCCTGGGCCCCGGTCACGACGATTTCGCCGCGAACCGCCTTGCGGCGCGTGCGGGGAACGGCGATGGAATCGCGCCCGGAGAGGAAGGCGCCCGTCACGGAAGCGGGATTCCTTCCCACCACGTCGGGCGTGCCCTCGGCCACCACGTAGCCGCCGTGCTCCCCGGCGCCGGGGCCCATGTCGATGACGTGGTCCGCCTCCAGGATGGTCTCCAGATCGTGCTCCACCACGAGCACCGTGTTGCCCAGATCGCGCATCTCCTTGAGTGTGTTCAGCAGCTTGTGGTTGTCCCGCTGGTGCAGGCCGATGCTGGGCTCGTCCAGCACGTAGAGCACCCCCTGGAGCTTGGAGCCGATCTGGGTGGCGAGGCGGATGCGCTGGCCCTCGCCGCCGCTGAGCGTGGCGGCGGAGCGATCCAGGGTGAGGTAGCCCAGGCCCACGTCATCCAGGAAGCCCAGCCGCTCGCGGATCTCCTTGAGCACCTTCTCGGCGACGACGGCGTCCTTGCCCTGCAGGGCGAGCTTGTCGAACCAGCCGCGGGCTTCGCGCACGCTCTGGCCCACCACGGAGGCGATGTGCAGCTTCCCCACCGTGACGGCGAGGACCTCGGGCTTCAGCCGCTGGCCCTGGCAGGCCTCGCAGGGGATCACCCGCATGGCCTGCTCCAATTCCTCCCGGGTGTCTTCGTTGCTGGTCTCCCGGTAGCGGCGCTCCAGGTTGCCGATGATGCCCTCGAAGCTGTGGAAGAAATCGTAGCGGTTGCGCTTGCTCTCGTAGGTGAAGCGCATCTCCTTGGTGAGGCCGTGGAGCAGCACCTTGCGGATGTCGGCCCCCAGCTTCCTCCAGGGCGTGTCCAGGCTGAACTTCAGCTTCTTGGAGAGCTGCTCCAGCATCTGGCTGCGCCAGCCATCCTCGTTCACGCTCTTCCAGCCCGAGGCCTGGATGGCGCCATCGTTGATGGAGAGGGCGGGGTTCGGGATTACCAGCTCCTCCGCGAACTGGCGCTTGAAGCCCAGGCCGTCGCAGGTGGCGCACGCGCCATAGGGGCTATTGAAGGAGAAGCTGCGGGGCTCCAGTTCAGGGAGGCCCAATCCAAAGCGCTCGCACCTCACGTTCGAGCAAGCTAGCTTGCTCGAAAATAGGCGCTCCGCGCCGTCGATGTCGCAGAGGGCGGAGCCCTCTGCGAGGTTGCAGGCGATCTCGAGGGAGTCGGCCAGCCGCGTGCTCAGGGAGGCCGTCACTTTGAGGCGGTCGATGACCACTTCGATGCTGTGCTTCTTCTGCTTGTCCAGATCGGGGACGCCCTCGGTGAGGTCGAGCATCTGGCCGTTGACGCGGGCGCGGATGTAACCCCGCTTCATCAGGTCCAGCAGCAGTTTCTTGTACTCGCCCTTGCGGCCGCGCACCACGGGGGCCAGGATCTGCAGCTTCGTGCCCTCGGGCAGCGAGAGGATGTGGTCGGCCATCTCCTGGATGGTCTGGCTGGCGATGGGCTTCTCGCAGGCCATGCAGTGGGGCTTGCCGGTGCGGGCGTAGAGCAGGCGGAGGTAGTCGTAGATCTCCGTCACCGTGGCCACGGTGGAGCGGGGGTTGCGGCTCGTCGTCTTCTGTTCGATGGAAATGGCGGGGCTGAGGCCCTCGATGGAGTCCACGTCGGGCTTCTCCATCTGGTCGAGGAACTGGCGGGCGTAGGCGCTGAGGCTCTCCACGTAGCGGCGCTGGCCCTCGGCGTAGAGGGTGTCGAAGGCGAGGCTGGACTTGCCGCTGCCGCTGAGCCCGGTGATGACGATGAACTGGTTCCGGGGCAGGACGAGATCCAGGTTCTTGAGGTTGTGCTCGCGGGCACCCTTGATGTGGATCTGTTCCATGGCCGCTCCGGGCTGGATAGTTTACGCCAAAAGTTCGCCTCGGCTCCCCTCGCTTACAATCTCGGCATGCCCACCCCCGCCCTCCCGGACTACCCCCGATGAACCCCCGGGTTCTGGCCTGGTTCCGCAGCCTGCACGCGAAGCTCTTCCTGCTCACGGCGGCGGTGACGAGCTTCCTCACGGTGGCCGTGGCCTTCTCCATCACGAAGAACTCCCGCAAGGAGCTGGAGGACTACAGCCGCCGGCTTCTCGTGGAGGCCTCGGAAACGGTGCAGACGGAGGTGGTGGAGCGGGATCCCAAATTCGACAATCCCCGCAAGCTGGAGGAGATGCTGGAGAGCATCGCGGGAAAGGGCCGCTCGGTCTTCCAGGTGGATGTGTTCAAGCGCGGGGAGGGCAACAGCCTGGAGCTGGTGAAATCCTCCGGCGAGGAATCGAACATCAACGCAGGCAAGGATCTGTCCAGCTACCTCGACCTCAAGGAGGCGCAGACCCAGCTGGTGGAGCTCGAGGAGGATGGCAAGCCCGCCGGGCGGGGCTGGAAGGCCTACCTGGCCATCCCCAATCCGAAGCAGGGGCGCCCCAGCATCGGCCTCATCCGGGCCTACATCGATCTGGAACGCTGGGATGCGGTCTGGGATGCGAACCGGAACCGCACCCTCAACATGCTCCCGGGCGTGCTCGCCGGTGAGTTCATCCTCCTCTGGCTCATCCTCCGGTGGCTCATCAGCGACCCGCTGGATGCCATGGTGGACGCCATGGGCCGCTTGGAGCGGGGCGAGGCGGGGGCCCGGGCCGAGGTGCAGCGCCGGGACGAGCTGGGCGTCATCGCCGCCCGCTTCAACGCCATGGCGCAGCGGCTCCAGCGCGCCAGCAAGGAGCGGGAACAGCTCATCCAGGAGATCCAATCCCTGAACACGGGGCTGCAGGATCGGGTGGACGAGGCCCTCCAGGAACTGCAAGACAAGAACGAGGAGCTGGCCCAGCAGGAGCGCCTGGCCATCGCGGGGCAGCTCACGGCGGCCTTCGCCCACGAGGTGGGCACGCCCCTGAACCTCGTCACGGGCCACCTCCAGCTGCTCCAGGGCCAGGAGGATCTCCCGGAGAGGGCCCAGGAGCGCATCGGCATCATCCAGGCGCAGATCCAGCGGGTGGGCGATATCGTGCGTCGTCTGCTGGACATGACCCGCCGTCCCCAGCAGGCGGAGGTGGAAATCTCCATGCCCGCCTTCATTCAGGAGCTTCAGCAGCTCTGGAACCCGACCCTGGCCAAGCACCACGCCCGCATCGAGGTGGAGGTCCCGTCCGATTGCGTGACCAAGGCGGATCGGAAGCAGATGGAGCAGCTCTTCCTCAACCTCATGAACAACGCCCTGGATGCCATGCCGGAGGGGGGCCTCATCCGGATCCAGGCCGAGCGGGAACCCAAGGGCCGCTGGCGCTTCCGGTTCGAGGACACCGGCACGGGCATCCCCCCCGAGGTGCTGCCCCACATCTTCCGCCCCATGCTCACCACCAAGCCCGAGGGGAAGGGAACGGGGCTGGGCCTGCCCATCTGCCGGGACGTGGTGCGCGGCCACGGCGGGGAGATCCGCGCCGAGAGCAAGGTGGGCGTGGGCACGGTGATGGTGTTCACGCTGCCGGCGGCCTGACCTCCCCACACGAGGGCTTGGTTCGGATGAAAGTAGGGCTGGGCTCCGGCCGATAGGGCGCGAGAGGACAAACTCGTGAATCGGTGGGTTTCGGGGGCAGCGAGGGGCGGGGTCCTGGGTTGGGGGGCCTCCGTGATTCAAGTGCTGGCCCAGGCCGTCGGGGGCGATGCCGCCTTCCAGGAGCTGATGCGCCTCCGGAGCACCAAGGTGATCACCGCCTCCAGGCTATCGGAGCCCCTGCAGGAGGCTCCGGCCACGGTGAGGATCATCACGCGGGAGGAGATCCGGGCCAGGGGCTACCGCTCCCTGCTGGATCTCTTCCAGGACCTGCCGGGTTTCAAGGTGGAACGGGGCGTCCAGGAGCACTACTACAACCAGCTGAGCGTCCGGGGCCTGCCGGGCCCGGACAAGGTGCTCGTGCTGATGGATGGCCACCGCATCTCGGGCCCCACCAACGAGCCCCTGCCCCTCCTGGAGAACACCTCGCTCGTCCTGGTCCAGCGGGTGGAGGTCGTCTACGGCCCCGCGTCCGCCCTGTATGGGGCCGACGCGGTGGCCGCCGTGGTGAACCTCATCACGAAGGGCGAGGAGGAGATCCGAGAGGCCACGATCCAGGGCGGGGACTTCGATCAGCGGTTGGTGCAGATGGCCTGGTCAGGCCGCTTCACCGGCGGGGGCTACCGCATGGGAGGCCAGGCCTTCTCGGATGATCAGCCGGATCTGCAGAAGGCCTTCCCGGACTACCGGAACTTCGAGGCTCAGCGCACGGGCCTCTTCCCCACCGCCTACCTGGGGACGCGCACTCCATCCCTGCCTTGGAATGCCCGGCCCAGCCACCCCTTGCGGGCCGGGGCCCTGCAGATGGGCCTGGATCTGGGGCCCTTGGCCTTCACCTACGTCAGGAACAAGGCCCGGTTCCCCTCCTTCGTGAAGAACACGCCGGACAACGCCATCTACAACGCCGACGCCTTCATCGGCCACACCCTGGAAGTGGTGGGGGTGCAGCATGGCGCCGCCATCGGTTCCGTGGACGTGGGTACCCGCCTCTCCCACGCGCGGTACGAGGTCGACCCCGGCTCCAACTACCGGGACATGTTCGGCTACTTCGAGCGCGCCTATAAGTACGCCCGGAGCAGCAGCCTCCGCCTGGATGCCCAGGCGGATTGGGAGGCCGGATCCCATTGGAAAGTGACCGCGGGCTTCAACCACGAGGCCCTGACCGCCTTGCCCTGGAGCGCGGATCTGGCGGCGCCCGTGAATCCCGGCGGCGACATCTCCGGCATGCTCCTGGGCGCGCCCATTCCAGCGCAGTTCTACGACCTCGCCTATCGCAATGATGGCCTCTTCGCCCAAACCCAGTGGCGACCCAACCCCCGTTGGACGCTCACCCTCGGCGCGCGGGGGGACCGGAACTCGCGCTACGG
The DNA here is from genome assembly GCA_016192145.1 of Acidobacteriota bacterium. GTDB lineage: Bacteria > Acidobacteriota > Holophagae > Holophagales > Holophagaceae > JAFDVN01. Next base: position 104,347 of record JACPUT010000009.1, on the reverse strand, counting down.
CGACAGCTTCAATCCCCGCCTGGGCCTCACCTGGAGCCCGGCCCCCACCACCACCTTGAAGTTCCTCTACGGCTCGGCCTTCCTGGCGCCCTCGCCCTACCAGGCCTACCTGCATTACGGGGCCTTCGAGGCCGCGGCCGGGGGGGGCTATCAATCCGGGTTCTGGCGCCTGCCCAATCCCGAACTGAAGCCCCAGCGCATCCGCACCCTCGAAGTGAGCGGCCAGCACCTATTCGATGTGGGAATGGAAATGGAGCTGAGCCTCTTCCAGATCGAGACGGAGCAGCTCTTCGACGTGGTGCCCGATGGAACCGTCACCAACCGCTACCAGGGGCAGTACCTGGGTTGGCCCGTGGCGACGATCCTCGTGGTGGAGAACCAGGGCGAGCAGGTGAACGAAGGGGGGCACCTGAGCTTCCGCTATCCCTGGTGGGGCCCCGGCGAGCTCAAGGGCCGCCTCCATGCCACCGTGAGCCACGTGCGCGGATACGTGGAGCGCCCTGGAACCACGGCCCGCACGGAGCTGGGCCAGACCGCCCCCTGGATCGGCCAGGTGGGCGCGGATCTGACCTGGGGCGCCTGGACCTGCGCCCCCCGCCTGCTCTGGGTGGGTACCCAGCGTTTCTCAGGCGTGGATCCCGCCACGGGCAGGCGGCTCCGGATCCCCGGATACCGTGCCGTGAATCTGGTGTTGGAGCGCGGCCTGGAGGTCGGGACCGGCCAGCTCGCCTTCCGGCTGGAGGTTCGCAACGCGTTCGATGCCCGCTACCGCAACCTCAATGAAGGGGCGAGCCTGGGCGCGAGCCCCGAGTTTTTCGGCGTGCCGCAGGATACGCGCCGGATCGCGCTGGGCCTGCGGTGGAGCTGGGCGGATTAGGGGATTGGCTGCGGGCTTCAGGCTCTCGGCTCTGGCTGGGTACGCATTTCCGGGCGGGGTGCCAGTGGGCGGATCGGTGCGAGGCCGGAATCGGCAAGAGCCCAGAGCCGATAGCCCGAAGTCCCCTTCACCAGCGGAAGCGCTCCGTGAGCCAGCCCACGAGGGCGCCGGCGGGGAGGTAGTAGGCGGGGGATTCCACGGTCCACACGATCCAGACCTTGTCGGGCGCGTTGAAGATGCCCGAGTATCCCAGCAGGCCCCAACAGGCCCCGAAGAGGCAGAGGACGCCGCCGTACTTCAGGCCCTTCTTCCAGCCGGGCCCCTCGAAGGCCGGTTCGAGCGCGCCGTAGAGCCCCGCCTGGATGAAGGCGGCCACGAGGCCCGTGAGGATCCAGCGGGGCAGGAGGGCGGCCATGTCGGGGGGGACCTGGTTGAGCTCGGGTCGCCACAGGTGGGCGTGGGCCTGGTAGGTGGCCTTGAGCAGGCCCTCGTGGATGAGGGGGCCCGTGGCCATGGAGACGAGCCAGGTGGCCGCGTAGAAGGCGAGCCCGCCCAGGATGATGAGCTTGAAACGCATGGTTCCTCCGGGAAGTTGGAGGAAGCCTACGCCTTGACCGCCAGGACGGCAATCCAATCGCCCTCGTGGAGCACCTTCTCAGGCTTGAAGCCGGCGCCCACGAGGCTGATGAGGGCCTCATCCTCCTGGGTCGCGAGGATGCCGCTGGCCACGAGGAACCCGCCCGGGGCCGTGAGCTCCGCCATGCGGGGCAGCAGCTCCTGGATGGTGATGAGGAGGATGTTGGCGAGGAGACCCTGGTAGGGGCCCTCCACCTCGGGGCTCTCCAGGGTGCCGACGAAGCCGTGGAAGGGCTGCGCCCCCTGGAGCACGCCGGCGTTCATCTCCACCAGCTCCTCCATGGCGGGCCCGCAGTCGGGATCGATGTCGAAGGCCTGGATGGGCCCTGGGCAGCCCAGCAGGTGGGCCGTGAGGGCGAGGATGCCCGTGCCCGCGCCGATGTCGAGGAGGGGGCCCCTCAGGCGGCCCGCATCCTTCAGCTCCTCCAGCAGCGTCATGCAAAGGCGCGTCGTCTCGTGGCCGCCGGTGCCGAAGGCGAGGCCGGGATTCACGACGACGGGGATGCGGCCTTCGGGGGCGGCTTCGGCCTCCCAGAGGGGTTTCACCCAGAAGCCGCGGCCCACGGGGAAGCTGCCGAAGCCCTCGCGGCTCTTGGCCAGCCAATCCTCATCCGCGAAGGTCTCCGTGACTTCGAGGGTCACGCCGGGAATGGCGGCGAGGCCCGCGGCGTCGGGGAGGGCCTGCTCCGGGGGGAAGTAGGCCCAGAAGGCCTTCGGGGGATCGGCCTCGCGGTAGTAGGCGGAAGCGCCCTGCGCGTCGAGCCATTCGCAGAGGGCCTCCTCGGCCGCTTCGGGCACGGACAGACGCCAACGGGTGTGCAGGGCTTCGCTCAAGTGGAACCTCGGATCCCCCAGATTATCAGGGGGCTCCGGGCTGTAGGCTTTGGGCTCGGGCTGCCGCCGACCCATCCGGGCTCCTACGCTGGGTCGGGATCAGCTAAAGCCCAGAGCCCAGAGCCCCCAGCCCCCAGCCGTTCAGCCCTCCTCGGCTCCGGCCGCCTCGTCTTCCTCCAGCTCCAGGCGCTTCATCTTCTCCAGGAAGGTGGTGCGCTTGAGGCCCAGCAGCTCGGCGGCCCGCTTCTTGTTGCCGCGGGTGACGGCGAGGCTCTGGAGCATGAGTTTCTTCTCCAGATCGCTCACCACCTGGTTCAGATCCATGCCCTCGGGGGGCAGCTCCGTCATCGTGGCGGCCAAGGAGGGCAGTTCCGATTGCGACGTGGAGAGGGGCACGACGTTGGAGGGGATGGGGCTGGGCGCGGGCAGCAGCTGATCCGTGGTCGTGCGATCCATGAGGAAGGCGAAGTCCTCGCGGGTGAGCACGGGCCGCGTGGCCGTGAGGATGATGGCGCGTTCGATGGCGTTCTCCAGCTGGCGCACGTTGCCGGGCCAGGGCAGGCTCATGAGCAGCGCGTCCACGCTGGGGTGGATGGCCTTGGGGTAGAGCCCGTGCTCGCGGGCCTTGCGCGTGAGGAAGTGCTGGGCGAGGAAGGGCACCTCCTCGCGGCGCTCCCGCAGGGGCGGCAGCTGGATGGGCACCACTTCGAGGCGGTAGAAGAGGTCCTCCCGGAACTTGCCCTCCTGCACCATCTTCCAGAGGTCCTGGTTGGTGGCGGCGATGACGCGCACGTCCACCTTCACGGGGCTGCCGCCGCCCAGGGGCTGCACTTCCTTCTCCTGGAGCACGCGCAGGAGGCGCACCTGGGCGCTGAGGGGCATGGTGCCCACCTCGTCCAGGAAGATGGTGCCGCCGTGGGCCTCGCGGAACTTGCCGGGGGTGTCCTTGCGGGCGTCCGTGAAGGCACCCTTCGTGTAGCCGAAGAGCTCGCTCTCGATGAGGTTCTCGGGGATGGCGCCGCAGTGGACGGGCACGAAGGCCTCGGCCTTCTCGGGGCTCATGGTGTGCACGGCGCGGGCCACCACCTCCTTGCCCGTGCCGCTCTCGCCGAGCAGGAGCACCGTGGCGCGCACGGCCGCCGCGGCCTTGGCGCGGGTGAGGACTTCCTGCATGCGCAGGGAGACGCCCACCATGCCGTACTGCAGGGCCTGGCCGGCGCTGAGCTGGGTGGTGACGCCGCTGCGGGGGCGGAGCCCCGGCATGGGGGGCTCGGCGCCCAGCAGGCCCCAGCGCACGCTGCCCAGCGTGCCCCACTCCGCCAGCACCTTGGGGCTGAGGGGCGCGGCCTCGGGTTCCAGGGCCAGGAGGATGGGCAGGGCGCCCACCTCGCCCATCATGCGGAGGAGTTCCGGTGGCGGCCACTCGCCCTGCACGCTGACCACCCAGAGATCCGTATCGCGCGGAGGCAGCGCCGGCGCGGATCCGCGGTCGACGCTCACATCCCACACGTGGGACCACCGATGCTCGAGGCCCTGGGAGTTGGTGCCCAGGGTGGACCAGTGGAGGCGGGGGAGGGTTGCCATGGGTGCTTGGGAAAAGACTAGGGGATCCCTCGTCCCGATCAAGTCAAAATACCGACAGCCGATTTATTTTTCAGGGGAGCCCCCATGGCCCTGCTCGAATCCACCATGACCCCGCTGGGAAGCCCCTGCCCCGATTTCGCCCTCCCGGGTGTGGATGGGCGCACGTGGGCCCGGGCGGACTTCCGGGAGCCCCTGCTCCTCGTCGCGGTGATGTGCAACCACTGCCCTTACGTGCAGGCCATCGATGATCGGCTGAACGATCTCGCGAAGGCCTACGCGGGCCGCTGCGCCGTGGTGGGCATCAACCCCAATGACGCCGTGGCCTATCCGGACGATGATTTCGCCGCGATGCGGACCCGGGCCGCGCTCAAGGGCTATGCCTTTCCCTACCTCCGCGACGAGGATCAATCCGTGGCCCGGGCCTTCGGGGCCGTATGCACGCCGGACTTCTTCCTCTACGACGCCGCGCGCAGCCTGCGCTACCGGGGGCGCCTGGATGACAGCTGGAAGGATGCGGCGGCCGTGAAGCACCGGGACCTCGCCCAGGCCATCGAGGCCTTGTTGGAGGGCGCGGAGCCTGTGGGAGACCAGCGCCCCAGCATGGGGTGCAGCATCAAGTGGAAGTCCTGATGGGCCCCACCCTGGGGTGAATGCCGGGATGTGGGACTGGTAGGCGGTTCTTCAGGGGTCCATGCTAGGTTCCGCTTCCGGGAGCTCCCATGCGTCTCCTCCTTCCCCTCCTGATGGCCACCGCCTGCTTGGCCGGAGAACCGCCCCTCAAGCCCGGGGATGCCATGCCGTCCTTCGCCCTGGTGGGCGTGGATGGAAAAGTGCTGGATTCCAAGGCCCTCAAGGGCCCCGTCCTCGTCACCTTCCTCAGCGTCCAATGCCCCTACGTGAAGGCCACGGAAGGGCGCATCAACGTGCTGGCGAAGGCGTATCAGGGTCGGGTCGCCTTCGTGGGCATCAACGCCAACGAGAGCGAGAGCGCCCACCTCCGGGTGGAGACCCTGGAGGGGATGAAGGCCCGGGCCGCGTCCGCGGGCTACGCCTTCCCCTACGTGAAGGACGAGGCCCAAACCGTGGTGAAGGCCTTCGGCGCCCTCTGCACGCCCGACTTCTTCCTCTTCGACGCCGCGGGGCGGCTGGCCTACCACGGCCGCTTGGATGATGGCGGAGGAAGGGAGGCCGATGTGAAGCGCCAGGAATTGAAGGAGGCCCTGGAGGCCGTGCTGGCGGGCCGGCCCATCGTCGGAGAGCCCCGGGCCTCCATGGGCTGCTCGATCAAGTGGAAGAAGAAGTAGGGGCGGGGCTCCTCAAGTACGCTTGAGGGTGGAGTGTCCATGCGAACCACCCTTCGATGCCTGCCCCTGTTCCTCACCCTGCCCCTGGCCGCCCAGTGGGATTTCCGCATGGAGCTGCCCCGGCCCTCGGGCCAGAACCTGCCCTCCACGTTGCTCAGCGGCAGCTCCTCCCTGGTGCAGGGGGACTTCGATACGGGCAAGGGCTACATCGCCACCGTGAGCAAGCGCCTCTTCTCCTTCGGGCCCATCGCGCGCCTCGAGTGGAACGTGGAGTACAGCCGCTTCGCCACCGAGGGCGTCCTGGTGCAGACGGATAGCTCGAACGTGCAGACGACGAGCACCACCCGCCTCACCCAGCAGGGCATCGGCCTCGGTCTCAACCTCCAGCTCTGGATCCCCTTCACGGGCCTGGGGGGCGAGATCGGCGTGGTGGAGCGGCTCCAGCACTACAAGTCCACGGGCCCCGGGGTGGAGAAGACCAGCAACCTCGCCCGGCCCTGGCTCCGGGTGGGCACCCGCTGGCGCCTGCCCATCCCCGTCATCCATCCCTACCTGGCGGCCTCCTACCAGCAGCCCATCACCCAGGACCGCCCCGTGAAGCTCAGCTCCGCCAACGATTTGCAGGCCTATTACAACGCCCAGGGCAATGGCCAGGAGTTCGAGCGCCTGTGGACCTTCGGGGTGGGCGTGACCTTCTGACGGGCCCCTGTCTTAACGTCAATTAACGAGGAACCGCGATGGGTTGAAGGCACACTGGAGGGCCAACCCCCCGAGTGAACCATGTGCCTGCTGCTCCTCTCCCTGGCCCTGCTCCAAGCCCCCGTGGCGACGCCTCCCCAGGCGGCCCCGCCCGTGGCCGCGCCCGCCCCCGCGCCTCCGCGCAGGTTCCGGTTCCGCGTGGAGCCCGACACCATCCAGCACCTGGGGGAGGTGGGCCCGCGGGAGGTCCGCACCCTCACCTATGACGTGATCAACCAGAGCGACAAGCCCCTCGCCTTCAAGCTGGGGGATCTCGCCGTGGGCACCACGGTGGATGCCTCGGCCCTGGCCACGCCCCTGGCTCCGGGGGACCGCCGGCGGATCAGCATGACCATCAACCCCGATGGGTTCGTGGGCTACCAGCGCCGGGCCGCCCGCCTGGAGCCGGATGATCCGGCGGAGCCCCGCTTCGTCCTGAAGACGGACATGACCGTGCGCCCCGACCTCACGGTGGATGCCACCCGCAAGGAACTGGGCGCCGTGGCCCCCCACGAGAGCGTGGAGACCGCCTTCGCCTTCAAGCGTGAGACGGGCGATCCGCTGGAACTCAAGCTCCTCACCACCCCCTCGCCCTACCTGGATGCGGAGCTGTCCACCCAGGCCGCCACCGGCGAGCTGCGCCTGACGCTGCGCCCCAACCTCCTCAAGGGCGGCCAGGCCTCGGGCCTGGAGATCCTGAAGGTGGCCACCAACTCGCCCCACCAGCGGGAGTTCCTCCTCTACGTCAGCTGGCGCCTCAAGCTGCCCGTGGAGCTGGAGCCCGCGCGCCTCGCCTTCGACTCCCTCAAGGAGCGCCACGCCTCCCTCACCTTGCGTGGGGCGAAGCCCTTCCGGATCGAATCCATCGAGTTCGATCACCAGGCCTACGAGCTGGCCGGGCGGACCCACGGCGAGGCCCAGGAGCATCGCATCACCCTCTTCCGCAAGGGCATTCCCAAGGCGGAGAGCCCCCTCACCCTGCGCCTCAGCGGCGTGGCCGACCCCCTGGTGATCCCCATCCTGTTCAAGGATCCGCGGGTGAGGGGCCCCAAGGGGAAGGTGGAGATGAAGCCGGAACCGGAAGCGGAGCACGCGGGGCACCGGCACTGAGGCTTCACGGGGAAGGGGTACACTGAGCCCCCACCCAAGGAACCCCCATGGCCCTGCTGGCAATCCTCCTCCTCCTCGTGGGACTCGTCGCCTGGCGCCTCAAGGCCAAGACGGAGTTCCCCCTCTCGAAGCAGTTGAACTTCGTCCAATGGGGGGCTTGGGGCCTCGGGGCGCTCATCTTCCTCTTCTCCATGGCCGTGGTGGTGCCCCCGGGCCAGGCCGGCGTCGTCGTCTTCTTCGGCAGCGTGCGCAAGGAGGCCCTGCCCGCGGGCCTCCACCTCATCAACCCCCTCAGCCGGGTGGTGGAGATGGAGGTGCGCACCCGCAACTACACCATGAGCACCGTGGCCGATGAAGGCATGCGCCGGGGGGACGACAGCATCGCCGTCATCACGGCGGACGGGCTCACCGTGAAGCTCGATGTCTCCGTGCTCTACAGCCTGCAGCAGGAGCGCCTGCCCGAGATCTACCTCACCCTGGGCGAGGACGTGGAGGAGCGCCTCATCCGCGGCGCCATCCGCAGCGCCATCCGCGATTCCGCCGCCAACCAGATCGCCACGGATCTCTACGCCGCCAAGCGCCAGCTCTTCACGGATTCCATCTCCAAGTCCCTTTCGCAGACCCTGGGCCAGCGGGGCATCACGCTGGAGCAGGTGCTCCTGCGCGACGTGAAGCTGCCCGACCAGATCACCAAGGCCATCAACGAGAAGATCGCCGCGGATCAGGAGGCCCAGAAGATGACCTTCGTGCTCCAGAAGGAGAAGCAGGAGGCCGAGCGCAAGCGCATCGAGGCCGAGGGCCAGGCCAGGGCCCAGGGCATCGTCAGCGCCAGCCTCACCCCCCAGATCCTGGAGTGGCAGCGCATCCAGGCCCTGAAAGAGATCGGCGCCAAGGGCAACCTGATCATCACGGACGGCAAGGCCCAGCCCATGATCCAGGTGCCCGCCCGCGCCCACTGAGGCCACCTTTCCTTGGAGTGATGATGGCGACTCCCGCCCTCCTGGTGGCGGCCCTGCTGCTGTCCCAGCCTTCCGCAGACCTCACGACCACCGCCACCGGCCTGCGCTACACCGACCTCAAGGTGGGCACGGGCGCCACGCCCGCCCAGGGGCAGCGGTGCGTCGTGCACTACACCGGCTGGCTCTGGGAGCGGGGGCGCAAGGGGCTCGTGTTCGACACCTCCCAAGGGGGGGATCCACTCGAGTTCAGGATCGGCAAAGGCCAGGTGATCCCGGGTTGGGACGAGGGCATCGGCACCATGAAGGTGGGGGGCAGGCGTCGGCTCCTCGTCCCCGCCGCCCTGGCCTACGGGAGCGCGGGCACGCCCGATGGGGCGATCCCCCCGAACGCCACCCTCTGCTTCGAGGTGGAGCTGGTGGGCCTCCGGTAGGGCTCAGCCCGAATCATGCAGTTGGGTTTGCATGGAGTGGGCTTTGGGCTATCGGCTCTAGGCTCTTGCCGATTCCGGCCTTCCGTCCGTTCAATGGTGAATCGACCGGAATTGCCGTGCCCAGCTAGAGCCTAGAGCCTAGAGCCGATAGCCCAGAGCCCATCGCACGATCCGGCTCAGATCACCTGCTTGGGCGCCGTGCGGCTGCCGGGTGTGATGGAGATCTTCAGGGGCTGGCGGTCGCGGAGGATATCCAGCACCACGGGCTGGCCCTGGGGATGGAAGGCGAGGAGATCGGCCAGTTCCACTTCCGTGTCCACGGGCTGGCCGTTGTAGGCGACGATCACATCGCCCAACACCACGGGCTGATTGAAGGCGTTGCGGAGGGTTCCCCGCAGGCCGGCCTTGTGGGCGGGGCCATCCCGCTCCACGGCGTCCACGAGGACGCCCTTCGGGATGCCGAAGCTGCGGGTGCGATCGCTGGAGAAGGTCTGGAAGCCGAGCAGGGGCAGCTCCTCGGCCCCCTTGCGGATGAGCATGGGGACGATGCGGTTGAGGGTGTCCACGGGGATGGCGAAGCCGATGCCGGCGGAGCTGCCGCTGGTGCTGGTGATCGCGGTGTTCATGCCCACGAGGCGCCCCGCGCTGTCGAGCAGGGGCCCGCCGCTGTTGCCGGGATTGATGGCCGCGTCGGTCTGGATGGCCCCCTTAATCGCGCTGCCGAAGTCGGTGCCGATGGTGCGGTCCAGCGCGGAGACGATGCCGGTGGTGAGGCTGTGGTCCAAGCCGAAGGGGTTGCCGATGGCGAATACGCTTTGGCCCACCTGCAGATCCGCTGAGCGCCCCACGGGAAGGGGCCGCAGCTGATCGAGGGGGGCGAAGACCTGGAGCACGGCGATGTCGTGGGCCAGGCTGCGGCCGATGATGCGGGCCTTGTAGGTCTTCCCGTCGGCGAGGCTCACCCGCACCTCGTCGGCGGTGATGGCGATGGGCGCTTCCCGATCCTGATCGAGCCGCACGGTGACCACGTGGTTGTTCGTGACCACGTGCCCCTGGTCGTCCCACACGAAACCGGTGCCCAGGCCCGCGGGCACGAGCCCCGTCTGGCCCGTGTAGCGATCGACGTTCTCCACCAGGGCGTTCACGTGGACGACGGAGCCCTTGGAGGTCTTGAACAGCTTCACGAGGTTCTGCTCCGCGGGGAACAACGCGCCCCGGGGTGCGATGGCCCTGGGTTTGGCGGCCTTCCGGCTCTGGGCGATGACCTCGGCTTCGGAGGGCTTGCCCTGGGCCCGGAGCCCGGGCGCGAGGAGCAGGGGGAGGATCAGCCAGCGGCGCATCCCTCAACTATCGCACCCTGCCCCGCCAGGTGCTCTCCCCTGGCCACGGGCTGGAGTCCCACCGATGATGGAGGGGCATGCCGTCCCTCCGATCCACCCCTGCGTACCGGAACCCCGGGTGGTTCCTGGCCCTCCCGGCCCTCCTCATCGCCCTCCTCCTGGCCTGGGCCGCCCGGCGTGCGGATCCCAGGCACCAGGCCCCGCGCCGGGTGCTGATGGTGGTGCTCCCCGGGACGGAGGCCGGAGCCCTGGAGCCGGGCCAGCTACAGGCGCTCGCCCTCCTCGTGAAGGACGTGCTGGAGGCGAATGGCGGTATCGCCGTGACTCAAACGCCCACGCTCCCGGCGCCCGGAGATCGCATGCCGGGGCGGGAAGGGTGGGTGCTGGCCTTCACCGGCTCCAGGAGGGGGACCGACCTGGAGCTCCGGGCCTGGACGGGGCCCCTCGCGGAACTGCCCGCCTCCCCGGAGCTGGCGAGATCCACCCCGGCCCCGCCCGCCCAGGCGGTGGGGGAGTTGCTGTCCCGCGTATCCTCCGTGGCCCTGAAAGGGGATCGCCTGGGCATCCTCGTGCCCCGGAGCCCCGAGGCATTCTGGCCGCTGCTCGAAGCCATGGCGGTGTTCGGGGAATCGGCGCGCGGCGACGAGGCCCTCGCCCGGGTGGTTGAGAGCGAGGCGAGGGCCCCTGGCTGCGCCACGCCGGCCATCCTCCGGGGGCAGATCGAGGCCTTCCGCGCGGTGGAGCGCATCCTTCCCTCCTTTGAAGCCCTGGACCGGGCCCGGCAGGCCTATGAGGAGGCCCTCCGACGGGCGCCGGATCATCCCCGCGCCAGCCACCTCCTCGCCCGCCTCCTGGCGGACACGGGCCGGATGAAGGAGGCGCTGATCCTGGCCAGGCGACTCAGCCGGGCCCATCCCCACACCCAGCCCAGCTACCAGACGCTGGCCTATGTGGGGCGGAACGCGGGGCTGCTCAAGCTGGTGGAAGCGGGGTCCACCGGCTCCCGGGACATCCTCCTGGATTCGAGGTACCCGGCCCGCCTCCAGATCGGCCTGCTCTATTTGGGGCGGTGGGATGAGTTTGAGGCGAGCCTCTGGCCCAAGCCCGGCGAGCCCTACGAGGCCGTGATCCTCTTTCATCGAGGTTACCTGGAGCTCCTGAGGGGGCGCCGGGATCAGGCCCTCGCCCACTTCCGCCGCCTTCGCGGCGAAGGCCGCGCCTATCCCCGGTACCTGAAGCTCGGAGAGGTCTTCCGCCTCAGCCTGGAAGGCGATGCCCGGCAGGCCCTGAAGCGCCTGAACGAGCTGGATCGGGAGCTGGAGGGCCTCCGGGGGGCGGATGGGGAGTTCACGTTCAACCTCGCGGAGGCCTATGCGCTCCTGGGGGATCGGGAAGGGGCCTTCGACCTCGCCGGCCGGGCCCTGGCCCAGGGATTCGCCTGCACCCGTTGGTATGAGGAGAGCCCCCTCATGGCTCCCATGAAGGGATCTCCCCGGTGGGAGGCCCTGCTCCAGACCCTCCGGGAGCGGCAGGTCCGACTTGAAGGCCAGTTTCCCGTGTCAGACTTCCCGTCATGAAATCCCTGGGCTGGATTCTCTTGGGGGCGGCCGTGGCAGGGGTGGTGGCCTGGCCCCTGGTGGTGCGCCACCGGGAGCGGATCCACCCGGCGCGGACCGCCCTCATCCTGGAAGGCGGCGGCTTGACCGAAGCCGAGCTCCGGGGCTTGAAGTTGCACCTCTCGGATCACCTGGAAGCCTTCGGGGGGCTCACCGTCATCGAGACCACCCAGGATCCGAAGGACGAGTTCCCCTGCCTCCGCCTCCGGGCCGAGCGCCGGGGGGATGAGCTGAGCCTGGTCGGCACCCTCCGGACGCTCCGGGGCGAGCGCGCGGTGGAGTCCCGCTCCGGGCACCCCGAGGCCGCGGTGCACGAAGCCCTGGTGGGCCTCCTCGGGGTCCGGCGCGACGATCCGCTGGATGTCCGGCATGAGGCCTCCTTCTGGCCCCTCATGCGCCTCCTCTCGGGCCCCTACCTGCTTCAGGAGCGGGAGATGCTGACGGCGGTGCGGGAGGCGGACAAGCTGCTGGCCGAAGATGCCTCCGCCAGCGTCGGCCTGGCGCGGAGCCACCTCAAGTTCCGCCTGCTCGTGGCCTCGGCCGATGCCGACGTGGAAGCGCACGCCTCCTGCGACCGCGCCTTCTCCGAGGCCCTGCGCCTCCTACCCTCCTATCCCCGGCTCGTAAACCTCTACGCGCGATTCCGGACCGACGTGGGGGATCAGAAGGGAGCCCTGGATCTCACCTTCCGGGCCCTGAAGGACCTTCCCAAGGTCGCCTCCCTCCACGATTCGGCAGCCTATGCGGCGCGCACCTCGGGGCTCCTGGAGGGCGCCATCCGGGCCGCCCGGCGCCGGAACGAGCTGGGAGGCACCGTGGGCCAGGACTACTTCCTCGTGGAGAACACCCTGCTCTACCAGGGGCGCTGGCCCGAGTTCCAGCGGGGCCTCGAGGCCACGCCGGCCAAGGAGCCCGTGCAGGCCTTCTACCTCGGCTACATCCGCCTCCTCCGGAACCAACCCGGGGCCGAGGATGCCTTCGGAAACGCCGTTCGCATGTCGACCGGGCTGAAGATCTTCCAGCGCCTCGCCGAGGTCTACCACGATGCCCTCCAGGGGCGCCGGGAGCAGGCCCTCGAGAAGCTCCGCGCCATTGACGAGGATCGGGTCCGCACCCTCGTCCCCGATGGCGAGTTCACCTTCAAGTTGGCCGAGGCCTACGGCTACCTGGGCCGGGATGCCGAGGCCTTCGACCTCGCCCAGCGGGCCTTCGGCCAGGGCTTCGCCTGCACGGACTGGTACGAGCGGGCCCCCTTCCTCCTCCGCCTCCAGGAACGCCCCGCCTACAAGGGCCTCCTGGTGGCCATGCGGGAGCGGCAGGAGCGCATGGAGGCCCGCTTTCCCGCAGACCGGTTCGGAAAATAAGGAAAGAAGGCACCTTTAACGACCGTTAAACTGGTGCGTTGGAGTGAAGCCATGGCCGTTGTCACCAAAGCTTTCCCCGGAACCCTCGACGCGGAGGGCGTGTACCAGCCCGTGCACAAGATCCGCTTCGTCACCGCCGCGAGCCTCTTCGACGGCCACGACGCCAGCATCAACATCATGCGCCGCATCCTCCAGGCCACCGGCTGCGAGGTGATCCACCTGGGCCACAACCGCGCCGTGCAGGACATCGTGGACACCGCCATCCAGGAGGACGCCCAGGGCATCGCCGTGAGCAGCTACCAGGGCGGCCACGTGGAGTTCTTCAAGTACATGGTCGATCTGCTCCGCGAGCGGGGCGCCGGCCACATCCAGGTCTTCGGCGGCGGCGGCGGCGTCATCGTGCCCGAGGAGATCCGGGAGCTGGAGGCCCACGGCGTGGCCTGCATCTACAGCCCCGAGGACGGCCGAACGATGGGCCTGCAGGGCATGATCAACGACATGGTGGGCCGTTGCGACTACGACCCCCGCACGAAAAACGTAGCGATGCCCCTGGCCCGGCGCATCACGGAGATCGAGCTGGGGGACCTCCAGCCTCCAGCCTCCAGCCTCCAGCCTTCCAAGATCCCCGTCCTGGGTCTCACCGGCACCGGCGGCGCCGGCAAATCCTCGCTCACGGACGAGCTGCTTCGCAGGTTTCTCGTCGACTTCCCTGAGAAACGCGTGGCGGTTCTCAGCGTGGATCCGACCAAGCGCAAAACGGGCGGCGCCCTCCTGGGCGACCGCATCCGCATGAACGCCCTCTACCATCCCGAGCTGGGCCGCCGCGCCTTCATGCGCAGCCTCGCCACCCGCACCGCCGCCCATCGCGCCACCTCCGAGTCCCTGAAGGCCGCCATCGCCGCGGCGAAGGGCGAGGGCTTCGACCTCGTGGTGGTGGAGACGGCGGGCATCGGTCAGAGCGATAGCGAGATCGTGGATCTGGTGGACCTCAGCGTCTACGTCATGACCCCCGAGTTCGGCGCCCAGAGCCAGCTGGAGAAGATCGACATGCTGGACTTCGCCGACCTCGTCGTCCTCAACAAGGCCGACAAGCGGGGCGCCGAGGACGCCCTGCGCGATGTGCGCAAGCAGGTGCAGCGGGCCCGCAAGGCCTTCAGCCAGGCCCCCGAGGACATGCCCGTCTTCGCCACCTGCGCTTCCCAGTTCAACGACCCCGCCACCAACTGGCTCTACGTGAACCTCGTGAAGGCCCTGGCCGCCAAGACGGGCCTGGACTGGGTGCCCGTGCTGGAGGCCGAGCCCAGCGAACCCAAGCGCGCCGCCATCATCCCCAGCGACCGCACCCGCTACCTCGCCGAGATCGCCGACAACGTGCAGGGCTACAAGGCCTGGGCCCGCCGACAGTCGGAGAGCGCCGAGATCGCCTACGCCCTGTGGACCTCCCTGAAGACGCTGGGCGACAAGGTGCCGCCCCAGGGGGCCTTCTACGATGCGACCCACCTGGTGGAAGGCGCCGATCCCGCCATCCTCACCCTCCGTCAGCGCTACCAGGAGCACCTGGGCGAGTTGCACCACGAGGCCCGCAAGCAGATCGCCGAGTGGCCCGAGGTGAAGCGCGGCTACGAGGTGCCGGAGAACGTCTACGTCGTCCGCGGCAAGGAGATCCGCACCCAGAACTACACCACGAGCCTCAGCGGCACGGCCCTCCCCAAGGTGAGCCTGCCCCAGGGCACCAGCTGGGGCGATCTGCTCCGCTGGCAGCTGCTGGAGAACCTGCCGGGCCGCTTCCCCTTCACGGCGGGGGTCTTCGAGTACAAGCGCGTGGGGGAGGACCCCACCCGCATGTTCGCCGGTGAAGGCACGCCGGAGCGCACCAACAAGCGCTTCCACTACGTGAGCAAGGGGCAGCCCGCCGTGCGCCTCAGCACCGCCTTCGACAGCGTCACCCTCTACGGCGAAGACCCCCACGTCCGCCCCGACATCTACGGCAAGATCGGCAACAGCGGCGTGAGCATCTGCACCGTGGACGACGCCAAGAAGCTCTACAGCGGCTTCGACCTGCTGGCCCCCAGCACCTCCGTGAGCATGACCATCAACGGCCCCGCGCCCACGATGCTCGCCTTCTTCCTCAACGCCGCCATCGACCAGCGCGCGGAGAAGTGGCTGCTGGAGAACGGCCAGATGGAGGCGGCCCAGGCCCACCTCAAGGCCAAGTTCGTGGCCCTGGGGCAGCCCCTACCCTCTTATGCGGGCGGCTTGCCCGAGGGCAACCACGGCCTCGGCCTCGCTCTGCTCGGCGCCACCGCCGACGAGGTGCTGCCCGAGGACGTGTATGCCAAGCTCAAGGCCGAGGCCCTGGCCTCCGTGCGCGGCACCGTGCAGGCGGACATCCTGAAGGAGGACCAGGCCCAAAACACGTGCATCTTCAGCGCCGAGTTCTCCCTGAAGGTCATGGGCGACATCCAGCAAGCCTTCATCGATCGCAAGGTGCGGAACTTCTACTCCGTGTCCATCTCGGGCTACCACATCGCCGAGGCCGGGGCGAACCCGATCACGCAGCTGGCCTTCACCCTGGCCAACGGCTTCACCTACGTGGAGTACTACCTCTCCCGGGGCATGGACATCGACGACTTCGCCCCGAACCTCAGCTTCTTCTTCAGCAACGGCGTGGATCCCGAGTACAGCGTCATCGGCCGCGTGGCCCGCCGCATCTGGGCCGTGGCCATGCAGGAGAAGTACGGCGCCAACGACCGCAGCCAGAAGCTGAAGTACCACATCCAGACCTCGGGCCGCTCCCTGCACGCCCAGGAGATCGACTTCAACGACATCCGCACCACGCTGCAGGCCCTCTACGCCATCTACGACAACTGCAACAGCCTGCACACCAACGCCTACGACGAGGCCATCACCACGCCCACGGAAGAGAGCGTGCGGCGGGCCATCGCCATCCAGCTCATCATCAACCGCGAGCTGGGCCTGGCCAAGAACGAGAACCCCCTCCAGGGCGCCTTCGTCATCGAGCAGCTCACGGAGCTGGTGGAGGAGGCCGTGCTGCTGGAGTTCCGCCGCCTCACGGATCGCGGCGGCGTGCTGGGCGCCATGGAGACCATGTACCAGCGCGGCAAGATCCAGGAAGAGTCCATGCACTACGAGCACCTGAAGCACGATGGCCGCCTGCCCATCATCGGCGTGAACACCTTCCTGAACCCTCACCCGCCTGAACCGAAGACTCCCGAACTCATCCGCAGCACCGAGGCCGAGAAGCAGCAGCAGATCGACAACCTCGCCGCCTTCCACGCCCGCAACGCCGCCCACGCCCCCGCCGCCCTGGCCCGGCTCAAGGCCGTCGCCCGGGATCGCGGCAACCTCTTCGAGGAACTCATCGAGGCCGTGAAGGTCTGCAGCCTGGGCCAGATCAGCGCCGCCCTCTACGAGGTGGGCGGGCAGTACCGGCGGAACATGTAGCCGGAGATTCCGGGGAAGCCCCAAAAGCCAACCGGAAATGAACCGAGATGAACGGAGATGGCCTTTGCGGGTTTTCATCTCTGTTCATCTCCGGCCCAGCTTTTCCTGCCCTTGCCCTCCGGCCATTTCCATGGACCCTGGAGCCATGGCCTCCCTCCTCCCCGACCTCCACGGCACCGCCCTCGACGGCACGGCCCTCGTCTTTCCGCGCGACCTGCCCCCCATGGCGACTGTGCTGCTCTTCGGCTATCAGCACGAGGCCCGGCAGGATCTCGGGCTATGGAAGCGGGCCCTGGATGCGGCGGGCATTCCCTGGATGAGCCTGCCCGTGGCCCAGGAGGGCACGCCCCCGGAGGCCCTGGAGCGCATCGCCCTCGCCATGAAGCAGCACTCGGCGGAGCGGGACTGGGCCCACACCATCCTGGTGCACGAGGGAGGCACGGCCCTGCTCATGGCCACGGGCTGGGTGCCGGATGCCTTCGCGAAGGTGCTCCTCGTGGATGGCGATGGCGAGGTGCTCTACCACCACGCGGGGCCCTATTCCGACGAGGCCGTGGAGCGGCTCACCGCCTCGCTGTGAACCCCCCGTAGGAAGGCCCCCCGCCCCTGGATCCAGCGGCACCGCGGCAGCGGGCTGGGCCCGCCGCTGCGGTGGAGGCGCTGGGATCAGTTCCCCTTGGGAGCCGGTGCGGGCGCCGGCACCCCCGGCGTGGTGGGAGCCTTCGGCGTCTTGGCGGCCTTGGGAGCGGGGTTTCCCTGGCCGAGCTGCCGCTTCAGTTCGTCCACCTGCTTCTGGAGCTCCTCCACCTGGGTGCGCAGCTTGCGGACTTCGTCGGTGTTCATGCGGAGCCGCGGGAGGCCCTTGGCACCCGCATCGTCCATCTTCCAGGCGAAGCCTTCGCCGCCGGGGTGTTCCATCTTCCAGGTGAAGGCCTCGGGGCCCTTGAAGTCGTCGGATTCCCAGAACAGGTCGGGGCTGCCCTTCCGGGGCACCATGTGGAAGGCGCGGGCTTCGTGGCTGGGGAGCTTGTGCGTCTCCACCACCTTGCCCTCCTTCATCACGATGATGCGCTGGGTGCCGTCCTTCTCCTCCTCGACCTTCACTTCGGGGATCGCGATGATGCGATCCTCGACGACCTTGCCACCCTTCTTCACGACGATGTGCTTGGTGCCGCCTTTGCCGTCGGTCACCTGGACGTCGGGCTGGTCGATGATGTCCTCGGAGACGACCTTGCCGCCCTTCTTCACGACGATGCGCTTGCGGCCGTCCTTCTCCTCGGTCACCTGCACCTCGGGGTGCTCGATGAGCTCGTCCTTCACCACCTTGCCGCCCTTGGTGACGATGATGCGCTGCTGGTGCGGGCCCTCCTCGGTGACCTTCACCTCGGGGATCTCGACGATGACATCGCCCACGGTTTCGCCATCCCGCTTGCGGATGACGTGGCGCTTGCCATCCACCTCCTTCACCTCCACCTCGATCCGCCGTTCCTTGCCGGGGTGCTCGGCCTTGGCCTTCGCGCTGGCCTTGAGGGCGTCGCGCAGCCAGGCTTCGGCCTCCGCGTCGAAGGGCTTCTCTTGGCCGTCCACGGTGTAGACCTTCTTTTCGGGGGTGACGTCCAGGCGCCGGGACTTGCCCTCCTTCCGCTCGGCGATGCGCATGCGGGCGCCGGGGGCGAGGACGAGGGGTTCCTTCTCATCGGGCTTCACCTGGAACTCGCCCTCACCCTTGATGGAGAGCTGGCGGCCGTCGTCGAGGGTCTGCACGGTGACGGTGCGCTTCTTCTCCTCCTTCTTGCCCTCCTGGAGGGCGAGGCCGGCGGCCCCCAGGGCGGTGGCGGCGAGGGCCGTGATCAGGGCCGAACGGAGGGTGGGGTTGGGCAGGAGCTGGGGCTGGATGAGGCGGCTGATGCGTTTCATGAGGGATCCTCCATGGGATGCCAGGGCGAGGGTCGGAAGGGGGGCGCGCAGGTCGTCGAGCACGGCGAGGGCCTGGGCGTAGGCGAGGGCATCCCCGCAGGTGGTGACGGCCACGTCGTCGCAGGCGAGCTCGCGCTCCTCCCGCACCTTGGAAGACAGCCACCATACGGCGGGGTGGTAGAACAGCAGGGCCTCCACGCAGGCCTGCAGCAGGTTCACGGCGAAGTCATGGCGCCGCACGTGGGCCAGTTCGTGGGCGAGGATCGCTTCGAGCTGGTGGGGCGTGAGCTGGGTGAGGGCCGATGCCGGTAGGAGGATCACGGGGCGCAGCCAGCCCGCCACCGTGGGCACGTCCACCCGGGTGGAGCCCAGCAGGCGCACCGCGCGCTGCAGTTTCAGTTCGCGGCTGAGCCGGGCGAGCACCAAATGCCACTGGCTGGGCACGGGCGAGGTGCCCACTTCCTTCAAGCGCTGGATCATGACGAGGCCCCCCGCCAGGCGCAGGGCGAAGAGCCCCACCCCCGCCATCCAGCCCAGGGAGAGGGCCGGCAGCCACGGCTGCAACGTGGCTTGGATCCGCTCCCAGGCGGAGACCTGGAGGGCCGGAAGCGCCGCCAGCAGCTCGGCGGGTGCGGGGCCGGCCGGGGCGCCCAGGCCCTTCCTCAGCATCAGGAAGGTGAGCAGGGGCGCCAGGGCCATGAGGGCGAGGATCCCGCAGGCCCAGGCATAGCGCGCCTGGGGGCTGCGCCGGGCCAGCAGCGCGAGGCCCACCCAGGCCACGAAGCCCAGGAGCGCGCCCTGCCAAAGGAAGTGGAGCAGCGTCCAAGCCAGGGCCAGGACCGCCGGATGATGGAAGGCGCTCATCGTTCCCCCCCGCTCGCGACCTTGGCCGCCTGATCTTGGGATGCCTCGTTCAACAGCTTGCGGATGGCCTCCCGCTCCCCCTCGCTGGTGCGGCGGTCCTGCAGGGCCCGCATCACCAGTTGGAGGGCGGATCCCGCGAAGGCCTTGTCCAGCAGGTCGGAGACCAGGTGCCCCTGGGTCTGCTCCATGCTGGCCACCGCCTTGTAGACGTGGCTGCGGCCCTGCTCCTCGCGGGAGACGAGCCCCTTGTCCGTCATGATCTGGAGCATCTTCAGCACCGTGGTGTAACCGAGGTCGCGCGCCTCGGTCATCACCTCCAGCACTTCGCGGACGGTGCTGGGCCCCTTGTCCCAAAGGACCCGCAGGATGGCCAGTTCACCATCGGTGGGCTTGGGCAGGGATGCGGTCATGGGGAGTCTCCAGAGGGGGTACGAAACAATGTGTACGATGTTTATCGTAGGTTTCAACGAAATAGTTCGTAGATCGGGTTTTGTCCAGGGGCAGTGTCGGGACCCGATTGAACTGAGAATCGCCAGTTCGAATTGCAATGAGCGCAATTTGAATTGCATCTCAAATTTTTATAACGATTAGATACCGAACCTCAGGCAGCGGTTCCGACCGCCTTCACGGAGGCATTTCTGGCTGTGGGGACTGGTGGCCTGGATGCGCTCGGCCTATCCCATGGCTCCCTCCCCATCCCTCCAGCCGGATGAATCCTCAGATCAAGTTCTTCCATGTGGTCTTGGAGCGACAGGGGTGTCCAGTCGCCAGGGAGGCTTCGGATGAGTGCTGATGCAGTGCGCACGGCTGAAACGGAGCCTTCCTTCCTGAAGCCCCATGAGATCGGACTTCGCTCCGGATCGAATGGCCTCCAGGAGTTCCTCGCTTCCCGCCAGGAGGTCCCGACCAGCTTGATCCATCAAGTCGTAGACCTCATGCTCGTGAGGCCGCAGCCAGTTGTGGAAGGGCTTGACGGGCACATCGTCTCCTGGACGTGGGCGCCATCAAAACCTCAGACCCAACCTCGGTCCTGAAGGAGCGCCTGGACGCGGTCTCTCACTTCGTTGCGGATCTCCCGGACACGCTCCACCGGCTTGCCTTTGGGGTCTTCCAGTGGCCAATCACCCCGCTTCAAACCCGGCACCACGGGGCATTTGTCCCCGCAGCCCATAGTGATGAGGGTTTCGGCGCCTTCGGCCAGTTCTTGGGTCAGGAGCTGGGGCTTGGCGTTCGAGAGATCGATTCCGATCTCCTTCATCGCCTCGAGAACTTCCGGGTGGACCTGGGTGCCAGGCTCCGTCCCAGCGGAGATGGCACGCACCCGTCCATCCTTCACCAGAGCGTTGAAGTAAGCCGCAGCCATCTGGGAGCGACCTGCGTTATGCACGCAGGCGAAAATCACGGTCTTCACTTGGGCTCCTTGGAATCGAGACTGAGGGGATCTTCGGGGACTTCATGGACGGCCATCTCGCCCGGCACGAGCCAGCGGAAAAGCAGGGTGGCCATGAGAGCACCCAAGGCTTGGGCAAGGATGAAGGGAAGCACATCCTTCGGCCGGATGCCGGCGAAGGTGTTGGTTGCGGCCCGGGCGATCGTCACCGCGGGGTTAGCGAAGGACGTGGAAGCCGTGAACCAATAAGCCGCCGTGATGTATCCCCCTACGGCGAAGGGAGTGGATTCGGCTCGCCGGCGTGAGCATCCCCAGATCACGGCCAGCAGCCCGAACGTGGCGACGCCTTCACTGAACACCTGGGCCCCGCCAGAGCGGACGTGTTGGGAGAGTTCGTAGATCGGGAGCTCGAACATCAGGTGGGCCATGCCTACACCCGAGAAGGCTCCGAAAACCTGGGCCGCGAGATAGCAGGGGACCGCCTTCCATATCAAGCCGCCCTGGCTTGCATCGGCGAGGGTCACCACAGGGTTGAAGTGGGCACCTGAGACGGGGCCGAAGGAAAGGATCAACGCGACCAGTGCAGCCCCCGTGGCGATCGTGTTGGCGAGAAGGGCCATGGACACGTTTCCGCCAGCCAAGCGTTCACCCATGATCCCGGACCCGACCACCGTGGCGAGCAGGAACGCGGTCCCGAGGAATTCAGCGATGGTGCGGCGAGCGAGGTTTGGGAACGAGATCGTGTTCACGCATTCCCTCCATCGGGAGAGGCGATGGCATTCAGTTCGCGTTGAAGACTCAAGCGATCCAGCTTCTCAACGGGGAGCGCCAAAAAGAGGCTGATTCGGCTTTGGAGGCGGCGAAAGGCCTCATGAAAGGCCAAATGACCGTCCCCCTGGCTTCCGGCGCTAAAGGCCTGAAAGTGCTCCCCACCCAGGCGATTGAGCAACGCCTCCGCCAAAATGCTACGCGCGGAATTACCGGTGCAAAGGAAGAGCACGTTGTATCGATGGCCTCTCATATCGTCTCTCCATGAAGGACTTCGGGCGACTCAGAAGCAACCAACCCGAGGAACTTATTCGTAAAACCACGATTAGTGTAGCCCTGGTCGCGTGATCTTTGTCATAGGTGAATTGAAGGTCTTGGCACTTCATTTGAAACATTTAGCTCTTTGATTACTGTATTTAAAAAGGATATTAGACCTAGGTCACAGGCCGTTTGACCTTTTTTAGGACAGCGCGATCCTGATGAGGAGCAATCGCAACCCTACGGTGATCGCCTTGCCATCCACCCTCTCGTTCAGCTGCCCCAACCGTTCCCTGATTTCGGGGGATGGCGATGAACGACGGTGGATGCTCCGCTCCGCCTAGGAAAGCACCCGCAGCCCCGAATACCCATTACCCACCCTGAACCAGCCCTGCCCCCTGCTCGGGGCACGGTGCGTCGCGTGCCCATTCCCGGGCAAGGAGAGGCCATGTCGAAGGACGTTTTGGTCACCATGCAGGAGGACGCCAAGCGCGCCCTTGGGAGGTCCGCCAAAGGGCGTAGGTGGGCCATGCTCATCGATCTGCGTAAATGCGTGGGCTGCCACGGCTGCACCGTGGCGTGCATGTCCGAGAACAAGCTCCCCCCGGGAATCGTGTACCGCCCCGTGTTGGAGTTCCAGCGCGGCACATATCCCAACCCCAAGAGGGTATTCCTGCCCCGGCCGTGCATGCATTGCGACCATCCGCCCTGCGTGGCCGAATGTCCAAAGCCCGGAAAGGGAGGCGCCACCTGGAAGGAATCAGAGGGCGTGGGCGCGGGCCTCGTGCTCATCAACTACCAGGAGTGCATCGGCTGCGGCTCATGTGTTTCCGCCTGCCCCTATGGCGCCAGGGACCTGGACGAGGGGTTGTTCCATACCGACGGCACCCCCGAGCGGCAGAAATACGAGTCGATGCCCTCCTTCGAATACGGAATCGCGGCCAAGCGGGCGAAAGACACGCCGCCCATGGAGAAGGCCCGGAAATGCCACTTCTGCCTCCATCGCTTGGAGAACGGGATGCTTCCCGAGTGCGTGACCACCTGCGTGGGGCGTGCGACTTACTTCGGCGATGTGAATGACCCCGAGAGCGAGATTTACAAGGTCATCAAAGCGAACAAGGTGCAGTTCCTGAAGCCCAAGAAGGGCACCAAGCCCAGGGTCTATTACATCTCGGACGAGAATCTGGAGGTGATTTATGGCTGAGAAGCCGAACCAAGGCGGCTCCTCCCGCCGGGACTTCCTCAAGGTGACGGCCGCTGTGGGCGGCGGTGCCATGGCCGCCAGTCAGACGACCTGGGCCAGGGGTCTCGTGGAGCAGGCGGAAAAGGGAGAGCTGAGCGCGGCCGCGACCTACGAGCTCATGAAGCCCGAGAACACCCTCTACACCACCTGCCTCAACTGCAACACGGGCTGCGGACTCAAGGTCAAGGTGATGGATGGCGTGGCCGTGAAGATCGATGGCAGCCCCTACAATCCCTTTACCCTGCACCCCCACCTTCCCATGAGCCTGGATTTGGGAGCTGCGGCGACCATCGATGGCTGCCTCTGCCCCAAGGGCCAGGCCGGCCACACGGGCGCCTACGATCCCTATCGCATCCGGAAGGTGCTCAAGCGCGCCGGCAAGCGGGGGGAGGGGAAGTGGGTCAGTGTCCCCTTCGATCAGGCCATCGACGAGATCGTCAACGGCGGCAAACTCTTCGCCCACGTCTCCGGCGAAGAGGGTCGCAGCATCACTGGCCTCAAGGACCTCTGGGTGATGAAAGACCCCAAGGTCATGGCGGCCATGGCTGGCGATGTGGCGCTCATCCGAAAGAAGAAGATGACCGTGGCCGACTTCAAGACGAAGCATGCCGCTCACCTGGACGCCCTCATCGATCCAGACCACCCGGACTTCGGCCCCAAGAACAACCAATTCGTCTACATGTGGGGCCGCAAGAAGGGTGGCCGGGCTGATTTCGACAAGCGATTCACCGATGCCTTCGGCACCAACAACACCCACGGCCACACGACCGTTTGCCAAGGCTCCCTCTACTTCGCCTCCAAGGCCATGAGCGAGCAGTACGACGGCGCCGGTTTTTCCGGAGGCCAGAAATTCTACTGGCAGGTGGATCAGGAGAACGCCGAATACATCCTATTCGTGGGTGCCAACCTCTTCGACGCCAACTATGGCCCCACGAACCGAACGTCCCGCATGACCGATCGGATGGTGGAAGGAAAGCTCAAGTTCACCGTGATCGATCCCAGATACACGAAGCTCGCCTCCAAGGGCGCGCGGTGGGTTCCGGTGAAACCGGGAACCGACGCGGCCTTCGCCATGGGCATGACCCGGTGGATCCTGGAAAACAAACGCTATGACGCCAGGTACCTGGGAAACGCCAACAAGGCCGCCGCGACCGCGGACAAGGAGACCACCTGGTCCAACGGCCCCTGCCTGGTGAAACTTGGCAAGGAAGGCGAACCCACCACGCTCCTCCGGGCCCATGAGGTCGGGATCAAGGCCAAGGAGATCCGGAAGGCAGCCGACGGGAAGGAATCCGAATTCGAGTTCCTGGTCGTGATGAAAGATGGGAAGGCCATCGCCGTCGACCCCAACGACGACAAGGACCCGGTGGAGGGTGACCTCTTCGTCACCACCGAGTTCAAGGACGAGAAGGGCACGGTCATCAAGGCCAAGTCCAGCCTCCAGATCATGCTTGAAGCGGCCCAGGCGAAGAGCCTGGTGGAGTGGGCCAAGGAATGTGGCACCACCGCCAAGGTGATCACCGAAGTCGCCAAGGAGTTCACCAGCCATGGCAAGAAGGCGGGCGTGGACATGCACCGCGGACCGGCCCAGCACACGAATGGGTTCTACAACATCAGCGCCTTGATGAATTTGAACCTACTCATCGGGAATTTCGACTGGACCGGGGGCATGATCGCCGCTTCCACGTTCAACGTGGACGGCACCAAGACCGATCGTCAGCCCTTCCCCCTGCCCAAGATCACCCCCAAGAGCGGGAAGCCCTTTGGCGTGTCGATCATCCGCCATGACGCCAAGTACGAAGAGTCCACGGTCTTCGCGAATTACCCCGCGAAACGGAATTGGTGGCCTCTGGCCTCCGATGTCTATGAGGAAATCATCCCCTCCATGGCGGATGCGTACCCCTACGCGACGAAAGTGCTCTTCAGCTACATGGGCACTCCAGGCTACGCGTTGCCCGCCGGTCACACCCAGATCGCGGCCCTCCTGGACCTGGAGAAGATCCCCCTCTACTTCGCCAGCGACATCACCGTCGGCACCACCAGCCTTTACGCGGATTACATCTTCCCGGACCTCCATTACCTTGAGCGCTGGGAGTTCCAGGGCAGTCACCCCAACATGCCGGTGAAGATCCAACCCGTGCGCCAGCCTGTGATCGCCTCCCCCAACGAGGTGGTGAAGGTCTTTGGCGAAGATCAGCCCATCTCCATCGAGACCGTTTGGCTCGCCCTGGCGGAAAAGCTGGGCATGCCTGGTTTCGGGAAGGACGCCTTCGGGCCTGGGAAGGATCTCAATCGCCCGGATGATTTCTACCTCCGCATGGTCGCGAACCTCGCCCACGACGGCAAGGAGAGCGTGCCCGATGCCTCCTCGGAGGAGATGCAGATCTTCCAGAAGTCGCGCCGCCACCTGCCCCGCAATGTCTTCGATCCCGTGCGCTGGGCTGCCATCTGTGGAGATTCCTGGAAGAAGGTGGCGTATGTGCTCACCCGTGGTGGCCGCTTCGATTCCCAGGAAAACAGCTACAAGGGCGACCACGTCGCCAACAAGTACGCCAAGCAGATCAACATCTACCAGGAGAAGACCTACAAGGTGAAGGACGCCTTCACGGGCAAGCATTTCCTGGGAATGGCCACCTTCGTGCCCATCGCCGACACCTTGGGCAACGCCCCGGATGCCTTGGCCAAGGGGCATGACCTCCACCTGGTCACCCAGCGCGACGTGCGGATGACCAAGTCCCGGACCATCACCAACAGCTACCTCACGGCCCTGTATCCCGAGAACGCGATCCTCGTCCACACGAGCGACGCCAAGCGCCTCGGCTTCAAGAAGGGGCAACAGGTCCGGGTGGTCTCCGCCACGAACCCCGAGGGCACCTGGAACCTGGGCAATGGCCGAAAGAAGGACATGATCGGCAAGGTGGAGATCACCGAAACGATTCGTCCGGGCGTCATCACCTTCACCCTCGGCCACGGCCATTGGGCGACGGGTGCCATGGATCTCGTGGTCGATGGTGAGGTCATCAAGGCCGATCCCCATCGCCAGGGTGGCATCCACGCCAATGCGGCCATGTGGGTGGATCCCCACCTCAAAAACACCTGCATGATCGACAAGGTCGGCGGCAGCGTTTCCTTCTACGACACCAAGGTCCGGCTCGTTCCGGTCCGCTAACCCCCCCTCATCCCGGAGTTCCGCATGAATCGCGTCCTCACGCGCCTGTCCCTCGTCTGCCTGGCCGCCGGATCCCTGGCCGCCCAGGAGAAGGTTTTCACCCCCACGATCAAGTTCAGCGGCCTCCTCCAGGCCTGGTACACCCAGATGCTGGACAGCAACCTCCGCCTGAATTCCACGGGCAGCACCTATTCCAACGTCTCCTCGAACTTCAAGGAAAACACCTTCGCGATCCGCCGCGCCGAGATCAAGCTCTCCGGGGACATCCTCCCCAACGTGTCCTGGGAGGCGATGATCGATCCCAGCATCTCCACCTCCGCCTCGAACCCGTCCATCCTCCAGGACATGGCCATCGTCTACAAACCCGCGGCGGGCCTGGAGGTGAAGGTGGGCCAGTTCAAGGGCTACCAGACCCTGGAAGGCATGACCTCCAGCGCGGATCTGATGTTCGCCGAGCGCTCCATGATGGGCGTCCGCTTCGGCGACAAGCGGGATCGCGGCATCATCGGAACTTATTCCTTCGGCGACCCCAAGGGCTTCCGGAGCAAGCTGTCCGCGGGCTTCTTCAACGGCAACACCCAGTTCTCCGCCGGCAAGTCCAACGACTTGAACGCCATGAAGGATCTGGTGCTGCGCCTGGAGTTCTTCCAGGGGAGCGCTCACAACTTCGGCCTCTACACCCTGCAGGGGAGCACCGATCTGAAGGATTCCTCCGCCGTGTCCCTGAGCTTCGGCGCCAGCGGCGCCACCGCGGCGGCGGTGAAGGAAAACAAGGACAAGACCAGCGACCTGGGCGCCTTCTACGCCTATCGGAACCACGGTTGGCGCCTGGAAGCGGAATACATCACGGGACTCGTGGGGCGCCTCTTCCCCTCCCTGGGCACCGCCGCGGGCACCGCCAAGCGGCAGCATCTCGATCAGAAGTTCACGTCCACGGTGCTCTCCGCCAGCTACACCACGGGCAAGCACACCTTTGGCGGGCGCTACGACCTGATGAACTGGAACTCGGGCGACGACTGGTACGGCACCACGAATCCCTACAAGACGGTCAGCGGCGACTTCACGCCGAAGTTCACGGAAATCACCGCGGGCTACGCCTACGCCTTCAATCCGGCCAAGTACAAGGCCGCCAACATCCGCTTGAACTACATCAACCGCAGCAAGAACTTCCTTTCCCCTCGCCCCGGCCAGACGGGAGAACAGGGCGGGGACACCCTCGTCCTGTCCTTCCAGATCGCCTACTAGGAGCACCCCATGGGCAACCTCGGCATGACCGAAATCCTTCTGATCGGCGCAGCCCTGCTGCTCTTCTTCGGACCCTCCAAGTTGCCGCAGTTGGGCAAATCCCTCGGTCAGGGGATCAATGAATTCAAGAAGGCCGCGAAGGAGATCTCCTCCGCTGCGGCCGACGAGATTGCAAGCGGGAAGTAGACCTCCCGCATCACGGCGGGTGAGACTCTTGGCGCCTCGGGCCCGGAGAGTCTTACCCGCCGTTTCCATGCCCAGGAGGGCCTGTGAACAAGCCATCCATGCCGGATCCATTCCCTCCGAGCTTTCACTACGCCATTCGCGCCTTGGCATGCCTTAAGCCCGGGGGATCCTACCTTCAAGGCCGGGTTTTGGCTCTTCGGCACCGGCTCCCCGAGGCTTCCCTGGCCAAGCTTCTCCGGTTGTTGAGCCAGGCGGGAATCATCGAGAGCTCCGCAGGTACGCGAGGGGGATACCGCCTCAGCCGTGCCCCAGATCGAATCAGCCTTCTCGAAATCTACATGGCGGTGCGAATCGCCGGGCCGCCCGGCCGTTCCCCTCGAACACCCGATTGCTGCCTCGTGGGAAGCCCCTGCCCGTCCCTGATAGTCTCCGAGGAAGCCTCCGCGTTGCTTCAGGCGCTCCTTGCCGGGAAAACCCTCCAGGAATTCCAGGGGAGCCCCTAAGGCCGCCCCCAACGACCGCGTGCGGCGGTGCCTGGAGCGGTTCGATGAATTGAGGGACATCACAGTTGGCGGGAATCGGCCCCTGCAGGCTTGTCCAACTTGGATTGAGGTTCAATCATTCGTTGATCGACGATTGAGGAGGCGAGATGGGCCACGCGGCTTTCAGGGAATGCGGGTGTGATCCAGAATTCCAGGAATCCCTGCTGCGCATGGACGATCCGGACGAATCACTGGCCACCCTGGCCAAGGCGCTGGCGCATCCGATCCGGGTCCGCATTCTTCGCATCCTGGCGCAGAAGCAGGTCTGCTTGCATGGCGATTTGGCGGAGGTCTTTCATCTGGCCCCCTCCACCATTTCCCAGCATCTCAAAGTCTTGAAGGACTCAGGGCTCGTCCAGGCGACTCCCGAGGGCCCACGCGTGTGCTACTGCATCCACCCCCAGACGCTCCGCGCCCTCCGTGTGCTCGTCTCAGATCTTTGATTCCAGGAGCCAACATGACCACTCTCCACGTCTTCGATCCCGCCATGTGTTGCCCCACCGGTGTCTGCGGCCCCCAGGTCGATCCCGCCCTGCCCCGGTTTGCGAGCGATCTGGACCATCTTGCTTCCATGGGCATCCAGGTCACCCGCTACAACCTGGCCCAGGAACCAGGTGCCTTTGCGGCTGAACCCCTGGTGAAGGAGTTGCTCCAGACTAAGGGCAATGACTGTCTCCCCCTCCTCGTATTGGATGGGAAGGTGATCAGCGAAGGTGCCTACCCTGACCGGCCCACCCTGCTGGCCTTGGTGGGTCTCAATGGCGTGAAGGCCGGCGAGGCCCTCATCACCCCGGCCGTGCAGGAACTCCTCGCCCTGGCAGTGGCCATGTCCACCAACAGCGATCAGGCCTTTCGGTTCCACTACGATCAGGCCCGTAAGCTGGGTGTGCCCAAGGAAGACATGATCAAGGCCGTAGATATCGCCCTGACGGTCCAGGACGGCTCCAGTCGGACCATGCTCCTGCAGGCGCGGAAGTACCTGGGCATCCAGGAAGCCTCGGCCTGCGCCCCGGGTTCTGGCTGCTGCTGAGCTGACCCCATGAGCATTCCCGTCCATACCCGCAACCTCCTATTCACAGGAAAGGGCGGCGTGGGGAAGACCTCGACCGCCTGCGCCACGGCGATCCAGCTCGCGGACGCGGGGCGGAAGGTCCTCCTGGTCAGCACCGACCCCGCATCCAACCTGGATGAGGTGCTGGGTGCCCGGCTCAACGGAGAGCCCACGGCCCTGGCGGGCATCCCCGGCCTTTGGGCCATGAACATCGATCCCGAAGCGGCGGCCGCGGCCTACCGCGAACGCGTCGTCGGGCCCTATCGGGAACTCCTCCCCCCTGCGGCCGTGACCAGCATCGAGGAACAGCTCTCCGGAGCTTGCACCCTCGAAATCGCCGCCTTCGATGAGTTCTCCAAGCTACTCGGCACACCTTCCGGAGACTGGGTATTCGATCACCTCGTGTTCGACACGGCGCCCACGGGCCATACCCTGCGCCTCATGGAGCTTCCGGCCGCGTGGAGTGACTTTTTGGCCGATAACCAGGGAGGAACGAGCTGTCTGGGGCCACTCTCCGGCCTGAAGAACCAGCAGCGGCTCTACGCGGAGGCTCGGGCGGCCCTCGGTGATCCCGCTCGCACCCTCGTCGTCCTCGTGACTCGACCGGAACCTGCGGCCCTCCAGGAAGCCGAGCGCACCCGATTCGAACTGGGCCAGCTTGGCATCGGAAACCACCACTTGGTGGTCAACGGGGTCTTCAAGGCGACCGACCCTCACGACGAGATCGCCCTCGCCCTTGAAGCTAGGGGAAAGCTGGCCCTTGCAGGAATGCCAGCCGCCCTCGAAACGCTCCCGCGTACCGAGGTGTCGCTGAAGTCGATGAACTTGCTGGGGCCCGACCGGCTTCGCGCCTTGTTCCAAGAACCCGCCCCACAACCCCAGCTCCCGGTCACGGAGGACCTGGGAATCCCATCCTCTCAATCCTCCTGGCAGAGCCTCATCCATTCCCTTCTGGAGGCCCCTGGAGGCGTTCTCCTCACCATGGGGAAGGGGGGCGTCGGGAAGACTTCCGTCGCACGGCGCTTGGCACGCGACCTTTCGGCTGCGGGAAGAAGGGTCCACCTCACGACGACCGACCCTGCCGGAGGGAACGACCTGCCACATGCCGGGGATACCACCTCAAGGCTCACCATCAGCCGGATCGATCCCGAGGCTGAAACGGCGGCGTACACGGAAGAGGTGATTGACCAGGCCGGGAGGGATCTCGATCCGGCGGGACGTGCCCTCCTCGAGGAGGACCTTCGTTCCCCGTGCACGGCTGAGATCGCTGTCTTCCGAGCCTTCGCCAAGGAAGTCGCGCGGGGCTTGGAGGGCTTCGTCGTCATCGACACCGCCCCCACGGGCCACACGTTGCTGCTGCTGGATGCGGCCGAGGCCTACCATCGGGAGGTATCCCGAACCGCGCAAGAGCTCCCCGAGGAGGTTCGCACCCTGCTTCCTCGCTTGCGAGACCCACGGTTCACCAAAGTGATCCTTGTGGCCCTGCCTGAGGCGACCCCCGTCCATGAGGCCAAGGGCCTCGAACAAGACCTCCGCCGCGCGGGCATCCAGCCCTTCGCCTGGATTCTCAACCAATCGCTTTCTCCCCTTCGGCTCACCGACCCAATCCTCCAAGCCCGCGCGCAAGCCGAGCGCACCTATCTCCAGGAAGTCGCATCCTTCGGTTTTCCCTGGACCGTCTTGCCATGGATGGAAAACCCCTCCGCAGACCTCATGGAAGCGGCCCCCGAAGTCGAATCGTCAATCCATCCCTAGCCAGAGGCAACCATGGCCCCCAAACTCCCTCCTCCTCCGGGTGCTTACACCGACTTCATCGCGCGATTCCCGAAGCTCGGCGAAGCCTGGGAGGTCATCCATGAAGCTGGCGCCACGGGGCCCCTTGATGAGCGCACTCAACGCCTCATCAAACTGGCCATCGCCATTGGCGCCATGAAGCAAGGGGCGATTCACGCCGGCGTCCGGAAGGGGCTGGCCCAGGGAATAACCTTGGAGGAGATTGAACAGGTCGTGGCCCTCGCAGCAGGTACCCTCGGGATGCCATCAACAGTCGCCGTCCACACCTGGATTCACGACAAGAAGAAATAGGGCCTAAGACGGGTGGTAACCCCGAAGGGAGAGGCTATGCCTCATAGCGACCCGCTGCCTCTCCCTTATGGAGGAGTGGTTCTCCGGGTATACAATCACATTGCCAGCCGCCTCGAGATCGACCCCGAAGAACTCGCTTGCAAGCTCAGCGCGGGAACTTCCCAGAGGTGCGATTGGCTTGGTTGCTTCATCGGAATTTACGAAATCAGCGGCCGATTGACCGGTGATCCAGTGGGTTGGCTGAAGAGCCCGAACCACGCACCGCTCTTTGGAGGGCGCGCCCCGTTGTTGGTACTCCTCGCGGACCCGGCCGAAAAACTTCAACCGACATTGGACTACTTGAATGCGGTATATGGCGGGTGGGCATAACCCTCACCCCGGAGCGGCCGAGAGGGACCACCGGTAGGTTTGGGAATGGATTTCAGAGGGGTGGGCCCTTCGAGGTGCCCACCGATTCCCAGACCCCTCGTGGGATCGAGGGTGAACGATCCGTCCCGAGCAGGAGATTCCATGGCCCTCCGATCCGGTCGTGGCCCAGGCCGGAGCCGGGGTTGCCTCTCATCCGGGGCGCGGGCCTTAACGCCGTCTTAACACCGGGGGCCCCATCCCAACCCCTTCCTAACGGCCCGGAAGTCGACACTTCGACTGTCCGGAGGTTCACCTGTTCCCGCGTTTCCCCATGCCCTGGTTCTTCGTGCTGGCGGCGCCCGTGGCCTACGGATTCACCCGCGTGGCGATCCGGATTAACCGGGGGGAGGGCCGGAAACCATGGCAAGCCCTCCTGATGCGGGGCCTCGGTCGGTATCCCGTCCTCATGGGGTGCCTCGCCCAATTCATCCCTGATTCCCCGAGGTGACCATGACCCCCACCCTCCTCATCGCCACGCTGCTCGCCATCGGCCTGCTCGCGTACCTCGTCTTCGCCCTGCTGAAGCCGGAGAAGTTCCAATGACCCACGCCTGGATCCAGAGTTTCATCTTCCTCGGCCTGGTGCTGGCCATCGCCGTGCCCCTCGGCCCCTTCATCGCCAAGGTGCTGGCGGGTGAACGCACCTTCCTCCACCCCGTCCTCGGCCCCGTGGAGCGGGGCCTCTACCGCCTGATGGGCATCCGGGGCGACGAGGACATGGGCTGGAAGGCCTATGCCTGGGCCATCGCCGCCTTCAACCTCCTCGGGATCGCCGCCGTGTTCCTCCTCCAGAAGGCCCAGGGCGCCCTGCCTCTGAATCCCGAGGGCATGGGCAAGGTGGCCACGGACCTCTCGTTCAACACGGCCGTGAGCTTCACCACCAACACCAACTGGCAGGCCTATGGGGGCGAGTCCACCCTGAGCTATCTCACGCAGATGCTGGGCCTCACGGTGCAGAACTTCCTCTCCGCGGCCACGGGCATCGTCGTGGTGGTGGCGCTGATCCGCGGCCTCATGCGCCGAAGCGCCCTTGGCATCGGCAACGCGTGGGCCGATCTGGTCCGCACCACCCTCTACGTGCTGCTGCCCCTCAGCGCCATCATCGCCCTCCTGCTCGTCTCCCAGGGCACCCTCCAGACCTTCGCCGCCTCCGTGAAGACGACGTCCGGCCAGGTGCTGGCCATGGGCCCCGCGGCCTCCCAGGTGGCCATCAAGATGCTCGGCACCAACGGCGGCGGCTTCTTCAACGCCAACTCCGCGCACCCCTTCGAGAATCCCACGGGCCTCAGCAACCTGATCCACATGGTGGCGATCTTCTCGATCCCCGCGGCCCTCTGCCTCGCCTTCGGCACGATGGCCAAGGACCGCCGCCAGGGCTGGGCCGTGATGGCCGCCATGGCCGTGATCTTCGTGGCCGCCCTCTCCGTGACCACCTGGGCGGAGGCCAAGGGCAACCCCGGCCTGAAGGGCCTGCCCGTGAACCAGATGGTCTCCACCGAGCAGGGCGGCGGCAACATGGAGGGCAAGGAGGTCCGCTTCGGAGCCGCCAACGCCAGCCTCTTCGCCACCATCACGACGTCGGCCTCCTGTGGCGCCGTCATCGCCTGGCACGACTCCTTCACGCCCCTGGGCGGCCTCGTCCCCCTCTGGCTCATGCAGCTGGGCGAGGTGGTCTTCGGCGGCGTGGGCTCCGGCCTCTACGGCATGCTGCTCTTCGCCCTCGTGGGCGTGTTCATCGGCGGCCTCATGGTGGGCCGCACTCCGGAGTACCTGGGCAAGAAGATCGAGGCCTTTGAAATGAAGATGGCCTCCATCGCCATCCTCCTCCCCTCGGCGGCCATTCTCATCGGCACGGCCGTGGCCGTGCTCCACGCGCCTGCGGTGGCCTCCATCTCCAACCCCGGCCCCCACGGGTTCACCCAGGTCCTCTACGCCTTCAGCAGCGCCACCCAGAACAACGGCAGCGCCTTCGGCGGCCTCAGCGTCAACACGCCCTTCTACAACTACGGGCTGGCCCTTTGCATGCTCGTGGGCCGCTTCGGGGTGATCCTCCCCGTGCTCGCCATCGCCGGCTCCCTGGCCCGGAAGAAGTACACCCCCGAAAGCGTCGGCACCCTGCCCACGCACACCCCCCTCTTCGTGGGCGTGCTCGTGGGGGTCGTGCTCCTCATCGGCGCCCTCACCTACCTGCCCGCCCTGGCCCTCGGCCCCCTCGCCGAGCACCTGACCCTCCGCTGAGGATCCCATGACGACCCACTCCCGTCACACCGCACCGGCCCGTCCCCTCTTCGAACCCGCCATCGTGAAGCGGGCCCTGGTGGACGCCTTCCGGAAGCTCAACCCCCTCCACCAGCTGCGCAACCCGGTGATGTTCACCGTCTGGGTGTGCAGCGCCTTCGCCACCGCCCTCTGGCTCCAGGCCCTCACGGGCCAGGGCGAGGCCCGGCCGAGTTTCATCCTCGCCATCGCCCTGTGGCTGTGGTTCACGGTGCTCTTCGCCAACTTCGCCGAGGCCATGGCCGAGGGCCGAGGCAAGGCCCAGGCGGAATCCCTCCGAGCCGCCAAGCGGAACGTGAAGGCCACCAAGCTGGCCGGCCCCGACCGGAACGGCCCCTCGAGCACCGTGGAGGCCCCCACCCTCCGCATCGGCGACCTCGTCCTCGTGAAGGCGGGGGAGACCATCCCCGGGGACGGTGAAGTCCTCGAAGGCGTCGCCTCGGTGAACGAGAGCGCCATCACGGGCGAAAGCGCCCCGGTGATCCGGGAGAGTGGCGGCGATCGTTCCGCCGTCACGGGCGGCACCCTCGTCCTCTCCGACTGGCTCGTCATCCGCATCTCCACCAATCCGGGCGAGACCTTCCTGGATCGCATGATCGCCATGGTGGAGGGCGCCAAGCGCCAGAAGACCCCCAACGAGATCGCCCTGGACATCCTCCTGGCGGGCCTCACCATCGTCTTCCTGCTGGCGGTGGCCACCCTGCTGCCCTTCTCCATCTTCAGCGTGAAGGCGGCGGGGCAGGGCTCCCCGGTGACGATCACCGTGCTCGTCTCCCTCCTCGTCTGCCTCATCCCGACGACCATCGGCGGCCTCCTGAGCGCCATCGGCATCGCCGGCATGGACCGCATGATCCAGGCCAACGTCATCGCGACGTCGGGCCGCGCCGTGGAAGCCGCCGGGGATGTGGACGTGCTCCTCCTCGACAAGACCGGCACCATCACCCTGGGCAACCGCGAGGCCGTGGCCTTCATCCCCTCGGAAGGGGTAAACATCCATGATCTGGCGGACGCCGCCCAGCTCTCCTCCCTGGCCGACGAGACCCCCGAGGGCCGCAGCATCGTCATCCTCGCCAAGGAGCAGTACGGCCTCCGCGAGCGGGACATCCGCGTCCTGGACGCCCACTTCGTGCCCTTCACCGCCCAGACCCGCATGAGCGGGGTGAACCTGGGCCACCGCGAGGTCCGCAAGGGCGCCGCTTCCGCCATCGAGGACTTCGTCCAGGCCAAGGGGGGCCGCTTCCCCGAGGATCTGCGCCGCCGGGTGGATGAGATCGCCATGGCGGGCGGCACGCCCCTCGTGGTGGCCGACGGGGCCAAGGCCCTGGGCGTCATCCAGCTCAAGGACATCGTGAAGGGCGGCATCAAGGAGCGCTTCGCGGAGCTGCGGAACATGGGCATCAAGACGGTGATGATCACGGGCGACAACCCCCTCACCGCCGCCGCCATCGCCGCCGAGGCCGGCGTGGATGACTTCCTCGCCCAGGCCACCCCCGAGGCCAAGCTGAAGCTCATCCGCGAGTACCAGACGGGGGGCCGCCTCGTGGCCATGACGGGGGACGGCACCAACGACGCCCCCGCCCTGGCCCAGGCCGACGTGGCCGTGGCCATGAACAGCGGCACGCAAGCGGCGAAGGAAGCCGGCAACATGGTGGACCTGGACTCGAACCCCACGAAGCTCATCGAGATCGTGGAGATCGGCAAGCAGCTCCTGATGACCCGTGGTTCCCTCACCACCTTCAGCATCGCCAACGACGTGGCCAAGTACTTCGCCATCCTGCCCGCGGCCTTCGTGGCCACCTACCCGGCCCTGGGCGCCCTCAACATCATGGGCCTCCACAGCCCCGAGAGCGCGATCCTCTCGGCCGTGATCTTCAACGCCCTGATCATCGTCTTCCTGATCCCCCTGTCCCTGCGGGGCGTGAAGTACCGGCCCATGGGCGCGGCCCAGCTGCTCCAGCGGAACTTGTTCGTGTACGGGGCGGGCGGGCTGATCGTGCCCTTCGTGGGCATCAAGCTCATCGACATGCTGCTCGTCGCGCTCCACCTGACGGCTTAGCGCCACTCCCACCTTCATGACTGGAGTGCTTGCAATGAACGACCTAACGCAGAGGCGCAGAGAAGCAGAGGCGCAGAGAAGAGCTCGAGGGTCGAAGCCCGCGAAGGGAAGCCCCCATTCTCCTCTGCGTCTCCGCGCCTCCGCGCCTCTGCGTTATGCATTTCCCTCCGATTCATCCCGTTCAGCAGGAGAGATCCCATGAACCTTCAACTCCGCCCCGCCCTCGTCGCCTTCCTCGGCCTCACCGTGATCACGGGTCTCGCCTACCCCGCCCTCATCACGGGCCTCTCGAAGGTGATCTTCCCCCGCCAGGCGGAAGGCAGCCTCATCCGGAAGGAGGGGAACGTCCTCGGCTCCGAGCTCATTGGCCAATCCTTCACCGATGCCGCCCACTTCTGGGGCCGCCCCTCGGTGACGGTGGGCCCGGATGGCAAGCCCCTTCCCTACAACGGCGCGAACAGTGGCGGCAGCAACCAGGCCCCCAGCAACCCGGCCCTGAAGCAGGCCGTGGAAGAACGCATCGCGGCCCTCCGCGCGGCTGACCCCGAGCAGCAGGGCCCCATCCCCGTGGACCTCGTCACGGCCTCCGCGAGCGGCCTGGACCCCCACATCAGCCCCGCCGCCGCCGAGTACCAGGTCCACCGCGTCGCCAAGGCCCGGAACCTGCCCGAGGCCCAAGTCCGGGATCTGGTCCGTCAGCACACCGAAGGCCCCCAGTTCGGGGTCCTCGGGGACGCCACCGTGAACGTGCTGAAACTCAACCTGGCCCTCGATCAAGCGAAGTAGTCCGGTAGCCCCTCCGGATTCCGGGACCCGGGCTTGCAGGGCCTGCCTTGCCCACCCCTTCCACCTTTCTTGAAGGTCCATCCCATGCACAAGACCCTCCTCTCCCTCCTGGCCCTGTCCGCCCTCTCCCTGCAGGCCCAGGCTGAAGCCCCTAAGCCCGACTGGACGGTGACCGGCAACGCCGGTCTCTTCTCCGACTATCGCTTCCGAGGTTTCACCCAGACGGGCTACAAGCCCTCCTTCCAGGGGGGCTTCGACGTGGCCCACCGCTCGGGCTTCTACTTCGGCAACTGGAACGCGAACGTGGAGCAGGCCCTCTACCGCGGCGCCAGCCTCGAGATGGACTTCTACGGCGGTTACAAGTTCACCGCGGGGCCCGTGGGCCTCGACCTCGGCGCGATCACCTGCCGCTACCCCACCCGCGCCGACACCGGCCCCGTGGGCGAGGTGCATCACGATGAAGTCTACCTGGGCCTCAGTTACAAGATCTTCACCCTCAAGTACTCCCACCAGCTGAGCAACTACTTCGGCCTGGGCGACGGCACGAACACGGACACCAAGGGTGGCTCCTACCTGGATCTCGGCGCGGTTTACGACCTGGGCAACGGCTGGGGCCTGAACGGGCACTTCGGCCATCAGACCATTCCGAACGCCACCGATTTCGGGCTGCAGTCCAACTCCGTGGACGACTATAAAGTCGGCGTGACGAAGGACCTCAAGGGCTGGGTGGTCAGCGCCGCCTGGTTCGGCACGAGCAAGAAGGACTACTTCACGACGGGCGTCAGCGCCCCCGAGGCGGCTGGTCGCGGCGCGTTGGTGGTGGGACTATCGAAGGCCTTTTGAGGGCGGGTTTCGGCCGTCAGTTCGGCCCCAGGCTGGAGGGATGCCTGCTCTCCCCGAGCAGGCATCCCTGGAGCGTTGCAGATAGGTTGAGACCATGACGCCCGAGCGCCCCGACCCCGACGCCCTCCTGCGCAAGGTGCAGGAGGAGGAGGCCCTGGCCACCCGGGCGAAGCTGAAGGTGTTCTTCGGCGCGGCCCCGGGGGTGGGGAAGACCTACGCCATGCTCAGCGAGGCCAAGGAGCGCCTGGACATCGGCATCGACGTGGTCGTCGGCGTGGTGGAGACCCACGGGCGCTCGGAGACCAATGCCAAGGCCGAGGGTTTCGAGCGCATCCCGCCCCGGGAGCTGCCCTACCACGGCACCTTTTACCCCGAGTTCGATCTGGAAGCGGCCCTCAAGCGGAAACCGCAGATCATCCTCATGGACGAGCTGGCCCACTCGAACATGAAGGGCTCCCGCCACGAGAAGCGGTGGCAGGACGTGATGGAGCTGCTGGACGCGGGCATCGACGTCTATACGACCGTCAACGTGCAGCACATGGAGAGCCTGCGGGACGTGGTCGCGCAGATCACGGGGATCATCGTGCGGGAGAACGTGCCCGACACGGTGCTGGAGCGTGCCGACGAGGTGGAGCTCGTGGATCTCCCTCCGGAGGACCTGCTCCAGCGGCTGCGCGAGGGCAAGGTCTACGTGCCCGATCAGGCCCGCCACGCCATCGACCGCTTCTTCCGCAAGGGCAACCTGCTCGCCCTCCGCGAGCTGGCCCTACGCCAGACGGCCCAGAGCGTGGACGCCCAGATGCGGCGCTACATGGCCACCGAGGGCATCCGGAAGACCTGGGCCGCCGGGGATCGCCTCCTCGTCTGCGTGGGCCCCAGCGCCCTCTCCACCCGCCTCGTGCGCGCCACGCGCCGCCTGGCCGCCACCCTGGGCGCGCCCTGGACCGCCCTCTACGTGGAGACGCCGAGGCACCTGCGCTACGGCGAGGCGGACCAGGCCCGCATCGAGGCGAACCTGCGCCTGGCGGAGCAGCTGGGGGGCGGCACGGAGGTCATCGAGGGCGGCGTCTCCATCGGGCCCGACATCCTCGACTACGCCCGGTCCCACAACGTCACCAAGATCGTCGTGGGGAAGCCCTCCCTGCCCCGGTGGCGGGAGTTCCTCCGGGGTTCCCTGGTCGATGAGCTCGTGCGGGACTCCGGGGACATCGACATCTTCGTCATCACCGGCGATCAGGGGCAGGAAACGGCCCGGCCTCCGCTGCGCCCCAAGCCCCACAGTCCCCTCTCCCACTACGCCTTCGCCCTATTGGCGGTCATCGCCGCCTCCGTTGTGTCGGGCCTCGCCTTCGGCCGCACGGAACTGGCGGACATCGTCATGGTGTACGTCCTCGCCATCGTCCTCGTGGCGGCCCGATCGGGGCGGGGCCCCTCCCTCCTGGCCTCGGCCCTCAGCGTGGCGGCCTTCGATTTCCTGTTCATTCCCCCCTTCCTGACCTTCGCCGTCACCGACTTCCGCCACATGGGCACCTTCGCGATCCTCATGGTCACGGGCTGGACCATCGGCACCCTCACGGAGCGCATCCGCCAGCAGGCGCGCCTGGCTCGCAGCCGCGAACACCGCACGGCGGGCCTCCTGCGCCTGAGCAAGGATCTCGCCCAGGGCGGCGGTTCCGCGGATCTGGTGGAATCCATCCTCCGCAACGTCGCCTCCCAGTTCAGCACGGAGGCCGTGGTGCTGCTTCCCGGCGCCAACGGAAAGCTGGAGGCCCTGCGGAAGGACCTGCCCCTCCTCCACTCGGAGAACGAGGTGGGCGTGGCCCAGTGGGTCTTCGAGCATCAGGAGGCGGCCGGGCGGGGCACCGCCACCCTTCCCGGCGCCAAGGCCACCTACCTGCCCATGCGGGCCACCAGCGGCGTCATGGGCGTGCTGGGCGTCCTGCCCGAGGGGGAGGCCCAGTGGACGGAGCCGGATCAGCGGCGCCTCCTGGAGGCCTTCGCGGATCAATCCGCCCTCGCCCTGGAGCGCCTCGACCTTTCCGAGAAAAACGCGGAGGCCAGCCGGCGCATGGATCAGGAGGCCATGCGCAGCACCCTCCTGAGCTCCGTCTCCCACGACCTCCGCACCCCCTTGGGGGCGATCACGGGGGCCAGCAGCGCCCTGCTGGATCGGGAGGCGCCCGTGGCGGAGGAGGCCCGGCGCGAACTCCTCGAATCCATCCACGGCGAGGCGAAGCGCATGCATCGGCTCGTGAGCAACCTGCTCGACATCACCCGCCTGGAGTCCGGCACCCTGGAAGTCCACAAGGAGTGGACCCTCATCGAGGAACTGGTCGGTTCCGCCCTGAACCGGATGGAGGACCAGCTGAAGGGGAACCCCGTCACCGTGGACCTGCCCCGGAGCCTCCCCCCCGTGCCCGTGGACAGCCTCCTCATGGAGCAGGTGCTGGTGAACCTCCTGGACAACGCGGTGAAGCATTCCCCCCAGGGCACGCCCATCGAGGTGAAGGCCTGGTCCGTGGGGCGGACGGCCACCCTCGTGGTCTCCGACCACGGGCCGGGCCTGGCGGAGGGGGAGGAGGAGCGCATCTTCGAAAAGATGGTGCGGGGAAGGCGCCCCGGGGCCGAGGCCGGTGCGGGCCTCGGGCTGGCCATCTGCAAGGCCATCGTGGAGGCCCACGGCGGCCGGATCACGGCCGGGAACCGGAACCAGGGGGGCGCCCAGTTCCTCGTGAACCTCCCCCTGCCCGAGGAGCTGCCACCCTTGCCGAAGGAGGAATCCTCGGAATGACGGCTGGAACCGGCCCGGAGGCCACCGCCCCCCTCGTCCTCGTCGTCGAGGATGAGCTGCCCATGCGGCGCTTTTTACGGGCGGCGCTGCAGGCCCACGGGTATCGGTTCCTCGAGGCGGGCACGGCCCGGGAGGGGACGATGCTGGCCGCCAGCCATCAGCCGGACCTCATCCTCATGGATCTGGGCCTGCCCGACGAGGATGGCCTGGTGTTGGCGAAGCGCCTCCGGGAGTGGACCCGCACGCCCATCATCGTGCTCTCGGCGCGGGGGCGGGAGGACGACAAGATCCACGCCCTGGATTCGGGGGCCGATGATTACCTCACGAAGCCCTTCGGCACCGGCGAGCTCATGGCCCGCATCCGCGTGGCCCTGCGGCATCGCCAGGGCTCCACGGAGGAGGCTCCGGTCTTTGAGGTGGGCGACATCCGCGTGGACCAGGCCATGCGGCAGGTCTTCAAAAACGGGGAGGAGGTGCACCTCACCCCCACGGAGTACAAGCTCCTCATCGCCCTCGTGAAGCACGCGGGCAAGGTGCTCACCCACGACCAGCTCCTCCGGGAGGTCTGGGGCCGCGCCAAGGCCGCCCAGCCCCTCTACCTCCGGGTCTACATGGCCCAGCTGAGGCACAAGCTGGAGGCGGATCCGGCTCGCCCCCGCTTCCTGCAGACGGAGCAGGGGGTGGGATACCGCCTCCGGATCTGAGGGGGGAGCCCCCGCGTTCCTGAGACCCAGGATCCGTGTAATCATCAGCGTCGGATGGAACCCTCCCGGATGGATCTCCCGCGCTTGGGCCTGCGCATGTTGGGGCGGCCCAGGGGCCCCGCCGGGGCGGGTCGCATGCTGAGGCGCTGGATCGCGGGCCTGTTCCTCGTGCTGATCGCCTTCTACGTGGGCGCGTCGCTCCAGGATCGCTGCGAGGACACCTGCCCGGAGTCGGTGCCGGTCTGCCACATCCTCTGCAGCGATGGGTGCGCCACGGCCCCGGTGCCCACCTCCCCGGCCGCGCCCCCGATGGATCCCCTGCCGCGCCTCCGCTATGAGGCGGTGGGAGTGGAGCGGCTGCACACCCTCGAGATCCAGCCCGAGACGGACCCTCCACGGGCCTGAGCGCAGATGAGTTTTGGTGGCTGGGCCGGGCCCAGCCGGATCGCCGTTCATCCCACTCGAGGTCCCGATGCGAATCCTCCTGCTCGGAGCCCTGCCCTGCCTCCTCATGGCCCAGGCGCCGACGCTCACCTTTGACGATATCCTCCAGCGGGCCCGCACGAGCCCCGAACAGGTCCGCATCGAGGCGCTGCTCGCCGAGCGGCACCGGGCCCTGAGCGGAACCCGCGGGTTCCTGCGGGAAGGGCCCTCGGTGGGCCTCGCCGCCGGGCCCCGCTCCAACCCCGCGGCCCCCACCACCACGGATCGGACCGTGGAGGTGGACCTGCCCCTCTTTCTGGCCCCGGGCACCCAGCGACGCCTGGAGGCGGCGTTGGGCCATGCGGATCCCAGGCTGCGGGAAGCCGCGCGGATCGAGGCGGGGTACCGGCTGCGGCAGGCCTACCTGGACGCCTGGCTCGGGGAACGCCTGCTCCAGCTCCGGGAGGCGGACCTGGCCACGGTGCAGGCCTGGCTCCAGGCCGCCCGGGCCCGGTTGGAAGCCGGCGCGGACCCCGCCTTCCAGGTGAGCCTCGTGGAGGGGGAGCTGCTGCGCACGCAGATGGAAGTGGACGAGGCCCGGCGCCAGCGGCTTCAGACCTGGGCGGGCCTGCGGGCCCTCTCCGAAGTGCCCGGCGTGCCCGTCCCTCTCGCGGATCCGGGGGTGCCCGCCCTGCCCTCGCCGGAGGGGCTGCAGGCCCGCTTCGAGGGGGGCCCCCTGCGGAAGGCGATCCAGAGCCGGCTGGAACTGGACCAGCAGACCCTCCGGCATCAGGAGGCCCTCGCGGGCAGCCGCTGGAGCCTGCGGGGCAGCCATGGGCGGGAGGGGGAGGACCGCATCACGAAGGTCGGCCTGGCCTATCGCTTCGGCCGCCCCGGCGAAGGCGCGGCCCTGCGGCGGGAGGTGGAAGCGAACCTCCAGGCCGGCCGCCGGGAGCTGGAGATCGCCCAGCTGGAGCTGGAGGCCCGTTTCCAATCCGCCCTGGCCCGGCTGCAGTCCACCGGGCCCCTTCCGACCTTCACCGGCTTCGAAACCGCCCTGCTCGCCGTGGGCCTGCGGCTGGCGGAGGGCCGGGAGCGCCCCTCCGAGGCCCTGCCCATCCGGCGGCAATTGCTGGAGGCCCAGATGGCCACCCTGCGCCGGATCCACGCCACCCATCTGCTCAAGGCCGAACTCGAGGCCCTCACCCCCGGGATGAACCCATG
This sequence comes from Acidobacteriota bacterium, assembly GCA_016192145.1. GTDB lineage: Bacteria > Acidobacteriota > Holophagae > Holophagales > Holophagaceae > JAFDVN01. The sequence goes on along the minus strand of JACPUT010000009.1, from coordinate 61,860 downwards.
AACGATTCCATCCGACGTTCCCTGCTGGGATTCGCGCTGCTCGCCGCTCTGGCCTGCGATCCCAAACCCGGAGCTTCCGCCGGCCATGCGGAGGAGAAGGCGGGAGAAGGCCATGGCGAGGCCGAGAGCGAACGCATTCCCGTGAAGGACCTGCGCGGAATCCGGTTCATGGCCGTACCCGAGCCCAAGGCCGAAGGGGCCTGGTACCCGGCGGAGGCGGTCTCCGATGAATCGGCCCAGGCCCTACTGAGCAGCCCCGTGAAGGGCATCGTCTCGAAGATCCTCGTGCCCCCGGGGCGGCGGGTCCCCGCGGGCAGCGGCCTCCTGACCCTCCAGAGCCCCGAGCTCGCCCGCCTCAAGGCGGATTGGATCGGTGCCAAGGCCAAGCGCGACCGGGCCGAAGGCGAACGGGCCCGGGAGCAGCGACTCTTCGGGGCTGGCGCGGGTTCCCGCCGGGAGCTGGAGGCCGCCCAAAGCGAAGCCGCCAGCGCCCAGGCCGAGGAGGAGGCCACGCGCCTCGCCCTCTCCGCCCGGGGCGTGGCGCCGGAAAGCGCCGGGGCCACCTACACCGTGAGGGCCCCGCAGGCGGGCATCGCCAGCGGCTACAAGGTGCTCGTGGGCCAGGGCGTGGAGGCGGGCCAGGAGCTCGGCGGCTTCCAGGCCGCCCATGCGGCCCTGGCGAAGGTGGAGCTGCCCCTGCCCGCGCCGGAGGCGTGGAAGCCGGGTTCCGCGGCCGAGCTCCGGGCCACGAACGGCCAGCGCTGGAAGGCCCGGGTGGAGGGCATTCCCATGTCCCTCACGCTGGACACGCGACGCCTCACCTACCGCCTCCGCCTGGAGGGTTCGCAGCTCCCGGTGGCGGGAACGCCGCTGGAGGTGCGGGTGCCCCTCGCCACGGCCATCGTGCTGCCGCAGAGCGCGCTGCAGCAGGTGGAGGGCGTCTGGGGCGTGTTCGTGAAGGAGGGCGGGGATGCGGTCTTCCGCCCCGTGCGCCGCGGCGCGGAGCTGGGCGGGGATGTCCTCGTCTTGGAGGGGCTGAAGAGCGGGGAGGTGGTGGTGGGCGAAGGCGCCTACCTCCTGAAGTCCCTGCTCATCAAGCGCAAGAGCGGGGGGGAAGAGCATGAGCACTGAGCCCCGCCAACCCGAACACCGCTCCCCCATCCGCCGCTGGTTCGATTGGCTGCTGCCGCGCAAGGGGTGGGTCTTCGCCCTGGCCACCGTTTGGGGGGTGGCGGGCCTGCTCACCTTCACCACCCTGCGGCGGGACCTCTTTCCGGACCTCGCGCTGCCCAGCGTGCAGCTCCTCATCCAGAGCCCCGGCCGCGCGGCCTCGGAGCTGGAGCTGAGCGTGGCGCAACCCGTGGAGCAGGCCCTGGCGGGCCTGCCCGGGGTGAAGCGCCTCAACACGATCCTCCAATCGGGCCTCGTGCAGGTCATCATCGCCTTCGAGGCGGATCAGGATCCCTGGCGCAGCCGCCAGCTCGTGGCGGAGAAGCTGGCCTCGGTGGTGAACGACTTCCCCCCGGGCACCCAGGCCCCCCTCATGACGAGCGCCGCGGGGCGCCTCCAGGAGATCCAGGAGATCGTGCTCGAAGGGCCCGACGTGGATCCCATGAGGCTGCGGGACCACGCGGTGAAGGTGCTCGTGCCCCGGCTCCAGTCCGTCTCCGGCGTGGCGCGGGTGGAGCTGCTGGGCGGTGAGGACCGCCAGCTGCAGGTGAGCATCGTGCCCGAGCGCATGCGCCTGGCGGGCGTGAGCCTGGCCCAGATCCTGGAGGCGCTGGAAGGCAGCCACCAGGACACGGGCGCGGGCATCCTCGAGATCCGCGACAAGGCCTGGTTCTTCACCGTGGCCAACCTCGCGGCGAGCCCGGAGCAGGTGCGTCGCCTCTCCCTCCACACGGCCCATGGGCTCATCGCCTTGGGCGACGTGGCGGAGATCCGCGAGGCCCCGGGCTTCCGGCAGGGGCTCGCCCGCTACCAGGGCCACGAGGTCGTTTCCATGCGCGTGGTGAAGCAGCCCACGGCGGAGACCCTGGCCACGAGCCGGGCGGTGCGGGCCGCGATGCCCGATCTGCAGCGCTCCCTGCCCGCGGGGATGAGCCTGAACCTCTTCTACGACCAGGGCGACTTCGTCCAGCATGCGCTGGGGGGCGTGACGCAGGCGCTGCTCATCGGCGGCTTCTTCGTGGCCCTCGTGCTCGTGCTCCTCCTGGGCAGCCTGCGGGGCGCGCTGATCGTGATCGTGTTGCTGCCCCTGGCCACCTTCGGCGCGGCGATCCCCCTGAAGGCCATGGGCCTCGGCCTCAACGCCATGACCCTGGGCGGCCTGGCCATCGCCGTGGGCCTCCTGGTGGATGCGGGCGTGATCATGGTGGAGAACCTGGCCCACCGCCTCCACGCCCATCAAGATCACGTGGAACCCCGGGAGGTGGCACTCACCCGGGCCGCCGCCGAGGTGGCCATGCCCATCCTCATCGCGGTGCTCGTGATCCTGGCGGTGTTCATCCCCCTCCTGGCCATCGGCGGCGTGGCGGGCAAGCTCTACGCGCCCCTGGCGGTGGCCGTGGCCTCGGCCATGACGCTGAGCCTCATCCTGAGCTTCACCCTCGTGCCCGTGCTGGTGGCGCGCTTCCTACCCCCGGGCGCCTCCCTGGAGGAGCCGGGGTTCCTCGCCTCCCTCAAGCGCCTCTATCGCCCCGCCTTGGACTGGGCCATGCGCCACGGCGCCTGGGTGCGGGTCGTGGCCCTGGGCCTCACGGTGCCGAGCCTCTGGCTGGCGATGCGCCTGGGCTCCGACTTCCTGCCCAGCCTCAACGAGGGGGCGCTGATCCTCAACTCCATCTTTCCGGCGGAGACGAGCCTGCAGGCGGTGGACGAGGGCAATCTGATGATGGAGCGGGAACTCTCGAAGGTGCCCGGCGTGGCGGCCCACTACCGGCGCACGGGTCGCGGGGAGATCACGGAGGATCCCATGCCCCACTACGCCAGCGACATCCTGGTGGTCACGCAGAAGGGGGTGGATCCCAAGTCCCTGGAGCATGAGCTTTCAGAGCTGGCGGAGCGCATGCCCTTCGCCCTGGAGCTGACGACGCCCATGGGTATGAAGATCGCCGAAGGCATCGGCGGCACCCCCGCCGATCTGCAGGTGAAGTTCTTCAACCCCGATCTCGACGCCTTAACGGCCCAACAGCCGGAGATCCAGAAGGCCCTCTCCCGCATCCCGGGCGTGGCCTCCGTCACTGCGGACACGGGGGGGCTCCTCGCCAAGTGGGAGGTGCTCCCCGATGACGACGCCCTGCGCCGGCTGGACGTGCCCCGCACCCTCATCCTCCAGACGGTGCAGGCCGCCTTGCAGGGCATCCCCCTGGCGCCCCGCTTCGAGGGCCCCCAGCGCATCGAGCGCATGGTGCGCTTCCCCAGCGATGGCCGGGTCACGGTGGAGACGCTGAAGCGCCTGCCCCTCGTGGTGGAGCAGGGCAAGATCATCGAGCTGGGCCAGGTGGCCTCCATCCAGGAGCGCACGACCGCGAGCATGATCCGCCGCGAGGCGGGCCAGCGCCGCCTCGGCTTCAACCTGCGCACCACGGGGGATCTCGGGGGCACGGCCCGACGGGTGGAGGCGGCCCTCGCGGCCCTGAAGCTGCCCCAGGGCACCACCACGGGCCTGGGCGGCAAGATCGAGGAGGCCCGGGAAACCCAGTCGCGCCTGCTCGTGGCCATCGGGGCGGCCCTCGCCCTCGTGGTGGGCCTCCTCTACCTCGCCCTCGGGCGCTGGCGGGAGGTGGCGGTGGTGCTCGCCACGCTGCCCGATGCCTTCGTGGGCGGCCTCATCGCCCTCTGGATCGCGGGGGAGACGTGGAACGTGAGCTCCATCGTCGGCATGATCGGTCTCTTCGGCGTGGCCGTGCAGAACAGCCTCGTGCTCATCACGCAGACGAAGCAGCTCCTGGCCACGGGGATGCCCTTCGACGAGTCGCTGCGGGAGGCCTCCCTCGGCCGCGTGCGCCCCAAGCTCATGACGGCGGGCGCCGCCATCCTTGGTCTCGCGCCCATGCTGTTCGGTTTCGGGGGGAGCGAATTGGAGCGGCCCCTCGCCATCGTGATGGTCGGCGGGCTCGTCACGAGCACCCTCTTCACCCTCCTGGCCCTCCCGAGCTTCTACGCCTGGGTGGGCCGGCCGGAGGTGGAGAGCTAGGAGCCTGTCCAAGAAATCCTCCGGGTGCCGCCCGCAGGGAATTACTCGGACACGCTCCTAGAACCACCGCCAGAGCCAGAACTTCTCAAACCACACCTTTGCCCAATGCCACAGGATTCCTGGAGCCCGCATCGCGACCTGAGGCGTGGGCTCGCCGTAGAAGTTCCCCCGGCCCAGGGCCGCCCTTCCATCCCCCGTTTCGACGAAGCACTCCCCATGGCCCTGGAAGGCCGCTGGGGAGCCGTGGCCCAGGATCGCAAGGGCGAGGTTGCGGGCCACCACCTCCGCCTGGCCATGGGCGAAAACGCCGGCCTTGGGAAGCGGCTTACCCATCTTGAGCGGGATGGTGGTCACGTCGCCGATGGCATAGACACCCTCAAACCGCGTTTGGAGCGTGTGGCGATCCACGGGGATCCAACCGGCCTCGTTCACGAGCCCCGCCTCCCGGGCCACCTTGGGCGCCCGGTGGGTGGGGACGTAGGCGAGCAGGTCGAAGGTGGCCTCCGTCCCGTCCGTGAAGCGCAGCGTCTTCGTGGCCGGCTCCACGGAGGCGATCTGGTGCTCGGGGTGATAGGCGATGCCCTTGGCCTCCACCAGGCCGCGCACGGCCTTCGAGACCTCGGGGCCGGCCACGCCCATGGGGCCGGGTTCGGCGGCGTGGAAGTCGATTTGGACCTGATCGCGCAGGCCCCGCCTCCGGAGGTCCGCTTCGAGCAGCATCGCGGCCTCATAAGGGGCTGCGGGGCACTTGTACGCCGGGGCGGCGGTAAGTATGGCAAGCCGGCCGGATTCCAAGCGCTGGAAGGCCTGCCGCAGGCCCTCCGCCCCGGCCAGTGAATAGAACGCATGGCCCGCCTCGGCGAGCCCTGGGATCGCATCCAAGGCCAGCTCGGCCCCCAGGGCGATCACGAGCGCGTCGGCCTGGATCTGGATGCCCTCGATGCTGACCCGCCGCCCTCCAGGGTCGATGGATTCGACGGTTCCGTGCAGCACTTCGATGCCCTTGCGCTTCAAGCGGGCCAGGGGGCGGATGATTTGCCCGGCCCGCCGCGCCCCCGTCAGGATCCACAGGAGGGAGGGCTGGAAGAGGTGCTCGCGCTTCCGATCCACGAGGATGATCCGGTGAGCGGAGGGGAGCTTCTTCCGGAGGGACACGGCCGTCACGAGGCCGCCTACGCCCCCGCCGAGGATGAGGATGGTCTTCGCTCCGCTCATGACGCCGCTCCGGGGTGGGGGATCAAAACGATACGACCTTGTCGGAATCGCGGATGATCTCGTAGAGGTCCTTCATGGTGGAGAGGGGGCACATCTCCGTCCCTTCGGAGTTCCGGATCTTGAGGCAGGATCCGCAGGCCAGGATCTTCCCGCCTCGGGCCAGGAGATCCTGCATCTGCGCCGTGACGGGGAACTGGTCCGTATCGAGGGATTCGCATTCGACGCCCTTGGCCAGGAGGAAGACATGGACCTGATCGCCTTCCTTCAACGCGAAGACGCCCAGGCGGAAGGCGTTCCAGACCGTTTCCGGATCCGTGGCGTAGATGATGATTCCGAGTTTCATGGGGGTTGCCTCTAGAGGTGAAGGGCCTTCACCGGGGTGGAAAACGATGCTTCAGGCCCGGGCGGCTCGGCGCTGGAGGGCGCCACCCAGGGCCACGGCGTAACCGCGAGCGCGCCAATCCTGCACGCCATCTTCGAGGCGGGCCGCCTGGAAGCCCTTGGCCGACAGGAGCCCGACCGCTTCCATGGCGAGCACGCAGTAGGGCCCCCGGCAGTAGGCCACGATCACCTCATCCTTGGGGAGGGTGCGGAGCCGCTTCTTCAATTCCGAGAGGGGCACGGAGATCGCTCCCGGGATATGGCCCGCTTCGTACTCCTCGGAGGGCCGCACGTCGAGGAGGGTGACTTCGCCCCGGCGAATCCGATCCACGAGGGTCTCCTGATCGACGCGCTCCATGCCTTCGCGACCCGCCAGGAACCGACGTGTGACGCGGTCCACCTCGGCGATGCGGGACTCCGCGACGTGGCGGATCTCCACCAGCAGCGCCGCCACGTCGGGACCGGCCAGCCGGTAGGTGACGAAGGAGCCCGCCTTGTCGGCCTCCACCAGAGCCGCGCCTCTCAGCACCTGGAGGTGCTGGGAGGTGTTGGCCACGCTCATCCCGGTGAGCTGGGCCAACCCCTCCACCCGGCGGGGGCTTTGGGAAAGCAGGTCGAGCAGTTCGATGCGCTTGGCGCTGCCGAGGGCCTTGGCCACATGGGCGAAGTGCTCGCAGATGACGTCCTTGTACTGCCGGGGGGAGAGCATGGAGGGCTCCAGGGGGGACACGACATTCAAGCATTCGATTGAATGATGGAATGATCCCGATTTGAAGGTGGCCCGTCAAGCGGCCCCTCCTGGCTCAACCCTCCGTCGGCCGTTCCCGCAGTCCCTTGGCGAACTGGAAGAGGCCCTGGAGGTGCTTCAGATCGGCGTCGGCGTCGCCCGTGGGGATGAAGGCATCCAGGAAATGGATGCAGTGGTCGCCGTAGTCGAAGGCCACGGGCAGGATGGGCACTCCGGCACCCAGGGCGATCTGGTAGAAGCCCGTTCGCCAGCGGCTGACGCCCTTGCGGGTGCCCTCGGGCGCGAGGGCGATCATGAGGGCGGGGCTCGCCTCGAAGGCGCGGACGCACTCGCCCACGAGGCCCTGGGCGGCGCTGCGATCCACGGGAATCCCGCCGAGCCTGCGCAGGAGGGGGCCGAAGAGGCCGGTGAACAGCGTGTGCTTGCCCAACCAGGAGGCGCGGAGGCCGGAGGCGAAGAGGAAGCAGAGGCCCAAGGGGAAATCCCAATTGGAGGTGTGGGGCACGACGATGGCCACGCACTTGGGATGGGGGGGGAACTCCCCCTGGACGCGCCAGCCCGAGAGCTGGAAGTAGGTCCTCCCGAGGGTGCGCAGGAACCAGGAGCGATGTTGCCTGAGCCCGGCCTGGGGAACGGGGAATTTCGGCGCCGGTCGGGCCATGGGAACTCACTCGCGGGAAGGGAAAGGGGTGTCGGAAAGGTTAACAGCGTGACGAGAGGTTGGGCGACGGCGAAGGACCTCGCTGCTCCAAGGCATCGGCGGGGTGGGGCCGGGGGTGAGCCGGGGAGGGAAAGCCTTGGTTCAGGTGGAAGGGACCTGGCGGGGGGCGTTCCATAAGGTGGTGGAAAGTGCGCCGTTTCGCGGAGCCGAGTCGCCGTTCGGACTCCTGAGCAGGGAGGTTCACGCCGATGAGCAGCGGATCATGGGTGCCTTCCGCCACCTCATTTGGGTTCTCGGCATGGGATGGATGCTGAGGGGGGACTCGCCCATCGAAGCGCTGCATCGCCACGCGCATCCGGCCTTCCGGATCCACGCGCATCGCGCCCCCTTTCCCAGCGACACGGTGTCCGCCTTCGCCTTGGATCACGAAGGTTGCCTCTGGGCGGGAACGGTGGCGGGGCTGGCGAAGTACGATGGGCGCGGTTGGCAACCCGTGGCCCTGCCGATTCCCGCCTGGCGCGTGTGGGTGAACAGCAACGCGCTGGGGGTGCTCGAAGACGGCACGCTCTGGTGCGGAACCCGTACGGAGGGCCTGTGGCTGAACGAGAAGGGCCGGTGGACCCAGATCGGCCGGGATCAGGGATTGCCCTCGATGGCCATCAATGGCCTGCTGGAGAGCCGGAGCCGGGACACGGGCGGACGTCGCGTGCTCTACGTGGCCACGTATGGCGGTGGCCTCGCGCGCCGCCGGGAGGGCCGGTGGGAGGTGCTCGATGTCCGGAATGGGCTTCCGTCGAACCAGGTATTCGGGCTGAGTGAAGGGCCGGATGGCCGGCTTTGGGTGGGCACGAGCCAGGGCCTCGCCATCCTGGAGGGGGAGCGCTTCCGGCCTTTCGAAGCGCAGGCGGAGGTGCCGGACAAGGACGTGCGCCAGGTGCTGTGGACGCGAGATGCCCAAGGGAAGCCCGTCCTGTGGCTAGGTCCGTTGCGGGGCGGCCCCTGCAGTTGGTCCGAGGGGCACCTCACCCGGCATCCCATCGCCGCGAAGGGCGTTTCCGCCCTCATCCCAAGCCGGAATGGGGGCGTGTGGGTGAGCTTCTGGGGCGATGGCCTGGCGCGCTGGGACGGGCGGCACTGGGAGACGTGGCGGAAGGAGGATGGGCTCCCCACGGCCCAGCTGCGATGCCTGGCGGAGGTGGAAGAGGATGGCCGGGCGGTGCTTTGGATCGGGACGGATGGGCGGGGCGTGCTCCGCACCGCCGAGGGGGGCTGGCGTCAGTTCCAACCCCGATGGAGCGGCGAGGTGGAAGTGCGCGCGGTCTTCGAAGGGGCGGACGGGGCGAGCTGGATCGCGGGTCGCAACTTCGGCCTGCTGCGCTTTGATGCCCGCGAGTGGAAGCACTGGGACCTGCCCCGCGATCCCGTGGCCGGGGACATCCGCTGCCTGGCCTGGTGGCGGGGCCAGCTGTGGGCGGGCTGCGATATCGAGTTGCTCAAATTGGGCCCGAAGGGGCTGGAGGCGGGGGCGCCGGGCACCCTGCTCGATCGCCGGATCATCCGCTGCCTGGCGCCAGAGGCGAATCGCCTCTGGGTGGGGACCTCCGTGGGCCTCGTACGGTGGGATGGGATCCGGGCCGAAGCCCTCCCCTTGCCCGGCGGGCCCGGAAGCGGGTCCATCCGGAGCCTGGAAGTGGATCAGGGGGGCGTCTGGATCGGCACGGACGGTGGGCTCTTCCGCCAAGAGGGAATGGGCGAGCCGCGCGCCATCCCCGGATTGACCGCGGGGGAGGGGATCCTCTCGCTTCGAGCGGCCGCCGGGGGACTGTGGATCGGAACCTCCTCGGGGCGCATCCTCCGCTGGTCGCCGCAGGGCTTGGAAGCGCTTGCCGAGGGTGAGGGGCGTTGGGCCATCCAGGGTCTGCGAGTGGATGACAGGGCCCAACGGCTCTTCGCCAGCACCAGCCGGGGGGTGGAGTGCTGGGATTTCCAGGCCCGGAAGCGGCTCTGGCATGCCACCGCGGAAGATGGCTTGCCGGATGACTCCTGCCTCCCGGGAGCCCTTCACCAGGACGGCCAAGGGCGCCTGTGGGTGGGTACCGGGAATGGCGTTGGCGTCCTGGACCCCATGCGCGAACCGGCGCGGCCGAGCCCCAAACGGCTGACCTGGGTGAGCGCGCAAAGCGACTCGGGTCCGCGCGAACCGGCTTGTGTCCTGCCCCGGGGGGAAACCTGGATGCAGGTGGACTTCGCGCTGCGCGCCCACCATCGGGAGGAGGACTCGCGGTATCGCACCCAGCTGGTCCCCGTGGAGGGGGCGCCCGGCGAATGGGTGGCCGAAAGCCACCGCCGGCTGCAGGCCCTCCCCAGGGGGAGCTACGTGCTGCGCGTGTGGGCCCGGGATTACCAGGGCCGGGAATCCGGCCCCCTGGAATTCCCCTTCCGCGTGACGGGGCGGCTCTGGGAACATCCCGCCTTCCTGCTATTGGGGAGCACCCTCCTGTTGGGGCTCGGGGGGCTCCTGGTGCGGGCCCGCATGGCGGCAAGGCAAGCCGAGCTGGTGGAAGCCGTCGCCCAGGGCACGGCTGAACTCTCGAGGCGGAAGGAGGACCTGGAGCGGCTGACGGAGCGGCAACAGGAGATCATGGCGGTGATCGCCCACGACATCCGCAGTCCCCTTTCAGGCATCGGCCTCATGGCCGAGCTGCTGGAAGATGAGCCCGATGCCGACGAGCAGCGCAAGGGGCTCCGGCGCATCCGCGGCGAAGTGGCCACGGTGACGGAACTGCTCAACCAGTTCCTCACCCTTCAATCCATGGAAGGGGGCGCGGTTGAGCTTCAGATGGAGGGGATCGCCCTCGCCGCGGTCCTCGCTCAGGTGAAGGAGGTGTTCCTCCCGGCGGCGATCCGCAAGGGGCAGACCCTGGAGTTGGTGGTGGCGGCCGAGCAGGTGTGGGCGGATCCCGGGATCCTCCGGGAGGTCGTGGCCAATCTCGTGTCGAACGCCCTCAAGTACAGCCCCCCGGGAAAGCCGGTGGCTCTGCGAGTGGGGCCGGGTGGCCCGGGGTTCATCCGGCTGGCGGTGGTGGATCGCGGGCCGGGCCTCACCGAGGCCGATCGCGCCCTCCTCTTCCGGCCCTTCACGCGCCTCAGCGCCCGGCCCACGGGGGGTGAGCACTCCGTGGGCCTGGGGCTTGCCATCTGCAAGCGTTGGATCGAAGCCATGGGGGGGCGCATCGGCGTCGAGAGCGAAGTCGGAGCGGGCGCCGCCTTCTGGATTGAACTGAAGGAGGACCGGGAACCCGCGCGGGATGCTTCGGGATAGACCAAGGGCCCGGAGGAATCGCTTGGCGAACCTTCGGGCCCTTGAGGGGGGGAACTGCTTACTTCTTCTTGGCGGCCTTCTTAGGAGCGGCCTTCTTGGCGCCGGCGGCCTTGGAGGCCTTGAACGCCATGGACTGGGAAGCGGCGATCTTGATCGTCGCGCCGGTCTGGGGGTTGCGGCCGGTGCGGGCGGCGCGCTTGCGGAGGCTGAAGGTGCCGAAGCCGACGAGGGTCACCTTGCCGCCCTTGGCGACGTGGCCCGCGATGGTGCCGGTGAGGGTGTTGATGGCTTCGGCCGCGGCGGCCTTGGTGATGCCAGCCTTGTCGGCGATGGCATCGACGAGTTCAGCCTTCGTGAGGTTGTTCGCCATGGATTCTCTCCTTGAAAGGGTGATTGGAGCGTAGCACTGGCGCGGAAGTACGCAAGCCTCCCGCGCCATACTTTTCGCGATTTTCTGCACGGGACCGGGGGTTGGGGGGCATCCGCGGGCAGTGGAACGTTGGTTTGGAAACGACGGAATCCCTTGTACTGCAAGGAAATCCGACGATTCGAGCGCGCGTGGAACACGCGGAGCGAGCCCCGAAAACTTTTTTTGATCGGAGCGCGGGCGAGGGTTCAATCCGTGGGTTTGCCCGCCAGGAGGGCTTCCGTGGGGAGTGTCTCAGGGCCGTTGGCGGTGCAGAGGGCGTACCTGGAGGGGTACATGGAGACCCCCGCCGTGCGTCCCTTGGCGTCCAATACATAGAAGTTCAGCTGGAAATTCGGGTGGCCCTGGCGGTTCAGCAGGCGTTTCTCCACGGTGTTCGCCTTCACGCGGCGCAGGGCGTCGAGGCCCGCGTCCTTCGGGTGCATGCCGCGGCGGAGGTTCTCCACGATGAGGTGGCTGGAGAGGTTGTAGAGGTTCGCCTCTCCGCGCCCCGTGGAGCCGGCGGCGCCCGCGGCGTTGTCCACCCAGAGGCCCGCGCCGAGGATGGGGGAGTCGCCCACGCGGCCGGGGATCTTCCACGCGAGGCCGCTCGTGGTGGTCACGCCGCAGATCTCGCCCTTGGCGTTGATGCCGTCGCAGTTGATGGTGCCCCAGTAGTGGTCGAGATCGATGAGCCCCTCGTGCGCCATCCGCAGCCCCGTGAGGTAGCCCACCTGCGCGCGCTGCGCGGGATCCAGGTAATGGTCCGGATCCGCGCGCCTTTTCCACTCCAGCCACAGGCGTCGGGAGGTCTCCGTGTTGAGGTCCTCCTCCACCGTGAAGCCCATGGACTTGGCGAAGCGCTGGGCGTCCTGGCCGACGATGAGGTGGTGGTCCGTCTGTTCCATCACGGCCTTGGCCACGAGGGAGGGCGTGCGGATTCCCTCCAGGCAGGCCACGGCCCCCGCCCGGCGCTTGGGGCCGTGCATGCACGAGGAATCCAGCTGCACGATCCCTTCCGCGTTGGGCAGGCCGCCATAGCCCACGGAGGTGTCCAGTGGATCCAATTCCGTGAGGTTCACCCCGGCGATGAGGGCGTCGAGCACGTCGCTGCCCTCGGTGATCAACCGGTAGGCCTTGGCCACGCAGGTCTCCGTGCCCCCGTTCTTGAAGAGGTTGCCATTGGCGGAGGCGATGACGACGGGGGCGGGGCCCGAGGTCTTGAGGGCCGGGGCTTGGCCCGGGCCCGAGGCGGCGAGGGCGGTTCCCGTGGCGGCGGTGGCGGCCAGGAAATCCCGGCGGGAAAGGGACCCACTCATGTTCGCTCCTTGAACGGATGCCCGATGGTATCGGTCCCCTCGCGATGCGACCATGTGGAACTCACCCGACACCCAAGGACGCGCCATGGCCCGCGACCCGCGCTTCGATATCCTCTTCGAGCCCATCCAGATCGGGCCCGTCACCGCGCCGAACCGTTTCTACCAAGTGCCCCACTGCAACGGCATGGGTTACCGCCTGCCCAAGAGCCTTGCGGCCATGCGCGAGATCAAGGCGGAAGGCGGCTGGGGCGTCGTGTGCACGGAGGAGATCGAGATCCACCACTCCGGGGACATCGCCCCCTGCTTCGAGGGGCACCTCTGGGATGACGAGGACATCCCCGCCCTGGCGCTCATGGCCGAGTCCGTCCACAGGCATGGTTCCCTGGCGGGCATCGAACTGGTGCACAACGGCGTGGACGCGCCCAACTACTTCTCTCGGGCCGTGCCGCTCGGTCCCCGCTCCATGAGCGTCATCGGCGGCACGGGCTACGAGCCCGGCCAGACGCGCCGCATGGACAAGGCCGACCTCCGGGCCGTGCGCCGCTGGCACCGCAACGCCGCCCTGCGTGCCAAGCACGCGGGCTTCGACCTCATCTACTGCTACGCGGGCCACAATCTCACCCTCTTCATGCACTTCCTATCCAAGCGCACCAACGACCGCACGGACGAATACGGCGGTTCCCTGGAGAACCGCGTGCGCTTCTTCCGGGAGATGATCGAAGACACCAAGGAGGCCGTGGGCGACGCGTGCGGCATCGTGATCCGCCTCGCCGTGGAGGAGCTGCTGGGCTCGGACGGCATTCGCAGCCATGAGGAGGGCCGCGAGATCGTCTCCATGCTGGCGGAGCTGCCGGACCTCTGGGATGTGAACGTGGCGGGCTGGTCCAACGACTCCGCCACGAGCCGTTTCGAAAAGGAGGGCTACCAGGAGCCCCACATCGCCTTCGTGAAGTCCCTCACCACCAAGCCGGTGGTGGGCGTGGGTCGCTACACGTCGCCCGACGCCATGGTGGACGCCATCCGCCACGGGATCATGGACATGGTGGGCTCGGCCCGCCCCTCCATCGCAGATCCCTTCCTGCCCCAGAAGATCAAGGAAGGCCGCGTCGACGACATCCGCGAGTGCATCGGATGCAACATCTGCGTGATGGCCGATAACAAGATCGTGCCCATCCGCTGCACGCAGAACCCCACCATGGGCGAGGAGTGGCGCCGGGGCTGGCACCCGGAGCGCATCGAGACCAAGGCCAGCGAGGCCCAGATCCTCGTGGTGGGCGCTGGGCCCGCGGGCCTGGAAGCTGCCCGGGCCCTGGGGCAGCGGGGCTACGACGTGGTGCTCGCCGAGGCCACCCGCAAGTTGGGCGGCCGCGTGGAGCTGGAGGCCAACCTCCCGGGGCTCAGCGAGTGGCGCCGGGTGGCCGAGTGGCGCACCACCCAGCTCAAGCAGCTGCCCAACGTGGAAGTGCACCTGGAGAGCCGCATCGATGCAGAGCAGGTGCGCGACTTCGGCTTCCGCCACGTCATCGTCGCCACGGGCGCCACCTGGCGGCGGGATGGCGTGGGCCGCGCCCACTACCTCCCCATCCCCGGCGTGGGGAAGGTGGCCGTCTTCACCCCCGACGACCTCATGGCGGGCCGCCTGCCCGGAGGCCGCGTGCTCGTCTTCGACGATGACCACTACTGCATGGGGGGCGTGCTGGCGGAGCTGCTGGCCAAGGGAGGCTGCGCGGTCACCCTCGCCACGACGGCCCCCCTCGTCTCCATCTGGAGCCAGTACACCTTGGAGCAGCACCGCATTGAAAAGCGGCTGCGGGAACTGGGCGTGGAGCTGGCCACCCAGCACACCTTGAAGGCCCTGGAGCCGGGCGCCGCGCGCCTCGCCTGCACCACCACGGGGAAGGTGCGGGAGCTGCCCCTCGACGCCGTGGTGCTCGTGACGGACCGCCTGCCCAACGAGGAGCTATTCCTCGAACTCCAACCGCTGCTGGCGGAGGGCGTCCTGGATTCCCTCGTCCGCATCGGCGACTGCGAAGCGCCCGGCCTCATCGCCTCCGCCGTCTTCGCGGGCCACAAGGCAGCCCGCGAATTCGACACCACCGTGGATCCGGACGCCACGCCTTTCCGGCAGGAGCGGCCTGAGGCGAAACCCGTCTAGGGTTTGGGAGTGGGGGGCTTCGGCAGGACGTGAAGCCCAGCCGCATTCACTTCCCAATCGAGGCCCGCAGTCAGGAGAACGATGTCGAGAACCTGATCCCAAGGGGTGTCGGTGAATTTAAAGCTGTAAATGCTCTGAGCGTGCATATCCATGGTGATGTCGATCCCACCTTCTTTGGATATCTGGCGAAGGAGTTCAGAGAGCGGCACAGATCTGAGGTCGAAGGTGATCTTGCGCCCGGTGTAGGGTGAGCCATCCGTCCGTGCCTTAAGGAAGGCCTCAGTGAGCCGGATCCGGCCCTGCAGGGCCGAAGCGCGGGCCACGTGGAGGATGCCGTTCTCCAGCCTCCAGGCGAAGCCGGCGGGCCCCAGCTTGGCGTCCAGGATTTGCTCCCAGGGCGTGTCCCGGTACTGGAGGTCCACGGTGCCTTGGACGTCGGGGGCGACGACGAGGTTCACCTTCAGCTCATCCGCGAGGATCCGGAGGAACTGCACGAGCTCCACATGCCGGAGATCCAGGGTGAGCCGCGTGGTGGGTTTGGGCGCAGGCGCAGGCGCAGGCGCGGGGGCCTGGGCGGGGGTTTGGCGGTGCCGGGCCTGGAGGGCGAAGCCCGTGCCGAGAAGGAGCAGGAGGACGAGCCCGGCCCGGGGGGCGAGGGGCTTGGGGGAAGGCGGTTCGATGAGGCGTTGGATGCGATGCATGAAGGAACCTCCGGTGGCGGCGAGGGCCAGTCGGCCCGCCGCGCGGGATGGATGGGGATCGCGGAGGCGGAGGGCCTCCAGGCGGGTGAGGGCGGCGGCGTAGTCCAGGGCGTCCCCTGAGATCTCCACGGCCAGGTCGTCGCAGCACAGCTCCCGTTCCTGACGGATCTTCGCGGAGACCCACCACACGGCCGGGTGGTAGAAGAGCAACACTTCGACGCAGGACTGCAGCAGGTTGAGGGCGTAGTCATGCCGGAGGATGTGGGCGACCTCATGGGCGAGGATCCACTCCAGTTGGTCCGGCGCGAGCCCCGTGAGGGCGGCGGGCGGAATGAGAATCACGGGGCGCAGCCAACCAAGCACGGTGGGCCCGGGCACCTGCGGGAAGATGAGCAGCCGGACCGTGCGATCCAGGCCCATGCGCTCGCAGAGGTGGCGCACCCGATGTTGGTAGTCCTTGGAAGCTGGGGCCGTGTCGCGGCGGCGGCGCAGCCACTGCACCCAGGCCCAGCTGCCGGTGAGGCGGAGGCTGAGAGCCGCGACACCCAAGGTCCAGAGGGCCACGAACAGAGGCAGGGCCGCACGCCAGGGGCTGAGGTCCACGATCTGGAGCTCCACGGCGCCTTGGGCGACCTTCGTGAGCGCGAAACCGCCCTCCGAGAGCGTGCTGCGAAGGGAGGGACTCCCCAAGGCGGCCCACGTGGCGAAGGGGGCCAGCGTCATCGCGAGGAGGATCCCACAGGCGAGGGCGTACCTCAGGCGGGGCGATCGATCCTGGAGCATCCACCGGAAGGCGCCCAGCAGGAGGGCGAGGAGGGTGCCCTGCCATAGGAAGTGGAGGAGGGTGAGGCCGAGGCGGGTGACGAGCGCGTGGAGGTGGGGGCTCATCGGCGGGCCTTCCGGGCCTGCTCGATGAGGGCCTGGAGCTGGTCGAGGTCGGCCTGGCTGGGCTTCTGGGCGTTCAGGGCGTGGGTGAGGAGGCCCATGGCGGAACCGCCGAAGGCGCGATCCACCAGGTCCTGCACGAGGCTGCCCTGGGTCGTGGTTTCCGCTTCGGCGGCGGTGTAGAGGTGGGTCTTGGCGGATTCATCTCGGAGCACGAGCCCCTTCTCCGCCATGATCTGCATGGTTTTCAGCACCGTGGTGTAACCTAGCTCGCGCTCGCCCTGGAGCACCTCGAAGACCTGCCGCACCGTGGCGGAGCCCTGGCGCCAGAGCACCCGCAGGATGGCGAGTTCGAAATCCGAAGGTCGGGGCAGGGGCGGCATGGGTGCTCCGGGGTGGGGGTGAGATGAATCTACGGATCCATCCGTAGAGTGTCAACGGAAGTTTCCGTAGATCGTTTTTGCGTCTTTTTTACGCCACACTGACTGAATGTCCCATCCCATGGACCGCTTCTTCGCCCCGCCCGAGGGTCGCCTCTTCGCCTGCTTCCCGGGGGCGGAGGAGCGGCCCGGGCAGGCGCGCATGGCGGAGCTGGTGTGGAACGCCGTGGCGGATGGGCAGGCGGCCAAGGAGAACTGGAAGCGCGGAGGCGGCGAGCCTGGGGACAAGCCCGACGCCGTGATCCAGGCCATCGAGGCGGGCACGGGCACGGGCAAGAGCCTGGGCTACCTCATCCCCTCCTTGGCCGCGGGGCGCCAGCCGGTGATCGTGGCCACGCGCACGAAGCAGCTCCAGCGTCAGCTCCTGGAGGAGGACCTGCCCCGGGCCGAGGGCATTCTCGGGCGCAAGGTGAAGGCGGTGCTCGCCAAGGGCCGCAGCAACTACCTCTGCAAGCTGGCCTTCGAGGAACTCAAGGCCCACCCCCCGGCGGAACTCACGCGCGCGGACTTCGGTCTCTGGAGCGCCCTGCCCGACTGGGCGGAGCGCACCCAGGATGGGGATCGGGAAACCCTGGGCCGCCACGGCGAAGGCGAGAGCCCCCTGTGGGACAAGGTGAACGCCCGGGCCGAGCGCTGCACGGGGCGCCAGTGCATGCATTTCGAGACCTGCTACCTCACGAAGCTGCGGGCCGAGATCCTGGAGGCCGACCTCGTCATCGCCAACCACGCCCTCCTCCTGGCGGATCGCGTGCTGCGGGAATCCGCCTTCGGCCAGGTGCTGCCGGACGCGCCCGTGCTCATCGTGGACGAGGCCCATGAGCTGGAGGAGCAGCTCACGGAGAGCTGCGCCGAGACGTGGACGAGCCGGGCCATGAGCCTGCTCCTGGCGGATCTCCAGGATGCGGGCGGCCACGCCGAGGGCGGCGCCGTGGACGCGCTGCGGGATCCCTTCGAGACCGCCTGGATCTCGCTCATGTCCCACGTGCCCCACGACACGGGCACCTACCCCCTGGAGAAGGTGGACCTCGCCCCGCTGGCGGACGCGCTGGAGGCCTGGATCGCCTCGGGCCAGGACCTGCTCAAGGAGCTGCGTAGCCTCGCCTCCCGGGATCGGGAGGAGCCCCAGTGGGGCCGATTGGCGGAGCGCGTGCAGACGGCCTTCAGCCGCATGGAGCAGATCTTCTCCCAGCCCGAGGGTTGGGTGAGCACGCTGACCCGCGAGAGCGCCCACATGGTGGTGTTCAAGAGCAACCCCGTGGACGTGCGGCCCTTCTTCCACCAGCACCTGCGCCGCGGCTTCGAGACGGTGGTGCTCACGTCGGCGACGCTGCGGGATGGCCGCGGCTTCAACGGGTTGGGCCTGCGCCTGGGCCTCAGCAAACCCGAGGTCGAAGCCGGCGAGCTCGTGGAGAGCCCCTTCGACTTCGCCAACCAGGGCCTGCTCTTCGTGCCCCCGGGCATGCCGGAGCGCAAGGCGGGCATGGGTGGCATCGGCGACCCCGCCTGGGTGGAGGCCAGCGTGGAGGCCATCGTGCGCCTCCTCACGGCCAGCCGGGGCCGGGCCCTCGTGCTCTTCACGAGCCGCAAGGCCATGGCGGCCTTCCGGCCCCGCATCGAGGGCGCCTGCCCGGGGCTCACGGTGTTCGTGCAGGGGGAGGGCCTCCACCGCCAGGCCATGCTGGAGCGCTTCAAGCAGACGCCCCACGCGGTGCTGCTGGGCCTCGCCTCCTTCTGGCAGGGCGTGGACATGCCCGGGGAGGCCCTGAGCCTCGTCATCGTCACGGCCCTGCCCTTCGCGCCGCCGGATGATCCCGTGCTCGCCGCCCGCATCAGGCAGGCCGATGCCCAGCAGGACGGGCTCGGATTCCGGGGCATCCAACTGCCGCAAATGACGCTGAAACTGAAACAGGGTTTCGGTCGCCTGATCCGCACCCGCTCCGACCGCGGCGTCATCGCCCTGCTGGATCCCCGCATCCTCCTGCCCAGCGAGGATCGCAACGGCAAGCGCTATGCCTCCCAGGTGCGCGCCGCCCTGCCGCCCTTCCCCGTCGTGCGGGCCTGGGAACAGGTGGAGGCCTTCCTCCACGAGCTGTGAGGGCCATGGAAAAGCGAAGGGCCACCTCCCAGACGCCAAGGCACCAAGAAAGGCGAAGGGACTAAGGCCGCCGCGTCACGAAGCGAGGCCGCCTTCACCAAGCCTTTGGCATTTCTTGGTGCCTTGGAGTCTTGGTGGTGAATCAATTCCACGCGGCGGCCCCATAGTCAGGCGTCACGAAGTTTATCAATAAGGGGTGGCCGGGCTTCTTTCCGGACGTAGGTTGGGAGCACCTAGCCCGGAGGTGCCGCATGGCCACCGTCACGCTGAGGGGCGCGCCCGTCCATACCTGTGGCGAGTTGCCGCTGGTGGGGGATGCCTGCCCGCCCTTCCTGCTCACGCGCACGAACCTCACGGAGATTTCCTCCGTGGATCTCGAAGGCCAGCGCGTGGTGATCAACGTCTTCCCCAGCCTGGACACGCCCACCTGCGCGGCGAGCGTCCGGGCCTTCAACGCCCGGGCGGCGGATTTGCCCAACACGGTGGTGCTGTGCGTGTCGGAGGATCTGCCCTTCGCCCAGGGACGCTTCTGCGGGATGGAGGGGCTGGACCGGGTGACGCCGGCCTCCGCCTTCCGCCATCCGGGCTTCGGCTTGGCGCTGGGCCTCACCCTCGTGGATGGCCCGTTCCGGGGCCTGCTCGCCCGGGCGGTCATCGTCCTCAGCGAGGATGGCACCGTGGTCCACACGGAGCTGGTGCCCGATCTCGCCCGGGAGCCGGACTACGATTCGGCCCTGGCCATCCTGGCCCGGCACCACCGACCAGCGCCGGAAGATGCCATGGAGGGCGTGGAGTAGGGGGGTAGGGCCTTAGGTCCCTGGTCCTCGGTCCTTAGTCCTTGGTCCTTGGCTACCGCCGACCCATGCCGGGAAGCCTTCATGGCCATCCAGGGTGCGTGAATCGGGCGATGGCCACTGCATGCCGGCCAAGGACTAAGGACCAAGGGCCAAGGACTAAGGACCCCACCCCGCGGTCCGATGATTCAGGCATGAAGGATCTGCTCATCGGGTTGGATCAGGGCACGACGGGCACCACGGTGCTCGTCGTGGATGGGGAGCTGAAGGTGATGGCACGGGCGACGGCCCCCTTCCCCCAGCACTTCCCGGAGCCCGGCTGGGTGGAGCACGAGCCGGAGGAGATCTGGGCCTCGGTGCTGCAGGCCCTGGGCGAAGCCACGGCGGATCTGGATCCCTCGCGCTTCGCGGCCCTGGGGATCACCAACCAGCGGGAGACGACCTTCGTATGGGACGCGGTCACGGGCGAAGCCGTGGGGCGGGCCATCGTCTGGCAGGACCGGCGGACGACGGAGGCCTGCCAGGCCCTGAAGCCGCACGAAGCCGAGGTCCGCGCGGCCACGGGCCTGCCTTTGGATCCCTACTTCAGCGCCACCAAACTGCGGTGGATCCAGGCGCGCCATCCCGGGCGGCCGTTGGCCTTCGGCACCTCCGACGCCTGGCTGTTGAAGCGCCTCACGGGCCACCATGCCACGGATCCGAGCAATGCGAGCCGAACGCAGCTCTTCGACCTGCGTTCAGGGGCGTGGTCCCCGGAACTGGGCGCGCGCTTCGGCATCTCCGAGGTGGCGATGCCCGAGGTGCGGCCGAGCGCGGGAGATTTCGGCCGGGTCCGGGGTGTCCCCGGCCTGCCCGAGGGCCTGCCCGTGCGGGGCATCGCGGGGGATCAGCAGGCGGCGCTCTTCGGGCAGGGCTGCCATCGCGCGGGGCAGGCGAAGCTCACCTACGGCACGGGCAGCTTCGTGCTGCTGAACACGGGCGACCGACGGGTGGCGAGCACCCGGGGCCTGCTCACCACCGTGGCCTGGCGCCTGGGCGAGGCTTCCACCTTCGCCCTGGAGGGGGGCTCCTTCGTGGCGGGCGCCCTGGTGCAGTGGCTGCGGGATGGCTTGGGCATCATCGGTTCCGCCGCCGAGGTGGAGGCGCTGGCGCGCTCGGTGCCGGATTCCGCCGGCGTCGTCGTCGTTCCAGCCTTGGCGGGGCTGGGCGCGCCCCACTGGCGGCCCGAGGCCCGGGGCCTCATCCACGGCATCACCCGGGGCACCACGTCCGCGCACTTGGCCCGGGCGGCCCTGGAGGGCATCGCCCATGCCCAGGCGGACATCCTGGAGGCCATGGCCGAGGAGCTCGGCGGGCCCCTCACGGAACTGCGGGTGGATGGGGGCGCCGCCGCCAACGATCTGCTGATGCAGATGCAGGCGGACCTCCTGGGCATCCCGCTGCTGCGGCCCAAGCTGCTGGAGACCACGGCCCTGGGCGCGGCCATGCTGGCGGGCCTGGGCGTGGGGATGTTCCCCGATCTCAAGGCCCTGGAAGGCGCCTATCCCTTGGATCGCCGCTTCGAGCCCCGAGGGGATCCCGGGGCCATGAGGGCCGCGCGGCTCCGGTGGAGGGATGTGGTGGCGAAGGCCTAGGAGTTACTTCATCTCCAGCTATATCAAAGTCTTGGACAATCTGGGCTGAGGCATCAACCTGGGCACGGCACTTGCCGACCTATACTGAAGTGCCGATGTTCCGTCCCCTCCCCCTCCTCGCCACCCTGCTGGCCCTCACGCCGGTGTGGGCGTTGCCCCGCTCGGGCGGGCGGATCATCCCCAAGACCTACCTCTACACCTATTACGACAAGGATGGCCGCCTCGTCGTGAACAACCTCCCGCCCACCCACGTGCGGGGGCTGGGGCTCACCCTCAAGTCCGTGGGCGTGGGCCGGGTGCGCCTGGCCATGACCTCCGTGGAGATGGCCCGGGTGATCAAGAGCCCCGAACTCATCGCCATCGTGGATGAGATCTCGGCGGCGGAGGGCGTGGACACCTATCTGGCCCGGGCCATCATCCAGGCCGAGAGCGCGTTCAATTACAAGGCCCGCAGCCACGTCGGCGCCCTGGGCCTCATGCAACTCATGCCCGCCACCGCCGAGCGCTTCGGGGTGACGGATCCCTTCGACCCCCGCCAGAACATCACCGGCGGGGTGAAATACCTCCGCTGGCTCCATGACCACTTCAACGGCGATCTGGAAAAGGTGGTGGCGGCCTACAACGCGGGGGAAGGCGCCGTGAAGAAGTACAAGGGCATCCCCCCCTTCCGGGAAACCCGGGCCTACGTGCCCAAGGTGGTGGGCCTCTATCACGCCAAGGCCGTGCAGCCGGATCCCAAGGCGGCCGGGGCCATGCGGCTCCTCGCCACCAAGGGGCGGGGCGGCTTCGAGGTGGAGGAGAAGGCTCCGCCCATCCAGGTGGCCAAGGCCAATACCCGCATCTACCAGTGGACGGACGTCCAGGGCCGCCTGCAGATCAGCGACCAGCCGCCGCCGAAGGGCACGGGGCCGGTGAAGGTGTTCGGGGGCTGAGGGCAGGCTGGAGACCGGAGGCTGGAGGCGGGAATTGGCGCGCGGGCACCGGGCGCCCGCAGTTGATCTCAGTGCGGGGCGGAGCCCCGCCAGCCGCATCCCCTCCTCCAGCCTCCGGTCTCCAGCCTCCGGCCTACTCCTTCAAGTACGCCTCAAGCGCCGCCTTGGCTTCATCGTAGGCGGTGAGCACCTGGGGCAGGATCTGGGCGGCGTCGGTGAGGCGATGCTCACGTCCGGCCTTCTCCAGGTCGGCGCAGAGGTGGCGCAGGCGGTTCGCGCCCAGGGAGCCACTGCCCCCTTTGAGGGCATGGGCGTCCTGGCCCAAGGAGGTGACGTCCCCCTCGGCGAGGTGCTGTTTCATGGATTCGATCCGGAGAGGCACGTCCTCGAGGAAGAGGCCGAACATCTCCCGGATGAGGCCATTGCCTCCGTCGTCCAGCTCGCGAAGCTGGCCGAGGGTGGATTCATCCAGGATGCCGGGGCCGGAGAAGGGCGCGGGGGGTTGGCCCGAAGGGGGCGCGGCGGCCGGCGGGGCCTCGTCCACCCATTCGCGCAGCACGCGCTTCAGCTCCTCCAACTGGAGGGGCTTGGTGGCGTAGTCATCCATGCCCGCCGCGAGGCACCGTTCCCGCTCGCCGGCCATGGCATGGGCGGTGAGCGCCACGATGGGGGTGTGCCGGCCGGAAAGGGCTTCCAGCCGGCGCAGCGCCGCGGTGGCCTCGAAACCATCCATCTCCGGCATCTGGCAGTCCATGAACACGAGGTCGTAGGGGCCTTTGCGGAGGGCTTCCAGGGCTTCGAGCCCGTTCCCCACGACCTCGGCCCGATAGCCGAGCCGTTCCAGGGTTCGCAGGATGACCTTCTGGTTCACGGGGTTATCCTCGGCCACGAGGAGCCGCCCCCGCTTGGGCGTGGGCGCGGCGGGGGGCGGTGGAGGCGCGGCCACGCCCTCGGGGATCTCGGGCGGCCTCAGCTCCATCGCGGTGGCGAGGGCCGCGTGCAGGGCCCCGCGGCGCAGGGGCCTCCCCAGGCAGGAAACGGCGGCCCCCGCCGCCCCCTTCTGGAGTTGGAGGAGCACGGTGGGCCGGATCAGGGCCTGGGCCTGGGCCCAGGCTGATGCCGTTTCTGCGAGGGAGGGGCCATCCACGACCACCGCCCGGAAGGGCAGGGGCGTTTGAATGAGGGCCGCGTCGGCCTCCTCCCACCCGCTGCATTCCACGGTGAGGCCCAACCCCTCGAGGTTCCGCTGCAGAAGCTCCCGGGGCCTTCCCGGTGAAGCCACCAGCAGGATCCGGGCGCCGGCGAGATCGGGCTCGAGGGCCACGGGGGCCTTGGCGCTGAGGGGCAGGAAGAGGGTGAACCAGAAGGTGCTGCCCTGGCCGGGTTCGCTGAGGACGCCGATCTCGCCGCCCATCAGGTGGACGAGCTGGCGGCTGATGGCGAGCCCCAGCCCCGTGCCGCCGAAGCGGCGCGTCATGCTGCCATCGGCCTGGGAGAAGGATTGGAAGAGGCGGGCCTGGGATTCGGCCGGAATGCCGATGCCGGAATCCTGGATCTCCACGTGGACGTGGATGCCTCCCGCGACGCGCGATTCCAGGCTCATGCGCACGACGACGGATCCGACCTCCGTGAACTTGAGGGCGTTGCCGACGAGGTTCACGAGGATCTGCCGCACGCGGCCCGCGTCGGCCACCACCATGCGGGGCAGCCGCGGATCCAGGGCGCCCATGAGCTCCAGGCCCTTGTCCTGGGCCTTCTGGGTGAAGATCGCGAGGGTCTCCTCGAGGAGGTCGGCGAGGTCCACGTCCAGGGGTTCCAGATCGAGCTTGCCCGCCTCGATCTTGGAGAAGTCCAGGATGTCGTTGAGGATCTCCAGCAGCCCCTCGGCGCAGCTCCGCACGGTCTGGGCGTATTCCCGCTGGTCGGGGGTGAGCTCCGTGTCCAGCAGGAACCCCGTCATCCCCAGCACGCCGTTCATGGGGGTGCGGATCTCGTGGCTCATGTTGGCGAGGAACTCGCTCTTGGCGCGGGTGGCGGCTTCGGCGGCCTCCTTCGCGCGGCGCAGCTCCTCCTGCTGTTCCTTGAGGGCGGTGATGTCGGTGCGGAGGCTCACGAGGCCCCCATCGATGGTGCGGCGGTCGCTGGTGCGGATCCAGCGGCCCTTGAGCACCTGCTCCGTGGAGATGCCGGGCTCTCGGTGGGATTGCAGGCGGGATTGGATCCAGGCCTCGGCGCCGCCCGGGAATTCCCCTGCGGGAATCGCCTCCGCGAAGGCCCGGACGATGACCTCGTAGGGGGTGCCGTGGTTGAGCAGGTGCGCCACGTCCTGATAGAAGTCGCGGAAGGCGGCGTTGCAGGTGAGGAGGCGATCCTGCTCATCGAACATGGCGAAGCCGGCGTCCAGGCTCTCGATGGCGTCGATGAGCCGCTGCTGGGCCTGCTCCAGGGCCTGGGCCGCCCGCTTGCGCTCCGTGATGTCCTCGCTGATGCCCAGGAGGTAGGCGCTGCGTCCGTCGGGATCCACGATGGGCACCTTGACCGTGTGCCAGATCCGCGGCCCATCGGGGGTCTCCACCACCTCCTCGGGGATGTCCAGCTGGGCCTGGCTTTCCAGGACCTGCCGATCCTCCCGCTCGTAGGCGTCGGAGGCCAGGGCGGGAAAGACCTCCCGGGTACCGCGGCCGATGAGCCGGTCCGGGCCCAGGCCGATGGCGTCGCACAAGGCCTTGTTCACGCGCATGTAGTTGAGCTGATCGGCGTCCTTGATGAAGATCCGGAAGGGGATGTTCTCCACCACGCGATCCAGCAGCTCCTGCACCTGGCGCACGGCCTCCTGATCGGCCCGGTGGCTGGTGACATCCAGCAGGATGCCGTCCACGAAGGGCATGGTGCCATCTTCCACGGAGACGCCCTGGCCCTGGGAGAAGACCCAGCGCAGGTGCCCGCCTCGGTCGATGATGCGGTATTCCAGCTGATAGGGCTCCCGGAGGATGAGGGCGGCGGAGATGGTCTCGATGACCCGCTGGAGATCCTCGGGATGGATGATGTCCTGGAGGCGCACCTGCCCTTCCATGAAATCCCGGGCATGGAAGCCGGTGACGGGATGGATGCCCTCGCTCATGAAGAGCACGCTGAAGGCGGCATCGTTGCGGGCGCGATAGACGGCGCCGGGGACGTTCTCGACGAGGGTGCGGAAGCGCTCCTCGCTGCCACGCACGGCGCTCTCGGCGTCCTTCTGAAAGGTGATGTCGGTGTGGGAGCCGGCCATCCGGAGGGCTTTCCCGTCCGAGTCCCACACGGCTTGGCCCCGGGCGCGGATCCAGCGCCAGCCGCCCTTCTTGTGGCGCATGCGCAGTTCGATGTCGTAGGGCTCGCGCTCCTCCAGGTGGCGGCGGAGGGCCTCGTGCATCTTGGCGTGGTCCTTGGGGTGGAGGAGTTCAAGGAAGGTGTCGAAGGTGGCGGGCAGCTCGCCTTCCGCGTAGCCCAGCTGGGCCATCCACTTGGGGGAGAAGTAGATCTCCTCGGTGCGGAGGTCCCGATCCCAGATGCCGTCGTTGGCCCCCTGCACGGCGAGGGCATAGCGTTCCTCGCTGGCCCGCAGCTTGTCCCGCTCGGCGGCGAGGGCGCCTTCCGTGGTGTGCTTGAGCTCCTCGTAGAGCTCGCGCATCTCCGTGCTCGACATGGCCAGGCTGCGTTCCAGCGTGTACCGGTCCTGGTCGGCCTCCGCGTAGAAGCGGCTCATGCGCTGGAGGAGCTCCGCCCAGGCCTCAGCCTGGGGGGGGGCTTCGGGCCCCAGGCCCAGGCGCTTCAGCTGGCGTTGAAGGACGGAGTGGAGTTCGGGCAAGCGGTCAGGCCTCCTGAAGGACGGTGAGGGTCATGGTCTGGTTGTGGAGGTCGCAGGTGCCGCTGGCGAAGGGGCCGATCTCGCCGTAGCTGTAGAAGCCCACCTGCTGCGTGCCCTCGGGCAGGGCGTGGAGGGTGGCCTCCACCTCCTCCTCGGTGCGTTCGCCCAGCACGAGGCGCCGACCCACGCAGGAGATGGCGATGCTGAGGGCGGGCCCCCCACTCTGGGCTCCGATGCGCTCGGCGGCCTCCTGGGCCCCATCGATGAGGCGGTCGAAGTTGGCGCGCATGAGCTGGGCGAGGCTGCCTTGGGGAATGTCCCCGGCGAAGGTCAGGCTCTGGGAGGGCTCGTCCACGGCGAGCACGGTGCGCACCAGTTGCCGCTGCTCGCCTTCGGCCATGCGCAGGGCCAGCGGGAAGAGGAGGGCGGTGGCGGGCAGGCCCGAGGCCCGTTCCCCCAGGTAGCCCTTGTAGAGTTCCAGGGCCGGTTTGCCATCCAGCTCGAAGAGGACATTGCCCTGGGAGCGGGTGACGCGGCGCTCGGGGCCGAAGCTGTCCCAGCCGCCCTTGCTGCCGTGGCCCATGCGCACCGCCTCGCCATAGAAACCCACGGCCGCCACGTGGCCGGACTGGGGACGGCCGCCCTCGAGCACCCAGGTCCGCTGGAAGCGGTCGCCATCCCCGGCGAGGCCCCCGGTGGTGGGGATCCGGCCCTGGAAGCGGTCGTTGAAGCCCCGCGCCAGCTCGCTGCCATTCACGCTGAGGCCATCGGAGAGCACGAGGATGCCTTGGAGGCCCGGGTCGTCGAGGGCCTCGGCGAGGGCCCGCCCGGCGCGATGGCTGTCGGCGGCGCCGGATACCCGGGCGCTGGCCCGGCGGAGGGAGGTCTTCGAGAAGCGGGCCACGGCCACGGCGATGCTGCCATCGTCCACCTTGGTCCCCCAGATCTCGCCCGACGTGGAGCAACCCAGGACGCAGGCTTGGGGATAGGCGGCGCCAAGGGCCGCCAGGGGGGCGGGATCATCCATGAAGGCGCTGGCGCCAAAGGCCAGCACGAGGGTGGCGGAGGAGTCCAGGTCCGGGAAGGGGGCAGACCACCCCTGCCGGGCGGTGAACGCCAAGGTGTTCAGTTCCATGGGCCCTCCCCACCTTCCCTGCGTCTTCGGCCCTTTGGCCGCCGGGTCTGAATCCGCGCTCGGACGGGGGATGCGATAGTGGGGCATGGATACCCCCGATCTGACCCCCGCCGAGGGAACGCTTCAGCTGCTCTTCAAGAAGCTGCACCCCCAGCTCGAAGACGCGGCGCACGCCCTGGAGCGCAAGGCGAACCGGGCGGAACTGGAAAAACTCCATGTCCGCCTGCAGAAGGCCCGCCATGCCGTGGTGGAGGCCATGGATGCGTTCCTGGAGCCCCTGGGCGAGGAGGACCCCCTGCGGGAGGAACTCGAGGGACTCTCCGCGAACCTCACGCCCCTGGGCGAGCCCTACCGCCAGAGCCTCATCGTCACCCAGCTCTGCCTGGAGGAAGCCCCGGCGGAGCTGCTGCCCTTCGCCCCTCCCGGGTGCGTGGGGACCTCCACCTGGGGGCCACGCATGGTGGCCTTCCTGGGCAAGCTCGAGGATCCCGCCTTCCAGGCGCGGAGGCGCTGGAGTGGTGTGCCTGAGGATATCGGGGAGACGGAAGAGGGCTGAACTCAACTTCCCCTGCCGTGGACCGAAAGGCCCCCCCAGGAGTTTGCTTGAGGAACTCGGTGCTGGCGGTGGGGCTCGGAGTGCCCTTGATGGCGGGGGTGCAGGATCCCTATGAGGCCGTCCAGCGCCTGATGGCGACCCCCGTGATCAGCGCCACCCGGGTGCTGCAGGCCTGGGACTGGGCGCCGGCCACGGTGCACGTGGTCGATAAGGAGCAGATCCGGCGGCGGCGCTACCGCAGCCTGCTGGAGCTGCTGGAGGATCTCCCCGAATTCAAGGTGGATCGGGCCAGCGACTACGACAGCTATCACGCGATCACCGTGCGCGGCATCCGCGGGCAGACGCGGCTCGTCATTCTGCTGGACGGCGTGCGGATCGCGGGCCCCACCAACGAGCCCGTGCCCCTCCTCGAGAATTTCCCCCTTCAGCAGGCCTTCCGGGTGGAGGTGATGGTGGGGCCCGGCAGCGCCCTCTTCGGCGCGGATGCCTTCGCCGGCGTGGTGAACATCATCAGCCGCGGCCCGGAGGAGGGGCGCTCGGGCGAGTGGGCGTTGGAGGGCGGGGATGCGCGCTCACGCCGCACCAGCCTTTTCCACCACCAGCCCCTGGGGGATGAGGGCTCCCTGAGGCTGCTCGCCTTCCGGGCGGGGGATCCCCAGCCCGACCCCATGGAGGCCTGGCCCGGGGAATGGGGCGCCGGACTCGCCGCCCATCGGGCGGGCACCTTCCGGGATCTGAGCGGCGGCCTCGTCACGCCCTCGGCCCCGGTGGATGCGGCGCTGACCCAGCCCCTGGATGCCACCGGGTTCCTCGTGGGGGTCCGGCTGAAGGGGTTCGAGGCCTTCCTCTTCCAGCGGGATTCGGCCTTCCCCTCCTCCGTGGCGAACCGGCCCGACTACTCCATCTACAACGACGCGGCCCTGCTCGGCGTCCGCCAGACCACGCTCAGCGCGGCGTTCCGATGGGAGGAGGGGGATTGGGGCCACCTGTCGACCCTCACGGGCCAGCGCTTCTCGCTGGATCCCGCCTCCAACTACCGCAACGCCATCACCCGGTATGAACCGGGATACGAGTACATGGCCAGCACCACCCTGCGCTGGGAGCAGCAGGTGACGTGGCACACCTCCACCATGACCCTTCACGGGGGCTGGTTCCTCGAAGGCCAGGAATCCATCGCCAAGACGCCGGATCTCCAGGAGCCCGTCCAGGGCCAGGGGCCCATCCGCGGTAAGCTGTTGGGAACCACCCTGGATGCGGATATCTACTCGCTCCGGGAGGGGGTGCTCGGGGCGAACCTGCAGGGCCAGCGCCGGGTGGGGGATCAGCTGGAGCTGACCCTCGGGGCCCGGTGGGAGCGCCACGGGCGCTACGGAAGCACCCTCCACCCCCGCCTGGGCCTCGTGTGGAAGCCCCAGCCCCGGGCGACGTGGAAGCTGCTCTACGGAAGCGCCTACCTGGCCCCCTCGCCCTTCGATGCCTATAACCACTACGGCACCTTCCAAGCCGATGGCGCCGGTGGCTACCAATCCGATTTCTGGCACCTCCCCAATCCGGGCCTCCGGCCCATGCGCCTGACGACGGGGGAGCTGGCCCACTACCGGACGGTGGGTGCCTGGCTGTTCGGCGGCACCGCCTTCGCCACGGAGGCCCGGCACCTCTTCGGGGTGGCCTCGGATGCCGCCAGCACCCGAATGTACGGGGGGCAGTTCAAGGGGTGGCCCGTGGCCTTCATCGAGGTGCCCGTGAACCAGGGCGCCCTCCGGTTGCACGGCCTGACCCTCCAGGCGGAGCGCGTGCGGGAGTGGTCGCCCCGGCGTCGCCTCCGGGCGGGCCTGCACGCCTCCTGGGTGGAGGGGCGCCTGGATGCCACCGGTCGGGGACCCTGGGCGGAGGCGCCCTACATCAGCCCCCTCTCCACCCGGCTCCAGGCGGATCTGGACTGGGAATCCTGGTCGCTGAGCGCGCGGTGGATCCTCACCTCCCAGCAACGGCTGCTGCCCCTGGAAAGCGCGGATTCCACGCGCCGGGAGACCCTCCCGGGATTCGGGCGCCTGGACCTCACCGCCACTTGCCGCTTCAAGCGGGGGCTGGAGGCCTACGGCCGCCTGGAGAACGCCCTGGATGCCCGCTACCGGGGGGTTCCCCCCCAGTCGAGGATCAATCCCCTGGAGTTTCAAGGAACCCCCCAGCCCGCCCGGCGCTGGAGCCTCGGGGTCGAGCTGCGCTGGTAGCCGACCGGAGGCCGAGCGCCCAGGGGCGAGGTGGCCGCTGGCTAGACCAGGGCGACGAGCTCGATTTCGACTTTGGCGCCCCGGGGTAGGGCGGCCACTTGCACGGTGCTGCGGGCGGGCTTGGCCCCGGCGAGGTGCTTCTCGTAGATGGCGTTGAAGGCGGCGAAGTCGGCGAGGTCCGTGAGGAAGACGGTGGTCTTCACCACGCGGTCCCAGCCGGTGCCGGCCTCGCGGAGCACGGCATCGAGGTTGTCCAGCACCCGCACCGTCTGCCCCTCGATGGGGCCCGTCACCATCTCCATGCTCTCGGGGATGAGGGGGATCTGCCCCGCGGTGAAGAGCAGCCCGTTGGCGATGACCGCCTGGCTGTAGGGGCCGATGGCGGCGGGGGCGTGGGGGGTGTGGATGGTTTTCATGGGGAGTCCTTTGGGCTCTGGGCTTTTGGCTTTGGGCTCTGGGGGGATCCGGCTTCCGGTAGGGTAGTCCCGTTGGGTCGGATCCAGCGAGAGCCCAGAGTCCAGAGCCGAGCGGCAGATCAGTTCTTCCACTTCCGCTTCTTGTGCCGCCAGGCCCGGTTGGGCCGGGTCTGGAGGGGGGCCGTGGCGTCGAAGGGGCTGGCGGGGGCCTCGCCTTCGAGGGGGGTCTCCTCCATGACGTGGGGGCCTTCCTCGAACTGCTGCTGCACCCACTGGCCGCTGCGGTGGAGGAGGGCGGCGAGGCAGAGGCTGGCCTCGATGCGCGCGTGGGGCAGGGGACCGAGCATGGTGAACACGGAAGGATCCGGAGGGATCACGCGGGGCACCACCACCTCCGGGAGGGGGACGGGATGGGCGTCGAATTCATCGTCGTCGCAAGGGGCCCAGGGCTCCTGCAGGCCATGTTCCGTGCGGAGCAGGTCGAGCACGGTGACCTTCTTCTTGGGGGGGCGGCCCCGCTTCTTGGGCGCGGCTTCGGCGGCTTCGGAGAGGGCGCCCTGGAGGGCGGCCATGACGGCCTCGCGGCTCTTGCCGCGCAGATCGAAGAGCAGCCAGGGATCGCGATCCAGGGCCTCGGCCATCACGAAGCAGACGGCGGCCACGTGCTTGCAGGGGTTCGCCCAGTCGGGGCAGTCGCAGTGGGTTTGCAGTTCCTTGGGCACGCGGGGGTAGAGGCTGGCCCCCGCTTCGCGGAAGGTCTCGTCGAGGCCCTGGGGCATCTCGCCCGCCAGGAGGGAGGCCACGAAGCGGCTCTCCTGGGTGATGCGCGAGAGGGCCTTCTCCCACTGGGCGGTGGTGAGGGCGGGCAGGCCCAGGGTCACGTTGTAGGTCTTGCGGCCGTGGACGCGGGCCTGGATCTCGCCCGGCTGCACGGAGAAGTGGCTGACGTGGCCCTCCTCCGCGTACTTGAGGCCACGGGGCAGGCGATTCTCGTAGTCATCGCCGAGCTGCTCGAGGCCCTTGATCCAGAGGCGGCCCCACCAGGTGGTTCCGAAGCGGTTGGAGGCGATCATGGGCACCTCCGGTGCAGGCTCTGGGCTCTAGGCTTTGGGCTTTGGCTGAGTACGGAAGGGTGGAGGAACCGCCCAGGCAGGGAAGATGGGTTGGGACGGCGCCAGCCAGAGCCCAGAGCCGAGAGCCGAGAGCCCATCATTCCAGCACCTCCTCGACTTCCGGCTTGATGGTGGCCATCTTTCGGGCGGCGGCGAGATCCACTTTGCCTCCCTCTTCCTCATCCAGCACTTCGGCATCCACGTCCAGCGCCACGAGGCGGCGCAGGGCGTCGTCGTCCAGCTCCGTGAGCCAGCCTTCGCCGGTGCCCACGACGCGATCCGCGAGGTCGCGCTTGCTCTCCAGGAGGGCGTCGATCTTCTCCTCCAGGGTGCCGATGGTGACGAGCTTGTGCACCTGCACGTTCTTCGTCTGGCCGATGCGGTAGGTGCGGTCCGTGGCCTGATCCTCTACGGCGGGATTCCACCAGCGGTCGAAGTGGAAGACGTGGGTGGCGGCCGTGAGGTTGAGGCCCACGCCGCCGGCCTTCAGGGAGAGCAACAGGACGGGCGGGCTGCCCGGGTCCTCCTGGAAGGCCTTGACCATGGCATCCCGCTGATCGCGGGTGGAGCCGCCGTGGAGGAAGGGGGCGCGCACCCCGAGGGAATCCGCCAGGTGGGCCTGCAGGCGGTCGCCCATCTCCTTGAACTGGGTGAAGACGAGGGCGCGCTCGCCGCTATCCAGCACTTCCGAGAGCATGTCCGTGAGGCGCTCCAGCTTGCCGCTGCGGCCCTTGAGGGGCGCGGGTTGGCGCAGGAACTGGGCGGGGTGGTTGCAGATCTGCTTGAGGTGCGTGAGGAGGGCGAGGATCTTGCCGCGGCGCTCGATGCCCTTGCTGACTTCGAGATCCTTCTCCATCTGGTCCACGCGCACCTGGTAGAGGGCGGCCTGTTCCTTGGTGAGAGTCGTGTAGACCTTCATCTCGTTCTTCTCGGGCAGATCCTGGATGATGCTGCGGTCGCTCTTCAGGCGGCGCAGCACGAAGGGCCCGATGCGCTTGCGCAGGTCCTGCGCCACTTCGGGATCCCGCCACTTCTCGATGGGCGTGGCGAAGCGTTCCTTGAAGCTGCTCTCCAGGCCGAGGTAGCCGGGCAGCGAGGCGGCCATGATGGCCCACAGTTCCGTGAGCCGGTTCTCGATGGGGGTACCCGTGAGGGTGAGGCGGAAGTCCGCCCGAAGCTTTCGGACGGCCTTGCTCTGCGCGCTGGTGCCGTTCTTGATGGCCTGGGCCTCATCCACGACGAGGTTGCTCCACTTGCGCTGGGCGAAAGTCTCCTCCTCCCGCCGCACCACGCCATAGGTGGTGAGCACGAGGGTGTGGGGGGCGAAGCGCTCCGGCAGCCGGTCGCGGTTGTTGCCGTGATGCACGAAGAGGGGCAGCGAAGGCGCGAACTTGGCGACCTCCCGCTCCCAGTTGCCCAGCAGGGAGGTGGGGCACACGAGCAGCGTGGCGCCGCCCTCCTTGGGGGCCTCGTGCTTGCGGTGGAGGAGGAGTGCGAGCACCTGAATCGTCTTGCCGAGGCCCATGTCGTCGGCGAGGATGCCGCCCAGGCCCAGGCGCTGGAGGCCCGAGAGCCAAGCGAGGCCCCGCAGCTGGTAGGGGCGGAGCTGCCCCTTGAAGGCGGCGGGCTGGGTGATGGGCTTGTCGGGCAGCACCTTGAGGTCGGCTAGCGCCGAGGCGAAGTCGCCGGCCAATTCCACCTCGATGGCTTCGGCCACGCCGGGGATGCGCGCGTTACCCGTGAGGGCCGCGGCGATGGCCTCGCCCTTGGACATGGCCTCGAAGCCCGCGCCGCGGCTCGCCTGGACGACGGCCGTGATCTGCTTGAGGGTCTCGGGATCCAGGGCCACCCACTTGCCCTTCCAGGCCACGAGGGGGTGCTTGAGGCTCGCCATCTGGGCGAAGTCGTCCACGCTGAGGGCGTCGTCCCCCAGCATGAGGCTCCACTCGGCGCTGACCTTGCCTTCCAGGCCTTCCTGATCGCTGGTCTGCATGGTCTGGCCGCCCAGACGCACCTTGGCGCGGAGGCGCCGGGCGCCGCCGAACTCGGCCATGCCCTCGGGCAGGTGCACGAGGAAACCGGCCTCCTTGAGGCGCTCGGCGCCCTTGGTGAGGAAGTCCCACGCCTCGCGGGGGAGCAGGGTGAGGTCCTCGGGCTTCTGCCCCGCGAGGGCCCGCTGCAGGGGCGCGAAGAAGGGCACGGCGCGGGCGAGGCCGCGGAGCAGGGCCTGACGGCCCTGGAGCACTTCGGGTTCCACGGAGGGTTCCCAGAGCTGGGCCACGTTGATCTGCCCGCCCGCCTCGGTTTCCAGGCCCAGGCGGAGGATCCAGCCCTCCTCGCTGTGCCGGTCGGCCTCGTCGATGTCCAGCCCGCCCTTCTTCTTGGGAACGGGGGGCGCGTCCAGCTTGAGCATGGGGCGCACCCACTGGGGCCGCGCGCCCTCGCTCCACTGCTCCAGGTTCTCGCCCAGGGTGCGCTCGGTGACGCCCGTGGTGGGGAACTCGTTCATGGGGTGGCTGAGGGCCACCATGAGGCGCTCGTCCCAGGGCAGGCGGTCCCGCTTGTGGCCGCGCAGCCGGTGGATGAGGGAGAGGCGCGGATCGTCGCCCGCCTTGATGTTCGTGGCCACGAAGCGCACGAGGAAGTCGGCGCCATCCTCCAGGAAGGCCGAGAGGATCGCGGACTTCTCCATGGGGTGGGCGAGGTCGTCCTCCACCTCGTAGGCCTCCATCCCGCCGAGGCTGAGGCCCTTGGTGAAGACCCAGTTGTCGTCCTCGGGGAAGGCCCAGGTGGCCGGGGGCATGGCGGCGGCCAGATCCTTGAGGGCCTCGCGGTCGGCGGGGCTGGTGAGGCTCACGCCCCACTTGGCCCGCCAGGGGTTGCCCAGGGTGTCCAGTTGGGGCAGCACGGCGCCGCGCACGACGAGGCTCTGGAGCAGACGCAGGGCGGTGGCCCAGAACTGGAGCGAGGGGCCCGCGTCGCCGGGACGCAAGGCCAGGGAGCAGAGCCAGGGGTAGGCGCGCTGCCAGCGGAGGGGCACGCCATGCAGTTCGAGCAGGCGGCCATCGGGGAGGAAGAGCTGGGTTCGGGCGGGGGTGAGCCGCTCGCGGCCCTGGAGCTCGCCGGGGAGGGTGCGGAGGGCCTTCGTCCAATCCTCGGGGGTGGCCTCGGCGGGGAGGGCGATGAGGAAGCCGCGATCCTGGGGGCGGTATTGGAGGATGGGTTTCATGCGGGCCTCCGGGCCCGCCAGGCTTTAGGCTTTAGGCTATAGGCTCTCGCTGGGTCATCCAGCGGCGAGAGCCCAGAACCAAGAGCCCGGAGCCTGAAATGAAACTCGGTTTTGCCAGCGATCATGCGGGATTCGACCTGAAGGAACGGCTCAAGGCCTGGGCGGTGGCTGAGGGCCATGAGGTGGTGGATTACGGCACGGATGGGCCGGCGAGCGTGGACTACCCGGATTTCGCGCACCGGGCCGCGCTGGCGAAGGATGAGTGGGAAAGACTGGTGCTGGTGTGCGGTTCCGGGATCGGGATCAGCATCTCCGCCAACCGGCATCACGGCATCCGTTGCGCGCTGGTGACCTCCCCCGAGCACGCGGTGCTGTCCCGGCAACACAACGACGCGAACGCCATCGCCTTCGGACAGCGGCTCACGGATCCGCTCAAGGCCGAATACTACCTCAAATGCTTCCTGGAAACACCCTTTGAAGGGGGGCGCCATCAGGGCCGTGTCGATAAAATCGACGCTTGTTGACCTTGGGACAGGATCTGACAAGATCCCTCCTGAAATCCCCTCGGCAGCAAGCGACCCCCCCCGGCCCCCCATGCGCGTACCCCATGCCCTCCGCCCCCTCAGCCTGGAACTGGGATCCCAGCTCCATGCCGATGGCTCCTGCACGATCAAGCAGGGGAATACCCACGTCCTCTGCGCGGCGAACCTCATGCCCGGGGTGCCCGAGGAGGCCAAGGGCGGGGCCGTGACGGGCTGGGTGACCGCCGAATTCGGGATCCTGCCCTCGGCCACGCACCGCCGCACGGATCGGGAGGCCTTCGCGGGGCGCCAGCAGGCCCGCACCGTGGAGGTGCAGCGGCTATTGACGCACAGCCTCCGGCAGGCGGTGGACCTGAGCCTGCTGGGCCAGCGCACCCTCCAGATCGACTGTGACGTGATCAATGCGGATGGCGGCTCCCGGGCCACGGCCCTGAACGGGGCCTGGGTGGCCCTGGCCCTCGCCCTGCGGAAGCACGGCCTGGAAGCGGCCCTGCGCCGCCAAGTGGCCGCGCTCTCCATGGGCGTGGTGGAACACGGGCATGGCCGCAAGGGCATGCTGGTGGATCTGGACTACGCCGAGGAGCAGGCCGTCACCATCCACTGCACCCTGGTGGCCTCCCGAGACATGGAAGGGGGGGAGGTGGAGATCGTGGATTTCTCCGCCGCGGGCGATGGCCGGCCCTTCCCCCGCTCGGAGTGCGCGACCCTGCTGGAGATGGGCCTTCGCGGGTGCGAGAAGCTGATGGAGATCCAGGCCCAGCGTTGGGAGTTCTTCCAGTAGGCCGGAGGCTGGAGACCGCAGGCTGGCGGTTGGAATCGGAGCGGCGCCAGGGGGCGCCGAACCCTTTGGGATGCCGCGGCCCGGAGGGCCGCTTCGAATTCCGGTCTCCGGTCTCCTGCCTCCAGCCTCCAGCCTCCGGTCTATCCTTTCCCCATGCTCCTCCGATGCGTGATGGTTCCGCTGGTCCTGGTGTCAGCCCTGGCGGCCCAGACTCCCTCGGTCGTCCTGCGGCGCTTCGAGGTGCGGGTGGAGGCGCCGGACATGGTGTTCCGCTTCGCGCCCCAGGTCTGGATCCCCGGCGCGCCCCGCATCGGGCTGGCGCTCAGCGGCGGGGGCGCCCGCGGCATCGCCCACGTGGGGTTGCTGCAGCGCCTGGAGGAGGAAGGCTATCCCATCACCTCCCTCACGGGCACGAGCATCGGCGCCCTGGTGGGCTCCCTCTACGCGGTGGGCTACAGTCCCCGGGAGATCGAAGCCCTCTTCGCGCGGGTGGATTTCGAGCGGGCCTTCCTCGACACCCTGCTCCGCCTGCCGGGGGAGACGCTGGACGAGCAGGAGCAGCGCTCCGGCAACCCCGTGATCCTGGATTGGGATGCCGAGGGTTGGCGGCTCACCCAAGGGGTGAGCGGCGTGCATGTGCAGCGCACCCTCGAGGGCCTCTTCATGCGGGCCTCCCACTTCGGCCAAGGGCGCTTCGATGCCTTCCAGGTGCCCCTGCGGGTGGTGGCCACCAATCTGCAGACGGGGGTCGGCCGCGCTTTCGCCGAGGGCGAGCTGGCCGAGGCGGTGCGGGCCTCCATGGCGGTGCCCGGCGGTTTCAAGCCCGTGATGATCCATGGCCAGCCCTGGGTGGACGGGGCGCTGGTGGAGAACCTGCCCGTGGGATTGGCCAAGGAGGCCTTCCCCACCGACTTCATCTTGGCGCTCGATATCAGCAGCCCCTTGGATAAACGCCAGGCCGGCAACGCGCTCTCCATCGCGGCCCGCAGCCTGGATCTCACCATCGAACGCCGCCAATGGGAGAGCCGCCGCGCCGCCGACTTCCTCATCCGCCCCCCCCTCGGCGAGGTGCCCTTCACGTCCTACAAGGATGGATTGCCCCGGCTCATCCAGGAGGGGCGCGCCGCCTTCGATGCCGCCAAGGGGGAGCTGGACAAGGCCCTCCTGGCGCGCATGGGGCAGGAGGACCGCGTGGAGGTGGATCGGGTGGCGGTCCCCGATCTGGAGTGGTCCCCCGAGGCCCAGAACGTGCTGTGGACGTGGCTGCAGCGCCCCCCGGGCGAGCTGAAGGTGCAGGAGCTCCTCGTGGGCCTCCAGCAGCTGCTGGTGCGGGGCCTGGTGCGTGAGGCCTCCGCGGAGCTGCGGCTGGAATCGGGCGCCAAGGTGCTGCGCCTGGACCTCGCGCCCTGGCCCGCCGTCAAGGCCTTCAGCCTGGAGGTGCCGGAGGCCTGGTCGGCCCGGGTGCGCGCCGCGCTCGCGGTCCTGCCCCTGGGCAAGCCCTTCAATCCGCGCACCCTGGGCGAGGTCGTGAGCGGTCTCGTGCACGCGTGGGTGGCCGAGGGGCATCCGCTGATGGATGTGCGAGGCACGGGCTTCGATCCGGAAACGGGCGTGCTCACGGTGCGGGTGGCGGAGCCGAAGGTGCGCGGCATCACCGTGCAACCCCCGGAAGGCCGGCGCGTGAACGAGCGGTATCTGGCCTCGCGCATGCTCCGGCTCCAGGGGAAGCCCCTGGAAATCGGGGAGCTGCAGCGCAACGTGGGGCTCATGGAGCAGCGCCTCCACTTGGCGGAACTGCGCCATTACCTGTTGCCCGTTCCGGGGGATCCCGACCAGGTGGATCTGCTGCTGGCCCCCATGCCCCAGGAGCGCCACCGGCTGGAGTTCTCCCTGGGATGGGAGAGCACGCTGCGAGGGCAGGGGGCCCTGGCTTACCGCGCCTTCGGCCTGGGCTCCTTCGCCAGCGAGCTGGAGGTGGTGGCCACGCGGAACCGCCTGGAGACGGGCATCCGCGCCACGGTGCGGGGGCCCTTCCAGGCCCTGCTCGGGGCGGGGCTGGAAGTGGAGGGCTCCAGCTTCAAGCGCCGGCTGGAGGGCTCCCGCAGCTACGGGGTCTGGGCGGGTTTCGGCCCTACCCTCGCGGGGGACTGGCGCACGGATCAGGCCACCTTCCGGACCTATGTCCGATTCGGCGCCTCGGGAACCGGCAAGTCGAGCCTCGAGGGTGCCTGGCGGCGGACCTACCAGGAATGGGCGGGCCAACCCCTGGAGGCACGCTCGGATCTGGTACTGGCCGGGAGCCTGGAGTGGGACAGCCTCGACCGCCACACCCTGCCCACCCGGGGCCAGGTGTTCCGCCTCCACCTCGAAGGGGGCCGGAGCCAGGAACCCACCGCGAACCGGGACTTCCGCCAGGGCTATCTCAGGGCCCGCTCGCTGTGGGGCCTGGGCCGGAGGGTGAGCCTGGATCTGGATTTCGAGGCCGGAGCGAGCCGGGAACTCCAACCCACCCAGGCCTGGAGCCTGGGGGGGCCCGGCTTCGTCATCGGCACGGCGGCCAACGGCTCCCTCGCCCCCCAGTTCGCCGTGCTGAGGATGGGATTGCCCATCCGGCTGGAGGGCCCTTTCGGGACCACCCTCCAGCTCGGACCCCGCCTGGACATGGCCCGCCTGGGCGGAGACTTCTCCCAGTTGGGGGGGGGTGGCAGCGGGCGGATCTCGGGGGCGGGGTTGGAGCTTCGCACCGTTTTTCTCGGGTTCACGGTGGAAGCGGCCTATGGCTGGGCCCGCACCGAGGGGCCGGGGCTGGCGCCCCGGACGGTGGGTTCATTCAACATCCAGGTCGGTACCCTGCCCTTCGACCTCTGGCGCCGACGCTGAGGCCCCCGGGTGGGGCCGGCGAACAGCTTCAAGCAAGGGATCCGCCCCAGCGGGTCCGCCCCGAACTGGAGGAAGCCCCCTCCCAAGCCGATGGGGCCTTCAACCCCAAGCGGGCCGTGCACCCCGACACCCTCCACGCGGGCGACGCAGACCTTTCCGGAGGTCCAGATGAGCAAGAGCATCCTCACCGGGGACGACTCCCCGGCCATTTGGATCGTGAAACCCTTCAACCCCGAGAAGTTGCTCGAGACCGTGAGCCAGGTCCCCTGAGGTCGCCATGGCGGACATCCTGGGCCCATACCGGAAGGACTGCTTCGACGAGGCCGCGGAGCTCCTGGAGGCCAGGGTGGCGACCCTCCCGCGCCTCCCGGGTTCCGTCCAGCCGGCCCCCGCGTTGGTTTGAGATGGAGGACTTTCCGCTCAGCGCCCCGAGCTTCGAGGCCGTTCGCCGCCTCCTCCACAAGCACACGGGGATCCACCTGGGCCCCCAGAAGCAGGCCATGGTCCGGGTCCGCCTCATCAAACGCCTGCGGGCCCACGGCCTGCAGGATTTCGACGCCTACCTGATGCTGGTCAAGGGGCCGGAATCGCCCGAGTGGGGCGCCTTCGTCAACGCCCTCACCACGAACCTCACGAGCTTCTTCCGGGAAAAACACCACTTCGAATTCCTGGCCTCCCACTTCGCGGCCCACCCCGTTCCCGGGGGCCGGCTCCAGGCCTGGAGCGCGGGCTGTTCCACCGGCGAGGAGCCCTACACCCTCGCCATGGTGATGGCCGCTTCCTTCCCGGAGTGGGATGTCCGCATCCTGGCCACCGATGTGGACACGAGCGTGTTGGAGACGGCCCGGCGCGGGGTCTATCCCGAGGAGCGGGTGGAGAAGCTGGATCGGGAGTGGAAGCGCTTCGCCTTCCTCAAGGGGACGGGCGCCCAGGCGGGCCAGGTGCGGGTGCGCCCCGAGCTGCAGGCCATGGTGGAATTCGGCATCTTCAACCTGCTGGGTACCACCGGATGGCCCCGACCTTCGAGCCGGGATGTCATCTTCTGCCGGAACGTGATGATCTATTTCGACAAACCCACCCAGAGGGAGCTGCTGCGGCGCTTCAGGGCGGCGCTGGTGCCGGGGGGTCTGCTCCTGGTGGGGCACAGCGAGGCCCTGCTGGATGCCAGCCTGGGCTTCCAGAGCCTGGGCGGCACCGTCTATCGGAAGGCGGAGGGCCCATGAGGAAAGGAAGGGGCACCCTATCGCGACCAGGCCACGATGCCCTTCCACCCGCCCGTCCTAGGGTTTCCCGGCCCTGAGCCGCGCCGCCTGGGCGCGCGCAAGGTCTACTCCTTTCCCCCCACGGGGCAGGCGCTGCAGCGCCGCATCGAACAGCGGAACAACGACACCCTCCTCAACCGCGAGCGGGACCTCGCCCGGCATCCGGCGCTGGAGGTGGTGGGCAAGGCCGCCGACCCCATGGAGGCCGGCGCAGCCCGAGGTTGGCTCGCCCTCCGGGAATCCGGGGCCGCCGAGCGCCAGGTGCCCCTGAACGCGGTGGCCCGGGAGACCATCCGCTGGGCCCCGACGAAGGGAAAAAACAGGGCCAAGGAGGGGATCGGAAGGCAGTGATCCACGGCACGGTATGGAAATCGTCCAAGTTCGATCCGCTTCCGGCCGGGTAAACTTGAGGCTTTGGCCGTCGCCTGCGAAGGATGCCCATGCGCTATCTCCCTTTGGCTTCAAGCGAAGATCGAGCCCTCCTGGATGCCATCGGCGTGCAGAAGGCCGAGGATCTCCTCGTGGGGGTGCCCGAGCACCTGCGGCTGGCCCGGCCCCTGAACCTGCCCCCCACCTCCAGCGAGCTGGAAGTGCTGCGGGACCTGGAGCAGATGGCGGACCTCAACACCCGCTTCCGCACCCGCTTCCTCGGCGCCGGCGCCTACGCCCACTTCATCCCCACGGCCGTCGATCACCAGATCAGCCGCCAGGAGTGGTTCACCGCCTACACGCCCTACCAGCCCGAGATCAGCCAGGGCACCCTCCAGCACATCTTCGAGTACCAGACCCTCATCTGCGACCTCACGGGCCTCGAGATGACCAACGCCAGCCTCTATGACGGCGGCACAGCCTGCCTCGAAGCGGCCCTCATGGCCGTGCGCTCCCTGAAAAAGCGCACCACCGTGCTCGTGAGCGCGGGCCTGCATCCGAACTACCTCGAGGTGCTCCGCACCGGATTCGCCAGCCATGGGGATCTGAAGCTCGTGGAAGTGGCCCTCAAGGACGGCGTCACCGACATGGCCGACCTGGCCGCCAAACTCGACGCCACCGTGGCCGCCGTGCTCGTGGGCTACCCCAACTTCCTCGGCAACGTGGAGGATCTCAAGGCCCTGGAGGCCCCCGTCCACGCCGCGGGCGCGCTGCTCGTCTCCGTCACCATGGAGGCCATGGCCTTCGGCTGGTTCGAGGCCCCCGGCAAGCTGGGCGCCGACATGGCCTGCGGCGAGGCGATGTCCTTCGGCAACAAGACCTCCTTCGGCGGCCCCTTCCTTGGCTTCCTCGCCGTCAAGGATGCCCACAAGCGCGAGATCCCCGGCCGCGTCGTGGGACAGACGAAGGATCTGGAGGGCCGCACGGGCTACGTGCTCACCCTCACGGCCCGCGAGCAGCACAT
This sequence comes from Acidobacteriota bacterium, assembly GCA_016192145.1. Taxonomy (GTDB): domain Bacteria; phylum Acidobacteriota; class Holophagae; order Holophagales; family Holophagaceae; genus JAFDVN01. The sequence goes on along the minus strand of JACPUT010000009.1, from coordinate 20,593 downwards.
CAAGCGCGACCGCGCCACCTCCAACATCTGCTCCAACCAAGGGCTGATCGCCCTGCGCGCCAACATCTTCCTGCAGCTGGCCGGTCCCGAGGGGCTCAAGGGCCTCGCCGAGCAGAACGTGGCCAAGGCCCAGTACCTGCAGGCCCGCCTGCTGGACCTGCCGGATTGGAAGGCCGTCTTCACGGCCCCCACCTTCAACGAGTTCGTGCTGAAGTTCTCCGGCGACTGGAAGGCCGTCTCCAAGGCCCTCACCGCCGAGGGCATCCTGCCGGGCCTGGACCTCACGCCCTACGGCTACGAGAACTGCGTCCTGTGGTGCGCCACCGAGATCAACACCCGCATGCAGATCGAGCACCTGGTCGAAGTGCTGGCCCGCGTCCCCTCCGTCGTCGCCTAAATCGGGATCCCAAATGAACCTCCGTCAACGTGAATCCCTGATCTTCGATCGCAGCGTCCCCGGCAAGGTCGGCATGGACCTGCCCAAGCTCGACGTGCCGAGCCCCAAGGACACCCGCCCCGCGCATCTGAAGCGCTCGGGCTTCGACGCCCTGCCCAGCTGCAGCGAGCCCGAGGTGATCCGTCACTTCACCCGCCTCAGCCTCTGGAACTACGGCATGGACCAGGGCATGTACCCCCTGGGCTCCTGCACCATGAAGCACAACCCCCGCCTCAACGAGAAGGTGGCCGCCATCCCCGGCTTCGCCGAGAGCCATCCCATGGCCCCCGATGAACTCGTGCAGGGCAACCTCGCGATGCTCTACACCCTCCAGGAGTGGCTGAAGGAGATCACGGGCCTCGCGGGCATGACCCTGCAGCCCAGCGCCGGCGCCGCCGGCGAACTCACGGGCGTGCTGCTCATCCGCGCCTACCACCTGAGCCGCGGCCAGCATAAGAAGGTCTTCCTCATCCCCGACAGCGCCCACGGCACCAACCCCGCCACGGCCGCCATGGCGGGCTACGACGTGGTGGACGTGGCCTCGGGCCCCGACGGCTGCGTGAGCTTCGAGGACATCACCGATGCCGCCAGCGGCAAGGTGAAGAAGGGCCTCCTCACCGTGCTCGGCGAGCACAAAGGCGAGATCGCCGGCCTCATGATCACCAACCCGAACACGCTGGGCATCTTCGAGCCCAGGATCGACCAGATCTGCAAGCTCATCCATGAAGCCGACGGCCTCGTGTACATGGACGGCGCCAACATGAACGCCATGGTGGGCGTCGCCCGCCCCGGCGACTTCGGCATCGACGTGATGCACATGAACCTGCACAAGACCATGTCCACGCCCCACGGCGGCGGCGGGCCCGGCGCCGGTCCCGTGGGCTGCGTGGCCAAGCTGGAACCCTTCCTGCCCAAGCCCGTCGTCGTGCGCGAGACGACCAAGGTGGGTGAGGGCGAGGTGCCCCACCACACCTACCGCTGGGAGTGGAACCGCCCCCAGAGCATCGGCAAGGTGCACACCTTCTATGGCAACTTCGGCATCCTCGTGCGCGCCCTCACCTACTGCTACAGCCACGGCGGGGACGGTCTGCGCAACGCCACCCTGCGCGCCATCGTGAACGCCAACTACATCCGGCATGAGCTCATGGGCCACTACCACCTGCCCGTGACGAGCCCCAGCCTCCACGAGGTGGTGTTCAACGACGCCATCCAGGCCAAGAACGACGTCCACACCCTGGACATCGCCAAGCGCCTCATCGATCACGGCTACCATCCCCCGACGATCTACTTCCCCATGGTCGTCAGCGGCGCGCTCATGATCGAGCCCACGGAGAGCGAGGACAAGGAGGAGCTGGACGCCTTCATCCACGCCATGAAGGAGATCGCCCGCGAGGCCCAGGAGAACCCCGAGATCCTGCACCAAGCCCCCGTCCTGGCCCCCCTGCGCCGCCTCGACGAGACCACCGCCGCCCGCAAGCCCGTGCTGCGCTGGACGAAGCAGGCCTGAACCCCGGCGACCGCGAAGACCACCCGGTTCTCCTCATCGAGTCCGGGTGGTCTTCGCGGTTGGGCCTGGTCCTGGATCGGAACGGCTCACGGGCGCCGCAGCGCCGTGAGGTAGGCCTCCCCTTCCTTCAGAACGGCGGTCCACCAGCCCTCCTCCAGGGCGTGATCCAGCAAGGGGGCGGGCTCGAAGGGGCTGCGCAGGCGGACGATGGCGCCCGCGGGATGCTCGGCCAGGAGGCGGCGCACCAGGGCGAGGGGATGGGTGCCCTCGGCGAGCATCGCGGTCACATCCAGGGTCGTCACGACGCGGGTCTCGTCGAACCACTCGGGCCAATCGTCGCGAACGAGGCTGGGCGCCTCGGCCACGGGCCCCATCGGGGCCTGGCCCAGGGCTCCGCGGAGGGTGTTCACCAGGGTGGGCAGGGGCACGCCGCTCACGCGGGCCGCATGCTCCAGGGTGGCGAAGCGGGCCAGGGTGGCGCGCAGCACGGGGTTCTTCAGCCGGGCGAAGGCCGGGGAGAGGGCGAGGAGGGTGTCCTCCAGTTCGGGATGGGCCTCCAGCAGGGGGCCGACACAGGTCTGGGCGTGGACCTCCATCAGGCCTCCTCGTACTGGAGGAGGCGGCGATCGCCTTGGAGGGTGCGGAGCCGCGTGAGGTCCTGGGTCACTTCCAGGGTGCCCAGGTAGGCACCCGCGCCGTCGCGCAGGGCGAAGTAGCGGATGTGGACGAACTTGGGCCCCATCTGGATCCAGAATTCGGCGATGGACTGGCGGCCGGTGCGGAAGTCCTCCAGGATGCGGTCCACGATGTGGACGCTCTTCGGGGGATGGCAGTTCCGCACGCTGCGCCCAACCACGGCGCGGCTTCGCTCGAAGACCCGCTCGGGTCCTTCGCTGAACCAGGCCACCCGGTTCTCCGCATCCACGAAGGTGAGGTCCACGGGCAGGGTGTTGAAGAGGGCGAGCAGCTGGTCGAAGGTGAGGCTGCCGCTGGGGAAGGCCACGGCCTGCGCGGCGGGCAGGTGCATGGCGTCCACGACGGGCCGGGCCTGGGGTGGCGCGTAGCCCACGGCGGGCTCCACGAGGCACCAGCCGTACTCGGAACTTTGGGTGAAGACCTCGCCCCACTCCTCCTCCGTGAACATCCCCATGGCCATGGGGAAGAGGATGTTCTCCTCCTTGGACACCATCCCCGCCAGGGCGGCGAAGGCGGGCTCCAGCACGGCCTCCTTGAGGAAACGCAGCTCGGCCCCCGTGAGGGTCTCCTCCTCCAGGGCCGTGCGGGCGGATTTCAGGAGATCCCTGACCTCGTCGTCCTTCCCCCACATGACCTTGCTGGGGCCGAAGGTGCCGTGCCGCTCGAGGATGGAGAAGACGAGGTGTTCCTTCCGCTTGTAGTGCCTATCCACCTCGAAAAGGGGCTGGATCGCGGCCAGGGCGGCGAGGCGGGCGTCGGTGGGCGTCGCTCGATCGGGAAGGGCGGCGAGGGCCTCCACGGCGGGCCGCGCGGCCGCCAGGGCCCCCATCAAGGCCGCGTTCTCCGCCTTGAAGTGGTGCACCGGATGCCCCGGCGGGAGGGTTCGGGGGGCACAGGGCTGGGCCATGACATCCTTCACCACGTCCGCGTGGAGGTCGCACATGGAGCGCACCTCCTCGGGGCTCATGCCCTCGGCCATGAGCTGCTGCTCCATGGCGGCGATCTCGCTGGGATCCACCTCCGACACGAGGGCAGCGAGGCGTTCCCGCACGGCCTCCGGGGCCTCCCCCCGATGGAGGTGGAGGATCACCTCCTTGAGGGTCTGGATGCGCTGGGCCTGGTTGTCGATCAGTTCGCTCACGGGGGCCTCCGGCCTGGAGACCAGTTTCCGGAAGCGGAGAGGGGAGGGCCTTGACGGACATCAAGGTCGGCCCCCCCGGCGGGCCCTGGGAGCCCTGGGCTCAGTCCCGCTGGAAGCGGGGCGCCATCACCAGCAGGGTCTGGGTGGAGGCGATGCCTGGGAGCTTGGCCACCTCGTCCCGCACCCGGTTGATGTCCTCCAGTCGGGGAGCCTCCAACTGCAGCACGAGGTCGGTATCCCCGCTCACGCTATCGGCCACCCGCACCTCGGGATAGGTCTCCAGGGTGCGGACGGCTCGATCATGGCTCGCCCCGGTGCCCTTCACGAGAAGGTAGGCCCGCACCCCCGGGGCCTTGTCCAGGCCCAGCCGGAGGGTGTAGCCGAGAATGACGCCATCCCGTTCCAATCGCTTCAACCGCTCCTGCACGGCGCTCCTGGAGAGGCCCACTCGGGCGGCCAGGGCGACCTGCGTGAGGCGGGCATCCGCCCCCAGCTCCCCCAGGATGCGCCGGTCCAGTTCGTCGAGTTCCATTTTGGGCATGCCCCATTCTCCCACTTCGGGCGCACCTGGCATTCTGCCGATCAACCGGCACCTTGCCGCCTAAGCATTGGCAGCCCGAGGGCGAATCCTGGGGGTGGCCGGCCCGATGCCGGACCTTCCTGAACCCGGAGACTCCCACCCATGAAATCCCTGCTCCTCCTCCCCGCCATCGTGGCCACCCTCACCGGCCAGGATGCCCCCGCACCCATCACGGCCCCCCAGCGCAAGGCCGTGGTGGAGACCCTCGCCAAGGAACTGAAGGCCCGGTACGTGTTCCCCGAGGTGGCGGCCACCGTGGGCCAGGCCCTCACGGCCAAGGTCGCGAAGGGGGCTTACGAGGGGGCCACCACCCCTCAGGCCTTCACCGAGGCCCTTTCCAAGGATCTGCGGGAGCTGGGGAAGGACGGCCACTTCCGCGTGCGCTTCGATCCCGGGTTCAAACCCGGAAGCGATGACGAGGACAAGCCCCCCACGAAGGAGGAAGTGGCCCAGACGCGGCTGCAGGCGGAGCGCCGCGCCTTTGGCATCGCCAAGGTCGAGCAGCTCCCCGGCAACATCGGCTACCTGGATGTGCGGGGCTTCGGGCCCACGGAGTTCGTGGGACCGGCCTTCTCCGCCGCCCTCTCCCTTTTGTCGGGAACCGAGGCGCTCATTCTCGACCTGCGCCTGAACGGGGGCGGCGATCCCGAGAGCGTGGCCTACCTGGTCAGCCACTTCTTCGCGCTGGGGGACTCCCGCCACCTCAACTCCATCTACAACCGCCCCCGCGACGTCACCCGGGAATTCTGGACGACCCCCACGGTCTCCCCGCGCTACACCAACCCCGTCTACGTGCTCACGTCCGCCCGCACCTTCTCCGGGGGCGAGGAGTGCGCCTACGACTTCCAGACGCAGAAGCGGGCGACCCTCGTGGGCGAGGTCACGGGCGGCGGCGCCAACCCCGGGGGCGCGGTGGCCCTGGGCCACGGCTTCGTCGCCTTCGTGCCCACGGGCCGGGCCATCAACCCCATCACCAAAACGAACTGGGAGCACGTGGGCGTGAAGCCCGATGTGGCCGTGCCCGCCGCAGATGCGCTCCGCACGGCCCACGTGGCCATCCTCAAAGGCATCCTCGAGAAGGAAAAGGATGCGGGCTACCGGAAGCGGCTGGAAGGCCTCCTCGCCAAGGTGGAGAAGGGGGAGGTCGAGGCGCCCGTCTACAGCCGCCGCTGAGCCGTCGCGGGGGTGGTCCGGATGGGGGCATGCCCCATCCGGACCACCCGAATCCTGAGGACGGTCACGGAAGGGGCACGGTAGTCTTCCGGGATGTCGTTCTCCCTTCGCGAGCAACTCCGTGCCGCCCGATTCGACGCGGCGGAGTGGGCGGGCGCCCTGGGCGACCTGGGCACCTTCCTGCCGCTGCTGCTGGGGATGTCGCGGCAGAATGGCCTCGATTTCGGCGTGGCGCTCTTCTTCGCGGGGGTGCTGAACGTCATCACGGGTCTGACCTTCCGCATCCCCATGGCCGTGCAGCCCATGAAGGCCATCGCGGCGGTGGCCCTGACCCAGGGGCTCACGGTGCCGCAGATCCTGGCGGCGGGCATGCTGGTGAGCGGCCTCGTGCTCCTGGCGGGCCTCACGGGCCTGGTGAGCCGCCTCGCCCAGCTGGTGCCCGGCGATGTGGTGCGCGGCCTGCAGCTGGCCCTGGGCCTGCAGCTGGCCATCAAGGGGCTGGAGCTGGCCTGGCACGCGGGCCTGGATCGCTGGTGGCTGGGCCTCCCCGCTTTGGCCCTGGGCTGGTGGATGCTGCGCAAGGAACGGACGCCGGTGGCCCTCCTGCTCTTCGGGGCGGGCCTCGCGATCACGCTGTGGCGCACGCCCCAGGCCTGGTCTGACCTCCACGTGGGCCTACACCTGCCCCACCTCATCCCCATCGCCACCGGGGATTGGGGCGCGGCCTTCTGGAAGGCCGCCGTGCCCCAGTTGCCGGTGACGCTGCTGAATTCCGTGGTGGCGGTATGTGCGCTGGCGCGAGACCTCTTTCCCGAGGAGGCGCCCACCGAACGAAAGGTGGCGATTTCGGTGGGCCTCATGAACCTGCTCACGGGGTGGTTCGGGGGCATGCCCATGTGCCATGGGGCGGGCGGGCTCGCGGGGCAGGCCCGCTTCGGCGCCCGCACCCACGGGGCCATCCTCCTGCTGGGTTCCGCGAAGGTGATCCTGGCGGTGGCCTTCGGCGCCTCGCTCATGGGCCTCGCCCAGGCCTTCCCGGCCGCCCTGCTGGGCGTGATGCTGCTCTTCTCGGGCCTGGCCCTGGCGGAGAGCGGTCGCCGGGCGGAGCAGCCGGGGCTGCTGCTCGTCACCACGGCCAGCGCCATGGCCCTGGGCTTCCTGCCGGGCGTGCTGGTGGGCTGCGGGGCCGCGGTCCTGGGGCGCTTCAGCCCGGTGGCGCAGCGGGCCGATTAAGCCAGCACGTCCAGGTGCTGCCCCAGGCCGTCGGCCTTGGCCTGATTGCCCAGGGCGCGCTCGGCCCGGGCCCGGTCGGGGCGGGCCGTCGGGCGCTCCTCGGCCCGGGCCGGGGTCTGGCTCGTCGGGCGGAGGGGGCTGAGGGCTTCCACGGGCGGGTTCATCAGGTACCAGGATGACCGGGGATGGGTGGGTGGACCAAGGGTTTCCCGGGCGGGCCTATCCCAGCAGCTCCGCCACCTTGGCGAGCAGGGCGTCCCGGGTGAAGGGCTTCTGGAGGAAGCGGCGGCTCTCCTCGGGGCCCAGCTCCTGCTCCGTGTAGCCGCTCATGTAGAGCACCACGGCATCGGAACGGAGGGCGCGGAAGCGGGCGGCCAGTTCCTTCCCGCTGAGGTGGGGCATCACCATGTCGGTGAGGAGGAGGTGGATGGTCTCGGGGTGCGCGTCCACGAGATCCAGCGCTTCCAAGGGGTTGGCGGCCTGCAGCACCGAGTGCCCGGCCCGCTGGAGGATCCGCACCACGGCCTCGCGGACGGCACCTTCATCCTCCACCACGAGGATGGTGCCCTGGCGGGGCGCTGGAGCGGCTTCCGGGACCGGTCCGTCCAGGGGGCGGGTGACGTTGGCCGGGGGGAAGCGCACGAGGAACGTGGTGCCCTCCCCGGGCGCGCTCTCCACGGTGATCTGGCCCCCGCTCTGCTCCACGATGCCGTAGACGGTGGCGAGGCCCAGCCCCGTGCCTTCACCCAGGGGCTTCGTGGTGAAGAAGGGCTCGTAGAGGTGCGAGAGCACCTCCTCATCCATGCCCTGCCCGTTGTCGCGGACTTCCAGCTCGACCCAGGAAGTGCCCTCGTGCTTCACCCGGCGGGTGGCCAGGTGGAGGACCCCATCCCGGGCCATGGCATCCCGGGCATTGAGGGCGAGGTTGAGGATCACCTGCTCCAGCTGGGCCGGATCCGCTTCGAGGAAGCCCGCGGAGGGATCCAGTTCCAGCTCGAGGGTGACCTGCTCGCCCAGCACGGGCCGCAGCATCTCGGCCATGCCGAGCACCACGGAGGTGAGATCCAGCACCTCCGTGCGCAGCACCTGCCGCCGGCTGAAGGCCAGCAGCTGACGCGTGAGCCCCGCCGCCCGGAGCGCCGTGGCCTTCAGCTGGGCGAGGCTGCTTTCGGGGCTGCCGCCATCGGCGAATTGGCCCTGGGCCAACTCCGCGTAGCCGAGCATGGCCGTGAGCAGGTTGTTGAAGTCGTGCGAGACGCCCCCGGCCAACCGGCCCAGGGCTTCCAGCTTCTGCGTCTTGCGCATGCGCTCGTGGGCCACGGCCAATTCGCGGGTGCGCTCTTCCACGCGGGCCTCGAGTTCGTCGCGGCTGCGGCGGAGTTCCTCCTCCAGGCGCTTGCGGGCGAAGAAGTCGGGGATCTCCACGCCCGTGGGCAGGAGCGCGCCATTGAATCCCTCGTAATTCCGGAGCCGGCTTTCCATCTGGGCGGGGGGGGCCATGATGAAGCGGCAGCAGGAATCACCCTTGGCCCGGCAGAACAGCTCCGTGGCCACGAGGGGCAGGCCGAAGCTCTCCTGGCACCAGCCGCTGCTGTAGCCGGAGTTCATGATGCAGGCGGGGCGCTGGCGTGTGCGCCCCGAATCGAGCCAGGCCTGCGCCTCGAAGCTGGCGGGATGGTCGTAGTGGAGGAAGAAGGAGTCGTCGGGGCTGGGCTGGCTATCCGGGTGGATGTCCACCGTGGCCCAGCCCGCGTGGGCGAAGTGCACGGGGCCCGCGCTCAACTTGGCCAGGGGATCCGTGAGGCCCATCTTGGCCTGGAAGGCTTTGGCGTCGGAGCGGCCCATGGCATGGGCCAGATCGAAGAGCAGGTTGCGGGCGAAGGCCTCGGCTTCCTCCTCCCGGCCGGGACCGTAGAGTTCCGCCACCAGATCGAAGAACTCCACGGAGAGGGAACCGGCCCGGACGAGCAGGTAGCGTTGCCCGGCGATCTCCAGATGCCCATCCTCGGGGCGGTTGATCAGGGAGGCGAAGTAGCCGGAGACCACTTCCTCCGCCTTCAGGAAGAGGGGGGCGATCGGATCGGGCACGCGGACGGTTCGGGGGCGGCGGGTGGTCATTCAGTGCCCATCCTGGCACAAGGCGAAGCGGCTGGGCAGCGGATCAGCCGACGAGATCCAATCGGGAGGCACCCTCGGAGCCGTCGGCCTGCTTAGCCAGGTCCCGGCTGGCGGCGGCGGCCATCCGGGCGGCCGCCGCCGCCACGGCCCGATCCTGGGGGCTGGGGTCAGCCGGCGCGGTGGCGGCGGCCTGGATCTGGCGGGCCTTGGCGAGGGTGGCGCCGGGGTTGTTCGGGATGGGGCTGGTGTCGAGGCCCACCTCGCCGCCGGTGGCATAGAGCCTGCCATCGGGGCCCTTTTCGTAGGTGTAGGCGGCGCCGCCCCGGGCGAGGCCCCCGGCGGCGGCGAGGTGGGCCTGTTCGTGCGCCCTCACCTCCCGATCCCGGGCCTGGAGCTTCTGGATGCGGGCCTCGTCCGGGGCGGAGCGCCCCTGGGCGCCGGGGCGCTGGATGCCGGGGCTCAAGACGGAAGGGACGTCCATCCCTCCATCCTGGGCCGGATTTAGGTGAGTGCCAGCCGAACCTGCCGCCCCGCCTCCCCGAACCAGAAGGCGTCCGCATCCTCGAAGGCGGGGTGCGGGTCGGCACCGGGGCCCAGGACGCAGCGGCGGAGCTTGCCGGCGGGCCGGGCGCCGGGGTGCACGTAGCAGCCGGGAACCCGTCCTTCGGCCGCCGGGGCGAGGGCGGCGGCGGCCTCGATGAGCTGGTCGGGGGTGCCCACCTCCCGCCAGGGGAAGGGCTCCACCACGAGGGCGTGATGGGCGGTCAGCCGAGGCAGCAGATCCCGGACCTCGCTGGGCCCCGGCGGCAGGAGCTCCAGAGCCCCGGGGCTCCAGACCGAGGCTCCCGTGAAGTGAAAGGGGCCTTTGGGGCCGGTGGTGCCGAGGGGCAGCACGCGGCCCGCCGCGTCGGTGAACACGGGATTCCAGGCCCCGCCGGGGTGGGGGACGAGGAGCCAGGTGAGCTGGGCGCCCGCGCGCAGGTGCGCGTCGCGGAGGTGGCTCCAGGGCACTTCCCCCAGCGCGTCGGCGTTCCACACCAGGAGGGCTTCGCCGACCCTCCCCCGGGCATGGTGGAGGCCCCCGGCCGATCCCAGGAGCGTGGGCTCGGGGCAGATCTCGAGGCCCGGGGCGGCCTCGGCCAGGCGCTCGGGGTGCAGGTGCGCGTTGCAGGCGAGCCGTGTGAAACCGGCGGCGCGAAGGCCGTCGGCGCTCCACTGCAGCAGGCTGCGCCCCCCCAGCGGCCAGGCGGGCTTGGGCAGCACCTGGCTGAGGGGGCCCATGCGGGTGCCGAGCCCCGCGGCGAGCAGGAAGGCGTCCAGCTCACTCATCGTGGGGGACGGGCTTCAGCAGGAACCGGGCCGGAGCGAACCCCCGCATGGCCAGCACGCGGATGCGCCAGCCATCGATGCGCAGCTCGTCGCCGACTTGCAGGATGCGGCCCAGGCGCTCCTGGAAATAGCCGCCGAGGGAGATGCTGCCCTCCGCCACCTCGAGGTTGAGCTGCAGGTGGTCGGCCAGCTGTTCCAGCGTGACGGTGCCCTGGGCCACCCACCCGCCGCCGCGGGTCTTGCGCAGCTGGATGGCTTCGCGGTCGAACTCATCCTGGATTTCGCCCACCAGCTCCTCGAGCACGTCCTCCAAGGTGACGAGGCCATCCACGCCGCCGTGTTCGTTCACCACGAGGGCCACGTGCTGCTTCTGCTGCTGGAACTCCAGCATGAGGCCTTGGATGGGCTTCATCTCCGGCACGAAGTAGGCGGGCCTCGCGAAGTCCTTCAGATTCACCTGCTGCCCATCCTGGAGGGCCCAGAGCAGTTCCTTGAGGTGGACGACGCCCACCACGTGGTCGAGATCGCCCTCCACGAGGGGGATGCGGGTGTGGGGGGTGCGGCGCGCCCTTTCGAGGTTCTCCTCCAAAGGGTCCGAGGCTTCGAAGGTCACCACGAGTTGGCGGGGGACGGCGATCTCCTTCACCGTGCGCTTGCTGAACTCGAAGAGGTTTTCGATGAGTTCCTTGCGATCCAGGCTCAGCTTGCCCTGGGCCTGGCTCTGCTCCAGGAGCTTCTGGAATTCGGCTTCGCTGGGCAGCATTTCGGCGCCATGGGGCTCCTCCGGGGGCAGCCCCATGAGCCGTTCGACGCCCCGGCCCAGGCGGATGAGGGCCCAGGTGAAGGGATGGGTCGCGCGCGACCAGAACAGGAGCGGCCCCGCCGTGCGCAGGGCCCAGGTGGTGGCGCTCCGGATGGCCACTCCCCGGGGCACCAGTTCCGTGAGCACCACGTGGAGGGTGGTCATGGCGAAGAGGGCGATGCCGGTGGCGAGGGGGCTTGCCACCCTCGGCGGGACGAAGGGCAGGTGACCGCGAAGCGCATGGGCCACGGGCTCTTCGGCGATCGCGCCGAAGGCGATGGCGCACACGGTGATGCCCATGAGCAGCCCCGAGAGGTGCCGCCCCAGCTCCTTCTGGACGGCCAGGGCCAACCGGGCCCGGGGATCCTCGCCGAGGAAGGGTTCCAGCTGGGTGGGGCGCACGCGCACCACGGCGAATTCGGCAAGTACGAAGAAGGCGGAGAGGCCGAGGACCGCCAGGGAAAGGAGGAAGGGGACCATCAGCCCCGAGCCAAGTCCGCGCCCTTGCGGAGTTTCTCGGCGAGTTCCTCGAGCAGGGCGGAGAGGTGTTGGAGGCGGTCCCCGCGCTCGGCGAGCTGGCCCTGCAGCTCCTGGCCCTCGCGCTGGGCGTGGGCCAGATCCGAGGTGGCGCGCTGGAGTTCCGACTCCTTGGCGTCCAGGCCCTGCATGATCTCCATGCGCTCCTGCTCGCGGGCGTGCTCGCTGTCCTCGAGGCGGGCCTGGAGCTCGTTGCGTTGGGCGCTGATGGCGAAGATCTCGTTGCCCATCTTCTCGAGGTTCTCGGCCTTGGTGGCCAGCTCGGCCTGCGCTTCCTCGAGCTTGGCCTTGGCCGAGTCCGCTTCGGTGCGGGCACCGGCGGTGACGGCCTCCGCTTCCTGGATCCGGTTCTGGAGCTGGGCCATCTGCAGGCCCTGGCCCTTCAGCGTGGCTTCGAGGCCGGCCATCTCCTGGCGGGCGGTGCCCAGCTCTCCTTGGAGGGAGTGGAGTTCGGTGGTCTGGGCCTGGCTTCGCGTTTCCAGTTCCTGATGGCGGGCGGCGAGTCCCTCCATGGATTCCTGCATGGAGCGGGCCTCGGCCTTGGCCTTCTCCAGCTCGCCGGAGCGGAGGGCCAGTTCCCTTTCGACGACGGGCAGCCGCTGAAGCATCTCTTCCATGGTCTGAAGGCGGGTCTCGGCGCCCTGGGCGCGTTCCCGCCAATCGCGCAGCTCCCGGAGGGCGCTCTCGGCCTGGGCCTTGAAGGGCTCCAGCTCCAGCACCTGCGCCTGCCAACGGTCGCGTTCCTTGAGGATTTCGACGAGGCGCTGGGTCTTCTCGGCCACCTGCTTGCCGAGGTCCTCGATCTGAAGGAGGTGCTCCTGCTTCTCCTCCAGGCTGGCGAGCAACTGGGCCTTAAGGGTCTCTTCGTTCCCCGCCATCTCCTCGAGTCGGCGGGCCTGGGCCTGGGCCTCGGCCAGCTGGGCCTCCAGGCGGCTGGCGGCGTCCTTCTGGCGCTCCAGCGCTTCCAGGTTCACGGTGATGCTCTCGCGATCGTGCTGGAGGTGGCGCAGTTCCTCGTGGAGGCGGGCCAGGTGTTCGTCCTTGGCCTGGAGCTCGGCTTCCTGGGCCCTCACCTTTTCATGCATGCCATCCAGCTGGGCCTGGAGCAAGTCGCTCGTGTTCGTGCGGGGCGGGGCGGTGGAGATGGGGTTGAGGTGGATGGGCGACAGGCGCTGGGTGGCCAGGGGGGAAGGGGCCTCCGCCATCGGGGCCGGCTTGGGCAGGGCCGGGAGAGGCAGCGGATCCGGCGCCAGGGCGGTATCCGCGAAGAGTTCATCCACTTCCAGGTTCTTGAGCTCATCCAGGAAGTCGGGCCCGTCATCCGCCAGATCCCCCAGGGGGTTGTGGGGATCCACGGGGCGGGGGGGCACCAGCGCGCCGAGGGAGGCCACGAGGGCGCTGGGGGCGATGGGTTTGTGGAGGTAGAGGTCCGCGCGGCCCTTGAGGCTCTGGTGGCGCTTGTACTCATCCTCGGTGGCCTTGGAGCTGATGAGGGCGATCCTCACGTCCTTGAGGGCCACGTGCTTGCGGATGGTGGAGCAGAGGCCGTAGCCCCGGTTCTCGTCCACTTCCACGGCGATGAGGGCGGCGGCGAAATGGCCGCTTTCGAGCCGCTCGACCACGCCTTCCACGGTGGAGTTCACCTCCACCTCGTAGGCCGATTCAAGGGTCACCCGCTGCTCTTGGAGGAAGGCCCGGTCGGAATCCACGATGAGGAGGCGCTGGCCCATGAGAGTGTCCTTGGTACAGGTCGGTAAGTTTATCGGAAATGACCAGTCAATAAACGAAAAGCCCCGCATGGGCGGGGCTTAAAGATCCAGACGACCCGCTACCGCGGAGGAATGGCCAGCGTCAACCGCTGGTCGCCCCGGGGTGGAGCCACGTAGATGATGAGGGGTTTGCCGGAGACTTTCTTCACGGCCGCGTTGAATTCCGCGAGGTTTTTCACCGGCGTGGTGCCCACCTTCTGGATCACGAGGCCCGGCTGGAGGTTCCGCTCGGCGGCTACGGAACGGGGGTCCACCTTGGTGACCACCACGCCGACCCGATCCTCGCCCAGCTGATAGAGGGCCCGGGTGCCCGGGGTGATGGCTTCGGCCTTGAACCCGTAGGCCTTCATCAGATCCAGGGAATCCCCGGATTCGTTGCCCTCCCGGGGCTGATCGCCATCCTCCTCGCCCTCGGGCCTGGGGGCCAGGGCTTTGCGATCGGCCAGGGTGACCCCGATGACCATGGCCTTGCCGTTGCGCAGGAGGGCGAGCTTGACGGTGTCCCCGGCCCGGCGGGCGCTGATCTGGGAGATGAGGTCCTCGGGGCTCTTCACGGGAGTGCCATCCACGGCGGTGATCACGTCCAGCTGTTGGACGCCGGCCTTTTCGGCGGGCAGCCCCTTGGTGAGGTCGCCGACCACGACGCCTTCCTTGGCGCCCAGGGCCTCCTGGAACTCCTTGTTCAACTCCTGGGGTTGGAGCCCCAGGGCGCCGCGGCTCACGGGGCGGCCGGTCTTGAGGTCGGGGAGGATCCGCTTGACGCTGTCCACGGGCACGGCGAAGCCGATGTTCTGACCGTCGGCCCGGATGGCGGTGTTGATGCCGATGACCTCGCCCTTCAGATTGAGCAGGGGGCCGCCGGAGTTGCCCCGGTTGATGGCGGCGTCCGTCTGAAGGAAGGACTGCACGGGGCTGCCTCCCCCCAGTTCGGCGTTGGAGCGGCCCTTGGCGCTGATGATGCCCTGGGTGACGGTGTGGGAGAGGCCCAGGGGATTGCCGATGGCCACCACCCACTCGCCCACGCGGAGATTGGCGCTTTCGCCGAGCTTGGCATGGACCAGATGGCTCGCCTCGATCTTCAGGAGGGCGATGTCCAGGTCCTTGTCCCTGCCCAGCACCTTGGCGGTGTACTCCTTGCCATCGGACATCTTCACCGAGAGGGTGGGATCCTTGGCGCCCCGCCAGCCCTCGATGACGTGGGCGTTGGTGAGGATCTCGCCATCCGCGCTGATGACCACGCCCGAGCCGGAACTGCCCACCATCTGGCCCTCGTCCTCATCCCCGCCCCGGGGCTGGCGCTGGCGGCCACCGGGGCCGAAGAAGAAGTCGAAGAAGGGGTCCCCATCGGGCCCGATGCCCCTGCCGTGGGGGTTCTTCACGAAGCTCTTGTTGGTGATGTAGACGACGGTGGGGTTCAGCTTCTCCGCCACGTCCGCGATGGGGGGCAGGTTGAAGCCTCCCTTGGTCTCCACGGTCACGGGTTGCTCCTCCTGGGCCTGCACCACCCAGGCATGGGAGAGGCCCATCCCCACCGCCAGGCAAGCGGCGGCGAAGGCGGAAAGGCCGAGGATCTGCTTCAGGGTTTTCTGGGGAACTGCCATGGATGCCTCACGCAAAGCCGGAACCGGCTACTAAGGGTTTCGTGGAGCCATCATGCCAAAGGTTTCACCTTGGCCGGAGCGCGAATTCCAGGGTAGACTGACCAGTCCAACGGCGGCTGTAGTTCAGTTGGTTAGAGCACTGGATTGTGATTCCAGTTGTCGTGGGTTCGAGTCCCATCAGCCGCCCCAGATTCCGAGGCCCCCGTGAAGGGGGCTTTTTCGGGGATGGGAGCGGGTGGGGGGGAATTTGGTGCACCCAACTGGACTCGAACCAGTGACCGCGAGCTTAGAAGGCTCGTGCTCTATCCACCTGAGCTATGGGTGCCCGACTTAAGGATAAGGGATGGCGTGGGGTTGCGTCGCGCGGCTTGGGGAGGGCGACCCAGCCCGACGCTATGCTCACCCGTGCGGGGGCCCCGTTCGGAACCCTGCCTCGCAGGGTCCCGAACGACCCGCATCGGGTTCGCCATGCTCGATCAGGATTCGAACTGCGTCCGGCTGCGCCGTTCGCCGGTCTCGCTCCCGACAGGCCCCCGCGCTGTCTCCGCGATCCCACTCGTAGGTTCGAATCCGATCGCCCCACCGACTCACAAAAGGGAGGCCGCATGGCCTCCCTTTTGTGGTCGGGGCGATAGGATTCGAACCTACGACCCTCTGCTCCCAAATACAATGCCTCCGGGTCCTCGGATTCCTGGCGACTACCGTGAACCCCTGAAAAACCTGGGGATGGGCCTCAGGGATCCCCCGGGGTGCCCCGCCAATTCCTGCCCTTCGTTGTGGATCTGTTGTGGAGGTAGCATGACCTTCTGACCAAGGCGGGGGCCTTTCATGCGACGAAGCAACGTCAAACTCACCAAGCGCGAAGTGGATGCCCTTCGTTCAGAGGAAGGCCGCTACCGCGTCTTCGACCGGGACATTCCGGGTTTCGGAGTGTGGGTGTACCCCTCCGGGGCCAAGACGTTCTTTCTGAAGGCCCTGGTTGCAGGGCGCCAAGTGGAAGTAAAGCTGGGGCGCTTCGGGGCAGACCTCACGGTGGAGCAGGCCCGCGCCCTCGCCATCGAGAAGCGCGGTGGGATCGCTTCGGGAGAGGATCCCGCCGCCGTTCGCCGGGCCTGGAGGGAGGCCCCCACCGTGAAGAAGGCCGCCACTGAATTTCTGGAACAGGAAGGCTCGAAGCTGAAGCCGAAGACCCTATCCACCTACCGTTGGGATCTGGAGAAGGCCATTCTCCCCGCGCTGGGGACGCTCAAGATTCACGGGCTGGGGGTGGAGGATCTGCGCCGCCTCCATCACGGGATGCGAGACACTCCCTCCAAGGCTAATCAATGCCTGCGGGTCATCAGCCGCTTGCTCAACTGGGCCGAGGAAGCGGGCTACCGGCCACTGAATTCCAACCCCGTCAAGCTGGTGAAGAAGTTCTACGAGGAACCGCGGACCCTTGAGCTGACGGACGAGGAGCTGGAGATCTTGGGCCTGGCGCTGGATGAGGAGGAGGCCAATCCCGCATGCGGAGCCGTGCCAGTCCAGATGCTGCGCCTGATCCTCGCCACGGGGGCCCGACGCGGGGAAATCGTGGGGTTGCGTTGGGATGAGCTGGACATGGCGCGGGGAGTCATCGTGAAGTCGGAGCACAAGACTGCCCGCAAGTCCGGGAAGAAGGTGATCCCCTTGAACGCCCTCGCCCTGGATGTACTGAAGCGGGTGCCGCGCCAGCTCGGGAACCCGCTGGTGTTCCCCTACGACTCGGAGGAGTCAGCCATCACCGCACTGAAGCGGGCCATTGCCCGAGTGCGGAAGACCGCCGAGGCCAAGGGGATGAAGGCCCACATCTGGATTCACGGGCTGCGGCACCTGCACGCCAGCGTCGGCGCGAACGCGGGGGAGTCCTTGGAATTCGTCGGGGAGCTGCTGGGCCACAAGGACAAGCGCACGACCTAACGCTACGCCCACCTGTTCGAGGGGCCGGTGAAAGCGGCTTCGGAGCGCGTAGGGGCCGCCCTTGCGGAGAAGTTGAAGGGGCAGCGGACTGGGAGCGATTGAGCCGGAGGGGCGTGGCGCCGTCCTGGCCCTGTTGATGCGTGGCGCATCAGTTTCTCCGGTAATCGAACAAGAGTTGATGCGTGGCGCATTGGTACTAAGTACCAATGCTAATAATGGTTTGTGTTTAGATCGGACCGTCGCATACTCCTGCCATGCCCCGCAGGGGCGCAACAAAGAACCCAGATCCGCGCATCGCCTCCTACAGCACGCACGGACCTGGGCAACAGGGCGGGCGTAAGCCCGCAACCCGCGCTCAGTCTACGTCACCGGGCGTGGGTCAACCAACACGGAGGGCCCATGAAACCTCACCTCAACCCCGTTGGACCGGCCGAATCCGGCCCCGTCTACCTGAGCCAGGCCCAGGTATCGGTACGAACCGGAATCGCAAAACGCACTTTGGAGGATTGGCGCCGCCGCGGCGTCGGACCCAGGTGGATCCGGGTGTCACCCCGCAAGGTGCTCTACGCCCTGGAGTCCCTCAACGGATGGCTGAAGGCCCGCGAGGTTCAAAGCACCGCCGAAGCCGACCGCCTTCCCGGCTTGTCCGTGGGGGCCTGAAATGGAGCCCACACAGAGGAAGGCCCCGCGGGGGCGGGGCCTGGAAACCCCCGGAAGGAGGTGCGGGCAGAACCCGCCCCGACATGATGCGCTGGGGCAGTGCGTCCCGCAAGTCGTCACCTTTGTGGAAGGAGCTGCCCGCCACCTTCAGGCCGCCAGCACGCGCGGGAGGTGAGGGTGCAGCTGAAGACATCGGAGCTGGCCACCGGCCGGCGAGAGCCTTGGCTGGCGGCGCCGCGAACGCGATTGGAAGAGACCCTTCGAGGCTTTGGCCCTGGGCGTCCCGCCCCGAGAGCGGCGGGACTTTTCTGGATCGCCCTGAAAACCCAGTGGGGTCCCGACGGTTCCCTGGAGCCGGGGCAGGCAAGATTCGGGCTCGATCAGTTGGCTGATGCCATGGGCTGGAGCCGGAGCGCGGCCCATCGGTGGGTGCAGGGACTCGCCGCCCAGGGTGTGCTCCGACCTTTGGGAACAGCCGCCCGCCAGCGAGGGGCCTTCGAGACCTACCGGGTTGGATCAGAGATCCTCCACATGGTCCTCCGCGTCCCGGAATCGGCGGGAACGGATCGGGACCACGCCGGGGCCAGCCGTGGACCACGACGGGAGCACGCTTCCTTGAAAAACCAGGATGAGAAGACTCAGACGGGAACAGAGAGAGACCACGCCGAGAGCAGTGTGAGTGCGGGGCGGGACGCTATAAAGGAGTACCACCAGCACCAGACACCCACTTCCCCTTCGGGGAATGGGGCCGAGGGCCCTCTTTCCTCGGTCGAATCCGAGTTATTGGAGCGATGGAATGAGGCGGCCCGGAAGGTGGGTCTGCCCCGGGCCCTAAAGCTGGATGGCAAGCGAAAGGGTTCCCTTCGAGCGCGCTTGAGGGAGGAAGGATGGGCGGACCTATTCCGAGAGGCTTGTCTCGCCCTAGAGCAGAGTCCAGCCTTGGGTTGGGCCCGCGGGGAGAAGACCCTAGGAGATGGCGGGACCTTTCGAGCTCACCTGGAATTCATGCTCAAGCCTGGGAAGGTTCTGAGCCTTGTGGAACAGGCTCGCGCCTGGAACGGAAGTGCTCAAGGGGGCGCGAGGCGGGGGGGACCATTGGGAGAGTCCAACGAGGACCTCAAGACCGTACTGCGCGCCCAAATGGAGCGTCAGGGAGCGGAGGTGGGGCGTGGGTAGCTCGTGTGAGTTGTTGCAGGCCCGGTCTCAGGCGCGGATGGAGGAACTACCTGGAGAGGTACGCCGACGCCTCGCGGCCATCGGCATTCCTGAGGAATTTCTCAAGGCAGACCTCCGGGAGCTTGATGAGGAGCTACTCCGTCGCATTCGTCCGCGCCTGGATGCCCTCATGGAGGGCCCGATCAGCCGACCAAGGGGAGGGATGGGACTCTACGGCCGCACGGGCCGCGGAAAGACCTACGGGGTTGTGGCCATCGTGAAGGCCTGGACCATGGGGGCGGGGCTCCGGGCACTGGAATTGAATGGGGCTCTCGTGGGTCCATGGGTTCCCACTTGGGCGCCGTGGCAGCGAACCCTCGCCCGACTTCGGGGCCTGGTTCGCCAAGGTGGCCCGGCCTTCGAGGATGCCTTGGAAGAGTTGTGCCGGGCGCCGCTGCTGGTCATTGACGACCTGGGCTCCGAGCAGGCGCCGAAGGTGCCTCCGGGGTCGGATTGGGCCATCACGGAAGTGCTCACCCCCGTCCTGGACACCCGTCACGATGCCCACCGGGCCACCCTGTGGACTTCAAACCTGGATCCGATCCAACTTACCGACCGCTATCAGGCGCGCATCGTAAGCCGCCTCATAGGCATGGCGCCAGCCATCGAGATGCCGGTCCACTTGCCCGATCGCCGCATCGAAAGGGGACTATGATGGCCGTGAATTCCACCCGGCTCCCTGCCTCGCCTGTGGCGGGGAGGATCGATCTGGCAGCCTCGGGGAGTTCGGATGAGGCCCTGGAGCTGGTGGAGAATCTCCGCCACTGGTTGGAGGAAGGTCAGGTTCCCCATGCGGAAGCACTCGCTTGCAAGCTGGGTGGGACCATCGAATGGAATTGGCAGGGGATCCAAGTGGACCTGCCCGCGTCGGATCATCCGGTGACGCCTCGTTTCATTCGAGAGGCGGGGGATTGGACTGCCAGCGCCCTGTCTTCTGCGGGCCTGGAAGGGGAGGCGTTGGAGAAGGGGGTGAGGCTCCTGGTGGCCCGGCTATGGGGCCACTACGCGGGGACGCGCATCTACTTCCCCAGGACGGATCGCCTTCGCAACAGGAGGATCTATGAGGATCACAAGTCTGGGGAGGAGATCGTGGATCTGGCGCGCAAGTACGGGCTGACTTCGGTTCGAATCTACTCTCTGCTCAGGGCGGAGCTGGCACGGGCGCGGTCGGTGAGAAAGGCGGGATGAGGTGGTTGTGTCCCGGAATCAGGCAAACCAAGGGGAGTCAAAACCATGAATCCACGCGGAAGGAAAACCAACCAGCGCCGGATCACTGCCGTTGAGAAGGCCGGTGAATCGCTGCGATTGAGGGCGGAGGGGTACACCTATCGGGCGATTGCCCACCAGCTTGGGTATAAGGATCCATCAGGAGCCCAGCGGGCCGTGGAACGCGCGCTTCAGGCGACCATGCAGGAGGCGAGTGACCATCTCCGCGTTCTTGAGTTGGAACGGCTGGACAACCTCCATAACGCGATCTGGGGCCGGGCGATGAATGGCGAAGGCCCCGCCATTGATCGGGTGCTGAGGGTCATGGAGCGTCGATCCAAACTTTTGGGGCTGGATGCTCCAGCTCGGCAGGAGATCACGGGGAAGGATGGCTCGCCGGTCCAGGTCCAAGCCACAATCATGGACCTCACGCGGCTATCCGACGACGAGCTGACCATCCTGGAGGAAATTCTGGAGAGGGCGGAAAGCTCGGGCTCTGCCAGCGAAAAAAGGTTCTTCGTGAATTGGCGTGGAAATAGGGGACACCGGTAAGGCCTGAGATCCTTTTGTTTGCTGAGAACGAAAGGGGAGGCTACCGGTGTCTTGGGAACAGTTTATCCGTCAACTGGGGGGATGGGGTCCTTACGTCCCT
>JACPUT010000004.1 GCA_016192145.1 Acidobacteriota bacterium | reverse complement strand
CTCCAGGGAGGGATTCCCCGAAAACTACTCCGAAAATCGACGCCGCCGTTCAAATCGACACCAACTTCTATGTCTCTTGAATGTGTACCACCACTGGGTTTCCCGTGATTGCTAGGGATATAAGCCGGACACTAGTGGTGATGGACAGTGATGAACGGTGATGGATTTGCGAGCTTTTATCACCGTTCATCACTGTTCATCACCGGCCTTGTTTTTTCCTTTCTCCGACCGGACCCCGGCCCATCTCAGGCAAAATGGAGGTTTCGCCCCGCCCCGGGGCCCACCGGAAGATCCATGGCCAAGACCACCAGCGAACAGCCCGAAATCATCTATTCCATGATGCGGGTGTCCAAGATGTACAACGGCAAGACCGTCATCAAGGACATCTCCCTCAGCTATTTCTTCGGCGCCAAGATCGGCGTGCTGGGCCTCAACGGCTCCGGCAAGTCCACGCTGCTGCGCATCATGGCGGGCACGGACCGCGACTTCAACGGCGACGCGGTGCTTTCCAAGGGCTACACCACGGGGATGCTGGAGCAGGAGCCCCAGCTGGATCCCGAGAAGACCGTGCTCCAAGTGGTCGAGGAAGCTGCCGCCGAGAAGGTGGGGTGGCTGAAGGAGTACAACGAGATCAACGACAAGTTCGCGGATCCCGACGCGGACATGGACGCGCTGCTGGCCCGCCAGGGCGAGCTGCAGGAGAAGATCGACGCCCACGACTGCTGGGACCTCGACACGCAGTTGGAGCAGGCCATGGATGCCCTCCGCTGCCCCGATGGGGATATCCAGATCAAGGTGCTCTCCGGCGGCGAACGCCGCCGCGTGGCCCTGTGCCGCCTGCTGCTGCAGAAGCCCGACATCCTCCTGCTGGACGAGCCCACCAACCACCTGGACGCCGAGACCGTGGCCTGGCTGGAGCATCACCTGCAGAACTACCACGGCACCGTCATCGCCATCACCCACGACCGCTTCTTCCTGGACAACGTGGCCGAGTGGATCCTGGAGCTGGATCGCGGCGAGGGTATCCCCTGGAAGGGCAACTACTCCAGCTGGCTGGACCAGAAGCAGCAGCGCCTCGCCCAGGACGAGAAGAGCGACAAAAAGCGGCAGAAGGTCCTCGAGCGGGAGCTGGAGTGGATCCGCATGTCGCCCAAGGGCCAGCACACCAAGAGCAAGGCCCGCATCAACGACTACGAGAAGCTGGCCGGTGAAGAGGGCCGCCAGAAGGAGCAGGAGCTTGAGATCTACATCCCCACGGGTCCCCGTCTGGGCGATCTCGTGGCGGAGCTCACGGGCGTGTCGAAGGCCTTCGGCGACAAGGTGCTCTTCGACGACCTCACCTTCGCCATCCCCCGCGGCGGCATCCTCGGCGTCATCGGCGCCAACGGGGCCGGCAAGACGACCCTCGTGCGCATGCTCACGGGCCAGGAGACCCCCGATGGCGGCGATATCCGCGTGGGCGACACGGTGAAGATGGCCTACGTGGATCAGCTGCGCCAGGGCCTCAACGCCGACAAGACGGTGTTCGAAGCCATCTCCGGCGGCTACGAGCAGATCGAGATGGGCGGCAAGCAGGTGAACGCCCGGGCCTGGCTCTCCCGCTTCGGTTTCAGCGGCGACACCCAGCAGAAGAAGGTGAAGGAACTCTCGGGTGGCCAGCAGAACCGGCTGAACCTCGCCCTCACCCTGAAGAGCGAATCCAACCTCCTCTTCTTCGACGAACCCACCAACGACCTCGACGTGAACACCATGCGGGCGCTGGAGGAGGCCATCGAGAGCTTCGCCGGCTCCGCCGTCATCGTGAGCCACGACCGCTGGTTCCTGGATCGCCTGGCCACGCACATCCTGGCCTTCGAAGGCGATAGCAAGGTCACCTTCTTCGACGGCAACTACAGCCAATACGAGGCGTACCGGAAGGAAGTACTGGGCCTCAAGGAACTGGTGCCCCACCGCATCAAGTACCGCAAGCTGACCCGCTGAGGTTCCATGCGCTCCCTGCTCCGAACTTTCGCGATGTGGTTCTCCGTCTGCGCCCTGGCATGGGCCCAGGGGGAGGTGCGAGAAGGGCTTTCGCTGCCCAGCGGAACCTTCAAGAAGGCCATGCGCTACTCCATCTACCTGCCTCCGGGCTACGAGCTGAGCAAGCGCACCTATCCCGTGGTGTACCTGTTCCACGGCTTCGGCGATGACGACGCCGCCTGGATCCACAACGGGGAGATCGCGGAGACCCTGGACCGGGCCATCGCGGATCGCCACGCCACGCCCATGATCGTGGTGATGCCCGATGGCGGCAGCAGCTGGTTCGTGAACAGCGCGGATGGCGCCTCGAAGTGGGAGGACTATTTCTTCAAGGAGTTCCTGCCCTTCATCGAGGAGCGCTTCCGGGTGCGCACCCACCGGCGCTCCCGGGCCATCGGCGGCATCTCCATGGGCGGCTACAGCGCGCTGTCCTACGCGCTGCGCCACAGTGATCGCTTCACGGCCTGCATGGCCCTGAGCCCCTCCCTCCGCGCTCCGGAGGACGTGGCGGCGATCTCCCCGGAGCGCTGGGCCCAGGCCTACGCCCCGGTCTTCGGCGCAGCCAAGGGGGAGGGGCGCATCTCGACCCATTGGCAGGCCCTCAGCCCCCTCAGGGTGCTGGAGAGCGCCAAGGCTGAAGCCTTCCCATCCACGCGCATCTATCTCGATTGCGGCGACCACGACCCCCTTCTGAAGGGCACCTTCGCCTTCCACAGCCTCATGGATGCCCGGGGCGTCACCCATGCCCTGCGAGTCCGGGGAGGCGGCCATTCCTGGGGATACTGGCGCGTGGGGCTGCTCGGTGGGCTCACCTTCATCAGCGACGTCTTCCGGGAGGATTGATTCTTGAAGCTGCTCCTTGGCGCCTTTCCTCCGGAGCTCGGGCCCTTCCTGGAAGCTCCGCCCCAGGGCTGGTCCGTGGCCTGCACCGGCGTGGGGCAGCTGCTGGCCGCGGCGAGCACGGCCCGCCTCATCGAGGAGTTGCGCCCGGAGGGCGTGCTCTTCGTGGGCACCTGCGGGCACTTCGATGATCGGTTGAAGGTGGGTGACTTCATCTGGGCCGCGGCGGCCCATGCCAGTTCCCTGGAGGAGCGGCGCGGCGAGAGCTACCGCCCCGTGGTGGAGCGCACCCATTGGAACGCCACCCTGCCGCCCTTGGATTTCCCGCCCCACGAGGTGGTGGTGCCTCCCGCCATCACCCGCATCCGGGAAGGGGCCGCCCTGCTGGCGACGCTGGGCGCCGTGGAGCATCTGGAGATCACGGGTGTATACGCCGCCTGCCACGCGGCCCAGGTGCCCGTGGGCGCCGCGCTGGTGGTGGTGAACGAGGTGGGCCCCCACGCCCAAATTCAATGGGTGGCCAACCACCAGGCGCAGAGTCTGCGTCTCATCGAAACCCTGCGAAGCATGGGCGTCTTCAGCTGATCGCCTCGAAGGCTTGACGCGCCTGGCCCGCCAACCATGCTCGGAAGCGGGAATCGGAGGATCCGGTTCTGATTGTGGGGGAGGCTTCCATGCCCAAACCAACGCGGGTTCGGAGTGCGGTCACCGGCGAATTCGTCAAGAAGGGGGAGGCCATCAAGCACCCCAAGACGACGGTGAAGGAGACGGTCAAGGTGGCCAAGCCGGTGACGAAGGCCACCAGCAAGTAGCCGGCGGTGTTCAGTTCCCTGGAGGAGATAGGCCAGGGGTCATCCGCCATCCCGTGGGTGTCGCGTGGAGGAGGATGCCGCGCGCCTCGCCCACATGATGGGTGGGGATGCCCCTGAGCGTTTCCAGCGTTTCGAGGTGGGGATGCCCGAATCGGTTCCGCCTCCCGGCTGGGATGAGCACCTGCTCCGGCGCCAGGGCGTGGATCCAATCCGGATCGGAACTGCTGCGGCTGCCGTGATGGCCGGCCTTGAGGATGCGGTGGAGGCCTGGGCCGGGATCCCCGATATCCAGCAGATCCCGCTCCTGGATGCCCAGGGCGTCGCCCATGAGCCAGAGCTGCCGATCCCGCCAGTCCACGCGGAGCACGAGGCTCACCATGTTCGCGTCGGGCAGGTCGAAGGCCTTCGCGGGCCACCGGACGCTGAAAGTGGCTTCGCCCCGGATCCATGAGGCTCCGCGCTGGGCTTCCAGGGCGCCGGGCATGGCGCCGAAGGGCATCCAGGCATCCTCGACTCCCCGGAGGGTGGGGCGGGTCAGGGAGGCGAGGGGCCAAAGGCGTCCGAGGGTGGCATAGCCTCCGGCGTGATCACCGTGGGGGTGGGTGAGCACGAGATGCACCGGTTCCCGCACGCCCCGCCGGCTGAGGGTCCGCACGATGCGCCGCCCGGCCCATGGGCCTGGGCCCGTGTCGACGAGGGTCGCGTCACCTCCGGGCTGGCGCACCAGCAAGGCGTCCCCCTGGCCGATGTCCATGGCTTCGAGGCTGAAGGTTTCCGGAGCCCGCCCGGTGCCCCGGGTGAGGAGCAGTCCGGCGGTGGCCATCGCGAGGGCCACCGTGAGGGCCCGGGTGCGGCGAAACCGGGCCCGGGCATGGGCCAGCGCCAGCCATCCCAGAATCAGGAGGAGCCAAGGCCAGAGGGGGCTGGTGCCCAGGGGGCGCAGGGCTGCGAACCGGGGCAGGAAGCTGCCGCCAAGCCACGCGAGCAGGGTACCCATCGAGGAGACCGCCGCAGTCCAAGGCAGGAGCGTGAGGGCGAGGCAGACGGGCGTGAGGATCATCACGGCGGGCAGGATGAAGGCGTTGGCCACCACCGCCCACACGGGAGCGCCCCCGTGGAAAATGGCCAGGAGGGGCAGGGTCGCCGCCCAGGGCGCCACGAGGGAGGCGAGGGGTTTGGCCAGAGGCCCTGCCAGGGGCTGCAGCAGGTCGGCGACGGGTTCCGCGCCCCACACCAGCGCCAGGAGGGCCCACCAGGCCAGGAGGAAACCCGGGTCGCACCCCGCGGCGGGGTGGGTCATGAGCCAGGCCAGAAGGGCGCCATGCAGCCCCAGCACCGGGGCCATCCGCCAACCCGAGGCCCTTCCCAGGGCCCAGGCGGCACCCATGAGCAGCCCACGCCAGACTGGCGCGGAGAACCCCACCACCATGGCGAAAGCAAGGCCGGCGCCCAGGGCGGCCAGGGTGAGGCCCCAGCGGCCGAGGGGGCGGGCCAGCCAGCCTGCCAGGAGCATCATCAGGCTCACCTGCAGGCCCGAGACCACCAGAACATGGAGGGTGCCGCTCTCGGCGAAGGGAGCGAAAGTCTCATCCTGCACCGGGGGAATGCCCAGGGCCAAGGCCCCCCAGAGGTCCCGGCCCAGGGGGTCCAAGGGCAGGGCCTCGAAGCGTCGGCGGGCCCAGGTCCGGAGGCGGAGGGCGGGTGAGGGGGCCGGAGGGCCCAGGATCTCGAAGACCAGGCCCGAGGGGAGGAAGGCCCGGCGCGGGGCGGTGTCGTCCAGGGCACGCCATCGGGGGCGCTCCGCCAGGAAGGCCGGCGCTGGGTCCATGGCCAGGAGCTCGGCCCGGACCCTCACGGGGGTGCCCGGGGCCGGAGGCGGGGCCGTGTCCCCAGGCAGGGAGAGGAGCACCTCCGTGGCGCCCCAGCGCAGCCGTCCCTTCAACCGATCACCCTGCCGGCTCCAGGGTTCGCTGATGGAGCCCTCCATCTCGACCCAGCCCTGGGGCAGGGTCTGGTCGCTGAGGACGCGCTGCCGCAGGGAACCCAAGGTGCCCCAGGCGAGCAAAAGGGCCAGGGGAAGCAGGGCCCAGCGTCGGTGGCGGATCAAGGGGGCGGAGAGGGCCACGGCGCTCCAGCCGAGCCAGGGCACCCACCGGGGCAGGGCGCCGGTCCAGGTTTCCGGTAAGAGCCAGGGCAGGGTGCAGGCCGCGGCGAGGGCCCAGGCCAGGGCCCAGGCCCAGGGGGCACTGGCGCGGTTCCAGAGGCGGGTTCGATCCATAGGGTGGGTGTCCCCATTGTCCAGAACTGGCCCGACCCTGGCAAAGGATTGGATTAAACTGTCCATTCCTTGACGGCGCTTTCCCCCTGAGGGACCCTGAGCCTATGCCCCACGCCCGCATCCTTCTGGTGGATGACGATCCCAACCTGCTCGAACTGGTGGAGGGGATCCTCTCAAAGCACGGTCACGAGATCGTAACGACCGGATCCGGTCTGCGCGGCGCCCAGCTCATCCGGCAGCAGCCCTTCGATTTGGCCGTGGTGGATCTCATTCTCCCCGACCTCAACGGTCTCGAATTGGCCCGGGAAGCCCTCAAACAGCCCGATACGGTGGTCGTCGTCCTGTCCGGCACCACCTCCGTGGAGACGGCCCTGCAGGCCATGCGCATGGGCATTTATGACTACGTGCCCAAGCCCTTTCAGGTGGAGGAGCTGGAGCACACCCTTCTGCGGGCCATCGAGAAGAGCCAGCTGAACCAGGAGAACAAGCGCCTCAAGAGCCAGTTGGAGGGGGATCGTGTCGGCCCTTCGCTGGTGGGCCGCAGCGCCGTGTGGCAGAACCTCATGGCCCTCATCAAGCGGGTGGCGCCCTCGCCCTCCACGGTGCTCATCACCGGTCCCAGCGGCACGGGCAAGGAATTGGTGGCCCGCGCCATCCACCAGCAGAGCCCCCGGGCCCACAAGCCCTTCGTGGCCATCCACTGCGGGGCCATCCCCGAGACGCTGCTGGAGGATGAGCTCTTCGGCCACGTGAAGGGCGCCTACACCGATGCGCGTACGGATCGGCCGGGCCGCCTGGCCCAGGCCGAGGGCGGCACCCTCTTCCTGGACGAGATCGGCACCATGCCCCTGGGCCTCCAGGTGAAGCTGCTGCGGGTGCTCCAGGAGCGGGAATACACGCCCTTGGGCTCCACCCGCACCGTGAAGGTGGATCTGCGCGTGGTGGCAGCCACCAACGAGAACCTCGTGCGGCAGGTCGAGCAGCGGATGTTCCGGGAGGATCTTTACTACCGCCTGAACGTCATCCCCATCCAGCTGTTGGCCATCAAGGAGCACCCCGAGGACATCCCCGTGCTGGTGGCCCACTTCATCCGGAAGTTCGCCCGGGAGCTGAACCAGCCCGTGAAACAAGTGGAACCTTCCGCCTTGCGGGCCTTGGAGGCCTACCCCTGGCCGGGCAACGTACGCGAGCTGGAAAATGCCATCGAGCGGGCCATGGCCCTGGGATCGGATCCCGACCGCCTGATGGCCCAGGATCTGCCCGCCGCCATGGCCGGGGACATCCCCGCCGTGGGCTTTCCCGCCATGGGGACTCCCTCGGATCTGCCGGGGTTCCTCTTGGACCTGGAGAAGCGCTTCATCGTGGACGCCCTCCAGACTTCCGGGTGGAACAAGAGCGAAGCGGCCCGCAGACTGGGGATGGCCCGCACCACGATGCTCCACCGCCTTCGGGCCCTGGGCATTCCCCTGGACGCGCCCGTCCCATCCCAAGAAGCCTGATGCCCCTGATGCGATTCCTGATTCCGACCCTCCTCGCGACCTCCCTGGCCGCGTGGTCCCCCCGCATGCATGAAACCCAGTCCGTGAAGGCCCTGCGCATGATCCCGCGGCCCATGGCGGACTTCCTGCGCACCCATCAAGAGGCCTTCCTCGAGGGCGCCCGGGGCGTGGCTTCCTATGAACCGCCCACGGCCGAGGCGGTGGCCGCCCAGTTCCGCACGGTGGTCCGCATGAGCGAGGAACGCCGGTCCCCCGATGACATCGCCAGGGATCTCGGGGTGCTGGCCCGGATGGTCCAGGCCCTGCATGATCCCTCCTGCCGGATGGGCCTCGATCCCCTGCGCCTGTACTTTGAATCCTATGCGGACCAGAAGCTGCCGAACCTGCTGGTTACTTCCGAGTCCTTCTGGTCCTTGAAGGCCGATCCCGACCCCACCCCCCGCCTCACGGCCTGGCAGGACCGGAAACTGGTGCGACATCAACGGCTGCTGGGGCATTTCGACCTCCAGAAGGGCAGGCCCCTCGGCCCCTGGGATGACCTTTCGGTGCCTTTCGCCCAGCTCCAGCTCAGCTTTTCCAACGGCATCCATGCCACTGCTAACCTTTGGATCCTCCTGTGGCGGAGCTGCGGGAATGCCTGGGTTCCCCCAGGATCTTGATTCGTGGGCAATTCTCGACTTCTGATTTATCTTTTCTAAATCACTCTGGAGCCATCCATGGCCACCTATACGCGCACCGGATCCTTCCTGCTGGCTGGCCAGCTGGCCAAGGATCCATTTGGAAGCATCCACCGTGCGGTGGTCACCACGGGCGCGGCCTTCGAGCGGCACATGCTCGTGCGCACCTTCTCGGATGAGATCGTGCAGGCGGGCATCAACACCCGGCTCACGGATGTGATGAAGGGGGCCCAATCCCTCGGGGGTTCCCGCGCCTATGGGCAGGGCTACCGCACCGAGGCGGGCAGGGTGCCCCTCGTGGCCTGCGAGTTCGTGCCCGGCCGGAGTCTGGCCCAGCTCATCGAGAAGGCGCGCATGGAGCAGATCCCCTTCGGCGTGGATCACGCGCTTTCCGTGATCCAGGGCGTGGCCCAGTCCGTGGTCCAGATGCACGGCAAGGGGCTCACCCACGGCGTGCTCAGCCCCCACAGCGTCTGGGTGAGCTTCGAAGGCGCCACGCAGCTCATCGACGCCCCCTACGCCGCCTCCTTGGCCGTGCTGGCTCCCAAGTCCGTCACGGTGCAGACGATCCTGAGCCCCTACTTCCAGGGCGGCGATCAGCCCCTGGCCCGGGATCTCTTCGGCATCGGCGCGATCCTCTTCGAGCTCCTCACCTTCGAGAAGCTGCCCGTGGGTTTGGATGCCGTGGGCGCTGCCCTCAACCGGGCCACGCTCAAGGCCGCCCAGGAGGAGGCTCCCCTGCCGCCGGAGATCAAGAGCTTCCTCAGCCGGTTGCTGCTGGGCACGACGCCCTTCACCAACATGGAAACGTTCAACCAGGAACTGGAGCGGGTGCTTTACGACGGCGACTTCAGCCCCACCACCTTCAGCCTCGCGTTCTTCATGCACACCCTCTTCCGGGAGGAAAACGACAAGGACACGGCCGCCATGAAGGCCGAGCAGTCCGACAACTACACGGGCTACACCGCGGTGGGCGAGGCCATGCGCAGTGGGGCGGGCCGGGCCGAGCATATCGACACGCTCCAGGAGGAGCAGGAGAAGAGCAAGAAGAACGTGATCATCGGCGGAGTGGCCGCCGCGGCCCTGCTCGTGCTGGGCGCCGTCTTCTTCCTGGGCGGCAACCGCAAGAATTCGGAATTGGCGGCCCTCCAGCAGCAGCTGGCGGATCTGCAACGCCAGCAAGCTTTGCAGGAACAGGCCAACATGGATCTGAAGTCCAAACAGGCGGCTGAAGTCCTCAAGGAACAAAAGCTTCAGGAACAGCTTTCCCAGGCCAAGAGCGCCACCGAGAAGGAGGCCGTCCAGAAGCAGCTGGAGGAGAGCAAGCTGCAGAAGGCCGAGTTGGAACGCCAGGCCAAGGAACTCGCGGATCGCCAAAAGCAGCTCCAGGCCGCCCAGCAGGCGGCGGCGGCGAAGGCCCAGGCCGTGGTGGAGCCCACCCGGCAGGCCCCTCCTTCCGTGCCGCCCGTCGCCCCGCCGAGCATCTCCGGGCCCCAGCAGACCCAGAACATTCCCGCACCCGCGCCCTCGAACCCTGCGCCCCTGGTCCCGCAGGCCGAGACCAACCCGGTGGCTCAGGCCGTGGAGGTCCCCGCGACGCTGGTCAATCAGGTGGCGCCGATCTTCCCCATGCGGGCCATGGCCCAGAAGTGGGAACTCAACAAAGACCACACCGTCCGACTGCGCATCTTCGTGAGCGAGTCGGGGCAGGCCCTGACGGTCAAGGTGGTCGAGGGCGTCGCCGGCAGCTATGGGTTCGACGAAGCCGCCATCGACGCCGCCAAGCAGAGCACCTACCAGCCCGCGACCCGGGATGGCAAACCCGTGAAGGGCTGGACGGAAATCAACTTCCGCTTCCCGAAGCGGCGCTGAACCCTTCCCAATGAAAGGGGCCCCCGATCGGGGGCCCCTTTCATTGGGAAGTTGATTCATCCGTTTTTGGCGGCTTCCGAGGCCAATCGATCCACGCGCTCATTCTCGGGATGGCCGTTGTGCCCCCTCACCCATTTGGGGCGCACGTCATGGTGGCGGGCGAGTTCATCGAGGCGCTGCCAGAGGTCCGCGTTCATCACCGGCTGGCCATCGGCCTTGCGCCAGCCCTTCCTCTTCCACCCGGGGAGCCATTCCGTCAACCCCTTCACCACGTATTGGCTATCGCTGACCAAGTGCACCTTGCAGGGGCGGGCCAGGGCCTCCAGGCCCCGGATCACCGCCATGAGCTCCATGCGGTTGTTGGTGGTGTCCGCCTCGAAGGCGCTCCCCTCCTTTTCCTTGGGGCCTTCGGGCGTCTGGATGCGTAGGAGGAAGCCCCAGCCGCCGGGCCCGGGATTCCCCAGGCAGGCACCATCGGCGTAGAGCTCCACCTCGGTTTTAAACGCGTTCACATTTCCTCCGCAACCTAACAGGCTAACCTGTCCCCGGAGGCTCGTTTGATTCCCTGGATCCGTGTGATGGAAGCACCCCTGGATGCCGTGGCCCTGCGGAACGCCATGGAGGATCCCCACGCCGGCGCCCTCGTCCTCTTCGAAGGGCGCGCCCGGGATCACCACGAGGGGCGCCCGGTGCTCCAGCTCGCCTACGAGGCCTACGTGCCCATGGCCGAGAAGGAGCTGGCCCTCCTCAGGGAGAAGGCCCTGGAACGCTTCGGCCTCACCCGCTGCGCCATTCACCACCGCATCGGCGTGGTACCCCTCACCGAGGCTGCGGTCGTCGTGGCCACCAGCAGCGCCCACCGCGCGGAGAGTTTCCAGGCCGCCGCCTGGATCATGGACGAGATCAAGCAGAAGGTCCCCATCTGGAAGCGGGAGAGCTACAAGGACGGATCCGAGGCCTGGGTGGAGTGCACGCACCGCTTCAACCTGGGCGGTTGAAGCGGGCTGGAGACTGGAGGCCGGAGGCTGGAGGAAACGCCGACCCACCGGAACGGCACTCCCCATGGGTCGCGCCCAACCTCCGGTCTCGGGTTTCCAGCCTCCAGCCTGACCTGGCACGTCCCCTGCCCTTAACCCCCCGACCGGGTATCCCACTCGGCCGGAGATGCCCAGATGGACCCCGCCTATTACGTCGCCGCAGGCAGCCTGAAGGCTCGTAGCTTCCAGATGGAAGTGGTGGCGAACAACCTGGCCAACTCGGCCACCGTGGGCTACAAGCCCGACCGGGCCTTCTTCGCGGTGTTCAACAAGGCCGGTGGCAGCAGCCGGCGCCTGCCCCTGAGCGGTCCGCTGAATGATGGCGTGGTGTTTGGCGAGACGGGGGTGATCACGGACCAGGGAACGCTTCGTCCCACGGCGCGGAGCTTGGACTTCGCCCTGCAGGGGGAGGGGTTCTTCATGGTGAGGACCCCCCAAGGTCCCCGCGCCACCCGGGATGGCCGCTTCCAGATGGGCGTCAATGGGCAACTCCAGGCCATGGATGGCAGCCCCTTGCTGGGCAAGAACGGCCAGCCGATTGCCGTCGATCCCAAGGGGGGGGATGTCAGCGTGACTCCCGATGGCGGCATTTCCCAGGCGGGCGCCGCCCTGGGCGCCCTTGATATCAAGGCCTATGAGAACGCCGGCGCCATGCCCCGGGTGGGGAACCTGAGGTTCGACCCCACGGGAGCCAAGGAGGTTCCGACCAAGGCCACCGTGCATGGCGGCGTGCTGGAGCAGAGCTCGGTGGATATGCCCTCCGCCATGGTGGAGATGATCCGCCTCAACCGCCTCTTCGAAATGAGCATGAAGGTGGCTTCCACCCTGAGCAACGACCTGGATGCCCGCTCCATCAACGACATCGCCCGTTCGTAATTTCGTTCGTTCTTCAGGAGGTTTCCAATGAGGACGCAGCAGGAAGCGAAGTCCCATCGAATTGAAAATTCGACCCCGAAGGGGTTTCGCACAGGGAGGCTCCAGTTCTGCGAGCCGGTGGCGAGCAGGAGTCACGCGAACAGCGTGGCGATCCATGGAGGTGCGAAATGATGCGTGCAATGTGGTCCGCCGCCGCGGGCATGACCGTCCAAGCCTTCAACATGGACACCATCTCCAACAACCTGGCGAACGTGAACACCATGGGCTACAAGAAGGCCCGCGCCGAGTTCCAGGATCTCCTCTACCAGACCGTGAACCTTGCGGGCACCAACAGCAGCACCAGCACCTCGCTCCCCACGGGCATCCAGCTGGGCCACGGCTCCAAGCTCTCCGCCCTCGTGCGCACCTACGCCACGGGCAACATGAAGCAGACGGGCAACAGCTTCGATCTGGCCATCGAGGGCAACGGCTTCTTCCGCGTCACCCAGCCCGATGGCACCTTCGCCTACACCCGGGATGGCGCCTTCTCCAAGGATCAGAACGGCACCCTGGTGAACTCCCAGGGCTATCCGCTGGATCCCCAGATCACCGTGCCCCAGGACGCCACCAGCATCACCGTGGCCCAGGATGGCACCGTGAGCGTGCAGCAGCCCGGGCAGTCCGCCCCCCAGCAGATCGGCCAGATCACCATCAGCAACTTCATCAATCCCGCGGGCCTGAATCAGATCGGCCGCAACCTGGTGATGCCCACCCTCGCCAGCGGCGACGCCATCGATGACGTGCCCGGCCAGAACGGCCTGGGCGGCATCAACCAGGGCTTCCTGGAAGTCTCCAACGTGGACATCGCCGAGGAGATGGTGAACATGATCGTCGGCCAACGGGCCTACGAGGCCAACAGCAAGACGATCAAGACCGTGGACGACATGCTCAGCCTCGTGAACAACCTCAAGCGGTGATCCCCATGCGCGCCCTCTTGTTCCTGCTGCTCGCCTGCCTGGGCCTCCGGGCGGGCGAGGACCCGCGCTCCGTCCAGCTGGCGGAAGCCGCCCTGGCCCGCGCCGAGGTCGTGGCGGCCCAGCTCCCCGGGGAGTGGAAGATCAAGCTGGTGCAGGCTCCCACCCTCCCGCCGATGCTGGGCAGCGCGCCGATCACGGTGCTGGCCGCCCACCTCAGCAAGCGGGATCCCGTGGGCCGCTTCTTCGTGGTGCTGGATCTGCAGATGGAGGGCCGCCGCGCCGGTCAGATCCGCGTGGATCTGGAAGGCCGCTGGATCGGGCAGCTCTGGCGCAACCGGGCGCCCCTGGCCCGCCGCACCCTGATCGAGGAATCCATGCTGGAAGCCGTTCCCTTCGAAGGCATCCCACCGGATGGCGCATTGCTGGAGCTGCCCGTGGGCATGCGGACGAAGGGGCCCATGTCCGCGGGCCACACCCTGACCCAGCTCGACGTGGAAGTGATCCCCCTCGTACAGGCGGGCGAGCGGGTGAAGCTCACGGCCGAGGTGGAGGGCCTCACGGTCACCACCGAGGCCCTGGCCCGCACCAGCGGTGCTCTGGGGGAACGGATCCGCCTGGAGTCCCTGGGCACCCGGAAACCCATCAAGGCTGTGGTGACGGGCCCTGCCGAGGCGAAACTCTTGTAGGATTCCGTTCAACGCCGCCACGGAAAATCCTTCTTTCCCTCAAGCGGGTAGGGCGGCATAAGGGGCCCTAACGGGACGACGGGAACTTCATTGGAAGTCCCGCAAGGGCCCCTAATCTTTCCTGGCCCAGGGGGCCCGTTGGCCCTAGTCTGGATCTTCGCGCAAGGAGATCCCCATGGCTCACGAAGGCCACGAGCACGGCCCCGACTGCAACCACGAGCACGACGATTCCTACGAAATCGAGGTCGTGGAGCTCGAGGACGAGAACGGCGAAAAGGAAGAGTTCGCCATCCTCGAGGAGGTGGACTTCGAAGAGCGCCACTTCTGCATCCTCGCCCCCCTCTCCGAGGTCCAGGCCCAGAGCGAAGGCACCCTTTCCGAAGAGGAAGGCCTCTCCCTGGAGATCTTCGAGATCAAGGAAGGCGACATGTTCACGCCCCTCGATGACGAAGCCCTGGCCCAGCGCCTCATGACGCACCTCGATGCCCAGGCCGAGAAGCTGAAGGACGAGGACTAAGCAAGTCCGCCAATACCGATCGAAACGGGCGCCTTTTCGGCGCCCGTTTCGCGTTGGACGGGAGCCCCTGGCCGGTCCCTCGGGGAACCGGAGGGGTGGGAGATTTCGAACCGGATCTGTGGACGGGCCCACGAGGGCCTAGACCTTTTGAGGTGGAGTCCACTCCGAGGAGGTGTCCATGCCTACCAGACGGCTTCCCTCATTGATCCTGTCCCTGGCGGCCCTCACGGGCGCCTTCAGTGCTTGCGGTGGGGGCGGAAGCGGCGGTGGTGGCGGCGATGGGGGCGGTTATGGCGGGGGTGGCGGCGGTGGAACCCCTCCGGCCAACACCATCTGGGTGGGGAATGGGGGGTCCATGTTCACCCCGGACACCCTGTCCGTGGCCCAGGGCACCATGGTCACCTTCGTCTGGAAGGGGAGTGGCCACAGCCTGGACCAAGGCGCGGCCTGCACCCCGGCGGCCTCCCCGAAATTCACCAGCGGGGGAATCCAAAACGTGGGCTTCAGCATGACCTGGACCCCCGGCGCGGGGGATGTCGGCACCGTGCCCTTCTACTGTTCCTCCCATTGCGGCATGTCGATGACGGGCACGCTGACGGTCTATTGATCCGGAGGCCGCCGGGAGTGGGTCTTGGTAGGCTGGGGGATGGCTGATCTCTGGGTGGACCCCTTCTCAGGCCTTTCCGGCGACCTCTGGGTGGGGGCCTTTTTGGCCCTGGGGGTGCCTGAGGCCGACCTTCAAGCGGTGTTGCGGAAACTGCCCTTCGACGATCTCGCCCTCGAGGTGAAAACGGTGATCCGCTGCGGCGTGCAGGCCACCAAGGCCTCCATCGTCATCGGTGGGAAACCCGACGAGGGGCAGACGCCCCACCTCGCCGCCTCGGGCACCTTGCGGGGCGTGCGCAAGCGCGTGCAGGTGGGTGGTCACGACCATGTGCATGGCCTCTCCTGGCGCGAGGTGGATGAGCTCTTGGCCCGGCACCTGGATCCCAAGGCCGCCGCCTACGCCCGGGAGGCCTTCCGGGTGCTCGGCGAGAGTGAAGCCCGTGTCCACGGCATGCCGCTGGAGCAGGTCCATTTCCACGAGGTGGGCGTGAAGGACAGCATCGCCGACGTGGCCCTGGCCGCCGCCGGCTTCGTGCAGCTGGGCGAGCCGAAGATCCACATGGGCCCCATCGCCACGGGCAAGGGCACCTGGAAGATGGCCCATGGCCAGTATCCGATCCCCGGGCCGGCTACCACCTACCTCCTCACGGGCTTCGAGCTGAAGGAGGGCGTGGCCCCCCTCGACCGCGAGCTCACGACCCCCACGGGCGCGGCGCTGGCCGTGGCCCTGACCAGCAGCAAGCGGGCGCCTTCGCGTTTCATCCCCGAACGGGCGGCCTTCGCCGCCGGGGGCTGGGACTTCCCCACCACCCCGAACGTGCTGCGCCTGCAACTGGGCACCGTGCCAGGGGGCGCCGCGGAGCTGCTGCAGCTGGAGACCAACGTGGATGACGCCACGCCCCAGCAGGTGGCCCATGCCCAAGCCCGACTCATGGAAGCCGGGGCCCTGGATGCCTGGGTCACCGCCGCCACCTTCAAGAAGGGCCGCAGCGGCTGGGTGGTGGGCCTGATCCTGGAGCCCTCGAAGCTGGAAGCGCTCTCGGAGATCCTCGTCTCGGAGTTGCCCACGCTGGGCCTGCGCTGCTGGCCCCTGCAGCGGCTGGAAGCTGAGCGCAGCTTCCGCCCCTCGGCGGTGGAGGGCGTGGACCTCAAGGAGGGCCGTTGGCCTGGGGCAACAGTGGTGCAGCCGGAGTACGACCACGCGGTGAAGGTGGCCAGGGCCTCTGGGCAGAGCTTGCGCGCAATTCAGGCCAAGGCCAAAGGGCGACTTTGAGTGAAAAGGATCAACCGGTGATGAACAGTGATGAACAGTGATGGCTGTTCGATGTGCCCATCACCGTTCATCACTGTTCATCACTGGTTTTGTTTTTTAACCCCGTCAATGCCTGGCTTCACATGAACGACAACCTCAC
Organism: Acidobacteriota bacterium; assembly: GCA_016192145.1. Lineage (GTDB taxonomy): Bacteria > Acidobacteriota > Holophagae > Holophagales > Holophagaceae > JAFDVN01. Next base: position 133,606 of record JACPUT010000004.1, on the reverse strand, counting down.
CTTCCCCGGTCGCGTCCTCTTCCTCACCGAGGACCCGGACCTCTTGACTGGCCAGCTCCACGGCCAGGACTTGGCCCTCGCCACCGCCGGCAAGCTGCGCGACCAGATCAGCACCGACGAGATCACGCCGGCGTGGATCTGCTACCACTTCGACGAAAAGCTGGGCGACTTCCCCTACCTGGGCCTGCAGGCGGGCAATCGCTTTCCCTGCCAAGAGGGCCTCGTTCGCGCCGGCGGTTTTTCTGTCAGCGTCTCCGGCAAGCGGCGTGGCAAGGGCAGCAGCCGCGAAGCGAGCCCCTACGCGGAGCTGTGCGCCGGAATCCGACTCGTGATCGCCGAGAGCTTCGAGCGCATCTACCGCCAGAACTGCCAGAACCTGGGCCTCTTCACCAGCACGGACTTCGGGCTCCTGGATTGCCTCAGGGCTGGAGAGGCCATTCCCATGGCGGCGTTCACCGAGGGCCTGGATCCCATCACAGCCGAGATCGTGCGCCGAGGCGGCCTCTTCGCCTTCAATGCCGCGCGGCTGAAGGGCGAGGTGGTGGTGCCGGTGCCTTCCCACGCTCCGCGCCCCATGACCTACGCGGAAAAGCTGCTGGCCCGCCACGCGGTGGTGGACGCGGCGGCGGGAAAGGTGGGGCTCTCAACGGTGGCGCCCGGGGATGGTCTCTTCGTCCAGGCCGACTGGCGCTTCAGCCACGAGTACGTGACCCCCATGGCCGCCAGCTTCCTCCACAAGGCCCTGGGACCGGGCGCACGGGTGAAGGATCCCGCCTCGGTGCTGGCCTTCCGCGACCACCTCACCTTCCTGCATCACAGCATGAAGGCCGAGCACCGGGCCCAGGGCCTGCTGGACGTGGCCAATCGCCTCCCGCCCGCGCAGGAATCCTTCTGCGCGGAACAGGGCATCCGCCTCCATGGCGAGCTGGCCGATGGCTCGGGCTCCGAGGGCATCTGCCACTCCATCATGGCGGAGCGCTACGCCCTGCCGGGGCAGGTGGTAGTGGGCACGGACAGCCACACGCCTCACGCGGGGGCCCTGGGCTGCCTCGCCTTCGGCGTGGGCACCACGGACATCGCCAACGCCTGGGTGACGGGCGACGTGCGCGTCACCGTGCCCGGCACGCTGCGCGTACAGCTGGACGGCCGCCTGCGCCCCGGCGTCAGCGCCAAGGACCTGGTGCTGCACCTGCTGAGGGACCCTTTCATCCGGGAGGGCGGGGCCCTGGGTCTCGTCGTGGAGTACATGGGGGAAGCCGTATCGGCCATGGATACGGACGAGCGCGCCACGCTCACCAACATGGCCGCGGAGATCGGCGGCTTCACGGGGCTGGTGGCCCCGGATGCGGAGACTGCGCGTTTCGTTCGCGAGCGCCGGGACGTCGTGATCACCCTGGAACCCTGGATGCGCGGCGATGAGGGCGCCGAATACGCCCACACGATCACCGTGGACTGCGGCGCCCTGGAGCCCATGCTCGCCAGCCCCGGCGATCCCGGCAACGGCCTGCCCTTGAGCGCGCTTCCGGCCCCCGTGAAGATCGACCTCGCCTACGTCGGCAGCTGCACCGGTGGGAAGCGGGAGGACCTCCGGGCCGCCCACGCGGCTGTGCGCAAGGCCATGGACGAGGGCCGCCGCGTGCCGGACCATGTGCGGTTCTATGTCCAGTGTGGGAGCGAGGCCGTTCGGCAATTCGCCGAAGCGATGGGCTGGATGGACGACTTCCGCGCCGTTGGTGCCACCGTCCTCGGCTCCTCCTGCGGCGCCTGTATCAACGCCGGCCCGGGCGTCAGCGAGCGCCCCGACCAAGTCACCATCAGCGCCATCAATCGGAACTTCCCCGGCCGCAGCGGCCCCGGCCAGATGTGGCTCGCCAGCCCCGCCACCGTGGCGGCCAGCGCCCTGGCGGGGGAGATCCGGGGGGCCTGAAGAACAGGATGAACAGGATGGGAAAGGCAGGGCCCCCATCCGTCTTTCATCCTGTTCATCCTGTTTCAACCCGCCTTGGATTCATCCAGCAGCCAAGATCGGAAGGCCCGCACCGCCGGGCGCTCCGCGGCATGCTCCGGGGTCGCGAACCAGTAGCTCCGCAGCCCCCGCAGGCGTGTGCCTGGAAACGGCTCCACCAACTCCCCCTTCATCAGCTCCTCCTCCACGAGGAAGGAGGGCAGCAGGGCGAAACCCAGTTCTGCCTTCGCGGCCTGGATGACCATGAGGTGGCTCTCGAATCGCGGCCCCCTGCGGCCGTCCACACCGGTGATCCCCTGAACGGAGAGCCACTCCTCCCAGCCCTGGGGCCGTGTGGCCATCTGGAGGAGGGTGTGGCTGGCGAGGGAGGCGGGGCCCTCTAGCGGCTGGGCGAAGGCGAGTCGAGGGTTCGCCACCACCACGCCCTCCTCGTCGAAGAGGAAGTCCAGCCGGGCCCCGGGCCAGTGGCCCTCGCCCAGGTGGATGGCCGCGTCCAGCTCCTCCGCTTCGAAATCGAAGGGGTAGAGACGCGTGTGGAAGGCCACCTGCACTTCGGGGTGGGCATGGGTGAAGGCCGAGAGACGGGGGATGAGCCAGCGGGTGCCAAAGGTGGGCAAGATGGCCAGGTTCAACAGGCCGCCTTCGCCCCGGGAGGCCTTCAGCTCGAGGGTGGCCGCCTCCAGTTTGGCGAGCAGGGGGCCCACCTTGGCCGCGTAGGCCTCACCCGCGGCCGTGAGGCGGATGCGCTGGCGCACCCGATCAAAGAGGGGCATCCCCAGGTCCGACTCCAGCCCGGCCACGGCCCGGCTCACGGCCCCCTGGGTGAGGTTCAGCTCCTGCCCCGCCCGGGTGAAGCTGCCCAGCCGGGCCGAGGCCTCGAAGGCCTGAAGGGCGGGCAGGGGGGGGAGGATTCGAGCCACTTAATGAGTATAGAGCATGAACTCATGCGAACAATTCGTTTGTGACCCGTCACATCCAGGGCGAAAAATGATCCATGGCACAAGGCAGGACTGGCATTCGCCGCCTTGTTGCCGGGAGATCATCGACATGCTTCAGATTCATGAGACGGCCCTTTGGACCCTGCTGGAAGACGTGGCCGGCACCCGCCGGGCCACGGCCCTCCTCACCGCCGTGGCGGTGCCCCAGGAGCTGAAGCGCGAGGACGACGGCCGGATCACCCGGGCCGAGCTGGCCATGGCCCTGAACCTCCTCCTCGTGGAGGACGTCATGAAGCGCGTCCCCATGGCCCAGGCCTACGTGCGCGACGCCGTGCGGGCGGGTCGTCAGCTCTCCTTCGATCACGGCGCCCTGCGCACCGTGGCGGCGCCTTGCGGCGCGATGCCCGCCGGCGAGGAGGCCATCACCCGCGTGCTGCGCCCCCTGGGCTACGACGTGGCCGGCGTCTATCCCCTGGATCGCCTGGGCATGACGGGCCGCGCCTACGCCCACAGGGATCTGCCCGAGGGCATCCCCCAGTTCTTCGTCTCAGAGCTGCACCCCGAGCGCTTCAGCGAAGCCTTCCAAGCCGCCGTGCAAAACGTGGTTTCCACCAGTGTGGACCCGCTGCCCACCTGGGCCTTGAACCTGCTGGAGGTGCTGGGCGCCGAGGGCGAGCTGCCCCTCACCCAGGCCGTGCGCCTGCTGCCCAACCTGCTGGCCTGCTTCGACCGCCAACATGAGGAACCCAGCCTCGAGGACTACGAGACCCTGCTCGCCGAGAGCAAGGAAATGGCCTGGATCGCCACCGAGGGCAACGCCTTCAACCACGCCACGGATCGCGTGGCCGACGTGGCCGCCGTGGCCCAGCTCCAGAAAGATCTCGGGCGCCCGATGAAGGAGCAGCTCGAAGTGGGATCCGAGGGCCGCGTCATCCAGACCGCCTTCCGCGCCGCCCTGGTGGAGCGCCTCTTCGTCACCGAAGCGGGCCACCTGGAGGCCAAGGTCGTCCCCGGCTCCTTCCACGAGTTCATCACCCGCCATGAGCAGGCCCCCGGCCAGCTGGACCTCCGCTTCGACAGCTCCAACGCCCAGGCCATCTTCAAGATGACGGCCGTCGCGGAGTGCTAAACATCGTCTGAACCGCGAATGACGCGAATGAGCGCGAATAGGGCCGACCCCGGCTTTTCATTCGCGACCATTCGCGTCATTCGCGGTTAGATTTCCTTTGGAGCTTTCATGGCTGCTTCCTTCGCCCTCCTGGATGATCTGCGCACGCTGCTGGGTGCCGACGCGCTGTTGACCGAAGGCCCCGACCTCGAGAAGTACGAGAAGGGCTGGCGCTACGGGCAGGGCAGGGCGCTGGCCGTGGTCCGCCCCGGCACCACGGCGGAGGTTTCGAAGGTCATGGCCTTTTGCCATGCGCACGGGGTGAAAGTGGTCGCCCAGGGCGCCAACACAGGCCTCGTGGGCGCCTCCAATCCCGATGCCTCCGGCGCCATGCTGGTGCTCTCCCTGGAGCGGCTGAACAAGCGACTGGAGGTCGACGCCACGGACCGCACGGCCCTCGTGGATGGCGGCGTGCTGCTGAGCCAGCTCAATGCCGCCCTGGAGGCCGACGGTCTCTTCTACCCCATCGACCTCGGCGCGGACCCCTCCATCGGCGGCATGGTGGTCACCAACACGGGCGGCACCCGCTTGCTCAAGTACGGCGACGTGCGGCGCAATCTGCTGGGCGTGGAGCTGGTGTTGGCCGATGGCACCGTGGTCAACGCGCTCAACCGCCTTCGCAAGAACAACACGGGCCTGGATCTGGGCGCGCTCATGGCGGGCACCTTCGGATCCCTCGCCGTGGTGACGGGCGCGGTGGTGCAGGTGGTCCCCAGGCCCAAGCAGCAGGCCGTCGCCATGGTGGCCGCCCAGGACGGCGAAGCCGTGCTGGCCCTATTGCGGGCCCTGGAATCCCAATTGGGCGACGTGCTGAGCGCCTTCGAGGTCATCAGCGCCAACGCCTTCTCGCCGGTGTTCACGCACCACCCTTCGTTGCGCAACCCCTACGGCAACGCCGCCCCTGCGGCCTTCACGGCCCTGGTGGAGCTGAGCAGCACCTTGCCCGCCGAGGCCCTGGCCCTGGGCGATCTGCTGGAGGGCTCCCTGGGGGCCTTTCTGGAGTCCGACGCGGGAGAAGGCATCCTCGACGTCTTCATGGGCAAGGCCGAGGATCTCTGGGCCATCCGCCACCACGTCAGCGAGAGCCTGCGCCACGAGGGCAAAGTGCTGGCCTTCGACCTCAGCGTGCCCCGCAGCCGCATGGCCGCTTTTCGCGAAGAGGTGGCCCGTTTCCTGGCCGCGGAGTATCCCTTCATCCGGCCCTGCGATTTCGGCCACTGGGGCGACGGTGGCACCCACCTGAACCTCGTATGGAAGGAGTCCGAGGCCGCCAAATCCACGGTGGAGCTCATCGCCGAGCTGCAGCCCCGGATCTATGCCCTGTGCGTCGAGGGCTTCATCGGCTCCTACAGCGCCGAGCACGGCGTGGGCCCCCACAACCAGGCCAGCTATGATCGCTTCACCCCGGAGCCGGTGAAGGCCCTGGCCCGGGCCTTGAAGGCCCACCTGGATCCCAAGGGCATCCTGGGCACGGTCAAGCTGGGTTGAAACCCGGAATCGGGAAGCAACAGGATGGACAGGCCAGTTGCGACTTCGTTCCTTGACCCGCCTGTTTCCTCCCCGGTCCAATGGATCTTTGCCCCCTAGAGCCCCGCAGGTTGATTACCCCCGGGCGCCGGAACCGAAAAGGACCCCCCATGGCCCATCCTTCCCTCCCCCTGCTCGGCGCCTGCCTTGTGCTCGCCGGAACCCCCGGCCACGCTGGTGAACCGATGAAGCCCAAGACCGCCGCCGACGCCATGATCGCCCCCTGGAAGGGGCCTTTTGGCGGCGTGCCCGCTTGGTCCGTGGTGAAGCCCGAGGCGTTCCCCGAAGCCTTCGAAGCCGCCATGAACGCCCAACGTGCCGCGATCAAGCGCATCACCACCAACCCGAAGCCCGCCACCTTCGAAAACACGATCCTGGCCATGGAGAAGTCCAGCGCGGAGCTGGATCGCCTGAACATCCTCTTCGGCGTCCACGCCTCCACCCTCAACGTGGGCGTGATGCCCAAGATCGAGGAGCAGATGGCCCCCAAGCTCGCGGCCTTCGGCGACGAGATCATCCAGAACGGGGCCCTTTTCAAGCGCATCGCCGAGGTCTACAACAGCCCCGCCAAGGCCAAGCTCACCAAGGAGCAGCAGCGCCTCACCTGGCTGTATCACGTGAACTTCGTGCGCAGCGGCGCCAAGCTCAGCGCGGAGCAGAAGGCGAAGCTGGCCACCCTCAACCAACGCCTGGCCACCCTTGCCGCCCAGTTCGGGCAGAACCAGCTGGCCGATGAAACGGATCAGTTCACCATGGTGGATAACGAGGAGGCGCTGAAGGGCCTCTCGGAAGATCTCAAAGCGGCCGCGGCCCGTGCCGCAGAAAAGCGCGGAATGAAGGGCAAATGGGTGATCAACAACACCCGCTCTTTCGCGGATCCCGTCCTTTCCTACGCGCAGAACCGGACCCTTCGTGAGCAGGTTTGGCGGGCCTTCATCAGCCGCGGCGACACCGGCGGCAAGACCGATAACAAGGCCATCGTGGTGGAGATGCTGAAGCTCCGCTTCGAGCGGGCCCAGCTCCTCGGTTACAAGACCCACGCCCACTGGGCCGTGGAGCAGGCCATGGCCGGTACCCCGGAAAAGGCCCTCGCCCTCATGGAGGCCGTGTGGAAGCCCGGCGCCGCCGCGGTGAAGGCCGACGTGGCCGCCATGCAGGCCCTGGCCGACGAGGAGAAGGCGGGCGTGAAGATCGCCCCCTGGGACTACCGCTACTACGCCGAGAAGGTGCGCAAGGCCAAGTACGATCTGGATCTCAACGAGGTCATGCCCTACATGCAGCTGGATAAGCTCCGTGAAGGCATGTTCTGGGCCGCGGGCCAGAACTATGGCATCACCTTCACCAAGCTGGCGGGCATCGAGGTGCAACACCCCGATATGACCGTCTACGAAGTCAAGGACGCCCAGGGCAAGCACGTGGGCCTGTGGTACTTCGATCCCTTCGCCCGGGAAGGCAAGCGCTCCGGCGCCTGGATGAACGAGTACCGCACTCAGCAGCAGATGGGCGCCAAGCCCGTCTCCCCCATCGTCTCCAACAACTCCAACTTCGTGAAGGGCGCTCCCGGCGCGCCGGTGCTCATCTCCTGGGATGACGCCCGCACCCTCTTCCACGAGTTCGGCCACGCGCTGCACGGCCTGCTCTCCCACAGCCACTACCCCAGCGTGTCGGGCACCAACACGGCGCGCGACTTCGTGGAGTTCCCCTCCCAGATCAACGAGCACTGGTTCGACACGCCCGAGGTGCTGAACCGTTTCGCCGTGCACTACCAGACGGGAAAGGCCCTGCCCCAGGAGCTGGTGGCCAAGATCAAGAGGGCCGGCAAATTCAATGAGGGCTTCCACACCATGGAGTACCTCGCCTCCGCCGTCATCGACATGAAGCTGCACATGGCCGGCGGCGCCACCATCGATCCCACCGCCTTCGAGAAGGACGAGCTCACCAAACTCGGCATGCCCGAGGAGATCGTGATGCGCCACCGCATTCCCCAGTTCGGGCACATCTTCTCCGGCGGCGTGGGGGGCTACGAGGCCGGCTACTACGCCTACCTCTGGAGCGATTCCCTCACCGCCGACGCGTGGGAGGCCTTCACCGAAGGGAAGGGCCCCTGGGATAAGGACGTCGCCGCCCGCTTCCAGAAGGAGATCCTCGCCGTGGGCAACACCCGCGACCAAGGCGAATCCTTCCGCGCCTTCCGCGGCCGCGACGTCAACACCGACGCGCTGATGCGGAAGCGCGGGTTCCTCAAGAAGTAGGAACCGCGAATGACGCGAATGGGCGCGAATGGAAAGCCAAGTGCGGCTCCATTCGCGCTCATTCGCGTCATTCGCGGTTAATTTCTTTGCATGGCCCCCACCACACTCCGCGCCCTCATGAGCCGCCTGCGGCACCCCGAGCGGGGCTGCCCCTGGGATCTGGAGCAGGACCACCAAAGCCTCATGCGGCACCTCCGCGAGGAGACGGCGGAGGTGTTGGAGGCGCTGGCCGCGCACAAGCCGGGGGACCCCGCCACCGAAGCCCATCTCAAGGAAGAACTGGGGGACCTCTGGCTGCAGGTGGTCTTCCACGCCCAGATGGCCGAGGATCGCGGGGCCTGGGATCTGGCGGACGTGGAGCGCGTGATCGTGGAGAAGCTGGTGCGCCGCCATCCCCACCTCTTCGCGGACGTGGATGTCTCCGGCTCCGACGAAGTGCTCGTGAACTGGGACGCCATCAAGGCCGGGGAGCGGAAGGCCAAGGGCCTGCCCGCGGAGAAGCGCCTGCTGGAAGGCACCGCCCACCTCTCCCCCCTGGATGAGGCCATGGAGATCGGGAAGCGCTGCGCCAAGGTGGGCTTCGAGTGGCCGGATCTGGAAGGCGTGCTCGACAAGGTGAAGGAGGAGGTCGCGGAGCTTCAGGCCGAAAGCGATCCCGTGCGGGTGGAGGCGGAGTTCGGCGACGTGCTCTTCTCCCTCGTGCAGTGGGCCCGCCGCAAGGGCGTGGACCCCGATGCCGCCCTGCGCAAGCAGATGGTGCGGTTCCGGAAGCGCTTCGAATCCGTGGAGGATGATGCCCTGGACCACGGAGGTTGGGAGCACCGTACCCTCGATGAGATGGAGGCCCAGTGGCAGGCCGCCAAGGTCCGGAACCGCCGTCACGAATAGGTTTCTGGCGAACACCGATGAGGCCGATGCCGGGCATCTGTGGTTAGCTGTGTCCCATACGCCCGCCCAGCCTGGACCGCCGCCCATGACCCCGTTGCCCTTCTACATCGTCACGCTCACCCACCCCGAACCGGAGGAGGGCTTGACCTACGGCCGCCGCCTGGGTGACGACGCGCTGCCCGAGCTGCGCCTGGATCTCTGGCCCGATCGCGATCCCGCGGAAATGGTGCAGATGCTGCAGCGGCGCTGCCTGGTCACCTGCCGTCGGGCCTCGGAGGGCGGACGATGGCCGGACGCCGACGAGGCCGGTCGGATGGCCCACCTCAAGCGCGCCGCGGAGGCCCGGCCCGCCTGGATCGACCTGGAGTGGGATCTGGCGGTGCCCGCCTGGTTCGAGGCCCATCGAACCCATACCCGCCTGCTCCGCAGCGTCCATGTGAGGCCGGGGGTCTTCGATCTGGAAACCCGGCTCAAGGCCCTGCCCGAAGGCGATGCCTGGAAGTGGGTGGGCCACGCCGAGCGGCTCGGGGACAATGCGCGCCTCAAGGGGCCCCTGGCCTGGGCCCACGATCACGAGCTCCGGCTCAGCGCCTTTCTCATGGGGCCCAAGGGCATGGTGAGCCGGGTGATGCAGGGGGCCTGGAACGGCGCCTTCACCTACGCCTGCCCGGATGATGGGCCCCCCGCGGCGCCGGGCCAGCTGCCCCTCGCGACCCTGCGCAGCTGGCGCGTGGCGCGGCTCCACAAGGACCACGGCATTTGCGGGGTGATCGGCTCGCCCGTGCTGCACAGCCGCAGCCCCGAATACCACACGCCCCGCTTCCAGCGGTCCTGGAAGGATCTCGTCTACCTGCCGCTGGAATGCGCCGAGGCCGAAGAGGCGGTGGAGGCCCTGGATGCCCTTCCCGTGTTGGGCCTCTCGATCACCGCGCCCCTGAAGATGAGCCTTCCCGAGGCCCTTGGGCTCCGGGGTCCCACGAACACCCTCTGGCGGCGGCAACCCGGCGATCCCTGGGAGGGGGTGAACACGGATACCGAGGCCCTCCTGGCCAAGCTGAAGGGCCTGCCCAAGGGGCCCGTGCTGATCCTCGGCGATGGCGGCGTGGCGAACGCCAGCCGCGACGTGGTGGAGGCCATGGGCTTCACCGCCGTGCTGGTCAAGCGGCGGGCCCAGCCCCTGGCCTCCACCCTGGCCACGTTGAAGCCCGTGGGGGTCATCCAGGCCACGAGCCTGGGGATGGATCCCGGGGATCCCGTGCCCTATCCGGAACTCCTCTCGGCGGCCCTGCCATCCCTCAAGTGGGCCGTGGAGTGGGTCTACAAGGAGAAGACCGCCTTCGCCCGGTGGGTGAAGGCCCACAACCTCAGCCTCGTGGACGGCGAGGCCCTTTTCGAGCTGCAGGCGGAGGCCCAGAGCCGCCGCTTCATCGCGGGTTGCGGAGGGTGACTTGAGGTTGCTGCTGGTGGAGGACAAGGACAGCTTCCGCCGCCTGCTCGAGCAGGCCCTGGTGGGGTCGCCCTTCGAGGTGGTGGCGTTGGGGGATCCCCTGGAGGCGCTGCGCGCCCTGGAGGCGGGCCCCTTCGATCTGCTCGCCACGGATCTCCGCCTGCCGGGGCTCACCGGGCTGGAGCTGATCCACCGGGCCAAGCGGCTGCAGCCGGGGTTGCGGGTGGTGCTCATGAGCGCGTTCGCGGAGGCCCGGGACATCGTGGAGGCCATGCAGGCCGGGGCCGATGACTTCCTGCCCAAGCCCTTCGAGCTCGGCGCCTTCCTGGCCCTGCTGGACCGCCTCCGGGCCCTGGCCTCCGCCCCTCCGCCCAGTCCCCAGGAGCCCTGGGTGGCGGCGAGCCCCGCCCTGAAGGAGCTGGATGCCGCCCTGCGGAAGGCCTCCGAAGCCACGGTGCCCGTGCTCTTCCTGGGACCCCGGGGTGCGGGGAAGGGGCGCGCGGCCCGGCGGCTCCACGTCCTCCGCCATCCCAAGGCTCCCTACCTCTCCCTGGCTTCAGAGGCGTTGGGACCCGAGGGCGTGCCCGATTCCCAGCGGAGGCTGGTGGCGGGAGGCAGCCTCTTCCTTCAAGGGCTCGACCTCGCCGGGGTCGAAGCGGGCGAGGCGATCATCCGGCAAATGGAGGAGCCCGGCCTGCGCTGGATGGCTGGGGCCATAGGGGCGCCTGGAGCGCGGCTCCGGGAGCGCTTCGGCGTACTTGAGCTGCGGGTGCCCGGGCTGCGGGAACGGCGGGAGGATATCCTGCCCCTGTTCCGGCTCTGCCTCGAGCGGGCCTGCCAGCGCGAGGGCCGCCTCAGTCCCCAGCTGGATCGGGCCTCGGAGCGGGAATTGTTGGAGCACCCCTGGCCCGGGAATCTGCGGGAGCTGGAAGCCCTGGCCCTGCGCACGGCCCGCTTCCATCGGGGGCCCGTGATCCGGGGCTTCCGGGATCTCGGCCTCGCGGAGCAGGATCCCCTCATCCTCGGCTGGCCGGGGGAAGGGTCCCTGGAAACGATGGAAAAGGAGATCCTCCGACAAGCCGAGGAGCGCCTCCTCCGGCGGGCCCTGGAACGATCCGGTGGCGACCTTCCCAAAGCCGCGGAGGCCCTTGAGCTCACGGTTCGCGTGCTCGGGCAGCGGCTCCGCGATCACGGGATTCCCATCGAAGGTTAGGCGCGTGTCCAAGTGATCCCATTAGAAGCCCCCGGGCCCCATACTGGTTGAATGAACGTCCCCCCCGTCCAGCCCCTGGAGCACCGTTCGGCGGAGGCCCTCCGCAAGGCCGTGCTGGGAGGGTTGCAGTTGCTCCAGTCGGTGGTGGTCGGCAAGGAGGTCCAGGTTCGTCGGGCCCTGGCCACGCTCCTCGCCGGTGGGCACCTGCTGCTGGAGGACGTGCCCGGCGTGGGCAAGACGACGCTGGCCAAGGGCCTGGCCCAGCTCCTGGGCGGCACCTTCCAGCGGGTGCAGGGCACCAACGATCTGCTCCCTTCCGATCTCCTCGGCGTGCACCTCTGGGATGGTACGGCCCAGGCCTTCCGCTTCCAGCCCGGGCCCGTCTTCTGCAATGTACTGCTCCTGGATGAGCTGAACCGCATCGGCCCCAAGACCCAAAGCGCCCTGCTGGAGGTGATGGTGGAAGGCCAGGTCACCCTGGACCGCAGCACCCACCCCCTTCCGGATCCCTTCTTCGTCGTGGCCACGCAGAACCCCTTGGATCATGCCGGCACCTTCCCGTTGCCCGAGAGCCAGCTGGATCGGTTCAGCTGCGTGCTCCACCTCGGCTACGCCGACCCCGCCGCCGAGCGGAAGGTGCTGCGGGGCGAGGCGGGCACGGAGCGGCTGGATCGCCTCACCCCCTGCTTGGACCTGGAGGGATGGCGTCTCGTGCGGCATCAGGTGGGTGAGCTGCGCCTGAGCGACCCCCTCCTGGATTACGCGGAGCGCGTGGCCCTGCGGTTGCGACAGTCGGGTTCCTTCTGCTCCACCCGGGCCCTGCGCCATTGGCTGAAGTTGGCCCAGGCCGAGGCCTGGCTCTCCAATCGGGACTTCGTGACCCCGGATGATCTGCAGGCCACCTTCAAGGATGTGATGGCCCATCGGGGCACCTTGGATGATCGGCGCCTGGCCCGGGCGGAACGGCGCGATCAGTTGGGGCGCCTCGTGGCCGAGGTTCCCGTCGGCTGGAAGCCGTGAACGCCGTCGAGGATCCGGGAGGGGCTTCCCACCTCGGGCAGGTGCTGCGGCAAGCCCGGCTGGCCAGGACGTTGAGCCGGGAGTACCTGGCGGAGGAGGTGAACCTCCATCCCTCCCAGCTCCAGGCCCTGGAGGAGGGCCGGTGGAAGGCCTTCCCGCCCGGCGGCGTGCGCCCCTTGGTGCGGCAACTGGCGGATCGGCTGGGGGTGGACCTCGCCGACCATGTGGAAGCATTCGAAGCCCTGCCAGGCCTGCCGGAGACGCCCCCCGTTGATCCGGCCCAAGAGCGCATGGAACGGTGGGCCGTGGTGGGGCTGAGCGCCCTCTGCCTTCTGCTCCTCGGGTGGCTGGTCGTGCCCGGCCCGCGCCTGGGGCAACGCACGACCACCCTCAGCTGGCTGCCGGAACATCCCGGAACCTATGTGCCTCCACCGCCGCCTCCCGCTCAAACGGCCTATCCCGTGCTTGGGGATATGCTCCCCGAAGCGCCCCATACCGAGGCCGGAATGCTCGTGAGCCTCCGGGCCCAGGATGTGGCGGATGCCATCCTGGAAGGGGAGGGAGGCCTTCAACTCACCCGGACCCTACGGGTGTCCGAACCCTGGAAGTTGAGGGTGAAGGGTGCCTTCCGGCTCCGGCTTTCCAACGCAGGCGTCGTGCGGGTGGAAGTTGCCGGCGAGGCCATCGACCACGGGGCGGCGGTCGGCGAGGATTGGGAGGGGCGATTCGATGCCGAAGGGCGCTGGATCAAGCCGAAGCCCAAGGCCCTGCCTCCGGGCGGAGCCCCCGAGATTGAAGAGACTCCGCAGTGAGGGTAGCCGTGCATCCGATCGTACAAAAATTCCTCGCGAACCAGCTGCCTGACCCGATGATCAGCGCCCTGCTGGGGGGCGCGCTGCCGGTCCCTCCCCTCGACCTCCTCCAGGCCCTGAGCCATGCGGCACTGAGCGAAGGCGCCCATCAAGAGAAGGCGCGGGCGACCTTCGAAGGGATGCCCGAGTCGCTCATCGCGGGCGTGCTGCTGGGGCCCATCGATCCGCCGGATCCGCTGCGCCTGATCCTTCGATTCCGGAAGGAGATGACCCTCCTCGATCCGGCGCTGCTCCACTCGGGGATCACGTCCGGCATTCTCGAAGAGGCCGTGCCTTTCCTCCCTGGGCCCGCGCTGCCCATCGTCTCGAACAACCAGGTGAAGTGGCTGGAGCGACCCCAGATCCTCGATCTCCTCGAGGAACATCCGGAGTGCGATTACAACCTCAAGCGGCGCATCGAGGAATTCCGCTTCGACGTGCTCAAGCAGGGGCCCGAGAGCCTCAAGCAGGAGCGCCTGGCCGTCATCGACGACGTGGAAGCCGGCCGCCTGGACAAGGCCTGGGCCGAACTTCCCATGCCCAAGGTGGAGCTGCCCGCGGGCGTGGATGCGGATCGCCGCGAAGGGGATGAACCCTTCGAGGGCGAGGAGCGTCGTGCCCGCCTGGGTGATGAGCCCATCGTGGACGAGGAAGGCAACCCCATCAGCCTCAGCCTCACCCAGCGCGTCATGCGCTTGAAGACGAATCAGAAGATCATGCTGGCCACCAAGGGCGGCAAGGAAGAGCGCACGATCCTCATCCGCGAGGCCAACCGTCTCATCCAGGTGGCCGTGATCCGCAACGGCCGCATCACCGAGGGCGAGGTCGCCTACATCGCCAACATGCGCACCATCAATGAGGAGGTGCTCCGCGTCATCGCCGCCAACCGCGATTGGATGAAGAAATACACCATCTACAAGAGCCTCGTCATGAATCCCAAGACCCCGCTCCCCATCGCCATGACCCACTTCAAGCGACTCATGGAAGCCGATATCAAGCTCATCATGAAGGACAAGAACGTGCCCGAGATGCTGCGGCGCGAGGCCAAGCGCCTGCTGGAGAACAAGGCGGCGGGGCGGCCGGGGTCCTGAGGCCTCCGGGATCCTCGGGCCGGTCCCCCCGGGCTCCTGCCAGCTAAAGGAAAGGCCCCCGACTCGGAGGCCTTTCCTTTGGAGCGGGCGAAGGGGATTGAACCCTCGACATCAAGCTTGGGAAGCTTGCGTTCTACCACTGAACTACGCCCGCAAGCGATCTGTCGATGCTACTTCAAAGGCCTCACCGGGGCAAGGCGGTGAAGGATCCACCCCTTGGAATGCCCCTAGTTGAGTTAGTCTTATTTACAACCGATACCTCTAAAATCCGAAGGTTCCAACCTTCATCCAGGAGCTCCCATGAAGAACGCCCGAGAACAGGGTTTCACCCTCATCGAAGCCGCGGTCGCCATCGCGGTGGTGGCCATCCTCTCCGGCATCGTGGTGCCGCTCGTGGTGAAGAACCTCGATGACAGCCGCCGGGCCCGCGCGGCCAACGATATCCAGGTGATCGCCGCGGCCATCGCCAGCCAGCTGAAGGACACCGCCAACCGTCCCAGCGTGGGTGGCGGGCCCGGCGGGGCCAGCGGCGCCGGCAACCTCTTCTGGGCCTCGGGCCCGGCCGGTGCCACCAGCTACCCCGTCGGCGTGGCCGCGGGCAACGCCAACAACCTCTTCACGAACCTGTTCTCCACGGCCGCCAGCCCGGCCAACGCGCAGGTCATGTTCGCCCTCCCGAACCTGGGTGCCGCCGCCAATGCGGGCCAGGAGTTCGCCTACAAGGGTCCCTACCTGGGCTCCGATGTCGCCGCCAAGACGGATCCCTGGGGCACCCGCTACCTGATCATCGGATACAACCAAAATGGACAGAACACCAACGGCGCCATCTGGGTGGTCTGCGCGGGCCCGAACAAGACCATTTCCGCGGTCAACAGCCTCACCAATCCTCCGGTGAACGGCTGGACCAAGACCACCACGTCCGTGGACGATATCGTCGTCCGCGTGAACTAGGTTTCCATGCCCAGGACCCGTCCCACGCTCTTTGGATGGGACGGGTCCCAGACGTTATGAGCAGTCCGACCCCGGGCCAGGGAGCCCCCCGCAAGCTGCTGGGCGAGCGCCTGGTGGCCGCGGGCCTGCTCACGGAGCGGCAGCTGGAGCTGGCGGTGCGCGAGCAGAAGCGCACGGGCGTGATGCTGGGCGAGATCATCACCCAGCTGGGCCTCGTAACGCCGCAGATGCTCAGCGCGGTGCTGGCCGAGCAGGGCGGCGTCCGCTACGTGGATCTGGGCGACCTGGACATCCCTCCGGCTGCGCTGGCGCTCGTGCCCGAGGAGATGGCCCGCCGGCTCAACGTGGTGCCCCTCTCCCTCGAGGGGGACGTGCTCACGCTGGCCATGGCCAACATCTATGACATCGAGGCCCTGGGCGAGGTCGAAGCCTACACGCGGCGGCCGGTGGAAGTGTCCGGCGCGGCGGAAGAGGATATCCACGTCAAGATCAACGAGGCCTACGGCGAGCGGAAGACGCTGGAGGAGCTCATCGAGGAGGCCATCCAGGCGAGCCTCGGCACCTCCCGGGATCCCGAGGCGGAGCTGCCCGTGGTGCGCCTCGTGGACCAGATCCTGCTCAAGGCCGTGCGGGACCGGGCCACGGATCTGCACGTGCAACCCGGGCCCCGCACGGTGCTCACCCGGTACCGCGTGGATGGCACCCTGCACCAGGGGCCCAGCCTGCCCAAGGCCGTGCAGGCGGCCATCGTGGCCCGGTTCAAGATCCTCGCGGAGGTGAACCTCGCGGAAAACCGCCTCCCCCAAGATGGCAAGTTCCAGTTCACCTACGGCAAGCGCCACTTCGACGTGCGCGCCTCCTTCCTGCCCAACAACCACGGCGAGAAGGTGGTGCTGCGTTTCCTGGACAAGACGAAGCTCGTGATGGGCCTGGATCAGCTGGGCATGCCGGATGCGATCTACGAGCGCTTCACCAAGATCCTGGCCCTGCCCCATGGCGTGATCCTCGTGACGGGGCCCACGGGCAGCGGTAAGACGACGACCCTCTATTCCGCCCTCAACAGCATCAACGGGAGCGATCGCTGCATCGTGACGGTGGAGGATCCCGTCGAGTACGAGCTGCCCCTCATCACGCAGGTGCAGGTGAACGTGAAGGCGGGTTTGACCTTCGCGGCGGGGCTTCGCAGCATCCTCCGGCAGGATCCCGATATCATCCTCATCGGTGAGATCCGGGATCGCGACACGGCGGAGATCGCCATGCGCGCGGCCATGACGGGCCACCTGGTGCTCTCCACGCTCCACACCAACGATCCGGTGGGCTCCATCCCGCGCTTGAAGGACATGGGCGTGAGCAACCTGGAGCTGGCCGCCAGCCTCCAGGGCGTGCTGGCCCAGCGACTCGTGCGGGCCAACTGCCAGGCCTGTTCCGAGCCCTATGCCCCCGAGCCCGAAGCCCTCACCCTGCTCAAGCCGGAGCAGCGAACAGGGCAGTGGGAGAAGGGCCGCGGCTGCGAAATCTGCGGCCAGACGGGCATCCGTGGGCGGCGTCCCATCCACGACCTGCTCTTCGTGAGCCCCGCCATCCGCGAGCTCATCGCCAAGGGCGCCGGGCTCGGGGAAATCGAAGCCCAGGCCCGCGCCGAGGGCAAGACGAGCCTCTTCGAGCACGCCTTCAACCTGGCCCGCAAAGGCCTCATCACCCTGGAAGAGGCCCTGCGCGTCTCCATGGCGGAGGAGGCCTGATGCCCAGCTACGCCTTCACGGCCAAGGGCTATGACGGACGCCTCATCCGCGGCGTGCGGATGGCCTCGAGCGAGGACGAGCTGGCCAACGCCCTGGCCCGGGAGAGGGCCTTCCTCGTGAAGGCGGAGCCCGAAGGCGCCACTCGGGCCGGCCGGGCCACCATCTCCCGCAAGGATCAGGTGGCCTTCCTCATGCACCTGGGCAGCTACATCGAGGCGGGCGTGCCCATCCTCGCGGCGCTGGCGGATTACCGGGTGCCCGAGAACCCCAACCTGGATGCGGCCTTCAACGACATCCGCCGGCGCATCGAGGGCGGCGCCAGCCTCTCCGAGGCCTTCCAGGCCCACCCCAGCCTGTTCTCCCACCTGCAGATCAACATGATCAGGGCGGGAGAGGGCAGCGGCCGCCTGGATGAGGCCTTGCGCGAGGTCGTGAAACTCGTGGAGTGGGAGGAGGCCTTCGCCGCCCAGATCCAGCAGGCGAGCACCTACCCGCTCATCGTGCTGGGGGTCATCGGAGTCGCGATCCTCGCGGCCTCCATCTTCGCCTTCCCGCCCATCCTGAAGATGCTGCGCGAATTCAACGTGGCCATGCCACTGCCCACCCGGATCTTCCTGGGCGTGGGTGATTTCATGGTCAGCTTCGGTTGGGCGGTGGTGGCCCTGCCCACCTTGCTCTACTTCGGGCATCGCATGTCGTTGCGGGATGACGCCTACCGGCTCTGGTGGGACACCCGCAAGCTCAGCGCACCCCTGGTCGGGCCGCTCGTCACCCGCATGGGGCTCTCCCGGTTCGCCACCTTCTTCGCGGCCCAGTTCCGCGCCGGCATCCCCATCGTGCAGATCCTGCGGGAGTGCGAAGGGGTCACCGGCAATGCCCGGCTGGCGCTGGATGTCCGCCGCATCCGCGAGGGCATCGAAGGCGGCGAGCGCCTGGGCGCCATGGCCGCCCGGGTCGGCACCTTCCCGCCCCTCGTGGTGCGCATGCTCGCCATCGGCGAGGAAGCAGGCAATCTCGAACAGACCCTCACCAAGGTGAGCCAGTACTTCGACGCCGAGGTGCAGGCCGGCGTGAAGCGCTTCTTCCAGCTCCTCGAACCCTTGATCATCCTGGGCCTGGCATCCCTGCTCGTCTTCGTCGCCCTCGCCATCCTGCTGCCCATCTACACGCTCATTGGAGGCATCAATGCCGGCGCCCAGTAAGCGGGATGGATTCACCCTCATGGAAGTGGCCATCGCCATCGCGGTGATGGCGATCCTGGCGGGCACGGCGGTTCCCCTCCTGCTCAAGAGCGTGAATCAGGCGAAGGAACAAAGGGCCCGGATCGAGCTGAAGCAACTCTATGAAGCCTGCTTCGGCGCCCCGGACCGCAATGTCCCAGGCATGCAGGGTGATTTCGGCTTTCCGAACGGGGTCGCCACTCCCAATCTCGCCATCGCCACGGCCGCCACGGGCACCCGGCTGTACGGAACCTACGCCGGGAGCCCCCTGCTGGGCGGCTGGCGGGGGCCCTACTGGTCGGGAAGCACGCTGAACACGGGCCTGCCGTCGGATCCGTGGGGCCGGGCCTACCTCATCCGCCAGGTGACGGGCGGATTCCAGATCACCACGCGGGGTCCCAACGGGCAGAGTGATGTGCTGGCTGGCAACCCATCCGCCCGGGTCGATGACCTCGTCTACCCCAACCCCACCCTTCCGGCCCCCTCGGGGACGGTGCAAGTGACCACCGTTCGCCATGGCAATCTTCCGGTGGTCCCGAGTGCCATTTCGGCAACGCCCCCTTCCCGGACGAACGTCCTTACCCCTGTCCTGTTCAGCCTGGTGGCACCCCCCCCCGTGCCCCCCTATTCCCGCCAGAACCTACCCGCGGGGCCCCTGCTTATCACGGTGACGATCCCAGGGGGTCAGCCGGCCGTCCTCGGGCTGGGCCTCGCGGCGCAGACCGCACCGCAGACCCAGTCACGGCTCGTCACGCTCGCCCCCGGCGGGACCCAGAACCTCACCTTCACCTTCAATTGAGCGCCATGTCCAAACCCTCCAAGCACACCTTCGTCCTGGTCATGGAAGATCAGGGCGCCGCCCTGCGGGATGGGGAAGGTCAGCTGCTCCTGGCGCTGCCGGGCGTGGCGGCGGGGCCGCAGCGGCGGGCGGAATGGGGCACGGCGCTCCGGGGCGTGATCCCGCGCGGCTCGGAGCTCCGCGTGCTGCTGGGCCAATCCAGCCTCAGCGTGACGTGCCAGGATGCGCCCTTCCTGGGGGCTTCGGAACTGAAGGACACGGCCCGCCGCATGGGGGCTGCCGAGGGTGCGGGTACGGCCGCCACGGGGGCGGCCCAGGATCCGGATCCCGCCGCCGAGGGCGGTCACGCCCTCTGGATCGCCAGCCTGCCCTCCCGGGAGATGCATGATCTGGTGGCCCTGGCCGAGGATCTGGATCTGCGGTTCACCCTCGCCACGCCTTGGGCCCGGGTGCTGCAGCGGGGGCTCGACGGCACGCCCGACCAACCTCGGGATCGCATGGTGCTGGCGGTGGATGAGGGCCTGGGCCGCCTCTGCGTCTTCCGGGGGCCTGGCCTGCTGCTGCAGCGCGCCTTCCGCCTGCCGGAGGACGAGGACGAGGAGTCCCGGTTGGAGCGCGTGGTGCAGGAGCTGGCGCGCACCCTCCAGTTCGTGAAGCAGCGGCAGCGGAATATCGCCGTGGACCATCTCCTGCTCGTGGGCATGGAGGCACCTTCGGCGCCTTTTCTAGATCGCCTGAAGGGGTTGCGCCTGAAGGCCCATGAAGGCCCCGCTGAACTCTGGCCCGTCCTGTGGCGGGGACTGGAGCGGGAGCGCAAGGGCGGGTTGAATCTCGTGCCGGTGGAGGTGCTGGAGGCCCAGACCCGCAAGGTGGCGCGACTGGTGCTGTGGGTGGCGTCCTTCCTCGCGCTGGGCCTCATGGGCACCCTGTGGGCCTGGCTCCGGTGGAGCGCCGATCAGCGGGCCCGGGATGCGGAGCAGATGGAAGCCACGCTGGCCCAGCGCAAGGCGCTGCAGGCCCAGCGGCATGAGGTGGTGGGGGCTCGCGTGCCCCTGCTGCGCCTGCGCATGGCGGAGGCTCGGCAGGTGAAGGCGGGGCAGGCCCTCGGGCGCCTGGGGGCCTTGCTCCTGGAGGCCCCCGAAGGCGTGTCGCTCGAAAAGGTTGAAGTCCTCCAGGCGCCGGGCGAACCCCTGAAGCACCGCTTCGTGGTGACCGGCACCGCCCTCACGGAGCCCTCTTTCAGCGCGGGGCCGCTCTCCCTCTACCTGGCCCGGTTGCAAGCCCATCCGGGCCTCGCCCTCCAGCCCATGCGCGAAGTGCAGGTGCTGGATCGCCGGGACGAGAATGATTCCAAGATCGATCAGCGGGCCGTGGCCCGCTTCACCCTGGAAGGGAGCGCCCCATGAGCGGTTCCTCCACGCGCCCGGCGGAACGGGTCGCCTTCGCCGTGATCTTCCTGGTGCTGCCCATCTGCTTCTTCGCCTTCGTCGTGCGACCGACCCGGGTGACCCTCGAGGCCCTGGATGCCCGCATCGAAGCGGCCGACGCGCAGATCCGCGACCTGCCCAACTTCCAGCCCCTCTCGGTGGAGGAACGGAAGGTGCTGCTGGATCCCACCGCGCCCTGGCGCCAGCGCCTGCCCATCGTGTCCGGTGATCGCGAGAAGTTGGCCCACTACGATCGCGTGGTGAGCCTGCTGCAGCGCACCTGGGGGCGCCACGGGGTGAACATCGTGGGCGTGCGCTCCAGCTGGGATCCCATCCAGGCCAGCTTCACGCTTCCCGGCGCCCTGCCACCCCCTCTCGGGGCCGCGGGGGTCAGTGGTCCAGGCGAACTGAAGGCCTGGGTCCTTGAAGCGCGCATTTCCGGGGGCGCCGATCGCCTCTTCATCGGCCTGGAGCACCTTCCGGCCGTGCAGCCCATGCTGGAGCCCGTGGGCCTGCGCTGGGAATCCACCCCGGAGCATCGGCAGCAATCCCTTTGGCTGCGCAACCTGGTGCTGGAACCGCTGCCCCAATCGGCCCCGGGGGATGCGCCATGAGTTTTGTCGAGCGCAACAAGCTCTGGCTGCTTCCCACCCTGGTGGTGGGGGTCGCCGCGGTGGCCTGGTTCAACTACCAGAGCTTCTCAGGCCCGAAGTCGGCCGAGCCCTCACCGGCTCCGATCGCAGGGCAGAGCTCCGAGGTCGCGCCCCCGGACTCCAACCCCGCGCCCGCCCCCGCGCAGGAGGCCCCCACGGAGGCGAGTGGCGTGTGGGATGACCTCAAACCCCTCGCCTTCGTCCCCGGCGACTTGAATCGCCTGGATGCCCTGGATACCCAGGCCCGGGCTTCCCTGCCCGGGGCGGCCCTGCGGGAGAGCCCATCCGACCTCATTCGCCTGGGAGGCCCCAAGATGTGGGAGGCCCCGTCCAAGGCCCATCCCTCCGGCGAGGGTTCGCCCGACCCCGCGCCCCTCCCGGACATCCTCATCCAGCTTCCCGAAGGCAGTCGCGTCTGGTTCGACGGCGTGGGCTACCGGGAGAAGCAGGAACTGGGTCGCGCGCCCTGGAAGGTGCGGAAGATCCACCCCAAGGCCGTGGAGCTGCAAGGGCCCGGGGGCACCGAAGTGAAATCCATCCATCCTGCGCCAAATTCCGACCCTAAGGAGGGCCCTTGAGCCTCCGCCAGCTGATCATTCCCGCCCTATCGACCCTGCTGCTGGCCCAAGCGCCACCCTTGCGGCGCGTCACCCTGTCCGTCCGCGAGGCCGACCTCAAGGACGTGCTGCGCGCGGCGACGGAAGGGACGGACCTCAACCTCAGCTTCGACCCCGGAGTCGAGACGCGCATCAAGGGCCTGGATCTGAAGGCCGTCACCCTCGATGAACTCCTGGAGCAGGTGCTGCCGAACCTGGGCCTCGGTTCGACCCGGAAGGGGCGCACCATCCACATCCACAAGGCCGATGGAGCCCTGCGTTTCTATCAGGTGGACCAGCTCGCGTTGCGCCGGAGCGGCGACAAGCAGTTCTCCGTGAACGCCTCGGGGCAGACCATCCAGGTGAGCGGCGGAGCGGGGGGCGGCGGCTCCAGCTCGGGGGGCGGTGGCGGTTCCAGCTCCGGCGGAGGGGGCGGGCAGGGTGGCCATAGCAGCTCGTATGAATCGACCCTGAGCTCGGGGAATGCCTATGATCCATGGAGCGAGTTGCTGATGGGGCTCAGCACCATCATTTTCGGCGAGCCCGTTGAAGCGGAAACCGACGGCGCTTCCGGCCAGACCAAGGCCCCCGGCTCCAAGGCCATCGCCAAAGATGGGAAGACCCTCATCATCCAGCCGGAGGCCGGCCTGGTGGTGGTGGGTGCGGAGCCCAGCACCCATCGGCGGGTGGAGCAGTATCTGGAGCAGGTCAAGCGACGCGGCCGCCACCAGGTGCAACTGGAGGCCCGCATCGTGGAAGTGACCCTGGGGAAGGATAGTCAGGTGGGCGTGGATTGGCAGAAGGCCATCCTCTCCGCCGGTGCCAGCTCGGGGCTGGGCACCGGCACCAACATCGCCGGTTCCTTCACCCCGGGCGAAACGCTGAACCCGAACGTGGACGCCACTCAGGGGCTCTTCCGCATGGTGGTGGACAACCAACGCGTGACGGCCGCGCTCTCGGCCCTGGCCCGCGATGGGCGGTTGCAGGTACTCAGCAGCCCCCGCCTCTCCACCCTCAACAACCAGAAGGCGATCCTCCGCGTGATCCGCGAGGAGGCCTACTTCCTCCAGAACAGCCAGGTCACCCCCAGCGGCGGCTTCGGCGCTCCGATCATCACCACCACGGTCACGCCCCTGGTGGTGCCCGTGGGGATCGTGCTCGATATCCAGCCCCAGGTGGGCGAGGACGGCATGATCACGCTGGCGGTGAACCCTTCCGTGAGCGAGGTGGTGTCGGTGCAATCCACGCAGGTGAAGGATTCCGCGGGCAACCTGCTCGCGAGTGCCACCCTGCCCGTGGTGGATCGCCGCGATCTGGACACCGTCGTGCGCATGAAGAACGGGGAGACCCTGGTGCTCGCGGGCATCATCAAGTCGCGGGATGGCCAGGATGATCGGGGCATCCCCTTCCTCCGCCGCATCCCCTGGCTGGGAAACCTCTTCAGCAAGAAGGAGAAGGAGAAGCGGCACACGGAGCTGGCCATCTTCCTCACCCCCACGCTGGTGGAGGAACCCGAGCAGATCGATGCCGAACGCAAGCGCGCCGTGGAGCGGTTGGACAAGGTGGGCGCCACGGTGGAGCCCGTCGTCCCGAAGGACAAGGGCTTCAAGGAACCCTGAGCGCCTCGAGCCGGCCTTTGACCCAGGCCAGCAAGGGCTCGCCGCCCACCAAGCCCTGCTCCGCGATCCAGAGGGGAGAGGTGAGCACGGCGGCGTGCTCCGGGCGGAGCTTCACGGCATCCTTCTCCGTGCAGACGAGCAGCTTCGCGCCGCAGGCCTCCGCCGCTCCGGGGAGCATCGCGAAGCGGCGGAGGGAGGGGATGGCGTGGTCGGGAAAGGCCCGGGTGCCGGCCAGCTTCAGGCCCGCCGAGGCGAGGTCGGCGTAGAAGGCCTCGGGGTTGCCCAGGCCGCACCAGGCGAAGACGGGATGGAGCTCCGGGCGCGGAAGGGGGATACGCGCCCCGCTCTGCCACTCGCGCAGGGCCTGGACCTTGAAGTCCACCCAGAAGATGGGGCCGCCCGAGCCATGCCGCTTCCACCAGTCTTCCACCGCCGTCCGATCCTGCACGCGGCCGCAGCGGGTGACCACGAGGGCGTGGGCCCGGGATGCGCTTTCCATGGGCTCCCGCAGATCACCCATGGGCAGGGTGCGCCCGTTGCCCCAGAGGCGGGCGCCGTCCAGCAACAACAGGTCCAGATCCCGGTGGAGGGCCCGGTGCTGGAAGCCATCGTCCAGCAGCAGCACCTGGGGGGGTGGTTCCGAAGCGAGGGCATAGCGGGCGCCCACCACCCGCTTCCGGGCCACCACCACCCGACCTGCGCCCAGGCGCCTGGCCATGAGGAGGGGTTCATCTCCGCACAGCTTCGCCTCGCTGGTGGGAGCCACCTCCATGGGATCCACCTTGCGGGAGCCGCCGTAGCCGCGAGAAACGATGGCGTTGGACCAGCCTTCCCCGGCCAGCCCTTCGGCGAGGAAGAGGGTGACCGGCGTCTTCCCCGTGCCGCCCGTGCTCAGGTTGCCCACGGAGACCACCGGGGCCTCCACCTTCATGGCCCGTCCGGGGTGGGCGTCGAAGGTCCGGTTCCGCAGCCCCACCACGGCTCCGTAGAGGGGGGAGAGGGGAGCGGCGAGCCAACGCAACAGGGACATGGGATCAGGCTATCAGGCTGGAGACTGCAGGCTGGAGGCTGGAGGAGGGGACCTCGACCCAGCGGGGCAACTGCCTGATGGGTAGGATGAAGGGTGGGTCGCAATCCACCTCCAGCCTCCGGACTCCCCCCATGAGCGATGGCATTCTCCTTCCGAAGTTCCCCCGCGGCACCCTCCTGCCCGAAGCTGACCGAGTGGCCCGGCTCAAGGAGGCGCTGCCCCAGATCCGGGCGGTGGTGGAAGGGGAATCGGATCCCGTGGCGGTGGAGGCGACCCTGGCCTGCCTGTTTTGGGAGACCTTCGTGCAGACCAACTGGTGCGGGTTCTACCGCGTGGTGGCGCCGGGGATGCTCGCCGTCGGGCCCTATCAGGGGGGCATGGGCTGCCTTCGCATTCCCTTCCACCGGGGTGTCTGCGGCGCAGCGGCCCGGGATCGGCAGACGCAGCTGGTGCCCGACGTGCATGCCTTTCCGGGGCACATCGCCTGCGACGATGCCACCCGCAGCGAGTTGGTGATCCCCATCGTGGCCGCAGGCGCCCTGCGGGGAGTATTGGACCTGGACTCCCCCCATCCGGAGGGGTTCGGCGCCGAAGAGGCCCGGATCCTCGAGGATTTCCTGGGCGGAGGCTGGATGGAAAGACTGGATTGGGGTGACCTGGGTTAACTGCGTTAAGCTTGAGCCAACCTCCGGGAACCGCATGGCCGAGACCAGCTTCATCGAGCAGAGCAAGCTTCACTTTGGTGAGGGGCAGGTTGTCTTCTCCCAGGGGGAGATGGCCCAGCAGATGTACATCATCCTCAACGGCCGCGTTCGCCTCTATAACGGCCCCGAGGCCAAGGGTGAATGGGCCGAGGAATACGGCAAGGGCGACTTCTTCGGCGAAGGCAGCCTGCTCGAGGCGCTGCCCCGCACCCACACCGCCATCGCGCTGGAAGAGTCCGATCTCATCGCCATCAACCGGGGCACCTTCCTGCGGATGATCCGGCAGAATCCCGAGGTCAGCATCAAGATGCTGCAGCGCATGGCGCAACGGAACCGGGAGCTGGTGGAGAAGGCCGATACCGAAAGCACCCGCCCCCAGAAGCGCCAGAGCAGCGGCCCCGTGGCCAACCTGGTGAGCGTCCTCTCCGGGAAGCCCTACCCGATCCTGAGCCATGGTTCCCTCATCGGCCGCTTCGACCCCACCACGGGCGTGCACCCCGATATCGATCTCACCGAGGAAGACCACAACCTGAGTGTGAGTCGGCGTCACGCCCGCATCCTCTGCGAGCATGGCCGCTACTTCCTGATGGAGGAGCAGGGCGTCTCCAACGGCACCTTCATCAAGGGCGAGCGCCTGGGATCCAACGAGCCCCGCGAGCTGCACAGCGGGGATCGGGTCGGCTTCGGCATGGTGGTGCTCTTCTTCGAGAAGGGCTGAGGGGTTGTAACCGAAGTCGGAGTGCAGGGAACTCCATTCGGCTTAGCTTTGGAACGGGAGGCGGCCATGACCACCGTGCATGTGGAAGTGTGGCGGGACGAACACGGCGTCGAGTGGGAGTTGGTCCAGCTCGGCCTCGATGAGATCGGCGGCAGCTGCGTGATCCGGGAACGGAACCGCCTGGATGAGATCGATGGCGACGAGCGCGAGGGCTTCAACGTCGTCGCCCGTTTCGGCGACCGGGAATCCGCCGAGGAGTACCTTCAGGGCGAGGGGTTCTACGTTGACTGAAGACGGAAGAGCTTGTTAACCGCGAATGACGCGAATTTACGCGAATAGAGAAGGCATTGGTCCCGGGATTCCCCTGCACCAGTGGCGGCATTCATACGCGTAAATTCGCGTCATTCGCGGTTCAAAAAAAGGGGGCCCGAAAGCCCCCTCCGCATGATCGGCAATCGGGTCCGGCTCAGTGCCCCAGGCCCATTTCCTTGGCGGCCTTGGTGAGTTCGGGGACGATCTCGAAGAGGTCGCCCACGAGGCCGTAGTTGGCCACCTTGAAGATGGGGGCCTCGGGATCCTTGTTGATGGCGACGATGACCTTGGAGCTGGTCATGCCGGCCAGGTGCTGGATGGCGCCGCTGATGCCGACGGCGATGTAGAGGGTGGGGGAGACCACCTTGCCCGTCTGGCCCACCTGGATGCTGTGGGAGAGGCCCCAGCCGGCGTCCACGGCGGCGCGGGAGGCGCCCACCACGCCGCCGAGGGCGTCGGCGAGGTCTTCGAGCAGCTTGAAGTTGGCGCCTTCCTTCATGCCGCGGCCGCCGGCCACGATCACGTTGGCTTCGGTGAGATCCACCTTGCCGCCGGCCTTGGCGAGGATTTCCTTCACCACGGCCTTGAAGTCGGCGGCGGGGGCGGCGAGGGCTTCCACGGCGCCCGCGGCGGCCTTCTCGTTGGCGGGGAAGACGTTGGGACGGGTGGAGGCGATCTGCACGGCGCTGGAGAAGGTCGTGGTGGCCACGGCCTTGCCGGCGTAGACGGGGCGCTCGGCCTGCAGCTTGCCGTCGACCATGGAGAGGCCGGTGACATCGCTGGCATAGCCAGCCTGGAGGCGGGCGGCCACGCGGGGCAGCACGTCCTTGCCCATGGCGGAAGCGGAAGCGAGGAGCACGGTGGCGCCCTTGGCCCGGACGGCGTCGGCGATCACGGCGGCGAAGGCATCGGAGGAGTAGGAGGCCAGGGAAGCGGCCTCGCAGGTGAGGATGGCATCAGCGCCGTACTGGGCGGCCTCGGCGGAGCCCGCGGCGGAAGCGCCGACGAACAGGGCGCCGAGTTTCTTGCCGGAGGCGTCGGCCAAGCGGCGGCCTTCGCTGAGGGCTTCCAGGGAGGGCTTGCGGACCTTGCCGTCCTTCAGTTCACAGAAAACGAGGATCATGGGTGTGCCTTTCGATTCGACGGGATCTGTGAACTAAAGAACCTTGGCTTCGTCCCGGAGCAGGCCGAAGAGGGACTTCGCCTGGCTGGCGGCATCACCTTCGAGCTTGCGGCCCTCGGGACGGGCGGGGGGCAGGGTCAGGGCGGACCAGGCGGAGGCGGCGGGCAGACCGGTGGCGTCGGCTTCCTCGATGGTCTTCTTCTTGGCGGCCATGATGCCCTTCAGGCTGGCGTAGCGGGGCTCATTGAGGCCCTTCTGCGCGGTGATCACGGCGGGCAGGGAGCCCTCCACGGCCTCGGAGCCGCCCTCGATCTCCCGCTCGGCGCGGAAGGTGGCGCCGCTCAGCTCCAGCTTCACCACGACGTTCGCCTGGGCCCAGCCCAGGAGCTCGGCCAGCATGGGGCCCACGGCGGAGTTGTCCCCGCCCATGCCCTTGTTGCCGGCGAGGATCAGATCGAAGCCCTTGTCCTTGGCGAAGGCCGCCAGGGCCGAGGCCACGGCGAAGGCGTCGCCTTGGCCATCGCCCTTGAGGAGGATGGCGTTGTCGGCGCCCAGGGCCAGGGCGTTGCGGAGCACGTCCTTGCCCTTGTCGTCGCCCAGGGTGACCACGGTCACCTCGGCCTGGGCGGACTCCTTCAGGCGGATCGCCTCCTCCAAGGCGTATTCGTCGTAAGGCGAGGTGATCCACTTCACATCGGTGGGGTCCAGGGAGCGCCCGTCGGCGGCCACCTTGACCTTCGTTTCGGTGTCGGGCACCTGCTTGAGGGCGACGAGGATCTTCATGGGGACTCCAAGAGGTCACCGGGGGCCCCTAAGGCCAGCCCGGAACCATCCAGTCTATCCGCCAGGGGGTGGGGTGGCCACGGCCAGAAGCCTGACTGCGTCACACTTCCGGTCGATCCGACGGTCCTCCGGGGAAGGGGACCCATGGCGCTTTTCAAGGACTTAGGGGAGGATGCCGAGGAAAGTCCTACCCAATCCCAGGGGTCCCCCACCTCATGATCCCCCGCCGCCACCTGTCAGCATGCCTCCTCTGGGCGGCGATGCCTTGGTCCGCCCAGACACCCGGGCGGCGGCTCGAGGAATACCAAGTCAAGGCGATGTACCTGGGGCACATCGGGGCCTATACCGATCGCAAGGATGGGGCCCCCCTCCTGGAACCCACTCAGACCTATCGGATCGGGGTGGTGGGGAAGAACCCCTTCGAGCAGCACCTCGCCACGATCTACGGCAAGCAGACGGTTAAGAAGGCGAAGGTGAAGGTGGTCTTCCCCCGGACCCCCGAGGAGGCCATGGACTGCCAGATGCTGTTCATCAGTCGCTCCGAGGCGGATCGGCTGGAAGAGATCCTCGGCTGGGTGAAGAACCGCCCCGTGGTGACCGTGGGGGATACCCGGGGCTACGCCCAGCGCGGCGTGATGGTGAACTTCACCTTGGAAAAGGACCTGGTGAATTGGGAAGTGAACCTGGGCTCCCTCCGCAAATCGGGACTGATCATGGATCCGACCTTTCTGGATCTGGCCGTCAGGCGCATCGAGGGAGGGGAGCGCTGATGGAAGTCCCCCAGACCCATTCCCAGAGCATCCGCCGCAAGCTCACCTACCTGATGGCCTTCATCACGGCCGTGGCCCTGCTCACGAGCGCGGGAGCCTATTTCGTCTACGAGCTCGTCTCCATCAAGCGCACTCTGGGCCAGGAACTCAGCACCCAGGCGGAAGTGGTGGCTTTCAATGCCAAGGCCTACCTGCGCTTCGATCGATCGGATACGGCGGCCCGCGTGTTGAGCAGCCTCAAGGCCTCCCCCAACGTGGAGGCCGCCGCCATCTATGACGCCTCCGGGGACGTGTTCCTCAAGGAGGGCGTGAAGGGAAGGCAAGCCGCCGTGTATCCCATGGAGCTGGATGTCCGCGTTCTGCCCCGGGTGCCCGCGGTGCTTCCGCCTCCTCGATTCGAAGATGGCAGGCTGGAGGTGTGGAGCGCCATCCGGGAGGATGACGGCCTGTTGGGGTACATCTTCATCCGCAGCAACCAGACGGAGGTCCGATCCCGCCTCTCCTATGCCATGCAGATCCAGGGCGTGATCCTGGTGGTGGTCTTCGGCCTCGTGTTCCTGGCGGGAAGCCGCCTACAGCGAATGGTCTCGGATCCCATCCTCGGGCTCGCGGGAGCCGCGCGCCGCATCAGCGAAGGCAATGACTACGGAATCCGCGTGGAGGAGGCCGGGGGCGGCGAGCTCAAGGAGTTGGCGCATGCCTTCAATGGCATGCTGCAGGAAATCCAGCGCCGGGATCAGCAGCTCACGGAAAACCAGGGACAGCTTGAGGTGCAAGTCGCAGAGCGCACCGACGAGCTCATCCGCGTGAACACCCAGCTTCTGATCTCAAAGGAAAAGGCCGAGGATGCCTCCCGGGCCAAGAGCGCCTTCCTGGCGAACATGAGCCATGAACTCCGCACGCCGCTGAATGCCATCCTGCTCTACAGCGAACTCCTGCAAGAGGACGCGCGCGACCAGGGGATGGATTCGCTCGTCCCCGACATCCAGAAGATCCACGGCGCCGGCAAGCACCTGCTCTCCCTCATCGATGGCATCCTCGACCTCTCCAAGATCGAGGCAGGCAAGATGACGCTCTTCATGGAGGATGTGAAGGTCACCGCGCTCGTGGCCGAAGTCGTGGCCACCGTGAAGCCCCTCGTGGAGAAGAACCAGAACCAGCTGCGGGTGGAGGTGGATCCCGCGATCACCACCATCCGGGCCGATCTCACGAAGCTCCGCCAAACCCTTTACAACCTGCTCAACAATGCCTCCAAGTTCACCCAGCAGGGGTTGGTGGAGTTGAAGGTGGAAGTGGGCCTCGGCAGGGTGTTCTTCCGTGTGAAGGACAGCGGCATCGGCATGAGCCCGGAGCAGGCCAAGCGCATCTTCGAGGAATTCACCCAGGCTGACGACAGCACCACTCGGCGGTATGGCGGGACGGGCCTGGGCCTCACCATCAGCCGGCGGCTCGTGCAGCTCATGGGCGGCGATATCCGCGTGTCGAGCGTTCCCGGCGAAGGGAGCACCTTCACGGTGGAACTACCCATCGGCGGACAGGGGCAGTCCAGCAGTTCCCTTCCCGAGCCGCGGGCAGAGGATGTGACGCCTCGGGGGCGCCGGGCCACGGCCCTGATCATCGATGACGACCCCGCCATGCGTGACGCCATGTCCCGGGCCCTGGTCAAGGAAGGCTATTGGGTGGCCACGGCCGCCGATGGGCATGAGGGCCTGGAAGTCGCCAGGGCCCTTCATCCGGACGTGATCACCCTCGACATCCTCATGAACGGCGTCGATGGGTGGATGGTGCTGAGCGAGCTCAAGGCGGACCGCCGCACCGCCTCCATTCCCGTAGTGCTGCTCACCATGGTCGAGGACAAGGAAAAGGGTTTCGCGCTGGGGGCGGCCGACTACCTGCTGAAGCCCGTGAGCCCGGAAATGGTGGCGCGGGTGCTGGATCACCACCGGAAGGGACAGCCGCCCTTCAGCATCCTCGTGGTGGAGGACGATGAGACCACCCTGGAAGCCTATCGGCAGATGGTGGAACGCGCGGGCTGGGCCTGCCTCCCCGCGACCAACGCCCTCCAGGCCATGGCCATCCTGGAAGACAACATCCCGAATCTGGTGCTGCTGGACCTCATGATGCCGGGCATGGATGGCTTTGAGCTGGTTTCCGAGTTCCAGGCCCGCCCGGCCTGGAAGGACATCCCCGTCATCGTGGTCACCGCCAAGGAAATCACCCCCGAGGATCGGGCCCGCCTGGACTGGCCCCAGATCCAGCGCGTGGTGCAGAAGGGTGGCCAAGGCCGTAGGGAATTGGTGGAACTCGTGCGGGGGATCATCACCCGGGGGCGGGCGCCGGAAGGGAAGGGAGCTTGAGCATGCCGAAGATCCTGCTGGTCGAGGACAACGAGCTGAATCGCGATTCCCTATCCCGGCTGCTGAAGCGCCAGGGCATGGACGTGACCTTCGCCGAAGATGGCGAGGCCGGAGTGCGGGCCGCGCTGGCGGATCAGCCTGACCTCGTGCTCATGGATATCGGCCTCCCCCTCATGGATGGCTTCGATGCCACCCGGGCCCTGCGATCCCAGGGGGCCAGGATGCCCATCATCGCCCTCACCGCCCATGCCCTCCAGAGCGATCAGGATAAGGCGCTGGCCGCGGGCTGCAACGATTTCGAAACGAAGCCCGTGGAGTTCCCCCGGCTGCTCGCGAAGATCAAGAAGCTGCTGGGCGTGGAGTGAACCGGAGGGGCTGATAGCCTGATTCCAGTCGCACAGCGCTCCTTCGGAGCGCCGTCCCATTCAGGCGCTCCGCGCCATCATGGAACTGGATCCTTCATGCAGGCACCGGACTTCACGAACGCACTGGTATTCACGGGGGGCGGCACCGGAGGACACTACTTCCCCGCCGTGGCTTTGGCCGAGGGGGCCCGCGAACGTTGGGTTGAACTTCCCATCGCCTTCGTGGGGGCGCTGCGGGGCATCGAAGCCCGCAAGCTCCCGGAGAGCCCATGGCCGCACCTCCTGCTCGATGTGGAGGGCTTCCTGGGGCGAAGCCCCGTGGCCATGGCCCGGGCGGCCTGGAAGGCCTGGCGCGCCACCTCCCGGCTCAAGGCCACCTGGCGTCGGCAACGGCCCTGGGCCGTGATCGGCACCGGCGGATACGGTTCCGGGCCCGCCCTGCTGGCGGCCCGGGCCCTGGGGATCCCCTATTTCCTTCATGAAAGCAATGCGGCGCCGGGGATGCTCGTGAAGCAGGTGGCGCCCGGGGCGCGCCGGGTGTGGTGCGGCGTCGATGCCGTGAAGGCCCTGCTCCCCGGCGCCGACTGCCTCACCGTGGGCACCCCCGTGCGCGCCGCCTTCCTGCGCCCCTTCCGGCCCCTGAAGGAGGTCAAGGCCCCCTTCCAGCTGCTGATCATGGGCGGCAGCGGCGGAGCCCGGGCCATCAACGAGGCCATGTTCCTGGCGGCCCCGCCCCTGCTGGAACAATTCCCGGATTGGACCATCCTCCATCAGGCCGGGCCGGCGGAGTACGAGCGCCTCAAGGATCGTCCGCGGGAACCCCGCCATCGGCTCGTGCCCTTCATCGAGGACATGGCTCAGGCCCTGGAGGACAGCAGCTTCGTCGTCTGCCGGGCCGGGGCCAGCACCTGTGCGGAGCTGAAGGCGGCGGGGCGAGGCGCCCTGATGATCCCCCTCCCCAACAGCGCCGGGGACCATCAACGGCGGAACGCCGAGGCCATGGGCCGGGAGAATCGGGTGATCGTCACCCTCCAGCAGCCCAACCTGCACGATTTCATCGAGGCCCATTGCGCCTCGCACATGGCCACGCCCTATGCCCGCCTGAAGCTGGGGAAAACCCCGGAACCCAACCGGGCGGTGAAATCCTGCCTGGATGATCTGGCGGGGCAACTGGGGGAGGGTTGCTAGGAGCGTGTCCAAGTAACCCATGGGGCTCCCATGGGTTACTTGGACACGCTCCTAGGCCCTCAGTCCTCCGTGATCCGGCCATCCGCGCGGGGATCGAAATCCAGGCCGGCCTTGCGGCAGGCCCCCATGAAGGCTTCGCGGTCGCCCGCCCGGCGGTAGGCCTCCATGGCTTCCACCCGGTGGTTCTGGACGAGCTCCACCAAGGCGTCCGCTTGGCTGTGCTGGCCGTAGCGGGCGCCCTTCTGCACGTTGGGGATCTTGTCCAGGCTGCCGGATCGCAGGAGTTCCGCGACGGCCGGGGTATTGAACAAGGTTTCCTGGGCGAGGGCCAACCCTCCGCCGGCCCTGGGGATGAGGGCATGCCCTACCACGGCCTTCAGCCCCTCGGCGAGGAGGGCGTGGACCCAAGGCCGGCGCTCCGGGATGAAGGAACCCTCGATCCGGCGAAGGGCATCGAGGGCGCAGGGGGCCCGGAGCACCACGAGCACCAGGCGCCCTTCGCAGGCGGCCTCCAGCAATGCCTCGAGGCCCGGCCCGCCCGCCCATTCATCCACGGCCAGAAGCTCGGGCCGCTGCTTGAGCGCCGTGCGGATGGCTCGGGCCTGCCGCTCTCCGTCGCGGCCGATCTCCCGCTGGCGAACGAGCCCGCGTCCTTCGGGGAGGGCGTACTCGATGGCATCCTCCAGCGTGATCATGAAGGCCTCCCGCTGGGTCCGCACCCAGGCCAGCAGGCAGGCCAACGTGGAGCTGCGCCCGCTGGCCATGGGGCCCGTCAGCAGGACCAAGCCCCGGTTGAGGGAGGCGAGGCGGCACACTTCCTCGCGCAGGCCGAGGCTTTGGGCATCCGGTACCCCCCGGGG
The DNA here is from genome assembly GCA_016192145.1 of Acidobacteriota bacterium. Taxonomy (GTDB): domain Bacteria; phylum Acidobacteriota; class Holophagae; order Holophagales; family Holophagaceae; genus JAFDVN01. The sequence goes on along the minus strand of JACPUT010000004.1, from coordinate 100,028 downwards.
TAGCAGGCGGAGGGCGAGGGCGGGTCCGGCGCTGCCATGGAGGAGGTTCACCCGCAGGCGGCACTGGCGTTTGGGATGGTCCACGGCGAACTCGACATCCTCCCCACCCAGGAAGGTCTCCAGGGCCTTCTTGGGGGCGAGTTCCCGGATGAGGGATTCGATCTCGGGCAGGGGGGTGGCTCCGAGGTCCTGCCAGGGGACGAAGCGACCTTGGGCCTGGGCGATGGGGGCTTCTTCGGGATTGAGGAAGAGGTCGGAAGAACCGCTGGAAAGGAGCCGGCCGAGGAAGGTTTCGAGCCCCCGGGATTCGGCCACCACGGCGAGGGGGCCCGAAGGGGATCCACCCTCCCGGGGGGCCGCCTTCGCCACGCCGCGGGCTGCGACGATCCGCGTGCCGAAGGGAGACTTCACGAAGACCACCGTGAAGGTCACGCCCTCGAAGGCGTAATGGAATTGCACCTTCTCCCCCCGCAGGTAGGGAGTCTCTAAGTCCTTGGGGAGGATTTCCTTGGCGATGCCGTCCAGCACCGTCCCCAGGGATTCCTGCACGCCCAGGTTCTGGCGGTGGCCCCCGGGGAGGTCCATGGCGGGGAGTTCGCCCGGATCCAGCCGGAGGGTCTGCCCCTCTTTCTGGAGGAGGAGCGTCAGCATCTTGTCGATCTTGGGCATGGATCACCGGGAGGAATCCATCAAACTTGGTCTGGTATCGGCAAAATGCAAGTCGAACCGATATGTTGAAGGTGAAAATCAGTGCATGGGCTGCGCGACGAAAAGGGGAAGGGGGATCCGGTACTCTGCTTCAATCCATGTCTGGCTTTCCCAACCTTCCCCTGATCGCCAAGGTGACCGTGCTTCGCGGGCTGGGGCCCGCCCGGGCGGCCGCCTTGCAGGAAGCCGGGATCGAGACCCTTCGGGACCTCCTATTGGGCCTGCCCTACCGCTATGTGGACCGGGGGGAGCTCACCCCCCTCGGCAAGTTGGACACGTGGGGTTTCGAGCACGGCGGGGGGGGCTTCGGCCCTGCGGAGGCACGGGAGCCCATCACCGTCCTGGGCACCATCACGGACCTTCGCCAGGCCGCCACCCGGGTGCGTCGCATGATGATCACCGAGGTGTTGCTGGAAGATGGCAGCGGCTCCCTGCGGCTCCTGTTCTTCAATCAACCCTGGCTGGCCAAGAGCCTGAAGGCCGGGGATCGCCTGCTCGCCTGGGGGCCCCTCTCCATGGGGCGCGCGGGCCTGGAACTGCGCAGCCCCGCCTTCGAACGGTTCAGCAAGGAGGATGAGGGCGCCTGGATCAAGCGATTCCTCCCGCTGTACCGCCGCATCGGCCCGCTCTCCAGCCGGGTGCGCGCGCAGGTGGCCCAGGAAGCCCTGAGCCGGGTGGATCCCGAGGAGTGGCTGCCCTTGGAACTCCGGAAGGAGCTTCCGGGGCCCCTGGAGGCCCTGCGCCACCTCCACCAGCCCCCCGAGGACGCCGACCCCCAGGCCCTGGCCGCGGGGCTGAGCCCCGCCCATCAGCGCATGGCCGCCGAGGAGCTCTTTGCCTTCGCGCTGGGCATCTCCCTTCGCCGGGCCGGAAGGCTCCAGCGCCGGGGCAGGGTGGTCCCCACCTCGCCCGAACTCCGGGAGCGCCTCAGGGCCTATCTGCCATTCCCCCTCACGGGGGCGCAGCGCCGGGCATTCAAGGAGATCGTGGGGGACCTCACTTCCGGTCGGGTCATGCACCGCCTGCTGCAGGGGGACGTGGGCAGCGGGAAGACGCTGGTCGCCTTCCTCAGCCTGGCCATGGTGGCGGAGACCGGGGGCCAGGGCGCCTTCCTCGTGCCCACGGAAGTCCTGGCACGCCAACACGCCCAGAGCCTCTCCCGCTACCTGGGCGGGGAGGGCGGGCGCCTGCAGGTGCTGCTCGGGGGGATGAAGGCGGCGGAGAAGCGGGCGGCCCTCGCGCGCATCGCCTCGGGCGAGGCGGCTTACGTGGTGGGCACCCACGCGCTCTTCCAGGAGGCCGTGGCCTTCCAGGACCTGCGCCTCGCCGTGGTGGACGAGCAGCACCGCTTCGGCGTGAAGCAGCGGGAGGCCCTGAAGGAGAAGGGCGGGGATCCCCACTTCCTCGTCATGAGCGCCACGCCGATCCCCCGCAGTCTGGCCCTCTCGCTCTTCGGGGATCTGGAGCAATCCGTGCTCGACGAGCTGCCGCCCGGCCGCCAACCGATCAAGACGCACCTGGTGGATCCCGATCATGCCGAGCGGGCCTGGGAGCGGGTCCGCAGGGAACTCGCCGAAGGCCGGCAGGCCTATGTGGTGAGCCCCAGCATCGATCCCACCGATGAAGGCAAGGTGCAGCTGCGGGATATCCAGGCCATGGAGGCGTTGTTGCGCGGCATCTTCCCGGATACCCCGCTGGAGGTGGTCCACGGGCGGCTCAAGGCCGATGAGATGACGGCTCGCATGCAACGGTTCGTCCGGGGCGAGGCGAAGCTGCTGGTCGCCACGACGGTCATCGAGGTGGGCGTGGACGTTCCCAACGCCACCGTGATGGTGGTGGACCACGCCGAGCGCTTCGGCCTCTCGCAGCTGCATCAGCTGCGGGGCCGGGTCGGCCGGGGGGCCCACGCCAGCCACTTCGTCATGATCAGCGGCTCCGAGACGGAGCGCCTGCGGATCCTCGTGCAGACGCAGGATGGTTTCCGCATCGCCCAGAAGGACCTGGAACTTCGGGGGCCCGGCGAGTTCTTCGGCACGCGGCAATCCGGCGTGCCCCAGTTCCAGGTGGCGGATCTGGTGCGGGATCGCCGGCTGCTGGAACGCTGCCGGGAGGCCGCCGAGCGGGCCCTCGCCGCGGGCCTCACGGAGGCCCAGCAGGCCTGGCTGCAGCGGGAGCAGGTGCGGCTCAAGCTCGCGGAAGTCGGGTGAGCCGGTAGGGGATGGCGTAATCCTCGCGAGGCGTTGGATTGTAAGGTACCCTCCGGGTGACTCCTCGGAGCCCCGGTGGTGGATCCCCGTTTCAAGGCACGGATCGAGGCCTATTACAGGGCCTTCAACGCGCGTGCCGAGGACGCCTACTTGGCCTGCTTCCGCCCCGATGGCGCGGTGGGAGGCACGCTCACGGGCACGCCCGTATCCGGTGTCGGGGTGCAGAAGGCCATCCTGCGCACGGCGTGCGGGGGGTTGGGGGATTTGATGATGTCCCCCGTCACCCTATATCAGGCCCAATCCGAAGTGATGGTGGTCTGGGCGGGGGAGGTCAGGGCGCCCTCGGGCGGGAGGACCCCCGTCCACGGCATCACGCTGTTCGACTTCGATGAGGACGCGAAGATCCGCCTAGCCCAGGTGTTCTGGAACCCCCGGGCGCTCACCGGCGTGGGGCCAGCCGATTCCACGGGAGTGGATCCCCATCACCGCGAGGCCATCGAAGCCTACTTCGAGGGCTTCAATGGGCGGGACTGGACCGCCGTGGGGCTTCTGTTCACGGAGGAGGGCAGCTTTGGCGGCACCCTGGCCGGGCCAGGCCTGCGGGGCGAAGCCACGCTCCGGGCCATTTACGAATCCGCGGTGAGCCGCTTTCCGGAGATCCGCATGAGGCCGTTGGAGGCCTTCCAGGCCCAAGGCGATGTTGCGGCCCATTGGGAGGGCCGGGCCATCGGTCACGATGGCTTGGCCCAGGACATCCGGGGCATCTCCCTCTTCCGATTCGCGGAGGATGGGAGGATCGCCCGCTACCGGATCTACTGGAACCCCCGCCCGTTACTTGAGCAGGCCTGAGACGACCCGCTCGCGGATGAGTTCTGGCACCAGTTCGGTGAGATCCCCTCCGAAGTGGCCGATCTCCCGCACGAGCTTGGAACTCACGGCGGAGTACTTCTCCTTGGGCATGAGGAACACCGTCTCCAGCTCCGGCGCCAGCTTGCGGTTCATGAGCGCCATCTGGAACTCGAACTCGAAGTCGCTGAAGGCGCGCAGGCCCCGCACGATGAACTGGGCCTTCCGCTGGCGGGCGAAATCCACCAGAAGGCCGTGGAAGGAGGTGATCTCCACCTTCTTCATGTCCTTGGTCATCTCCCGCAGGAACTGGATGCGCTCCTCCACCGAAAAGGCCGGCTGCTTCGCCTCGTTCTGGAGCACGGCCACCACGAGGCGATCCACGAGCTTGTCCGCCCGCTGGATGAGATCCAGGTGCCCGTAGTGCACGGGGTCGAAAGAGCCTGGGTAGATGGCGATGCGCAAGGGTTCCTCGGGGTGGCGGAAACCAGGATGCCACAAAGGGTGCCCCCGACCGATCACCGACGCACAATCGGGCTGAAGGCGATTAATCTGGACCGATGTCCACGCGCCTCTCCATCGGTCTCCTCTTCGGCGGGGAATCCCCCGAGCACGAAGTCTCCATCGTCACGGCGCGCTCCATCGCGCAGCACCTGGATCCGGCCCGGTACGAAGTGCGGCCCATGGGCATCGCCCGCAACGGCGTGTGGGTGGTGACGGGGGACCCCTTCGCCCGCCTGGCCGCCGGGGAGATCCCCGACCGCAGTGCCCATCCCTTCCTGCCCCTGGAGAAGGGTGCGGAGGCCACGCCCCTGCCGGACCTCTTCTTCAACGCGTTGCACGGCGCCGGCGGCGAGGACGGGCAGATCCAGGGCTACCTGGAACTCCTCCACCGCCCCTACACGGGCGCCGGCCTGCTGGCCATGGCCGCAGGCATGGACAAGTGGATCACCAAGCGGATCTGGGAGAGCGAGGGCCTGCCCGTGGTGCCCTACGTGGGCCTCACGGAGGAGCGTTGGGCCCACCACCGGGAGGCCTGCCTCGGCGAGGTGGCCCGCCTGGGCCTGCCCCTCTTCCTCAAGCCCGCGAACCTGGGGAGCAGCATCGGGGTCGTGAAGGTCAAGGCCGCCGCGGAACTGCCCGGTGCCCTGGACAAGGCCTTCACCTATGACCGCCGTGTGCTCGTGGAGCAGGGTCTCGACGTGCGCGAGATCGAAGTGGCGGTGCTCGGCGGGGATGATCCCTTCGTGTCCCAGCCTGGCGAAGTCCTCGTGGCTGACGAGTTCTACACCTTCGAAGACAAGTACATCGCGGGCAAGAGCACCACCCGGATCCCCGCGGACCTCCCAGTGGAACTGGCGGACCTCATCCGCAAACAGGCGGCCCAGGCCTTTCGGGCCCTGGACGCCTACGGCATGGCCCGGGTCGATTTCTTCCTGGAGCGACTATCCGGGAAGATCCACCTCAACGAGATCAACCTGATCCCCGGTTTCACGAGCATCTCCATGTATCCCAAGATGATGGCCGCCAGCGGGGTGCCCTACGGGGAGCTCCTCGACCGCCTCATCGACCTGGCTCGTGCCCGGCATGCCCAGATGAAGGCCAAGGACAAGGGGTTCCAGAGCGGCACGGGCTGGTTCCAGGGGTGAGATCAGGTAATGGAATCGCCCCCCGGCGCCGATAGGTTGCCCAGGGGGGGTCATGGACGCCATTTCCAGCGCGTTGTCGGGTCTGCAGGCGGCCTCCGTCCGCCGTCAGGCCGGCGGCAACAACGTGGCCAACCTGCTCAGCGCCGGCTACCAGGCCACCCGGGTGGATTTGGCCGATCAACCTTCCGGCGGTGTCCGGGTCTCCCAGGTCTCCAAGGATCAAACCCCGACCAACCCCGAAGGCTCCAACGTGGATCTGGCCCGGGAGTTCACCAATTCCTTCGCGGATGGGCTGCTCTACAACGCCAATCTGAAGGTGATCCAGAGCGAGGATGAGCGCCTCAAGTCCACCCTGGATCTGAAGGCCTGATCCGGTCGGAACCTGGGACCAAAGGTGGGTTGGAGCCCCCTGGGCAGGTCCCTCAGCTGATAGCCTTGACCTATGCATCCGCGCGCCTGGCTCAGTGTCCTGTCCTTCCCCCTGGTGGCGGCTTTCAGCATGCCCATCCTGCGGCCGCAGGCCCCCGCGCCCAAGCCCCAGAGTGGCGCCGTGGCCCAGGATCCCCTGGCAGGGCTTTCCGATATCCAGGATGTGCTTTCGCTGGTCCAGCAGAACTACGTGGATCGCCCCGACATGGAGAAGGTCATCGGCGGCGGGATCCAGGCCGTGCTGGAGCGGGCGCACCCATTCAACAGCCTCCTGAGCCAGGAGGAGCTGCGTTCCCCTGAGCCGGGCCCCGCGGATGCGGGTCTGAAGGTGATCAAGCGGGGCGGGCAGGGGCTCTACGCGCAGGTGATCGGAGTGGTTCCCGGCGGCCCGGGAGCCCAGGCCGGCATTCAAGTGGGGGATGTGATCCGCAAGGTGGATGGCGATAGCGTGGGCGCCATGAGCGCCTTCGAGCTGGAGCGGCGGTTGAAGGGACTCGAGGGGAGCACGCTGACCCTGTTCCGCTTCGCCGCGGCCACCAACGAACAGAACAAGGTCGTCGTCACCCGCAAGCGGCTTGCGGCCCGGGCCCTCGAATTGAAATCAGACGCCCAAGGTCTTCGCGTGGTGGTGCCCGACCTCAATCCCGGCCGTGCCCAGGAGCTGCAGAAGCTCCTCATGGCGCAGGATCGGCAGAAGCCCCTGGCCCTCGACTTCCGGGAGTGCTTCGAAGGTTCTCCCGAGGAGGCTCAACGAGCGGCCGCCCTCTTCATTCCCGGGGTTGCCTTCGGGACGCTCCAGGAGGCAGGCAAGCCCGAACAGATCCTGAAGGTACCCGCAGGCCAACCCATGGGTTTCGGGCGCGTAGCGATCTTCCAAGCGCCTTCCACCCAGGGGGCGGCTGAACTGGTGGCTTCCGCCCTGAAGAAGGCGGGCATGGCCGTCGTGGGGGAGCGCAGCCTCGGGTTGGTGGTGGAGCGGGCGCGCTTCCCCCTGCGCCAGGGGGGCGCGGTGGAACTCGTGCATCGGCGCTATGTGGGAGCGGGGGGCGAGAAGCTGGATCGCCAGGGGGTGGTGCCCACCTCCGCGGTGCGGGGCAAGGATGAAGTGGAGCACCTGAACAAGCTCTGGGAGGCGGCGCTCAAACCTGTCGTGGCTTCCGTTCCCGAATCGGCCAAGGCGGCCTGATGGCCAAACGCAAATCCGGCGGGGGCGGCAGCGTCTCCACCCCGAAGCTGCTCCTGGGCGCGGCCGTGGCCGTGGGCTTCGGGCTCGTGCTCGGGCTCGGACTGGGTCAGCAGGGCTGTGGACGAAAACCCGCGCCCAAGGAAGCCCCCAAGAACGGCAAACCCTCGCCCAACAAGCCCCCGGCAGAGCCCAAGATGGTACCGAAGCCCCCTGCGAAGGCTGAACCAACGGCGACCAAGCCCCCCTCTTCACCCGTGAAACCAGAGACGAACCTGCCCCGCCTCTGCATCATCATCGATGATCTGGGATATGCCCCACCCGAGTTGGTGCGTCGGCTTTGCAGCCTGCCCGTGCCCATCTCCGTGGCCGTGCTGCCCTACCAGGAATTCACGAAGGAGAGCGCCCACGCCGCCCACGACCTCGGCAAGGAGGTGCTCTTGCACCTGCCCATGGAGGGGCTGGCCACCAAGGACCCCGGGCCCGACGCCCTGCTCGCGAACCTGGATGAAAGCGAACTCCGTCGCCGCGCGAAGAAAGCCCTGGGCGAGATCCCCCACGCCATCGGCACCAACAACCACATGGGCAGCAAACTCACCGCAGACCGGCAGCGCATCACTTGGGTGCTGCAGGAGGTGAAGGCGCGGAAGTTCTTCTTCGTGGACAGCCGCACGAGCAAGGAGACCGTGGCCGAGGACGAGGCCCGCAGGCTCCACATCCCCACCACCCGCCGCAACGTCTTCCTGGATGACGATAAGGCCTTCGCCGAGATCGAGAAGCAGTGGGAGCGCGCCGTGGCCCTGGCCCGCAAGGACGGCGAGGCGCTGGCCATCGGCCACATCTATCCCGAGACCGTGGAGGCCTTGGAGAAGCTGGTTCCGCGAGTGAAGGGCGAGATCCGCTTCGTGAGGGCCAGCGAAGTGGTGAAGTAGGCCGGATCAGGGCCCGGTAGCTCGCTTCGAGACGTGCACAGTCTTCTCGATGACGGCATGGGCTTCGCCTTGGGCGTCCACCAAGGTGACGGTGTAAACGCGATCCACCTTCGGAGCCGTCTCCAGCGCCTCCCGGATCGCGTCCAGCTCATCGTCCTCAAGGCGGAATTCCGCCGTGAGGGTGCCGCGGCCGGGTTTGAGGAAGCGGATGCTGGCGGCTTTGTCCCACACCACGTAGTCGGGTCCCAGATTCTTGATGAGCATGAGCATGAAGAAGGGGTCCACGGCGGCGTAGAGGCTGCCGCCGAAGATGGTGCCCACGTAATTGCGGGTGCGCAGGCTCAGCGGCAGCTTCACGCGCAGCAGCCGCCAGTCGTGGGCGATGAAGGTGACGCGGCCGCCGGTGCCCCGGTAGCAGGGCCACCAGTTGAACAACCAGCGGTGGAGGCGGGACTGCATGGATTCACGCATCAGGGCAGGCTAGCCCTGGGATCGGCAGGCGCCAACCGCTACTTCCGGTCAGGGGCGGCTCGTCGGAAGTGCACCACCTTCTCCACCACGGCGTGCACCTCGCCCTTCGCGTCCTTCAGCTCCACGAGGTAGGTGCGGTCCACCTTGGGGGCTTCGCCCAGGGCGGCGCGGATGGCGGCCACTTCCTCGTCCTCCACCCGCAGCTCGGCGAAGAGGTTGGAGCGGCCCGGCCGTTTGAACTGGATGGAGGCCGCCTTGTCCCACACCACCACGTCGGGACCCAGCACCTTCCGGTACATGAGCACGAAGAGGGGGTCGATGGCGGCGTAGAGGCTGCCCCCGAAGTGGGTGCCGTAGGCGTTCTTCGTGCGCCAGCCCAAGGGCACCTTCACCCGCAGCGAACGCCAGTCCGCGGCCAGGAAGGTGATCCGGGCTCCCGTGCCCAGGTAGCAGGGCCACAGGTTGATGAGCCAGCGGTAGCGCCGGGAACGCCAGGATTCACGAGTCGAGGGGATCATTAAGGCAAATATTGCCCCCAATGATCCCCTCTTGGCCAGCTCCCGTTTTGGAGCCTAGAACCGGATGGTGATGTCCTCACCCTCGTGTACGTGCACGGTGTCGATGAAGCGCACCTTGCGGTCCGTGTAGGTGAGGATGAGGCTTTTGGTGCGGATGCCGTGGCCGAAGAACTGCACGCCGTCGAGCAGGTTGCCCGTGGTGACGCCCGAGGCCGCGAAGATGATCTGCTTGCCGGGGCAGAGCTCATCCGTGGTGTAGATCTTGTCGAAGCGGGCGCCCATGGCCTCGGCCTTCTCGCGGCTGGCGGTGTTCGTGTCCACCACGAGGCGGCCCTGGATCTCGCCGTTGAGGCACTTCAGGGCGGCGGCGGAAAGCACGCCTTCGGGGGCGCCGCCGGTGCCCATGACGCAGTGGATGCCCGTGCCGCTGACGGCGGCGCTGATGGCCGCGGAGAGGTCGCCGTCGCCGATGAGCTGGATGCGGGCGCCGGCCTTGCGGATGTCGGCGATGAGGTCGGCGTGGCGTTCCCGATCCAGCACGGAGACGGTGATCTCGGCGATGGGGCGGTCCAGGGCCTTGGCGATGGCGGCCAGGTTCTCGTGCACGGGCGCATCGAGGTGCACTTTGCCCTTGGCGGCGGGGCCCACGACGAGCTTCTGCATGTAGAGGTCGGGGGCGTGCAGCAGACCGCCGCCCTCGGTGGCGGCCAGCACGGCGATGGCATTGGGGGCGCCCGTGGCGCAGAGGTTCGTGCCCTCGAGGGGATCCACGGCGATGTCCACGGAGGGATTGCCGTCGCCCAGGCCCACCTTCTCGCCGATGTAGAGCATGGGGGCTTCGTCGCGCTCCCCCTCGCCGATGACGATGGTGCCGTTCATGCGCACCGTCTCCATGGCCTTGCGCATGGCCTCCACGGCCAGCTTGTCGCTGTGCTTGCGGCGGCCATGCCCGATGCTCCGGGCGCAGGCGATGGCGGCCTGCTCCACGACGCGGAGGAACTCGAGGGAGAGGGTGGCTTCCATGAAAACTCCAGGCTGGCGGCCGCAGGCTGGAGGCTGGAGAAATAGGCGCGCCTCCGGCACGGCCATCCTCCAGACTACAGCCTCCGGCCTCCAGCCTGAAGCTAGACGAGTCGGCCGGTGCTCTGCCGGATCCAATCCAGGAAGGCCTCGGAACCGGCCTCCACCTGGAACATGAGGATCTCGGGGACTTCGTAGGTGTGCAGGTCGGTGATCACTTCGCTGACGCGGGGGAAGAGGTCGCTCTGGGTCTTGATGATGAGCATGACCTCCTCATCGAGGTGGGTCTCGCCCTTGAAGTAGTAGTAGCTCTTGATCCCCGGGAGGATGTTCACGCAGGCCGCGAAGCCCTGATCCACCAGGGCCGCGGCGATGGTGAGGGCGGTCTCCTCGCTGCCGCAGGTGGTTAGGACGGTGCACACGTCAGACATCGAGGGGCTCCCCGCGCGAGGAACCCAGTGTTGCACAGCGATGACCATTTGGAAATGGGACGGACAGACCCCAGGCCGGAGATGCGGTCGGTCGAAAAGGATTGGTGGAGTAAGGATATCAGGGGGTGCAAGGGGAATCGGAGTGTGAAAAAAAGGGGGAGGTGCTGCGGGGGGATGGCGAATGGGGGCTGGGACTGAAGGCATCCAGCAGGCCTTCGGCTGCTAGGAGATATTTCGAGAATTGATGGCGCGGTGTCTAAGTTCGCCGACGGGTGCCGCCTACCCACCCGATCCGGGATTCGAACCGCGCCCTGCTACGCAGGCCGCCGGTCTCGCTCCCGACAGTGTAACGGTGCGTCTGGTTTGGCGCGCCATAACCGCTCGGTTTGGCGTGTCGAAGCAACCGCTTCCGGCTCTTTGGGGGCCGAAGCGCCTTGGCGCGTCAAATTGGCCGGAGAGCTGCCCCACCCCTCTGGCATGGTCGCGCCTATGATTTCCGGGAAATACTGGCAAAATAAGGGGTTTTGATTGGTTTGGAGCTGCCATGGCCTTGCGCCGCCTATTTTCTATTTTGTTGGCCGTTGGCACGCTGTGCGGCGCCACCATTGAGCGGAACACCCAGAGGCCGCAACGCAGCCAGCAGGAGCTGGGAGGGGTAATCCATTCCATCCTGTCGCCCGTGGGGGGCGTGCCGAGCAAGGAAGAGAACCGGGCCCTTTCCCAAGCTTTGACCACCTACAAGAAGGCCGGAAAGATCGCGGCCGTCGAGCCCTTCGAGTCCTTCCTGAAGCAGTACCCCAATTCTTCCTGGCGGGCCTTCGTGCATGCCACCCTCGGGCTCATCTACCGGGAGACTGGCCAGACGGTCAAAGCCCAGCAGGCCTTCGAGGAGGTTCTGAACCTTTGCGAAGGTTCCAGGGTCCCCAAGGAGATCTCCCTGGCGACCTTTGCCCTGGCGGAGTACTCGGACCTTTTCCCGGCCAAAGAGAGGCGGGCGGCCATGCAGAAGGTATCCATGCGCTCCCAAGCCCGCTTGGAGGCCGTGGCGGCCCAGGGAGGCGGCTGGGATGCGGAGAACCGGCTCCTTGGCGTGAAGAAGGGCAGCCACACCTCCGAATTCGAGTACGACGGCTTGGGTCGGCGAACCCACATCGTCGAAAAAGAGAACGGCGTGGTCGTTAGCGACCTCCGGTATCTCTGGGTTGGGAACGAAATCGCCCTGGAGCAGGATGCCCAAGGGAATGTGACCCGGCGGTTTTTCACCCAGGGTTTCACCATCGGGGAGACTCCCTACTACTACACGAAGGACCACCTGGGCAGCATCCGCGAGGTCATGGACGCTTCTGGAACAGTCCGGGCCCGGTACGACTACGATCCCTGGGGACGACCGACCAAACTGATGGGGGACATCGACTCTCCCTTCCTGTTTACGGGCCATTTCTGGCACTCCCCCACCGGCCTGTATCTCGCCCAGTACCGGGCCTACGACCCGAGCCTCGGACGCTGGATCAGCCGTGACCCGGCGGGAATCGCCGATGGCCTGAACATGTACGCCTACGTCAGCAACGATCCGATCAACATGCTGGACCCTGACGGCATGGCCGGATCGCCCTGGGCAGGCGCGAATGGAGTTGCAGGCATTATTCCAGCGAACAATGGCGCGAACTCCCCGCTGATCGACTCCGCGATCCTCCTTTGCATGATGGCGCGGGAAAGCCACTTCGATCCCGATGCAGGCATCGGAACGACCCACTCGGGAAAAGGGCTCCTGGGTGTCAGCGAGGATGCCTCCAGCGCAGTGAATTTTGAGGGCTACTATCCGGAGATTCCGGAGTGGAACATCCAGGCCGGAAGCCAGTACCTGGGCTACCTCCTCAATCGCTACGGCGGTGGCACGAACATCCACAAGGCCCTGGTGGGCTACCGCATGGGCCCCCACTCGAAGGATAAGAAGGGCAACGGGAACCGTTATGCGAACGCCATCGAAGACTGCGCCAAGTGCATCCGGGAGAACGGCGGGAAGTGCAAGGACGGCTGCTTCAACAAGACCCTCGGGCGGGGTATGTGATGTCGAAAACCATTGCCCTGGGGCTTGCCGTCTCCATTCTTGCCTGCGGAAGGTCCAAGACTTCCCAGGCCATCCCGACGCCAGCCGTTCAAAACCTCTCTCTAGAGGAGTCGTTGGATACCGCCAAAGTCAGCGCGGTCAGTCGATGGGGAGATCGGCTATGTGTGGCGCGCCGCACCGATGACGGATACTCAGTCTCCGTGTATCGGAAGGATGCCTCGAAGCGCCTCGCCAATATCTATGAAGGCCGCTTTGATGGCGTCTATCAGATGGATGGGTCCGCTTCCGATGCGTTCCTGATCATCTACGGATCATCCGCCGTTGCCACCCAGATGAGCCTGCTGCGATGGAATTACGAGACTCAGAAGGTGGAGGAGTTCAAGGACGACCGCTTCGATGGCGATTCACGGATGCGCCCAGAGGTGCTGGGGACTCCCAAAGGATTCCGGATTCTCACCTTCGGGAACCTGCACGACATGGGGAACGAGCCTGACGAATCGAAGTGGTACGCCATCATCCACACCTTCCAAGAAGGACACATGGTGTCGACAAAGAAGGTGCCCTACCTGAAGCGCTTTGATCTGTTGAAACCCTGATCGGCTTAGCGGTCGCCCCCGCCAAGGTCTCCTAAGAACTCGGACTCGGGGCTGCCGCTGGTGACCATGAGGTAGTCCCTGGCTCGGGTGCAGGCAACGTAGAGCAGGTGTCGCTCTGTGTTGTAGACGTCCTCAAGGTCGGAGTCATCGGCCACGGCTTCGATGCGCTCCATCAAGGGGATCACCTCATCGTCGCAGGCCATCACCGCCACGGCGCGGAACTCCAGGCCTTTGGCCAGGTGCATGGTGCTGATGGAGAGATGCCCGTGAGTGGTTTCCACCCGGTCATCCAGGATCTTGAAGGGAATCCCTCCGCGCTTTGAGGCGGCTCGGGCCCGGTCCAACTGAGCCTCAGAACGGACGAAGATACCCATCTCGTGGGGTTGGAGTCCCTTTTGCAGCAGTTCGGCAAGCCAATCCCCGACGGATTGAGCTTCCGCCTCGGGAGTGGCCAGGGTTTGAAGGATGGGCGCAGGCCCATTGAAGACGGAGACGGTGCCCATCCGAGACTCTGAATTTCCGTCGACGTCAGCGAGCTCCGGACCCAACAACTTGTCTGCCTGGGTTCGGATTTGGTGAGAGGTCCGGTAGTTGACGTGGAGAGTCCGTGACCGCCCGCGAACCTCAACCCCAAGCGCTTTCCATGAGAAGGGCTGCTGGAAGATCCGCTGACCGAGGTCTCCCGTGAAGAAAAGGCCATCCTGGCGGACGCCCGCAAGGGCTGCGAGGAAGCGGAGCTGCGGGATGCCGACGTCCTGGCATTCATCCACTACGACGTAGTCGAAGGGAGGCTGGTTGCGTTTGGAGAGCGGTTCCTCCAGCTTGCGGAACAAGCCTGCGTGGGTCAGAAGACCGTCATTCGCGAGCTTGGTCCTAACCGCATCGAAGACGGACCACAGCTGCATGCGCTGGGATTCAGAAAGCCTCGTCTTCCGCCCTAGGCGCTTCACGTCTCGGTAGGCTTCCCAGGATTCCAACTGCCAGGCGTCGACCACCTCGGTCCACTCCGTCACCAGAAAGTGGAGGCTGAAGCGGCCCCCGGCCCCATCACCCATGGCTTCTCGGAGCGCTGCCTGAATCCGATCCGGGCCAGCGAGGCGAGGGCGGCCGAAGTGGGCCTCGTACAATCTCTCCCCAATGGCATTCAGAGCGTGGACTTCCAATCGCTCACCGAGCTTGGGTTCGTTGCTGATCAAGCGCCGGATCTTCGCATGGAGTGCGCGCGCCAGGGTCTCCGAGAACGTGGTGAGGAGAATGCGGCTGGCTTGATGCGTGCGTGCCAGAAAGGCTGCCCGATGCAGGGCGACGATGGTCTTACCAGTGCCAGCGGAGCCAGACACACGGGCAGGCCCGCTGTAGTTGGCCTCGACCATGGAGCGCTGGTCCGGATGAAGGAAAATCGTCCACTTCTCCCAGGGAAACTCCAAGGCGCGGGCAAGTTCCTCGGCGTCGTTCATCATCCGGAAGCGACGGAGAGAATCTGGGTGCTCGAACGGATCGGCGCTTGGAGCAGCCGTCTGGGCAGCCTTGGGCTTCCCACCCGTCGCCAGCTCCAGCAAGGCCTCCGCTGCTTCGGCAGGGAGGTTATCAGCGAGGGACAGGAGGGAATCCTCATCCACCTGACGCACCTCCTCCACCCATTCCAACGGGACCCCATAGCTGAGGAGTTCTTCAGGGGCAATGGAAGCGAAAAGGGGTGGTTGAACGGCCGTCGGGGGAACCACCCTTTTCGAGGATGGAGTCGGGGATTCTTGCACCGCTTCGCGAATCACCACGAGCTGGGCCGCTCCAGTCTTGGGGTGGACCTCCAGCTTTCGACGTTCGGCCCATTGGTAGGCCTTGTCGTGGTGATCCACGAAGCAGAGGAGAAGACTGCTATCTGTCCGATGCACGATCACACGAATGTCGCTGCTCACGCGGACGGACCAGAAGTTCTTGTCCTTAGCCTTGTCGAGCTTGTGGAAACTCATGCCGGGGTTCGCCGGATTCATCTGAAGGTCGAAGGCTGTCGTCTTGACAGCTTTCTGCTCTTCACCCGTGAGGCGAGCAAGGCTATCAGTGAAGGTGTCGGCGATGCGGAAGTCCATGCAATTACCTTCCCTGACAAAAGAGAAACTCCGATGAACCACGATTTGCTCGATGACCGGCGTGGCGAAGATTCAACTTGCGGGCCGATACAGGAGCCCCCTTGCCAGCGCCGCCGATTTGAGTTTCTTGGCACACTTCCGGCATTCCTTCTCCGGCTTGGCGCCAAAATCGATTAAGGCATGAGAGGGGAAGTCCGGAAGCTCATCCGGTCGAGCGGTAAGTTCAAGAGCCGTGGCCTCAGAATTCGTCACGCCCCAAACGCTTTCCGATACGTTTCCCAGGGTCCCGGTGTAGTGTTCGTGGGACGCGACTGCCGAGATTTGATCTCCGTCATAAACGGATAACCCACCATCGTCTTTGGGGAATGGCATAAATGCCTGGCTCGTCAGTAGCCCATCAGCATCAACGAAGTTTGGGTGGACCTGCCTGAAAAGTATTGTCTCGGGGCTCATATTCTGACCGATCCCAAGTGGTGCTGAAGGAAATCAAACAAACCTTTCCAGTCGTTCTCATTTCCAAGATTGAAATCTTGCTCGACTTCACGCTGGTCGGCACCGAATGAATGGAAGTAGCCCCTCATCGCACTCAGGTCTACATCGACTGATGGATCCCCCGGAAGATTCCATTCAAACAGTAGGTTGCCTTCCGGGGTTGGAACGATGGCTGGAACCGGAAGCCGCTCTGGATAGTGATTCGCCATAGTCGCGGTAACGATCAAAAGATTCGCCTTGATGGGCGCGGAACCCTTTCCATCGAACCAGCCATCCTCTAGAGCAGTGAGTTCGTCGAACCTAGAAGCCAATTGATAGTTCTTCGAGATCTCCAGGGAGTCGATACTCAGCACCTTTTGGAGTTTGTCCCAAGAATCGAATGTCGCGATTCCACGCACTGCAACTTGATGCCTGGCACGTCCTCCAAACTCCCTGGCCTTCGAGTGAAAATGTTCAGGCATCGGAATGGTTGCCTGACTTCCATCACTCATTCGCAATCTGAAGGTGGACTTCTCCCAGTCCGCTTCGCCAATGCTACCGGTTAGCTCAACTTCACGCTCGTAGACCGTATCTGCAGCCAGTACGAGTTCTTTTCGCTTTGCTTGTGTCAGCGTTGAGATGGCTCCACCTGGCCCGGGCAGTTCTATGCGCTCATCAGGGAGGAGGGATCTTCCTATTTGATTGAAGTGAATTAACAACTCTTGCGGGAACTCCGAGGGAAGATGCCCGACTTCCGAACCGACACAGAGTGTGATGAGATCACGAGCACGTTCAAAATAATCATTCACGCCTACACCTAAAGCCAAGGCTCCTGCCATGACGACAGAAATCATTGGTTTGGCGCTTCCTTCGTCTACTCGTTCCAGGTGAAGGTGGAAGTCGGATGCGAACCCCTTTGGGACACGTTGTCGGTCGGGGTGTTCCTGTAGGAAGAGATGTTTCGCCAGTTCAATGACAAGGGATTCATAGGCAGCCAAGTCGCGAGCAACCTCTAGAGGAAGCGTATGCTCGTCGAAACGGGCTCCGAGGAACCGTGGCTGTAAGAAACTGGTCTTCATGATTTGCTCGACGGCATTGGCTTGGACCCCTTGGGCTTCCTGGTTAAAGCCTACACCCTGAATACCTTCATTACCTCATCCCCCAGGTGGTTAATGACCTTCACGGCAATGCGACCCGAGCTAGGTTTGGCAAAGGGCCTTGAGGTGTCGGAGTACAGGCTCTCCCACGCCTCCTGGTTGATTTCCGCCTTAAGGGTCGTCTTGAGGGCGCTATAGGGATCGCTGGCGCCCAGGAAGTAGGCATGGCGGACGAAGAAGCTTTCTTCGTTGTAGTCGGTGTCGATGAACCAGCAGGCGATGCCATCGGCGGAGTCGCTTCGGACTTTGCCGGTGGAGGGGTCGAAGACGTCTACGCCCTTCACCTTGACTTGGACCTGCCCCCCGAGCACTTCCTGAATCTCGATGTCCGGCTCGCCGAAGATGACGAAGAGGTTCCCCTTGCCCGTGTTCTTAAGGTCTTCGCTCATGTGCAGATCCGCATTCATGCGGGCCTTGAGCACGGGGATGCGGCCGAGCTTGGAGAACTCGGCGGAATGGGCGTCGTAGCTGAAGGCGCAGGCGATGAGCACATCGAAATCCGCGTCTCCGGCCTCCCGGGCTGCGGACACCAGATCCGGCTTTGCGACGGTGCCGAATTCTGGACCGACAAAGATCCCAGCCCGCCGCTCGATGCCTTCGCTGTCCTGATAGCGGCCTTCGGCGCAGATATAGCGGCCCGGCCAAGGCGTCAGCGACGTGAAGGCGATCTTATCCTCCTTGTGGGCCTGCTGGACGCCAGCAGACCTCAGGTTCTCCAGGATCATCTGGGCGAAGTCGTGCTCCTCCCGGTAGGCCACCGCCGCTTCGGAAGCCCCGTCGATCAATTCGTCATTCTCGCCCAGGGCCAGCATGCGGTGCGGTGAGAGGCTCTCCACCGTGAAGGGGCCCGCCACACGAACCCTCTTCCGGTCCTGGTAGGGCTTATCGTAGAGGTACTCAAACTCGGCCTTGGCGGCGATGGAGGCGTCTATCTCCTTCTGACGGGTGATGCGCCGTTCCCACCATTGGGCGTGGAGCTTCCTGACCGCCTCGGGCCACTTGGCTTCGGCCTGGCGGGGGATCTCCCACTCCTCCCAGGTTTTGCCCAGGGTCATGTTGAGTTGGGCGCGGAGAGGCTCCAGCTGTTCATGGAACTTCTCCCAGATGACATCGATCTCCGCATTGTTGGCGATGCTTTTGAGAGTGATGTGGGGCACCCGCTCGTAGACGAAGCCGCGGCGGATGTTGCCGTGGGTGGGCTTGGAGGAAGGCACCGTGCGCGTGATCTCTGCTTCCTTCTCCTGGCCCTCCTTGGAGTCCGCCAGGAGGTAATAGGGGTGGCGGGCCCCCATGATGCGGGCGCGGGCCAAGGCAAGGGCCACGCGGGAGGTGTCGATGGTGATCCACCGGCGGCCCCATTGCTCCGCGACGTAGGCGGTTGTACCGGAGCCGCAGGTGGGGTCGAGGACGAGGTCGCCTGGATCAGTAGTCATGAGCAGACAACGCTGAACGACTAGTGGAAGGGTCTCGACAACATAATTTTTGTCGAGCGACGATCCAGAAATAACCGTGTCTGTCCAAATGTGATGAAAACTTGCTGCAATGAAATCGTGAAGTCGTCTTACATAGCTCAGGCTGTTCTTCGATGCATTTAATCGACCTGCTTTCTGAAGCCTAGCCATTCCTTGTTGATTGGTTTTCCACCGAACTTTTTGATTCGGCAAAATCTCACGCCCTTCGATTTTCACAGGGAACCAAGAAGCAGCTCCCTCACCTTTGTCTCGACCGATGCTCTGAGAGGTGATGTTGTCGAACCTAATAATGTCGGCGTCGACTCGCTCCTTTTCCGTCAACTCCACGAGTGGCCTTACGGTACCGTCTGGATACCGAACCTTGTTGTAAGCTTCAAATGATCCAGAACCTAATTCTTTGGCGTAGAACGGTTCTCGGAACTTCAGTGCTTCCCTTCTCTTTCCATACCAGAGAAGGTAATCGCAGACATTCCCTAGATAATCAGAAGTACTGCTGCTCGTCTTGAGAAAAGTAATCTGGTTGATGCAGTTATCGACCCCAAACACCTCATCCATCACTGCCCGCACGCGATGTACGTTCTCTTCCCCAATCTGCACAAAGATTGAACCAGAATCCGTTAATAAGTCCCGCGCCACAGTCAGCCGGTCTCGGAGGTAGGTGAGGTAAGAGTGAATCCCATCCCGCCATGTATCCCGGAACGCTTTCACTTGTTCCGGTTCTCTCGTGATGTGGCCCACATTCCCGTCCTTCACATCCCGACTGGTGGTAGACCATTGGAAGTTGGAGTTGAACTTGATCCCGTAGGGTGGATCGAAGTAGATGCATTGCACCTTCCCCCGAAGCCCCTCGCGTTCGGCCAAGGACGCCATGACCTGGAGGCTATCCCCCAGGATCATTCGGTTCTGCCAATGCGCCTCATATTGGTAGAAGTCCGTCTTTTCCGCCCCTTCAGGCAATCCGTTGAAGTCTGCGTAGAGGTCGAAGAGGGCGCCAGGTTCCTGGGGGCGGGCCTCCCTAGTCTGGCGCATGAGGTCATCGATAAGAGCCTTGGGATGGACCTTCTCCTGGATGTAGAGGGGGGGAGCTTGCACCACGAGGTCGGACCAGTCTTGCTCGTCCTTCCCGCGCCAAACGAGCTGGGGATCCAGGTCGCGGTTTCGCCGCTCGTAGGCTACCCGAATGGGATCCTGGTGGTCCTTCTGAACCACGGACTGAAACTCGGCGGTGGGGATGTTCTTGCGGGTGGCGTCCTCGTGGATGAGGGTTTCGACGCTCTTTGGGCTTGCGGGATTCTTTGCCATTTTATTTCCCTTGTCCCACAGGCTGGGCCATCGCAGATTCCACGAGCTTGTTGAATTCGGATTCGATCTTCGCCCGGAAATCGGCTTCGATCTGGTAGACCTCGGTGAACTCCGCGAAGGCCCAGCGGCCGTGGACCTTCAGGTGATTCACGCCAGGGATCCAGCGCGTATCCATGGTGAGCTTTTTATCTTTGGCATCCTCCCCCCGGTAGCCCTTGATCTCGACAATGAGGTTCAGGAGATCTTCGGGGTCGCGACCGTCATCCACCCTCACGATGAAGTCAGGCCGGTAGATCCTGGGCGTGGCGCCGAAAAGGTAGGGCACTTCGAGGCCCAGGTTGTGGTTCTTGACGTAGGCTCTTACCGCCGGATGGTTCTCCGCCACGCGGCAGAACTCCGCTTCCCAGTCGCTGTCCAGGATCACCCAGTTGACGTGGCAGCGCTCGGGATGGGTCTCCCAGCGGTCGGTCTTGGAGGTGGCGAACTTCACATGGGCTGTGCTTCCGACAGGATTGTAAGGATCCAGCAGGGCCTTGATGGGCTGGGTGTCCTGGGTGGCGTCGTTGATGGCCTTGGTGATCCGCCCGCAGGCCATGTCCGCCAGCTCCGGGTACATGAGCTGGGCCGGGTAGGTCTCCCCCTTGCACACGAGGCAGGTATCCAACCACTCCTTGGTGATCCGCTTGAGCTGGCCGAAGAGATGCAGCTTGGGCTCGGTACCAGGCTCCCGCCAGTGGTTGTAGAGCAGCCGCTGCGTGAGATGAAAGAGAAGGGTGGAGGGGCGCAGATCCCGAGTGTGGACCAGATTCAGGTCCACGTTTTCGCCGATGATGCCTTCATTTCGGGTGATGGAGGGGCCGACCTGGTCCGGCGTGAGCACCAGGACGGAATCGTCATTGAAGGTGGCCCTCAGACGTTCTTCAGGAAGCTCCACACGGTAGCCCTGCACCCGCGGGAAGGTGATCTCCAAATGGTCACGCTCAGGGCGGACAGCCCTTACCTGAATGGTTTCCCGGGGTGGCTGAGGGGGTGCCACCACGGGCTTGGCGTTGAAGTCGAAGGGAATGCCGAGCACATCGGCGTATTCCACATTGAAGAGCCCCTCTTCGTTAAGGTCGTAGGACTGGCGACGAAGGGCACGGCCGATGACCTGCTCGCAGAGAAGCTGAGTGCCGAAAGCCCGCACGCCCAGGACGTGGGTGACCGTGTTCGTGTCCCACCCCTCCGTAAGCATGGAAACGGAGACCACGCAGCGGATGGATTCCCCCAGGCGACCCACCTTGCCCACGGTGTTCATCGCCTCGCGCAGGAGATCCTGGTCGGTGAGATTCTCCGCCTGGTGGATGTCTCCGGTTCGTTCGAGGATTTCCCGACGGAACCGCTCGATCTCGTCCGCGGCCATGGTGTGAAAGTTGTCGTCCAGAGCCTCGCCGGATTCGAGCTGTTCGCTGTCGATCAGGAGAGTGCGAGGGCGCGCGATGGGATTGCCGTAATCATCGAAATTGCGGAACAGCTCCAGACGGCCGTTCTCCAAGGAGGTGGTGCCATCACCGTTGTCCCGGTGGAAACCGGAGATGTAGTCGTAGACCAGCTTGGAGGTGGAAGTGTTGTTGCAGACCACGATGAAGCAGGGCGGAACCTTGATGCCCGCCTTCTCCCAGAGATCGAAGGTCTTCTGGTAATGGCCGTAGAGGGCTTCAAGAGCGGTCAGGAGGCGCGTGGGCAGTTTCAAGGGGTCCAGCGTGGTCCCCTTCCCACGCCCCTTCTTGGGCATGTCCTTCCGGATGTGCTCCCAGAGATTGCGGAACATGGGCATGTCCCCGCCGGGGATGTTATCGGCTACGGGCACACGCGGGAGCTTCACGATGCCGCACTCGATGGCGTCCATGAGAGAGAAGTCACTCATGGTCCATGGGAACAGGGTGCCTTCCGCATAGCCGGAACCGCGTAGGAAGAAAGGTGTGGCAGAGAGGTCCAGGACCCGGTTCAGGCCCAGCTTACGGTTTACCGCTTCGAGGCCGGAGATCCAGAGGCGGGCAGCCTCGTTATTTTCTGCGGCTTCCTTCTTCTCATCGCCGGACAGATCCTCGTCTCCGTCGGGCTTTTCGCGGTAGCAGTGATGGGCCTCGTCATTCAGCACCAGCACGTTCTTGAGGCCCATGAGATCCGGCATCACGCGCTGGATCATCTGTCCCTCGGTTTCGAGGGTGCTCAGGGCTTCGCCTCGGCCTTGGAGCAGGGATCGTCCACCCTTTGAGAGGTCCAGCCGTTCTCGCAGTTTGAAGGCGTGATAGTTGGTGATGACGATCTTGGCTCGTTCCAGGTCACCCACCATGTCGCTGGGCACCAGTTCACGGCTGGCGTAGTAGGAATCAGGGTCGTTGGGCTGGAGCACCCGCAGCCGGTCCTTGATGGTGATCCCCGGCGTCACGACAAGGAAACCCCGGGTGAAGCGCTTTTTGTTAGGGTACCTGACCGCATTGATCGTTTGCCAGGCGATGACCATGGCCATCACAGTGGTCTTCCCCGCGCCCGTGGCCAATTTCAAGGCAATGCGTATCAGCTCTGGGTTGGCGTCCCGGCTGGCGTTCTCTAGGTGCTCCAGGAAGTCCCTTCCCGCTTTGCCAACATGGGGGGCCACTTCGGTGAGCCAGATGAGGGTCTCGACCGCCTCTACC
Source organism: Acidobacteriota bacterium (assembly GCA_016192145.1). Lineage (GTDB taxonomy): Bacteria > Acidobacteriota > Holophagae > Holophagales > Holophagaceae > JAFDVN01. The sequence continues at coordinate 77,803 of JACPUT010000004.1, read as the reverse complement.
TGGCAGAAGAATGGCCGGACTCCCATGAATTCGTGGTGGCGCCAGTGCTGGAGCAGTCGCGCTGTCTCCGGTGTGACCTTCCAATCCTTGGGATCGGAGAGCTTACGCCACGCATCCACCTGGCTGCGAACCGCGTTGATGATGGCGGTGGGGTCGTACTTTTGGTCCTTGGTCGAAAGGCCTTCAACCTCGTCAAGGATCAGGCGACCCTGCTCTCCACCGCTCCCTTTCCGCTTCTTGGGCTTCGGGATGGGGGTGATGAAGTCTGCCCTCCGCCGGGCCTCGCTGATCTGCTGAGTAGGCTGGCCGGAACCGTCGAGTTCCCAATGACGGGCTGGATATTCATAGGGCGAGTTGAGGATGGGATGTTCAAAAAAGGGAATCGACATGGATCTCTCGTTGGGTCCATCCATCCAAGGGCAGGCTGGGGCGTTTCAATAGCCTAACAGGCGGCCCTCTGAAGCCCGTAGGCTTCAGAGGGCCGCTCTCCGCGCCAAGTCCTAGGCGTGCAAGGGATCACAAGTTCGGCATCACCTCGAAGGGCTGCACCCCCGACGTTTTGAACTGCTCTTGGCTTTGGTCGATGTCCTGGAAGCGGCAGCAGGCTTGGGGTTGGTCTGGCATGGCGGTCTCCTACAGGGTTTGGGCCTTCATGTTGTGGACGAGGAAGAAGGGGCCTTCGGGCCGGGCCGCGACCTGGAAGGTGCGGGCCGTGGTGCTGAGGTTGAGCACCCGCGGGAGCGTCCCTGCGCGGCGCGGCGCCGCCGTCATCGGGGTGGGAGCGAGAGCGGTGCCTTGATCGTCCAAGGCCATGAGCGAGTCCCCTTCCTTCAACGCGCCGGTGGGAAGGAAGCGTCCCTCCGCAAGGGCCCAGGGATGCTCTGGCGTTGCGAGGATGCCTTCCAGCTCCAACACCGAATAGCGTCCCTCGTGGTCGTGCAGAGCTTCGACCCTCGCCTCCACGGGCCCTTCCATCCCTTCAGTGAAGGTGCGGATGCGGTCGCCGGGGCGAATCGCTTCGATGGGCTTGGGGGCTCCGTCGGCCATGAGGATCCAGGTCCATGGAGCGAAGCAGCCGCCGCCACCGCCTCCCCCGCCGCCTCCGCTCGTGGTCACGGTGATGGTGGTCCCGATGGTGAGGTCGGCGGTGTGCCCCTCGGCGTCAGTGACGCGCAGGGTGGTGGTGAAGGAGCCGCCGGAGGCGGCCTGGCCGGTGAAGGTGGTTCCACTGATGGAGGGGTTGGTGAGTGTGGAAGCGATCCAGCTGAAGGTGTAGGGTGCGGTGCCGCCCGCGGCTCCCAGGGGCCAAGAGAGGACGTAGGGCGTGGGTTCCGTGTTGGCCACGCTGAAGGCCAGGCTTGCGGGCGTGGTCCAGGTCAGGCTCGGGGCGATGGGGGCCGGGAGGCTCATGCCGGGCAGCAGCAGCACGCTGCAAGTAGCCACCGAGCTGTTGGACCCGTTGCCGCCGTGGAGGAGCTGGAAGGCGAGGACGTCTCCTGCCTGGAAGTCGGCGGGGACGGAGACGGCGGCCGTGAGCCAGCTGTCGAGCCCGACGTTGGTTCCCACCTCGGCGTACTGGGAGGCCAGCTCGGCACCGTTCTTGAGGATCTTCACCCAGAGATCCCAGACGGCCTGGTTGCCGCCGGAGTTGCCGTTGGCGCGACCGCTGATGGAGAGAGACAGGGAGCAGGGCCGCACGCAGACGAGGGTGCCGTCCGGCTGCAGGTTGAAGAAGTAGGTGATGAGCCGCGCGTGGGCGGCAGCGGAGAGATTCACCGTGCCGTTGGGATTGCCCACCACGGCCCGGAGCCAGCTGCCGAGGGGATTGGAAGCCCCCGCCGCGAGGGTGTCCAGCTCCTGCTGGAGCCCTGCTACGTCCGCGATGGCGTGGCCGTGGGGCGAAGGCGGGAACTGGCCGGGCTTGTTCTGGATGGCCGTCCAGTCGGGCGTGATATCGGCGAGCTGGATGTAGGAGGCCTGGGCGGTTTTGTCGCCCGATCCCGTGTAGACCCAGCGCCAGCCGTCGGTGGTGGTGACGACTACACCCTGGATGATCTCTGCCTGCTGGGCGGCCGTTAGGGCCGCGAGGCCGCCGGAGCTGACGACAGTGGCCTGCGAGGGCAGGACGGGGATCCGCGCGGGGTCCAGAACGCCGCTGACGAGGGCGCTGGCGTCGTGCTGATGCACCAGGGGGGCTTTCCCCGTCAGCGTCTGGATCACACCCTGGAGCTGCTCCTGGAGGTAGGCCGCGCGATTGAGCAGGGCCTGGGCCTGGCGGTTGAGCACACCGCCGGGGCCGCCCTGGGCCGGGTCCGTGACTTCGAGCTGGTAGATGTCGTCCCAGCCGGGTGTGGCTTGGAGGTTCGTCACTGGGCGGCCTCCGCAGGCTTGGGGGCGGCATTCGCGGACTTGGCGGGCTTGGTTGCAGCCTTCAGCCGGGGCATCTCGACGGGGATCAGCCAGCCCTGGGCCTCAAGGGCCTCGACGTAGGGATGGCCCGTTGGAAGCTGCAGTTCCGCGCCGGGGAAGAGGATGAAGGACTCGGCGAAGGCGTCCGGGGCGCCGTCTCCATGGCGGCGGACTTCGAGCGCGGGTCCCTCGACGTCATTCAACGTCACGCCGGAGAGGGGGCCGAGGTAGCGGTACATCATGGGGTTCTTCCGTTCGTGTGAATGACCCAGGTGCAGGCAAGGGCCAGCCCGGCGGTCTTGGTGATGGGGGCGCGGGTAATCCGCGTGATCTCGATCCCCTCCGAGGTGGTGAGCGCGAAGGTGTCGATCTGTTCGCCGTTTGCCGTGAGGGCGTCGATCTCGAAACGGACCCTCACCCAGCCCGCCTGGGCCTGGGAGTTGTCCACGGCCGGGATCGGGAGGGCGTGCGCCAAACCGGCCGTCACTCCGCCCTGGCCAAAGCGGACCTGGACGATCTCCTCCAGGCGGACCCCGCAGAGGATGAAGGAGCCGTCCAGGCGCCAGGATCCGTCGAGGAGGCCGCCGCGGACCTCGCTGGCGAGGTCCAGGGTGAAGGCGATGCCCTCTAGGTGGCAGCGCAGCGGCTTCCAGGCCTCGATGACGCGGATGAGAAGGGCCAGGATTTCGGGCGTGACAGGCTTCTCTGGAAGGGGTTGGATCGCCCGGAAGCGCGCCCAGTTGTCCATCTGGTCAAGCCCCACCACGCCGTCCAGGATCCAGGAGCCGTCCAGGGTGCGGGGCGGGAGTCGCTCCTCCAGGCGCATGCCCGGCCAGCCGGACAGCGCCAGCGCCCGCTGGATGGACCAGGGCGTGCCCCGGCGTTTGGCGAGGCTCAGTGATTCCTTCAGGATCGCGCGGCGCTCGCCGTCTCCGGTGGCCAGGAGCCAACCAGGATCAGTGTGCAGGCCCGCTTGAAGAGCCAGAGCCGGAAGCGCCGCGCTAGGTGCCTGGTCGATCCAGAGGATCCGAGCCTGGGCCAGATCCATCGCGGAGGCCGCGCCGCAGAGCTGCAGGAAGGCGAGGCCCCTCGGGTCTCGCAGTGAAGGGGGAAGGAGGGCCGCGTCAACCATCGGCCATCCCTGTGACAGCGAGAGTGATGCCCGTGCAGGCGGCCCACTGGTTTGGGCCGAGCACCTGGTTGGCCCATCCCAGGAGCTGCACATGGTAGACGCCGTCCACCGACAGGGCCTTGAGGAGCTGGCTGTCCACCAGATCCCGCCCGAGGCCTCCCTGCCGATTCTGGCGGTAGGCCTCGGCGGCGACCTGGGCTGCCGCCAGGGTGGTCACGGGATCGGCGCTGGCGTAGAGGGTGAGGTCCGCGTGGATAGTGAAGGACATCGGGAGAGGGGCGAGCACGTCCACGGCATCACAGAGGGGCCGGACGGTGTCTGCCGAAAGGGCTGCCTGAACCAGGGCCAGGATCTCCGGCGTCGGCAGCCCCGCGCCCGTCAGCACATAGACGGCCACCACGCCGGGCGCGGGGGAATCCACGGCCACGTCCAGGATGTCGGGATGGACGCTGAAGGCGAGCGCCCGGTAGGCGTCACGGGGGCCCGCCACGGAGAAGCGGCTGGGGGCTTCGAGGATGCGCTCCCGGTAATGGTCGTCGCCCTCCGGGTCCGCGCCGCCGCCGGTCTGGGTGATGTTCAGGACGCCCACGACGGCGGGAAGCAGATCCATGGCCTGGCAGACGTCCCCCGGCTGGTAGCCGTTGCCCGCGCTGCCCGGCGTCTGGCACTGGGCCGCCGCCTCCCCCTCGGTGAGGCCCGCAGGGATCACGAGGGTCTGGAGGGTGATGAAGATGGTCCTGGCGTCCTTGCTTTGGACCTGGAAGCCCGCGCCGATCACCGTGTCCTGCGGAGAGGGGGCCACGGTAACGCGCAGGGTGGTCCGGGCCGGAAGGGCTCCGAGGCGGGGCGTATCCATCTCGATTCCGCGATGATCCAGCGCCGCTCCCGTGGCGAAGAGCACGAGCTGCTGAAGACAGGCCTGCTGGAGGGCATTCCGGTTCAGCGCGGTCAAGTAGACGAGGAGGCTGATGAAGAGGCGCTCGTACTGGGCCGGATAAAGCGTGCGGCCGGTAATGGCCTCGTACTGGCTCACCAGGTCCGCCGTGATCCGGGCGGAGTCCGTGTCGGTGAACTGGGGGACGGGCAGCACCGGCAGCGTCATGTCGCGCTCCCGAGGAGGATGAGCTGGCCGACTTCCCCATCGTTGGAAGTGGCGGTTCCTTTAGGCGCCCAGACGACGGAGAGAATCACGGCGCCGAGGCGCACGGGCGTTACGCCCACGCGGCGCACGTCGATCCGAGGCTCCCATTTCCGCAGGGCCTCGAAGACCGATTGGACCATCCCGGGCACGGCCGCCGTGAGGGGCCGGTCCAGCTGGCCAAGCACATCGCATCCCAGGTCCGGTTGGCCGGGAAGGCTGCCCAGCGGCGTCTGGACGATGAGGGCGATGCTCTGGGCGATCTCGTCTAGGCCGGTGACGGCCTCTCCCGTCCGGCCGAGGGCGAGCTGCCAATAGGGCGAGGAAGGTGCGGGGGCGGGCGCCATAAGGCAACCCTCCTGCGCGCGTGCCCTCCGGCCTGTGAAAGCGCTTCAGGGATTCAGGGAACCGGCTGAGCCGTGCTTCCCGAGACCGGGTGGGAGTGATGGGCGCTGGTGCGGCCCCCCGCGAGCATATCGCCCGAGGCCTGGACGCTGCCCTGCACGTCCAGGTTCCCCCGGAGCGCGAGCTTGCCGGTGATCTCGAAGCTGGTGCAGGTCACCTTCACGTCCTGCGGCGCCTCGATGGTGAGGGCGCGGGCGCCTGGATCGTACTGGATCCGCGTTCCGTCCTCGAAGTGGAGGAAGCGGATCATGGGATCAGTCACGGGAGGCTGATCCACGTTGGAGGGAAGGCAACCCAGGACCACGGCGTCATCCAGGTCCAGGCCCGGCAGCAGGGCCACCTGGCTGCCCTTCCGGGGAAGCGCCACGTCCCAGGCCCCGTGGGCCAGCGACTGGAGGACCGGCAGCCAGTCCGTAACGACGCCATGCTCGGGCAGGCGAACCTTGACGAAGCCCCGGCCGTCCACCGCTTCCACGAGGCCCTTGAGATGGCTCATCGCGGCACCTTCCTAAGCGTGATTTCGGTGGTGTAGCCCTGGTCCGCATTCAGCGTGTGGCGGCTGTGGAGCACGATCCAGGTGCCCCCGTTGGCGCCCCATCCGTCCACCCCGTCCGCGGGCAGAAGGATGGTTACGCCGGAGCGCAGGCGAGGCTCGCCGCTGCAGGTGAGGGTGACCTCGTGCTCAAAGGTCTTGGAGGAACGCAGCGCCCGCTTGGCGTGGACCTCCACGTTGGCCCGCCCGCCCCGAAGCCGATGCCGGAGCTGCTGGGACCTTCCCCACAAGCCGGGGACGGTCTTCTTCAGCAGGCCGTCGAAGACCTCGTCGGGGCTCACCTTCACCTCGAACTCGACGAGATCCTTGAGGGAGCTGTCGAAGTAGCGGGTGTAGCTGCCCCGCGATCCCGGCTGGATCTTGTCGCGGAAGCGGTAGCGGGTGCAGGCAGACCGGCCCAGCTCATAGACCGGCGGGCGCCGCTCCAGGGATTCGGCCTTCAGGAGCAGGAGGACGGCGGGCGTTCCCTGTTTGTCCCCCTTGAGGCTGCATACCAGGCCGTAGTCCTTCGCCAGGCGCTTGAGGAAGGCCAGGTCGGACTCGTCGTGCTGCGTCAGGCGCCGCAGCGCGATGCCGGTGGATTCCGTGGAGACCGCCAGACCGTGCTTGGCGGCGAGGGAGCGGGCGATCTGCTCCAGGCTCACGCCCTCCCAGGCGTAGCTCACCTGGTCGTGGATGCGGCTGCTGGGCACGTTGCCGAGGCAGCGGAGGCGAACCACGTCCGGCGGACCATTCACTTCGATCTCGTCGATCTCGAAGCCCTGGCCGCTCTCGAAGCGGTTGTCGGGGCGCTGGCCGAAGCGGAAGCTCAGGGCGGCGCCGCGCCGGGGCGCCAGGGGCCCCTGGAACAGCCGCTGGCGGTCCCCCAGCTCCACCTCCAGCGCATCGGGCTCCTCGCCATGCAGGTGGTCCACGTAGACGAGCTGGTGCAAGTAGGGCGTGACGAGCGCTGAGCAGTCCAGGCCCTCGTAGATCACCTCGGCGCGCGCCTCGGCCACATGGTTCACAGCCATGGGTAGACCTCGCTGTCGGAAGGCACTGGGGCCGGGTTCAGGGCAGCGCCCTCCAGGATGGGGATCCGAAGGCTGAGGCCGGGCGGGATCAGGGGCGTGAAGGGCACCTCGGGGTTGGCCTGGAGGAGAAGGCCGTAGGCGCTCCCCTCGCCGTAGTAGCGCAGGGCGAGGAGGTCCCAGCGGTCTCCGTCCACAGTGCGATGCAGGAGGTATTCCTCCATCACTTGCCTCCCGGGAGGATCTGGCGGGTGGCGGGATCGTAGTGGCTTTGGGCGCGCGATGCGGGCGCGGGGCCGGACTTGGCGCGGACAGCGGGCGCGGCCTTCCCCATGACCAGTTCGGGGTCACCCACCCATTCCAGCAGCTCCACGCTGAGATCCACGGCGGCGATCCTGCCGTCCGGCAGGAGGCGCGTCACCTGGCGGGAGATGCGGGGGATCACGAAAGAGCCCGCATAGAGCCCGGTCCCATCCTGGCCTCCGATGACGAGGGGTAGCACCTGGCGCTCGTTCATGGCCTGGAGCAGGGCCTTCAGCTGCCCCTCGATGTCCGGATGAACCAGATGGTGCCAGCGGAGCGGCAGCTTGATCTCCTGCAGCTCATAGCCGGTCCACTGCAGATGTGGCTTTTCGCAGATCAGCGTCTGCCGCGCGTAGGTCACGCCATCCTGGATCTCCAGCGCGTCCGGGGCCGTGAGGATGCTGAACGTGAGATCGCCCAGGGCGCCCCAGACCTGCGGAAGTTCCGGCTCGGGCGGGCTGGGCAGGGAAACGGCCTGGAAACGATTCAGCGCTTCAGAAGCCAGCGCCAGTGCGATCTCCAGCCGGGGATCCAGGATCAGGGCCTGAGTCCGGGCCTTCCGCGTCGCGTTGTTATAGGCCTCCCAGAGGACATGTGCATATTCCGCGGCGATCTGCGGGGCCAGATCCTTCAGCGTCTGGCCGACGTGATCGGCGGTGGGAACGTAGGGGATGCCGGTGCCGGGGAAGGCCATCAGCGCGCTCCATTCCAGCGGAGCTTGCGGTCGAAGCGCTGCTGGATCATGTCGGCGAACTCATCGCCATGCTTTCGCAGGATGGCCATGATGCGCGCCTCGTCGTCCGGTCCCGCGGCGCCCTTCAGCTCCACCTTGGGGCTGTAGGTCAGCGAGACGGGGGCGGCCTGGGGCTGGGCCATCAGCGGCCCCGCAGGGAAGGAGGGTTTCCCTTTCCCGTCTTCGCCGGGCGCATCCATTGGGGTTCTGGGGGATCCGCCCAGGGTTTTGGGCAGCCGCGCGGGCCCGGCGGCCAGCTCCGCCTTCTGGGCGGGCTTGTCGGGGTTCATGGAGCTGTTCTCCAGCCGCTTCCAGAAGCGGTCGGAGAAGGAGGACCAATCCGTTCCGGCCGCCTTTACATTGCCCGTGGCCAAGTGATAGAGGGACTTCACCAGTGTCACCACCGCATCGATGAGGCTCGCCACGACGATGACCACGGCCTCCACGCCTTTGGCGACGTAAGTGGCCGTGGCGAGGATGGCCTTGAAGGCCCAGGCCAGGGCCAGCCCCACCACCTGCCCGGCCCCGAAGGCTTCATTGACGCCCTCCTGGCCGCTCTTCAGGGGGATGAAGACCTCGATGAGGCTCGATACGGCCTCCCAGACGCCGAGGATCGCTTCCTTGAAGGATTCCCAGAGGCCCAGGATGGGTTCCATGTCCATCTGGATCCCGGACCAGATGCCTTTGAAGAAGGCCTTGATGGGTTCCCAGTATTTGTAGATCAGCATCGCCGCCGCGACGATGGCGAGGGCCACGGGCCATGTGATGGCCCCGATCACGCCCGCGACGGCGCTGCCCAGGCCGCTGAACCAGCCGCCGAGGCCCCCGAGCAGGCCCGAGGCCCCTCCGCCGAACAGGGACGCGAGGCCGCTGGTGACGCCTCCGCCGCCTTCCGCCAGCTTCAGGGCGCCGAGCTTGGCGGTGCTGAGGGCCGCGTCGGTGCCCAGCCCCTTCACCGCGATCCGGCTGAGGCTGATCAGGTTCCGCCAGTCGGACATGCCCTTCACGGACGAGAGCAGGACCTTCCCCAGCAGCCCCACGCCGATGAGGAGACCTCCCACCGTCAGCGCCAAAAAGGCCGCCACGCCGATGCTGCCCCCGATGGCTCCGGTGAGCTTGGGGTGGGCCTTGTGCCAATCCGAGAGCTTGCCAGTGAGCGTGTTCAGGCCGGTGGTGATCCATTTCAGAAGCGGAACCAGGGGTTCCACCACGGTCATGAGGAAGATCTTCCCGGTGCCCGTGAGGGCCTCCCACTGCGCGGAAAGGGTCTTCATGACCTCGTCCATGCGGACCTGGATGTCGGCCTGATCCTGGAGCTTCTTCTGGGACTCGTTCCAGTTCTCCGCCGTGAAGTTGAGGCCCGCCCGCTTGCCCACCCCGCCGAGCAGCTCGGTGAAGAGCAGCTGCTTGTCCTTGGTACTGGTGATGGACTTGTTGATGCGGTCGAAGACCATCACCACATTCGCCATCTTCGCCAGGGGATCCGCGCCTCGAAGCTCGCCCTTCTCGTCGAAGAGCTGCGCGCCCAGGTTGCCCAAGGAGTATTTCTGCAGGAGGGCGGCGCCTTCCTTTGCCTTCCAGCCCCGGCCGAGGACCAAGCGCTCCTGGAGGATCGGCAGGCTGTCCATCAGCTCGCCGATGCTGGTGCCGATCTCGCTCCCGCTGAGGCCCGCGCCCTTCATCATGGTCATCACCGTGCCCATGGCCTCGGCGCCGCCCATGCCCGTCAGGCCGAAGGCCTTGAACTGCGGCCCCATGTAAGGGATCGCCGTGGCCAGTTCCCGGATGCTGATGCCCGCGGCGAAGGAGGTTTTCTGGACGAGGTTGGCGAAGGCGCGGAAGTCCTTTCCGCCCACCTCCAGCGCCCGGCTCATCTGGACCGTGAGGCCGCCCGCCTCCTCGTTGGTGAGGTTGCCGAGGATCTTGAGGGCGGCAGCGGCTTCCAGACCTCCGTCCCGGATGGCGGTAGAGGCAAGCCCGGCGGCCCGCATGGAGCCCGCCATCTCCGAGAAGTCCGCCGTGGTGCCCGGGAGCTGCTGGCCCAGGCGCTCGATGATGGGCTGGATCTGGTCCCAGACCGGGTCCGTGCCCTCCCGGCGCATGAAGGGGAGCCGCGCCCGCGTGATGACGGATTCCATCTCGGCATAAGCCTGGATGGCCTTCCCGGCGCCATAGGCCGTGGCGGCCCCCGCGCCCATGGCGACCATGCCCGCGTTGCGGACGCTGCTGGCCACCTCCCCCGCCTTGCCGTGGAGATCGTCGAGGGCCTTGGCGTAGCGCTCGGCGGCGCGGCGCGCCTTGTCGGCCCCATCGGCGCCGTCCTGACCGGTCTTCTTGAGGGCGGCCCCCGCCCGGGTCACCGAGGCCTCGAAGGTCACCATGCCCGAGGTCGCCTTGCTCCAGGCGGTGGCGGAGGTGGTGCCTGCAGCCTTGGAGGCGCTCCCCGCCTTGGCCATGGCCGCACTGACGGCGCCGGAGGCCTCGTCGGTGGTCCGGAGCACCAGGCTGACTTCAAAGGATGCAGACAAGGGTTCTCCAAAGAAAAGGCCGACCGCTCAGGCGCGGGCGGCCTTTTCTTGCGCTTCATTCAGTTCTTCCTGGAAGGCGGCGGCCTCTTCCAGCCAGTAGGCGAGGTCGTCCAGCTCCATCCCCATCACGTCCTGGTAGGTCCAGCCGGTGATGCGGGAGAGGGCGATCAGGCTTCGGCCGTCGGGCCAGAAGGCTTTCCCGGCATGGCCTCGCTCACGGCGTTGAAGTCGTCGAGGTCGAGCTGAAGGAGGTCTTCCATGGTGACGGGTGCGCCGCCGACCTGAACGATCTGCGCGAGGAGCGCCGCGGAACGGTCGATGTCGTTGCCCTTGGGGCCCGCGATGCGGTGGGCCTTGGAGGCGTCCCCCGCCCGCGCCTTGCGGATGAACTGCACCGTACGGCCATCGGAGAGGGTGAGAGCGGGAAGTGCGGAGGGCGGAATCGTCTGGGTTTTCATGGGTCTCCTGGATGAGATGAGAAAGAGCGTCAAACGCCGAGGTTGTCGTTAGCCGTGGAGAGGAGGTTCTTCCCGAGCACCTGATGCTTGTTCGTGGTGAGGCCCAGGTCGTAGAGCGGGACGCCGTCCACTTCGAGCTTGTAGGCCCACACATTGAACGTGTATTCGATCTCAGAGGGCTCCTGGCCCTTCACCGCGCCGGGCTTGTGGCCGGTGGGCAGCGCACGGATGTGGGCCACCACGCTCTGCTCGATGGCCCGCCCCGATTCGTCGTAGCCGGGCAGGTTGCATCGGATCTGGAGAAGCTGGACGTGGTAGATGTCCGCGCTGGCGGCCACGAAGGCGGCGTCGAAGTCCCCCTTGATGGTGAGGGTCATCTCGTCGAGGCCCATGGGGACCTTGATCTTCCCGGCCATGGAGGAGGGCTGGTGGTCCTTGGTGATGGCCTTCACCTCGGGCAGCGTGACTTCGGAAGCGAGCCCCGCGTAGCTGACGCCGTTCAGGTAGACGTTCGCGTTGACGAGTTTGCGGATGCTGAAGCTCATGGAGTCTCCCTATGCGGCGGGGTGATGAATGCGGGCTTGGCCCGCGTTCATCGCGGGGTCCGGGGGACGCAGAGGCCGAAGGCCGGGCGGTCCCCTGGTTCAGGGCTGATAGAGGTTCGCCAGCCAGGCCGTGTCCACCGTGGAGGTGAAGGTGACCTCCTCCATGGGCGTGGGCGGCATGAAGGAGAGCTGGAAGGAGGCGTGCCCCAGCGCCAGTTCGCTCTCCGGGTTGTCGGCGGGCGTCCAGGTGCAGGCACTACCGACGAGGGCGCCCTGCCGGATCAGGGTCGTGAGGTAGGTGTTCACCGACTCCCGGACAGCGTCGAGGATGGCCCGGTTGAGGGGCTTGTCCACGAAGGGGAGCATGGCCCGCTCGACGGCTTCGTGGAGCACGTCGGCCACCACGCGGACACAGATGAAGGTCTTGGGGTCCGTGCTGGTGGGCCAGGCGGCGCTGCGGTTGCCCCAGGCCAGGAAGCCCGTGCCGTAGCCGCGGACGGCCGTGACGAAGCCTGCGGCGTTGAGCTGATTGGCCTCGCAGGAAGGATCGCCCAGGGACCAGCTGATGGGCCGCTCCAGCGCCTCCACGCGCGTCAACGTGTGGTTGCTGGGGGAGACCCAGAAGCCTTCGTTCAGGTCCACCGAGGCTGCCAGCCCTGCCAGGTTCTGGCTGTAGGGTTCCAGCATCCCGGCCACCTGGACGAAGGGATAGCAGAGGACCGCGCGCTCCGAGGCAAGGTTCAGGTCGACCGCGCCGCTGGGGCCCCGGCTTTCGATGGCCTGCTGAAAGGTCAGGCCGAGGGGTGCGTCGAGGTAGGCGTGGGCCTTCAGCTTGTCTGCCATGCCCAGGAGGGCGTTCCGGATCTCGGCCTGGGCGCTGTAGCCCGGCGCAAGGAGGATGCGCGGCTTGAGGTTGAAGAGATGCACGATATCGAGGCTGGCCTGCAGGCCCGTCCGGACCCCGGCCACCGTGGTGGTCCCCACGAGGTCGCCGTTCTGGACCTGGCCTGGGTCGCCGTAGCTGTAGTCCACGGAGAGGGAGGCGCCTGCCGGAATGGCACCGTTCGGAAGGCGAACGATCCGGCCTGTGGCGGGATCCAAGGTGTAGTCCGTCCCGGCGGTGTAGACCTGCTCGCCCGGATTCCGACTCACCGTGGCGCTGATCACGCCGGGATGGGCCAGGGTGAGCGTTCCGTCCGGGGCGAGGTCGATAGTCTCTCCGGCCCAGGCCTGGTGCTGGGCGGGATCGAAGACGTTGATCACCACCACGGAGCAGGCGCCGAAATCCAGGATGGCGCGCAGGGCCTGGGGAATGGTGTAGCCCGGCAGGTCGGGGCCGAAGAAGGCGGCGGCGTCCCGGTCGCTCTGCACGAGGACCGGCTTGTTTACGGTGGCGTTGGTGGGAGCGACCAGATGCACCGGGGCCGTGCCCACCAGCTCGATTACGGCCGTGGGCGGGGTCTGGATGGGGCGGGCGCCCGTGGACACTTCCTGGATCTGGACGCCGTGGAGGAAGGAGGTGGTCATGGAGGCCTTTCAGGGCGAGGAGTGAACAGAGACGGTCGTGAAGGGTGCGCCCGCATCCGGCGCAATTTCTGGAAGGACACGGGTCCGAGTCGCCACAAAGACCGCCCACCACCACTGGCCGGACTCCATGCCGAGAAACTGGTCCTTGAGGATGAAGACGGGGAGGCAGTCCAGTGCGGGCTTCCAGCCCTGGAGCGCCTTCCGGACGGTCTCCAGCAGGGCGTAGGCCCCGGCGTGGCCCGCGAGGCTGCGGACCACCACGGACAGCTCGAACTGAAGCGTCCGCTCCTGGAGAACCAGGTCGGTCTTACGGGGCGGCTCGTAATCCCCGCCGCGGAAGACCACCAGCACCTCCGCGGGCGCGAAGATCTTGTAGGTGCGCGGATTGTCGGGGTAGGCCTTGGCGAGAACACCCACGGGCACGGCGGCCTGGATGCGGGCAATGAGGGCGGCTTCCAGCTCGGCAGGCGTGGCCATCACCCCTCCCTCATGGCGTCCCGGTTGAAAAGCCGCCTGGACGAGGACACCAGGACCGGCATGGGCACGCTCGCGGGCGCAGAGGCCTGGGGAAGGCCGAGGTCCAGGCGGCCTTCGCGGATGGCCTGGAGGGTTCGGACGGCATCCTCGTAGCGGTGCCGGGCGTCCTCCACCTCCATGTTGGGAAGAAGGCTGAGGAGGCGGTAGCAGGCGATGTCGCAGGAGACACGAAGGATCGTGCGGGGGATGGGCCGGAGGGGGAGCTGGAAGCGGCCCTCCAGGTAACTGTCCACTTCCGCCGCCGCGTCCTCCAGGGCTGCCTGCACTTTGGTGCTGGCGAGGGGATCCTGGGCCACCATCTGCCCGATGGCATCGCCAAAGCGGGTGGTGAGGTCGGCGGCGGAAGCGTAACGGCTGGGCATCAGCCCTCCGCGCCAGGTTCGGCCTTGGCGGCCAGTTCGACGTCCTCGACCACTAGGTTGGGTTCGGCCCGCAGCAGGGCGATCTGGGCCTTGCTGAAGGCGCTGGCGGGCACTTCCTGGGGTTCCTTCGTCCACTTCCGTCCCGCCCGCCAGAAGGAGGCGGGAACACTTCGGACGCGGAGGCCGGGGATGGGTTTGGGATCGGCCATGGTTCACCTCAAGGGAGATAGGGGGTGACGTGGATGTCGACGGCGTTGAAGAGCGTGTTGGTGGCCCCTGCCGCATTGCGCTCGGCCTTGATGAGGTCCAGGGCCTGCTGCTCGTTGCTGGGGCCCACGACCAGCAGCGAGGGCCGGATGCCGAGGGGCCGCCCCTGGTCGCTGCGCAGGCTGGTCATTGAGGCCCGGGCCGCCACAAAGGCATCCTTGGCGAGGGCGGCCTTGGAGCCGAAGGCCATCTGCCAGAAGCCGAAGCCCACGTTCCCGCGCCCGTCCGCCCCGAAGACGTACTCGTCTTTGAAGAAGACGTTGGGATCATCTTCCCCGACCAGGGGCGTGAAGGTGTAGGCCTTGCGGAGCTGGTAGATGAGCGGCTTGAGGCTGCGGCTGGTATCCAGCAGGAACCAGGGATTGCCGCTCCCCGCCTGGACGTTGCTCACGGTGGTGCCGTCCACGGGATGGTCGGCATCGAAGAAGTTCTGGCCGTCGTAGCAGGGCGTGGTGAACCCCGCTGCCAGCAGCGCGAAGACCAGCTCGTCGGGGTGGACCTTCGCGGCATAACCCAGCTCGCGCATCATCGGGGAATAGACGCCGTACTGGTCATCCTCGATGTCCGTGCGCGGCACCGAGACCGTGGTCTCGAAGCGCTTGTTGGTGATGGAGTAGTTGTACATCGCCAGGTTCTGCACCTGGCGGTCGCCCACCCACTCCCGGATGCGCGGCCACTGCCCCAGCCAGCCGTAGTTCTCAGTGCGCGTGGTGGAGGGAACCGTGGTGGCGATCCTTCCGTACTGCGGCTCGTAGGTGTCGAAGCCCAGCTGGAAAGAGGTCTTGAAGGCCTGGTAGAGGATGGCGAGGTTTGATTGGTTAAGGATCATGCAGGGGTCTCCGGGAAGGGGGTGAAGGGCCGCGCTACTCGAAGCGGATCCAGGCGTGGTTGCCGTCGAAGTCGTCCAGCGTCCCGGCAGGACTTCGCGTGCCCGAACCGTTCGTGGCCGCGATGGTCTGGTCGTCGAGCAGGTAGACCACCCGACCGATGCGAGTGCGGTTGATCGTTCCGTCCGTGAGGAAACCGAAGACGCCCTTCTCTACCCGGACGACCTTTTCGCCCGCGCTGCCGAGGAGGTTGTCCACCGTCTCCTGGAAGACGCCGCAGGCCGTGAGGCCCGTCGCGGTGATGGCGGGCCTGCAGGTGCCCGCGGCGTCCAGGACGGCGATGCCGCCGGAGTAGGCCTTCACGCCTGCGGCCAAGGGGTGGACGTATTGGCGCCCGAGGCGGCAGGGAGTGCTGAGATCGGAAGTGAGGGCGGACAAGGGCTACTCCTGGGCGTTGAGGGTCTTGAGGAAGGCGGCACGGTCCAGGCCGCAGGCCACGCGCACGGCCTCCTGCTCGGGCGTGAGGTCGCTGGCGCCGGTGCCACGCTCGGGGCTCGATCCGGTGGCGTGAGAGGCCGAGGCGAGCACGGGGGCGGTCTCCAGGTAGCTCCTGAAGCCCGCCGTGTCGCGCTTGGCGTATTCCAAGGCCCAGGCTTCCAGGGCCGGAGGCACCTTCCCTGCGCTCATGGCGGTGCTGACGAGGGCGCGGACTTCCCCGGCCTTCATCTGGTCCTGGAGCTGGGCCAGGCTGTGGGCTGTCTGGTCATAGACGGCCTTGGGCACGTACTGGGCCGGGTCCGGGGGCTGCGCCAGGCGGGACTGCACCGCCTGCGCCACGGTGGCCAGGTTGGAGCCTTCGGCCAGGCCCACGCTCTTGGCGAGGTGGTGGGTTGCGGAAACGGAAGCGGAATGCTCCGCGAGAATTGGTTTGAGGCGGCCCAGCACATCCTCAGCCGAGGTGGTGACAGGCACATCGAGGAGCACGCAAAGCCGCTCCAGAAGCTCGTTCATGGGGTCTCCCTGGCGGCTTGCAGCCGCCCGCAGGTGCAGGTTGGGGGTGTTGGTGAGCCCGGCTCCCGTGAGCGCGAGCACCTCGCCGTTCTTGGGGTCGTAGCTGAAGACCGGGGAGAGGTAGCGGTATTCCTTCGCCTGGAGGCAGGCCGCAGCCGTCTCCGTCCAGGCGATGCGCGCCCAGACACCATCCGCCCTTACTTCCAGGGCCTTGATCCATCCAGCCGCGGGAATGGGCCCCGCCTTCTGAGCAGCGTCCAGGGACTGGTGCTCGTAGTCCACGCAGAGGTCGCAGGACCAGCGCGAAAAGGCCGTCAGGAGGGTGGCGGGGTCGGTGATACGGTAGGGCCCACGTCCGTCGCGCCCGCTGAAGGTGCCGATGGGCAGAAGCTGGTACCACTCGGCCAGAGCCTCGCCCGCGCAGCATTCGGGTAGCTGGCTCGCGTGGCTGGCTTTGGGAAGGGACATCGAGGCTCCGGGGAGCCTCAAAGGTCATGCGCTCGGGGGATACCCCCAGGGAAAGCGCATTAGGGATTGGTAGGAGAGGGGCTTCCGAAGATCATAGGCCAAGTGGATTGGCCTACTTCGGGTTGGAGGACTGAGCATGGCGAGAAAGCGCATCCCAGCCCAGTTAGTGCAGAAGGTCTTGTACGAGAGCCAGTGGGTATGCGCGGTATGTCAGACCTCGGGTTGCCAGATTCACCATATCGACGGGGATCATTCCAATAACGTCGAAGAGAACCTTGTTGCTCTTTGCGCAAGGCACCACGATGAGGCCCACACAACGAGAAGCATGTCTAAGAATCTCGATCCTTCGGCCCTCCGGCACGCGAAGGCCGCCTGGGTTTCCAAAGTAAAATCCAACAGAGAAATCACGGCCTCTGTTTCTGGGCAGCTCGCCTTGGCGAAAGGATCCCCACTCGCCTCCATTGGAGTCACCTGGGGGTACATCAACCATGCCAGGGTCATTCAGATGGTGTCTCCTGAAGCCCTCTCTGATGGTGATGCGGATCTCATGGCCCTTTGTGTGGAGCGCGGAATCGTCGATCGTCATGGTATTCCGATCCTAGCGGCGGAGGATTCTGGAGCAGATTCCTACGTGGGCAACTCAATCTATGACTGTATGCCTCATGGAGATGACCAACGGTTCCACAAGCTCTACGTGGCCCTGGTCGATCAATTAGTCCGCATGCAGCCACCCCTTCATTTGGAACGGGAATGTTGGAAAACAGAACAAATTGGAGAGCTGGTTCAACCCGGATCGCTGATCTTCGTTCAAGGTGCGTTCAACTTTAAGTCCGCATCGGAGACGCGCACCAATGATCATCGCCGGGTGCATCTCAAGAAAAACGGTGTATCCATCGAGTTCTTCGTTGATTCAAGAGATATGTTTGGAACCACATCAATGACCGTCTCTTTCTCGGGACGTCAAACTTGTGCCGCCTTCCTGCAGGTCAAATCGTTGAAACAAGGGAGAGAGGTCGTGCTCAGCTGCACTCCGATTGCCCTGGGGGTCGCCTTCAGCAAACGCTGGTCCACCAATCAGCCATCCAAAGTAAGTAGCACAGAGGAGAATCAGTCCAAGAGAAAACCTTCTTGGTACACGAAGGTAGGCATGATCTTAGGAATCCCAATTGCTGTGGGGATTGGGGTCAACATTTTCTCCGCCCTCTCAACAGGCTCGATTTGGATCAACCCGGGCGATGCAAGGCCGGACAGGCAAATCAAGATGAATATCAGGAACAGCTTTCCGTTCGATGCGGAGATCGAGCATTTTTCGATGGCCTATAACAAGTATTTCGCCTCCCTCACCACCAAGGACCTTTTGTACAACCCCAGGATGGGATTGCTCTCCAGTGACGGCGGCAAGTCTTGGCATGCTCCGGCCTTTGAATACGATTTCATGCCCGTTAGGCGTGCCATCGAACACAACCCCATTGCTGCGAACCAAGATCTCAAGGTGCTGGTTCCTCCCATGGCTCCCAGTTACATAGAGGAGGAGACCTTTGCGATCAAAATGACCCTTCACGGGAGGGCGACGAACCCTGTGTGGAGGGTGGTCACCAGCCTGTGTTTGGTTAAGTCGCTTGAGCTGGACAAGGTCTATTACTTCAAGCAGACAAATGGTGAGATCGCGCCCATACCTGAATCCGAATGGGATTACATGAATAGCGAGGCGTATAACTCGGAACTTCACAAAGTCGCCTCCAAGATTTAGGGGGCCCATCAGGCAATGCTCTTCAACCAGGCGATGACCTTCCGCTCCAAGACCGCCTTATCGGCAGACGACATCCCCAGGTAGGGTCTCGCGGGAATGTTCACCGACCGGCGGAGGCCCCGTCCCGGCACGTTCAGCGCCTTCCTGCCCGCCTTCGGCTTGATGGTGCCGCCCTCCTGATGGATGCGCGCGTAGATCATCATGCTGCCGATAGCCACGGCCTCGTCCCCCTCCAGGTCGAAGGCAAGGGTGTCCTTGAGCATTCCAGAATCCCAGAGGATTCCGCGATCCTTGTTCTGCTTCAGCTCCAGGGTGAGGGGCTGGAGCGGCTTCCAGGGTGTGCCGTCCGGCGCGGGCCCGCCGTCGCGGATGCGCTGCTTGGTGCTCTCCACGAGGGTTTCGCCAAGGGTGTTCAGGAGGCCTGTCCTGCTGCGCAGGCCCGCCCGAAGCTTCGCCAGTCCGGCCAAGGCCTGCTGATCGCGGATCTCCAGCGTCAGCAGCGCTGTGCGATTCTCAGCGCCCATAGACCAGCAGCCCCCATCGCTCGTGGTTCACGGCAGCGGCATCGGCCATGGGCAGGGCTTCCCAGTCTTCCAGCACACCCTTGCCATTGCCCTTGGCCAGTAGCAGGAGCTTCTTCCCGCCCACCTCCACGGCTTTGATCAGGCGGTGCTGAAGGATCACCTGGCCGGTGCGCTCTTCCTCCAGAAACCCCGTCCACACTTCAAAGGGGTCCTCCAGGAGGTCCGCCAGCAGCCCCAAGCTACGGGCCTGGGCCAGCGGCAGATCCTGCGCCAAAAGGCGCGCATCCGCCACCAAGGGGATCGCCCAGTCCCCAGAGCCCACACGGAAGACCTTCTGCTCGCCTCCGAGGAGCTGTTTCACGGCGGCCACCGTAGCCTCGGGGTCCTTCGTTTTAGGCAGGAGCGATCCCTTGGCCTCATCCACCGGCAGGGCCTTCGGCCGTTCGAGGCTTTCCCAGGTGCCGGGCGTGAGCGGATTCCAGGTAGAGCCCGGCGCGGGCGATTCCACCGGCCACTTGGACCAGTTCTCGCCCGGCGCATAGCCCCAGCCGGGATCCACGCCTTCGGGAACCCGGATCATCCGGTCGCCGTAGCGCACCTCCCGCATCCTTTCCGGCGGCGCGGCGTCGGGCCCGGTCTTGCCCATGGTCTCCAGGTCCACCTCGTCCGAGCCGGTGATGAAGCAGGTGCAGCCCCATCCGTTCGGCGTGAAATGAGTTTGCCACCAGGGATCGTTCCAGCGGAGCGTGAGGCCATTCCAGGCCAGATGCAGGGGCCGAGGGCGCCGTGCGTCACCGTGGTGGTAGGTCCAGTAGGGATGCGTGTCCCGCATGGACAGCAATTGCTTGTAGCGCCCCGCTGCGTAGGCAGTGCGGATGTTGGTTTCGTAGATCACGCGGGAGCGCCAGGCCGTGCCTTGGCTCGGGTCCCACTTTCCCTGGATGACCAGCTCGAAGTCCTTCTGGAACTGAGCCAGCGGCGTGCCCTCCTTCAGCGCCTTTAGGACGAGTCCCTGGACGTCGGAAAGCACGTCCTGGCGGGTGACCCCTGCGATGACGAAGGCCCGGTCGTGCATGGCATGGACCAGATCCGTGCTGGCCTGGGAAGGGAGAGGCTGCTTCTCCTGGAAGAACGCGATGGCCTTCCGGAAGGGCATGCGGCCGAGACCAATCTCCAGGGCCAGATCATCGGCCACGGCCGACCTCGAAGCGTCCCGCGAGGGCCGCTGCGGTCATGGCTTCCGTGAACAGCTCCGCGAAGCCTGCATTGTCCATGGCGGGATACAACTCCAGCAGGCCGTCGCGGATCTCCTCCAGGCTCTGCGCGCCCTGCACCAGGCGTTTCACGGGCTCCAGGAGCTTCGCCAATGCGCCGTGGGCCTGGGCTTCGAGCTGGTCCGTCAGGAGATCGGCGGGATCAGCAGGTTCGCCCAGTGTGTTGGCGCGGGTGTGGGCGCAGGAGGGGCAGGCTTCGCGGGCCTGGGCTGCTTCGGCGGCCTCCGCCTTCGCCGGATTGGGCGCGTCTTTCGGGGCGCTCTGGGCGGGCGGGGTCAGCAGATCCACATTCTTCCCCTCGGGAGGATCGGGGAATCCGAATCGGTCCCGGACGACGCTCTGCTCAACCTTCAGGCCCAGAGGCACGAGTTTGGCGAGGCTGTCGGCGAGGAGGGCCAGATCCTCCGGCTCCTCCACATGCACGCGGAGCTTGGGGTAGCGCTCCCGCGGCCCACGGTTGAGGTCAATGAGGGGCCGCACCAGATCGCGGTTCAGTGAAAAGGCGAGCTGCCGGGCGTCGGCCTTCAGAAGATCCAGGCGCACCAGGTTGTGGACTTCTCCGAGGGCCATGGATCCGCCACCGCCCCGGGTTTGCCCCGAGGTGAGCGTCTGGCCCAGCACGGCGAGGGTCACCCGCTCGTCGAGGTAGCGCAGGAGCTTCTCGTAGAGGCCGCTGCTCTCGCCTTTGCTGGCGGCCTGCACGAACTCGATCATCATCCCTTCCGGGATGACCGCCGCCGCGTCCGTTCCGATGTTGGAGACGGCCCGGCGCAGGATCTCAATGCGGTCCTCGTCGAGGCCCGCGGGGTACTTGCCCACGCGGATCGGCTGGCCGAACAGCTCGCAGAATGAGACCCAGTCCTTGAGGACGTAGTTCCCATAGAGCCACGCCCAGGCGGAGGCCCGCGCCAAGCCACCGCGGATGGGGATGCCGCTTTTCAGCTTCGGGCGGTGGACGATGAACTTGTAGGGCGGGAGCGGCTTCGGGAGGCCCACGTCCCGCAGGAGCACGGTCCATCCGTCGTCCAAGCTGAACTGGAACCATCGCGGGTCGCGCCAGGCCAGCTCCTTCGGAACCCACGTCCTTCCGCTGGTGTCCCATAGGATCTCGGTGACGGAGAAGCCCTTGCCGAGCGCATCCAGGATATCCGTGAGGATGTCTTCCACCCCTTCCTGGCCGATTACTTCCCGCACCAGCTCCGCGTCCGCCTGGTCTTCCGCCGCGTCGCTGGCAGCTTCCACCACCAGGGGCAGACCCGCGCAGGCGAGCTTGCGGGTCTGGAGCTGGGCGCGGTAGTTGAGATCCTTCTCCTCCATGTCCTGGGCCAGGGCCAGGTAGGCCAAGGGATCACCGTGTTCTGAGACCCGCAGGAGGCGGCCGAGACTCTGGGGCGTCAGGCCCGTGCTGGGATGCTCCGCTACGATCTGGCGCACAGAGGTGAGGCTCGGCGCGGCCAGCTCCTTCGTAAGGAGCTTCTTGTCTATGGGGTTGCCATTCGCATCGAAGAGTGTGGCCATCACCAGGCCCCTTTTTGCTGGCGCAGCTCGCGCCGGAAGCTGGTTTCACCGGGCCTGCCCACGGCCTCGTAGGCGAAGGGCTGGCCATGGGCATAGGCGATCTTCCAGAGCATTTCCAGGGCGTCGGGGCCGTCGTCGTGATCCGCCTTGGGCCAGTGCCGCAGCTGCTCCAACAGGGTGATGAGCCGGGGGTGGAAGCGGATGAGGCCATTGGCCACGTGGGGCTGGAGCGATTCGATGCGGAGCTGTTTGTCCGTGTGCGGGATCACGGGCAGCGCGGGCACGGGGACGCCGCGCTGCGCGCTGCGCTTCACCAGCTCCGTGCGCAGGAATTCCTGGAATTGGACGGCCTCGATGGCCCAGGCGATGCACTTCCAGCGCTTCTGGGCAGCGATGACGTCCTCAATGATGCGGTCGGGCAGGCGCTTGCAGATCTGCGCCTCCACCACGTCCAGGGTTCCCGTCTGCCGGTCGAAGCCGCCCACGAGGATGGCGGAGGGGTCCCGGTGATTCCCGAGCCTGCCCAGGGAGGGATCGCAGGCCCCCACGAAGATCCATCGGGGGCTCTCCTCCACCCAGTAGGTCACGGACGCAAAGGGCGCGCCCTCCTCGCTGATGGGATCGTTCTGCAGCTCCGAATCGAAGCTCGCGTGCCCGTCCCGCGCGCGGATCTCCATGAGCTTCTTCAAGGGCCGCATGGCGGGCCAGGAGACAACGGCGCCGCGCTCCAGGTCGGCCCTGTGTCCGGCGTAGAAGGCCTCGGCGGCCTCTCCGCCCTCGTTGCGGAAGGTCTCCTCCCAGCGGTCCCAGAGGTCCATCCGCTCGGGCCACTGGATCACAGCCTGGAACTTCCGGCTCTCCCAGAGGGGGTTTTTCAGAAGACGGGAGAGGACGGAATCGTAGTGGAGGATCGTGCCGATGACGATCACGTCGAGGCTGTCGTCGGCGGGCCCCAGGCGCAGGACGGTCTTCTTCAGCCAGGACTCCAGCTTGTCCCGCTGCTCGGGGCTGCGGACGTTCTCGTCGTTCTCCAGGTCGTCGCAGATGACGAGGTCGGGCCGAAACGGGCCGTGGCGGAGGCCGCGCATGCGCTTGCCGGAACCAAAGGCCTGGATCTTGACGTTGTTGGCGGTGACGATGACCCCGGCCTGCCACACCCGGCCCTCGCCGCAGGCGGCGGGGAAATCCAGCTTCAGGCGCGGGTTGGCTTCCAGCTCGACCTTGATGGCCTCCAGCATCGTGGCGGCCTGGTCGAAGGCGTCCATGATCACGGGGACGTAGTGGCGCAGATCGTGAACCACGCACCACAGCACGAAGATCTGCGTGACGAGGGTGCTCTTGGCCTCGCCGCGGGGCGCCGCCAGGGCCAGTTTGACGCCCGCTTTGGCGCGGGCCGCGAGAAGCGAGTCGAGGGCTTCGCCCGAGCGAGCGCGGGGGTCCGGGGGTGTAGGCTGCAGGCCGGTCCCCCGGCCAAGGATGACCAGGCGCCCGAAGAGCCATTCGTGCATCACGGAAGGCGCGGCGGCGCAGTAGTGGGGGAAGTAGGTCTGCGCGAAGAAGGCCATGCTGCGGGCGGCTTCGGCTTTCCGAGCCTCCTGAGCGCCCGGATCGGGGTCGAAACCGTCGACCTTGGCCTCGATCTGCTGGCGCAGCTCTGCGGCGAGCGCGGAGAGCCCGGCCAGAAACTCGCGCTTGGAGAGTGCCCTATCCATAGGTCTTCACCAGCGCCTCGCCGAAGGGCTCCAGCACCTCCATGAAGGCCGCCGCATGGGCCGGGAAGCGGTCCCGGACGAACTTTGCCAGGAGCTGCAGCACCTCACTGGCCACCGCCAGGCGGTTCAGTTCGGGCGCGCTCTTCTGGATGGCGCGGATGGTCTTGGTGTAGGCGTCGGCGAGGCGGCTCATGGCCTCGGCCTTCTCCAGGGGCCGCATCTGCTCCGCCGTGACCTCCTGGAGGGTGCTCTGGAACAGCTTCAGGAACTCCTCCAGCACGACCCGGCTCACGGCCTCGGCCCCCTCGCCCGCGAGCATGGAAGCCGCGCGCGCCTTGTCCCAGTCGTCGCCCGCATCGAAGGCTTCCTGCTTCCAGCGGGAGGCCGTGCGGGGGCTGACCTTCAGCTTCTGCGCCGCCTGCTCCAGGCCCAGGCCCTCGTGGACGTAGAGGGCCCGGATCCGCTGTTTCATTTCAGGTGGGTGGGCCATTCAGGGCCTCCGGAGGATGCCCTTCACGAATTCCACGCAGACCGCCATACACAGTCCCGCGGCGGCGCCCATGACCGCGGTGCGGTTCTCCGTTTTCCGGAGGCGGGTGTCCAGGGCGTCGAGCTTGGCACCATGGGCAAGTTGGGCCTCGTGGATCATGTCCAGCTTGCCCTTCATCTCGCCTAGGAGCTGTTCGTTCCCGCCGCCATGGAGGACGGCCGTAGGCTTGCGTCGGCTCATCGGCCCTCCCCGGAAGCGTCGTCCCTGAGGCGGCCAATGAGGTCAGTCTTGCGATCGGAGCCGGAGGAACTGCCGAAGTAGTAGCCGACCACACCCGTCGTCCAGGCGGTGCCGAGGGAGCCCACCAGCATGAGCAGGACGTTCTTGGCGGCTTCGTTCTGCTGGGGCAGGCCGAAGTTCAGGATGTAGCCGAGCGTCCCGAAGAACCCGGCGGTGATGGCGTAGGCGAGGATCTGGTTCGTGTGGTCGCGCACCTGGATCTCGCGGTTCCGCGCGGAGTCGCGGTCCCTGAAGGCGATCTCCTCCAGGTCGGCCAGCTGCTTGTAGCCCATGGCCTGCATGCGCTCCATGTGCTCGGCCTCGGCCTTTTGGAGGGCCAGGAACTGTTCCCCGGTGAGGGATCCCGCCGCCGCCATCTCAGCGGCCTTCCGGGCGTTTTCCGGGCTGGGTTCGAGGCCCGTGGCTCTGCAGAGGGCTTCCACCGCGAGCCCGGCGCCTGGGCCGCCCAGCGTGGTCGCCAGCCAGGGCGCGACCTTCCCGAGGGCGCCCTTCCAATCAAAACTAGACATGGAGCGCCTCCAGAAGCCCGACGACGCAGGCGTTGAATTCCTCCCAGCCGTTGGGAAGGCCCGTGTGCCGGTTGACGCCGTTCCACCGCTTGCGGATCCGGAGCCACTCGTGGGCCTCGGCGAGGCGGTCGATCCCCCGTTCCTTGAAGAACCGCGCGAAGACCTCGGCGGCGATGTCCGGATCGAGGGCCTTGTCGGGATCGGCCACCAGGTCCACGCCGATGAGGCGGCCGTAGTGGAGGTAGTTGGCGCGGCCCGTGAGCTGGGCGAAGCCCCGACCATGGAACCGGGCGCCGTCGCCGGGTTCCGTGTTCCCCAGGTCGTGGCGGCCCTCATACAACCGCGTAAAGTAGGCCGGGCCCCCCAGCTCGCCGATGGGCAGGAAGCTCCGCGCCGTCTCGATGGCGATGGTGGCCGCGGCAGCGGCTTCCGAGAGGTCCCCGGCGATGCCCTGCTGGCGGAGGGCGTCCTGGATCCAGTGCCAATGGATGTCCGCGTTTTTCTTCGGCACACGGCAGGTCCGCGCGATGTCGGACGGAGTGAGGGGCATGGGTCTTCCTCCATGCGCGGGCAGGCCCGCGAAGTCGAAAACTTCGTGCGCGCGATGACTCCGGCTCCTGAAAGCGATTCCGGAATGCATGGGCATGAAAAAGCCCCCAGGCGGGGGCGGGCTCAGGTGTTCCGAAACACTCAGGACGCCGGATCGAGTCCGATGGGGAGGAAGGGCTGGACGGTCTTCTGCCGCCGCGAGAGGCGTGCAGCGCGGATGATCTGGCGCAGGCGCTGCTCCGTGAGGTTGTACTCCCGGTTGAGCTGGATGAAGGTCCATCCGGCGAGGAAGTGGTCGTAGATCCGCTGGTCCCGGCTCGCCTGTTCAAGGTGCTCGGCCTTGGGGATGTAGACCTCCTGGCCGCCCCAGTAGCGGCGCAGGAACTCGGTTACCGTGAAGGCCAGGTCCGAGGCCTTTTCCGGCTCCAGGCCCCGCTCCTCCAGCTTCTCCGCCAGATGCTCGCCCAGGTCCGTCAGGATCTCCGGATATACAACAGCCATGCCCGCCTCCACCTCCAAAGCGGAAGTATCGGCGGGCGAACCCCTTTGTCTGCCGAGATCTTCAGGGCGGGGTCAGGGCTTGATCCAGAGGCATTCCGTCCGCTTCGCCTTGGGGTCCCGCGTACGGCTCTCGCGGCTCACGCGTTTCCAGCCACGGGGTTCCAGTTCGCGTTCGTAAAGCGGGCTGGGGTAGCCGCTGAGCACCACCTTCCCCTGGACATCCAGCATCGTGTCCAGAAGCGCCTGATGACCCTCCACGGAAAGCTCGCAGGCGTAACCGCTTCCAGAGGTTCGAGTCGTGGAAACGTAGGGAGGATCGCAGTAGTGGATGGTATCGGGGCCGTCGAAGCGGCGGATCACCTTGAGGGCGTCGTCGTGCTCAATCTGGACGGATCGCATGCGCTCGGCCACGGCCAAGAGGCGCTCCTCCTGCCCCCAATAGGGAATCAGACCGGAGCGGGTCCGGGCATTGGCGCGCCAGCCCGAGGGGCGGTCCGAGCCGCCCGAGTAGGACATCCAGCAGCGGATGAAGAAGCGGCGGGCGGCTTCCATCTCGTCCTCGCAAGGCTCCCAGGCGAGCTGGTATTCCTCGCGGGCCCAGGGCGTGGACTGGAGCAGCTCGATGAACTTCTGGGGGCGCTCGCGCAGCACGCGCCAGAAGCTCACCACCGCGTGATCCAGGTCGTTGTAGACCTCGACGAGACTGGGTTCCTTCCGCAGCAAAACGGCCGCGCCGCCTCCGAAGGGCTCGACGTAGGTTGTGTGCTTGGGGAGGTGCTGGATCACCCAGGGGGCGATGGCCCACTTGGATCCGAGGTAGTGGAGCACGGGGCGCGTGATGGAAGCGGTCGTCGTCATCCCCAGAGCATCCATACTGCTGCGCCATAGGCCGCGGAAAGGCCTTCCATAAATTGGGGCAGGCAACGCGCGCTCCACGCCGATCATCGGGGCTCCTTCCGCCGGGCGTCGTAAGCCAGCGCCGCGACGATCTTCCGAAGCTGATCGGGGTGGCACCACTGCACCAGGTCCACGCCGAACATCCGCTTCGCCATGGCGTGGACGTAGGTCCAGGGGCGGTCCTCGTTCGCGAGCTGGGCCTCGATCTTGGCGATCAGGCGGGTTTTCTCTATAGAAGGTGCCTGGGGCTTCCCCGAGTGTTCCTTCCGGGCTCCGAAGCCACCGAGGCGGCCCAGCTCCTGAAGAACCGTCCAGCGCTCGCGGCGGTCCATCTCACCGGCCGAGGGCTTTCCGGTGAGGTCGACCAGCATCGCGCGGTACATGTTGTCGTCCATGCCAAGCTGCTTTTTGGCGAGGTGGATGCGGGCCAGGTCACGCTGGCGCAGGCGCTCGGGATTCATCGGGTCTCCAGATGTTGGTTTCAATGGGGGCGGTTTCAAGCAGACCGTTTCTTCCGCATGAGGCGGCGGAGTCGGCGCTCCGCTTTGATCTGGCGCTGGCGCACGGTCTCGCGCGTCACGCCCAGGGCCGCCGATAGCGCACCCAGGCTTTCCTCCCGTTGCCCTTCCAGCCCATAGCGCCGGATCAGCAGGCTGCGTTCACCAGAAGGAAGCTGCTCCAGGGCGCGGAGCATCTGCTCCCGCAGGTCGCGGGCCTCGGCGGAAGCCTGGAGGCACGGAGCCTCCCCCGGGAGGAGGTCCACCCAGGCATGGTCTTCCTCGGAGCCGACGGGGATGTCCAGGCTCGCGCAGGGGGGCAGTTCGCCCGCCTTCCTGAGCGCCTCGCGGGCCCGGATGGGGATGAAGATGGTGTCCTGGCCGAGGGCGGCCATCATCCGCTGCTTCACCCACCAGCCCGCGTAGGTGAGGAAGCGGACTCCCCGGGTGGGGTCGAAGCGGCGTGCGGCCATGAGGGCGCCCAGGTGTCCTTCCTGGACGAGGTCGTCCAGGGAGAGCCCGAGACCATGTGCCGGGCCCGCCAGACGCAGGGCCTGCTGGTAGATGTAGCCCTTGATCGTGAGCACCGCGGCCGGGTCGAGGCCCTCCTGCGGCGACCAGTCATAGGCGCGGCCCTGGATCTCCACCAGGACGGAAAGGGGTTGTGCGGTGTTCGGTTCCATTCGATATCCCTGGCTGCTCGTCAGCGCGAGGCCGCCACGCCCCGCGGACGCGCCCCTGAAAACAAGGGCGCGTTTCGCACCGGATGGAGGGGTCAGCCTCAGGCGCTCCGCCGGTTTTGGGCGTTGCGGAAGCTCTCCTCCAGGCGCTCGCGGTTCAGCTCCACGAAGAAGCCATCCTTCTCGTTCCGCTTGGCGCCCGCTTCCAGCAACCGGGCGTCGTCCAGCTTGCCCAGCTCGGCCTTGGAGACGGTCTTCTTTAGGTTCACGCAACCAGCGAGGCCCAGCCCTTCCAGGTGCTCCACGGTGCATTTCTTCGTGAGGCTGACCTCGCTGGAGCGCCGCCAGCCCAGCGTCCCGAAGGGGAGGTCGATGCTGCGCTTCTCTCCATCGGGAAACAGCTCCTCCTTCTCATGGGTGGCGTAGGCTTCGAGCGCCTCCAGCAACTTTTCGCGGCGGGAAACCAGGGGCTCCTGGCGCTCCAGGAGGGCTTTCTTCATGTCTTCGATCTGCTGGGCCAGGTCGGCCTGCTCCTGCTGAAGCTGGTGCTCCAGGGAGCCGATCTGGTGCAGGGCGCCGTCGGCCTGTTCCAGGCTGCGGATGATGGTGGCTGTGGGTTTGATGCGGGTGGTGGCCATGGGGCCCTCCAAAGAAAAGGGAGACGAGAGAGAGGCCGAGCCGAGACGGCCCAGCCCGCCTTCGGAAACCGAAGGGGCGTTGTTCAGGGGTCGAGATCAGAGCCCGGCGGTGTTCACGCCAGGTCGAAGGTTTCCCCGGTGTTGGGATCGAAGATGCGTTTCTGTCGGCGGTTGTATTGGGGGGCCCGGGGGCCCGTGTTGAGAACGAGGCAATAACGGCTCTCGCCGGTGGTGACGGGCCATTCCGAGGCGGCGCGCCGGGTGAGGAGAAGAATGTGGCCGCTCTTCACCAGGGCGTGCAGGTACTGCCGGGCGTTCTGTCGTGCGTTCTGCTCGGATCCGCGGGCCGCCAGTTCCAGGAGTTCAGAGACGGAGGCCTTCTGCGCCATACGGATGGCCTTCCAGAGGCGGAACCGAAGGCTTGTTCCTTCGCTCTCAATGACCCGTGGTTTGTTCGGGCCCGATGTGATCGTCTTCCCCGCCTCCAGGAAGAGCAGCCCTTCCTTGGTCGCAAATACGCGACCTTCACCCATGCGCTCCGCGTGCCCGCGCCTGACGAGGGTGCTGATGGCGCTGTGGACCTGGTCTTTGGAGAGTCCGGTCATTTCTCGAAGTTCCTGGCTGCGGAACAACCCAAGCCGCTTGTTCAGGGCTTCCAAGACCATCTGACTGCTGGGATTCATCGGGCCACCTTGAGTTTGGTGACGCGGGCCTTCTTGGCCTGCCAGTCGTAGGTCAGCTCCTGGCCATCCATGTCGGCCTTGGAGAGCGTGGCGGCCTTGCTCTGGCGGGCGAGGCGCTCGCAGACGGCGAGGGCGTTCATCACTTCGCGCATCCGCCCCTTGGTCTGGGTCTGGATCTCCTTCACCAGATCCTCCTGGAGAGTCACGCCCTCCAGGAGATCTTTAGCCGTTTGGGCAATGTCCTCCACGCTGGCAGGCTGGAAGTGGACCACCACGGCCACGCGGCTGGAGATCTGGGGGTGCTTGGCGATTTTCGCCTGGGCCTGGTCCATGCCCACCATCACCAGCGGCGTCTCCAGCATGTCCGACAGGTCGCGGAGGGCTTCGAGGACGTGGGCGTCGGCCAGGGCGTGCTCCACTTCGTCGAGGATGAGGACGTAGTTGCGGCCCTTCATGCGCTTCACGGCTTCCTTGAACATTTCCTCGTTGCTCCGCGTGGGTACGCCGCCCAGCTCCTGGAGGAGGTCGGAGAGGAACCAATGGCGGGTGTAGCCGCTTTTTGCGCGGAGGTAGATGGCGTCGGCGCTCTGCGTGGAATACCAGAGGAGGGTCTGGGTCTTTCCATAGCCGGGCTCGGAGGTGACGACCATGATGCAGGCCTCTGGCGCGGCGCGCTTTTCCAAGGCGTCCAAGCCTGCCATGAAGCGGTGCAGGTTGCTGAGTTTGACGAACTGACGTTTCACGAAGCCTCCCAAAAGGGCGTGGGTGAGGAGTTCAGGCTGAGGCCGCGCTGTCGCGGCCGAGCCAGGTTTGGTAGAGGGGGTCTTTGCGGAGGCGGACCTGGACTTCGGCCAGTTCCTCCGGATCCGCTTCCTCCGGGTGATCCAGGATCCAGAGGGCGTATTCCTTCCCGTCCTTGAAGAAGGGGCGGCGGCGCGGGTTGGGGGACTCCTGTGTGTCGGCCTCGCCGCCAGGAACCTCGACGGGATCTTCCAGGCCGAGCTTGCGGAGCTGTTGGGCGCTGACCTCCATGGTTTCAGCCGTGACTTCCTCGATATCGATGGGAGTCTGTCCATTGAGTTCGGCCTGGGGGCCGCCCTCCTTCGGGAGAAGGCGCCCGGCCTTGTCCTCCAGGCGCTTCAACTGGCCCTGCAGGCGCGCGGTGCGGGCCCGCTCGACGACGCTCTCGGGGAAGTAGCGCGTGGCGTTTGCCTGGAAGCCCGCCTCGCAGATGAAGATTCCTTCTAGGGTCCGGACCCAGATGCGGGCGCCGTCGTGGACGTCGTAGGCCAGGCGGACCTTGCAGCCGTTCCATTCGGTCAGGGCGCGCGAGAAGTAGACGTTCCCGAAGAGGTTCACCTCGCCGCGCTGGACGCTGCGAACCTCCTGGGGCATCAGCTCGTCCAGGCGCTCCACCGTGGCCTCGGGAGTCCAGCCCTGGTCCGTAAAGATCTGCCAGGACTCGAGGGGAGCCAGGTACCGGACGCGCCGGGTGCCTTCATCCTTCAGCTTTCCCAGGGAGGAATGGGGGCGGGCGTTGTAGGCGGCCACGACCGCGTCCACGAAGGCGAGGAAGGCTTCCCAGGGAATGAGCGCGGAGGAATCCTCCACCTTGCGGGTGTGCTTGTAGACGATCTGCTTGGCCTGCCGATCCATGTCCCGGCCGATGTAGGTAGGCAGGCGCTTCGCGCTCATCTCGACCCAGAGGGTCCTCTGGAGGCGCTCAATGACCCCTCGGGCCTGGGAGTTGTAGGGAAGCGAGTTGCTCATGGTGGTGCCGATCCGCTCCAGCAGCGCGCGCACCAGGGCGTTGTCGTAACCCGAGCCGTTGTCCGCGTAGAAGAGGGCGGGGACGCCGTGGGTGAGCACCCCGTGCCGGTAGGCGTCTGCGACCACGATGGCGCTCTCCGCCAGGCCGACGCTCCAGCCGATGACCTTGCGGGTGGCGATGTCCACGACCGTGGTGATCTCCGGGCGGAAGGGCCGCCCGTGGTTGGGATGGCGGACCTCGGCATCAAAGGTGTGGCCATCAGCGGAGACGACATCCAACGGGAGAAGGTCCGCGAAGGTGCGGCGCTTGAAGGGAAGCTGGGCCTTCAGCTCCCGTTCCAGGACCCGACCCCGGTTCTTCTCGATCTCGCCCACCTTCGTCATCCATCGCATCGCGGCGGAGTAGCTGGGCGGTGTCACGCTGACGGGGAGGACGCCGGGCAGAAGTCCCACGCAGCAGCGCAGGCTCGGCTTTTGGGGCTGGCGATAAAGGTCCAGGAGGGCACGCGCCCAGCGCGGCTCCTGAAAGGCCACTGCCTTGGGGGCGAGGCACTGGAGGCCCTGTCGGGCTTCCTTGGCCCAGCGTTGCAGGGTCCGGCGGGAGAGCGTCCGATTGCCCTGCTGGCCGGAGCGGGCGTTGGCGAGGGTGATCAAGGGCTGGAGATCCTGGGGAAGGCGCCCTGCATCTGCGTCGGACACCAGCCGGGCGATCACCCGGTCACGGGGCAAGCCCAGGTCCCGCTGCAGGTGGTC
Organism: Acidobacteriota bacterium; assembly: GCA_016192145.1. Lineage (GTDB taxonomy): Bacteria > Acidobacteriota > Holophagae > Holophagales > Holophagaceae > JAFDVN01. The sequence continues at coordinate 46,545 of JACPUT010000004.1, read as the reverse complement.
GAGATGGCGCAGGATCGTGATCCGGGCGTCCATCCGGCGGCGCTGCCAATCCTTCAACGAAGCCATGGACTCAGCGTCGGAGGCGGGCGCTGGCACTGGCGCGGGGGCAGCCGGGCTTGCCTTGGCCTCCTGGATGGTCACCAGGGCCTTCGTCCGGGCCTCGAAGCGCGCGCGGGCCTCCGGGTAGAGCCGGAAGAGGTCGTCAGCCTGGATCACCTTCATCATGCGGCCCTTGTGGGGGCCGCTTTCGCAGAGCTGTTCCCGGAAGAGCCCCGTCTTGGCCAGCCGCTTATGGAGGTTCTGCTTGGTGGTGCCCGTGAGCAGCGCCGCCTCGGCCAGCGGGAGGAGACGTTCGGGCGCGTCAACCGTGCGGGCGGCCACCGCATCAACCGTCGCGTCAACCATCGCATCAACCGCGTCAACCGAGGCCCCGGCCGCGCCGGACCCGGAAACGAGGCCTGCCGAGGGTTTCAGCGATTGACGCGCTCGGATTTTGGGTTGATGCGAGGGTCGAAGGGTCGCGTCAACCATCGCGTCAACCGACATGGGATTCAAGGCCGCCACGGGAGTCTCTCAGGCTGCGTCGAGGGGACTGCGGCCCCAGAGGCGATGAGGATCGAAGCCAAGCCGCTCCGCGATGGCGTTCTCGACCCTCACGTTCCGCTTGCGGCGGGCGATGACGGCGTGAAGAAAGGCGTCGCTGACGCCCAGCCCTCCCGCGAAGGCCTTGAAGTTGATCTGGAACCGCTCGAAGAGCGCCTTGATGGCCGCGGGCTTGAGGCTGCCGTCGGGGTTCACCACCCCGGCGAAGGCTTTTTGGATGCCGAAGAAGCTTTCCAACCGGGCTTCTTCACTGGGGGGCAGGCCGTAGGCCACCCGCCTGTGGACAGGTTTACGGGGCATGAGGTAATCTCCATTGGATGGGATTGCGGACGAACCGCCTATCCAGGATGATATCCAACGGAGCGTGGCCGTCAACAGAAATTGCTATCCCTTGGTGTGAGCCGAAAACATGGAACTATCCGAAAGAATCAGAACCGTGAGGAAGGCCCGCGGGTGGTCCCAGGCCGCGCTGGCAGACCGTTTGAAGATGACTCCCCTTACCGCGACCCGGTGGGAATCAGGAGAACGGAAACCCGATTTCGTAGCCCTCGTGGCATTCGCCACCGTGACGGGCGCTTCTATCAATTGGCTAGAATCGGAAGAAGGCCCCATGTGGGCCGATGGCGCGGCCCGCCAGGCCTCCATGGAGGAGGCTTTCCTGGATCGTCCCTTGATCGTGGGCGCGGCCACCTGCGGATCCGGCGGCGAGGTGCAGGATCCAGGCCCGGACGCCAGCCGCTACGCGCTGAGGCGCGACTTCGCAGCCCGGATCCTTCAGCGATGTGGTGGCGGGAAGGAGGAGGATTTGTTCTTCCTGCTCTGCCGCGGGGAGTCCATGAGCCCCACGATCCAGGACAAGGAAATCGTGCTCCTGAACGCGGCCATGCAGATCCGCATGGAACCCAAGAACAACGGCATCTACCTGGTCCGCCGAAGCCCCGAGGACAACGAAGCCCGCGTGAAGCGCGTCCGCCTGGATAAGGCCAAAGGCCAGCTGGTTCTGGCCTCCGACAACCGGGCCTATCCGACGGTCATGGTGGACCTGGAGGGGGCCCCGCTGCACCAGATGATCCTGGGCCGCGTCGTCTGGGTCGGTCGTTACCTCCTCGACACCGATCCTCCGGAAGAGGACTGGTAGGCCACTTCCGGCTGGAAACCGGACGGTTTCGCGCCAAAGCAGGCGCAACATCCTGCTGCTTTCGGACAGGAAGCGCAAAATTGCGCCAAACCGAGCGCGTCAACCGCACGCCGCCGCAACGCGCGGGAACCCGCGTCAATCAAGGGATTCCGGCGCCTGCGCCAAAGCGGCCGTAGCGCCAAAACCGTCGTCTCCCCACAGACAGCGCCCCGCGCTGTCTCCGCGATCCCACTCGGAGGTCCGAATCCTCTCGCCCCGACGACCAAAAGTAAAAAGGGACCCACCTGGGTCCCTTTTTACTTTTGGTCGGGGCGAGAGGATTCGAACCTCCGACCTCTCGGTCCCGAACCGAGCGCTCTACCAGGCTGAGCCACGCCCCGAAAGGATTGAGCATAGCGCGGCGGACCGCCTTCGTCCACCGGCATCGCGGTAGGGGCTCAGGAGCGACGGTGCCTGCGGCCGGCGCCCTGGAGCCTGTCGAGCAGGAGGTCGAAGGTCAGGGGGCCCTGGGGCTCGGGCTTCGCTTCGGGAGCGGGGGGATCGCAGGGCAGCACTTGAACGCTGGTGGCCCGGAGGCGCAGGGCTTCGAGGAGGCGGGCCTGGACTTGGGGCCAGGCCCCTTCGGCAGCCTGGCGAAGGCTGCCGATCATGGTCACGTCCCAGCAGCCGATGGTGAGCATGCCCCGGCGGAAGGTGAGCAGGCAGGTGCGATCCGCCAAGTGGGGACCGACGATGAAGTCCCAGGCCCGCCGAAGCCGGGCTTCGGCCTCCACGGTACGGGCGTCGGGGCCGATCCCGGCGGCTTGCCCCGAGAGGGGCCGCAATCCGTGGCGCGGTTTCATCGGCGCTTCTTCAGCCGGGGCGGGGCCAAGGGGGCACAGGCCCGCTGGCCATTGAGCAACACGGGGCTGGCGAGGGTGGGCACCATGCGGCCGCTGTCCTCATCCAGCAGCGGCTGGATGAGGTGATGCAGCTCACCGGCCTTGCGGAAGAGGACATCGTCCACGGTGCGGACGCGGCTGGCGGGGATGGCGTTCTGGTCGCAGAAGGCGACGACCTCATCCGCACCCAGGGGGGCGAATCTCGTCTCGATTTCACCCACCAGGCGAATGCGATCCTCCACCCGGCCGCGGTTGCGCCGCCAGTCGGGATTTCCCTCCAGATCGAGGCCCAGCCAGAGGGCGAGGATCTCGAACTGCTTGTCGGAACCCACGCCGATGGCGATCTCGCCATCCCGGCAGGGGAAGGTCTGGTAGGGCACGATCTGCGGGTGCCCGTTGCCGTAGCGGGCGGGCCGCTCACCCGTCATGAGGGTGCTGGCGGCCACGTTCACGAGGCCGGACATGGCGGCTTCCATGAGGGGCACTTCCACGTGCAGGGGCTCCCCCGTGCGTTCCCGGTGCAGGAGGGCGGCCTGGATGCCGTTGGCGAGGTAGAGACCCGCGAGGACATCGACCAGGGCCACCCCCACCTTCATGGGGCGGCCGCTTTCCTCGCCCGTGATGCTCATCCAGCCGCTCTCGGCCTGGAGGATGAAGTCGTAACCGGCCCGGCGGGAGGCGGCTACGTCCGAAGCGAAGCCCCGAACGGAGGCCACGATGAGCTTGGGGTAGATGCGGTGGAGGCGTTCCCAGGTGAGGCCCATGCGATCGGCGCTATCCGGGAGGAAGTTCTCGACGAGCACATCGGCGTCCACGAGGAGCTCCTCGAGGCGGGCCTTGCCTTCGGGCGTGTGCAGATCGATGATCTCGTTCCGCTTGCCCCGGTTCGCCGCTCGGAAATAGGCGCTCTCCCCGGTGTTCCCCTCATCGAATGGGGGGCCCCAGCCACGGGTGGGGTCGCCATCCGGGGGCTCCAACTTCAGGACTTCGGCCCCGAAATCAGCCAGGAGCTGGGTCCCGAAGGGGCCGGCGAGGATTCGGGAGAGGTCGACGATCTTCAGTTTCCGGAGGGGGGCGGCAGGCATGGATCGATTGTAACGACATGGCTACAGTGCGGCTTTGGCCAAGCCGATCCACTGGGCATGGTGCTCAAATCCCTCCTGGGCGGGGCCCAGCCCGAACGCGAGCCATCCCTCCGGGATGGGGAGCAGATTCTCGCATGGTTGGAGGAATTGGCGCGCGTGAGGACGCCCCTGGCCCTCCGCTTGAAAGAGAACGATCCCTTCGGCAGCACCGTCAAGGTGGAGCTGGTGAGCGAGGAAAAGGAGACATTCACCCTCAGCTTCCTCCACCAGCCCCCGGGGGATTGGAAGGTTGGACAGGTGGTGCACTTGAACTTTCCCCTGGATGGCCAACGCTTCCGCGCCACGGCGAAATTCGCGGGGCTGGGGGGCTACCTGCAACGGGAGTTCAAGCTCCCCGAAGCCATCTTCCACGCGGAACGGCGGGGCCTGATGCGGACCCGCTTCTCCCGGCGAGAGCGGCCCACCGTGGCGGTGCTCGAGGAATTGTTCCAGGGCCTGGGGCTGTCCGGGCCGATCCTGAACATTTCCATGGGCGGCCTGGCCTTCCGCGTGGATCGGGTCATGGATATCAAGCAGGACCGGCGCATCCAGGTGAAGGGGGATCTCCTGGGGGCGGGGCGCAAAATGGCGCTGATCCGGATCCAGGATCTCCCCCACACCCCGACCCTGGAGTGCAGCGCCACCATCGCCCACTTCAACGCGATTCCCGAAGGTGTGGTGGCCGGCCTGACCTTCGAGGGCATGGGCAGCCTGGAGATGCAGTACATCGCCAAGCTGCTTTCCCAGCGGCTCCCGACTTTCGGGAGGGGGTTCCCGCGGAAGCGCCGCCGGGGCGAGCAGGAAGCGAACCCAGACTTTCAATCGCTTGAGGAAGAGGACATTCCAGCCTTCGAGGAACCCTCGCCCCCAAGCGAGGTGGAAGACGCCCTGAGCGATCGGGAGCTGCTGGAGATCAAAGTGGCCATGAGGGCCCCGGATCGCCTCTCCCAACTCCGGAAGCGCACCCGCCAGATCCTCGTCGTCCATCCGGACGAGTTGGACCGGGCCATCCTGACTGCCACCCTCCAAGTGGAGGGCTACCGCGGGATTCATGAAGCCCGCAGCCTGGTGCAAGCCCTGGACGTCGCCCGGCGCCATAACCTGAATGCCATCCTCGTGGGCCATAGGGTGGGGCCGCACGAGGGATTGGAAGTGATCGCCAAGCTGAAGGAAGCCTTCAAAGGAGAGGCGCTTGTGGCCGTGTTGGTCACCGAAGGGGATGACGTCAAGGCCAAACTGGCCCTGAAGGGGGGCCGAGTGGAGGGCCTCGTGCCCTTCCCCGTGGACTTTGACGGAATCCTCAAGCCCATGCTGGAGAATCTGCTCGGCCTCGGGACCCAGTCTCCCTAACGGGCCGGAGCCGCTAGAATGGCTCTTTCTCCCGAAATTGGGAGCTGGAGTCCCCGTTGCAGCAGGTGCTTGATCTCATCGCCCGTGAACTGAAGCTGCCCAAGGCCGGCGTCGCCGCCATCGTGGCGCTGCTGCAGGAGGGCAACACCGTTCCCTTCATCGCCCGGTACCGGAAGGAGGTCACCGGCAGCCTCGACGAAGTGGCCATCCGGGCGGTGGAAGACCGGCACACCTACTTCACCGACCTCCTGCAGCGCCGGGACACGGTGCTCAAGTCCATCGACGAGCAGGGCAAGCTCACCCCCGAGCTGAAGGCCAAGATCGAGGGCACCTGGGTGAAGGCCGAGCTGGAGGATCTCTACCTCCCCTTCAAGCCCAAGAAGCGCACCAAGGCCACCATCGCCCGGGAACGGGGCCTGGAGCCCCTGCTGGAAGCCCTCCTCGCCGATGAGACCGGCGTCGATCCCCTCATGCTCGCCGCGGCTTACGTGAAGGAGGGCGAGGAGGGCATCTCCGCCCCCAGCGAGTGCGTGGAGGGTGCGGGCCACATCCTGGCCGAGCGCGTGGCGGAGGATGCCGAGGTCCGCCAGTGGCTGCGCGCGGAGTTCCACGATCACGGTGTGCTCGCCTCCACCCTGCGCGAGGAGAAGAAGGATTCCAAGGACGCCCTCAAGTTCAAGAGCTACTTCGAGTTCAACGAACCCATCCGGAAGATCCCCAGTCACCGCCTCCTGGCCCTGCGCCGGGGCGAGAAGGAGGATTTCCTCATCGTGAAGCTGCAGACGGAGCGGGAGAAGCTGATCCCCCAGATCGTGCAGAAGGTGAAGACCCATCCCGCCAGCGGCTACCGCCGCTTCCTGCATGCCGTGGCCGAAGACGCCTTCGACCGCCTGCTCGCCCCCTCCATCGAAGTGGAAGTGCGCATGGAGGCCAAGAAGAAGGCCGACGCCGAGGCCATCAAGGTCTTCCAATCCAACCTCGACCACCTGCTGTTGGCGCCCCCCGCGGGCCAGTGCTGCACCCTGGGCATCGATCCCGGCATCCGCACCGGCTGCAAACTGGCGGTGTTGAACCGCCTGGGCCAGTTCGTTCACACGGAGACCGTGTACCCCCTCGAACCCAAGCGGGATGTGGAGGGCACCAAGGCCGCCTTCGAAAAGCTCTTCACCCAGTTCCCCATCGAGGCCGTGGCCATCGGCAACGGCACGGGCGGTCGCGAGACCGAGCTGCTGGTGAAGGAGTGGCTGCGCGAGACGGGTCGCAATGCCGTCATCTGCATCGCCGTGAGCGAGGCCGGCGCCTCCGTCTACAGCGCCTCCGACATCGCCCGGGAGGAGTTCCCCGAGCAGGATGTCACCGTGCGCGGCGCCATCAGCATCGCCCGCCGTTTTCAGGATCCCCTGGCCGAACTTGTGAAAGTGGATCCCAAGTCCATCGGCGTGGGCCAGTACCAGCACGACGTGCACCAGGGCTCCCTCAAGAAGGGCCTCGATGACGTGGTGGAATCCTGCGTGAACCGCGTGGGTGTGGACCTCAACACCGCCTCCTACAAACTGCTGGCTTACGTGGCTGGTGTGGGCGAGAGCCTGGCCAAGAACATCGTGCAGCACCGCTTCGAGCACGGCGCCTTCAAGCGCCGAGAACAGTTGCTCGAGGTGAGCCGCTTCGGGGAGAAGGCCTTCCTCCAGTCCGCGGGCTTCCTCCGCATCCGCGAAGGTGAGAACCCCCTGGATTCCTCCGCCGTGCACCCCGAGGCCTACCCCGTGGTGCAGCGCATCAGCCAGGCCACGGGCCTCGCGGTGCCGCAGCTCGTGGGCAACGACGCCATCCTCTCGGGCTTGGATCCCAAGGCCTTTACGGATGAGAAGTTCGGCGTGGAAACGGTGAAGGACATCATCGCCGAGCTCCAGAAGCCGGGCCGCGATCCCCGCGAATCCTTCGTGGCGGTGCAGTTCCGCGACGACGTGAACAAGCCCGAGGATCTGGAAGAGGGCATGGAGCTGCAGGGCATCGTCACCAACGTGACGGCCTTCGGCGCCTTCGTGGACATCGGCGTGCACCAGGATGGCCTCGTGCACCTCAGCGAGATCAGCCACACCTTCATCAAGGAACCTGCCGCCGCCCTGAGCGTGGGCCAGGTGGTGAAGGTCAAGGTCATGGGTGTGGATCTCCAGACCAAGCGCATCGCCCTCTCCATCAAGGCCCTGTTGCCCGCTCCCGCCGGCGCCCAGCGTCCGCGCCCGGAGCATCGCGCAGAACGCAAGCCGTCCCAAGATCCCGGGGGACGCATGCGTTCCCCGGGGGATGCCCCGCGCGGACCCCGGCCGGAGGCCCGGGGCCCTCGGCCCGATGCCCCTCGCGGTCCGCGGCCTGAGGGCGCGCGTGGCCCCCGCCCCGAAGGAACCCGACCCCCCAGGCCCGAAGGTCGGGGCGGGCGCCCCGAGGGGCGTCCCCATCAGGGGGGCGGCACCTTCGGTCCCAAGGCGGAGCCCGCGAAGAGCGGCGCCTCCCTGGGCGATCTCCTGGCCAAGTTCGGCAAGGGCCCCAAGTGATTCGCCGCCTGGCGCCGCTCGCCCTGCTCCTGCTCCTGCCGGCCTGCAAGTTCAAGCGGCAGGAGGCTCCGGCCATCTACGTCCCCTGGGAGGAGGGCTGCACCCTCGGTTTCGAGGATCCCAGCCTGCCAACACCCGAAAAGCGGCGCGAAGGCCGCATCCAGGTGCGGGTCGCCGAAGGGCTCCTGGATCCGGATAAGGCCGGGCTCATTAAGCTCACCCGCAGCTCCATGCAGGTTCCCCCCGTCCGGGATTTCCTCCGGGTGGAGGACGGTGGGGTCGAGCGGCTGGCCGAGGATGGGAAGCGCCTGGCCTGGATCCTGCCCAAGGGCTTTCCCGACCGCGTGACCCAGTGGAATAGCGCCGATGGCAAGGTGGCATTCCGGGTGCTCGGACCCGGCGCCTGGGAGAACCCGGCGAAGGTGAAGGGATTTCTCGATCCCGTGGGCATCTGGGTCGAGGCCTCGGGCCCGGATGGCCGCCAGCGGGCGCTGCTGCTGCGGGGGCTGGGCGAGGTGGAGGTGCTGGCCTGGCGCGATGGCGCTTGGGTCGCCGTGAGCCGGCTGGTGGACATGGGCATGACCGATGATCGGCCCCCAACGAAATGACGCCCATCCCCGGCCCGCCTCGGGCTGCGGCCCGGGATCCCCTTCATGGTTTGATGACCTAGCCATTCCGGAGTCTGCGTGAGCAAGAAGATCGACGAGAGCGAGCTGCCCCCGGGAGTCCGGAAGGGATTCCTCCGGGACAACGCGGAGGTGATCCTCTTCGCCATGGTGGTGGTCTTCTTCATGAAAACCTTCGTGGCGCAGAACTTCACCATCCCCTCCGCCAGCATGCGCAACTCCCTGATGATCGGGGATCACCTGCTCGCCAATAAATTCATCTTCGCCACCCCGCAGTGGGATTGGGAATCCACCCTCTTCCCCATGCGCAAGGTGGAGCGCGGCGACATCATCGTCTTCCGCTGGCCCTATGACCGCGACCAGGACTGGGTGAAGCGCTGCGCGGCGCTGCCCGGCGATACCCTCGAGCTCCGGAACCGCCGCCTCTACATCAACGGGAAGCTCATCACGGGCGACTTCGAGCACCACGGCGCCCAGACCCCCTCGGGCCCCACCCCGGGCCCCTGGCCGCTGGGGCGCGACGCCGGGGAGACCATCCAGCCTTCGGGGCTCTGGCGCTTCGCCGACCCGGAGGTGGTGGTGATGCCCAAGCAGGGGCGCACCGACCTCACCGAGGATGGTTCGTTCATGGACAACCTGGGCCCCATCACGGTGCCCCCCGGGCATGTCTTCGCCATGGGGGACAACCGCGAGAACAGCGCCGATAGCCGGTATTGGGGCTTCCTCCCCATGGATCACCTGCGGGGGCGGCCCTTCATGGTGTGGTGGAGCTACCGGGAAGGCGGCGACGATAACCAGAAGGCCAACGTCCCCACCAACCCCGGTGACGTCGTGGCCAACTACGTGGATGCCGCCCGTTACTTCCTCGTCCGCACCCGCTGGGAACGCACGGGGTTGATTCCGAAGTAACCGCGAATGACGCGAATTCACGCGAATGAGCCGTCTTTCTTTCGCGTGCATTCGCGTCATTCGCGGTTCAGCAAAGGCATTCAATGTCGAGATCTGCCCACCGCTCCTTCACCGGCCTACTCCTTTTCATCGCCGGCGTCACGCCGCTCCTTGCCTGGGGTGAGAAGGGCCACCGCATCGTAAATTCGCGGGCCCTCTTGGCCCTGCCACCCCAGCTCCGGTCCTGGTACGCGGGGCGGGAGGAGCGGATCCGCGAGGGCTCCATCGAGCCCGACGCCTGGCGGGCCCACGACCGCAAGGAAGGGCCCCGGCACTACGTGAACGTGGAGCTCTACGGTGGCTTTTCGGGCATTCCCCACGACCAGGATGAAGCGCTGGCCAAGGTGGGCGGCGCCACTTTCCAGAAGGCGGGGGTCGCCCCCTGGGTGATCCAGGATCGCTACCGCGGGTTGGTGGAGGCGTTCCGCTCCGGTGATGCGGACAAGGTCGCGGAGGCCAGCGCGTGGCTGGGCCACTACGTGGCCGACCTCCATGTGCCGCTCCACGCCACGGTGAACCACGATGGCCAGCTCACGGATCAGCGCGGCCTCCATGGCCGCTGGGAATCGGGCCTGGTCGAGCGCTACGCGGAAGAGGAGGCGGTCAAGCCCGCCCCGGCCGCCCCGGAGGATCCCTCGAAGGGCCCCTGGCGGTGGCTGGGCGAGAGCTTCTCCCTGGTGCCCCAGCTCCTGAAGGATGATCTGGAGGCTGCGCGTGGGGAGACCCGGGAACAGCCCCCGCGCAGTGGAGGTTACTGGCGGAACTTCTGGGCCCTGCAAGGGCCGGTGGTGGAACGCCGGCTCTCCGAGTCCAGCCAGCGCCTCTCCGGGATCTGGCTCGCCGCCTGGATCGAAGCCGGCCGGCCCCAACCGAAGGAAGCGGTCAACGCTCCTTCCTGGTAAGCCAGACCTGCTCCTCCTGTCCCTTGGGGTCCTTGCCCACGTAGTGGAGCTTGAGCGGGCCGTGGGCCCCCCGTTGGGTGACCTTCACGCCGGCTCCCCGGCCTTCGGTGAGTAGCAGGCGCAGGGCCTCCGCGCTGCCAACGTGGGGCAGGAAGGGCAGGGGCAGGCTCGCGAGGGTGGGGCCGCTGGCATCGAGCTTCTGCCGGGGCACCTGCACCCGATAGCCCGCGGCGGCGTCGCCGGTGAGGAGCACCAGCCGCTCGCCCAGGCCGTGCAGTTCCAGCACCACCTTGCCGGTGCCCGGCTCGATGAGCACGGCGAGGGTGCCCTGGCCCTCGCCTTCGGCGCCGACATAGCCCCAGCCATAGAGGGCCCGGAAGGGGACGGGAGCGGTTGCCTGGATCGGGGGCGGGGCGAGGAGGGGCAGCATCAGGATCATGGGTGTCGCGGGGATGGGGGAGGTTCATTCCCCCCTCAATCCTCCTCGGCCTCCTCGACGGGCTCCGTGGGCGGGACCTTGGCTTCGGGCCCATTGCCCTCGGCCTCCAGCTTGGCAATGCGGACCTTGAGCTCGGCCAATCGCTTCTCCAGGACCGGGCGATCGGGGAAGGGGTAGGCGAGGGCCCGCTCCCACTGCTCGGCGGCCTCGTGGAGCTTGCCCTGGGCCAGCAGCACCTCTCCCAGGTGCTTGCGCACTTCGGCGCTGTAGGGGTTCAACGTGGCGGCGCGGCGCAGGGTCGTTTCGGCTTCGGCCACCTTTCCTTGCTTGAACTGCACCCAGCCCAGGGAATCCGTGATGCTCGCGTTTTTCGGTTGGGCTCTTGAAGCCACCTCGATGAGGCGGCCAGCCTCATCGAGGTCGCCCCCCTGTTCGAGGAGGAGATACCCCAGGTTGTTCTGGAGCGTGGCGTTGCCGGGCTCCAGCTTTTGCGCCTCCCGGAGGACCAGCATGGATTCCTTGGGTTTGCGCAGGTTGTCCAGGGCATTGGCCTGGAGGAGGAGCAGATCCACCGCGCGGGCCTGGCTCAGGGCCCGGGCCTCCTGGGCCGCCTTGAGGCAGAGGGCCCACTGCTCGAACTCGGCATGGAGCTGGGCGGTGGCGCTCCGCTCCAGGTGGCGCAAGGCCTTCTCCCGGGCGCGCTTGTGGAGGAACCCTCCCCCCAGCACCTTTTCGGGCATGGCCCTGGCCTCGCGGAAGAGCCCGCCGCCCGGGTGCGCCTTCACACCCTCCTGGAGGGCCGCGTAGGCCTCCTCCCACTTCTTCAGCCGGAGGAGGGCCTGCACCTTCAGGGAGGCCATCTCCGGCTTCACGGGGGCGGGAAGGGTGGCGCCGCGCTCCCAGGCCAGGAAGGCTTCGTTCTTTCCCTGGAGGAGGAGGGCGCGTGCGTATAGGCCGGCCACCTGGCCCTTGAACAGTTCCGTCTCACCGCTCAGGCCTTCATCGAGGAGGGCCTTGAGGCGGGCCTCCGCTTCCGCCTCTCGATCCAGATGCAGGAGGGCGTAGGCGCGGTTGAACCCGATGCGCGTGGAATCCTTCAGCGCCTCGGCGCGGTCGAGGGCCTCGAGGCCTTCTTTCCATCGCTGGGCCTGGAGCCGCACGAGGCCGATGTTCTCCCAGAGGCCCGCTTCCTCGGGCAGGTTGCGCGTGAGGCAGAGGAAGGTCTCCTCCGCATGGGCGAGGTAGGAGGCCTCCACCTGATCCCGCGCCAGTTCCTCCAGCAGGCGCAGGATGCGCATGCCATCGGGGCCGCCCAGGCGTCGCTGCCCGAGGGTGAGGATGGCCTCCCGCCGGGCCTCATACCGCCCGAGGGCCTTGGCGTGGAAGGCCACCCGCTCCCAGGCCTCCTGGGCGCTGGGGCGCAGGCGGGCGAGGCGGCTCCACGCCTTGAGCGCGAGGGCTTCATCCTTCTCCTGCTCGGAGAGTTCAGCCAGGCGATACCAGACTTCGATATCCGCCGGGAGGCGGGCACCCGCCACGCTCAGGGCATCCATGGCTTCGCGGGGTTTGCCGGTGCCCGCTTTCGCCCGGTGGTACTGGAGCAACCCCAGATGCGCGGCGGCCTCCGCGCCCTTGGGGGCCAGCGCCACGGCACGCAGGGCCGGAGCCAGGGCGGCTTCAAGCTCGCCGGAATCCCGCAGGGATTCGGAGAGGCGCAAGTGGGCCTCGGAACTGCCGGGCTCCTGCGCGACGACCCGTCGGTACAGGGCCGCCGCGGCCTTGGCGTCCTCGGGCTTGCCCTTCAGCTGGAGGGCGCGGGCCCGCAGGAAGAGGGCCCGCACGTCCTCTGCGGGCTGCTGAGCCAGGAGGGCCGGTGCGAAGGCAAGGGCGATGAAACGACGATCAAGCACGGAGGCTCCTGCTCTGACACGCACCTAGGCATTCACGAAGGAGGCGGGTGGGCTCGGCCCAGGCTTCCGGTGGGAGCGGGCGGATGAGGGCGGGCCCATCGGGTCGGGGCAGCACGCAGGCGATGGTGCCCCCCTTCCCCTTCTTGTCCCGGAGCAGCCAGGGGAGCAGGTCCTCCCACTCCGCCACCTGATCCGCCAAGGGGGCGAGCCGCTCGGCCCAGGTCTGGATCAATTCGGGCGGGAAGGGCTTGAGGCCTTCCAGGGGGGCCAGGAGGCAGGCCGCCAGCAGGCCCAGTCCCACGGCCTCGCCATGGAGCAGGCCGTAGCCCGAGGCGCTTTCGAGGGCATGGCCGAGGGTGTGGCCCAGGTTCAGAAGGCGCCGCTCCCCGTGCTCCCGGGGATCGCGATCGACGATGCCCGATTTGAAGGCGAGGGCCCGCTCGATCCAGGCCGGGCGGGGGGTGGCGGTGCTGCCCAGCTCCTGGGCCCAGGCGAGGTCGTTGAGGAGCACGGCCGTCTTCATCAGCTCCCAACGCCCGCTCTCGATCTGCCGGGGGGGGAGCGTTTCCAGGAAGCGGGTGCAGGCCACGAGCCGTTCCGGGGCGTGGAAGGCGCCCACGAGGTTCTTGCCCGCCTCGAGGTCGCAGGCGGTCTTGCCGCCCAGGCCCGCGTCGACCATGGAGAGCAGCGTGGTGGGCCAGGACTGCCACTTGATGCCGCGCATGTAGAGGGCCGCGGCGAGCCCCGCCATGTCGGTGAGCACGCCGCCGCCCACGGCCACGATGGTGGCATCCCGGTGCAGGGGGATGCGGGCCCAGGCTTCGAGCCAGGGTTCCAGGGTCGAGAGGCGCTTGCCGGCTTCGGTGACCGCCACCCAGCAGCTGCCTTCGGGCTCCGGGAGGCCCGCCTCCCGCCAGTGCGCCTGCACGGCGAGGTCGCCAACGAGCGCCCACGGGCCTTCCGGGAGCAGCTCGGGGCTGGGGAGGTCCAGGACGTGGACCTCCGTGGCGAACCCGCTGGGAACGGCCAGCCGCATCAGTCCCGGCCCTTGAGGGTGGCGGTGGCCTCCATGGCCTTTCCCTCCCGAAGCCACTTGATCACCACCTGATCACCCGGGGAAAAGGCGCCCAGGGCGGCCATGTAGTCCTGGATGTCCTTGGTGGGCTTGCCGCCGAAGGAGGTGAGGATGTCGCCGGCCTGGAGGCCGATGGCCTCCGCGGTTCCACCCTTGGACACGCCGCTGATGCGGAAACCGGTGGGGTTGGGGCTGTAGTCGGGAATGGTGCCGAAGGCGATGCGCATGGGGCTGCGGGCCTGGGCGGGCAGCTTGGCCGTTTCCGGATCGAAGGCGGGCAGCTCCGGCGCCTCGGCGAGATCCCGCACCACCTTCTCGGCGAAGTCGGCCAGCTGGGCGAGGCCCTTGGTGTTGATGGTTTCCGCCGCATCGGTGGGCCGGTGGTAGGCGTCATGGAGCCCCGTGAAGAAGAAGAACGTCGGCACCTTGGCCTGGGAGAAGCTCATGTGGTCGCTGCCACCCACGGCGGCGCCGAGCTCCCGGCCCACGGTCCAGCCCTTGGGGGCGAGGTCCGCGGCGTGATCCACGGCGGCCTTGGGAGCGCCGAGGCCGCCCATGGAGAGCGCGGGCTTCGCGGGATCCAGGCGGCCCACCATGTCGAAGTTCACCATGAAGCGCACGGTGGTGAGGTCCTGGGTGGGATTCTTCAGCCAGAACTGGCTGCCCAGGAGGCCTTCCTCCTCGCCGCCGAAGTGGAGGGCGAGGATGGGGCGCTTCGCGGGCTTCTTCACCAGGCGCCGCGTGAGCTCCATCAGGAGCGCGGAGCCGGAGGCATTGTCATCGGCGCCGGGATGCACGAGCCCGAAGGCCTGCGCGCCGCCGAGGCTGTGGCGTTCGCCCATGCCCAGGTGATCGAGGTGCGCGCCCAGCACGATCACCTGCCCCTTGAGCTTGGGGTCGCGCCCCTTCACCAGGGTGGCGACGTTGGGCACCTGACCCTCCTTCCGGAGGATCCGGAGTTCCAGGGAGAGGGCCTTCCAGGGGGCGAAGACGTGGTCCTTCACCCGGGGTGTGCCCGTCTCGGCAATGGCCTTGTAGGCGGCCTCCAGATCGCCGAGGGCCGCATCCAGGAGCCCCTTGCGCACGCTGAGCACGGGGAGGGTGAGGGGCGCGGTGCCATCTTCGATGCGTGGGATCCGCGGCGTCCCTTCCTCCTCGATCACCAGCACTCCGGCCGCACCCAGCTCCTGGATGCGGCGCAGGCGGAAGGGCAGGGTCTTCTCGCCGGGGGCCAGGTGCGCGAAGGCGGGGATCTCGGCCACGCGGCGGCGGATGATCACCACCCGTCCCTTGAGCGCCAGGCCCTGGAACTCGTCGTAGCCCTGGGTCTTCACGCCATAGCCGAGGAAGACCAGGGCATGGGGTTGGGGGAGGCTGTCGCCGCTGAGGCCCAGCGGCTCGAAATCTTTGCCCCGGGTCCACTCGATGCGCTCGTCGCCCTGGATGAAGGTGGCTTTGGCGGCCTCCACCTGGAGGCTGGCGGGAAAGCCGAAGGTCTGCACGACGGGCTTCAGCCCCAGGGCCTTCTGGCGCTTCACGATGAAGGCCGCCGCCTGTTGGAGTTCGGGGCTGCCGTTGCCGCGGCCCTTCAGCTTCGGCGAGGCGAGGAAGGTGACGTCACCGCGGAGGCGGGCCTCCGCGGAGGTCTCCGCGACGATCTTCGGCCGCACCTGGGCGGAAAGGGGGGCGATGAGGGCAAGGCCCAGGGGGAGGAGGATCGAGGCGCGCATGGCTCCAGTTTCCTACAGTCCACTCCGGAGTGCTTCGGCATTCATGGGACAATCCCCCCATGTCGGAATCCAGCGGTTTCTTCCATTCGGACCAGGTGGAGGCCCGGCCCCATCGGCGGGCCCTGCTCTGGAGGCTGGTGGGTTACCTCAGGCCCTATTGGGTGGGGCTGCTGTTCCTGATGCTCCTGATGGCGGCGGGGGCCTACTTGGAGGTGCTGCCGGCGGAATTCACCCGGCGGCTCATCGACGATCACGTGGCGAATGGCAGCCTGCGGGGGGCTGGGCCCCTGGTGGCCACCTTCCTGGGCGTCCTCGTGCTCGGGTTCACGATCACGGGGGTCCGTTATTGGCTGCTGGCCTTCATCGGCCAACGGGCCATGCTCGACCTCCGGAACCAGCTCTTCTCCCACCTGATGCGGCGCAGCACCCACTTCTTCCACCACAATCCGGTGGGCCGCCTCATGACGCGGGTGACGAGCGACGTCCAGAACCTGAACGAGATGTTCGCCTCGGGCTTCGTGGCCATCCTCGGGGATGCCATGAGCCTGCTGGCCATCGTCATCTGGATGGCGCGGGCCCATGCGGGCCTGGCCCTCGTGGCGCTGGGCATCATGCCCTTCCTCCTCATCGCCACCGAGATCTTCCGCCGCCGGGCCGGCGAGGCCTTCCGGGAAACGCAAGGGCGCTACGCCGCCATCCAGGCCTTCCTGCAGGAGCAGCTCTCGGGCATGAGCCTCGTGCAGGTGAACGCCCAGGAGGGCCGGAGCCACGCCAAGTTCACGGAGCTGAACGAGAGCTACCTGCGCGCCTTCCTCCGCACCATCTTCGCCTACGCCGTGTTCTTCCCCGTGGTGGAGCTCATCACCAGCGCCACCTTGGCCGCGCTCATCTATTTCGGTGGGATCAAGCTGCAGGGTGGGGCCCTCACCTGGGGGCTGCTGTTCGCCTTCGTGCAGCAGAGCAACCGCTTCTTCCGGCCCATCCGCGAGTTGGCGGAGCGGTACAACGTGATGCAGACGGCCCTGGCCTCCAGCGAGCGCATCTTCAAGCTGCTCGACAACGACGAGGAGATCCGCGAAGCGGCCTCCCCGAAACCCGCCACGTTCCAGCGGGAGATCCGTCTGGAGGGGGTTTC
This sequence comes from Acidobacteriota bacterium, assembly GCA_016192145.1. Lineage (GTDB taxonomy): Bacteria > Acidobacteriota > Holophagae > Holophagales > Holophagaceae > JAFDVN01. The sequence continues at coordinate 30,132 of JACPUT010000004.1, read as the reverse complement.
CTTCGCCTACGACACCCAGGGCCGCGAAGTGGTGGCCGAGCTCTCGGGCACCATCCCCAAGGGCCGCCGCATCGCCGTGGTGGGGCACACCGGAGCGGGCAAGAGCACGCTCATCAATCTGCTCATGCGGTTCTACGACGTGACGAAGGGACGCATCTCCATGGATGGCGCCGACCTCCGCGAGCTGGGCCTGAAGGGCGTCCGGGGCCTCTTCGGCCTCGTGCTGCAGGATGTCTTCGTGTTCAGCGGTTCGCTCAAGGAGAACATCCTGCTGGACCGGGAAGAGGACCCCGCGCGCCTGGAGGAAGTGCTCCGCCGCAGCCAGCTCCACGACTACATCCAGCGCCTTCCCCAGGGGTTGGAGACCCAGGTGGGCGAACGGGGGCAGAAGCTATCGGCGGGAGAGCGCCAGCTCGTGGCCTTCGCCCGCATGCTCTATGGCCAACCCGAGGTGCTGTTGCTGGACGAGGCCACCGCCAATATCGATAGCGAGACGGAATCCCGCATCCAGCACGTCATCAAGGACATCAGCCACACCCTGACCACCTTCACCATCGCCCACCGCCTGAGCACCATCCAGGATGCCGACGAGATCTGGGTGCTCGATCAGGGCCGCCTCATCGAGCGCGGGACCCACCGGCAACTGCTGGCCCAGGACGGCCACTACGCGAAGCTGGTGCGCCTGCAGTTTGGAGATGAAGAAGCGGCCTGATGCAGAGCCGATGCCAGCGTTCCGGCCCCGCTGCTCAGCGCCCCCCGCAGGCAGGTAGGGGTTCGTTCATGGGGCAGAATCCGCAGACCCGGTTGACGGTCTGGAACCCCACCAGCTCCGCCTCGGGGCTGAGGAAGCCCGGCTTCACGGGCTCCTCCCGCATGAGGTCGGTGCTCAGGTACTTCTTGTTGTCGTCGCTGAAGACGGTCACCACCACGGCGTCGGGCCCGAGCTCCTCCTGGGCCATGAGGGCGGCGATCAGGTTGGCGCCGGAGCTGATGCCCACGCCGAGGCCCAGGCGGGCCAGCTTCTGGGCCATGAGGATCGCATCGCCGTCGTCCACGCTGAGGATCCCATCCAGCTGGTCCAGCTTCACGATGGCGGGGATGAATTCGTCGGAGATGCCCTGGATGCGGTGCTTGCCGACCTTGGTGCCCGTGCGGAGCGTGGGCGAGTTGGCGGGCTCCATGGGGTGCACCTTCACTCCGGGATCCATGGCCTTGAGGAACCGGCCCACGCCCATCACGGTGCCCCCAGTGCCCACCCCGGCCACGAAGGCCTGGGGCCGCAGGCCCAGGGCCTGGAGTTGGGCCCAGATCTCGGGGCCCGTGCTGAGGCGGTGGGCCTCCACGTTGGCCTCGTTGCTGAACTGGCAGGGGAGGAAGGCGCCCGGGATCTCGGCGGCCCAGGCCTCGCTCAGTGCGATGGAGCCGAGGAAGCCGCCCGCCTGGGCGCTCACCAGCCGGACCTCGGCGCCGTAGGAGTGGATCAGATCCTTCCGCTCCTGGCACATCCAGTCGGGCATGAAGATGGTGACGGGATGGCCCAGGGCTCGGCCGAGCGCCGCGAAGGCGATGCCGGTATTGCCGCTGGTGGCTTCGGCGATGGGGGCGCCGGGCCTCAGCGCGCCGTCCTCGACGGCAGTGCGCAGGATGTGGAGGGCCATGCGGTCCTTGATGCTGCCGGTGAGGTTGTAGTGCTCGGCCTTGGCGTAGATGCGCCGGCGGGAGCCCCGGAAATCCAACTCCAGGGCCAGCAGTGGGGTGTTGCCCACCAGCCGGGCAAGCTCTTGGAAGGGACGCGATGTCAGGACGGTCATGGCTTCCTCGGGGCGGGTGGCGGGGACCATCCACCTTCGAACCTATTCCTCGTCAGGCGATCCGAGTTGCAAACGGTGATGCGTGTCTCGCGCCCGGAGGCCCCTTGAGGAATGATCGGGGTATGCCCCTGCACCTTCCGGCCCTCTACCCCCTGACCGATGAAACCCGACCCGAGCCCCTGGAAGAGCAGGTTTCCCGGCTCGGTGCGGCGGGCTTCTCCCTGGTGCAGGTGCGCGCCAAGGCCCTGCCGGTGGAAGCGCTGGCGGACAGCCTCCGGCGCATCCTCCAACGGGCCCGGGCGGAGGGTGGCTGGCCCCGGATCGTCGTGAATGACCGCGCGGATCTGGCCCAGCTCCTGGCCCGGGAGAGCCTGGCCCCGTGGGGCCTCCACTTGGGTCAAGGCGACCTTCCCCCGGGCGAGGCCCGCCGCCAGCCGGGGCTGGAGGCCGTGCACCTGGGCACCTCCACCCATGGGGCCGAGGAGTGGAGGGCCGTCGATCCCGCCTGCGATCACGCGGGGGTGGGGCCCTTCCGGGCCACGGCCACCAAGGGCGGCCATGCCGAGCCCATCGGGCTGGCGGGGCTGCGGCTGGGATGCACCCTTCTGGAAGCGCAGGGCATCGCCCCCATCGCCATCGGGGGCCTGGGGTTGGCGGATGCAGAGGTCTGTTTCGAAGCCGGCGCGGAGAGCCTCGCGATGGTGGGTGCGGTCCATGCGGCCGCCGATCCCAAGGACCTCGGCTGGCAGGTTCAACTCGCCCGGTGGCGCGCCCGGCCCGTGGTGGGCCCAGGGCAGGGGATCCTCCTCCTCGGCGCCAGTGGGGCGGGCAAGAGCAGCATGGGGCCGCTCCTCGCCTCGCGCTTGGGGCTGCCCTACCGGGATCTGGATGCGGAGATCGAAGCGAGGGAAGGGTCCACCGTGGTGGAGATCTTCGACTCTCGTGGAGAACCCGCCTTCCGGGAGCTGGAGCGGGGGATTCTGCCCTCCCTCCTGGCCACTCCCGCCGTGGTTTCCCTGGGTGGGGGCGCCTGGGAGCACCCTGAAATCCGCGAGGCCGCCGCCCGGGCGGGCGTCAAACCCCTCTGGCTGGCGGAGCCGCCCCGGGCTTGCTGGTCGCGGGTGGCCCGGGATGCGGGCCGCCCCTTGGCCCAGGATGAGGCCCGCTTCATGGCGCGCTGCCGGCAGCGATTGGAGGCCTGGTCCCGGGCGGAGGCGATCTCCTCCTTCGGCCGACCTCCAGAAGCGCTGGCCCAGGCGATCCTCGCCGGGGTAAGCTAACTTTTTCCCCCGATAAACCATTGGATCTCATCCTTTCCGACCTCCACTCAAACCTTCACGCCATGAGGGTGGTGGAACGGTTCGCCCGCCGTCGCGGGGTGAGGCGTTTCGTGATCCTGGGGGATCTCGTCGGCTACGGCGCCAACCCCAACCAGGTGTTGGACCGCGTGCGGAAGATGCGCCCCCGTTTCATGGTCCGGGGCAACCACGACAAGGTGTGCAGCGGCCTGGAGCTGCCCAGCGGGTTCAGCCTCCCCGCCCGCCAGAGCGCGGAATGGACCTACGACCGCCTCCGAAAGGATCACCTCCGTTTCCTCCGGGATCTGCCCGAGGGGCCAGGCTGGGTGGGCGAGGACTACCAGATCGCCCACGGCTCGCCCCTGGATGAAGACGCCTACCTGCTGAACACCCGGGAGGCCCTCCAGGCCTTCGAGGGGTTCCAGGCCTCCCTCTGCTTCTTCGGCCACACGCACCTTCCGGGCCTCTACGAACTGGACGAGGAACTGCACCGCCTCTCCTGGATCCGGCTCACGCCAGAGGAGTGGTTCCCCCTCCGGCCGGGCTGCCGCTACCTCGCCAATCCGGGTTCCCTGGGGCAACCCCGGGACCGGGACCAGCGGCTCTCCTTCATGACCTGCGATCCCCGCCGCTCCAGGGTGCGCCTCCATCGGCTGGAGTACGACTGGGCCGGCGCCGCCGAGGCCATCGAGGCCGCGGGCCTCCACCCGGCCCTGGCCGATCGGCTGAGGCAGGGAATTTAAGACCTTACAGGGCTTTCCGATGGATCAGGAGAGGCATTGCCATGGGAAATCTCCAGCGTCTATCGGACTCCGACATCCACACCCTGCTGCGCAGCGCCCAAGATCAGCACGCCCCCGCCAGCCTGCGGGCCCATGGGTCGCACCGGATGATCGGGGACCTCCAGCTCCGGGAGATCGAACCCGGCCAGGCCCTCCAGATCACGGGGGCCAAGCGCAGGGACCAACTGCCGGAGACTGGCACCCCCATGACCCTCACCCTCCTGATGGGCGATGATGTGGTGAGCTTCGATGCTCCTTTCCTGGCCCCCCTCCATGGGGAAGGGGATCTGGCCCCCATCCTCAGGGTGGGTTGGCCTTCGGAGGGCATCCAACGCCATCCCCGCCGTCAGATCCGCGTGGCGGCGCCCCAGCAGACGCCGCTGGCCGCGAAGGTGAGGGTTGATCGGCAGGAATTCCAGGGCCTCCTGCTGAACCTCACGGAGGCGGGCCTGGGCCTGGCCATGAAGGAAGTGCTCGTCCTCGAGTTCCACACCCTGGTGAAGGTGGATACCACCCTTCCCAATGGCTCGCCCTTCACCTGCGAAGGCGAGGTGCGCCATTTCACGCACCTGGAGGATGATTCCTATCCGACCCGCTTTGGCATTTCGATCCTGAAAGCCAGCGAACCGGATCTTGAAAACCTGCGCACCTTCATCCAGGTTCGGAGGACCGATCGCAGCGAGAGCCTGCGGCAGGCGGACCACTGAGGGGTTCCTTCCCGAGGGTGTTCAGCGCCCGCCCGAAGTCTCCTTGATCTCGCCGCTCTCCACGAGATTCCCGATGAAGCGCTCCAGCTCGCCTTCATTGGCGATGCCCCGCCGCTGCAGGAACTTGATGAGGCCCAGGATCAGGACCCGGGAATCGTAGCTGTCCAACCTCCGGAGGGAGGTTTCCAGGGTACGGCTCTGCACGACCCCAGGAGGCGGGGCCGCCTGGAGTCCGGGCCGCATCGGCGGTGGCACATCCTCGAATAAACCGAAGGGGTCCGCGAGGTGGGCGGTCGGAGCGCTGCTGCTCAGGGGCGAAGCGGAGTTCGGGAGGGAATCAAAGAAGGGATCCGGGGTCCACGTGGAGGTGGGAGCTGGGGATGGCGAGGGTGGCGGGGCCTGCATGAGGGGGATCTTCACGGGAAGCGGGAGATCGAAGCCCGGCATGGGCAGCCCGTCATCGGGCAGCATGCCCTCACCCACCTCCAGCACCGTCGGGGTGTTGGAAGCGCTTTCGAGCTTCCCGTAGAGCTGGGGGATCATCTGGCGCAGGGCGGAATGGGAAGCCACCACGGGTTCCACGTTCATGCCTGAAGCGAAGCGGGCGCTATCGAGGGCATTCAGGTCCAGCGGATCGGACATGGCCAGCACCAGGCTCTTTGGCTCCTTGAAGGAGACGGGCAGCATCGTGAACTGCTCCGCCATCCGCTGGGGGATGAGGCGCAGCAGCTGGGCGGGGGGTGTGACTGAACGGATATCCACCCGGGGCGTCCCCGTCTGCTGGGCCAGGAAATCCATGAGGATCTCTTCGCTGATGAACCCCAGGGCCACGAGATTCGAACCCAGCCTGCCCTTGGCGATTTTCTGATGCGTGATGGCGCTCTGCAATTGCCCGGGCGTGATCAGGCCGGAGTCCACCAGCATCTCGCCGAGTCGCTTCGTGGGGGCTTGCATCAGGGGGATTCTCCTGTTGGCAGGATACGATCCTATGTGGCTAAGTCCATTGATTCCTGGAGCCAAACTCCGGAGTCGACCTTCTTTCATCGCCCCTGGGGAGCCGGAACATGAATCAGGAACTGCTCTGGCGCGCCGCCCTCCACGACCTCAACAATGCCTTCGGGGGCATGAGGGGAATCCTGGATCTCAACCCGGACCCCTGCAAACCCCTGAAGGAGCGGGATCGCCAGCGCCTGGAAGCGGTCGTCAGCGAGGGCTTGCACCTCGTCGCCACGGCCCGGGCCCTGATCCTGGGCGTGGCTCAAGATGAGCAGCCCGCCGCGGCCGGCGCCTTCCGCGAAGCCCTCGAAGCGCGACTGGCGCCGATGAGCTCCCTCCATCGCTGCCCGGTGAACGTGAGTGTCGAAGGGGAAGGGTGGCCCGTTCCGACCTTTGTCGGTTTGGCGGCGGCGGTCTGCCGCCAGCTGATGCCGCTGGTGGCACCGGAATCCCTGCGCTTGGAGGCATCGGCCACCCCGGAAGCCTGGACCCTGCGATGGAGCCCTCTGGAGGACGTTCCGGAAAGCTTGCTGGAAGGTGATGCCAGGCACCGCGACCTGGCCGCCCACCATGCCCTCGTGATCCTCAAGACGCGAGGAGGTAGGCTATCCATGGAGGGCCCTATGCTCGTGGCCACCCTGCCCAGGGGTTAACGATTCCCAAGGAGGCTCGGGGAATCCCCCTCGGCCCGATAGAATGGAAGGTTCGGGGAATTCGGATGAGCCAGAAGTTCTACATCGAGACCTGGGGCTGCCAGATGAACGACCACGACGGTGAGCGTCTGGCCGGGCTCCTCGAAAAGCAGGGCTACGAGGCCGTGGGGAGCAGCGCCGAGGCGGATCTGGTCCTGCTCAACACCTGTTCCATCCGCGAAAAGGCCGTGCACAAGGTCCATTCGGAGTTGGGGCGCCTGCGCAAGGAGAAGGAGCAGCGGCCCCTGATGATCGGCCTCACGGGCTGCCTCGCGCAGCAGGAGGAGGAGGCCCTCTTCAAGCGCGCCCCCCAGATCGACTTCGTGCTGGGCACCATGGCCCTGCAGCAGCTTCCCAAGGTCATCGAAGAGGTCCAAGCCGGCCGCAAGCGCGTCATCGACACGGGCGAGTACCCGGACAACCACCTCTTCCCCCCCGAGGTGGCCCGCCGCCGCAGCACGGCCAAGGCCCTGGTCACCATCATCGAGGGCTGCAACCACGCCTGCACGTATTGCATCGTGCCCACCACCCGCGGGGTGGAGCGCAGCCGACCCTGGCAGGACATCGTCGCCGAGGTGAAAGGCCTCGTCGCCCGGGGCTACAAGGAAGTGGAACTGCTGGGCCAGAACGTGAACTCCTTCGCGGGTGGCTGCACCTTTTCAGACCTCCTCTGGCGTGTATCCGAGATCGAGGGCCTGGAGTGGATCCGCTTCACCACGAGCCATCCCATGAACTTCACGGAAGAACTGGCCCGCACCCTGGTGACCAACCCCAAGGTGGCCCCCTTCCTCCACCTGCCCGTGCAGAGCGGCTCCAACGCCGTGCTCAAGCGCATGCTCCGCGAGTACACCGTCGAGCAGTACCTAGAGCGGCTGGGCTTCCTCGGGGAAGGCCGCTCCAAGCTGGCCCTCAGCACCGACTTCATCGTGGGTTTCCCGGGCGAGACGGATGCGGATTTCCAAGCGACGATGGATCTGCTGGAGGCCGTGAAGTACGACATCTCCTTCAGCTTCATCTATAGCCCCCGCCCCGGAACCGCCGCCTTGCGCCTGCGGGATGACCTGCCCCCCAAGGTGAAATCCGAGCGCCTGCGCATCCTCCAGGCGCGGCAGATGGAGTTGACCCGCGCCAGCAATGACGCCTTCATCGGCCGTACCCTGCAGGCCCGCATCGAAAGCGAAGGCCCCATCGAAAACGGCGCCTGGCTGGCCCGCACGGCGGATTGGAGGAACGTCCACATCGCCTCGGGCCCCGCCCGCCTGCTGCCGCTGGGAGAACGGGTGAGCGTCACCATCACGGGGGCCGGGCCCCATCAGCTGTTCGGAGAGCTGGCCTGAATTAGCCCAGGAGGTCCGCGAGGGCCCGGTTCGGTTCAGCGAACCGGAACTTGAACCCCAGCTGCGCGGCGCGCCTCGGATAAACGAAGGCGCCTTGGAGCAGCATCGCCTGGGCCATTTCGCCGTACAGGAGCCTGAGGGCCGTGCGGGTGATCGCCCCGGGCACGGGCAGGATGGGGCGATGGAGGGTCCGGCCCAGGAGGTGGGTGAAGGATTCGTTGGTGAGGGGGCGGGGCGAGCAGGCGTTGATGGCGCCATACCAGGCCGGATTCCGGGCCGCTTCCAGGAGCATGGCCACCAGATCCTCGATGTGGATCCAGCTGAGGCCCTGCTGCCCATGCCCCAGCTTGGCCCCCTGGAAGAGCTTCACGGGCAGGGCCATCTTCGGGAGGGCGCCTCCCCCCCGGGCGAGGACGACGCCCAAGCGCAGCTTCACCACCCGGACCCCGTAGGCTTGGGCCTTATCGGCTTCCGCCTCCCAGGCCCGGCAGACCTGGGCCAGGAAATCCCTCCCAGGGCCGGTGCGCTCATCGATGACTTCCCCCCCGCGGGACCCATACCAACCCACGGCGGAGGCATTGATGAGCACCGGAGGCGGGAGTTCCATCTGACCGAGGGCCTCCACCAGGCGGTGGGTCGCCTCCACCCTGGATTGGCGGATGCGCGCCTTGCGCCCCGACGTCCAGCGGTGGGCGATGCCTTCCCCCGCGAAGTTGAACACGGCGGAGGCGCCTTCCAGCGCCTCGGGAAGGCGATCCCAGCCCCGGGTTTCCGCCCCGCCCATGGAACCCCCGGGCCTGCGCGTCAGCACCACCACTGGCATGCCCCCCGCCCGCAGGGTGGCTACCAGGTGGCGCCCGACCAAGCCGCTGCCTCCTGCCACCACGACTTTTCCCGCCAAGGGACCGTTCATGGGAGCCTCCCAAGGAATGAGAGAACAGGATCGCCCTTCGGCGGGGCCATTTCCAACCCCCGTCCCCCCTTTCCTGGGCCACCGGCCTTCTCCGGGGTTGGAGGCGTCATCCGCTCCCCCTGGCTTCGCCCAGGGTGGATTGGGACGTAGAATGGAATCCGGCCTTGGTTCCCGTTGGAACCCCCTTCGCCGGAGCGACCATGCGGTTCCTGATCTCCAACTTCCCCCTGGCGCTCGGCGAAGAAAAGCTCGACTTGGCGAAGCCCCTGGCCCATGCCCTGGGCGGCAAGCCCGCCGACTACCGGGGCGCCGCCTTGGAGCGCCGCAGCCTGGATGCCCGCCACAAGGGTTCCATCCGCTTCCTCTGCGCCATCAGCTTCGAGACGGATCGGGATCTCTCGATGGCCGTGCCACCGCCCGGGGCGAAGGTGGATGCCGCCCCCCTTGCTCCGTCCTACTCCGTGGGTTCCGTCCCCCGGAAGCCCCGGGTGGTCGTCGTGGGCAGCGGCCCCGCCGGCACCTTCTGCGCCCTGCGCCTGCTCGACTACGGCATCGAGCCCATCGTGCTGGAGCGGGGCCCCGATATGAGCGAGCGCGTGCAGGGGGTGAACGAGCTCTGGGAGCACGGCCGCCTGCGGCCCGACGCCAACGCCCAGTTCGGCGAGGGCGGGGCGGGCACCTTTTCAGATGGCAAGCTCACCACCCGCATCGGGCACCCGGCCACCCGCTACGTCATCGACACCTTCGTGAAGTTCGGCGCCCACCCGCGGATCGCCTACCTCGCCAAGCCCCACGTGGGAACGGACGTCATCCGCAAGTGCGCCGTGCTCATGCGCAAGGACGCGGAGAAGCGCGGCGCGCGCTACCGCTGGAAGGCGCCCCTCCTGGACATCCGCTTCGACGAGGCGGGCCGCGTCAGGGCCGCGGTGCTGCCCGGCGGCGAGGAGCTGCCCTGCGACGCCATCGTGCTGGCCCCGGGCCACAGCGCCCGCGACACCTTCGAGATGCTGCACCGCCATGGCGTGGCCATGCGGCAGAAGCCCTTCGCCATGGGCGTGCGCGTGGAACATCCCCAGGATCTCGTGGACAAGGCCCAGTACGGCCCCAGCAAGGGCCACCCCAGCCTGCCCCCGGCGGACTACAAGCTGGTTTGCAACTTCGGCGTGAACCGCGCCGCCTACTCCTTTTGCATGTGCCCCGGCGGCGAGGTGATCCAATGCGCCTCGGAAGAGGGCGGCGTCGTCGTCAACGGCATGAGCAACGCGGCCCGCGACTCGGGCTTCGCCAACAGCGGCATCGTGGCCAAGGTGAACGTCGGCGACTTCGGCAGCGACCACCTGCTCGGAGGCATGTACTTCCAGCGCAAGTGGGAGCAGTCCGCCTTCCGGGCCGCCAAGGAGACCTACGGCGCCCCGGCCATGAGCGTGCAGGACTTCCTCAAGGGCCGCGCCACGGGCAAGCTGCCCGCCACCAGCTTCCGCCCCTTCGCCGTGGCGGCGGACCTGCGCACCTGCCTGCCCCCCTTCATCCTGGAGCAGCTGGCGGGTGCCCTGCCCGTCTTCGACCAGAAGCTCCACGGCTACACCTCCGCCCAGGCCACCATGCTCGCCATCGAGAGCCGCACGAGCAGCCCCATCCAGCTCCTTCGCGGCGACGACGGCCAGAGCCTCGACCATCCCGGTCTCTATCCCTGCGGTGAGGGCGCGGGTTTCGCGGGCGGCATCACCTCGGCGGCCGTGGATGGAATCCGGGTGGCCGAGTGGATCGCCCAGACGGCGGGGGCACCGGTCTTCGCACCCTTTGAGAAACAGATCAAGTCGGCAGATCTGGCGAACGAGTATTGAGCTGTTCCAGGCGGGCTTGGAACAGGATGGACAGGATGAACAGGATGGGAGCCCGAATATCGGCTCTTTCATCCTGTTAATCCTGTCCATCCTGTTAAGTGGCCCTTCCGAATATCAGAGTGCCTTGGCCATTTCCTGATGCGGGATCGACACCTCGACGAAGGGCTCGCCGACCCGTTCGTATCCCAGCCGCTCATAGAACCCCACGGCGATGTCCCGGGCGTGGAGCATCATGCGCCGGTAGCCCCGTCGCCGGGCCTCGGCTTCGGATTCCCGCACCAGGGCCGCGCCCACGCCGGTGCCCTGCTGGTTGGGTTCCACGCAGACCTGCCGCATCTGGACGACGCCGCCGCCGTGGTCCGACAGCATGAGGCAGCCCGAGAGGTTACCGTCTTCGGTGGCGGTGAGATGGAGGTCCTGACCTTCGCCCGCCAGTTGCTCCGGCGTGAAGTCCAGGCCCAGCGGGATGCGCAGCACCCGGCGGCGCAGCTCCACCACCTCCCGGTATTCGGGGCTTCCGAAGGGGATCCAGCGCAGCTCCATCACGCGCCCCGTTCCTTCCCGAAGACGCGATCCAACACGAGGCCCGCGGTCTCCTCGATGCTGCGGCCGGTGACGTCCAGCACGGGCCAGCGGCGGTGCTGCTTGAACACCTCGTCGGCGAAGGTGAGCTCCCCCAGGATGTGGCCCAGGTCGGAATAGGTGTCGCTGTGCCCGGAAGCGCCCATGCGCTTGAGGCGGTGCACGCGGATCTCCTGGAGGCGCTCGGCCTGGATGGTGAGGCCCACGATGCGGCCCTGGGGGATCTCGTTGAGCAGCGCGGGGATGGCGACGCCGGGCACCAGGGGCACGTTGATCACCTTGTGGCCCTCCATGGCCAGGTACATGGAGAGGGGCGTCTTGCTCGTGCGGCTGACGCCCACGAGCACGATATCCGCCTCGCGCAGGCCCTCGGGATCCTGGCCATCGTCGTACTTGAGGGCGAACTCGATGGCCTCGATGCGCTTGAAGTACTTCTCGTCCAGGGCGTGGAAGAGGCCCGGCTTCTCATCGGGCGCCTCGCGCAGGTAGAGGGCCAGGGTATCCAGCAGGTTGGCGAAGAGATCCACCTGGGTGAGGCGCAGCTCGGCGCAGCGATCCTCCAGGTAGAACCGGAGATCCCGGGACACCGTGGTGTGGACGATGACGGCCTTCTTATCCTGGGCCTTGGTGAGGATCGCCTCGAGATCCTCGTGGGTCCGGACGTTCTGGAAGCGCCGGATGAGGCTCTGATCCCCGTGCCGGAACTGCGTGAGGGCCGCCTGGACCATCCGCAGCCCGGTCTCGCCGCTGCCGCCGCTCACCACGTAGATAGGGTGCTGATCCATGGATCCATTGTTTCAGGCTGCGGGGTCCTTGCGGTAGCCGTAGGCTATCGGAGGCACCCCAACCCCCATCGGCGATCCCCCATGTCCCCCTCCCGTCTCCTCATCTGGCTCTTCCTGGCGATGCCCCTGGTCATCCTGGGTTGGGGCGTATCCGTGACGATCCTGCGGTGGGCGCGGATGCGGCGGCCCAAGGGCGATCCCGAAGGGGTGCTGCTGGGGGCCGTGAGCCGAAGCCTCCACGAGCGCGGCGAGCTGGCGGCTTCCCTGGGCCAGCTCCGCACCGTCCATGAGCGGCTCCTGGACGCGCTGCCCTTCGGGCTGCTCTGGGTGGATCAGCAGGGCAAGGTCGCCACCTTGAACCGGGCGGGCCAGGGCCTGCTGGGCGTCACGGCGGGCGTGGGGGGCCTGTCCGCGGATTTCGTGTTCGAGCCCCACCCCTGGCTCAAGGAGGGGCTACAGGCCCAGCCTGGCACCCGCATCCGCATGGAGGCCGATGGACAGGTCTGGCGCATGCACCGCATCGAGGCCCCCGACATGGTGGGGGCCCTCCTGCAGTTCGAGGAGGTGAGCGAGGTCGAGGCGGAGGCCCGGCGCCAGCAGCTGCAGGCGCGCTTCGCGGAGCTCGGGGAGATGACTGCGGGCGTGGCCCATCAGCTGAAGAACGGGCTCGCGGTCATCCGGGGGCACGGCGAGCTCCTGGCCCGCAGTGGCCACACCGAGGCCGCCGCGGCCGTCCTGGAAGAGGCGGAGGCCCTTGGCCAGGTGGTGCACCGGTTCATGCTCTGGGCCAAGCCCCTGGAGCCCCGCCTCCAGGAGCTGGATCTGAGGGAGGTGGCTGAAGCCGCGGCCCAGGAGGTCCAGCGGCGGCCCCTGGCGCAGGGGCGGCGGCTGGTGATGGAAGGGCAGGGCGCTGCCCTGGGCGATCCGATCCTGCTCCAGCAGGCCCTGATCAATCTGCTGGAAAATGCCTGCCAAGCCACCCCCAGTGGGGGCGAAGTGCGGGTTCGCATCGCCCCCGACCTCGTGGAGATCCTGGATCAGGGCCCCGGCATGGGCGAAGAGACCGTGGTGCAAATGCTCCGGCCCTTCGAGAGCGGCCGCCCCGATGGCACCGGCCTGGGGCTTCCCCTGGCCTTGAAGTGGGCCAGTGCCATGGGGGCCGATCTCCAACTCGTGCGGCGCACGGAAGGCGGCACCCTGGCGGCCATCCGCTGGTAAGCGGCCCGCGGCTACACTTTCCCAGTGATCCAGCGCTCCACCGGAGCGCCGTCCCCTTCAGGCGCTTCGCGCCTTCCTGGAACTGGAACCTTCCATGCGCCTCGCATTGCTCCAGCTGAACGCCCACCTTGGCGATCCCGAAGCCAATGGCCGCGCCCTGGAGGCCGCCTACGCGGAAGCCGTGGCCCAGGGTGCGGATCTCGTGCTCAGCCCGGAGCTCGCCGTGGTGGGCTACATGGCCAAGGACCACCTCTGGGAATCGGGGCTTCGCCGCCGCATCGAGGCCGAGACCCGGCGCCTCGCGGCCCTGGCGGGTCGGGTACCCCTGGTGATGGGCACCTGCAGCCCCGCCCCCTCGGGCCGCCTTTGGAATGAATTGTGGTGGTGCGAATCCGGTGTGGTGCGCGCCGTGGCCCGCAAGCGCGTGTTGCCCAGCTATGACGTGTTCGATGAACACCGTTGGTTCGAACCCTCGAAGGAGGTCCCGCCCCTCGTGGAATTCCAGGGTTGGAAGGTGGGGCTCAGCATCTGCGAGGACATCTGGGCGGATCCGGATTTCTCCGACGCGCCGCTGCACTACACGGCGGATCCCGTGGCCGATCTGGTGGGGGCGGGCGCCACCATCCTCCTCAACGCCAGCGCCAGCCCGGGGCACCTGGGTTCCTGGCACCCCGCCGGGCGCGCGCCCTCCTGGGCCGTCCCCTCCAAGGCCGCCCAGCGCAAGCGCCTGCTCCAGGGATTGGCCCGGAAACACGGCGTGCCCATCGCCTATGCCAGCCGGGCCGGGGCCGAGAGCTGGCTGCTCTTCGACGGCGGCACGGGCCTGGTGCAGCCCGCCGGCGGCTACCAAGGCACCTCACCCTTCGCCGAAGGCATCGTCTACGTGGAAACGGATGCGGCCGGCTCCGCCTTCCATGAACCCACCGAGGCCGCATGGCTGCGCCAGGCCCTGCGGGTGGGGCTGCAGCAGAACCTGGGCAAGCAGGGGCTGGAGGCCGTGGTCGTGGGCCTTTCCGGCGGCATTGACAGTGCCGTGGTGGCGGCCCTGGCCACGGAGGCCCTGGGCCCCGGCCGCGTGCTGGGCGTGGCCCTTCCCACGCGGTTCAGCAGCGACATCAGCGGCGCCCTGGCCGAAGCGGAGGCGCGGTTCCTCGGGATCCCCTTCCTGAAGCTGGATGCGGGCCGCCCCTTCGAGGGCGCCGTGGCGGCCCTGGAGGGCGTGTTTCCGGATCGTGCCTTTTCCCTCACCGACGAGAATCTCCAGAGCCGCAGCCGCGGGTTGCTGCTCATGGCCCTCACCAGCGAGCCCGCGGTGCATTCGCGCCTGGGCACCTCCCACGTGGCCGTGCTGAACACCGGCAACAAGAGCGAGGCGGCCACGGGCTACTTCACGCTTTACGGGGATGGGATCGGGGCCTTCGGCCTCCTGGGGGACTGCCTGAAGGGCCGGGTCTACGCCCTGGCCCATGAGCTGGGCGAGGCGATCCCCAAGGGCGTCCTCGAACGGCCACCGACGGCGGAGCTGCGTCCCGGTCAGACCGACGAGGCGAGCCTCCTCCCCTATCGCCAGCTGGATGCGATCCTCGGAGCCCACCTGGAAGCGGGGCGCCCCACGGAGGGGCTGCATGCGGACCTAGCGGAATTGCTGGAAGGCGACGATCTCCTTGGCGCCCGCGCCGCGATGCCCCGGGTGCTGCGCCTCCTGAAACAGACGGAGTACAAGCGGCGCCAGTTGCCCTTCGCGCTCAAGGTGAGCCCCAAGGCCTTCGGCTGGGGGCGCCGCATTCCCCTCACGGGAGCTTGAGCTTCGCCCCGGCTGCGCTAGACTGGATGTCCCTGCCGGCGTGGTGAAATTGGTAGACACGCTAGACTCAAAATCTTGTTAGGCGACCCCTAGTGCCGGTTCGAGTCCGGCCGCCGGCACCAAGAGCACAGGCCCCGCGACGCGGGGCCTGTGTGAAGTGGAACCATAGTTTGTCGCGAACGACACACTATGGTTCTTCAACGCCACTGGCGACAGGAATTGGGCTTGGGGCCCAGTCCATCTGAACTTGGCGTGCCCGAAGCACCAATGAACGCAACGGGACCCGCACGTTGGTGCGGGTCCCGTTGACGATCATCGATTCCTGGACGGACCTTCCGGTCAGAGCTGGCCCCTTAGGCTGGTCAGCCCCCCGGGGTTGGAACCTACTCCCCCATCTGGTTCCTCGCTTCACAGATCGCCTTGCGGCATGCCAACCGAAGTTCAGGTGCGACGATGTGCACCTTGCCGGCCAAGGCGTATTTCACGTCTTTCCAAGACGGGGAGGTCCCTTCGGCTGCCAGTTTGAAGGCCGCCTCCCGGATCAAGGTGGTCCGAGCTGTCAGCACTTCCGCGCGGTTGCGGACCTCCCAATCTGCCCGGCGCTTGGCCAGGGCTTCCTGTTCATCGGGGCAGTGGCGGTACAGGAGGCTCGGATCCACCCCCAGGTGACGTCCAACTTCAGACGGGGATGGGGGCCCTTCCGGTCCGGGATCCTTGGCCAGCAATTCTGCCAAATAGGCTTGGATGGCAGACCAGTCCCGCTTGGCAGGGCGCTTTCGGGGAGCTTTTTTGGGCACACAACCCACCTTGGGAGCCTTGGCCAAGTGGGCGTCACCCGCTAGCACGTTCAGGATTGAACAACTGAATCCTTGGGCGAGGAGCACGATCTGGTGGAAGGACGGCATGTGGCGTTCGTTCAGCCAGTCGCAAAAGCCCGATTTTCCGAGGCCGAACCCATCCGCCAGCTTGGAGGCATTTCCCCCAAAGGCTTCGACGGCCCGCCAAAGGAACCTGGCAACCCCTCCGTTCGGGATAGGAGGGTATCGGGGGTCAAAGGCCACACTGCCTAAAAATTCAGAGATGAGGCGGGCCCGTTCGACCTGCCAGGCTTCAGCGGGCAGACGCACGGCTCCACTGCAGTGTGCCAAATCCCCACCGCAGTGGGCGCAGACATGGGGCAGGGACTTGCTCTGCCAGGGCTGTGAAGCGGACGTTTGCCCGCAACCACATTCGGATACAAGAAGGATCCGGTGGGTGGGGCAAGCCTCGACGGCCGCAATGGACCACAGCAGCCGTCCATAGGGGGTCCCATGGGCCTCATCCTCCTTTAGGCAGGCCGGGCACCAACGGTTTGATTTGGCAGTGAGGTTGCGGTCCGGCACCAAGCCCGCCAAAGGTAGGAGGCTGTGCCATTCCAGGTGTTGCACAGAAGTCAGCCGGCCAAGCGCCGCTGCCCAAGTCGCCGGGACTTGGCCGGATCCGTTGAAGCAGGCCTCCTTCCATAGCCGAAAGGCGGCCCACTTCCCTTCGGGTTGGATCACGCCCATGGCAGGCCCAATCAGTTCCGAGGCCAACACCCTGGGGCTTAACCCGTGGGCGTCTGCAAGCCGGAGAAAGTAACTGTTGAGGCTTTCCCGATTACCCGTCCCCAGTCCCAAGGGTTTCAAGGAAAACAAGGTGGACCGGAATGACGTAAACCATTCGCCCCTCTTAGGGGGCGTCCCATGTCCCGGTGAAGGTAGGCCCGTCGAAGTCATGAGATGGCCCGTTGCAAGATCGATTGGTGTTCGGCCGTCACCTTCCGGTGCATGGCTTCCAGGGTCGCGAAGGACCGGTTCATGTACCCAGACCGTTCCAGAAGCGTCTCGCCTGCCAAGTTCTCTTTCAGGATCACCTTCAATTTGGCAGGGGACAGAATCGCCAGTTCCAGGTGATGGGGTTCCCATTTCCCGGCCTTCAGGGCTAACCCAAGCGCAGTCATTAGGGTGTCCTTCAGGATCCCAACGCAACCCATGCAGGCGAGATGGAGCATTTCTGAATGCATTGCCAAGTCGGGCACGCCCTCCATGGGGATGTGCTTCTGCAAGGAACGGATCGTCTTCTGGAACGCCATGCGATCGTCCGAATCGTCCAGGCCGTAACGGGTGAAGTGGACGATTTCAGTCCGGCGGGCCAGCTGGCCCGACAGTTCCATCAGGGGAACTAGGTCGTAAGACCCCACCAAGACAAGGGTCAACTCCTGGCCGGGGTGAATCTGCTCACAGTAATTGTCAATGTTTGCCAACGTCTTCAAGGCATCCATGACTGCCGGCAAGGGCGTGGTCTTGCGTTCCCGCGTCATGTGGACAGCCTCATCGATCACGAAGAGCTTGGTCCGCCTGTGGAGGAGCGCCTGTCGCACTGCGACACCCATCGCCGCCACGGTAGATCCGTGGGCGGCGTTACGGACCTGGGTCCGCCCATCCAGCCTCAGGGTTTCCTGCTTCCGATCCATCAAGGGTTCGCAAAGCGCGGCGCCCATCAGCCTGTACAGCTCTCGCCAAGCGAACTTATTTACGCCGGAACCTGGAGCCTCCACGGCCCCGAAGGGGATGAAACCCCGATCCGCTTCCATCTCCTTCGCGTATTCGCGGCGGTAACGTTCGGCAAGGGACCGCACCAATGCCGTCTTGCCAACTCCGGTGGGTCCAATCAGGAACACGATCCTTGCCCCAGTTCCAGGGCTTGTGAGCGATTGGACCACCTCCATGGTGGATTTGATCCTGGGGTGGGCGACACAGGCCGCTTTGAAGTAGGCCTTCTTCCCTTCGCTGGTCAAGTGGAGGGCCTGGTCCCAACTGATGGCCTTGGGGTTGAATTCACAACAAGTCATACGATTCCTCAACGATCTGATCAACTGGCTGGATCCGTTTCCCGGGGGGCAGGGTAGGTGCGAATGGCTTAGCCAAACCTCCGGCGTTGTGGCGACCGGCTTCCTCAGGTTTGGAATGCAACATGTCGGATTGAGCGGTGGATTCGTAGCCCAAGGCAGGTACCGCTTTTGGGTGGGGATTGAGCGGATCATTGATTTCCGTCAGTCCCAATGACCGGTACAAGTACTTCATTTCGGATTGCTGTTTGGCAAGCCTTGGGTCGAAAGAAGCGACATCATAGGCCCGCATCCATTCGGCCAAACGTTCCGGAGTCATGTCCTTTTTCTTGACCCCGTGCCGTTTCCGAAGTTGTTCCACTGCATACCTCAGCTCGATTTCGGTGTAGTTCTTCATCAGGGCATGGAGTTTAGACCGGCATTCGACCCAAAATTGACCGATGAGGACGTAGACCACGCGCGGGTCCCAAGGGTCGACGCGAACCTGGACTTCCTTTCCAGATAGGTCACGTGCGCTCAGAGCATCGTCCCAGTACCAATGGTGGTTCACCTTAACCCCGCGCAGATTGTCCACCACCCTTGTGGGGCCGCCATCGGCTTCAGGGCAGGTCTCAACGAGGAAGGATCGGTTGTATTCCATGCGCTTCATCAGGCGTGCGCCGGTTTCGACCATTCGCCGCTCAAAGTGTTCGTTCGGGGATTCCCCAAGAGCCGGATGGTTTTCAGTCCCGTATAACTTTTCGAAGAAGTGTTCCATCAGCCCATGAAGGGCCACGAGCGTCCAGCTCACGAAACGGTTCGGGTTCACGGCAGGCGTCATCAGGCGGTGCCGCTTGTACGCTTGGGTATTGCCGTCGAGGCGATGGATCATTTGGGTGTGAAGGGTGCCGAAGAACCGTTCAAGCACGGATCCATGGCGAGCCCGACCCTTCGGGCGGTGCCGGATGCTGCATCCGCAGACCCGGCAAAGGCGCCGAAGCTGATGGGAGGTGAAGTCTGCGCCATTGTCCAAGACGAGCAGGTCTGGCATGCGGTGGTGCCGGAGGACAAGGTCGCGCAAAACCATCATCGTCGACTTATAGCTGGGCGCCTCAAAGGCCAGGTAGAACCCCAGCACCTTTCGGGTGGCCGCGTCGATCGCCAGTGTCAGCCATACCCCGCCGATAGAATCGCGTTCCTCCGGCGACCTGGCCAAGATTTCCAAGGGTGTGTGATCGATGTGGACCTGTTCGAACGGGCGGTACCCGTGGATCGGCACTTCCCTTTCGAGGTAATCAACGATCGGTGCCTTCTGGTACGCGGACCGGCTACCCTCCCGGGCCAGGACGGACTCACGTTTCGCAATTTCCCGCAGGAAGGTCTTCTTCGAAGGGGGACGCGTCCCACTCGGAATTGCCGAGGCTAGGGCCAAGGTACCTTCGTCAAGGCCCGGCGACTGGATTCCAACCATGGCGGACTTGAGGAGGTGGTAGGCGGCAGCCTTGTTCGGCCCGTTTTGTTTGTTGTAAAGGCGATCGATCACATGGTGAACAAGCGCCAGAATTTCTTCGGGTAGCTTTCGATTCCGATTTCCGCATCGCGCATAACCATCAGCCAAGGCAAGGTGTCGGTCCAAGATCGAATCGTCCGCCAAGCGCATGCGGCGGCGCATCCGCTGAAGGGTACGGATGGATATAGGAACCGCATCCGGGGCAATCTTCGCCGTTTCCAACCAGTCCAACCGCTGGACGATCTTCTCCATCTGCTGGGGCCCGGGATATTCCACCGGGTGGGGGCGCGATGGGGATGTGGGGTGGGCGTTGAGGATCGTCAGTCGCCCCTCATCGTGGAGCTTCAGGACCACATCGAGGGAGAGTTCGGTGGTCTTGCCTCCGCCCATCAAGACCACGTGGTCCTTCCCCATCAGGGCGACTTCGAAGCTATTTCCTTCGTAGTGAACCTTAGCCCCAATCTCCAGCGTGGCGTCCAGGCGCTCGACCAATTCCGTGGGCGACCCACCCAGGGATTGGTGGAAGGCGAAGGCGGCCTTGTCGCGATACACCACGGCGCGGTCGGTGTCCCCAAGGAGGTCTCCTTCGAAATCGAAGTACAAGTGTCCTTCGGCGATCGCCTTGTAGATGTCGTCCGAAGTAAACGAGCCGTGGTCCGCCACTCCGGCGTTGATGAGGTCGATGAGATCCCACACAGGCGTTTCGGCCAGAAGGCGGGTCAAGGCTGCCAGAGGCAGCTCCCCCACTTGGGGGGTCTGGACGTTTAGGTAGTCCGATAGGAATCGCAGGTTTTCGGCACGATGACCAGGCAGTTCACTGGCGGCGCGCAGGCGGTAGGTGATTCCTTTCTTGGCGAGTTCAGCTTCAAGGGCGGGGTAACTCCAATGCGTCCCATCAAACCGGTATCGCCCCGGCTGTTCCTTCATGATCCTTTTCAGCCGCTCGTCTTGTCGCCATTCGTCCAGGAAGATCCGGTCCTTCGTGATCGCCAGAAAATCGACGGTGTGCTGAAGGCGGTACTTGTCGGTCGATTCATCACTGTCGAGCCATAAATCCAAAGCGACCGGTTGGGGATAGAACTCCAAGATCGAGTTATCGTGCTCGTACAAGATGGCCGCCGGGAATTCCACGTGCCGGCTTTCCAGTGATACGAGCCGATTCATTTTTCGGCTTGCATAGTGGGTGACCACATTTCGGCCACTGGACTTCACCTTGCGCACCGGGGCATTCACACGCGCCCGTTCCACCAATTGGCACCCCTGATGGGGGATGCTCAGCTCCTGATAAAGCGACTGACGTTCCTGGTCGCTCAGCATGGAGCCCCCACTGGGTGGCGGCCTTGCCAGGAATTGAACTTGGTATGGACCATGTGCGAGGACATGGCTTGCTTCATGGCTTCGTGGGTACGGCCGCTGACAACGGACCACATGTTGATGCGGTCAGCTGGCTGGATGGCTCCTTGGATCCATTGAAGCTGGCCTAGCGGGAAGGCAAGCCCGGAAAGGGATCCACAGGTATCGCAGCACAGGTTCAAGAGTGAAACCTGGAGTTCCAGTTGGAGGTCCGCCTGGAGCTTTGTTTGGAGCCCTGCCTGGAGGCTAGCCTGGAGCCAATTTTGGAGTCCCGCCTGGAGTGTCCCTTGGAGTCTCATCAGCGTCCTTTCCGCGACGAGCCACCACACTGTCAGATGCGGTTTTCTTAAAGAAATTCTTAGACTTATTTTAGAAGCCTTTGGCAAGGCTTCTCCGGGTCGTTCACCAAGGGTGAACTCCCCACTTCAATACCCCCCCCTACCCCCCCCAGGGTGAACTAAGGACTTTGCCAGGGGTAAGCCTCCCCCGTCAAGGGGTCAGGCTTGCTACTCCTTCTTACGGGCCCGGATCTTGGAAATGGCGCTTTGGATGGCACCTTGTCGGTCCAAGGGAATCCTCTTCCGCTTGTACCAATCGCTGACCGCTTTCGGGAGGATCCCAATCTCCCGGGCAAGTTCGCTCTGGGTGATGTCGGAACGCTTCATTTCGTGAGCGAACTGTTTGAAGCTCCACGTAGGCTGCATTCGTTCTTCGGCGCCAGTTGGGGGATCCACTGCCCCTGGCAAGGGCTCTTTTGCCCTCATTGATCCAACCCCGACTCCCTTCGAATCAAGCCCCCAGGCCCCCGGGGTCGTCGGTGAATCCCCAGAGCCTAGATTTGGAACCGGGGGAAATCCACGAAGGATGAATTCTTCTACGATCTGATCAACCGGAATCCCCGTGACCGTTGAGGCATAGGCCAGCCGCCCCTTGGCCTCGGGGCCCACTGAGATCCAGAGCCCCAACTCGTCTGAACCTATTTCCCCGTGGGGCATCCGACCCGCCTGTGGATAGAAAGGAATGGCAAGCAACCATATTGCACGAACCGCCGGCGCTTCAGATCGTATCGAGGCACGGCAAACTTCGAAGGGGTACCCGACGACAATTACCCGTCCCCATTGGCGGCAACGAAGCTGTTAACGCTTGGTTGTGCTCATGGCTCGTTTCAGTCTGCTTGCAATGGGGGGCACCATAGGCAAAAAATAAGACAAGAATCACGTCCAAAACATTCTGAAGTCATGTTCTCCTGAGTTCTCACCCCCTTACCACGATGGAATGGGTCCAGGAGAAGCCCGATGACCGACAACCTGAAGATCCGCCAGCCCGAGGACCCTACCAAGGTCAACGTCAACGAATCCTGGGAGCTCGATTACTGGACCAAGAAGTTCAACGTCTCCCCAGCCAAGTTGAAGGAAGCCGTGAAGGCTGTGGGGCCGTTGGTGGTGAGGGTGAAGCAATACCTCGGCAAATAGCGGTCTGAAGTTCCCCTCCAAAATTGTACCTGCCCATTCATTCGGAGACTAATCCGCTATGGCTCTCTACAAGAATTCCTCATTCATCCAGCTGAGCAACGACCCGGCATTCGACAAATTCCACGAACCGGGTGTGGATGCGCCTCACCCTGGAATCTATCGGTGCAAGGGGTGCGCGAGTGAGATCGCGATTGCCAATGGGAATAAACTTCCACCGCAGAACCATCATCAGCACACTACGGCTCAAGGGAAAATCCTTTGGCAATTGGTGGTCAGCCACGCCTAGACCAATTGGGAATCGTGATTCCGAACCAGGGTTCCATCTGATGTATAAATGCTTTCCGTGAGAAATGCGAAACCTGGTGACCGGAGATTTGGAATCACCCGTTTCTAAAGTTCAGTCCGGCTCGAACGACTTGAGGTGTGCGTTGCCAAGAACAATTGATGAAGGCTTTCGGGATTTCCTCACCAAGCTGACCCCGTCCTCAATTGAATCGGAAGCGGCAAAGCGCCACCGAGCATCCATAGAGGCATGCCTTCAGAGCAACTTTGGGCTGAAGCGATTTGTACGAATCGGCTCGTTTGGCAATGGAACCAGCATTTCGGGCTTCAGTGATGTCGACTACCTCGCATCACTTCCGACCGACCAGCTGACGGCCAATTCGACTTCGACTCTGGTGAAGGTTCGAGCTGCCTTGGACACCCGTTTCCCTACCACAGGTGTTTGCGTGAGGTGCCCCGCTGTGGCGGTGCCATTCGGCACCTCCGTTTCCGAACGAACCGAAGTTGTGCCGGCTGATGATGTCGGTACCAAGGACGGGTATAAGGTCTACGACATCTCTGATTGTGCTGGTGGGTGGATGCGCTCAAGTCCTGATGCTCATAACGCATACGTCCGTGGGGTGGACCAGAAGTTCGGAGGCAGGGCTAAAGCCTTGATCCGATTTTTGAAAGCCTGGAAGTACTACCGGAATGTTCCGATCTCCTCCTTCTACCTCGAACTGCGTGTCGCGAAGTATGCCGCTGATGAGTCGTCGATTCAGTACGACATCGATGTCCGCATAATCCTGGCCCAATTGTTATCCGCCGACCTCGCCGCTATGCAAGACCCAATGGGGATTTGCGGGTTAATCCCCGCTTGTAAGAGCCAAGCGGACCGCGAGGATGCTCTTTCCAAGCTTACGACTGCGTCGACTCGCGCGGACAAGGCAAGGGAATGCACAAAAGAAGGAAAGATCTCCGAGGCGTTCGATTGGTGGCGCCTCCTCTACGACAACGCCTTTCCTACCTACTACCTGTGAGCCCGCGTGATCACTTCTACGCAGAACCAGGATCTACAGCTCAATCGGCTTGCTGCTCAACGACAGCTGTACCAAGTGTCGAAGCGTGTGCTCACTGCCAATATGGTGCTCAGCGGGCCGGTGGCCGCCGCCACTACCATCATCGCATTCCTGCTTCCAGCGGTGAAGGGCTACACCGCCCTGTGGGGAATCATTGCAGTGCTTCTTTCGAATTTCTGGTTGTCACCATGGCAGAAACGGCGTCAGCAAGAAGCTGCTGGAGTGCAGGAGGCATTCGATTGCGATGTACTGGACCTACCTTGGAGCGAGCTGAAGGTGGGCAAGCGGCAGGACCCAGAACTGGTGAAGGAATACTCTGACCTCTACAAACGACGGTCGCACCGCATGCCACCGCTTCCCGGTTGGTATCCGGCTGTGATCTCCAAGGTGCCGGACTATATCGGGCGGCTTATTTGCCAGCGATCGAATTGTCGTTGGGATCAGGACCTGCGAAGGCGGTATCGGGCTTGGCTCATAGGGTTCTTCCTCGCGATATTTGTTTTCTCCCTCGCGCTTGGATTCCGATGGATGACGCTTGAAGATTGGACCTTAAAAATCATTGCTCCCCTATCCTCCACGTTTGTGTTCGGCATGAAGCAAATCCAGGATCTGAACGATTCTTCGGTTCGCCTAAAGAGCCTGAAGGAATATGCAGAAGCCCTCTGGGCTAAGGCGCTCTCTGGCCATCCTGAGGCTGAAATCGCGAGTGGTTCACGTGCTCTTCAAGATGAAATCTTCGAGAATCGCAAGCGGAGTCCCCTGGTGTTTGATTGGGTTTATCGACGCCTTCAGGGCAAGCACGAGGATCATATGAACCACACGGCGGAAGAGCTCATTCAAGAAGCCCTTGTAAAGGGATTTAAGCGATGAGTTCTAACGGATGGTGAAAATGCACATCCGTCGGAGACCTTGGTCACCCACTCCCCCAGTTCAGCCCCTAAACCGAAAACGAGAAAGTGCGCGCGGTTACTGTTCTCTAGCTGGGGTTTAGCGTGGGGCAGCTCTCTGAATTTCCCAATAGTCCCTAAGGGACTGAATGTCATCGGGTCCCTTACTAGATATTTTCGAAATTTTGTCTTGGAGCTTTTTCCGCATCTCTATAGTGATGCCATCCGTCATCGTTTCCATCATTGTCCATTGAGACTTCACCTGCCGTTCCTGCAAAACTCGGATCCCATCCATTCCCCGGGTTTGCCTCTTCAAGACAATCTCAATAAGAGGTTCAAACTTTTCCCTTCCTCCGAAGATATCGAGGTGGTGTTGATCGAGTTCTTTCAATCCTGTTGTCCCTTCGGTCTTCTCATAACGGATGCCAAGCCTTTTAAGGTCCTCCCACGCAAGGCGAATCCCGTATAGATTCGAGGCAGATCCAACCCCTCCTACCGCTAGTGCTGATAGTGCTATGGCCTCTGAATGATCCGATCGTACTTCATACACGGAAACGGGTTCGTCGACCGAAAGTGAAAATAGGTTTGGGAGCAGGTCCACCGAGTTCGCAGATCCATCTTGGATTGCTTTTGGGGAGCAACCGAATTTTCGAATCAGCCAGGTGGAAACGCGCGATCCCTGCCAACTGCCGCAGTTGGCTTTGCAGATAGATTCTCGA
Source organism: Acidobacteriota bacterium (assembly GCA_016192145.1). Classification (GTDB taxonomy): domain Bacteria; phylum Acidobacteriota; class Holophagae; order Holophagales; family Holophagaceae; genus JAFDVN01. The sequence continues at coordinate 5,234 of JACPUT010000004.1, read as the reverse complement.
AACATCTTCATTCGAATGAACAGTGGCCGTGTAATACCTATTCGGTTCTAAGGAAGGAATTGGCCGCCGCAGCGACTTCCGGAAAACGACTGCACGCGAATCGATTGAGAAGGTCAGCCCGCTGTTCGCGAGTGCATTCGATTGAATCTGCAGCGCGAAGGAAAACGTAGTTTTCCTTGATGTCCAGATCGGCTAATTCGCAAAGAGCTGAATACGATTCAGATGGCGGGAAATCTTCCAGCATGGCCCCCGCATCTATTAGACGATCCTCGTTGCCCTTCCTTCGAAATTCATTTATTGCCGTGTGAATGAGGGGCGAAATGGCAAGAGAATGGACCACAAAGTTCCGAAGGTGCTTACGAGCCTCTCCCCTTGAAAGGAAGTAGGCCTTAAATAAGTTGCGGGTCCGCTCTTCTCCTTCTTGTTCAATTTCCTTAAGGAGGAGATGAACTGGATCGATTACAGGAACTGGGGTCAGGCTGTCCCCCGAAAAGACTTCGAAGGACCGGAAACGCTGAAAATTTGTCCACGTGGTCAATGAGACAGGATTTGATTCAGCATCGTCTGAGCTTCGTGCAATTTGGTCGAAGTGCCGGGTGTGCTTACCTGGTGAAGTGGATTCTTCCCAGGGAAAGAATTCATCAGGCAGATTAAGAGCGAGGAGAGTCATTTCGGTTCCCCGTTTGTCTGGATATCTAATGCGATACCACGGAATTCAGCAAGCCAATCGCAAGCTTGTTCTAGAATCAAGGGCGATTCAGGCTGTGCGGTTATCACCGGGGTACTCAGGTCAATCTCCATCCGAGTAGCAAAAGTTGTCTCCGCACTTGTCGGGAGCCCGACCTGCATCCTTGTGAAGCGTGTTACCGCCCACTTCGTGAGTCGATTCACCTCGACCCCTGGCCGGGTTTTGCTATCCGTAGGCCAATTCACTTGATAATTAAAGTCACGCATCCGCCCCGGCACGATTGAGACACTATGGAGGTGCCGTTTCAGGATTTCGTACCCTTCAGATCCGTTTCCCACGAAATACAGCAGTGCTCTCCCGAAGGCAATTCTAGAAAATCCAAGGTCTAAACCTCTAAGCCAACGGTCCGCGGCATCTCGATAAGTGGCTATAGATGGATCATCCGCCTTAAGTGCAAACTCGCCCGCTGCTGGTCCAGGCGCTTGGAGGATGAAATCAGTTCTGCCGGGAGAATTGATGAGCACAACTTGTGCGGATCCGATCGAACCGATCTCTTGAACCGTGCGAGAAGCATTGTCGGTTTCTACCCGAATCGGTTCGCTTCCCAATATTTGCGTCCAAGTGGGCACGGCTGGGTTCGAGGCCCAGAAAATGGTTAAGCGCTCGTGCTCTATTTGCCAGTCTGGTTTGGTCATGTGGGGCCTGAACGAACCCGCAGTGGGAACTTTGATTATACATCTGGTAATGCTCGCTTGCTCAAATGTTTACCTCACCGATCCAATGACAGGTGTTCGTCCAAACCGGTTCTTTGGGTTTCCATACTAAATATCAGTTCTTGTGGAGAGGCCGGCCTCGAATACCTGTGGAATCAGTTCTTAAGTCGATCGGACTTCAAAACTCTGTGAATAGACATCGTTCCAAAGCTGATCCTGAACACAAGCCATGATGAAAGGTCGTGTCGCATTCACGCAAATGCAGGCAAGTGTGGAATCAGGAATGAAGATTTTATGGGCTTGCCGAGGTTCCAATCTCATGGGACACGCGGCGTCCACGAAGTAGTTTGATAGGTTTGAATGGATCCATCCCAATCGCCTTGGGATTCTCCTGAATTGCCAGAGGTGGGACATTCGTTCATAGATGGTTGGGTGTCGATAGGGAAACAGGATGGAGACTCCAGCCAGATGTACATCAAGCCCAGAATTGTTCCTGATAAAGATCAACGCCCCAGATTGTGGTTCACCATTCAAAAGTTCGGTGGCAGGCAGGATGTCGACCTTGAGCTTCGTTCTCGACTGAATTACGTTCCAGCCCAAGGCCGTTGTCGATAGTGCTGAAGCGTAAATTGCCAAGAAATCAGTGAGATTCATGGGCTTCCTTACTCAGAGGATCGTAGTTTCACGGGCTTTGGAATAGCCGCGGGGCAGGAGTGCTCGTTGGGCATTGGTAGCAATCCCGCCTTCGTCTTGCGAGCACTGTCGCGATATGAAGCCGCCGTCGCATCCATGTTGAATCGTTCTGCTTGGTCCGCGTACCAAAGACAGGCCTTCGCCACATTTGACCGGGTTAGCCCGGTCCGCTCAACAAATTCGCAGAAAGTCTGATGGGCCTCTTCGATCGACCCTGGAGTGGTTTGGATGACGACGCGACCCATGCCCTTGAATCCTAAGGGGTGTGGGGCAGGGGGGGAATCACTTTGAACCCTGGCCCATCATGATTTTGGGTGCTTCCGTAGCCTTCGGATGGCGTCTTGAATCTCTTCCTGGCGGCCGATGGGGATGCTGCCATTGCCAACCCAGTTGTTCACCGCGCGGGATGAGATCCCCAATTCTCGGGCCAGCATCGACTGGTTGGCCCCGCAGGCATCCAGTTCCCGCTGCAGGCGCTCAATGGTCCAAGCGGTCGGGGCCTTCTTGGTAGGGGCCCCTTGGACCGGTGGCAGATGCGCCATGACCAAGTCATCCAAGATCCTGCCCTGATTCCTACCCTGCTTAACGGCAGCCACCCGAAGGCGCAGGGCCGCGCTGGCGGCCATGCGAACCGTCACTGGCACCCATTCGTCCTCGCGTTTTGGCCGCGCCATGCGTCCCCCAGTCCAATGGGGGATTGTTTCCAAGGTCCGTAATTTCAATACAAAGATAAATACCTAAATCCCTATGTTGAAAACTTCTAAGCCGGCATGCCAGCATCGATTGTCGACACCGCTCCTACACCTTCGTTGATGGCATTCCATAGGGTTTCACCTGTCATCCACGGGATGACGGGTTGGCCATCGGTCTGCCACGCAGCTTCCAAAAGTGTCCAGCAAGGCCTTCCAACCCCATAGGTGCCGCATGCCTGTTTCCCGCAATGTCCTTCTCCCCGCCCTCGTCCTGACGATGGGGGCCTTTTTGAACTGCAAACCGGCGGGCGATCCGGTCGCAGCTAAGGGCGACAAGGTCCAGGCGATCTTCGCTGAATTCGTTCAAAAGAAGTACGAACTTATTCGCGCAGCTCGAACGAAACTGAAAAGCGATCCGGATGTCGCCAGGATCCTGTCGTACAAGACGATCGAAGGCGTCGAGCCCTTGGATGCCCGGGATGCCGAACTGGCCCGCGCCCAATCCGAGGAAGAAGCCAATCTGAAAATCTGGCGGACGAACCTGACCAAGGGCGCTGAAGTCATTCAGAAACTGAATGCGTCCGTAAAGGACAAGTCCAAAGGCATGGCCGACTACGTTCGGCGGGAGTCCATTGGCGACGCGAAGATGAAATTCTTCGGCATTCCGAGCGAAGAGCGGAATGCGGATCAGTGGCGAGCGAAGCGCATCGCGCGGTTCGAGCAAGACGCTGCCAGCGATCCGGGGAACGTTTTCGTAAAGGCGTCGTTGACCGCCCTGCGTGCCACGCGGGATTTCCGCGCGGACCTCCAGAAACTGGCCGAAGCCCAGTTCCAAAGGGTCCAAGACCTCTTTAAGGGCTGATCGAGACGTCGGCATCGGGGGTGATTGTCTGGGCTCCAGCTCCCGCATTGCGCCTTTCGAACCGGGTCATCACCCCATGGGTATCCCATTGAATTCACAAACCAGATCGTTCAGACCTACGGCGAAAGCCGCATTCGCCCTCATCGCTGTGGTGTTGGCTCACTACGCCCACACATGGGTAGGCCGCTTGACCATGCCCCGCATCTACCGATGGGTCGAAGGGCTGTCCCCATCGTTCACTGTCCAGGACCTCGTCATTCCCTGGGCCATGTTGCCCACTTCAATCGCGACCTTGGCCTTGGCTTGGTGGGCGTTTCGAAAGGTCGGTCTTCCAGTTCCTCTGCCTGGGCAATTGGGGAGATCGAGTAAGGGAACCGTGCCAGCGGCCGGCATCACGGCCGCAGCGGCGTTGGCCGCGTGGCTGGGAATGATCGCCTTGGGGTCGGTGACGGTCACCCGGAATCCCGAATTCACCTGGGTTGCCTTGGTCACCTCGATTCCGTGGGTGCTGTTTCAATCGGCCTCTGAAGAACTGTGGGCCCGGGGCCTGTATCTGGGTGTGCTGCATGGGCCGTTTGGCGACGCCTGGGCCAATTGGATTCAAGCCATCGGATTCGGGGCCCTTCACTTCATCTCCGCTGCAGGGCTGAGAGGTACGGCAGGCCCGGGCTACTGGCTTCTGGGGATCAGCACCACCCTCTTGGGACTGATCTGTGGATGGGCCACCCTTCGATGGGGCAATCTTTGGGCGCCCATCGCCATCCACTTCGTATGGAACTGGGTATCAAGCACGCTGACCGGCCTCCCCTGCAGCGGGAGTATTCCCATGCCCGGGCCTTTTCTGTCGAAGGACGTTGGGTACACCCGCTGGCTACACGGGGGTGTCATCGGGGTCGAAGGCAGCGTGCTTGGGGTGACCGTGTTTCTGGCGATGGCCCTTTGGATCAGCCGTTGGCCCCTTTCCCAAGCCACTGAGTCGAACTAACCCCGCCGCCCCGCGATTCCATCCATGGAGCATCCCATGCGCAACATCTTCCTGAACGGCGAAGGCCGAGTCCGCGGCATCTGGATGATGCTCGTCTACGCCGTGATTTCAGTGACCTTCTTCCGCGTCCTGCTTCCGTTGGTCGTGTACAAACTCGTCGCCTTCGACGAATCGAAGTCGATGTACCAGCAGCCCCTCTTTCAGTGCCTCTTCATGTGGCCCGCCTTGGGGTTCACGATCTTTCTGGGTCATGCCTTCGCAAAGTCCCAAGGGCATAGCTGGGAGTACATGGGCCTTCGGATCAACAAGGCTTGGTTTCGCCGTCTTGCCGTGGGGTTCGCCCTGGGCTCGGCGGTGGGGGTTGCCACCATGGCCGCCTATTGGGCCTTAGGGCTCGCAAAGTTCGAATGGAACCCGAATGCCGTCTACGGCTCGGTCGTTTGGGGCGTGTACTGGTGCATCATGGTCGGTTTGTTCGAAGAATCGGACTATCGCGGATACTTTTTTCGGAAGGGCATGGACAGCATCGGTCTCTGGCCAGCCATCGTCCTTCAGGCGGCCCTGTTCGCGGCCGCCCATGCCGCCAACCCCGGCCACAGCT
>JACPUT010000001.1 GCA_016192145.1 Acidobacteriota bacterium | reverse complement strand
TTCGCTTGGTGGAATCGCGATGGCGGCCGGGTAGCGCCCCTTTCGACAGCCCAGTGGGCTGTCGGAAGGATCAGGCGCGCGGCCAGCCAGAGCCCACCGGTCGGCGGCTTACCCCACCGTGCGGATGGCTCGGAGCCCCGACAGGGGCCTTTTCGGGTGTCGTGAACCATAACCTGCCCATTGGGACGGTGGATGGATCCGCGGGATTCGGGGACGGGTTTGGGAGCCCAGGGTGGGTGCTCCCCCGAGGCAGGAACCGCGTTCGCAACCGTGGCCCGATCGGAAAGCGGGGCTCTCCGCTCACCTGGCATGCAACCCATTCAAGTCGTCCAAAGCGGGTGGATGTTTCCCGGCCGGGTCCACGAGGAGTACCGCCACCGAGGAACCCCCTTCCCCGGAGCGGGGCGGGGTTCGGGCTCCTTCGCCAGCCCTCGGGATTGAACCTCACCGCTGCGGACGAGGTCGTCCCGACAGGCCCCAACGGCCCTCGTCCGAGGATCTTAATGTCTTTGGATAATTGCCGTTAAAGGCCACTCCTCACGGCCGCTCCCGGACCACCAGGTAGGCCGCCCCGGTGCCCACCAGGGCGGGGATCACCAACCCCGCCTGGGCGGTGGTTTCCGCCAGGAACACCACGGGGATGAGCAGGGTCTCGTGGGTGGCCCCCGCGAAGGCGGCCCCGCCGATCAGGGTCATATAGCCGGGCTGCCCCAATCCCAGCACGCCGTCGAAGGCGGCGCCGAGGGAGGCGCCCATGGCGATGGAGGGGAGCCAGATCCCCCCAATGCCGCCACCCGCGAGGGTCAGGGCGGTGGCCACCAGTTTGAGGGCCAGGAAGAGGATCGCCTGTCGGCTCAGGGTATCCCCCTTCAACAGGTGGGCGACCAGCTCCAGGCCTCCGCCCTGGGTGACCGGGAACCCCTCCCAAAGGAAGTGGGCCGGCAGGGCGAGCAGGGCGAGGCCCAAGCCCGCCACCAGTCCGCGCCACATGAGCGGGATCGGATCCAGCCGGCGGCGGAGCAGGGCCTTGAGCCAGAGGAAGGCGCTGGCGAGGAGGCCGCAGGCCAACCCCAGGAGCACGGCCCACAGAATTCCCGTGAAGTGAGCCTGGTAGGTCCGAGCCACGGGGATCAGGGGCTGAAGGCCCATCCAGGCGGAAAAGACCATGAACCCCGTGGCGGCCGAAAAAAGGCAGGGCACCAAGGCATCCGAGTCCAACACGCCTTCCTGCTCAGCGGCCATGAGGGCCCCGGAAAGGGGCGCCCTGAACACCGCCGCCAGCGCCGCGGCCGAACCCGCGCGCACCATGACCGAGGCCGGGGCCATGAGGCGGCGGAGGATGGGCACGGCTTGGGAGAGGGCCCGCAAACTCCGATGGAACTGGAGGCCCAAGGCGGATCCCAGCCATTTCCCGGGACCTTCCACGCCCGCACTGCCCCCGAAGCCGATGGTCATGGCACAGGCCCATACCTTGCCCAGGGAGCGCCAGAAGGGGAACACCTCGTGGGGGTCGCGATGGGCCAGGCTCAGATCCTTGAACAAGGACACCTCCCCGATGCGGGTCAGGCTGAGCCAGAGGGTCACGAGGAAGAGCCCGAGGGCTGGAAGCAGCAGGGTGAGGTGGGTTCGCCCGCCCACGTGGCCGACCCAGGGCTCGAAGGACCCCAACCCGCGAAGGGCGAAAGCCACCACCAGGCCCGTTCCGGCCCCCAGGGGAAGCATCACTCCGACGAGGCGGCGGGTGTGGGCCAGCATGCGCAGGCGGTGGTGGGGAGAAGAGAGGGGTGGGGGGGGCATGGTCTCGCCTTGACGGGCATTAATTTATGGCACAAACTATTTGCAATGAATATCAATCATCCAACCCCACGGGAGGCCGATGTGATCGAAGGGATCATGCAGGACCTGCGGAAGATGGTGAAGGCGGTGGAGGCCTATTCCCGGACGGTCGAAACCCGCTTCGGCGTCACCGGCCCCCAACTCTGGGCCATCTGGGAGTTGGGGAAAGATTCCCCCTTGGCGTTGAAGGACCTGGCTTCCCGAATGCACATGAGCCCCAGCACCCTCGTGGGGGTCGTGGACCGGCTCATGGCCAAGGGCCTCGTCCACCGGGCACAGGATCCTTTGGATCGCCGGCGGATCCGCCTGACCCTGACCGAAGCCGGGCGGGCCATGTGCGATCAGGCCCCCGACCCGGCCCAGGGAAAGCTGATCCAAGGCCTGCAGGATCTGGAACCTCAAGCCCGGGAGGGCTTCCGCCTGGGATTGGCCTACCTTGTAAAGGTCATGGAGGCGGATCAATTGGAGGCCCGCTTCTTTTTCGCGGAGGGATGAAGGCGGAAACCACTCCGGCATAGGGCCGAACCTCAGCCTCGGCCCCCCCACACACTTTTGAATTCACCCAAGGGTGCGGCGTTTCCTGCCGCAGGCTCCAGGGAGGTCGGGCCGCCTCCCAGCGATCGGTTTCGCGAACAAGGAGCGACCATGGGCACCCACCCACTTGGCATCGGCTTTCCCCCTTTAGCAGCGGGACCCCTTCCGGAAGGCGAGGGGGGTCTCACCAGCCCCCTACCCCGGATCGCCATGGTGTCCACCCACGGCTACGTGGCCGCCCACCCCCCGCTTGGGGCGGCGGACACGGGGGGCCAGGTGGTCTATGTCCTGGAGCTTTCGAAGAAGCTGGCCCAGCTCGGCTTCGAGGTGGACATCTGGACCCGGCGCTTCGAGGACCAGCCCGAACTCGAGCCCGTGGCGGAGCACGTCCGGATCCTCCGGATGCCCTGTGGCGGGCCCCAGTTCATTCCCAAGGAGTACCTGGCCCAGTCCCTCTCCGAATGGGCGGACCGGGCCCTCGCCTTCATCCGGAAGCACGGGCTCAGGTATCAGTTCCTCAATAGCCACTACTGGGATGCCGGGGTCGCCGGCAGGCTCCTGAGTGAGGCCCTGGAGGTTCCCCACGTGCACACGCCCCACTCCCTCGGGCGTTGGAAGAAGGCGCAGATGGAGGGGGATTTCCCGGGGGATGAGGTGGCCTTCGAGCGCCAGTACAACTTCACGGAGCGCATCCGCGCGGAATCCGAACTCCACGCCACCTCCTCCATGGTGGTGGCCACGACCCCGCCCCAGTTGGATCTCCTGATGGAATACGGCGCGCCTGCGGGCCGCTGCCGGATGATCCCGCCCGGCTACGATGACCTCCGCTTCTTCCCGGTGGGGGAGGCGAGCCGGGAGGGGCTCCGCCAACGGCTGGGGTTCTCCGGCACGGTGGTGCTGGCCCTCGGCCGCCTGGCCCGCAACAAGGGTTACGATCTGCTTTTGGAGGGATTCGCGGTGCTGGCGCGGCGTCATCCGGAGGCGGTGCTCCACCTCGCCGTGGGTGGGAGTTCGGCCACCGATCTCGAAGCCACGCTCCTGGAAGAACTGCGGGCCCAGGCGGCGAGCCTGGGCCTTGCGGATCGGGTGCGCTTCGGGGATTTCATTCCCGATGAAGCCTTGGCGGACCACTACCGCGCCGCGGACCTGTTCGTCCTGTCCAGCCGCTACGAGCCCTTCGGGATGACCGCCATCGAGGCCATGGCCTCCGGCACGCCGACGGTGGTGACGGTGCACGGGGGGCTTCACCGGGTCCTGACCTTCGGGCGCCATGCCCTCTTCGCGGATCCCTTGGACCCGGAAGATCTGGGCCTCACCATGGCCAAGGTCCTGCAGCTCCCCCGCCTGCGGGCCCGCCTGAGCCGCATGGGGGCCCACAAGGCCCGGAGCCTCTTCACCTGGTCCGGGGTGGCCCAGCAGCTCCTCGCGGCCGCGGAGGGGAAGGCTGGTCTCGAGCGTCTCATGGTGGATACGGAGTGGGAGGAGCCCTGGCATGACTCCGATTAGGTTGTTCTGCTCCGATCTGGATGGGACGTTGCTCGGGAACCCCGAGGCCACGCGCCGCTTCAAGGAAACCTGGGAATCCCTGCCCCGGGGCCGCCCCCTGCTGTGCTATGCCTCCGGCCGCCTCGTGCAGGACGTGATCGACCTGCTGGCCACGGAGGCGCTCCCCTGGCCCGATTACATCATCGGGGGGGTGGGAACCCAGATCTACGACGGGATCCACCGGCGCCCCTTCAGCGACTTCAACCGGACCTTCCGCAAGGGCTGGGATCTGGAAGCGATCGAGCGGCTGGTCGGGGAATTCCGCGGGGTCGTCAAGCAGCCACCCCAATTCCTCCATCCCTACAAATCCAGCTGGTACCTGCACCAGGCCACCCCGGCCACCCTGGAGGCCCTGGAGCGGAAGCTCGCCCAGGCCGGCCAGGAGGTGAGCATCGTCTATTCCAGCGACCGGGATCTGGATGTGCTGCCCAAGGCCATTCACAAGGGTGGGGCGCTGACGTGGCTGTGCGGGCAGTTGCATCTCCCCCTTGAGCAGGTGCTCGTGGCCGGGGATTCCGGGAATGACAGCAGCCTCTTCCTCCTGCCCGGCGTGCGAGGGATCGTGGTGGAGAATGCCCAGCCGGAACTGGTGGAGGCGGTGGTGCAGCTGCCGACCTTCAGCGCCACCCGCCTCATGGCCGATGGCGTGCTGGAGGGCCTGAGCCATTTCGGGGTGATCCCCGAAGCCCCGCCCATGGCGGGCACCGACGGCAGCCGTGAAGATCTGGATCCGACCCTGCGCATGCTCTTCGACGAGGCGGCGCTGGGCTCCCTCACCTCCGAGGAGCGCGACCTGATCATCGAAGGCTACGAGCGGGCGCTGGTGGCCCTCCGGAAGAACATCACGCCCCTCGGATTCTCCGCCTGCTCGGCCGCGGACAACGAAGTCACGGGAACCGACGTGAACTACCGCAGCGTCTGGGCCCGCGACGGGGCCATCACCATCGTGGCCACGGCGGATCTGGCCGACCCCGATATCCGCGCCGCCCAGAAAGCCACCCTGCGGACCCTCTTCGACCACCTCTCCCCCAACGGCCTGGTCCCCACCCTGGTCCGCCTGGACGATGGCGAGCCGGAGTTCAGCGGCGTGGGGGGGATCTGCTCCGTCGACAGCGGCCTCTGGGCCGTCATCGCCTTCTACCACTTCGTGCGGGCCACGGGAGACCTGGCCTTCCTGGAAGCCTACGCGGCACGGCTGCAGCTGGTGATGGACCGCCTCGGGGCCCTGGACAACAACAACGACGGGCTCATCGAGATCCCCGAGGCGGGCGATTGGACGGATCTCTTCGGCCGGAGCTACCACGTGCTCTACGACGAGGTGCTCTGGTACCGGGCCACCGCCAATTTCGCGAGGTTGCTGGAATACAGGAAGGAGTTCGAGGCCGCGGCCGATTACCTGCGCAGGTCCAGGCTCATCAAGGAGCGGATCCTCTCCGCCTTCTGGCCCTCCACTTTGGGAAAGGAAGGCCCCACTGCGCACCCCTTCACGGAACAGCAATACTCCCTCGGGGACGCGCGTTACCTCCTGGCCGAGATCACCCCCTTCCAGTTCAACTGGCGCTGCGACGTGTTCGGCAACATCCTGGCCTTCCTCAGCCACGTGCTGGACGTGGATCGCGCGCGCGTCGCCTTCAAGTTCATGTGGGGGGTGGGCGTGAACGAACCCTACCCCGTGGCCAACCTGTACCCCCCCGTCCAAAGCGGAGACCCGGACTGGCGCCCCTATTTCACCGTGAATCTGCTGAACTTGCCGCGCCACTACCACAACGGCGGAATTTGGCCCTTCATCGGCGGGATGTGGGTGCGATTCGTCCACCGGCTCGGGCTCTATGACGTCGCCTGCCACGAGCTCTTGAAGCTCGCCCAACTCAACCGCCTGGGGAAGAACCAGGAGTGGGAGTTCAACGAGTGGGTCCACGGCACCACGGGACGCCCCATGGGGAAGGCGTTCCAGGCCTGGTCCGCCGCGGCTTACCTGCATGCCTGCCAGGAGCTGCAGATCAATCCGGAGCAGATCACCCATGACTGAGACCCGCCCCCTCCTCCTCGGGATCGACCTCGGAGGCACCAAGATCGAAGTCGGCGCCTTCACCTGGGAGGGGGAGGAGCTCCTCCGGCGACGGATCCCGACGCCCCAGGGCGACTATCCGGGAACCCTGGGGGCCATCGCCGGCCTCATCTCCGAGGCCGAGGGGGAGTTGGGGCGGACCGGCTCCGTGGGCGTGGGCACGCCCGGCGCGCCCTCCCCCCGCACCGGCCTGATGCGGAACGCCAACTCCACCTGCCTCAACGGCCGGCCCCTGAAGGCGGACCTGGAGGCGCTGCTGGGCCGGGAGATCCGCCTCGCCAACGATGCCAATTGCTTCGCCCTGTCGGAAGCGCGGGATGGCGCCGCCGCGGGGGCGCACCTGGCCTTCGGGGCGATCCTCGGCACCGGAGTGGGCGGGGGGATCGTGGTGGACGGGCGCGCCCTCACGGGGGCCAACGCCATCGCGGGGGAGTGGGGGCACAATCCACTGCCCTTCCTCACTCCCGCCGACCACCCGCTCCCGCCCTGCTACTGCGGGAAGCGTGGCTGCATCGAGGCCTACCTCTCGGGCCCGGGGCTGGCCCACGACCATCGCCGGATCACGGGCCAGGACCTGGATTCGCCCACCCTCGCCCTCCGCGCGGAGGATGGCGACCCCGAGGCCAGGGCCAGTCTGGCCCGCTACGAGGATCGCTTGGCCAAGGCCCTGGCCCACGTCATCAACCTCCTGGATCCCGACGTGATCGTGCTGGGAGGGGGCCTGTCCAACCTGGCGAGGTTGTACGAGCGGGTGCCCCTGCTGTGGGGCGCCTACGTGTTCTCGGATGAGGTGAGCACGCGGCTTCTCCCCCACCGCCACGGCGATTCCAGCGGCGTCCGGGGCGCGGCCTGGCTCTGGAATGGGTGCGCCCCTTGAACATCGCCCTCGCGGTTCTCGCCGTTGGATTGCTGGTGTTCCTGGCCCACGCCCTGGAGGACCTCTTCTCCCGTACTCGCATTCCCGACGTCCTCTTTCTCCTCGGGTTGGGCCTCCTCCTGGGCCCCGGGCTGCACGTGGTGGGGCCGGAGCATCTCGGGGCGGTGGGGCCCGTCTTCACCACGCTCACGCTCGTGATCATCCTCTTCGAGGGGGGTTTGGGCCTCAATCTGGACGAGCTGTTCCACGGGCTGAGGGGGGCCCTCCTCCTCACCATCCTCAACTTCATCGCCTCCATGGTCGTGGTCGTCCCGATGGGAAAGCTCCTATTCGGCCTCCCCTGGATGAGCGCGGCCATCCTCGGGGCGACCCTCGGGGGCACGAGTTCGGCCGTCGTGATCCCCCTGGTGAAGAAGCTGAGCCTGGGCGAAAACACGAGGACGGCCCTCTCCCTGGAATCCGCCCTGAGTGACGTGCTGGTGATCGTGGTGGCCCTGGGGCTCATGGGGGCCCAACAACTGGGCACGCTGAACCTCGGCGCCATGGCGGGGAGCATGGTCGCGTCCTTCCTGCTGGCTGGCGCCATCGGAATGGTGGGAGGGTTGGCCTGGTCCCTGGCGCTCGGGCGCATCCACGGCCTCCAGAATTCCATCTTCACCACCCCGGCCTTCGTGTGCGTGGTCTTCGGCACCGTGGAGCTGCTCGGATACAGCGGGGCCATCGCGGCCCTGGCCATGGGCATCGTGCTCGGCAATCTGGAACGGATCCCGCCCCGCCTGTTCCGGGGATCCGCGGAAGCCCTGGCCAGCCTCAACGCCACGGAACGGGAAGTCTTTTCCGAGGTGGTCTTCCTCCTCAAGACCTTCTTCTTCGTCTACATCGGAGTCTCCATCCGGATCGGCGGATGGGGCGACCTGGCCACGGGTTTGCTCCTGATCGGGGGCCTCATGGCCGTTCGGATCCCCGTGGTCCATGCGGCCCTTCGACCGGGTCGCACGAATGGGAATGATGCCCTGGCTTCGATGGTCCTCATCCCCAAGGGCCTCGCCGCCGCGGCGGTCGCCGGCGTTCCCCTCCAGATGGGCCTTCCCGCGGGCGCGGAGGTGCGGGATGCCGCCTTCGCGGGGGTGCTCATCAGCATCCTGGCGGCCTCCCTCCTCGTATTCCTGCTGGAGCGCGGGTGGCTCGCGTGGCTTGAGCGCGGCCTTTTCCACCGGTTTTCACGTGCGGCTAGTGTTCCGGCTTTCGGGCCGCCCTCCGCCGGGAAAGGACCCAGCCCAACCCGATGGGGCCCGCCACGGTCGTGAGCAGGATGGCCGCGACCAGGCTGGCCTGGAGCTCTGCCGATAAGAGGGGCTTTCCGCTCAGGGTCAAGTGCGCGCCGGTGGCGATGAAGATGAGGCCCACTTCGCCCCGAGGCACCATGCCCCACCCGATCCACAGCCAATGCTGCCCCTTCCCCGCCCCGAGGCCGGCAAGCAGCTTCCCCACCGTTCCAAGCACGGCCAGCACCAAGGCGAGGATCAGGGCCTTCGGCTGCAACAAAGCCGTGACGTCGATGCGCGCCCCGGTCACCACGAAGAAGAGGGGCGCGAGGACCGTGACCAGAGGGTGGATCAACGACTCCAGGCTGTGGTGCTCGCGGCGCTCCAGATCCTCGAAATGGGCCGGTTCCAGGATGAGGCCGGCGGCGTAGGCGCCGACGATGGGGGCGAGGCCCGCCAGGCTTCCCAGCCAAGCCAATAGGAATGCGAAGGCGAGCCCGAGGGGGAGCAGGAGTTGTTCACTCCGGAATCGGTTCGCCAAACGGAAGAGGTGGGGGGTCGTGAATCGCCCCACGGTCAATGCCGCCCCCAGGAACCCGAGGGCCAGGAGGATGGTCTTGGTGAGCGGAGCCCAGGGCAGCCCATTCGTCGTGCCGTGGGCCGATGCCAGACCCGAGACGACCACGAGCACGAGCAAGCCGAGCACGTCATCCAGGACGGCGGCACCCACGATGCCCCGCCCTTCCGAGGAGCCCATCAATTGGCGCTCGCGGAGAACCTGGGCGGAGATCCCGATCGATGTGGCGCAAAGGCAGGCCGCCAGAAACAAGACCACCGGAAAGGGGGTTCCCTGGGGGACGAGGAAGGCGGCGCCGCCCAACCCCAGGAGGGTCGGGGCCACCACTCCGATGATCGCCACCCGCAGGGAAGCCAATCCCACGCGCATCATCTGAGGGACGGTGGATTCCAATCCCACGGCGAACATGAGGGTGATGACACCGAGACCCGCCAGATAGCCCAATTCCGGGTTCCCTCCAAGGTCGGGAAAGCTGGCCACGTTCCGCTGGAGGGCTCCGAGGATGAGGCCCACGAGCAGTTCGCCAACGACCGCGGGGAGCTTGAGGCGGATGGCGAGTTCACCGCCCAGTTTCGCGGCCATCCATACGAACGCCAGCAAGATCAAGGAGGCGGCAATGGGGTCGGCGTGCAAAAGGGCGATCGTCATGGGGATCCAGGATCAGGAATGGGTTGAGAACGCCATGGGAATCAGATTGGATCCGACTCCCGGGATGCGCGGAGGATGTGGTTCACGCCCTGGCCCCAAGAATCGGCGTGATGAGGAAGGAGCTTCTCGGAGGATCGGAAATCATCCTTCACCCGGATCTTCCCCCCCAGGAGCACGGGTAGATTGACCGCCGCCAGGAGGGGGAGGTCATTCTTGGCATTCCCAAGGGCGGCCGAAAAGATCCGCCCATGCCGCCTCACGAAAAGGGAGCAGAGGACCAACGCGGCGAGCCCCTTGTCGCAATTCCCCAGGATGTGGTGGAAGGCCCCCCCATGGGTCACCCGCAACCCACGGCTCCTGGCCAGGGCCTCGAAGCGTCCGATGGCCTCGGCAGGCCCATCCAGCACCAGGGTCTCATCGTATTCCCGGGCCATGGCTCGGGCGGCGGCGGCCGGACCGAGGCCCGTGAGTGAGCCGACCTCCTCGATCCCCATGTCCCCAAATCCCTGGATGGTCAAACCGGGAATGGGGGGTACCTCCGAGAGGAACCGCCGCAATTCACGGTAGGGGGTACCCATCTCGATCACCCAATGCGTGGACGTGCTCCGGTCCGATTGAAACCCGAAGGGGAAGTAGCCCTTTGGAATGAAGACAGCGCTCCCATTTTCGGCGATGAACGGGGCTTTGACCTTCAAGCGGGTTTGGATCTGCAGGATCTCCGCTTGGGTCTTGGCGGAAGCGAAGATCAGGGGGACACCAAGCCCCTCGAGTTCCAGGAGGGCTTCCCGGGACTGGCCGGCTGCCTGGGATCCTTCTTCCAGCAGGGTCCCGTCGAGGTCCGTGAATATCACAAGCTTTGCCACACGCCCCCCGCAGGTACGTAATGCCGTTCGAGATCCCCGGCGTAAAGTTCCATGAACGAATCCAGGAAAGGCCCCAGCGGCGGGTAGACCCGGGGCGCTTGGATGGCGTCGCCCTCCTGGATCAATCCCTCTTGGACAGCCGTGGCCATGATCTCGTGGCGCAATTCCGGTCCACAGAGCTCGCTGTGGAAAATGGTGGCCAGGGCCTCGACCGCCATATCCCTCACATGCGCGTCGCCCTTGTTCTCGTGCATGTGGGGATTGCGGCTCTCGATCTGGAACACATCAATCCCCTTATCGATGACCTCCGGCATGTTGGTGGGCAGCAGGGCTCCAAAGCGCTTGAACAGGGATGTGAAGTGGAAGGGTTCCACGCCGAACCCGGCGGAGATCGGGAGTAGCTCCGCCAGCCGCATGGTGAGGGCGTGCTCCCCGGCATTGGCGGTCCGGATGATCTCGGATTCAAAACCGGTATTGGTCGACATGAGCCGGTTCAGGAATCGGTTCGTCCGCTCGGACACACGTCCATAGCGTTTGAACACGATTCGCTCGTCGGAAGTCGCCTTGGGCTTGAACCTCCAAAGGACGCGCACCATCGCGTAGGGGGTGCGGGCCAGGGCGAGGCCGGCCGCGTAGATCCGGCAGTACTCCCAAACCGAACCCGGGAAATAATTGTCGGAATCGATGAAACCGACGTGTTGGGCTTGCAGCATCCGCGCGATGAAGATGCCCAGGATCATCCCCTCGGCCTTCCCCTTCCGTACGAGGCCATCTTCATCGAGTAGATCGGTATACCCGGCCGCCGAGATCGCCTTCGCCAGCTCAGGATCCCGCTGGTGGATGAGAACGCCCTTGCGCTGGGTGAAGTAGCAATATTGGGAGAAGGTGTCCTCTTCCACCTCCAGCCGGTCCACGGGATCCCGATCACTGTTGGAGATCACGATGATCGGGCAGCGATGGGGAATGCCGCTGAGGACTCCTTCGAACAGGTGGAGCGGCTCGTTCCTGATGGGAATGACGATCGCCGTTTGGGACTCGACTTCGGCCAGCAGCGCTTCAGGAATTCGTTTGACGGCCAGCCCGGGCATTTCCTCATCCCCGGGCCCGGAGTCGAGTTCCAGGACCTTCAACACCTCATGGATTCGAACCGCGCCGAACCGTTCTGTGTAGCGGGGGATTTCCAACCGCATCGGAGCCTCCGTTCAAGGCCCTCCGCTCTCAGGTGCACGCCATGGATCTGGTCCTGCCCCATCCCTCCGAGCGGCTCTCGGATCGAGCCGACAAGGGGCGACGCCCTCGGGACTAAAGCAGGGACCCATGGGTGCTCGAGCAATCGAAGGGGATTCTATGCTGGAAGGCGGCCCGACCTTCCTGGAGCCTGCTGCGACAAGCGCAGCACCCTTGGGTAGTCCCCAAATCTACCACCCATCTCCCCGCGGCCTCAACCAATCCCAAGCGAAGCGTTGGTATCCACCTGCATCCATCGGACGATCGGACCAGTCGCAAATGGGGTTGCGGATCAGGATGCGGTGCCCCGGAGCACCGCCGTTAGAAGAAGCCCGCCGAGGGCCAACGAGCTGAGGCCCACCAGGGAAAGGTAACGGGTGGCAGAGGGGACGGCCCGTTCGGCGAAGCGGCGGTGCCACCGCCAAGGAATCAGCAAGAGCACACCCGTCGTGATGACGAGCACCCAGCCGAACATACGGAATGCACCGGGGAAGAGCATGCGGGGCGCACCTAGGAGGAGCGCCCCTCCCACAACGAACCGAATGAACAACTCGAGGTAGTGAAGGGATGGAGAACCCGCAAAGCCCATCAGGAACCTGCTGGCTCGGAGGGGAAATAGGAGGGAAGCCACTCCGAGGGCCATGAAGTACAACCCCGTAAGCACGACCATGGACAAGGCGAGGGTTTCAACCATGGGAAGGGAGTCTAGCAGTGGAGGGGAACCCGGTTGGGTCGCGCCATCCGCGTGGCGCGATTGGATCTGCAACCGCTTCACCCGTGGCGCCCCATTCTCGACCTCCCGGCCCGCGCGAAGGTCCACTCCGGAACCGGGCGGATGGGCGATGGGCGGTTCCCCGTGATCGCCAGGGGTGACCCTGGCTTGGATGGCGTGAGGGGGGAAGGCCGGCGAGCCATAACAGGCCTGTTCATCTGAAATAGGTTCGGAAATGTAAGCTGGAAATCCAATTGAAAGAATGGATGTTGGGGGGAGAAGCGCAGAGGTCGACTTGGGGTTTTCATCCTCTTCCACTCGGCAGCCTGAGCCCTTCCAGGGCGGGCGGGCGAGCGCCGAGGGGGAGTTGGAAAAGCTCCGCATCCTCCATTTGGAAGACGATTCCGGGGATGCGGAACTCGTGAGCCTTCGCCTGAAGGAGGAAGGGCTGCTTCATGAGATGCGATGGGTGCAGGGGCGCGAAGACTTTGAATCAGCCCTCCGGGAGGATGAATTCGACCTCGTGTTGGCGGATTATTCCCTTCGCGGATTCAGCGGCTTGGAGGCGCTGGGGCTCATCAGGGGGAGCCTCGCCAACCTTCCCTTCATTTTCGTCTCGGGTTCCATTGGGGAAGAGCGGGCCATCGAATGTCTCAAGCTCGGCGCCCGGGATTACGTCTTGAAGGACCGCCTCGCGCGGCTGGTGCCCGTGATTCTGAGGGCCGTCGAAGAGACGCGGAGCATGAAGGAAAAGCGCCGCTCTCAGGCGGCGTTGGAAGAGGCCCACCAGCGGCAGCGCATCCTCCTCGACGCCGTTTGCGCGGCGGGAGTGGTGCCCTGGGCGCTGCAACAGGGCCGGCTCGCCCTCGGCGATTCGGCCTCCCACCTGCTGCAACTGCCCGCATCCAGCCTTCCGACGACCTTGGAGGAACTGCAGCTGCTTGTGCACCCCGAGGACCGGGCGGCGGTAGGGCTTCGGTTCAAAAATGTGCAGCTCCAAGTCGGGAGCGCGAGCCTCTTCGAATGCCGCTTGCGGAAGGCCGATGGTGGATATGTCTGGACCCGCTGGACCCGCACCATCAGCGCATCCGCGCTGGGGGGGATCTTCCAGGATGTCGGCGAGCAGCATCGGCTGCACGAACAGCTCCTTCAAGGGCAAAAGATGGCGAGCCTCGGGGTGCTCGCCGGGCGGGTGGCCCACGACTTCAACAACATCGTGCAGGCCATCGTTGGGCAATCCGAGGTCCTCGCCCTGAATGAGGACCTCGGCGTGGCCGAACGGAGGGGCTTGGGGGCCATCCAACGCGCCGGGGAGCGGGGCATCGAACTCATCCGCCAGCTGCGGACCTTCGCGAAGGGAGAGGCGATCCACCGATGGCCGACGGACCTGAGGGACCTCGTCCATGAAATCGGAGAACTCCACGCGAACGCCTTGGCCCCGAACATCCGCCTCGAGCTGGACCTTTCGGAGGAAGGGGCGAGTGTCCTGGGGGATCCGGGGCAACTCCACCAGGTCCTCTCCAACCTGGTCGTGAACGCTCGGGATGCCCTGCTTCCTGAAGGGGGACGCATCACCCTGCGTGCGGGGATTGCCTTCGTAGGGGAGGCCCAGGCCACGCTCCAACGGCAGCTGCCAGGCGAGTATGCGTTCCTGGAGGTGGAGGATGATGGCCCGGGAATCCCCGAGGGGGCCGCCCTGCACATCTTCGAGCCCTACTTCACCACCAAGGGGGATCGGGGCACGGGCCTGGGCCTTTCGGTCGTGTGCGGCATCGCGGAGGCCCATGGGGGTTGGATCACTTGCGACAGCGCGTTGGGAAAGGGCACCCGCTTCAGGCTCTACCTGCCCCGAAGCCTCGCCCCGCCTGAAACTCCCGCTTCCGAGCCGGGTGGGAGGCGGGTTTCTGGAACACCCCCCGGGTGACTGCCCCGAAGGCTCCAGGCATACCCCCCGAACAGGAGGCAGCGATGAGGCTTGGACAGGCGCGGCGGATGGAGCTGGTTCGCGCGATCTGCCTGAGTCTGGCTTCGGCGGGAGCTTCCGCGCAGGCACCCCAAGCGCGCCTGTCGGACCTGAGCCTTGAGGAACTGGGCAACGTGGAGATCACCTCCGTCTCCAAGCTTCCGGAGAGGCTCGCCGAGGCCGCGGCGGCCGTTTTCGTCATCACGGCCGAGGATATCCGCCGGGCGGGGGCCGCTTCCCTGCCCGAAGCGCTTCGCCTCGCTCCGAACCTGCAAGTGGCGCAGGTGGACGCCAGCGCCTACGCCATCAGCGCGCGCGGGTTCAACATCAACACCGCGAACAAGCTGCTCGTGCTCATCGATGGGCGGAGCGTATACACGCCGCTGCACGCTGGCGTCTTCTGGGACACGCCGGACGTGCTGCTCGAGGACATCGAGCGCGTCGAAGTCATCAGCGGGCCCGGGGGCACGCTTTGGGGCTCGAATGCGGTGAACGGCGTCATCAACATCACCACCCGCCGCGCATCCGCGTCAGCCGGCGGGTTGCTGCGGCTGAGCGGCGGCACGAGGGACCGAGCCTCGGGCGGCGCCCGCTTCGGGGGGCGCCTGTCGGATCACACGGCCTTCCGCGTGTACGGCAAACATCTTGAACGCGGTGCCTCGCTCCACCGTAACGGCACGGCCGCGGAGGACGCCTGGCATAAATCCCAGGGGGGCTTTCGCGTGGATTGGGAGCGGGAGGGAGATGCGGCCACCCTCCAGGGGGATGCCTACCAGGGGCGGCTGGATCAGCCGGGCTCCCTCGACCGGACCATCCAAGGCCAAAACCTGGTGGGCCGGTTGGGCCGGATCTGGTCCAAGGACGCGGAGTTACAGATCCAGTTCTACTTCGACCGCACGAAGCGCGAGTACCCCGGCATCTACGGCGAGGACCGGAACACGGTCGACGTGGACCTGCAGCACCGCTTCAAGCTCGGGGAGCGGCAGGAAGTGGTTTGGGGAGGGGGATTCCGGTCCTACCGGGATCGCATCCAAAACAGCGGGCTCCTGGCCTTCCTGCCCGCGGATACGGACCACCGCCTCAGCAACCTCTTCGTGCAGGATCGCGTGGGGTTTCTAGGAGGTCGGCTCACCCTGACCCTGGGAGTGAAGGCGGAGCGCAATGACTACACGGGCTACGAGGTTCAGCCCAACGGGCGACTGGGGCTGAAGGTCAACGACCACCAGTTCCTATGGGCCGCCATTTCTCGGGCAGCGCGGACCCCTTCCCGGGTGGACCGGGACCTCTACGCTCCCCCCAATCCCCCTTATCTGATCGCGGGGGGGCCGCGGTTCCGTTCGGAAGCCCTCACGGCCTACGAGTTCGGCTACCGGGGCCGAGCCGGTGGCAGGGTATCGATCGTGGCCTCCGCCTTCTACAACGACTATGCCCACCTCCGTTCCGTGGAACTTGGACCCTCCGGGGCCTACACCGTCTCGAACCAGATGGAGGGCCATACCCTGGGCGCGGAAGTCTGGTGCGAGGTCGCGGCGACGGGGACCTGGCGCGTTCAAACGGGCTACGCCTACCTCCAGGAGGACTTGCGCCTCCTTCCCGGGAGCACGGATCCCAGCGGGACGCGGGGGGCCGGAAACGACCCGCGGCACCGGGCCTCCCTGCGGTCGTTGTGGGACCTGGGACCCAACTGGGAGCTGGACTGCCTGGTGAGGCACGTCGCTTCCCTGCCGAACCCCCCGGTGCCGGCCTATACGGCAGTGGACGTCCACCTCGGATGGCGGCCCATGCGAGGCCTGGAACTCGCCCTCGTCGGGCAGAACCTCACGGACGCCCGCCATGTGGAATTCACCCCGTCTGCGGCGGCGGTCCCCAGCGTGATGGAACGCGGGGCCCGGGTGAAGCTCACATGGACCTTCTGAGCCGAGGGGTCTCCTGGGCTTGGCGCCGCGGGCTCCTGGGGAGCCTCTGTGTCCTCGGGATGGCCGTGTCCGCGGGTCGAGCCCAAGGTTCCCTCGAATTCGAGGTGAAGGGGGCCTATCTGCTCCGGTTCGGCGAGTACGTGGAGTGGCCCCCCAAGGCCCTTCCGCCGCCCGGGGCGCCCTTCGTCATCGGCATCCTGGGGGAGGATCCCTTCGGGGGCCTGCTCGACGAGGTGGTGCAGCGACGGCAAGTCCAGGGGCGGCCCGTGGAGGTGCGGCGCATCCAGCGGGTGGACGATATCCGCGGGGTCCACATCCTGTATGTGGGGTCCATCGAGGAAGGGCGCTGGAACCAGATCCTGGAGGAAGTCCGGGGGAAGGGCATCCTCACGGTGGGCGAGAAGGGGCCCCGACGCGGGGCGGCCATCGTGTTCGTTCAAGTTCACAGCAAGATCCGCTTCGAGGTCGACGCTGAGGCCGCCCACCTTGGTGACGTGAAGCTCAGCTCCAAGCTCCTGAGCCTGGCCACGGCCATAAGGCGCACGGCACCGCCGGGATGAGGCGATGGCGATCCTGGGGTTCGCGGGCCGATCCATCCGCGCCAAGCTGCTGGCGGTCGTGATGATCACGACCTGCACGGCCCTCCTGTTGTCGGGAGCCGCGCTCGTCCTCTACGACGCCCAGGCCTTCAAGCGCCAGAAACTGTTCGAACTGACGGGCCAAGCCCACATGATCGGTGCCATCAGCAGCGCGGCCCTCAGCTTCGACGACCCAAAGGCCGCCCGGGAGTACCTGCAGACGCTGAGCGCACGACCCGGCATCCAGCTCGGGGCCATCTACGACGCCAGCGGGAAGGTGTTTGCGGAATACCAGTCGAAAGGCGGCTTGGCCGCCCCCACCCGGCTTGAGATGAGGGATGACTCCGGGATGGTGGAGGACGATCTCGTGGTGACAACGACCATCCGCCAAGGTTCGGAGATGTTGGGAGCCGTCCATCTTCGCTCGAGCCTCTCGCAAAGGACCCGGCTCCGGAATTATGGGGGGATCGTCCTCCTCTTATCCGCCCTGGCTTTAGGCGCCACCCTCCTCCTTTCGGGCCGCCTCCAATCCCTGATCTCCCTCCCCCTTCTTGAGGTGGCCCACGTGGCCCGGGGGGTCATCGAACGCCAGGATTTCTCCCTCCGGGTGGCGAAGCGCAGCCATGACGAGGTGGGTGTGCTCGTCGATGCCTTCAACGAGATGCTGGCCCTGATTCAGCGGCGGGAACTCCAGCTCCGGCAGGCCAACCAGGCCCTCCAGCTCGAGATCACGGAGCACAAGGCCGCCCGGGAGGAGGTGGCCGCCCTGAATCAGGGCCTGGAGGCCCGCGTGGCGGAGCGCACGGCCGAGTTGGAAATCCTCAATCGGGAGCTGGAGAGCTTTTCCTATTCCGTGTCGCACGACCTTCGGGCCCCCCTGCGCAGCATCGATGGGTTCACGGCCATCCTCCAGAAGACCTACGGAGGGTCTTTGGATGAATCCGGCCGGGCCTACATGGATCGCGTTCGAGGGGCCACCCAGCGCATGGGCACCCTGATCGACGACCTCCTCACCCTCTCCCGGACTTCGCGATCGGCCATGATCCGGCGGCAAGTGGACCTTAGCCAGCTGGCGGAATCCATCCTCCACGACCTTCGCGAAGGCGCGCCCGAACGCAGGGTCGACCTCCACATCACCCCTGGACTGAGGGTCGAAGCGGATCCCACCCTGCTGCGCACCGCCCTGGAGAACCTCCTGGGCAACGCCTGGAAATTCACCTCGAGGAAGGAGGTGGCCCGGATCGAAGTGGGCCTTGAATCCGGCCAAGGAGGGGGCACCTACTTCGTGCGGGATAACGGGGCGGGGTTCGATATGAAGTACGTGGATAAGATTTTCGCGCCCTTCCAACGCCTGCATTCCTCCACGGAATTCGAGGGCACCGGCATCGGACTGGCCAACGTCCAGCGCATCGTGCGGCGCCATGGCGGCGAGCTGTGGTGCGAGGCCGAGGTGGGCCGCGGGGCCACCTTCTACTTCACGTTTCCACCCTAGGAGGTGTGTCCCATGACCAAGGTGATTTTGCTGGTGGAGGACAACCGGGACGACGAGGAGCTCACGCTCATCGCCTTCCGCGAAAGCCGCATCGTCAATGACGTGGTGGTGGTGCGCGATGGGGAGGAGGCCTTGGATTACCTCTTTGGCGTGGGTGCGCACGCGGGAAGGGATGTGAGCATCCACCCGGCGGTGGTGCTCCTGGACCTGAACCTTCCCAAGGTGAGTGGCCTCGAGGTGCTCTCGCGCATTCGGGAGAATGAGGATACCCGGCGGATTCCCGTGGTGATCCTCACCTCCTCCAAGGAACAAGAGGATGTCATCAGCAGCTACAACCGGGGGGCGAATAGCTACGTCCGGAAGCCCGTGGACTTCGCGCAGTTCCTGGATGCAGCCCACCATCTCGGGCTCTATTGGCTGGTGCTCAACGAGCCCCCGGATTGAGGGAGTTTCCGTTGGGCCCGGTGCTGCCTCCGCGAGGCCAGCCCTGGGGAGCCCGGGAAGGCGCGCTCAAGGCGCCGGGGCGGGGTTGTCCCAAGTGCCGCCCCGGGACTGGAGGTGCCGGTCGATCCAGCCCCGTGCCTCTAAGAGGGGTTCGACCTCCAGGCGGCAGGGGCGCCACTGGGCGTCGCGGCCCTTGGAGATGAGGCCGGCCCGCTCCAGCACTCGCAGGTGCTTGGTCACCGCGGGCAGGGTCATTTGGAAAGGCTCGGCGAGGGCTTTCACCGTGGTCTCACCCTGGGAAAGCCGGGCGAGGATGGCCCGACGGGTGGGATCCGCCAGGGCGGAGAAGGTGGCGCTGAGGGAGTCGGGGGTCATGGGGGAAGTCGCGAGGGTAATTAACCAAATGGTAAACCACCGCCCTCGGGTTCCCCGCCAGGGATCCGGGAGAGGGCCCCTTGGCGCAAGGTAAGTTGGGTGGATTTCAACGGATGGCGGGCGGGTGCCGTTAGGATGGATCGAGGAGGCGCCGTGTTCGAGCATCGGGGCAGTGTGTTCGTGGTGTCGGCCCCATCGGGGACTGGGAAATCCACCTTGAGCCAACGCCTGGTGCAAAGCGTTCCGGGCCTCATCTTTTCCATTTCCTTCACCACGCGGGCCCCGCGCCCCGGCGAGGTGGATGGGAAGGACTATTTCTTCGTGGATAACGACAAGTTCGACGCCATGGTGGAGCGGGGCGAGTTCGTGGAGTGGGTGGAGGTCTACGGCCGCAAGTACGGCACGGGCCGCACCTGGCTGGAGAGCGTGCTCTCCACGGGGCAGGACGTGCTCCTGGATATCGAGACGACGGGGGCCTTGAACCTCCGCCAGGCCATTCCCGACGCCCACATGATCTTCATCCTGCCCCCCTCGGCCCGGATCCTGGAGGCCCGCCTGCGGGGCCGGGGCAAGGACAGCGAGGAGCAGATCCGCATGCGCATGGAGCATGCCCGGCATGAGCTGGAGCTCTTCGAGGCCTACGACCACTTGATCGTGAACGAGGACCTGGAAAAGGCCTACCGCGGCTTCGAGGCCATCATCTTGGCCACCCGAAGTCGGAAGGCCCGGATGGCCAACGAGGCGAAACGGATCCTCTCAGGGTTCTGAAACCGACCCTGGGGCCAGCCGCAGGGCCTCCCGAGGTGCGGAAATCCCCGGTGGATCTATGCTGGGTGATCCCCGGATCGACCCCCCGGGACCCCCACCCTGTCCCAAGGAAGCCCATGCTGCCCTTTTTCAAGAAGCACTGGATGTGGATGACCTTCGCCGGCACGGCCGCCGTCTACGCGCCCGTCTCCGGCAAGGCCGAGGATCGCCAGAAGTTGCGGAACCTGGAGACCCTGGCGGAAGTCATGGGCATCGTGAACAAGGAGGCCGTGGAGCCTCCCACGCCCAAGCAGCTCACCCACAGCGGCATCCAGGGGATGCTGCACACGCTGGACCCCCACTCGAATTACATGGATGAGTCGGAGTTCCGCTTCCTCCGCGAGGAGCAGAAGGGCTCCTTCTTCGGCATCGGCGCCATCATCCAGCAGCAGGAGCAGGGCATCGCCATCGTCACCCCCATCAAGGGCGGGCCCTCCGAGGCCCTGGGCGTGCGGGCCGGCGACGTGATCAAGGAGATCGACGGCGCCAACACCGAGGGCATGAGCAGCAATGCCGCCCTGCAGAAGCTCAGGGGGGAGAAGGGCACCATCGTGCGCATCAAGATCCTGCGCATGGGCTTCCCCGAACTGCTGAACTTCGAGATCCCCCGCAAGGAGATCCCCAGCAACAGCGTGAGCCAGGCCTTCATGTTCATGGGGGACGTGGGCTACATCAGCATCAAGGATTTCGGCGAGACCACTTCCGACGAGTTCGAGAAGAAGGTGAACGAGCTGAAGAAGCAGGGCATGAAGAACCTGATCCTGGACCTCCGCAACAACGGCGGCGGGCTGTTGGATGCGGCCATCGGCATCGGCCGCCAGCTGCTGGGCCCGGATCAGCTCATCGTTAGCCAGAAAGGCCGCGACGGCCGGGACGAGATCCAGACCCGCACGCCCAAGGGCGCCATGCTGGATCCCTTCCCCATGGTGGTGCTCGTGAACCGCTCCTCCGCCTCCGCCTCCGAGATCGTGGCGGGCGCGATCCAGGATCATGACCGCGGCCTCGTGGTGGGCCAGACCTCCTGGGGCAAGGGCCTCGTGCAAAGCCTGCTCACCATCGGCCGCAGCCGGGGGCTCGCCCTCACCACCGCCCGTTACTACACGCCCTCGGGCCGTTGCATCCAGCGGGATTACACCCACGGCCTCGACGATTACTACAACCCCGAGGACGAGAAGGAAGCCAAGTCCGCCAAGCCCCAGGGCCCCGAGTACCGCACGGATCTGGGCCGCCCCGTCTACGGGGGCGGCGGCATCTCGCCGGATGTCTCCGTGGATCCCGGCCTCTTCACGCCCTTCATGGCCAACCTGCGCTTCCGCTACAGCGCCTTCTTCCGCTACTCCGTGGTGGAAAAGGAGAAGTTCGGCGTGAGGCTCGGCCAGCGGGCCGACGACGCCGTGCTGGAGCGCTTCCGCCTCTGGCTGGTGAACGAGAAGATCGCCTATTCGGACAAGGAGTGGGCGGACAACCTCGAAGCCATGAAGGATCAGCTCTCCATCGAAATGCAGCAGGTGAGCCACGGCCTCGAAGCCGGCGCCAAGCTCCAGCTGGAGCGGGATCCCGTGGCCCAGAAGGCCCTGGAGGTCCTGCCCGAGGCGGCCAAGCTCCTCCAGAAGAAGCAGCTCAGCCTCCAGGCCAAACCCGGGGCCGTGGTGCGCATGGACTTTGGCGTTCGGGGGGAATTGATCCTCACCTAGCCTCGGGAGTCGGTTTGACCGGGCCCGCCATAGACGGCGGGCCCCTTCTTTGGGGGGATGAATAAAAATTGGTTATGGGTCCATAAAAAATACTTCAAAGGGCGGCTGAGTCCCAGTAACCTGGGCCCTCATCCCTTTGGAGGCCCCCATGGATTTCACCCTGCCTGATCACGTCGAAGCCCTTCGCGAGGAGGTGCGCAAGTTCGCCGAGAAGGAAATCCGCCCCAAGGTCATGGAGTGGGATGAATCCAAGACCTTCCCCATGGAGGTGGTGAAGCAGCTGGGCGAGATGGGCATGCTCGGCGTCATCTTTCCTGAAGAATATGGCGGCGCGGGCATGGGCTACCTGGAATACGCCGTGGTGGTGGAGGAGCTTTCCCGGGTGGATGGCAGCGTGGGCATCACGGTGGCCGCCCACAACAGCCTCTGCTCCAACCACATCTACGCCATGGGAACCGAGGCCCAGAAGCAGCGGTGGCTCAAGCCCCTGGCCAGCGGCAAGTGCCTGGGCGCCTGGGGGCTCACGGAGCCCGAGGCCGGCAGCGACGCCGGCGCCCAGCGCACCGTGGCCAAGAAGGAGGGCAGCCACTGGGTCATCAACGGCGCCAAGAACTTCATCACCCACGGCACGGTGGGCGAGCTCGCCGTCGTCATGGCCCGCACCCGTCCCGGCCATGGCACCGATGGCATCAGCGCCTTCGTGCTGGAGAAGGGCATGAACGGCTTCAAGGCCGGCAAGCAGGAGAACAAGCTGGGCCTGCGGGCCTCCGATACCTCGGAATTGATCATGGAGGACGTGAAGGTCACGGACGAGCACATGCTGGGCGAGGAGGGCGTGGGCTTCAGGCAGGCCATGACCACCCTCGATGGCGGCCGCATCAGCATCGGCGCGCTGGGCCTGGGCATGGCCCAGGGCGCCTTCGAGGAAAGCGTGAAGTACGCCAAGCAGCGCAAGACCTTCGGCCGCCCCATCGCCGAGCACCAGGCCATCGGCTTCAAGCTGGCCGATATGCAGGTGCAGGTGGAAGCCGCGCGCCTCCTCATCTACAAGGCCGCGAACCTCAAGGATCAGGGTCTGCCCTACGCCAAGGCCGCCAGCATGGGCAAGCTCTACTCCTCCGAGATCGCCTGCCGCGTGGCCGACGAGGCCGTGCAGATCCACGGCGGCTACGGCTACATCAAGGATTACCCCGTGGAGAAGTACTACCGCGACGTGAAGCTCTGCACCATCGGCGAAGGCACCAGCGAGGTGCAGCGCATGGTCATCGCCCGGTACCTGATGAAGGAATTCTGAACCGAATTCAGTTCGCTTTTCTCACCGCCCTCACCGTCTTCCCCGGCCTTTCATTTGTTGGCCAGGGAGGACGGTTAGGCCAGTGAGGGGGGCATCGAAATCCCTCAGGCTTGGGGCGGCCGGCGTGACGGCCGCCCTTGTCCTTTGAAGGCGACCGGGGTGCAATGGGGGGTTCCCCAGGAGCTTTCATGCGCCTTGCCTACCTCTTAGTCGCCGCGTCGCTGACATTGGCTGCCCAAGCCCCGGCTCCCTTCCAGATCGACGACATGTTCAAGGTGCACCGGGTGGCCGATGCCACGGTGAGCAGCAAGGGCGACGTGGCCTGGCAGGTGGGGAACGTGGACCTCGCCGCCAACAGGGTGGTGAACCGCCTCTGGATCCGCTGGGCCCACAAGAACAACGGCATCACGGGCAATGGGATGATCCTGGACACGGGCGAGGGCAGCGCCAGCCGTCCCCGGTTCAGCCCCGATGGCGGGAAGGTGGCCTACAGCCAGGGCGGCCAGCTCTGGGTGCTGGATCTGGCCACGAATGAGCGCAAGCAGATCACCCGGCACAGCGCGGGGGCCAGCGGCCACGCCTGGAGCCCCGATGGCCAGTGGATCGCCTTCCTCGGCACCACGGTGCCCAGCGGGAACGACGCCGAGAACGCGGCCTACCAGAAGGCGAAGGAGGCCTCCAAGGTGAAGGCCACCCTCATCAAGAGCCTCATGTTCCGCCACTGGAACGAGTGGCGCGATCCCATGCAGGTGGGCCACCTCTTCATTGTGAAGGCCGATGGCAGCGCCGCCCCCATCGACGTCACCGCGGGCTGGAAGCACGACGTTCCCGATTTCGGCGATACGGGCGCCGGCGATCCCTTCAGCTGGGCCGGCAACGACACCCTCGTCTTCGGATCCCACGAGGAGGCGGCGAAGGGGGACAGCACCAACGGCGACCTCTATGAAGTGAAGGTGTCCGCCCCGGGCCAGATCCGCAACCTCACCGCCGCCAACCGCGCCATGGACAACACCCCCCGCGTGAGCCCCGACGGCAAGCACCTGGCCTACCGCGCCCAGCAGCGCCCCGGCTTCGAGTCGGACCGCTGGGAGCTGCGCGTCATGGAGCGCGCCACGGGCAAGATCATCGCCACGACGGACAAGACGGACCTCTCCTTCGACGATCTGCAGTGGCAGGGCGCCGACCTCCTGACCACCGCCTCCGAGCAGGGCCGTCATCCCATGTACCGCTGGACCCCCGGCAAGGCCCCCGTGAAGCTGACCCCCGGGGGCACCCTCTCCGGCTTCGCCGTCTCGGGTTCCAACGTGATCGGCGTGGAGGCCCGCTACGCCAAGCCCCCCGAAGTGGTGCGCGTCCACGTCGCGGATGGCAACATCGAGACCCTCACGCGCCTCAACGCCGGCTTCACCGCCAACCTGAGCAGGACCGAGGAGATGTGGTTCGAGGGGGCCTTCGGGGAGAAGGTGCACGCCTTCACCTTCAAACCCGCCAACTTCGATCCCGGGAAGAAGTACCCCGTGGCCTTCCTCATCCACGGCGGCCCCCAGAGCCCCTGGACCGACGGCTGGAGCTACCGCTGGAACCCCCAGGTGTGGGCCGGTCGCGGCTACCACGTGGTGATGATCAACTTCCACGGGTCGGGCAGCTACGGCCAGGCCTTCTGCGATCAGATCAGCGGCGACTGGTCCGGCGCCGTGATGACGGACCTCATGAAGGGCCTCGACGCCTACCTCAAGGCCAATCCCAGCGCGGACGGCGCCAAGGTGATCGCCGCGGGCGGCAGCTACGGCGGCTACTCCACCAACTGGCTGGCCGGCCACCAGCCCGAGCGCTTCGCCGCCTTCGTCACCCACGCGGGCATCTACAACCTGGAGTCCATGCAGGTGGGCACCGAGGAGATGTGGTTCCCCAAGTGGGAGTTCAAGGGCTGGCCCTGGGAGAGCGCCGAGACCCTCGCCCTCTGGCGCAAGCACAGCCCCCACCTTTCGGCCCAGCACTTCAAGAAGCCCATGCTCGTCGTCCACGGCGAGCTGGACTTCCGCGTGCCCTACGGCGAGGGCGTGCAGCTCTTCAACATGCTCCAGCTCCGCGGCATCCCCAGCGAGTTCCTCTCCTACCCCGACGAGGGCCACTGGATCCTGAAGCCCCAGAACTCCAAGCTCTGGCACGAGACCGTGCTGGGCTGGGCGGATCGCTGGGCGAAGTAACCGGCCCCCCATGACAAGGCCGGCCCCCGCGGCCGGCCTTGTCATGAAAGTCAGAAGGTCATCCGCAGCACCAGGGTGAAGCTGCGCCCTGGCTGTTCCAGCAGGGAGGAATAGGTGCCCTGGCTGCCCCCGCTGTAGTGGAGGCCGCTGGCGTCGAAGGTGCCCGGCGTGGCCCCGGCATCGGCCGCGCGCACGCCGGGGTGGGCGTAGGCCTTGTCCAGCAAGTTGTCCACGCGCGCCTGGAAGGTGAGGTGGTTCCAGCGGGCGGAGAGGGCCAGGTCCACGGTGGTATAGCCGGGGATCCGGCGGATCGGATTGGAGGGCACGGTTTCCCGGGGGCCCATGTACCGGGCGCGGAGGGTGCCTTCGACCAGGTCGCCCTCCACGGAGAAACCGAGCCAGGCCTTGGAATGGGCGGAATCGCCCACGGGGCCTTCGGCGGTCTTCAGGAGGTCCGGGGCCACGTAGGTGAAGCGGTCGGCCCGGTCCTGCAGGATGCGGCTGAAGGTGGCCCAGACCCGCAGCCCCTTCAAGTTCCAGGGCGCGGCGAAGAGCGCCTGCCCGGAAAGGTCGTAGCCCGCTTGGCGGCGCTCCCCCAGGTTGGCGGCGCCAGGGCCGCCTTCGCTGCCCGGGCTGCGGCTCACGATGACGTCGCGATCGCGGGTGCCCCAGAGGCTCGCGTTGAAGGCGAGGTGGGAGGCCGTCCAGGCGGCGCTGAGTTCCATCGTGTTGCTGTGGTGGGGGCGGAGGGCGGGGTCGGAGCCGCTGCCCTGCCATCCCCCGTAGAGGGTGCGGGGGGTGGGCTCCTGCACGGCTTCGCCGTACAGGGCCTTGAAGGTCCAGTCCCCTGTGTTCCCGACGTAGCCCAGGCGCAGCGTGGTGTCTCCGCCATAGACGCTGTGCCGATCATTCCGCAGTCCCAGGTGGAGGGTGTGGCCCAGGGCGACGTTCATGCGGGCGAGGCCGTAGATGGCCTCCTGGCGCGTCTGGATGCGGTTGCCCGGGATCAGCGAGGCCTGGGGCACGGCGGGGAAGGGGTAGCTCGCGAGGGAGGTGAGATCCGCGGCGAAGACATCGGGGCCATAGGGATTGTCGTAGGCCTTTTGCAGGTCCTTGCGCTCGAAGGAGAGGCCGAAGGCGAAGGAGAGGTGGGGGGCCGCCTGCCAGTCGAAGTCCTGTTGCAGCAGATCGCTGTGGCTGAGGCTCTGCCAGTAGCTGAAATCCACGAGGCGCTCACCGGCGCGGGGGCCCGAGCCCTGGGTGTAGCCGTAGAGGAAATAGCTGTCGTTGCGGACATCGCTCTCACGCCGGCGGAGGAGGGTCGTACCGGTGAGGTCCGGCCCGAAGCTGTGCGCGAGGCGAAGCCAGGCCATGCGCTCGGGGCGGGCCCATACGGCGTGGTTCTGGGCCACGTCGCCCGGGTACTCGTTCCCGTAGCCCGACTCAAGCTCCTGCTGCTGGTAGCCCACTTCCAACTGGCCCAGGAAGAGGCGCAGATCCAGGGCCGTGGTGCGCCAGGGGCTGTCGTGATGGCCGCCGTAGGTGGGGTTGTCCAGGAAGGCCCCCCAAATCCGCCGGTCGGAGAAATAGCGGTCCTTGGTGAGTTCGTAGCGTTCCGAGGCCTTGGGGTCCAGGCGCCCCAACTCGCTGCGCGCGGTGATCGAGAAACGCAGTTCCCCGGCCTTGTAGAAGGCGTTGACGTCCGCCACCTTCCGATCCCACTGGCCCGCGGCGAGGGTGGCGCGTCCCGCCAGCCCGTCCTCGTTGGCGTTGCGCAGGGTGATCACGTTGATCACGCCCCGTAGGGCGTTGGCCCCGTAGAGGGCGGAGGCGGGGCCGTACACCACCTCGATGCGCTCCACGTTGGAGAGGGGCAGCGCGGCCAGGGGGCCGTCGGCGGTATTGAAGTAGAGGTGGTTCTGCACCAGGCCATCGAGCAGGAGGAGGAAGGGCTCGCCGATGGTGCCCCGCTCGCCCCGCCAGTAGGTGCGCACGAAGTTATCCCCGTAGGGCCGGACCACGTCCATGCCCGGAAGGTCATCCAGCACGTCGCTCAGCTGGAGGTAACCCCGGCGCTCCAGTTCGGCCCGCTGCAGCACGATCACCGTGGCGGGGGCGGATCCCAGGGCCTCCTCCGCCCGGGAGGCCGTGACCACCTTCGTCGCCATGAGGGCCTTCAGGTCCGGCAGCCCTTCTTGGGCCTGAACGGGCAGGAGGGAACCCGCCAACAGTGAGGGGGCAAGGGCACGGAAGCGTGTCATGCCTCCCTTTCGGAGGAGGAACTCGCTTTCGTGAACCCGAGCCAAGCGGCGTCAGTGCGGGGTCAGGAAGTGGGAATCACCCCCTGGCAGATCATCTCCCCTTCGAGGGCCCGCCACGGTTCCAGCACGAAGGCCCGGGTGAAGGCCCGGGGGTGGGGCAGCTCCAGGGACAGCTCCGGGCCCAGGTGGGGCGCGAGGTCCGCGGGGGTGGGCCAAGCCCAGCTGCCCTGCTTGCCGCCCACGGTGATGAGGTCCAGATCCAGGGTGCGCGGGGCATTGCGGCCGTCGGCGCGATTACGTCCGTTCTGCAATTCCAGGCGGAGGAGCTCCTCCAGCAGCCGCCGGGGATCCGCCCCCGGGCGCATCAGCAGGGCGACGGTGTTGAGGTAGGCGGGGCCCTGCCCCGATTCATCGGGGGTCTCCATCACCTGGGGCGAGGGGATCACCCGGCCCAGGGTGCGCAGGCCCTCCAGGCCCGCCGCCAGGTGGGCTTCCCGGTCCCCGAGGTTGGAGCCGAGGGCGATGACCGCTTGGATCACTTCTTGGTCCCGTGCTCCGCGATGATCACGGTGCGGATGCCGCCGCGGATGAGGAAGTCGCCTTCCACGCGCATCCAGAAGGGCTTCGTGGCCTTCACCAGATCATCGAGGATCTGGTTGGTGACGGCCTCGTGGAAGGCGCCCTTGTCGCGGAAGCTCCAGAAGTAGAGCTTCAGGCTCTTGGATTCCACGCAGAGCTGATCGGGCTGGTAGGCGATGCGGATCTTGGCGAAGTCCGGCTGGCCCGTGAGGGGGCAGAGGCAGGTGAACTCCTCCGTATCGAAGACGATCTCGAAGGGGCGGCCGGGGCGGGGGCTCCGGAAGGTGTCCAGCTCGCCCGTGGGGCGGGTCACCACGTACTTGGGCAGCACTTCCCCGAGGGTGGGCTTCTGGGCGGGCGTCTTGGGGGTGGGTTTCTTCGGGCGGGCGGTGGCCAAGGGAGTCCTCTTCAAAGACGGGCGAAGGGAAAGCGTGTCACTTCGGCAGGGCAGTTACAACTAGGCGGACTTGCGCTGGTGGTGGCGCCGCGCCTTCGCGCGGTTGCCGCAGCTGGCCATGGAGCACCAGCGCCGTGAGTGGGCTCGGCTGAGGTCCAGGAAGAGCCACGTGCACTGCGCGCCATCGCACTCCCGAACCCAGTTCCGCCGAGGCGAGGTCAGCAGGTCCGCCGCGGAGCGGAGGATGGGCCAGAGGGGCGCGTCCAGGTGCTCGGGGACCCCCGACCAGACCCAATCGAAGGCCCCCTCCCGGGACTCGACCCGGAGGTGGGCGAGGGCGGCCCCGAGGCGGTCGTTGAGCTGGTTCAGGTCAGCCGCCGCCGCGGCGCGTCCCCGGGCCTGGGAGGAGAAGAGGCGGTAGAGGGCCTCCCGAAGGTCCAGGGCCCGGCGCAGGGCCGCCGCCGCCCGGGGGGGATGGGCCATGGCCCGGCCGCGCAGGGCCTCCAGGTGGGGATCGCTGAGGTACCCGGCGGCGTGGGCGAAGGCGAGGAGGTCGTCGTAGGTGGCCAGCCGCTCCGTGGCCGGGCGCCCGCGGTCGCCCCAGGTGTTGGCGAAGTCCAGGCAGAGCTCGCCTCCGGAGAGCTCGAAGGGCTCCACGGGCGGGGAGGGGAGGGGCTCGGCCATCCTCCCAATTTAACCCATTTGGCCCACTTGACAGGTTAGATTTCGAGCTCATTTTTAACCCCCTAGATCTTTTCAGGGGGTTACATGCTCACCGCCACCCGATCCGAATGCGCCCGGCTCGCGGACCAACTGGAACGCGGCTTCCGGGGCGGCGCCTGGCATGGCCCCGCCATGGGGGAGGTGCTGGCGGGGGTGGAAGCCCCCCTGGCCGCCTGGCGCCCGGCCCCGGAGTTCCACTGCATCGCGGATCTGGTGGGCCACCTCGCTTACTGGATGGGGGAGACCACCCACCGAATCCGGGGAGGCGAGCCCGCCCCGGGTGCGGATTGGCCCCCGGATGCACCCCTCCCGGCCGAAGCCTGGCGGGACCGCCTCGCGCACCTCGAGGAGGCTTACCGGGGCCTCCAATCCGCCCTGGCGGCTCTGGATGATTCCCGTCTCGAGGACGCCGTGCCGGGCGCGGACCCCACGATTCGCGGCCTCCTCCTGGGCACCCTCCAGCACAACGCCTACCACTCGGCCCAGATGGCCCTCCTGCGCAAGCTGGCCGAGGCCCGGTCATGAACGCCGTCCCGCAGAAGCTCCGGGAGCGGCTGACGGCGCGGCGGGAGGTCCTGGCCGCCCTCGTGGAGGGCCGGGAGGAGCGCGTCCTGGTCGAGCTCATGCGGCGGGTGGACGATGCCATCGGCGCCATGGAGGTGGGCACCTGGGGCACCTGCTCTGTCTGCCGCGAGGCCGTGTCCGGCGATCAGCTGGCCTCCAACCCCCTGCTCTCCGTGTGCCTGGACTGCCTGGGCCCGGAGGGGCGCCGCGCCCTGGAGCGCGATCTGGAAGGGGCCGCCCGGGTGCAGCGGGCCCTCCTGCCGGAATCGCGCATCACCCAGAATGGCTGGGACGTGGCCTACCTCTGGGAGCCCAAGGGCCCCGTCTCCGGGGATCACGTGGATCTCATCCGCGGCGGCCCCGCCCAGGATGCCCTCCACCTCCTGCTGGGCGACGTGGCCGGCAAGGGGGTGTCGGCCTCCTTCCTCCAGGCCCACCTGCATGCGCTGTTCCGGGCCCTGGCCCCGGCGAGCCTCCCCCTGGCGGAGCTCGTGGCCAAGGCCAACGGCCTCTTCGCCGAGGCCACGCTGGCCTCCAAATACGCCACCCTGGCCGCCCTCCGCCTGCACCCGGGCGGGCTCGCCGAACTGGTCAACGCGGGCCATCCGCGGCCCCTCCTCGCGGACGCGCGCGGCGTGCGGCCCGTGGAGGGCGGGGGCCTTCCCTTGGGGATGTTCCCGGAGGCGGCCTTCGAGCCCCGGGCCCTCCACCTGCTCCCGGGCCAGACGCTGCTGCTCTACACGGACGGGTGGACGGAGGGCGCGAAGGAGGATGAGGAATTCGGCATCGGTCGTGCCGCGGCGACCCTCCGCAAGGCGGCCCGCCTGCCCCTGCCCGACCTCCTGGGCGCCTGCCGGGAGGCCCTGGAGGGCTTCCTGGCGGGGACGCCCCGGGGGGACGACCTCACGCTCGTGGCGCTGCGCCGGGTCGCTTAACGCAGCGCTTCGGGAATGAAGGCGTAGGGGATGGGGTCCGCGACACCCGCCTCTTTGAATCCCTGGAGCCGGAGCGTGCAAGAGTCGCAGTGCCCGCAGGCCTGCGCTTCCCCCTGGTAGCAGGACCAGCTGAGGTGCAGGGGGGCGCCCAGTTCCAGACCCCTGCGCACGATCTCGCCCTTGCGCAGGTGGATGAGCGGCGCCTGGAAAGCGAGCCTCGTCTCGGGCCGCGTGCCTAGGTTCGCCGTGGTCTCAAAGCTGCGGAGGAAGGCCTCCGTGCAATCGGGATAGCCGCTGCCGTCCTCCTCCACGAAGCCCACGAAGATGGCGCTGGCGCCGAGCACCTCCGCCCAGCTGGTGGCCGTGCTCAGCAGGTGCGCGTTGCGGAAGGGCACGTAGCTCACGGGCACGCCGGCCCGGTGGGGGTCCTCGTCCTCAGGCAGGGCGATGCTCGCGTCGGTCAAGGCGCTGCCCCCGATGAGGCGGAGGTTGTCGAAGGAGATGACGAGGCGGCGGTCGGCGGGCACGCCGTAGTGGTTCGCGATCTCCTCGAAGGCGCGGCGCTCCCGGGCCTCCGTGCGCTGGCCGTAGTTGGCGTGGAGCAGGGCCACCTCGAAGCCCGCGGCGAGGGCCTCGGCCGTGGTGACGCAGGAGTCCATGCCCCCGGAGAGGGAGACGACGGCGAGGGGCCTAGCCATGGCGCGGTGCCTCCGCCCAGGCCTCGAGGCCATCCATGATGGCTTGGAGTTTGGCGCCCTCCACGGTGTCGTCGCCCTTGGCGGGGACCTGGAAGGGCTCGCCGTAGCGGACGATGGCGGTGCTGAAGGGCACGGGGATGATCATGCGATCCCAGGTGTTGAGCGTCCACGCGCGGTCGTAGGCCACGGTGACGGGCACGACCCAGGCGCCCGTCTTGCGGGCGAGGGCGAGGACGCCGGGCTTCAGCTCCTTCAAGGGGCCCCGGGGGCCGTCGGGGGTGATGCCGAAGTCCCAGCCCTGGCGCACGGCCTGGATCATGCGGACGAGGGCCTTGGCGCCGTCGTCGCTGGCGGTGCCGCGCACGGCGTGGATGCCAAACCAGCGCCAGGTGGCGGCGCTGCGCTCGCCGTCCCGGGAGTCGCTGCTGAGGATGGCGACGCCGCGTTCCTTGCGCTGGAAGGGATAGGCGAGGGGCATGCCGAAGAGGCGGCGGTGCCAGAAGCTCAGGATGAAGCGCTCGTCCTGGCGCACGAGGTCCGCCACCGCGTCGCCGCCCTCCACCCGCACGCGCAGCGTGGCGTGCCAGGCCTTGGCCAGCTGGGCGGTGAGGAAGGGGATGAGGCGGAACTGGATCCAGGTGTCCACGGGCCCGCCCAAGGGGCGGCCCTTCGCCTTGATCTCCACCTGGGCGCGACTCAACGGGGCCCCATGAGGTCGGGGCGGTGGATGTGGTAGGCCGTGCCGCAGTAGTCGCAGCGCACCTCGATGGGTTCGCCTTCGGCGAAGAGCCCTTCCTTTTGCTCCTCGCTGAAGCCCTTGAGGGTGGCCATGAGGGCCTCGCGGGTGCAGCGGCAACGGTAGGTGAGATCCGAGCGGGTGAGGATCTCGGCCCCGGGCCCCTGGTTCATCCATTCCAGGAGGAAGTCCGTGGTCCGTTCCCAAAAGGGCACCACGTCCAGGTTATCGATGCCCTGCACCACGCGCGCGAGGCGCTCCGGCGGGCAGTCCGGCAGGGGCTCCACCAGCAGGCCGCCCGACTCGCCCGTGGCGGAGTCGCACCAGAGGGTGAGGCTCGCCTGGATCTGTTCCGAGGTCTGGAGGTAGGCCTCCATTTGCGCGGAGATGCCACCCTCCACCATGGAGAGGGAGCCGATGTAAGGCTGGCCGCTGGGGTTGCTGCGCATCACCTGGAGGATGCCGGGGGCGGCCACCCAGGGCCCTTCGGGGATGTGGGCGTTCGTATCAAGCACGCCGCGCAGGGTGCCGTCGGGCCAGGCGTCGGCCACCACGGCCCGGGCGCGGCCGGCGCCCTTGAGCAGCAGTTGCGTCCGCTCCTGGAGCATGCCCCGGGCCATGAGGATGGCGTTGGCCGTGAGCAGCTCCGTGAGGCAGGCGCAGGCCTCGGCCTCGAGGTGGGGATGGCCCCGGCGCACGCCATCCCAGAGGGGGCTGGCATTCAGGGCGGCCAGGCGGACCTGGTGATCGGAGGTGAGGGCCCGCACTACGCGGGCCACGGGGGCGTCGGTCATGCCTTCAGGATAGCGGGGGTGGGCCACGGACCTGTCATTCTGAGGGGGATGCTGACCCCCTCCCGCCGTGCCGTCGCTACCACCTTGATCCGCGTCCTCGGGGAGGGAAAGCGGGTGCCGGATGGGTGGGACCGCAAACTCTCAGGCGCCGATGCGGGCCTGGCCCAGGCCATGCTCGGCCTCGTGCTCCGGCGCTGGGGCCGACTGCGGGCCTGGAGCCGGCCCCACCTGGCGGATCCCAGCCGCGATCTGCCCCTGGGCACGGACATCGCCCTGGCCCTGGGCCTCGTGCAGCTGGCGTGGCTGGATGGCGTGGCTCCCCATGCAGCCGTGCACGAAAGCGTGAACTTGGTGGCGGATCCTGAGCTGGGCTTCCCGCCCCACCGGGGCCTCGTGAACGCCATCCTCCGCAAGGCCTCCAAGGATCGCGCCGTCCTGCGCGCCGATTTGGAGGCCCTGCCGGCCGCCCTGGATCGGGGCCCCTTCGCGGAGAAGCTCTTGGCCGCGGCCACAGGTCCCGTGGAGGCCGATCCCGAAGCCCTCTGGGCCCGGCTCCAGGTGCCGCCCAAGCCCGCCTTCGTGCCCCTGCGGGAGGAGCCCCTGCCCGAGGGGATGGAGGCCGATCCCGAAGTGCCCGGGGCCTACCGGCTCCAGGAGGGCGCGCCCTTTCCCCTCGCCTGGCTCCAGTTCGGCGCGGGCATGGTGCAGGACCGCAGCTCCCAGGCCCTCATGGCCTTCAAGTGGGACAAAGAACCCCAGCGCATCCTCGACGTCTGCGCGGCCCCGGGCGGCAAGGCCACGGTGCTGGGTCGCCGCTGGCCCGCCGCCAAGCTCATGGCCCTGGAACAGCAGGCCGCTCGCGCGGAGCGTCTGAAGGAAAATCTGGCGGCGCGGCGGGTGGAAGCCGAGGTGCAGGTCACGGAAGCCACGGCCTGGCTCGCCGGGGGGGGACGTCCCTTCGACCTCATCCTGCTGGACGCGCCCTGCAGCGGGAGCGGCACCCTGCAGAAGCACCCCGAGCTGCCCTGGATCGGTGATGGCATCGATTTGCGAGGGCTCGTCCTTCGGCAACGGCAGCTGCTGGAAGCGGCGGCCCTGCGCTTGGCGCCGGGCGGCCTGCTCATCTACGCGGTGTGCTCCTGGTTGCCTGAAGAAGGCGAGGCCCACCGGGTGTGGATCCAGGCCCGGGTGCCGGGCCTGAAGCCCATCCCGGTGTGGGAGGGTCCCTGCGCAGCCGAAGGGGGGATCGCCTTCCGGCCCCACCCGCTCACATGGCAGGGCGAAGGCTTCCAGGGTTTCTCATTCACCCGGGAATAGCCCGTGCTGCCGAACCGTTGAGATCGCCCGGCGATCGATCAAGGTGACGGGATTTAGGCTCGCATCGCCGGAGTCGATGAACGGGGCATCCCCCGAGGTCACCATGCGTCGCGCCGTGCTGCTCTCCGCCCTGCTCGCCACCGTCGGTTCAGCCCAGGAGTTGCGTTGGGGCATCCAGGCCCATGGCACCTTCCCCAAGGGGGAGCTGGCCAAGGAACTGGACGACGCCACGGGGCTCGGCGGGGGGCTGCACATGCTGCTGGACTTCGGGGGGATCAACGCCCTCCGTCCCAAGGTGGAGGTGCTGGCCTTCAAGGCGGGCGCCAATGCGGCGGGCCTGGAT
The DNA here is from genome assembly GCA_016192145.1 of Acidobacteriota bacterium. Lineage (GTDB taxonomy): Bacteria > Acidobacteriota > Holophagae > Holophagales > Holophagaceae > JAFDVN01. The sequence continues at coordinate 80,352 of JACPUT010000001.1, read as the reverse complement.
ACCCGGGTCGAAGGCCGGCGGTTCGGGGTGGACTACCTGTTCTTCCCCGCGGAATCCGCCAACTCCGGGTTCTACCTGGTGGTGGGCCTGGATTACACCCACTGGGAGACGGAGCATACCCAGGCGGGCACCTCGCTCCGCGAATCCCACGGGGACTGGGGGGGCGGGTTCGGGGGGGGCTACCAGTTCAACCGCCTGCTGGGGATTGAGCTCACGGCCTTCCAAAACCGGTTTCGCCGGGATCAGGGCGTGGCCAAGGGCATCTCGCTGGGGCTCACCCTGCGGTACTAACGGCCTGCCCTCAGGGTGATCACATCGCCCCAGGGGGCCGGGAGGCATCGTCTATCCTGGATCCACGCCATGGAGCTGCCGATGTCGAGGATCCTCACCCCCCTTCTGATGGGAGCCGCCCTCTGGGGCCAGTCCCCCGCGCTCCAAGTTCCCGAAGGGGCCCTGCGCGCCCATCTGACTTTCCTCAGCGACGACCTCCTCGAGGGGCGTGGCACGGGCCAACGGGGCGGCGAACTCACCATGGCCTACCTGGAGGCGCAGTCCCGGGCCCTGGGCCTGAAGCCCGGCAACGGCGCTAGCTTCCGGCAGGAGGTGCGCATCAGCGGCATCGCCCTCAAGGCGGCGGAGAGCGCCCTCACGTTCAGGGACCTCAAGCCCGTCTACTCCGAGGACATCGTCTTCGGCACGGGGACCAGCAGCCCGAAGGTCACGGTGGATGCGCCCGTCGTGTTCGTGGGCTACGGCATCACCGCCCCCGAGGAGGGCTGGGACGACTACAAGGGCGTGGATTGCCGGGGCAAGGTCATCGTGATGATGGTGAACGATCCCCAGCCCACGGCGGAGCAGCCGAACCGCTTCGGGGGCAAGTCCCTCACCTACTACGGGCGGTGGACCTACAAGCTGGAGGAGGCCGAGCGCCGAGGCGCCACCGGGGTCCTCATGATCCACACCACCCCCAGCGCCTCCTACGGCTGGAACGTGGTGCAGAGCAGCTGGACCCACGAGCGCTTCCAGCTGGCCCATGAGGGCAATCCCCTCCAGGGCTGGATCACCGACGGCTTCGCCCGGAAGCTTTTCGCCGCCGCGGGCAAGGATCTGGATCAGTTGCGCGCCGCCGCCGAGCGGAAGGATTTCAAGCCCGTGGAGCTGGGCCTCAACGCCAGCGGCACCGTGGTGAGCACGCAGCGCGAGGTGGTGCAGGCCAACATCGCGGCCGTGGTGCCGGGCACGGATCCCAAGCTCAAGGAGGAAGTCGTCATCTACTCCGCCCACTGGGATCACCTGGGCATCGATGAGGACCTCCAGAAGGCCGGCAAGGACGGCATCTACAACGGCTCCGTGGACAACGCCTCCGGCTCCGCGGCCTTGCTCGCCATGGCCCAATTTGCCGTCCACCAGCCCGCCAAGCGCAGCCAGATGTTCCTATGGGTGTGCGCCGAGGAGCAGGGGCTCATCGGGTCCTCCGCCTATGCGGCGAAGCCCCTCTGGCCCCTGGCCAAGACGGCGGCGGATCTGAACCTCGATAGCCTCAACTTCGTGGGCGCAACGAAGGACATGGGCATCCAGGGCAGCGAGCGCACGTCCCTGGAGGGCTCCGCCCTGAAGGTGCTCAAGGGCATGGGCCTCAAGGCCAAGGCCGTGGAACCCGACACCGCCGGCGGCTACTTCCGCAGCGATCACTTCTGCTTCGCCAAGGTGGGCGTGCCCGCCTTCTCCATCGAAGGCGGCCACGACTACGTGAAGGATCCCGCCGGATCCAAGGCCAAGGCCGAGGCCTACGGCGCCCGCTACCACCAGGTGACCGATGCCCTGGACCTCACCTGGGACCTCTCCGGCATGGTGCAGCAGGCCACCTTCGCCTGGAAGCTGGGCCAGGCCGTGGCCAACGCCCCCGCGCTGCCCACGTGGAAGGCCGGAGATCCCTTCGGCCGCGCGAGGTCCAAGTGAGCCTTTGCCCCCGCTGCCAGGGAGCGCTCCAATCCCTGCCCGAGGTGTATGAACTGGAAGTTCGGAAGCCGGAAGCGGATCTCGAGCGCCTGGGGAGGCTCGCCCCCCCCACGAGCCGCACCGCCATCCACGGGTTCATCATGGGGGTGCTGATCTGGATCAGCTTCCTCGTGCCCTTCTTCGTGCACAGCCACTTCTGGCGCGCGGCGCTGCCCACCTGGGGCGTCACCCTCCTGTGGGTCTGGCTGTTCACCCGGGCCCGGATCCGGGATCGCGAACTCAAGGCGATCTACCGAAAGCGCCAGGCCTGCGCGGCCTGTGGCTGGATGGATTGAAGCGCATCCTCGGGCCCGAGGGTGACCCGCTCATGAGCCCCCTCAGTCCTTGAGGAGGCGATCGCCCGGCCGGAACCCCTGCTTGCGGAGCACGAGCAGGGGCAGCTCCGGCGGGGCGTTGATGCGCATGGGGAGGCCCACCACCCCCAGCCCGCGCGTGACGAACAGGGTCCGGCCCGATTCCTCGTAGATCCCGTTCGTGTGGGGGCCGAGGATCCGGGCGGAGCTCAGGCCGGGGATGAGGTTGATCTGCCCGCCGTGGGTGTGGCCGCTGAGGGTGAGCCGGGCTCCCGTGGCCACGGCCGCGTGCCACTCGGAGGGCCGGTGGTTGAGGCAGAGGCGGAAGGCATCCCGGGGGATGTCGCGGCTGGCGAGGAAGGGCTCCGGCCCGGGACCGAACTTCACCCCCTGGAAGCGCCCGTTGAGGGCCATGGGATCCTGCAACCCCAGCAGGGCCAGGCGGGCCCCGCGGCGCTCAAGGATCACGTGGGTGTTCTCGAGGGGCTTGATGCCGATGGCCTCCAACCCCTGCCAGATGGGCCGGGGATCCTGGAAGTAATCGTGATTGCCCAGCACGGCGTAGGAGCCCAGCGGGGGCGCCACGTCGTGGAAGAGCCCGAAGAAGGGGGCCAGCTCCTCGGGCCGGCTATCCACGAAGTCCCCGGTGTAGAGCACGAGGTCGGGCTTCATGCCCCTCAGGGCGTCGCGCCAAAGGGCCAGGACGCCGGTGGGGACCATGGGCCCCGCGTGCAGATCGGAGAGGTGGGCGATGCTCAGCCCATCCAGCCCCTCGGGCAGGTCGTCGAAATGCAGCTCCAGGGTGGGCGTCTCCGGAGGGCCATAGGCCTGCAGCGCGCCCGCCGACGAGGAGACCACCGCCACTCCGGCACTGCCCAGGGCCGCGCCCCGCAGGAAGGCCCGGCGGGAGGGGCTCATCACGTGGGCCTTGGGGTGCCGCCAGTGCCAGTAGAGGAGCACGCTGCCGGCCATGCCCATGTGGAGCAGCGTGAGGGCCTGGAAGTAGAAGGCGCCCCGGGCCAGGGGGCGCAGGATCTCCATGAGCCCCAGCTGGCTGGAGCCCGTGAGCCGCAGGAGGAAGAAGCAGGCCAGGGGCAGGTGGATGAGGATGAGCGCCCAATTCAGGAGCCCGTGCCACCGCTCGGGCAGCTGCCGGCGGAGCAGGTGCAGGTGCCCCACTTGGAGGAGGGTCAGCAGACCGAGCGTGATGAGGAAGAGGGACACGGGGGCATGGTATCGGCACCCCGGGACTTCGACTCAAAGCCAGACGCTGAGTTCCCCGAGGGACTTCCGGTGGAGGTCGGGCACCTGGCAGCCCTTCGCGGGATAGCCGACGGGGAGCAGTACGAAGGGCCGTTCGTGGGCGGGCCGCTCCAGCACCTTCTGCAAGAACCCCATGGGGCTGGGCGTGTGGGTGAGGGTGGCGAGGCCCGCCGTATGGAGGGCGGCGATGAGGAGGCCGCAGGCGATGCCCACGCTCTCCTGCACGTAGTAGTGCAAGGCCTCGGGCCCCTCATCCCCGTGCTTCAGGGCCATGACGACGATGAGGGCCGGGGCGACCTCCAGGAAGGGCTTGTGCTCATCCGTGCCCAGCGGCTCGAGATCCCGCTTCCAGGCTTCGCTCATGCGCCACTCGTAGTTGTCGTGTTCTTCCTTTTCCGCCGCTTCCCGGATGGCCCTTTTCACGATGGGATCCCGCACCACCACGAAACGCCAGGGCTGCTTGTGGGCCCCACTTGGCGCCGTGCCGGCGGCGAGGATGCACTGCTCCAGCACCCCTTCGGGGATGGGCCGGGCGCTGAACTCGCGCACGGTGCGCCGGTGGTTCAGCCGCTCGTAGAAGGCCTGGGCGCGGGCCAGGCTCTCGCCCGCGCTCAGATCCGGAACGGAATAGGGAACCGTGGGCAGGGGCATGGTGACTCCGGGCGGGATGGGTTCATCCTCGCCCGGAGGCTTCTCCCCGCGTCACGGCGAATTGAATTAGGGGTGGATGGCGAGGGTGAAGGTGCCCACCGTCTGATCCCGGGTGGGGCCATCGAGAACGCGGTGGAGGCCCAAGCGGAAGGCGAGGCGCCCCACGAGGCGGCGCAGGAGATCCTGCCGCAGGGAAACGTCCTCCTCGCTCAGCTCCCACCCCGCGACCCGCTGGTAGGGCGGACGCGGGCTCGTGCCATCCCACACGGCCAGGTGCTCCAGGTAAGCATGGCCGAAGGGCAGCTCCAGCTCTCCGCGCCAACGGCGGAACCGGTCGCCCGTGGCGAGGAAGGCGGGCAGGGCGGCCTGGGCGATCCGGTTCGCCTCGAGGGCCTTGGGCATCAGGTTGGAGGTGATTCCGCCAAGGTGGAAGCGGTCCTGGGGCATCGGGCTTCCGGATAGGCGGCCCTCCTCGAAGCGGACCGTCACCGGCAGCAGCGGGTTCAGGAACTGAAGTCGCGCGGCGCCCCGGTTCGCCTGCCAGCGCTGGGCGTCGGTGCGGCCCAGGAAGAGCCGGGCCTGCAGGCTAGCCTCGAAGCCCCACTCGCCGAAGCTGCGGTGGAGGCCGATGCCCAGGCCCAGGTCCGCGAGGGAGCGCGTGAAGGAGCCGGCCCCCTCCAGGGACCGCTGCCGTTCCATGGAGAGGCCCAGGTGCTCCCGGGTGGTGGTGATGCCGAGGGTCGCGTGATCCAGCGCGAAGGCGACGCCCCGCCGGTCCCGATCGAACCCGCTGACGGGGTGATCCCGCTGGAGGCTGAGGCGCTGCCGGGCCTGGAAGAACTGCAGGGTGGGTTCCCACTCGGAGCCCTGCCAGGTCGCTTGGGCCAGGGCGCCCCGCACGGTGGCACCGCGCCCCTCGCCCACGAGCACCTGCCCGCCGAGGCGGCCCAGGATGTCGTTGAAGCCCACCCCGATCTGGATGCCCGAATCCGAGGGGGAGGCGGTGGCGCCGAAGGTGCTGAGGGCCTTCAGCGTTTCCCCCACGCGATAGTCGTGAGCCGGCGGCGGCGGCAAGGGCGGGGGCAGGGGGCTGGGTTCGTCGGGGCGGGACCGGACGGTGTCCGGCGCGAAGGCCAGCCCCTCGGTGGGCAGGGGAGCATGGGGGAGGGGCGCCTGCGCGAGGTCGAGCTTGCGCAGCTCCACGCCTGTGGCGGCCAGCTGGGCGTAGTAGATCGCCTTGCCATCGGGCGTGGGGGCGGGCGCCCAGGCGGCGGAAAGGGTTCGGGTGAGCCAGGTCGTGGTGTCACCCTCCTTCCGCCGGAGGTTCCACACCTCCGGATCGGGGGCCCAATCGAAGCGGGGATCCCGGGGTGCGGTCGCGGGTGCCGAGGCCGTGCGGCGGGGGGCGCTCCCGGGCTTCCAGAGCCAGGAGGTGGGCACGAGGACGCCCTCCTCGTTCGGAAGGCGCAGGGTGAAGGCGACGCCCTGTCCGTCCGCCGTCCAGGCGGCTTGGCGGGGAGCGAAGCCGTGGATGCGGGGCAGGGACCACTTCGCGCCCACGAGGGGCACCCCGGGCGGGGCATCGGCGGGTTCCCCCGGCTGGGGCTTGGGAGCGGCCTTGGCCTCCTGCCGGAGCTCCCAGACCCGCAGGCCGGGATTCCGGGGATCGCCCACCCGGGCGAGCAGGCGCGTGCCATCGGGACTCACGGCGAGATCGCCCACCCAGCCACCGACCTTGGTGAACACCTCGCCCTCGCGGACGCCCTCGACCTTCATCCGGCGCTCCAGCTCCAGGGCGCTGTGGGTGACCTCGGCGCAAAACCGCGCATAGCCCGCCTGCGGCGATTGGCCGAAGGTGGCGAGGAAGGCCTCGTCGAAGGTGCGGTGCCTGGGGCCGCTCAGCTGCTTCCAGAAGTCCTGCAGGAGGGCGGGTCGATCCGGATGCTGCTGTTCCAACCAGGCGAGGTAGGCGCTCCCCACCAGGTAGGGCATGTTGCCCCCGAGGAACCCCCCGCCGTTCAGCTCGCCATAGCCCGGAAGCTGGCCCTCCCGGGCCCAGGTGCGGAGGAGGGCCGCGCGGTAGGCGCCGTGGGGCCGGCCCGAGCCCGTGAGGCGGCCTTCGATCAGGGTCGCGTAGCCTTCGATCACCCACTTGGGGCTCTTGGTGGTGACGGGCACCTTGCGGCCCAGCAGCCAATCCCTGAAGGTGCGCCCCCGCTGGGGGATGAGCAGGTGGTTGATGTGGCCCAGTTCATGGGCGACCAGCAGCTCGGCCCAGCCCCGGTGGTGCCCGATGGCGCTGTCGGGTTCGGGCTCCGTGCGCCAGAGCACCACGAAGGGGCGGTCGGGGTAGGGCACGGCCACCCCATTGGGCTCGCGCACGGGATCCTGGATCAGCACGTCGACGGGACCCGCCCAGGCATGGCCGATGAGCCCCAGGTATTGGGCGTGGATGCCCTCGATGCGGGAGGCCACCTCCTGGGCGAAGGTCGGAAAGCCGTCGCCTGCGGGGAAGTGGATCCGGTAGTGAGCCGTGGTGATCGTCCGCCAGGGGGCGCTGGGGGCCTGGACCCGCTGGGCCTGGAGCAGGGCGGGAAGGGCCAGGAGGACGGGGAGGGCCGGAATGCGCATGGCTAAAGCCTGCCAGTCGGGGGGGTTTGAGCCAAATCACATATAGAGACTCCATCTCAAAAAAGCATTGAATGGATCAATTTCATGACTGAGACTAATTCTCACCGAGGATTTCGCGTGCCCTTTCCCATCCTGTTCATGGCCCTGATCGCCCAGGCGCCCCTTGCCAGCCCCGCCCAGCGGACGCTGCTGGCCATGGGCACTACCCTGAGCGTGAAGGTATCGGGGAGCACCCGGGGCATGGAGCCCGCGCTGGCCGGGGTGGACGAACTGGAGACCCGATGCTCCACCTGGAAGACCGACTCCCTCTGGAGCCAGCTGAATGCCGGTGAGCCGGTGACCCTGCCCGAGGCGGATCGGGTGCTGCTGCATCGCGTGGCCGCGCTCGCCCGGGAGACGGAAGGGTGCTTCGATCCGACCCTTGGCCGCCTCATCCAGGCCTGGAAGCTCCGCGCCGGTGGGCGGATCCCGTCCTCGGAGGAGCTTGCGGAGGCCCGGGCGGCCTCCGGGCTGGACCATCTCGAGGAAGGCGCTCAGGGGATCCGTTTGACGGCGGGGGCCTGGCTGGAGGAGGGGGGCTTCCTCAAGGGCCATGCCCTGGACCGCATGCGCCTAAAGCTGGAGGAGGGGGGGGCTTCTTCGGGCCTGCTCGACTTCGGCGGGCAGCTGCTGGCCTGGGGGACCACCCATTCCGTATCCCTCGCGGATCCCCGGGACCGGCGGCGCGCCCGGCTCGCCTTCCCCCTGCGGAATGCCTCCGTCAGCACCACCGGCACCTCGGAGCGGGGCCAGCACATCCTCGATCCCCGCACGGGCCGCCCTTGCCCGGCCTGGGGCTCCGTGGCCGTGGTGCGCCCCACGGGCCTCGAAGCCGACATCCTCTCCACGGCCCTCTACGTCATGGGCCCCGATCGGGGCCTCGCCTGGGCCAACGCCCGGGGCATCGCGGCCGCCTTCCTTTTGAACGACGGCCCGGTGCACCTTACCGCGCCCTTCCGCGCCCTTCGACCGCGCACCCTCTAGGAGCTCTATGCCTTCCCTCCGCCTCACCCCCCTGGCCCTCGCCCTGCTCGCCGGAGCGGCCTTCGCTCAGGAAAAGCCCTCCACCGAACAGCGCGTGGCGGATCTCGAGCGCAAGCTCCAGATCCTCACCCAGGAGCTGGAGACCCAGAAGACGGGGGCCACGGTGGCCGCCGCGCCGGAAAAGGGCAGCCACGGTTTGGCGCCGGCGGCGTCCAAGGTCTATGAGACGAAGGGCGGCCTCTCCATCGGCGGCTACGGCGAAATGGTCTACGAGAACTTCGACTCGAAGCTGGAGAACGGCACCTACAGCTCCAAGGCCAACGGCCTCGACTTCGCCCGCCAGATCCTATACGTGGGCTACAAGTTCAACGATTGGATCGTCTTCAACACGGAAATCGAGTTCGAGCACGCCAAGACGAGTGGGGAACAGGTCACCACCTCCGCCGGCGGCAACGTCACCAGCGTGAAGCAGAAGGATCCGGGCGAGGTCGCCGTGGAGTTCGCCTACCTGGACTTCCTCCTTTCCAAGGGCTTCAACGTGCGCGCCGGCATGATGCTCATCCCCATGGGCTTCATCAACGAGATGCACGAGCCCCCCACCTACCTGGGCGCCAAGCGTCCCTTCGTGGAGCAGCAGCTCATCCCCACGACCTGGCGCGAGAACGGCGTCGGCATCCACGGCGAGCTGCCCGCCAACCTCAGCTACCGCCTCTACCTCGTGAACGGCCTGGATGCCTCCCGCTTCAGCAAGGCCGGCATCCGCGGCGCCCGCCAGAACGGCGCCAAGGCCGTGGCCGAGAGCTTCGCCTGGACGGGCCGCCTGGACTGGAACCCCCTGCCCGGCGCCACCGTGGGCCTGAGCCTCTACCAGGGCAACAGCCAGCAGGCGGATAACCTCCCCGCGCTGACCACGAAGCTCATGGACGTGCACGCCGAGTACCGCTTCCGGGGCTTCCAGGGCCGGGCCCTCTGGGTGAAGGGCAGCCACAACGCCGATGGCCTCGCGGCCGCCAATGCCACCGTCCGCCAGCTGGGCACGGAGCAGAAGGGCTACTACGTGGAGGCCGGCTTCGACGTGCTGAGCCTCGCGAACTCCAAGCAGGCCCTCATCCCCTTCCTGCGCTCGGAAAAGCTGAACCCCCAGGCCGAGGCCATCAGCGGCGTCACCCTCGACAAGTCCCTGGATCAGAAGGTCCTCACCTACGGCGTCGTCTACAAGCCCATCCCCCAGGTGGCCTTCAAGGCCGACGTGAGCCGCGTCCAGAACGAGGCGAAGACGGGCCGCAACCAGGTGAGCCTGGGCCTGGGCTACTACTTCTAATCGAGCGACGGAGACCCCTATGAAGACCTTCGCCTTCCTTTCCTGCTGCGCCCTGGCCCTCGCCGCCCAGGAGCACCCCGACGTCGCCAAGCTGCGCGCCGAATTCGATAAGAAGCTCGCGATCCTCACCCAGGAGCTGGAGGCCCAAAAGACGGGCGCCACGGCTCCCGCGGCGGCCCAGGGCCAGTTCGGACTGGGCTCGGCGGCCTCCAAGGTCTACGAGTCCAAGGGCGGCCTCTCCGTGGGCGGCTACGGGGAATTCCTCTACCAGTCCAAGGAGAACAAGGACCAGGCGGGCACCTCTGGCGGCGGCGAGAAGAACCTGGACGCCCTGCGCCTCGTGCTCTACACCGGCTACAAGTTCAGCGACAAGGTGGTGTTCAACTCCGAGGTGGAATTCGAGCACGGCGGCTACAGCGACGAGAACCCCGAAGGGGAGGTGATCGTCGAGTTCGCCTACCTCGACTTCCTCCTGTCCAAGGGCTTCAACATCCGCGCGGGCCAGATGCTCGTGCCCATGGGCTTCATCAACGAGCTGCACGAGCCCCCGGCCTTCCTGGGCTCCCGCCGGCCCATGGTGGAGCGGAGCATCCTCCCCACCACCTGGCACGAGAACGGCGCCGGCATCCATGGCGAGCTGCCGGGCAACCTCAGCTATCGCCTCTACCTCATGAACGGCCTCAACGGCGCCAAGTTCGGCGCCGAGGGCATCCGCGACGGCCGCCAGGCCGGCAAGGAAGCCAACGCCCAAAGCCTGGCCTGGACGGGACGGCTGGATTGGAACGGGATGCCTGGCCTCCTCGTGGGCGGCAGCTTCTTCACGGGCAACTCCAACCAGACCGGCGGCGGCGCGGCCCTGCGCACCACCGTGATGGATCTCCACGGCGAGTACCGCGCGAAGGGCCTCCAGCTCCGCGGCCTCTACGCGGTGACGACGAATTCCAAGCCCTGGCTGGAGTCCCTGGGCAACGCCGATCCGGTTCGCGAGACGGGCACCCGCCAGTGGGGCGGCTACCTGGAGGCGGGTTATGACGTCCTCGGCGGCCAGCAGTCCCTCGTTCCCTTCGCGCGCTGGGAGCGCTTCAACACCCAGGCCGAGGTGATTGCCAGCGTCCTGGCGGGTCCTTCCAACGATTGGACGGTGCTCACCACGGGCGTGAACTACAAGCCCATCCCCCAGGTGGCCGTGAAAGTGGACTACCAGAAGCTGGAGAATCGCGGGATGACGGGCCGCAACCAGTGGAACCTGGCCCTTGGCTTCTACTTCTGAGGCGTCCATGAAGCGCCTGCTGCTCATTCCCGCCCTCTTCGGGCTCCTGGCCTGCGGCGGGGGGGACACCTCCCCCCGCCAGGGTTTCGACCGCCCCATGCCCGTGCCCCCCATCCTCGCGCCCACCGTCGGCATCGGGGGCGCCGACCGCTACGACCTCGTGGCGCAGGCCGGCACCACGGAACTCGTGGCCGGCAAGCCCACCCTCACCTACGGCTACAACGGGTCCATCCTGGGCCCCACCCTGCGGATGCGCCGGGGCCGCGCCGTGGAGCTGGCCATCACCAACCAGCTCCCCGACTCCGATCACGCCCACACCAACCTGCACCCCCACGGCCTCAAGGTGCCCGGCGACGCCGACATCTTCCCGGGCCTGGAGGGCATGGGCCTGATGCCGGGGGAATCGGCCTCCGTCCGCTTCACGCCGGATCAGCCCGCGGGCACCTTCTGGTACCACCCCCACCCCCACGGGGCCACGGGGCGCCAGGTGAACTACGGCCTGGCCGGGTACATCCTGATGGACGATGCCGTCTCCGACGCCCTCCCCGTGCCCAAGACCTACGGGGTGGACGACTTCCCCGTCGTGTTCATGGATCGCCACCTCCGGGCCGACGGCAGCCTGGCCTACATGGAGGTCATGGGCGACCGCGACTTCATGCTGGGCAACCACGTGCTCGTGAACGGCCTCCACCTGCCCTACCTGGAGCTGCCCGCCGGCACCGTGCGCCTGCGCCTGCTCAACGGCAGCAGCACTCGCCGCCTCCTCCTCGCCTTCGAGGACGGCCGCGCCTTCCATCAGATCGCCAGCGACGGCGGCTTCCTGGAAGCCCCCGTGGCCCACACCGGCCTGCTCCTCGGGCCGGCCGAACGGGCCGAGATCCTCGTGGACCTCTCCGGCGATCGGGGCCAATCCCTGCTGCTGCACAGCCTGCCCTTCGCCGCCCCTGAAGAGGAAGCGGAGGCGGGCATGGGCCGGGCGGACATCCCCCTCCTGCAACTGCGGGTGACCCGGGCCGGCACCGCCCTGCCCCTGCCCGCTAGCTTGGCCTCCGTGGCCCGGATCCCCGAATCCGAAGCCACGACCCAGCGCTTCCTCGGCATCGAGGACACCGGCGACGGGGTCATCAACGGCCAGCTCTTCGATATCGACCGGGTGGACTTCACCATGGCCGAAGGGGTCACGGAGATTTGGACCGTGAAGAATTTCGCGGACGTCATCGCCCACCCCCTCCACATCCACGGCGGCCAGTTCCAGATCCTGGATCGGGAGGGCGCGGCCCCCGCGCCCCACGAGCGGGGTTGGAAGGACACGGTGCTCGTGAACCCCCTGGAGACCGTGCGGGTGATCATGCGGTTCAAGGATCTTTCCGGCCGCTACGTCTTCCACTGCCACATCCTCGAACACGAAGGCATCGGGATGATGGGACAATTCGAAGTGCAATGAGACGAACGGTCCAAGCCCTCCTGATCGCGGCGCCCCTCGTGGGCGTCGCCCCCCTTTGGGCGGGTCTGCCCTCCCAACAGGAGGCGCTGGGCCTCGCCTTTCCCGGCGCGGCCTTCACCCGCAAAGAGCACTTCCTCACGGAGGCCCAGGCCAAGGCCGCCCAGGGCCTGGCGGGGTCGGCCCTCTCCGGCCTTTGGCAGGTGGCCTATGAGGCCCGCAAGGAGGGCAAGCTCCTGGGCGTCGCTTTCTTCGACACCCACCGCGTGCGCACCCTCAACGAGACGGCCATGGTGGCCGTTTCCACCGAGGGCCGCATCCTCCGTGTGGAGGTGGTGGCCTTTCGGGAGCCCCAGGACTACATGGCCCGGGAGGCCTGGGTGCGCCAGTTCGACGGGAAGCCCCTGAATCCCCAGCTCAGCCTCAAGGGCGCCATCCGCCCCCTCTCGGGCTGCACCCTCACGGCCCACGCGCTTACGGAGGCCTCCCGCCGCGGCCTCGCCCTCTTCCAAGTGCTCTACGGGGGGAAAGGTTGAGGCCGGAGCAGGAGCGGAGGGCCACGGTGCGCAGCACCGCCCGAAGGGCGGCCGCACAGGAGGTGCGGCCGTGAGCCGGTTCGAGCGCTTCGCCCTGCACCTGGGCGCCTGGCTCACGGGGCTCTCGGGCCTGGGCTACGGCTGGCTCCGCTACTTCCAGGTGGTGCAGGGGGAGTTCGGGCCTGAGCCCCACCCGTTGCAGGGCCTTCTTCAGCACGCCCACGTGCTGGCGGCGCCCCTCCTGCTCTTCGCGCTCGGCATGATGGTGCGCGGCCACTTCGGGGTGAAGCTCCGCAGCCTTGGCCGCGAAGGCCGCCGCACAGGCTGGGGCCTCGCCGCCCTGATCCTGCCCATGGTGGCCTCGGGGTACGGTGTCCAGGTGGTCACGGATCCGCGTTGGCGGACGGGCTTCGCCTGGGTCCACGGCATCGCCTCGGTCCTCTTCCTCCTGGCCTACGCCGGTCATGGCGTGCGGTTCTGGCTGGCGGCCCGGCGCGGCGAAGCCGCGGGTGCCGCGCCGGTCGCCGCGGATTGGGAATAGTCCAGGCCTTCGCCGACTGAGGTTCGGTACCTGGTTGCACAAGCCCCGGGGTTCGCAGCCCCGGGGCTTGTGACCTTCAATTTACAAAACGCGATCGCGTCCCGACCGATAGTGGACCTAGCACGCAGCATCGCGTCCACCTTCGGATTCCACCGTCATTCCCTTCTTCTCGGAAGGCTGACGTCGGTGTGCCCCATCTCTCCCCATCATCCACGCTCCCCCGGAGCGTCGGAGAGCGTCCGCCTTGTGTCGGGCCACTCCACATCCCCGCGGCCCCCCGCACTTCAAAGGAGTCTGATCATGCTTCAACGATCCGCACGCATGGGCTTCACGGCCCTCGCCCTGGTGGCCGGGGCCATGCCCGTGCTCGCCCAGGGCACCCAGACCGGCAACCTCGCCGGCGTCGTCAAGGACGCCATCTCCGGGAAGGCCATCGCAGGGGCCACGGTGGTGGTCAAGACGCCCCAGGGAGACCGGTCGGCCCTCACCGATGCCCAGGGCGCCTTCCGCTTCGTGCAGCTCATTCCCGGTACGGTGCAGATCGTCGTCACCGCCCAGGGCTTCAAGGGCGCCCAGATCGCGACCCGCGTGAACCTGGGCGAAACCAACGTCACCGACTTCCCCCTGCGGTCCATCAGTGACGCCACGGCCACCGTCGAGGTGGTGGCCACCGCGAACAACATCGACACCTCCGACGCCCACGATGGCAAGGTGCTCTCCCTGGAGAAGATCAACGACCTGCCCATCAACCAGCGGACCGTGACCAACATCGCGAGCCTGGCCCCGGGCGTCAGCTTCGATGCGAACGGGCTCACCATCCGCGGCGCCCAGAACACCCAGGTGCTCTACCTGGTGGATGGCGCCGACGTGGCCGATCCCGTCACCGGCGGCTTCGCCGCCCAGCTCAACGAGGACATGCTCTCGGACGTCCAGGTGATCAGCGGTGGTGTTTCCGCGGAGTACGGGCGATTCACCGGCGGTGTGGTCAACACCATCACGAGGTCGGGGTCCAACGAGTTCTCCGGGGTGGTCCGATTCACCGCGTCCAATCCGAACTGGAACGCCTACAACCCCCTCAACCGGGGCCTCGCGGGCACCACCACCTTCAAGGACACCCACAACGTCCAGCAGAACTTCGTGTTCTCGGGCCCCATCCTCAAGGACAAGCTCTTCTTCGTCGTGGGCTATCGGGCCCAGGCCCCCTTCGCCCGGTCGACGTCGGCGCAGACCACGGCCGATCCCGCTTATGGCGGCGGCATCCCCTACCAGAACACCCAGACCGATCAGCGCAAGGACATCAAGCTGGACTGGCAGATCACGCCCACCCAGCGCCTGTTCTGGCAGTACAACAAGACCCAGATCGACGTGACGGGCATCGACTACACGGGGGCCTTCCTCGGGGGCAGCACCTCCCTGGCCACCCTCAGCAATCAGCCCAATTCCTTTTCCTACTACACCCTGGGCTACCAGGGCCAGCTGACCAGCGACATGGTGCTGGACCTCCACTACGGCTACAAGAAGGAGACCCTCGGCGGGAAGGGCGGCGGCGGCCAGGGCCCCAGCAACTACCCCCTGATGATCGACCTGAACACCTTCTACGCCTACGACAACGGCTTCTTCGGGCCCGACGGGGATGCCCGGCCCATCCGAAACGGCAGCGTGAGCCTCCTGACCTTCTTCCGCGGGGCGGGCGAGCATGAGCTCAAGGCGGGGTTGGATTGGTACGAGTCCAGCCACAGCGCCGCCAACTCCCAAACGCCCAGTGGCATGCTGGTCTACTTCGGGGGCTTCACGGTGGATCCCGCGGCGGGCGGGAGCACGGACATCTCCAACCGCATCTTCGTTCCCAACGATCCCAGCCAGACCTTCCTCGACCAGTGGATCACCTATGAAGGTGCGACGACCAAGAACACCATCCTGGCCGCCTACATCAACGACAAGTGGAAGATCAATTCCCACTGGAGCGTGAACCTGGGCCTGCGGGCGGACAAGTTCACCTCCAAGGACGACCTGGGCGCGAGCAACTTCGATCTGACGACCATCTCCCCCCGCTTCGGTGCCATCTGGGATATCCGGGGCAATGGGTCCTGGGTGACCCAACTGACCTTCGGCGAGTACGTGGGCGCCATCAACCAGGGCGCGACGGACGGGGCCTCCGTGGTGGGCAACCCCGCCGAGTACGACTACGCCTACGTGGGCGGCGATCCCCGGCTGCGGTCGAGCTACGATTCCACGCCCTTCTTCGTGTACGACCCCGCCAAGTACCGGAAGTCCAACCTGGTGGATAAGAACCTCAAGATGCCCACAATGCAGGAGATCGCCATCAGCCTCAAACATGCGGATGGTGCGAACGGGGTCTGGAGCGTGGCCTTCAACCGTCGCCGTTGGAAGAACTTCGCCGATGATTTCCGCCGCCTGCAGCCGAACCCGGTGGATAGCAACGATCTGATCATCGTGGAGACGAAGAACGATTCCTCCCTCATCCGCAAGTACTGGGGCATGGAGTTCCAGTACCAGAAGCAGCTCACCACCGAATTCAGCCTGGGCGGCAACGTGACCCTGAGCGAGCTCCAGGGCAACTACGAAGGCGGGCAGGTGGGAACCACGGAATCCATCAACAATTTCGGCCCCCTGGGAGGCGAACCGGGGGCCTTTGCGGGTGCGCCGACCCGCGAGCAGCTGGCTCCCTATGGCAACCTCGCGGCCGACGTGCCCGTGCGCATCCGCCTCACCTCCAACTACGTCCTCACCCTCGGCAAGGGGCGCCTGAACCTGGGCATGATCGGTTCCTACACCTCTGGCGCCTCCTATTCGCTCGTCACCCCCGGTGCGCCCCTGGGCGCTGGCGTGCCGACGGCTTTCGGCTCCACCTACACGCGCTATTACTCCCAGCGCGGCGCCCAGCGCTTCCCGGACACCTATCGCCTGGATCTGCAGGTGGCCTATGACGTGCCGGTCTGGAGGAAGGCCAGCTTCTTCACCCAGGTGAACTTCATCAACTTCCCCAACCATCAGCTGCAGACCGGCTGGAATACCACCCAGACCACCGTCGCCGGGGCCTGGCGTGGGGGTGCCAACTACGGGCGCCCCCGAACCTCCAACGACTACGCGTTGGCCAGGACGGTGACCGTATCGGCGGGCATCAAGTTCTAGTTCCTGGAACATGGGTTGAAGCGGGGGGAGGGGCGTGCCCCTCCCCTTTCCCGATGTTCCCGAATAGGGAGGACGGCCGGCGGTTGGAGGGATCTTGACGGCTGGGTCAGCCATTCCTGGGACCGAATGCAGTCGGGGGTCATGCGCAGCGAGGGATGCCAGGATCATTCACCCCTCGCCGGGCTCCGGCCAGTCCCGGCCCGTTCCTGCCCCCGTAGCTGATTGAGGAGGGACGCGTTTGCCGGTTTGAGCTCCACGAGCCCGGCGAGGAAGGCGCCAGGCGACGAGGGGAGACGGCCCTTCGCCGCCTGGAAGGGAAAAGGGGGAAATCAGGCGTCTGCGGCAGCCTGGCCGGCCGCGGGGGTGCGCGCGCATGGAGCGCGGCGCATAACCGGCGGCGGGATCCTCCTTTCCGTGAGAGGTTCGAAGGGGGAACGCATCAAAGGCGGCACCCCAGATCCTGAAAAAGGAGGCGCCAGGCCACCCTCCCCGAGGCGGGAGCGTTCCGCCCGCCGATGCACTGCAGGGCGAGATCCCCGTGGCGATCGAAGACTTCCAGGCTGGTGACGGGCCCGCGGGGGCCGGGTTTGAGGACGAGCCAGGCGCGGTCGAGGCGGTCCAGCTCCAGCCGGAGCCGGGTATCAGCCACCGTGGCATAGGCCCGGGCGCCCTCCCTCCGGAAGGCCTCCACGGGGCCGGAGGTGCAAAGGAGACAGCCCCGGTTCCCCACGAGCACTTCCAGGGAGAGGCGACGGGCCTGGGCCATCTCCAGGAACAGAAGGGCGTCAGCGCGGGGCAGGGGCTCCGTGAACCGGCCCTCGGCCAGGCGGAGGGCGTCCCGGCGCTTCAGGCCGAAGCGGGCCAGCAGGAAGGGGAAGGCCTGAGGATCGGGCAACTCCTCCCAGGCACGGAGGAATTGGGAGCGATCAATGGAGGTCGCCGAGGAGAGCACCCGCGGACGATTGAGGGCGCGCCGATCGGCGCCCGAATCTTGGGCCCAGGCCTCCAGAAAGCTCTCGGCGTCCTCCAGGCCCTCGGGGCGGATGGGCAGGTCCACGCGCAGCACCACATCCCCGTTCCAGTCGAAGCACTCCAAGCGGGAGGGGGATCCAGGTCGGGCCATGGCCGTGGCCCAGGTGTGTGGGAAAAGGCGTACTTCGGAACCGGCGGTCTGGAATCGGGCCTGCCCCTCCTCCCAGCGGAATCCGAAGGGCAGCACCCGAATCTCCGCCCCGGAGGCGTGGCTGGGCACCTCCACGGCCAAGGGCCCCAGGGCCGTGAGGGATTGAAGCAGGGGCACCCACTCCGGGCGAAGGGCCTGGGCGAGGGGGTCGAGAGCGAGGGGGTCAAGGGCAAGGGGAGACATAAGACCTCAATTAAGAGACTGAGTCTCAGAATAAGTAATTTCGAATCCCTGTCAACTCCCTACCCCCCCCCCGATCCAGCCCAACGCGCCCAGTCGGCCCTCGGCCCGCCCAGCCCATCCACTGAAGGCATGGCGAAGATTCGAGTCCTACCCGACCACGTCGCGAATCAGATCGCGGCAGGCGAGGGGGGGACCCGCTCTGCGATCGCAAGCCGAAGGCGTAGCGGGAGCAGGAGCAGGCTCCAGTGGAGCCTGCGTTCGCGGGCGGCCAGATGACAACCCGCCTGCCGGCCCAGGCCTTAGACTGACCGAATGGCCAAGATCCGGGTGCTCTCCGACCAGGTTGCGAATCAGATCGCGGCAGGCGAGGTTGTCGAGCGGCCCGCCAGCGTCCTCAAGGAATTGGTGGAGAACGCCCTGGATGCCGGGGCCACCCGCATCGAAGTCGCCTGGGAGGAGGGCGGAAAGAAGCTGCTCTCCATCGCGGACGACGGCTCGGGCATGGGGCGCGACGACCTCTTCCTCGCCCTGGAGCGCCACGCCACCTCCAAGGTGCGCACGGCGGACGACCTCCAGCACCTGGCCTCCTACGGCTTCCGGGGCGAGGCCCTGCCCAGCATCGCCAGCGTCGCGCGGCTGGAGCTGCACAGCGCCGAGGCCGAGGGCGAGGGGCACCGCTTGCGCGCCGAGTTCGGCATCGTGAAGGGCACGGAGCCCGCGCCCCGCTCCAAGGGCACCACCGTCACCGTGAAGGATCTCTTCGCCCAGCTGCCGGCCCGGCGCCGCTTCCTCAAGTCCACGGACACGGAGCACGCCCAGCTCTGGGGGGCGCTGACGCGGCTCATCCTCGCCACGCCGGAAGTGCACTGGACGCTGCGCCCCGATCGCGGCGGTGAGCTGATCCTACCCCCCGTGGCGCACCCCGGCGAACGGCTCGGCCCGCTGCTGGGCGACAAGTTCCGGAGCCTCGTGCCCTTCAGGGATGGCGAGGCGCCCTGGGTGCTCCAGGGCTTCCTGAGTCCGCCCTCGCTGAGCTTCCGGGATCGCAACCACCTCTACCTCTTCGTCAACGGCCGCGCCGTGCGGGATCGCCTCCTGCTGGCGGCCCTCTCCGAAGGCTGGGAGGGGCGCTTCGCCAAGGGGGCCTACCCCGCGGCCGTGCTCTTCCTGGAGGTGCCGCCCGAGGCCGTGGACGTGAACGTGCACCCCACCAAGGCCGAGGTGCGCTTCCGCGAGTCCCACCGCATCTTCCCCTGGGTGGCCCGCGCCACCCGCGAGGCCTGGGCCGCCCTGGGCGGCGACCTCGCCTCGGTGCTGGAGCTGCCCCCCAAACCCAACGAGGCGGAATTCGAGCTGGAGGCCCGCCGCGCCCCCGGGGCCCATCCCCGCCTTTGGGATTCCGCCACGGCGGAGCCCGCCTGGGCCAGCCTGCAAGCGGCCTTCGGTGCTTCGGATCTGGACCGCAGCTACGACCTCGTCGCTCCGCGCATGGGCGCCGCGGAGGAGGCGGATGGTGGCCCCCGCTACCTCGGCGCCTTCGAGCACACCTACCTGCTGGTGGAAGTTCCCACGGAGAAGGAACCTGAGCTTTGGATCGTGGATCAGCACGTGGCCCACGAGCGCGTGCTCTTCGAGCGGCTCTTCCTGCGCCGCCACGCCCCGGCCCTCCAGCCCCTCATGCCCCCCAAGGTGGTGACGCTGGGGCCGGCCGCCCTTAGCCGCCTCAGCCCCTTCCTCGAGGAGCTCAACGCCGTGGGCGTGGAGTGCGAGGCCTTCGGCACCGACGCCGTGGTGGTGCGGGCGCTCCCCGACTTCCTCGCGGAGCGCGATCCCCAGGCCCTGCTGGAGGACCTGCTCGCCCGCATGGAGGCCGGGGGCAAGCCCGACCTCGGCACCTTCCGCCGCGACCTCAACGCCGAGCTGGCCTGCCGCGCCGCCATCAAGAAGCACCACCGCCTGCCCAGCGACTTGGCCCTGCGCCTGGTGATGGATCTCATGGCCTGCGAGGTGCCCCACACCTGCCCGCACGGGCGGCCCATCATCAAGAAGCTCACGCTGGGGGATCTGGAGCGGAGCTTCGGGCGGCGGGTCTAGATCAGGAGCGCTTCTTGGACTTTCTTCCAATGGATGTGTTGAGCGCGACGGCCGCTTGGTAGGACTCCCCAGTGCAGATGCCCCCGTCATGGGACCAGGCCGGAGTTCCCATCCACTTGACCTCTTCCACGGCCTCGGGGTCGGCCTCCCGGATGAGGGCCCGCACCTTGTCCAGGGTGTCACTCCTCCAATCCGGCAAGGCTGCGATCTTGGCGCTCATGGATTCGGCTCTTCGAAGGTGGAGGGAACCGGGTGCCCTTGGGAGCGAAGGAACGACAGCTTATCCCAATTGAATGCGGTCACCCCTGCTTGGACCAATTCACGGGGTTTCATGGTGAGCCTTGCTCTGTCTTTGGTGCTATGGAATGGCCTGAGTGGGTTCAACCGGATGAACAGGATGAATGCCATCTTGTATATCCTGTCCATCCTGGTTCCAATCACCCCCGAATGGGACTACCCCTCCGCCATCCGATCGGCCAGGAATTCCCCGATGGCCAGGGAGGCCGTGGCGGCGGGGCTGGGCGCGTTGAGCACATGCAGGCAACGACCCACCCGGGCCACCAGGAAATCATCGGCGAGGAGGCCGTTGGGCAGCACCGCCTGGGCGCGAACGCCGGCAGGGCCGGGCAGGAGGTGGTCCGCCTGCAGCGCTGGCACCAACCGTCGCAGGTCCCTCAGCAGGAGCTGTTTCGATAGGGATCGGGCCACTTCATAGGCGCCCGTGCGGACCTGTTTCCGCACCAGCCGCCAGAAGCCGGGATAGGTGAGGACCTCCGCCAGATCCCGGGCCGAGAGGGTGCTCCAGGTATAGCCCTCCCGCGCCAGGGCCAGCACGGCGTTCGGGCCCGCGTCCACCTCGCCGTGGATGCCGCGGGTGAGGTGAACGCCCAGGAAGGGAAGGGCCGGATCGGGCACGGGGTAAATGAGACCCTTCACGAGGGCGGCGCCTTCGGGGGAGAGGAGGTGGTACTCGCCGCGGAAGGGGATGATGCGCGCGGGAGGCGGGGATTGGAGGCCGTGGACGCGGTCGGCGTGGAGCCCCGCGCAGGTGATGACGCGGTCGGCGAAGATCTCGCCACCGCGCCAGCGGACGAGCACGCCCTCGCCGCGGGGCTGGAGGCCGGTGGCTTCACGGCCCAGGTGGATGGCCACGCCCGCGTCCAGCAGCTTGGCCTTGAGGCGCCGGGCCACGGCGCCATAGTCGGTGATGCCCGTGGCGGGCAGGCGCAGGGCGGCGAGGCCCGTGGCGTGGGGCTCGTGTTCCGCCAGCCCCTCAGGGCCGAGGCGGTGGGCCTCGATGCCGTTGGCCTGAGCCCGGGCGGCCAGGGCCTCCAGGCGGGGCAGCTCCTCCGGGCGGGTAGCCACGATCACCTTGCCGCAGCGCCGGAAGGGCAGGCCCTCGGCTTCGCAAAAGGCGGCCATGCGCTCGGCGCCCTCCCGGCAGAGGCGGGCCCGGAGGCTGCCCGGGGAGTAGTAGATGCCGGAGTGCACCACGCCGGAATTCCGACCCGTCTGGTGGGTGCCGACCTCGGCCTCCTTCTCCAAAAGGAGGAGGGGGAGTTCGGGGTGGCGGCGGCGGAGGGCCCAGGCGGTGGCCAATCCGACGAGGCCGCCGCCGATCACGCAGGTGGGAGAGGTCATCCTCCCAGGGTGGCCGAAGACGGGGTGATGGGGGGCAGGACCCGCCCCGCGATCCTGGCACCCTTTTTCCTATGTCCTTCCATTGCATCCAGGGAGGGGTCATGCCGGGGGCAGGAAGACCGGGGGCGGCTACGGCTTCAAGGCCGAATTTGCCCATATTTAAGGTCCCCGGGGTCTTCCAGCCGAAGAGGACCTCATCCCACGGAGTCGAACCCATGGCAATTTCCAGGCAGGAGGGGCCCTGCCCATGCGGCCGAAGCTGAAGATCCTCGTCATCGGAGGGGACGGCATGCTCGGCCACCGCCTCTTCGAAAGCTGGAAGGGGCATCACGACGTGATCCCCACCCTGCGCCGGGAGCGGGGGGCCTATGCGGGCCTCCCCCGGGATCTGGCCGCCGCCGCCCGCTACGGGCTGGACCTGACCGCCCTGGAACCCCTCACGGATCTGCTGGCGGAGCTTCGCCCCGATCTGGTGGTGAACGCCGCCGGCATCGTGAAGCAGCGCGCCGAGGCCCACGACGCCCTGCCCAGCCTCGCCATCAACAGCATCTACCCCCACCGCCTGGCCCAGCTCTGCCGCCTCGGCGGGGCCCGTCTGGTGCACCTCAGCACCGATTGCGTCTTCTCCGGTCGCAAGGGGAACTACACGGAGCAAGACCTCCCGGATCCGCCGGACCTCTACGGCCGCTCCAAGCTGCTGGGCGAGGTGGAGGCCCCGGGCTGCCTCACGCTGCGCACCTCCATGATCGGCCTGGAGCTGGGCCGCAAATCGAGCCTCGTGGAGTGGTTCCTGGCCCAGAAGGGCCCGGTGAGGGGGTTCACCCGCGCCATCTTCACGGGCTTCATCACGGCGGAGCTGGCTCGGGCCATCGAGCACCTGGTGACGCAGCCCGAGCCCGTGGAGGGCCGCTGGCACCTGGCCATGGCGCCCATCAGCAAATTCGACCTCCTCATGGGCCTCAAGGCCCGCCTGGGGCTGGCCCTCGACATCGAAAGGGACGACGCTTTCAGCTGCGACCGCAGCCTGGATGCCTCGGCCCTCTTCGCCCGCACCACCTATCGCCCCCCCAGCTGGGAGGCGTCCCTGGATGAACTCGCCGCGGAGATCCGCGGCCGGGAGGCAAGGCCATGATTCTCGAAAACAAGAGCGTCCTCATCACCGGCGGCACCGGGTCGCTCGGCAAGACGTTGGTCCGGCGCATCCTCGCGGGTGAACTGGGCAACCCCCGGCGCGTCACGGTCATGAGCCGCGACGAGGCCAAGCAGCACGCCATGCGCATCTCCTACCTCAACCGCAAGGTGACCACGGACGAGGTGATCTACTCCAACTTCCAGCGCAGCCTCGCCTTCCGCATCGGCGACGTGCGCAGCTACGCCGACGTCTGCGCCGCCCTGCGGGATGCGGACGTGGTGTTCAACGCCGCGGCCCTCAAGCAGGTGCCCATCTGCGAGTACTTCCCCGAGCAGGCCCTGCTCACCAACTGCGTGGGCCCCGCCAACATCGTGCGGGCCCTCAAGGAGCACGCCTATCCCGTGCAATCCGTCATCGGCGTGAGCACCGACAAGGCCTGCAAGCCCGTGAACGTGATGGGCATGACCAAGGCCCTGCAGGAGCGCATCTTCACGAGCGCGAACGTGGAGGTGCCCCACACCCGCTTCGTCTGCGTGCGCTACGGCAACGTCCTGGCATCCCGCGGCTCCGTGGTGCCCCTCTTCCATGATCAGATCGCCAGCGGCGGCCCCGTCACCGTCACCGTGCCGGAGATGACCCGCTTCCTCCTGAGCCTCAACCACGCCGTGGACACGGTCTTCGCGGCGCTGCAAGGCGGCCACCCCGGTGAGACCTACATCCCCCGGGCCCCGGCGGCCACGGTGATGAACATCGCCCAGGCCCTCGTGGGCGACCGCGGTATCCCCATCCAGGTCACGGGCATCCGCCCCGGCGAGAAGATGGACGAGATCCTCGTCTCGGAGGAGGAGTGCCACCGCACCGTGGCCCGCGGCGAGTTCTACGTGATCCTTCCCGTGTTGCCCGAGCTCCACAACAAGATGGCCGCCCAGGGCAAGGGCACCACGCTGCTGAAGGAGTACTCCTCCGGCGACGACGTGGTGGATCTCCAGGGCACCATCGACCTCCTCAAGAAACACCACCTGATGCCCGGCGAAGCCGTGCTGGTGGAAGGCAACGAGCTGCTCGCATGAGGCCGAAGCAGGGAGGCTCCATCTCCGCGAGCCCCGCGAGCGGGAGGGCGCAATGCGCCCGTTCGATGGAGCGAAGGCCCACCAAGCAAAGCACGGCCCCGAAGGGGTGGGGCCCAGGAGGGGCCCCATGAAGATCCTCACGCTCCTCGGCACGCGCCCCGAGATCATCCGCCTCAGCCTCGTCATCGCGAGGCTGGACGCCGTCTGTGAGCACGTCCTCGTGCACACGGGCCAGAACTACGATCCCCGCCTCAAGGACCTCTTCTTCGAAGAGCTGGGCGTGCGCCAGCCGGACGCCTACCTGGGCGCCACGGGTTCCTTCGGGGAGCAGGTGGGCACCATCCTCTCCGCGTGCGAGCGCCTCTTCGCGGAGCACCGGCCGGATCGAATCCTCATCCTGGGCGACACCACCAGCGGCCTCGGCGCCATCGTCGCCAAGCGCATGGGCATCCCCGTCTACCACATGGAGGCGGGCAACCGCTGCTACGACGATCGCGTGCCGGAGGAGGTGAACCGCCGCATCATCGACCACAGCAGCGACGTGCTCCTGCCCTACACGGAGAACAGCCGCCGGAACCTCCTGGGCGAAGGGATCCCCGGAGCCCGGGTCCTGGTGACGGGCAATCCCATCTGGGAGGTGATCCGGCATCACCAGGCGCGGATCGAGGCGTCGGGCATCCTCGAAAACCTGCGGCTTTCGAGGAATGGGTATTTCCTCGTGACCCTGCACCGGGCGGAGAACGTGGATGAGCCCGCGCGGCTGGCCCGTTTCACGGAGGCCCTCGTCCGGGTGCAACGCGAATACGGCCTGCCCGTCATCATCAGCACCCACCCCCGCACCAAGGCGCGGCTGGAGGCCTTCGGCACCGACACGGGCGGGGCGGACCTCCGCTTCCTGCCCCCCTTCGGCTTCTTCGACTTCCTGGCCCTGGAGACCCACGCGGCGTGCGTGCTCAGCGATAGCGGCACCGTGCAGGAGGAGTGCTGCCTGCTCAAGGTGCCCAACGTCACCCTGCGCGACGTCACCGAGCGGCCCGAGACCGTGGAGTGCGGCAGCAACCTCATCAGCGGCTCCGACCCCGGGCACATCCAGGCCTGCGTGCGCCTGGCCCTGGAATCCGATCGGGACTGGGAGCCCCCCGTGGAGTACCTCCGCAGGAACGTGAGCGAGACGGTGGTGCGGATCCTCACGGGTCATCGCCCTGGCGCGCCAGGCCGGGAGGAGGCATGAGCGCCCCCCGCTTCTCCATCCTCGTCCCCACCTACAACCAGTCCGGTTACCTGCCCGAGTGCCTGGAGAGCCTCCGGGCCCAGACCTTCGACGACTGGGAAGCGGTCGTGGTCGACGACGGCTCAACCGACGGCACCCGCGCGGTGCTGGCGGACTTCGCGGCCCGGGATCCACGGATCCTCCCCTTCCACAAACCCAACGGGGGTGTGGCCACGGCCCTCAACGCGGCCTTGGGGGAGGCGCGGGGCGAATGGGTGGGCTGGCTCTCCTCCGATGACCTCTACGAACCGGATGCCCTCCAGGTGTTCGCGGCGGCCATGGCGGCAGCACCCGAGGTGGCCTTCTTCCACAGCGATTTCACGGAGCTCGTGCACGAGACGGGGGAGCGGCGCCCGGGCCCGCCGGGGCGCGCCGAGACCCTGCCCCCCAAGGGCCAGCAGACGGTGGCCTTCCTGCACGGCAACATGATCCACGGCATCAGCATCTGCGTACGCAAGCGGCTCTTCGATCGCGCGGGCGCATTCAAGCAGGAGCTGCGCTACGCCCAGGACATGGACATGTGGTTCCGCATGAGCGCCCTCACGGAGCTGCGCTATCTGGACCATCGCACCTGCATCACCCGCATCCACACGGGGCAGGGCACCCTGGGCTTTCCAGAGGCGGGCCTGTTCGACTCCGCCCGGGCCTGCCTTGACTTCCTCAACACCCATCCCTTCGAGGCCCTCTTCCCCCACCTGGATCTCACGACGGGCGATGGCATCACGGAGGCCCTGCAATCGGCCCTGGGCGCGGCCCTGAATCTCAATGCCGCCATGTACGCCGGCGTGGGCCCGGAGCCGGCCCTTTTGGAGCGCCTGGGCGAGTGGCTCCTCACGGGTTGCCCGGTGGTCTATCGGGATTCCCTCGTGGCGGGGCTTCAGGCCCTGGAGGCCCAGCTGGGTGCGGCCCCGGCCTCACTGCGGAACGCCGTGGGTGCCATGGCCCGCCGAGAGGCGCGCCCCTACCATCCCCGGGACGCCCGCGCCCTCATGGCCGCCCGCCGGGCGGCGGCGGCCACCGCGGGGGACGCTCACAGCGCCGGATTGCTGGATCGGTACCTGCGGCTGGGGTCTCCGACGCCCGCCCCGGAGGCTCCCGTAGCCTTGCGCGAGGCCTTCCTCCTGGAACCGGATTTCGGCGGCGAGGCTTGGGCGGAGCTCCTCCTCGGCTACCTCACGGCCTTCCGCGCCGGGGACCCAGTGGGCCTCATCCTCCTCTTGGATCCCACCTTGGAAGGGGCCCCCTCCTCCGACGAGGTGGGGGCCGCCGTGGTCGACCTCGCCCAGCGGATGGGCCTGGAGGCCTTCCCGGACGTCCTGCTCGTGGACGAGGCCGACCAACTGCTGCCCCACCTACGTGCCTTCCACCGCATCCATCGCCTGCCCTTTCCCGGGGCCCGCCCCGGCACGGAAACCCCGGCCTCCCTCCGCCTCGCCCGTCGACTGGCCTCCTAGGAATTCCCATGGCCTCCCGAAAAACCGCCCCCGCCTCGCCCATGCCCCGCCCCCAGGGCCTGCGGGTGGAGCCCCTCTATCCTGAGCGCCTGCTCCAAGCCATCGAAGCGGCGTTGCGGTCCGGGGATCTGGAGGGGGCCCGCCAGGCCACCGGGCGAGGGAGGATGCACTTTCCCACCCACCCCAAGCTGTTGGAGCTGGAAACGATGCTTCGGGCGGGGAAGCCGCGGGAGGTACTCGCTCAAGCGGGCTGGGAGCGCCCCTGGCACCTCGCGAAGATCCCCCGGAAGGCGCACTTCTACTGGGGGAACGAGCGCACCTCCTTCCTCCGCTACCTCAGCATCGCCTCCTTCCGGCTCTTCAACCCCGATTGGGAAGTGAACCTCTACGTGCCTTCGGCGGTGCACCAGGGAGAGGCCGCCTGGGTGGCCGGGGAGGCCTACGAGGGAACCTCCTACCACGGGCGGGACTACTCCGCCCTGCTCTACCAGCTGCCGGGCATCCGCGTGCGGGAGGTGGATTTCTCCGCCTTCCCGGAGATCGAGGGGGCGCCCGAGACCTACAAGTCCGACTTCTTCCGATGGCACATCCTCACGAGGGAAGGCGGCGCCTACTGCGACACGGACATCCTCTTCTGCAAGCCGCTGCGGGCGGCGCCCGTGAACGTGGCGAAGCACCGGGATCTCGAGGCCGGGGTATGCATCCATGAAGGGCACCACATCATCGGGTTCTACTTCTCGGCCCCCGGCGCGCCCCTCTTCGAGGCGGTGAAAGAGAAGGCCATCGCGGCCCTGGACATGTCCGACTACCAGAGCATCGGTTCCCACCTCCTCAACCGCCTCTACCCCGATGTCGCGGCCATCCGGAAGGCCCATCCGGCCATGCCGGTGCACAACCTCCCCATGGAGCTCGTCTACCCCTTCGATTGGCGGGAGATCCACAAGATCCACGAGCCGGGGGATCCCGCCTCGCTGCCGGAGGGATGCATCGGCATCCACTGGTACGCGGGTTCCAGCCTCACCCAGAAGTACAACAACCTCATCGATCATGCGACCTGCGGCACCGTGGGCACCATCCTGGATCGCCTGGCCAAGAGCCTGCTGCCCCGCCTGGAAACGAGCGCACGGGGGGCGGTCGGGAACGGGAAGGAGCCGGGCCAAGGCCCGAAATTCACGGTGCTCGTGCCCACCTACAATCAGGCCCACTTCCTGCCCGCCACCCTGGATAGCCTGCGGGCCCAGACCTATGAAAACTGGGAGGCCGTGGTGGTCAACGATGGCTCCACGGATGGCACCCGGGAGGTGCTGGAGGGCTATGCCGCCCGGGATCCCCGCATCCGGGCCTTCCACCAGGCCAACGGGGGCGTGGGTTCGGCCCTCAACGCCGCGCTGGCGCAGGCCACGGGCGATTGGGTGTGCTGGCTCTCCTCCGACGACCTCTTCGAACCCGATGCGCTGGAGACCTTCGCCTCGGCCATCGCGGAGCTGCCCAAGGCCCGGTTCTTCTACAGCAACTTCTCCCAGCTCTTCGAGGAGACGGGGGAGAAGCGGCCCATGCCCGAGCGGCGGCAGGTCTCGCTGCCCACCTTCGAGGTGCAGACCCTGGCCCTCCTGGAGGCCAACTACATCAACGGCATCACCATCTGCATCCAGCGGTCCCTGCTCCAGGCCTCCGGCGGCTGGAAGCCCGAGCTGAAGTACGCGCAGGATCTGGATCTCTGGCTGCGCCTGAGCGTGCAGACGCGGCTCCACTACCTGGATCACCGCACGGCGGTGACCCGCGTCCACGGCGCCCAGGGAACCCAGACCTTCCCCATGGCCGGATTCTTCGATTCCGCCCGCGCGGGCCACGAGTTCCTCAACACCCACCGTTTCGAGGAGCTCTTCCCCTGGGCGGATCTGCGGTTCCAGCCCGAGATCATCAGCACCATCAACAGCGTGTTCCAGGTGGCTTCCAATTTGAACGCCTTCCTCTACCACGGCGTGGGCCCGAACACGGCCCTGCTGGACCGCCTCCTGGAATGGGTCGAATCGCAGTGCCCGGAGGAATATCGGAAGCCGGTGGTGGACGGGGTGAAGCGCTCCTTCACGCAGGTGTCCGACGTGCCCGGTTTCTTGAAGGAGTGGGGGGCCCGCCTGGGTACCGGGGCGCAGACCCCGTTCATCCCCCAGGATCCCCTGCTCCGGATGGAGGAGGTGCTGCGCCGTCTGGAGGCCGGGGGTGAGACCCGCATCTCCGGGGAACTCCGTCGCTATCTGGTGAACGTGGTGGGCCGCACCCTGGAAGCAGCCCGACCCGTGGAAGGGCCCGCAGCCTCTCCGAAGCCCGCCATCAGCGCCGCGCGGACCCCCGTCCGCATCGTCCTCATCCGGCCCGAAGGCTATGCCCATTCCGAGGCCTTCCGGGAAGTGGCCCAGAGCCTGGAGTCGGCCCTGAAGTCCCTGGGCGTGCCGACGGATCTGGCGGAGAACGAACTGAAGGCGGGGGCCCTGAACGTGCTCCTGGGCTGGCATCTGATGGACGAGCAGGGCTTGGCCAAGCTGCCCAAGGGCACCGTCCTCTACAACCTGGAGCAGATGGACGAGCGGAACCGCGAGTTGCGGGAGCGCCTCGTGCGGCGCTCCGCGACCCTGGAGATCTGGGACTACAGCGCCCGCAACCTTGAGATCCTGGCCAAGGCCGGGATGCAGGGCGAGCCCCGGCTGCTGCCCATCGGCTACGATCCGGTGCTCACCCGGATCCCGGAGGCGCAGGAGCAGGATATCGATGTGCTCTTTTACGGCTCCACGAATCCCCGCCGCATCCAGATCCTGGAAGCGCTCCAGGCCGCGGGGCTCAAGGTCCACCGGGCCTTCAACGTCTACGGCGCGGAGCGGGACGCCCTCATCGCGCGATCCAAGGTGGTGCTCAACCTCCACTTCTTCGACAGCAGCATCTTCGAGCTGGTGCGCGTGTCCTACCTGCTGGCCAACCGCAAGGCCGTGGTGGCCGAATGCCATGCCGCCACCGAGGTGGAGCCCAGCCTGCGGGAGGGGTTGATCCTCGCCACTTACGACGGGCTCGTGGAAGCCTGCCGCTCCGCCGTGGGTGACCCGGAACGCCGCCATCGGGTGGGGGAGCGGGGCTTCCAGCTCATGGCCGATCGGGCCCTCACCGGGTTGTTGCGCCCCGTGCTGCCCGCGGAGGTGCTTCCGCCCCGCCCGGCGCCCGCGGTGTCCGTGATCATGCCCACCAAGGACCGGCCCGAGTTCCTGGCCCGGGCCCTGGACTCCCTGGCCCCGCAAACCTTCCGTTCCTTCGAGGTGGTGGTCGTCAACGACGGAGGCGGGGACCCGGCGGCGGTGGTGGCGGCCGCCCGGGCCAAGGGCCTGGAAATCACGCTCCTCCAACACCCGCGCCCCCGCGGGCAGGCGGGCTCCCGCAACACGGGGATCCGGGCGGCGCGGGGGCGCTGGATCGCGTACCTGGATGACGACGATCTCTACTATCCGGACCACCTTCAGGTGCTCACCGAAGCGCTGGAACGGACCGGTGCCCAGGTGGCCTACACGGATTCCATGCGGGCCGTGGAAGAACTCCGGAAGGGCGAATGGGTGGTGCTCAGCCGGGAACTGGCCATGTCCAACGCCTTCGACCGGGAGCACTTCCTGCGCGACAACCTCACGCCGGTGAACAACGTGATGCACGCCCGCGCCTGCTGGGAGGCGGTGGGGCCCCACGACGAGTCCCTGCCCGTGCTGGAGGATTGGGAGTACTGGATCCGCCTGTCCCGGCGCTGGGACTTCCTCCACATCCCCAAAGCCACGGCGGAGGTGCGGTGGCGCAGCAGCGGCGCCAACATCACCTTCGAGAGGCGGGACCTCTTCCCCGAGTGCCGACAGCGCATCGCGGCCAAAGTGGCAGATCTCCTCGCCGCCGAGGCGGCGCCCCGCCCAGGCCTGCGGGAGATGTTCCTCCACGAGCCCGTTTGGACGGGCGCGGCCTGGGTGGAAGTTCTCCTCGCCTATCTGGAGGCCTTCGCCCCCGGCGATCCCGTTTGCCTGGCCCTGGCACTGGACCCGAAGGCCGCTGGGGGTCTCTCCGTCGAGGAGGCCCAGGCCCGAGTGCTGGAAGTCGTGGAACGCACGGGGCGAGAGGCCTTCCCGGACGTGGCCCTCGTGGATCGGGCCGAGGACTGGGTGGAGCTCCTGCGCCCCTGCACCACCCTCCAGTGGATCCCCGGATCGCGTGCGGCCTGGAACCTCGTGGGTCCCAACGGGCAGCGCCTCATGGACGCCCGGTCGCGGCTCGGCGGCTGGACGGAGGTCCCACCCCCGGCGAGCCCAGAGCCCTCTTGGGGGCAGCCCATGGCTGCCGTCGCGGCCCCGAACGTCTCTGTCATCGTGCCCACCTACCGGCGCCCCGAGGCCCTTGCCCGCGCCTTGGAATCCATCCGCCAGCAGACCTTGCCCCCCCTGGAGGTGATCGTCGTGGACGATGGCGGGGGCCAGGCCGAGCCCGTCGTCGCTGCGGCTGCGCTCGCGGGGCTGCCCGTCCACCTCATCGAGCTGGAGCACCCCCGGGGCCAAGGCGCCGCCCGCAACCGGGGCCTCGCCCAGGCCCGGGGCCGGTGGATCGCCTACCTCGACGACGACGACCTTTGGCGACCCGACCACCTCGCGCGGCTAACGGTCGCCCTCTCGGGCTCCGGTCACCGGGTCGGTTATGCGGACACGGCCCTCCAGGTTGGTTCGGACCCCATTCCGGAGCCGGTGGAAACCCCGCCCCTCTCGGCCCTGATCCACCACCGGGAACTGGGAGAGCGCTTCGATGAGGAACTTCCCCTGCTGGAGGACCGCGCCTTCGTCGCCCGTCTGGCGGCCCGAGGGCCCATCCTGCACGTGCCCGGCGTGACGGTGGACCTGTTCAGGGGCCCTTCGTGCGCATCCGTGCGTCGGGCGGGGCTGCGGGCGTGGTGCCAGGCCCGGTTGGAGGCCCTCCCGGGCTCGGGCCCGGAACTTGCTCAAAGCGGGACGACTTCGATGGGGAGGCCGTGACGATGGATTTGGGAATCCGAGGCAGATGGGCCCTGGTGACCGGCGCGAGCCGGGGCATCGGGAAGGGGATCGCGCAGGCCTTGGCGGCCGAGGGGGCGAGGGTCCTCCTCGTGGCCCGAAACCGGGAGGCCCTCGAGGCGGTGCGGGCGGAATTGCCCGGTGGCGCCGACGCCCACCGCTGCTTCGCCCTGGACCTCACGGCCGAGGGTGGCATTTCCGACCTAGTCACGGGCATTCAGGCAGAGGCGGGCGACCCGCCCATCCTCGTGCACAACCTGGGCGGCTCCCACGGCGTTTTCCAGGCCATGGCCTCCTCGGAGGATTGGCGGAAGGTGTGGCAGTTCAACGTGGGCATCGCCCACGAGCTGAATCGCATCTTCCTCCCCGCCATGGTGGCTGCCAAGTGGGGCCGGGTCGTGCACCTCAGCACCCTCTCCACTCGCACCCACAACGGCTACGCCCCCTACGTCTCCGCCAAGTGCGCGCTCGATGGCTACGTGAAATCCGTGAACCGCGACGTGTCACGGCACAACGTGGTGCTCACCGCCGTGGCGCCCGGCGCCATCTTCTCCGAGGGGCGGCACTTCGCGAAGCTGGCACAAGAGGATCCTGCGGCCCTGGATGCCTACTACAAGGAGCACCTGCCCATCCAACGGCTGGGGCAGCCTTCGGACATCGGCCCCGTGGTGGCCTTCCTCTGCTCGGACTACGCGGCGTTCATGGCTGGCGCCATCGTCGGCGTGGATGGCGGAGGCATGTGATGAAGATCCTGCTCATCGGACACGAGGGGTACCTGGGGCGGGGCCTCCACGCCTACCTGGCCTCCCAAGGGCACGCGGTCATCGGCTGGGACCGGGCCGAGGACCTGTTCACGCTGGACGCGCACTTCCTCGCCCGCTCGGGGGTCGAGCTGCTCATCAACCTCTCGGTGATGGCGGATCGCAAGTCGGCCGTCTTCCTCATGGGGGAGCCCACGGATGAAATCAATGTGGGCGGGGCGCGGCACTTGGCCCGCATCCTCAAGGGAAGCGGCATCCCCTGGATTCAGATGTCCACCCGGGAAGTGTTGGGCCCCGTCTACCGCGAGGAGGACGTGCTGGAGACGCCGCACGGCCTGCGCCCCCGCTTCCTCGTGGACGAGACGGCCCCCTACGCGCCCTTCAACTTTTACGGGAAATCGAAGATCGTGGCGGAGTTCATCTCCGAATCCCACCCGGAGAGCGCCGTCATCCGCCTCACCACCTGCTACACGGACTTCGATCACCCCGGGGGCAACTGGATGGTGTCACTCGTGCGCTCGGCCACCCAAGGCAGACCCCTCACCCTCACGAACGGCGGCCTCCAGTTTCGGGATCCCCTCCATATCGACGACTTGGGCCGCCTCATGGAGGGCATCGTGGCCAAGCGCGCCTTCGGCCAGAAATTCCACGCTGGCGGAGGAGAGGCCAACCTGATCTCGCTCCTGGAGTTCGTGCAGCGGGCCAACCCCCAGGCCCCCATCGAATCCGCCCCCGGGGGGGACTTCGGCTTCGCCTTCGATAACACCAAGGCTCGGCGGTGCACGGGGTGGGAACCCCGCATCCTCGTGCGGGACAAGCTCCCCATCCTCGTCGACCACATCGGCCGGGGGATCACCCAACCCGTCACGAAGGTCTAGCGGAAGGAGGACGCCATGCGGAGCCTCGTCTTCGCCGATCTCACCCACACGGCCCAGGGCATCGGGGCCCCCACCTTCCCCCTGGGCGTGAGCTTCGTCATGGCCTACGCCCGTCAGGAGCTGGGCGACGCCTTTACCTACCGCCTGTGCAAGTTCCCGGAGGAGCTAAGCGAGGTGCTCACCCGCGAACGGCCCACGGTCCTCTGCTTCTCCAACTACAGCTGGAACTTCGAGCTGGCTTACGCCTTCGCCCGCCGGGCCAAGGCCCTGGATCCCCGGGTGGTCACCGTCTTTGGCGGTCCCAACTTCCCCACCCTCGCCTCGGAGAAGGCGGAGTTCCTCGCGGGCCGCCCCGCCATGGACTTCTACATCGAGCTGGAGGGCGAGCTGGGTCTCGTGGACCTGGTGCAAAACCTGGAGGAGGTGGGCTTCGACGCCAGGCGCCTCAAATCCGAAGGCCGGCGCATGGCGAACACGACCTACTTGGAGCAGGGCGCCCTCATCTCCGGGGAGATCGCCCGCATCGTCGACGTGAACCGTATCCCCTCCCCCTACCTCACAGGCCTGCTGGACCCCTTCTTCGACCAGCCCCTGCAGCCGCTGCTGGAGACGACCCGGGGCTGTCCCTTTTCCTGCACCTTTTGCGCGGACGGGCTGACTTCCAAGAACAAGATCGCCCGCTTCGACCCCGAGCGCACCCGGGCGGAGATCCGCTACATCGCCAGCCACGTGAAAAACGTGGACGAGCTCATCATCACGGACCTCAATTTCGCCATGTACACGGAGGACCTGCGCACGGCGGACGAGATCGCCCAGGTGAAGCGGGAGACGGGCTGGCCCCTCCTCATCTCGGCCTCCGCCGGAAAGAACCGCCCCGAGCGCACCATCGAGGTGGCCCGCATTCTCAATGGGGCTTGGACCTTGGGCGCCTCCCTCCAGTCCACGGATCCGGACGTGCTCAAGGCCATCAAACGCCAGAACATCAGCCGCGAGGCCTACCGGGATCTGGTCACCTACGGCAACACCATGGAAAACAGCAAGACCCACTCAGAGATCATCCTCGGCCTGCCCGGGGATTCCCGGGACAAGCACTTCGAGTCCCTCCGCTTCGGCGTGGAGCAGGGGGTCACCCACATGCGGATGTTCCAGGCCATGCTGCTCCGCGGCACGGAGATGGCCTCGGGCCCCACCCGGGCGCAGTACGGTTTGGCCACCCAATTCCGCGTGATCCCTGGCTGCGTGGGGATCTACGACCTCATGGGGGAGCCGACCCCCGTTTCGGAGATCGAGGAGATCATCGTGGGCAACGCCACCCTGAGCTTCGCGGACTACCTGGAGTGCCGGGAGATGAACCTCCTGGTGGAGACCTTTTACAACAACGCCCTCTTCGAGGAAGTCTTCGCCCTTTGCCGGGCCCTGGAAGTATCGGTTTACGACTGCCTCCTCTACACGAAGGGCCACCCGGAGCTGCGCACGGGGCGAATCGCGGCCATCATCGACGGCTTTCTCCAGCAGACGGGTTCGGACCTCTTCGCCACCTTCGAGGAGGCCAAGGGTTTCGTCCTCACGCCGGAGGTGGTGGGGCGCTACATCGACGGTGAGTTGGGCATCAACGAACTGCTCGTGCACAAGACCCTCCTCCTCGGGGAGTTCCGGGACCTATGCGACCTCCTCTTCACAGCCATCCGCGCCACATTGGAGGTGAATGGGCGCCTCACCCCCCGGGTGGAGGCCTACCTGCTGGAATTGAAGACCTACACGCTGCTCCGCAAGGAGGACTGCGTCACCGACACCGAGGGGGAACGGTACGCGTCCTTCCGGTTCGATTTCGAGGCCATCCGGGCGGCGGGGTTCAAGGTGGACCCCGACACCCTCCCCCTAGCCACCCAGGCGGGCGAGTGGCGCTTCTTCCACAGCGAGGGCCAGAAGCGTCACATCGCGAACCAGATCAAGCTCTACGCGAACACACCCACGGGCATGGGCCGCCTGCTGCAGCGCTCGAACCTCAAGCTCATCTACCGCAGCGTGGCCCCCGGCCCATCCTGACCCCAGGTGATTCCGCCCTTTCCCACCTGATTCCCGAAGGAGCACGCATGGGACCTTTCGAGCAGTACCTCGCCAACAGCCGGAAGGCCCTCGACGCCCTGAATCTGGACGAGGTGCAGCGGCTCGGCCACGTGCTGCGTCAGGCCTGGGTGGAGGGCCGCCAGGTGTTCATCTGCGGTAACGGCGGAAGCGCCGCCAACGCCATTCACCTCGCCAACGACCTCTTCTACGGCATTTCCCCGGGCCTCGGGGGCATGCGGGTGCAGGCCCTCTCCGCCAACCAGGCCGTAATGACCTGCCTGGCCAACGACGTCTCCTATGAGGCCATCTTCTCCAAGCAACTGGAAGTGCTGGC
This sequence comes from Acidobacteriota bacterium, assembly GCA_016192145.1. GTDB lineage: Bacteria > Acidobacteriota > Holophagae > Holophagales > Holophagaceae > JAFDVN01. Next base: position 45,089 of record JACPUT010000001.1, on the reverse strand, counting down.
CCGGCCGGGAGACGTCCTCATCGTCCTATCTGGCAGCGGGAACTCCCCCAACATCGTGCGGGCCCTGGAGACGGGCAAGCGCATGGGCCTGGGTTCTTACGCCATCCTGGGCTACTCCGGTGGCAAGTGCCTCCAGCTTGCGGACCACGCCATCCACGTCGCCATCGATGACATGCAGATCTGCGAGGACGCCCAGCTCACCATCGGGCACATGCTCATGCAGTGGCTCAAGGCCCACCCTCCCCTCGTGGCCAACGTTTGAATCCCGAAACTTCGATGCCCGACAAGATCCTCATCATCGGCAGCAACTCGTTCTCCGGCACCCACTTCGTGGCGCGGGCCCGGGCCGAGGGCTGCGCGGTCGTGGGGGTCAGCCGCTCTCCGGAGGTGCACCCCGTCTTCCGGTCCTATGCCTGGGAGGGAGCTCCCCGCACCGGGAGCTTCGCCTTCCACCAGCTGGACCTGAACACGGATCTACCCGCCATCCTGGAGCTCGTCCACGACTTCAAGCCCGACTACGTGGTGAACTTCGCGGCCCAGAGCATGGTGGCCGAGAGCTGGGCCAATCCGGATCATTGGATGCAGACGAACCTCGTGGCCAACGTCCGCCTCCACGAGGGCCTGCGGCGCTGCGACTTCCTCAAGAAGTACCTGCACGTCTCCACGCCAGAGGTCTACGGCAGCTGCGAGGGCCTCATCGCGGAGCGCACCGTCTACGACCCCAGCACGCCTTACGCCGTCTCCCGGGCGGCGGCGGACTTAAGCCTCATGACCTACGTGCGGACCCACGGCTTCCCCGTCGTGTTCACGCGGGCCGCCAACGTCTATGGCCCGGGCCAGCAGCTCTACCGCATCATCCCCCGCACGATCCTCTTCTTCCTCACGGGCCGGCGCCTGCAGCTGCACGGGGGCGGCGTCTCCGTGCGCTCCTTCATCCACATCCGGGACGTGGCCGAGGGCACCCTCCGGGCCATGCGCCAGGGCCGGCCCGGCGACATCTTCCACCTCTCCACGCCGGAGAACATCACCGTGCGGTCCCTCGTGGAGCGCCTCGCGGAGCGCATGGGCATCCCCTTCGCCGAGGCCGTGGACGTGGCTCCCGAGCGCCCGGGCAAGGACTCGGCCTACCTCCTGGACAGCCGCAAGGCCAAGGCGGAGCTGGGCTGGGAGGCCCACCTCTCCCTGGAGCAGGGCCTCCAGGAGACCCTGGACTGGGTCACCACCCACCGGGATGAGATCCTCCGTCAGCCCTTCGACTACGTTCACAAGCCATGAGGCCCCCCATGAAGATCCTATTGACCGGCGGGTGCGGCTACATCGGCAGCAGGCTCACGGAGGCCCTGCTGGCCGACGGCCACCGGGTGACGGTGGTGGACGCCCAGTGGTTCGGCAACCACCTGCAGCCCCACCCGGCACTCACGGTGATCCAGGCTGACGTGCGGGACGCGGGCTCCCTGCCCTTCGCGAGCCAGGATGCGGTGCTGCACCTGGCCAATGTGGCCAACGATCCCTGCAGCGACCTCAATCCCAAACTCTCCTGGGAGGTGAACGCCCTCGCCACCATGGGCCTCGTGGAGGCGGCCATCGCGGCCCGCGTGCCCCAGTTCATCTACGCCAGCTCGGGAAGCGTGTACGGCGTGAGCGAGGAACCGCAAGTCACGGAGGAGCTGCCCCTCCTGCCCATCTCCGACTACAACAAGACGAAGATGGTGAGCGAGCGCATCCTCCTCAGCTACCGGGATCGCATCACCCTCCAGTGCATCCGCCCCGCCACGGTATGTGGCGTCTCCCCCCGGATGCGGCTGGACCTCTCCGTGAACATGCTCACCATCCAGGCCCTGACGAAGGGCCACATCACGGTCCTGGGCGGGGCCCAGGTGCGGCCCAACATCACCCTCAAGGACATGGTGCGCGTGTACCAGCATTTCCTCGCCCTGGGCGATCGGGCCCCCGGCATCTTCAACGCGGGCTTCGAGAACCTCTCCATCCTCGCCATCGCGCGGATGGTCACGGCCGTCGTGCCCGCGGAGATCGAGGTCCAGCCCTCCAACGATCCCCGCTCCTACCGCCTGAACTCCGACAAGCTCCTCGCCACGGGCTTCGCCCCCCGGTTCCGGGTGGCCGATGCCATCGAGGAAGTGGTGGCGGCCTACCGCGCGGGGAGTCTGCAGGTGAGCGACCAGTGCTACAACGTGGCCACCATGAAGCAGCTCGCCCTATGACCCCCACCGCCTCCCTGGACACCCTGGCCCGCGAGGCCGCCCGCCTGCGGGGCAGGGTCATCGAGGTCTCGGGCCGGGCCCAGGTGCCCCACCTGGGCTCCTGCCTCTCCTGCCTGGACATGCTCGCCGTGCTCTACGGGCGCATCCTGCGCATCGATCCAGCGGCCCCGAAGGCCCCGGAGCGGGACCGCTTCATCCTCAGCAAGGGCCACGCGGCCCCGGCCCTCTTCCAGGTGCTCGCCTGGCGGGGTTTCTTCCCCGAGGCCTGGCTGGAGGGCTACGGCGATGACGGCAGCCTCTTCGGCGAGCATCCCCCCGCCCACGGTGTTCCCGGCGTGGAGGCGGCCACGGGCTCCCTGGGCCACGGCCTGCCCATGGGCGTGGGCATGGCCCTGGGCGCCCGGCTGAAGGGGATCCCCAACCGCACCTTCGTCCTCCTCAGCGACGGCGAGTGCAACGAGGGCTCCGTGTGGGAGGCGGCCCTCATGGGCGCGGTCCAGCAGCTGGAGTCGCTCACGGCGATCGTTGACTTCAATAAGTGGCAGGCCACGGGGCGCAGCGAGGAGGTGCTCGCCCTGGCCCCCTTGGCGGAGAAGTGGCGGGCCTTCGGCTGGGAGACGGTCGAGCTGGATGGCCACGATCTGGAGGCCCTCGCCGCCGCCCTCAGCCGGGATCGCATGGGCCAGGGGCGGCCCCTGGCGATCATCGCCCACACGGTGAAGGGCAAGGGCGTCTCCTTCATGGAGGACGACAACAACTGGCACTACCGTACGCCGAGCCCGGATGAGATCGCGGCCGCCCACCGGGAACTGGGGCTGCTCCCATGAGGAACACCTTCGCCCAGGAACTCACCCGGCTCGCCATGGAGGACGAGCGCATCGTCCTCCTCTCCGGCGACATCGGCAACAAGCTCTTCGACGGCCTCAAGGCGGCCGCCCCGGGTCGCTTCCACAACTGCGGCGTGGCCGAGGCCAACATGACGGGCGTGGCCGCGGGCCTCGCCACCATGGGCTTCCGGCCCCTCACCTACACCATCACCGCCTTCGCCACCGTGCGCTGCCTCGAACAGATCCGGGTGGACCTCTGCTACCACAACCTCCCCGTGGTGGTCGTCGGCACGGGTTCCGGTCTCTCCTACACGGAGCTGGGACCCACCCACCACTCCTGCGAGGACATCGGCCTCCTGCGCACCCTGCCCAACCTCACGATCCTCTGCCCCTGCGACCCCACGGAAGTGAAGCTCGCCCTCCGGGCCGCCCTGCAGCACGAGGGCCCCGTCTACCTGCGCCTGGGCAAGAAGGGGGAACCGATCCTGCACGTCGGCGAACCGGACTTCCGAATCGGCAAGGCCATCACGATGCGCCCAGGAACGGAGGCCTGCCTCCTCGCCACGGGCAATGCCGTGGCCCTCGCCCTGGAGGTGGCGGAGCGCCTCGCCGCCGAGGGCCGCTCCATCCGCGTGGAGAGCGTGCCCACGGTGAAGCCCCTGGATGGGGACCTGCTGCGGTCCCTCGTGGGCAGCATGCCCGTGGTGGCCACCGTGGAGGAGCACAGCCTCATCGGCGGCCTGGGGAGCGCCGTGGCGGAGTGGGTCGTGGACCAGGGGGACGTGGACTACCGCCTGCTCCGCTTCGGCACGGAGGATCGCTATCTCGAGACGGTTGGCACCCAGGCGTACGCCCGGGCCCAGTACGGCCTCACCGCGGAGCGCATCGCCGCCCGGCTGGGCGAGGCCCTGGCCCGATGACCCTCTGCATCGGTGTGGATCTCGACAACACGATCCTCCGCTACGACGTCGTCTTCCACCGCGTGGCACTGGAGCAGGGGCTCATTCCCGCCACCCTCGCCGTGACCAAGGAGGCCGTGCGGGATCACCTCCGCGCCATCGGCCGGGAAGACGAGTGGACCCTGCTGCAGGGCGAGGTCTATGGCCGACGCCTGCGGGAGGCGGAAGCCTTCCCCGGCGCCCTGGAGACGATGGGGGCCTGGGTGCGCGAAGGCATCCCCGTCTGGATCATCAGCCACAAGACCCGGCACCCCTACCGCGGCCCCGCCTGGGACCTCCACGCGGCCGCCCTGGACTGGCTCGACTTCGTCGGCGTCTTCTCCCCGGCGGGAGTGGGCCTCTCCCGGTCGCGGGTCTCCTTCAGCGAGACGAAGGAAGGCAAGCTCGCCGCCATCGCCGAGGCCGGCTGCACGCACTTCCTGGACGACCTTCCGGAGATCCTCCGGGCTCCGGCTTTTCCCGCTTCCACGCGGCGCCTCTGGTTCGGCGGCGACGGCGCGAGGGGGGGGGACCTCTGTTCCCTGCCTACCTGGGGGGCCGTGGCGGGCTTCATGGCAGGGGAGCGGCCATGACGGAGGAACTCCTGGCGGCGACGGCGGCGCGCCTGCTGGCGGTGACCGAGGCCCGGCTCACGAGGCTCCCCGGTGGAGGCAACAACCGCCTCTACCGCGTGGATTCCGCGGCGGGCCCCGCCGTGCTCAAGCACTACTTCCGTCACCCCGCGGATCCCCGCGACCGCCTCGATGCGGAGTTCCGCCTCTGCACCTACGCGTGGGAGTCCGGACTCCGGGCCCTCCCCCGGCCCCTGGGCCGCGACGACTCCCAGGGCGTGGGGCTCTATGCGTTCCAGCCTGGGCAGCGAGTGACTTCAGAAGGGATTGATGGCGATGCCATCGCCCAGGCCCTGGCCTTCCTTCGGGCCCTGCAAGGGGGAAGGGATTCCAGGGCTGCGAGTGCCCTGCCGGCGGCCTCGGAGGCCTGCTTCTCCCAGGAGGAGCACGTCCGGATGCTGGAGGGTCGCATGACCCGCCTCGAAGGGATGGAGGGCACCACGGCGGTGGACTGGGAGGCACAGGCCTTCGTAGGGGAGGAGCTGCGGCCCGCCTGGGAGGCCCTCCGACGTACCTTCGACGGCGCCTCGGAGACCCCCCTGCCGCCCGGCGAGCGGGTGATCTCGCCCTCGGACTTCGGCTTCCACAACGCGCTGCGCTCGGAGTCGGGCAGGTACGCCTTCCTGGATTTCGAGTACGCGGGGTGGGACGATCCCGCCAAGCTCGTCTGCGATTTCTTCTGCCAGGTGGCCGTGCCCGTGCCACTCAGCCACTTCACGACGTTCGCCCAGGGGGTCGCCGAGCTGGGGCCCGAGCCCGGGGCGACCCGGGCGCGGATCCACAGCCTCTTTCCCCTCTACCGGCTCAAATGGTGCTGCATCCTCCTCAACCCCTTCCTTCCCGTGGATCTGGCCCGTCGCTCCTTCGCCCGACCGGATACCGTGGCAGCCAAGGCCCTTCAACTCGCCCAGGCCCGTGCCCTGCTGCACGCCCCATCGGAACCATGAGCCACCTCGACTTCATCTCCCTCGTGCACAAGCAGACGACCCGGGACTACCTGGGCCGGGTCAACGAGATCCCCAAGGCCGAGGCGGCCACCATCGCCAAGCGCTTCGACCGGGATTACTGGGACGGGGACCGGAAGGTGGGCTACGGCGGGTTCCGCTACGACGGTCGCTGGCGCATCGTGGCCGAGCGCATGGCGGCGCACTACGGCCTGAAGGCCGGAGATCGCATCCTCGACGTGGGTTGCGGGAAGGCCTTCCTCCTCTACGAGTTCACCCAGGTGGTGCCGGGCGTGGAGGTGGCGGGCCTGGACGTCTCCGCCTACGCCCTTGCCCACGCCAAGGAGGAGGTGCGCCCCTTCCTCACGGAGGGCCGGGCGGACCGGCTGCCCTACCCGGATCGCAGCTTCGACTTCGTCCTCTCCATCAACACCCTCCACAACCTGCCCTGCTACGAGCTGGACGCGGCCCTGCGGGAGCTGGAGCGGGTGGGCCGGGGCGGCAAGTTCCTCTGCGTGGAGTCCTACCGCAACGAGGTGGAGAAGGCGAACCTGCTTTACTGGCAGCTCACCTGCGAGGCCTTCAATACCCCGGAGGAGTGGGCCTGGTGGTTCCGCCAGACGGGCTACACGGGCGATCATGGCTTCATCTTCTTCGAGTGAGCGAAAGGGATCCGATGCCCCTCCCCCGCACCATGCAGGCCGCCATCCTCACCGAGCAACGGGCGCCGCTGACGGTGGCGGAGGTGGGCCTCCCGGAGACCCTGCACTTCGGGCAGGTGCTGGTTCGCCTGGACTACAGCGGCATCTGCGGCTCGCAGTTGGGCGAGATCGCCGGCGTGAAGGGGCCCGACGCCCACCTCCCCCACCTCCTGGGGCATGAGGGCTCCGGCCGCGTGCTCGCCGTGGGCGAGGGCGTGCGCCAGGTGAAGGCTGGCGATGCCGTCGTGCTCCATTGGATGAAAGGGGCGGGCCTGGAGGGGGAGCCAGCCCGGTACACCTGGCAGGGGCGACCCCTGAACGCCGGTTGGGTGACGACTTTCAACGAGTGCGCCATCGTCAGCGAGAACCGCGTGACGGCCGTGCCCGCCAGTCTCGACCCGAGGATCGCCGCGCTCTTCGGCTGCGCCGTCACCACGGGGCTGGGCACCATCTCGAACAACGCCCGGCTCCGCATGGGGGAGTCCCTCATCGTGCTCGGCGCGGGGGGGGTGGGACTGAACATGATCCAGGGGGCGGCCCTCACCTCGGCCCATCCCATCGTGGGGGTGGACCTCTTCGACAACCGCCTGGAGCTGGCCCGGGTCATGGGCGCCACCCACGTGCTCAACGGCCGCACGGCACACCTCGCGGAGGCCCTGCGTGGCATCGTGGGCTCCGCGGGTGCCGACGTCGTCATCGACAACACGGGCCTGCCGGAGATGATCCAGCTGGGCTACGAGCTCACGAAGCCCCGGGGGCGCACCGTCCTCGTCGGCGTGCCGGCGAAGGGCCACCCCATCGCCATCCCCTCGCTGCCCCTCCACTTCGGCAAGGTGCTCACGGGCTCCCACGGCGGCGAGACGGACCCCACGGAGGACATCCCCCGCTACCTCCGCCTCCACGAAGCCGGCCAGCTGGCCCTGGCGCCCCTGCTCACGCACACGACGCCCCTCGCGCGCATCAACGAGGCCCTGGACGGCCTCCGCTCCGGCGCCATCGCCGGGCGCTGCCTCGTGGATCTCCGGGCCGGGGCGCGCCCATGAGTGCCTGCCGGGCCTGCGGGGGGCCCTTCCTCGCCGAGCGCCTGGAGGCGGGCCTGCATCCCATCTGCAACCGCTTCCTCACCGACCCGGAGGCGCGAGAGCGGCGCTACGCGCTCACGCTCGGCGTCTGCGCCCGCTGCGGCCTGCCCCAGTTGCTGAACCCCATTCCAGCCGGGGAGATCAAGTCGCCCTTCGACTGGATCACCTACAACGAACCGGAAGGGCACCTCGACGACCTGGTGGAGTCGCTGCTGGGCCTGCCCGGCATCGGCCCCCAGAGCCGGGTGGGGGGCGTGACCTACAAGGACGACACCACCCTGCACCGCCTCGTGCGTCGGGGTGTGACGCAGGCCTGGAGCCTCACCCCCTCGGAGCTGGACCTCCCTGGTTCCCGGGCGGAGGTGGAGCAGGTGCAGGCGCGGCTCGATCCCGCCCGGGCGAAGGCCCTCGTGGCCCGGAAGGGGCCCGTGGAGCTCCTCCTCGTGCGCCATATCCTGGAGCACGCCCACGATCTGGCGGGCTTCCTGGCCGCCCTGCGCGGGCTGCTCTCCCCGGGGGGCTACGCCGTGTTCGAGGTGCCGGACGCCACGACGATGTTCGCCACCGGGGACTACAGCCCCCTGTGGGAGGAGCACCTCGTCTACTTCACGCCGGAGACCTTCGGCGCGACGCTGCGCCGCCACGGCTTCCGGGTGGTGGCCCAGCGGAACTACCCCTACGTCCTGGAGAACTCCCTCACGGTGGTGGCCACGGCGGCGGAACCGGAGGCGGGCCCCGCCCAAGGCCCCGGGCCTGAGCTGCGCGCCTACCTCGCGGGGCTGGGCGCGGCCCGAGCCCGCCTCCACCGGTGGCTGGAGGCGGCGCCCGGCCCCATCGCCCTCCTGGGTGGCGGGCATCTGGCGTGCACCTTCCTCAACCTCATGGAGCTGGGGGATCGCATCGCCTGCGTGGTGGACGACGACCCCCACCGCATCGGCCTCTTCATGCCAGGCTCCCACCGGCCCATCCGGCCCACGTCGGCACTGGTGGACGAAGGCATCGCCACCTGCCTCCTGAGCCTCAACCCCCTCAATGAGGCGAAGGTGCTGGATCGGCACCGGGCCTTCCTGGAGGGGGGCGGGGTCTTCCGCTCGATCTTCCCCGCCAGCGCCCTGGCCCTTCCGGCGGCGGACCAATGACGCTGCCGCCCCTGCGCCTCGCCGCCCCCGGCGTCTTCTATCCGGTGGGGCGGGGCCTGGCCCTCCGGCGGGAGGACCTGGCCCCGGTGCTCGAAGCGGCCCGCGCGCATCCGAAGGGGCGCGCCCGGCTCTGCGCCCACCCGGGGCCCGAGGCGGACCTCCACGAGATGTTCATCGTGCTCGCGCGGGGCGGCTATGTACGGCCCCACCGCCACCTCAACCGGCCCGAGAGCTTCCTCGTGCTGGAGGGCCGGGCCCGCGTGCTCTGCTTCGACGGGACCGGCCGTCCCACCGCCTGCCATGAGCTCGGCGACGCCGCCTCCGGGCGCAGCTTCTTCTTCCGCATGGAGGACCCCGTCTTCCACACGGTGATCGTGGATTCCCCGCAGCTCCTCGTGGTGGAGACGACCCGGGGCCCCTTCGATCCCGGCACGACGGAGGCGGCCCCCTGGGCCCCGGACGAGGGGGACCTGGGCGCCGGGGCGGCATTCATCGCGAAGGCATTGGCGGTTTGGGGAGGTCGGCCATGAGGCAGCACTTGGTCATCGGCGGCACGCGGGGCATCGGCCGGGAGGTGGTGAAGCGGCTCCTCGCCACCGGGGAGGCCGTGTCCGTGCTGGGGCGCAAGGCCCCCTCGCCGGGGGATGCGGAGGCGGCGGGGGTGCGCTACTGGACGGGCGACCTCGCCACGGATCCCGCGGGCCCCCTGGCGGAGATCCTCGCGCGCGGGCCCCTGGGCAGCCTCATCTTCTGCCACCGCTTCAAGGGGCCCGGCGAGGCCTGGGACGGGGAGCTGCGCACGAGCCTCTCCGCCACCAAGGCGATCATCGAGGCCGCCGCACCGCACTTCGACCCGACGGGTCCCCGTTCAATCGTGCTAACGAGCTCCATCGTCAGCCACTTCGTGGCCGACGAGCAGCCCGTGGGCTACCACGTGGCGAAGGCAGGCATGAATCAGATGGCCCGCTACTACGCCGTGACCCTGGGGGCCCGGGGCATTCGCGTGAACACCGTTTCCCCCAGCGTGTTCATCAAGGAGGAGAGCGCCGCCTTTTACGCGGACAACCCGGAGCTCACGGCTCGACTCTCGGGCATCACGCCCCTGGCCCGCATGGGCTTTGCCGGGGAAGTGGCCGAGGCCATCCTCTTCCTGGCGGGGGAGCGGGCCTCGTTCATCACAGGTCAGGATCTCATCGTGGACGGCGGCATCTCCCTGCAGGCGCCACCCTCCATGGCACGGAAGTTGTAATCGTCCCCGCGTGCTGACGCCCTTGCCCACCTCGCCGGTCACCCACCGGACCGACTGCCGTCTCTGCGGGTCGTCGCGGGTCGTACTGGCCGTGCCCTATCCCCCCACCCCCGTGGCGGACGCCTACCTGGACTCCGCCGAGGCCTCCGCGGACCAACCCCGCTTCCCCCTGGACCTCTACCTCTGCGAGGCCTGCGGCCACGTGCAGCTCTGTGACGTGGTGGATCCGGAGGTGCTCTTCCGCCAGTACACCTACGAGACCTCCGTCTCCCTGGGGCTCGTGGCCCACTTCAAGGCCTACGCCATGGAAGTGGCCGCCCTGGCGGGTTGGAAGGGCCCAGCCCACGTCGTCGAGATCGGGAGCAATGATGGCACCCTCCTGCGGGCCTTCCAGGGGGCAGGCCATCGCGTGCTCGGTGTGGATCCGGCCCAGCGCATCGCGGAGAAGGCGACGGCCTCGGGCATCCCGACCATCGCGGCTTTTTTCACCCGGGAACTGGCCCTCCGGATCCGGGACGAGCAGGGACCCGCGGACCTCGTGACGGCCAACAACGTCTTCGCCCACAGCGATGCCCTGGGGGACATGGCCGACGGCATCGCGGCGCTTCTGGCCCCCGACGGGCTCTTCGCCTTCGAGGTGAGCTACCTGCCGGACATCCTCCAGCGGCGCCTCTTCGACACCGTCTACCACGAGCACCTCTGCTACCACGCCATCGCTCCCATGGCGCAGTTCTTCCGAGCCCATGGCCTGGAGCTGGTGGATGTCCTCGCCATCCCCACGAAAGGAGGCTCCTTCCGGGGCGTTGTCCAGCTCCTCGGAGGGCACCGGGCCGTGGCCCCCAGTGTGGGCGAGCGCATGGCCATGGAAGCCGCGAGGGGGATTGGCAGGCTCGCCACCTACCAGGCCTTCGCGGCCGAGCTGCAGGCCGTGCGCGCGGAATTGCGGGCCCGCCTCACGGAACTCCGAACCCAGGGGAAGCGGATCGCGGGCTACGGGGCCTCCGCCACGGTGACCACCCTGATGCACTATTTCGGCCTCCACGAGTTTCTGGACTTCCTCGTGGATGACAACGCGAGGAAGCACGGCACCTTCGCCCCCGGCTCGGCCCTCCCCGTCCTCCCCACGGAGCAGCTCCTCATCCGGCGGCCGGACGTGGTGGTGATCCTCGCCTGGAATTATGCGGACGCCATCCTCACCCGCCAGCAGGCCTATCGAGAGCTGGGTGGTGCCTTCCTCGTGCCCCTTCCCCGCGTGGAGTTCCGATGACTGGCACCGCCCTGCATCCCACCAGCGAGGAGGCCATCCGAGCCATCCGGGTCTCCACCGTACCTGGGCAGCGCCTCGTCTTCGTCTCCGGCAATTTCAACATCCTCCATCCGGGCCACCTGCGCCTCCTGCGCTTCGCCCGGGAGTGCGGCGACTTCCTCGTGGTGGGCATCCTGGGCGGCGGCTCCAGCGGCGCCTATCTGGCGGAAGAGCTGCGCCTTGAGGGCGTGCAGGCCATCCACTGGGTGGATCACGCCTTCGTGCTCCGGGACGAGCCCACCCGCTTCATCAGCGCCCTGCGGCCGGATCTCGTCGTGAAGGGGGCCGAGCACGAGCAGGGCGTCAACGATGAGACGGAGGTGGTGGCGGGCTACGGTGGAAAACTGCTCTTCGGCTCCGGCGACATCTCCTTCTCCTCCGTGGACCTCATGCGGCAGGAATTCCAGGAGATGAACCTCACCACCATCCGCAAACCCAAGGATTACCTCGCCCGACACGGCGTCGGTTCCGAGCGGGCCCTGGACATCCTCGAGCGCATGAAGGATCTGCGGGTCTGCGTCCTGGGTGACACGATCGTGGACGAGTACATCACCTGCGACGCCCTGGGTATGTCCCAGGAGGACCCCACCATCGTGGTGACGCCCATCTTGCAGGAACGCTTCGTGGGGGGCGCGGGCATCGTGGCGGCCCATGCGAGGAGCCTGGGCAAACAGGTTCACTTCCTCTCGGTGCTTGGGCGCGACGACACGGCGGGTTTCGTGCGGGAGAGCATGGAGGCCTTCCACATCGACTTCCACGGCTTCGAGGACGACAGCCGCCCAACCACGCTGAAGCAGCGCTTCCGGGCCACCCAAAAAACGCTGTTGCGCGTGAGCCACCTGCGCCAGCACGACATCCCCGTGGCGATCCGGGATCGGATCCTGGCGGACGTGAAGGCCGTGTTGGGGGACGTGGACCTCCTCCTCTTCGCGGACTTCAATTACGGCTGCCTGCCCCAGTCCCTCATCCAGGGCATCCAGACCGCCTGCAACAAGCGCGGCGTCCTCATGGCCGCGGACAGCCAGTCCTCCTCGCAGATGGGCGACGTTTCCCGGTTCAAGGGGATGAAGCTCGTGACGCCCACGGAACGGGAGGCGCGCCTCGCCCTGCAGGACTTCGATTCGGGCCTCGTGGTGCTGGCGGACAAGCTGCGCGCGAAATCCCGGGCGGAGAATGTCGTGATCACCCTCGGGGCGGAGGGGGTACTCATCCAGGCCGGCCTCGACGAGGCGAAGAAGTGGCCGACGGACCGTCTGCCGGCCCTAAACTTGGCTCCCAAGGATCCAGCCGGGGCCGGGGATTCCTTCCTCACTTGTGCGGCCATGGGCCTCGCCGTGGGCGCCGACATCTGGGAAGCCTCTTACCTGGGCTCCGTCGCCGCCGCCTGCCAGGTGGGGCGCCTGGGCAACGTGCCCCTCACCCACGTGGAGCTCGCCCGGGAGGTCCTGCATTGAGCTCGCCGTTGGGAGGGATCGCCGGATGAGGGGCCTCCTGTTGGCGGCGGGCCTGGGCACGCGCCTGCGACCACTCACGGATCGCACGCCCAAGTGCCTCGTGCCCGTGCGGGGCCGCCCGCTCCTCGACTACTGGCTGCGGCTCCTGACGGAGGCCGGCGTGGGGCCCCTGCTCGTGAACACGCATCACCACGCGGACCAGGTGGAGGCCTTCCTATCGGCCCATCCGCTCCGAGCCTCCGTGCAAACGGTGCATGAGCCGGAGCTCCTGGGAACGGGTGGCACCGTGCTGGGCAACCGCGCCTTCCTTGAGGGCGGTACCTGCATGGTGATCCACGCGGACAACCTATCCCGCTTCGACGTGGCAGCCTTCATCGACACCCATGAGCAGCGGCCGCGAGGCTGCCTCGCGACGATGCTGACCTTCGAGACGGATGCGCCGGAATCCTGCGGCATCGTTGAGGTGGATGCGCGGGGGATCGTGCGTGCCTTCGAGGAGAAGCCCCGCCAGCCGCGCAGCCGCCTCGCCAATGGGGCCGTCTACCTCTTCGAGCCGGAGGTGCTGGATCTCCTGGCGGGGTTTGGGCCGAGACCGGACTTGAGCACGGAGCTGATCCCCGCGCTCGTGGGTCGCATGGGGACCTATCTCAACGACGTCTATCACCGGGACATCGGCTCGCCACCCAGTTACGCTCAGGCCCAGATCGACGATCGCTACCTGGCACCGGAGGCCTGAACCATGACGGGATTCGAGGAGCTGAATCGGCTCCGGACCGCTGCCCAGGAGCTCCGTGAGCAGGGCGACCTCTTCGGAGCGGAGCGGGCCTGCCTGGCCGTGTTGGAGGGGGGCGGAGACGCCGTGGCCCACCGGGAGCTGGGGATCATCTGCTGGCAGGAGGGCCGGAAGGCCGAGGCACTGATGCACCTGGGCCGGGCCGCCACGCTGGAACCGGAAGGCCCTGCGCCCGACCTGCTGAGGCAGGCGACCCGCTTTTTCGAGCGGCAAGCCCCCCCCGAACCGAAGGGCGCCCTCCTGGTGGTGGTGGATTACGCGGTGCAGCCCTACAACATCGGGGATCTGCTTATTTACATGACGGGCGCGCTCGTGGCCGCGGAGGAGGCCGGTTGCGATGGCATCGATTGGTGCTTCATCAGTGATCCGAAGCAGGTGCCCCAGGACCCCATCATGGCGAGCCTCGTCTCCGCCGATAACCACCTCTTCCACCTGATGACCTTTCTCCCTCAGATCCAGCTATTGCCTGGCCTGCAGGAGGTGCACGTGTTCACGGACCAGGAGGCCTTCGACCGATTCGTGGAGCGCCGGGGCCTCGAGCGGCCCATCTGGCCCACGTTGGAAGCGCTACGGGCAAAGCACTATATGTTCTACGACATCTTCAAGCTCGTGCACCGTTTCTACGCCCGGGAAGGCCGAATCCCGGCACTCCGCTTCAGCGACCACCTGAGGAGCTGGGCAGAGTCCTTCTACCGGACCCATGCAGTCGGGCGGGTTCCCGTCACGGTGAACCTGCGGAACAATCCCCATTTTCACACCCATCGAAATTCCAACCTCGCGGCGTGGGACGCCCTGTTCCGGCACTGCGAGGGGAGGCTCCCGGTTCAGTTCGTCATCACCTGCGCCTCCTCGGAAGCGGATGACACCCTCCGCAGCCGTTCCAACGTCGTGTTCTCCAAGGACTCCAACACCTCGGTCCTCCAGGATCTGGCCCTCATCGACGGCGCGGCCTTCCACCTGGGCTCCCCTTCGGGGCCCGCGGCGCTGCCAATCTTCGGCACCCAGCCGTACTTCATCTTCAACTGCGATATGCAGCCTCACCTGCAGGCCTACGATGGGGCCCTCCTTGAGACGTGCGAAGGAGAGCTGCGCTACGCCTTCGCACGCGGCCACCAGGCTTTCGGGCTGCAGGCGGAAACCGCGGAGGTCCTCATCGCCGGATTCGAACGGATCTGGCAATCCCGGGATTGGGTCCGCGACCGGAGCAGGAGGAGCCCCGGCGGTGTCGAGGCCAAGCCGACCTGGATGGTATAGCGGCTCCGTCGTTCCGTCGCGAAATCAGCCCCGAGACCTTGGCCATGGCATAGCGGGCGAGTGGGCTTCAGCTCCGGCGCCGCTGCTCCGAGAGGTCGAGGCCCAATCGCTTCGCCGTGGCGTAGAGAGCGGGGCGCGCGAGCCCCAGGGCCCGGGCCACTTCAGAGACCTGGTGACCGTGAGCCCGCAACGAATCGAGGAGCAGCTCCCTTTGGAAGCGACGCGTGGCCGAGGCCCAGGAATCCGCTTCGGACGTGGGGATCTCCAGCTCGGGGAAGTGGCGGGGCGCCAGGGGCTCGTGGCCGGCGCGAAGCATGGCGCGGTGAAGGGCGTGGCGGAGTTCCCGGATGTTCCCGGGCCAAGGCAGCTGAGCGAGGCTGCGCGCCAACCCCGGCGCCAGCTCCGGCAGGGGCAGGCCGCCCTCCCGGGCCACCTGGGCGGCGATGCGCGGGAGGAGCCAGGGGAGTTCGTGGCGGCGGTGCGCCAGCGGGGGCATGCGGAGCACGGAGCCCTGGAGCCGGTACCAGAGGTCCGCCCGGAAGGCGCCGGTGGCGACCATGCCTTCGAGATCCTTGTGGGTGGCGGCGACGATGCGCAGATCCACGCGGATCACGCGGTCGGAGCCCACCCGCTGGATCTCGCCTTCCTGGAGGGCCCTCAACAGGAGGCTCTGCAATCGGGGCGAGAGGTCGGCGACCTCATCGAGGAAGAGGGTGCCGCCGCTGGCGGTCTCCAGCTGCCCCTGCCGATCCCGGCTGGCGCCCGTATAGGCCCCTTTGACGTGGCCGAAGAGCTCGCTTTCGAGCACGCCCTCGGCGTAGGCCGCGCAGTTCACGGGCACCCATTTCCCGGTGCGGCCGCTGCGCTGGTGGATCTCCCGGGCCGCCAGCTCCTTGCCCGTGCCGCTGGGGCCCAGCAGCACGACCGGAAGCCGGGAGGGCGCCACCTGGTTGAGGGTCTTCAGGAGCGAGGCCATGGGCTCGCTGCCATCCGTCAGGAGGAGCTGGCCCTCCACGCGGGTGGCCTCCGCCTCGGCGGGTTGGGCCGCGAGCCGGGCCACCCAGGGCGCGAGCAGGGGTAGCCACGGTGGCAGGTGCAGGTCTTCGGCCGGGTCCAGCCCCACGAGCACCACGCCGACAGCGGCGCCCTCCCAGGTGAGGCGGTGGGAGATCCATACGCGCCCACCCACCTGCAGGGGAGGAAGTTCCTGATCCCGGAAGGCCATCTCGATGAGGCCCTCGGGCGGCGCCTCGCCCGCGCCCAGCACCTGGGGGCTGAGCTCGCCCCAGATGACGCGGATGGGCAACCCGGAGCCCCTCAGGAGCGCCTGGGCCCGGGCCAGGATGGGTTCGGGCTCCTCGGGCCAAGCAGGGAGCCGGGGCCAGAAGGAGCAGAGCCGCAGGAAGGCGGGCTCGGCCCCGGCCCGCTTGGCGATGGATTGGAGCTGCAGCAGGCGCTGGGGAGTGCGAGCCTCGGGATCCGCCTCCAGCACCTCCAGCCCCACCTCCAGATGGAGCAGCCGGTTGGCGCAGGCCTCGAAGGTCCCGAAGACCTGCTCCGCCGTCCACCGGCCGGCGCGGAAGGCGAGGCGGGCCCACTGGATCCGGGTTTCCGGCGTGGAGGGCTCGCCGGGGCTGGGCGGCAGCTCCGCCGACAGGAAAGCTTCGTAGAGGGACCGCCGGGCAGGATCCCGAACCTGAGCCAGGGCCTCCTCGACGAGGGACCTGTCCCGCGAGGCCAACCCGTGATCGCCGAGGAAGGCCCAGGCCTGGGGGTGGCGGGGGTCCTTGCGCAGGAGGGCGCGAGCCGCCTCGAGGGCACCGGGGGCCCCCTCGGGGTGGGTGAGGGCCCGGCCCGTTTCCAGGCGGAGTTGGGCGGGGGCCGATCTGCCCGAGAGCCGATGCCACCGCTCATGGGTGACGAGGTCGCCGAGCTCCAGGGCACAAGCGCCCGCGAGCTGGGCCGCGCGCTCCGCCCAGGTGCGGGCGCGCTGCGAGAGGAAGTGGGCATGGGCCCGGCCGAAGTGATCGTGGGCGGGGCCGGGCTCCTGGAGCCGGAGGTGGTGTTGCCCGGCGGCGAGCCAGTGGAAGGGATCCGCGCAGGGGTGGGGATCGGTGCCGAGGGGATAACCCGGCGTCGCCGCCTTGGGCAAGGAGCCGCCCCAATAGGCGCGGAGGCGGTCCCAGGTGGGGTGCCCCGTGCGGGCCGGCAGGGCGAAGGGGGCCCGGGCGCCGAACTCGGAATGGAGGGCTTCCATCCACCCCTCCCAGGGTGCGGAGGGGATCTTGCCCTGAAGCAGCAAGTCCAGGCCGGGCTCGGGGGCATCCCCATGGGCCAGCCCGGCCGGTACCAGGTGGGCCAGCACCTCGGGGGTGGGCCCCCAGCCCCGCCCCCAGCCACGCAGGAAGGGGGCCAGCATCCAATGTCCGGGTGCTACTTGGCGGCCGAGGCCCGGGTGCGCTCCGAGGATGGCTGGCGCCTCCGGAAGACTGAAGGGCTCCAGAAGCCCGAGGTCGATCTGTCCGATGGCGGGATGGGGTGGACCCAGGGGCAGCAGGCGGCCTTCGGAATCCATGCGCCCCAGCAGATCCTCCCACCAGCCCGGCGGGAGGGGGCGGAATGCGGAGGGCACGAGGGGCTCGAGGAAGGGGGGGAGGCGCAGCGTCCCGTCGGGCTCCACCGCGCCCAGCAGCGGGATCCAGGCAGCCCGCGTGCGGCGATCCAGGAGGGCGGTTCCCAGGCACAGCAGGGGCAGGGCGTCACCTTCGAGGAGGCCCTCCCAGGCCCGGTGCAGGCAAGGGGAGTCGTCCTCGCCCTCGGCCAGGGGGTTGGCCTGGGCGCGGCCATGGCGCAGCAGGGCCACCCAGGCGGCCTCGGGGCGGCGCCCCCAGCTTCGGACCTCCCCGGAGGGCCGCGGTCCGAAGGGCAGGCGGGCCTCCCAATCCACGCGGGGCCACCGCCCCTCCTGCCCTCCCATGAGCCAGGCCTGGCCCAGCGCCGAGAGGGCCCAGGGCAGATCCCCCCAGCGGCGTCCGCGCCCGAGGCCCCAGGGGGCCTTCCAGGAGCCGAGCCAGGCGGCCCTCATCCCAGCATCTCCGCCCAGGATTCCCAGAAGTGGGGGAAGGTCTTGGCCACGCAACCGGGATGCAGGAGCTCACCGCCGTGGACGAGGGCGCCCACGGCGGCGGCAAAGGCCATCCGATGGTCGTTGCGCGGGTCGAAGGGTGCGCGGGAGGACGGGGTGTTCCCGGGCGTGATCCGCAGGGTGTGATCGCCCTCCACCTCGGCCCGGCCCCCGAACCACCGCACCAGCTCGGCGCTGGCGTCCAGGCGGTCGCACTCCTTCAGGGGCAGGGTGTGGAGGCCCGTGAGCAGGCTGGGCCCCGGCGCGCAGGCGGCGACGGCGGCGAGCACGGGCCCGAGATCCGGGCAGGCCTCCAGGTCGGCGATGAGTCCGCGCCCCAGCGGGCCCCGCAGCGTGATGTGCTCGTCCCCCGCGGGATCCTTCCGCACCTCGACCTGCGCGCCGGCGTGGGCGAGGATCTGCAGGAGGGCCCGGTCCCCTTGGGGATCCCCGGGATCCCAGGGCCCCAGCGTGATCTCCCGGCCCGTGAGGGCGGCCGCGGCGTAAAAGGCGGCGGCGCCGCTCCAGTCGCCGGGAAGGCGAGCGTGGAGGGGGTGCAGCGCCCCCCCGGGGATCTGCCAGGAGGTCGCGTCCAGGCGGGCGTCACAGCCGAAGCGGTGGAGCCAGGTGTTCGTGAGTTCCAAGTAGGTGGGGCTGCTGGTGGCCGTCCAGGTGAGGGTGCCGCCCTGAGGCGACCCGGCGAGGGCGAGGGCCAGGCCGGTGAGGAACTGGCTACTGAGCGAGGCATCCACCTGGAGGCGGACCGGGGCCGCGGGAGCCGGGGCGGGCAGGATGCGAAGCCCATGGTCGGTGCGGGACACCCGAGCCCCGAGGGCTTGGAGGGGGTCGAGCAGGGGGTCGAGGGGGCGCTCGAAGAGGCGGGCATCGCCGTGGAGTTCCACCGGCGTTAGTGCGGCTAGTGCGAGCCAGGGCAGCAGGAAGCGGAGCGAGGTGCCCGAGGCGCCGAGCCAGAGCGGCTGGGAGGGCGCCGGGGGCGACCCCCCGGCCACCACCCAGGCGCCGGCTTGCTCCGTGATCCGGATGCCGCAGGCCACGAGCGCCTCGCGCATCCACCGCGTGTCCTCCGCCTCGAGGCCGCCCGCCAGCCGGGATTGGCCCGGAGCCAGACCCGCCAGGAGGAGCGCGCGGTTGGTGACGGACTTGGAACCCGGAATCGGGATGGACCGCAGGGGAGACCCGGAGCGGGTGTCTCGTGGCAGTGACAGGGGCATGGACCCAGCCTAATGGGGTCGCCATGGGATTCAAGCCTCAGAAGCGCTTGAGCACCCCGAGGACTCCTCGCCTCACCACGAAGGTCGTGCCCCGCCGGACTTGGTCCACCACGCTGGCTTCCAGCCGCCACCGCCGCGGGAGGTTGAGGGCGAGGGCATAACGCTGGCCGTCCGCGTTGGCGTGGAACCACCACTGGTCCCCGTTCACGGAGGCGAGGGCCCCGTAGGGATCCAGGCGCTGACGCACGTAGCCCGCCTGGGGCCACCAGGTTCGCCGGGGGCTGCCCACCCAGGCCTGGAATTCCTCACCCACCTGCTTCGTCTCCCGGTGGACGAGGCGCTGGGCCTTCAGGTCGAAGGGGAAGGGCCCCTGTGAGCCCACCCCGAGGCCATAGAAGGTGTACTTGAAGGTCAGCGTGGCATAGCCCGCGCCGGTGCCATACCCACCGCCGCCGCTGGAGGCCGCACCTGGATTCTGGCGCAGGAACCCCGGGGCGTCCGCCTGACGGGGCTCCAGGTCCAGGGCGCCCAGGAAGGTGGTCCACTGGATCGGGCCCGTGGCCAGGCGAAGGACGCCTTGGGCCCCCTTGATCCCGACCCGCCCGCCGGCGATGAGGCGGACTTGGCCCGCCACCGCGCGGAGGCTGGCCTCCTCGACGAGCCCGTCCCCCACCCAAGCGACCTGCCCGCCGGCTCCGATGACCCGGAGGATCGGATCCCAGGCGGCTTCGGAGAGCAGCAGGGGGCTTTCCACGAGGCCCGCCTCCACGGTGGCCTTGGTGGAGGACCCCAGGTGCCTCCACCGCAGGGCCGCCACATCGAGCCAGGTGCCGCGGGAGGCGCTGTCATCGAACCAGGGGAGGTTGGTGGCGTTGCGATCCGTGCCCAGGGCATGGGCGCTGCCCAGTTCCAGGGAAAAGGGACCTTCTCCCTCGATCTTCCACTTCAGCCGGAGCTGGCTCCGGGTGCGCCAGATCTCCTCGGTGCGGAGGCGGAAATGCTCCCGCTGGGCCTTGAACTCCCAGGCCGGGATCCAGGGGCTGGGCTCATCTTCCTGGAAAGGGGCCTCCTGGGCGCCCAGGCGGGCCCCCAGGAAACCCAGGAGGAGGAGGGTGCGGCGCATGGCTCAGAAATTGGTGTAGATGGTTTTTTCGATGACCTTGTCCTGCTTGATCTCGATGGTGGTGAACCCGTAGAGGTCCACTTTGCGTTTGTAGTTCAGCACGATCTTGCAGACGCCCGATTCCCCCGTGACCACCTTGGTGACCTTGATGGCACCGGGCTTCAGGGCCTCGGGGATATCCAACTCCTTGGCCTTGGCGCGCACCTCGGATTCCACCTGCTCGGCGGGAACGCGGCTCCCCATCGTCGCCACCAGATCCGCCTTGTCGAGGAGCTCCATGTTCGCGTAGTAGATGGGCGCCACCTTAAAGGCCACGGCGCAGACGACGGCGATCACGAGGAAGGTGAGGATGCAACCGACCTTGCCTTCACCGCGCTGGGACTGCTGGAACGGGGTCATGGGATCTCCTTGAATGGGCGGGATCAGAGTTTGAGTTCGTCGAGGGCGGCCTTGGCGAGGGGGGCTACCAGGGGCCCGTCAGGGCCGAAGAGGGTGGCGTCCTTGGCCTTCAAGGCGGCGCGGAAGGCCTGGGCGGCCTCGCTGATGTAGACACCGCCCAGCTTGAGGAAGCAGACCCCGGTGTAGTAGTCCAAGGTGCCCTGGCTCACCCCTCGCGTGGCTGCGAGGCGGGTGTCTCGGAGGAGCTCGAGGGCCTTGTCGAACTTGCGGAAATGCATGAGGGCCAGCGCGAGATTCAGCTTCAGTTGGGCGGCCTCCTCCCCCCGGGCCCCCAGGAGCTGCAGGCGGAGATGGCTGAGCAGGAAGGGATAGACGTATCGGGAGGAGGTCAGGGGGATCTCGAGGGCTTCCCGGGTAATCCCCAGCGGAAGGGGAGCTGCGCCCTGGGTGATCGACGCCTTGTCGGCCTTCGTTTCCGCCAGGGCTTGCCGGAACGCGAGTACCCCGGTCACCGGCTTGCCGTTCAGGGCCGTGAGGCTGCGCCCCGCGATGACACCAGCCTTCAGGGCCATGGGGTCAGCGGAGAGCACCAGGGGGGCTTCCCCACGGAGATCCACGAGGGAGATGCCCAGGCTGGGCTCGGAGAGGGGGGGCAGGGCATTCAGCCGTTGGATGAGGCCCCCAAGCGGATCCGCTTCCAGGGGCTTGACCACGAGGCGCTCTTCCTCCCCTTCGAAGGTGGAGATCTGGAGTGCCACCTGGTGGATCACCTTGTCGGGCACGGGACTGGCGAGGAGGAAAAGCTCCGCCTCCCGGCCCGCCCGGAGCCGGGCCAGCGCATCCTTGGCGGATTCACCGGGCCGGCTGGGAAGGTAGGCCACGGAGTGAACCTTGTCGCCCAGGCTCGACAGGAGGCTCAGGAGGCGGGCCCTCCCCGTAAAATCCTGGGTTCCCTCCAGCCCCACGAAGGCGAGGCGGGGCCGGGGCCGGGCTTCGAGGGAGAGGGGCTTGCCCTCGAGGACCTCCACTCGGGAGCTGTAGCCCCCGCTGGGGAATCGAACGAGCAGGTCGTAGGTTCCCGAGCAGACGGGAGCTTTGTCCACGGGCAGGCTGCCGTAGCTCTGGCCGTTGAGGAACAGCTCGCCGCCCTCCCAGGGGCTTTGCACGGTGAGAAGGCCCTTGGAAGCTTCCAGCTTTACGGGTTCCAGCAGATGATCCGCCATGGGTTCCGTGAGCTCCCGGCCCACCTTCAGCAGCTTGGGGCGGAAGCAGGAGGCGCGGATCTCCAGGGTGTGTTCGCCGGGTTTGAGATCCCCCACGACGAAGCCCTCGCTCAGATCCTCGGGGCGGAGGTTCGCCTTGGCCGCCAGGGCGGTGGACTCGGGGCCTGCGGCCCCCTTGGTGTGGCCCAGGGCCCGGCCATCCAGGAGCACCTCGGCGCCGCTGGGATTCACGAACAGCGTCAGGGTGGAGGAGGTGCGGGTGAGCTTGAATTCGAGGGCTTTGGCCTCGCGGGGGCCCAGCTCCACGACGGTCTCGAAGGAGGCGTGGCCCGGTTTCGCGTAGCTGAGCTTGTGGGTTCCGTAGGGGAGGAACTTCCGGGGGAGCAGGGCCGAGGGCCTGCCATCCACCGTCAGGGTCCCCCCCTCGGGGGCGTAGGAGAGCCTGAGGGAGGCGAGCTTCTCGGATTTCAGGGTGTCGTACATCGCCGAGAGCTTCGAGGAGGTGATGCCGCGATCCACCTCGAAGTCGGGGTTCAAGGCGATGAGGGCCTCGAAGCGGGCCCGGGCCCGCGAGCGGGTCTGGGGGCTGCGGTCATCCAGCACCGCCAGCCAGTTGTACGACTCTGAAAGCACCTGCACCCATTCGGGCGGAAGCGCGGCGGCCTTGGGGGCCAGGGCCTCGATCACCTTCTCGAAGCGGCCCGCGGCCTCCTCCCGGTTGCCCTGGGTGCTCCACAGGGCCTTGGCCTGGAGGAAGGTGTCCTTGAGGGCGGGATCCTGAGCGGCGGCTTCCGGGGCGGGAGCGGCGACGAGGATCAGGGCGGGGAGGCAGCGCAAGGGATGCAATCGCATGTCAGTTCAACCGGAGGAGGGTGTCGTTGCGGCGGTCGCAGATGAGGATGCCGCCCTGCCGATCCAGGGCCAGGGAGGTGATCCGGCCGCTGATTCCCAGGGCTTTGAAGGTGGCCTGCCGCAGGAGGGCTCCATCCGGGCCGTAGACCACGACGCCCTCCCCGAAATCCCCCCCATCCACGAGGGCGGCGATGTGGCCCGCCCCATCGGTGGCCAGGGCGACCACGTTCTTGAAGGCCGTCGGGAGGTCCTTGCCGTAGGGGATGGAGAGTAGGGTCTGCCCCTCGGGGTTCACGACGAGGAGGGCCCGGTTGCCGTCGGAGGCCAGTACGGCCCCCCCTGCCGGATGGGCCGCGAGGGCCACCGCCGCGGGCGTGGGCAGCGATCGGGTGGTGCCATCGGCGCCCACGAGGAGGAGCCCGGCATTCTTCGCGTCCGAAACCCAGAGGGTGCCCCAGCGATCCAGGAAGGCGCCGGTGGGAGCGCCGATCAAGGGGGGCAGGGGGGTGGATCCACCCGTGCGGGAGACACCCGTCTTGGTGGAGACGAGCACGAGGGAATCATCCGCGCCGAGGGCCATGGCGCGGGTTCCGGGGACCGGGGCCGTGCCGAGGGGCTGGGCCTCACCCTCGCGGATGAGAAAGGCCCGATCGAGGTCGTACTGGAAGACCACGGGCAACCCCTCGGCCGTCGTGGCCAGGAGCGTGGGGGTTTTCAGCCATTTCACCTTCCCGGCGGGCCAGGGCCCCTCCAGCTTCAGCGGGGGCTTCTGAATGCGGTGGCGCACGCGGACGAGGATGCGCCAGGCGGCTTCCTGGGCCTCGGGGCTCTGGGGGGCGGTGGTGCGGATCCGCTGGAGCAGGCGAAGGCAGCCGTTCAGGTCGCCTTGCACGTCCAGGATCTCGGCGGCCTCCAGAAGGCTCCGGCAGGCGCCCGGCCCATCGGGGGCTGTGCGGTAGGCCTCGGTGAAGCGGCCGAGGGCGAGGCCCCACTGGCCCTGATCCCGGGCGGCCCGACCGAGCCCGGCGAGGGCATCCGCACCGGCGGCGTGATCCGGGAAGAGGTCCAGCACGCGGTTGAACTCGGCGATGGCATCCTTCAAGTCGCTGGGTTTGCGGGCCATCCGGGCGAGGATCTCGCCCCGCAGCACCAGGCCCTCGGGGGCCGCGCTGCTCTTGATGAACTCGGCCTTCAGCCGGTCCAGGAGGGGAAGGGCGGCCTCCGGTTTGAGCTCCACGACCACCTGATGACGGGCGAGCAGCAGCAGGGCCTGGGCGGCCTGGTCGGTCTTGGGCGCGCTCTGGAGGAGCTGATTCCACGTGTCCAGGGCCTCTTTGTAGCTCTTGGCGACATAGGCCCGTTCCCCGCTCCGAAGGAGGCGTTCGGCCAGCTCGCCATCCTGGGGCGGGACCTCGATCGATGCCATCGCCGGGGCCTGCGCGCTGGCGGCACACAGGAGCAGGGCGGGCAGTCGCAGCCGAGCGGGGGTGGGGATCATGCGGGCCTCATGGGATTGCCGCTGATGATAGCGGACTTCGGCCCCACCCTCTCAGGGCTCGAGGGCCTTGAGGAGGGCCTCGGGGCTGAAGGGCTTATTGAGCACGCCCAGCACCCAAGGATGTTCCAGGAAGGCGGCGACATCCCGGGAAGCACAGGCCAGCAGCACCTGCCGGACGCGCCGGGTCTCCCACTGGGCCTCGATCCAGGGACGCAGATCCCCTCCCGCGTCCTGCAGTTCGGTGATGAGGAGATCCGCAGAGGCTTCCTTGAGCAGCGCCTCGGCCTCTTCCCGCCCTCCCGCCTCCCTCACCTTCCAGGTGGGCTCCAGGGAGCCGCGGGTCTTCTTCCGGAAAAAAGCGGAGGGCTCCAGGAGGAGGATGGATTGGAAGGGGGGGTGCTTGTGATGGTCTTCCTCGGGCACGCCCAGGCGGAGGAGCGCGTCCCGGGTGGCGCTGCGAAGGCCCAGGCCCGTGGCGTAGAGCAGGTGCTCGCGGATGGGGGCGATGAGGGAATCCTGATGGGTGTAGCTGCCGATCTCGCAGAGCCTGGCCACCTCGCGCCAATCCGAGGCTGGGCGCTTGAGCTCTTCGTGGACCCAAGCGGCCACTTCCAGCGCCATCTGGGGGCGGAGGATGAGGTCGGGATCCGAGAACTTCTCCCGGAGGGCGAGCAGCATCTCCGCCCGGGAGGGGCCCTTCTCGGGGATGCCCCGGATGGCCGACCGCATGGCCTCTTCCTTGCTGGCGATGAGGTTCAGGGCGGCGGAGCGCTGGCCCAGTTCCTTGACGACGGCGGCCACCTTCTCGTTGGTGTCGCGATCCCAGTTGGTCTTGGTCCGCAGATCGAAAAGCACGTCCGAGAAGCGATCCTTCCACTTGGCATAGAGGCCCTGGTCGAAGCAGAAGAGGCCCTGGGTGGCGAGGATGGCGCGGAGCTGGATGCCCTCTCCTTCCCGCTCGTCCAGGCAGCGGGTGAGCAGTTGGTCCAGAGCGGGAAGGGCTTCCTCGGGCACGGGGTTTTCGAAGCCCTGGAAGGTCGCCAACAGGCCCTCGAGGCAGAGGATGAGCACCTGGGGGAGCTTGAGTCCCGGGGCCTTGGCGAGGAGGCCGAGGGCGGCCTCGGGGGTGTGCATGGCGCCGAGGGAACGGGCCAGCACGAGCTGGAGCCGGGCGGGCTTGCCATCGTGGAGCAGCTCCAGCAGCGGCTTGGCGGCTGGGGGGTATTGGATGGTGCCGAGGGCTTCCACGGCCTCGATCAGGAGTTCATCCCGCTCATCGTCGGAGACGAACTGGGTGAGCACCTCCGCGGCCGCTCGGGTGCGGTTCTCACCGAAGATCCTCAGGGCGAGGCGGATCTGATCGGGCTGACCGGATTGGAAGCGCTCCATCACGACCGGGAAGGCGGAAGGCAGCTTTCCCAGCTGGTGGATGGCCCGCTGGCCCACCTCCACGATGGGATCCTCCAGCATCTGCAGGAAGAACGGAGTGAGATCGTCATCTTCCCGGGTGCCCAGGTTGTCCAGGAGGAACATGCGCCGTTTGGGATCCTGTTCGGCCCTCACCAAGGCGAGGGACTCCGTGTCGGCAGGCTCCACCAGCCAACAGAAGGCGAAGGCGATCCCGTCCTGCCGGGAGAACCGCCGCAGCGCCGCCGCCAGCAGCGGCACGGCGCGCGTGGCGGGGAGGTATCCGGCCATCACCTGACGGTGGAGGCCCATGGCGACGAGATCGAGGTTGGTGGCGAGGAGGCCCTGCTGGCGGTGGGATTCCTCCAGGCGCTCCGTGAGCAGGGCCGTGAACCGGGCGACCTTGCCCTCCACCAGCACCTGCAGCCCCTCCGCGAGGAACCCTTCGAGGTGGCCTTCGACATGGGGCGCCATGTGATCGAGCAACTGCCCCGGGTTGGCGTTCTCCTCCCCGATGGCCTGGAGCAGGGCGGCGGATTCCTCCGGGCAGCGTTCGTGGAGGCGATCCGTATAGGCCTTGGCGAGTTCCTCCCGGGCATGGGTCCGCTGGAGGGGTTGAACCCGCGTGATGAGGTCTTCCAGATCCAGGTAGTCCTGGAGGTGCCGCTGGAGCTGTTCGAAGAGGCGGGCCAGGAATTCGCCCGCCGCGCCGCCCGGAAGCCCCGCGATGGCCCTGAGGGCGAGCTTGGAGGAAAGGGGGTCGCCCGCCTGGTAGGCCTCCACGAGGGCGGGCAGATCCGCGGGACTGGCCTGGACCGAGAGGAAGCGGCCACCCTGGTGGGCGAGTCGGGGATTGCCTTCCCCCTCGGCCAGGCGGCCCAGGTAGAAGGAGAGGGGTTGGGTGGGTTCCAGCCCCGCCAGCTCCCGGTGGAGGATGAGCCGGCGATCCGGATCGGGGCGGTGCTCCTGGATGTCCTGCAGGGCCTCGAAGGCATCCCGGGTGGCGATGCGTCCCAGGGCGACGCAGCCCTCGTCGAAGAGGCCCAGGTCGGGCTCCGTCAGCAGGGCCTTGTGGAGGAAGGGCACCCACTCCGGCCAATCGAACTTGGAGGTGAGGGCGAGTATGGCCTTTTTCAGGGGCTTGCTGGAGGTCGGCTTGAGCAATCGGGAACCCAACTCCGGAAGCGACATCTGCTGCAATCGTTGAAGTAGATGATGAAGGTGGACGGTCCAGGCCCCCTCTTCGGAATGGCGCGCCAGGTGAGCCCGCAGCTCATCCAGCGGGGTGAGGGGCGCATTTTGTACCAGGATGCTCATCCGATCCGACTCATCGTCCACCGAGGCCCGGGTGTGAATCCGGGGCTGGTAGGAGCCTCCCGCCTTCGTTAGCGTTCACATATGCCCCTTCGTCCCCTCGCCTCATTCCTGGGCCCTGCATTCCTGCTCGCGGCGCCCCTTTTCGCGCAGTCCCGCCCCGAACCGATCCCCTTCGACCAGCTGAAGGCCTCGTTCCGCCTGGATGCGCGCGAGGTGGTGGCCAAGGCCCATTTCTCGTTCCAGGCGCGGACCCAGCCCCGGAGGGTCCGCGTGGGGACCATGGAGCGCATCTTCGACCACCCGCGGATGGGGGTGGCCATGTGGCGGGGATGTGGCTTCGTGCCTGACTTCTCGGCCTTCACCCATCAGGATGGCTCCTGGTCCCTGGATGACGGTCGGGGGCTGAAGGCCTCCCTGTGGCCCATCTACCAGCGGCCGGGCCATCGCATTTACTACGTGGAGGGGCTCGTGGAATCGGGCCGATTGAAGAACCCCTTCGATGTCCGGGCGCGGATGATCGCCTCCTACCGCTACTGGGAGGAACAGGGTCGCTACGTGAGCCACCTCCAGAGCTGGACGCAGCTGGATTCCTCCCTGCTCGGTTTCGCGGCACGGCCCTTTCTCGGCTTCCTCAAGGGGCGGCAAGAGCAGTTCATCGAGTACGTCACTTCGAACATCGCCGGCTTTGGGGAGTTCGCGGAGATCAGGCCGCTGGATTTCGTGGGTCCCCTGAACCAGGGAGGCGATGCCGTCGCCGTGCGGGAATTCGAACAGCAATTCATGAGGAAGTGATGGAAGAGAACCCGTATCAAGCCCCTGAAGCCCCGCTGGAAGCGCCTCCCGCCCCCGATCCCGCCGGGATGGGTCTGCCCTGGGAGGATCGGACCCAAGGCGGAGCCTTCGCCCGGGCGCTGGCGACGGCCCGGCTCATTCTCGCCAATCCGGAGGATGCCGGTCGGCGCATCTCCCGCTCGAAGGCCGTCGGCTCGAGCATCGGCTTCTTCGCGTTGGCCGGCCTGCCCTTCCAATGGGCGGCTCAGGCCCTGACGGCGGCCTTCACACCCTTGGATGGTTCCGCCAACGCCTGGCTTTTCAAGGCCCTCCACCTTCCGACCCCCCCGCCGCCGGCTCCGGAGCAGCTGGGCTTCACCAAGGTGATCATGTGGGCGGGCGTGGCCTTGGCCCCCCTCACCTTCGCCATCGGGATGCTCATCGCCGGACTGCTGGCCCATCTGGGCCTGTGGATGGTGAAGGGGTTGGAGGAAAAGCGGGGGCTGGAGACCACCTACCGATCCCTGCTCTACGTGGGAGGAGCCACCGCCTGGGTGGCCTTCCTCAGCGCCTTTGGCGTGCTCCTGCCCAAGGGCATCCTCCCCATCCACCAGCTGTTCGGCTTCGCCCTGGCCCTGGGCATCCTGACCTTCCAAGGCATGGTGCTGGGCCACGCCCATGGCCTCAAACCCTGGAAAGGGGTGCTTGCGATCTTCCTGCCCTGGGTGATCCTGGGCTGCTGCCTCGGGGCCTGCCTGGCGCCGGTGATGATGGGCGCGGCGGCGCCCGGAGCCTCCTGATGGGGGAGCTGCTGGCGGCGGCGCTCCGGCCCTGGGAGGCCTTCCCCCGCTGGGCGGCGGCACCGCCGCCCTTGAGCGTGGGGTTGGGCCGGATGCTCCGGTGGCGGCTCCCCCTGGCCTGCGTGGAAGGGCTGTTGGGCTGGTGGTCCCTCGGGTCGCTCCTGAAACGGGTGCCGGCGCTCATGGAGCCTCCGCTTCAGGCGCTGGCCCGGGAGCGGGGATTGGACCCCGCGGATCTGAAGGCGCTCTTGACCCAGATTCCGGCCCTGCCTTCCTTGGCCCAGGCCTGGCCGTGGTTGCTGATCGCAGCGCCGCTGATGCTCTTGGGCGCCTGGCTCCACCATGCGGTGTGGGACCACGGCTGCCTCTGGATGCTGGGCGGGCTCAAATCAAACCGGGGCTTCCGCGCTTCGCTCGAGGCGGAGGCCGAGGCGCTCACGGTGGGGACGGTGGGCGCGCTGGTGGGCCTCCTGGGGTTGATCCCCGGGGTCGGGCTGCTCCTCTCCCTGCCTCTGGCCCTGGTCAACCTGTGGTTCTGGGGCCTGCGGGGCTTCGCCCTGGCCGCGCGCCATGGATGCCCGGCCTGGAAGGGGGTGGCTGCCACGGGGCTGCACCTGGCCCTGGTGGGCTGCTGCGCGCTGGGCCTCGCCTGGCTCAGCGCGTTGACCCTGATGGCCGCGTTGGCGGGGGGCGTGTGAGGGCCCGGCGGATTCCCTGGGTGGCGGTGGCCGGAGGGCTGGGGCTCGCCCTCGGCTGGGGGGGAGTGCGTCTCCACGCGCTCGGCTTCCTTCCCCTCCCCGCCTGCCCGCTGAAGGCGATCACGGGCCTGCCCTGCGCCACCTGTGGCCTCACGCGGTGGGCCCTGGCCCTGGGTGCGGGCGACTGGCGGGGAGCCATCCACTGGCATCCCGTCGCCACCCTGCTGCTATTCCTTCTGCCAGTGGCGGCCCTCTGGGATGCGGCCCGGGCCTACCGGGACGAGCCCTACCCGGAGCTGCCCCAGTCCCCCTGGGCCCGGGGATTGGCCTTCGTGTTCTTGGTGGGCACCTGGGCGCTCCAAGCTGTGAGGGGCATCTAATTCAATCCATGGCATCCTGAACCCCACCAGCCCCGGAGTGCGCATGTTCCAGCAGATCCTGGATGATCTGATCTCCCACATCCCGGAATCCCTTGCCGCCACGTTCAACGACCGGGATGGCGAAGCGGTGGCCAGCCGCACGGTGCAGCTCTCCAACGAGGCCCTGCAGCTCCTGGGCGCCTACCAGCACGTGGTGAAGCGTCACTTGCAACAGGCGGTGGACGAATTCGACCGAGGCGAGGTGAAGCAGCTCTGCTTCGCCACGGACCAGCACTGGATCGTCATGATGGGCGCCAAGGAACAGTGCACCCTCGTACTCGTGATGTCCGGCGACGGCATCCTGGGTCGGGCGCGCTTCCACATGGAAGCCGCCGTCGAACGCCTCAACGCCGAACTCTAGGAGAGATCATGGAACGCTGGATGGGGCTCCTCGGCATGGGGGCCTTTCTGCTCATCGGTTACGCCCTTTCGAACTCCCGGAAGGACATCCACTGGAAGACCATCGGCTGGGGACTCGCACTCCAGTGGATCTTCGCGGCGGTGGTGCTGAAGGGGGATCAGCTCTCCCACGCCCTCGCCTTCCTCCCCTTCCCCAAGGGCTTCGGATGGGTGGTGCTGGCGCTGATGTTCACCCCCATGCTGCTGAGGCACTTCGCCAAGGTGGAGGACAAGCGGCTGAACTGGACGCTCTTCGGCTTGATCGTGCTGGGGCTCCTCCGGGGCAACCTGATCGGCCATTCCTTCGAGCGGATGCGGGTGGTGGTGGAGAACCTGATGGCCTTCGGGGCCAAGGGAGCCTCCTTCGTCTTCGGCGGCCTCGCGGATCCCAAGGGGCCCGCCCTGTTCGTCTTCGCCTTCGTGGTGCTGCCCACGATCATTTTCGTGGCGAGCCTCTTCGCGATCCTCTATTACCTGGGCGTGATGCAGTGGGTGGTCAGCGCCTCCGCCCGGGCCATGGGCCGCTTCCTCAAGGTGAGTGGTGCCGAGAGCGTGTCCGTGGCGGCCAGCATCCTCATGGGCCAGACGGAAGCGCCCCTCACCATCCGCCCCTTCCTCGCCCGCATGACCCGCAGCGAACTCATGGTGATCATGACGGCGGGCATGGCCCACGTGAGCGGCAGCATCATGGTGGCCTACGTGCAGGTGGCCCACGTGGACATCGTCCACCTGCTCACGGCCGTGATCATGACGGCCCCCGGCGCCGTGATGATGGCGAAGCTCCTGGAACCCGAGACGGGGACCCCGGAAACGAGCGGCGCCATCCACGTGGACATCCCCAACCACGACGCCAACATCCTGGATGCCGCCGCCCGCGGCGCCTTCGAGGGCGGACAGCTGGCCTTCAACGTGGGCGTGATGCTCATCGCCTTCATCGCGCTCGTGGCCCTGATCAACGGCGTGCTCACGGGCGCCCTGGGCATCAGCCTGGAGACGATCCTGGGGGTGCTCTTCAAACCCTTCGCCTTCATCATGGGCGTGCCCTGGAGCGAATCCGGCCAAATCGGCTCGCTGCTCGGCAAGCGCATGGTGGTGAACGAGTTCGTGGCCTTCCTGGATCTGGGCGCCATGCCGCAGCTCAGCGCCAAGGCGAAGCTTATCTCCACCTTCGCCCTCTGCGGCTTCGCCAACTTCAGCTCCATCGCCATCCAGGTGGGCGGCATCGGAGCCCTCGTGCCGGAACGCCGGGGAGATCTGGCGCGGCTCGGCCTGCGGGCCATGCTGGCGGGCACCATCGCGAATTTCCTTTCCGCCTGCATCGCGGGGGTCATGAGCTAGTCAAATTCCGGGGAGATATCCACGGATTCAGGGGTGGGCTCTTCGTGCCGATACGAGGCATGGAGGAATTCTCATGCGTCTTCGGTCTCTCCCTGTTCTGCTCCTGGCCGCCCTTCCCTCCTTCGCCGGGGACTATGACGCCTTGGTGGCGGCCATCCGGAAGGCCTGGCCCGAGAAGATCCACATCGCCATCGTCTGCGATCAGGCGAACAGCAAGGCCTCCGTGGCGGCATTGGCCGGAGCCGCGGGCGGCATGAAGATCATGCTCGTGGACGTGAAGGGTCCCCAGGATATGGGCAAGGCCCTGGGCACCCTCTCCGGCCAGAAGCCCGACGTGGTGGTGCTCATCGCCGGGGATCGGGTCGCGGGTGATGGCAGTCCGGCGGCGACCTTCCTGATCCAGCGCATGGCGGGGGCCAAGGTGCCCGTGACGGCCACCACTGAGGCGGGGGTCAAGCAGGGGGCCGTGGTCGGTGTGGGACCTGGCACCGGCGGCAAGATGCTGGTCAACCCGAAGGCGGCCGCTGCCGTGGGCGTGGCAGTGCCTGAAGGCGGCACTCCGATCTGAAAAAAACGAGAATATATATTTGTAAAGTTTTGGCTCATGCGGCCGAAAAGGGAAGGGAAGGAGATTTCATGCGCCGACTTGCTTCCCTGGTTCTCATGCTTTCCGCGGCCTCCGCTTCCGCGTTCGCCGGTGAATACGACGCGCTCATCGCGGCCGTCAAGAAGACCTGGCCTGACAAGCACAACGTTGCCGTCGTGTGCGATCAGGGCACGAGCAAAGGCAATGTGCAGGTGCTCGCCAGTGCCGCCAGCGGCATGAAGATCACCCTCATCGACGTGAAGGGCCCCCAGGACATGGGCAAGGCCCTGGGCACCCTCGCCGGCCAGAAGCCTGACGTGGTCGTGCTCATCGCTGGGGACCGCATCGCGGGCGACGGAAGCCCCGCCGCCACCTTCCTCATCCAGCGCATGGCTGGCGCCAAGGTGCCCGTCGTGGCCACCACCGAAGCCGGCGTGAAGCAGGGTGCCGTCGTGGCGGTCGGTACCGGCACCGGCGGACGGCTGCTCGTGAACCCCAAGGCCGCCATGCTCTCCGGCGTGGTCGTGCCCGAGGGCGGCATCGCGATCTAAGGGAGACCCCTGGGGGGGAGTCTCAACGAGGGGGCGGCCCGGGGGGGACGCCCCCTTCCTGTTTCGGCGACTGGCGGTTAAAAGCGGCCCTTCAGGCTGTGGGCGTAACCCGTTAGTTCCACGTAGGCCCGGCCGCGTTCCACGCCGGCCGCATCCCGCACTCGGCAGGCGCCCTCCCAGTAGGTGATCCCCCCGGGGCGGTCGGCGCTCAGCTCCTGATCCGGCACCAGGGGCTCCAGGATCCAGGTCTCGCCGAAGGCCGAAACCTCCAGGGGAAGGGGGTAGGCGGCCCCGGAACGGGGGCTCCGCCAGGTGCCCTTGGGTGCCATCCGGAAGGCCCGCGTGCGGGCCGTCACCTGCCCCCGCGCATCGACCAGGGTGGCGCTGGACCAGGGATCCTGGGAACCATCCCCCTTGCGGAGGCGATAGGCCATGAGGCTCCGGCCGTCATGGAGCTGGATACCGGCCCAGTCCCAGCCCACCTGATCCTTGTCGAGTTGATTGCTGCTCCACTCGTGATCCATCCACCCGAGCCCCGTGACCAGCGTGGCACCGCCCTTGGCGCTGCGGAGCTGGCCCGCCAGCTGCAGCTTGGGGTAGGTCACATAGTGGCTGGCGGCCGTCGGATCCGAGCCCTTCCGGCTGACGCCCTCCTCTCCGAAGATCACGGGCGGGGTGAGGGCTTTGACGTCCAGCTCCAAGCTGCGGCCCCGCACCTGAAAACGGAGGCGATCGGCGCCGGCGGACCAGCTGCCGTGAAAGACCTGGATTCCGGAAGGCGCGGCCCCAGCCATCAGTCCCCCGCGATCCAGCCGTTCCTCGAATTGGAAGGTGCCCGCCGCGACATCCGTAAGGGCGGCGTGGGCGAGGTGGAGCTCATCGCTGCGCCAGGCGGCGCTGCCCTTCCACGGGGAGGGTGGGGAGGCCTGACGGAAGAAGGTGAGCTGGAATCCGTAGGCGCGTCCCGCCTCATCCTGGAGGTGGCCCGTCCAATACCACCACTCGGTGCGGAAACCGGGATGATTGCCGTGATCCTCCGGAAACCGGAAGACATGGCCCGGCCTCGCCACTCGGAAGCCATCCGGGGTGCGATCGGCCTGGAGGAGGGCCAAGGGGGCCAGCAGCATCACCCATCTCATGCGCCCCCCTCCTCGGCGGCGCGATCGGCCGGCAACCGAGAGGCCCAGCGAGAGGCGGGGAGGAGGGCGATGAGGGCCCCGAGAAGGGAGGCTCCCGCCAGGATGCCCAGGAAGGGGCCATCCACGGCGTACTGGAGGGTCCACCCGAAGACCTGCGGGTTGAGCACCCGCACGAGGATCTGGGCGAGCACGAGGCCGAGCCCGATGCCGCCGGCCAGCCCCGCCGCGGCGAGCCCGAGCCCCTCCCCCAGGAGGATTCCCGCGATCTCGCCATCGGTGGCGCCAAGGGCCCGGAGGGTCAGCAACTCCCCGCGCCGTTGGAGGGTCAGGCCGAGCAGGGCTTGCACCAGCCCCGCCACCGCGACACCGAGGCCCACGAGTTCGAGGGCGTAGGTGAGCGCGAAGGTCTGATGGAAGACGGTGGACACCTGCGCGCGCAGCCCCGCGTTGGAGCGGATCTGGAGGCCGGGCCACCGCTTCTGCCACTGGGCCGCCACCGCGCCGGGATCCAGGCCCGGCCTCAGGTAGATCGCCAGGCTTGCGAAGCGCGCCTCTCCCCAGCGGGCCTCCAACACCTTCCGATCCACGAGGAGGCTGCCCCGCTCGTTCCCGTAGTCCGCGTAGATGCCCCGGAGAAAAACCGTCACGGGGCCCGAGGGGCTGGGCAGCTCCAGGAGATCCCCGACCTGGAGGCCGAAGCGGCGGCTGAAGGTCTCGCTGGCGATGGCGGCGGGGGACGCGAGGTCACGGGCGGCCACGTCGCGCATCACCTGGGCGGGATCGCCGCCCGCGGCCATCACCAGGGCGCCGTGGCGGGCGTGGAGGGCCATGTCCGCCCCGCCCAGGAAGGTGGATTGGCCCCGGAACCGGATGGGTCGGAGCTGGAAGGTGTCGACCACGGTGACGTCGGGGTCCGCCGCCAGGAGCCCCGGCAGTTCCGGCGCCAGGCGGTGCCGGCTGTTGGCCCCCGTGGCGCCGAGGGGGGCCACATAGAGGTCCGCCCGGAGGGTGGTGCCGATCCAGGCGGTGACGGTGCGCTCGAAAC
Source organism: Acidobacteriota bacterium (assembly GCA_016192145.1). Taxonomy (GTDB): domain Bacteria; phylum Acidobacteriota; class Holophagae; order Holophagales; family Holophagaceae; genus JAFDVN01. The sequence continues at coordinate 10,627 of JACPUT010000001.1, read as the reverse complement.
TGTGCACCATCACGCCCATGCCGGAGGCCATGCCCACGGCCACGGCGAGGGCGGCCACCGCCCAGGCATGGCGGCCCGTGGGGCGCTGAAGGGGGCGCAGCGCCAGCTCCAGCTTCCAGGTTCCCCGTCGGCCCATCAGGCCCACGAGGGGGATCAGGACCAGCGAGGCGGCGCTGCCCCCCGCCATGACGGCGAAGGCTCCGAGGTAGGCGTGCCAGGCCCGGCCGGGCGGGAGCCGGGGAAGGAAGGCGAGGGCGAGGCCCGCGAAGAGGGTGAACAGCCCCGCCAGCGCGACCTTGCCCCAGGCCATGGGCCGGGCCTGGGCCCCCCGACTGAGGAGTTGCACCGGGGGCAGCTGGCCCGCCCGGCGGGCGGGGATCCAGGCTGCGGCGAGACAGGTGATCAGGCCCACGAGCATGGCGAGGAACGCCTCCGGGCGGGCCAGGTGAGCCTGCTCGGCGGCGGCGGGGCCGTAGAGGGCCTGCACGGTGCGGGACACCGCCCGCACGGCCCCTTGGGCGAGCCCCCAGCCCAGGAGCAGGCCGAGGGCACTGCCCAGGAGCCCGAGGACGCCCGCCTCCAGCAGCACCAGGCCCTCGATGGCGAGGGGTGCCAGGCCCATGGCGCGCAGGGTGGCCCAACTCTCCTGCCGCCGCGTGACGGCCGCATCGAAGGCCTGGAAGAGGAGGTAGGCCCCCACCGCGAGGCCGATGAGGCTGAGCACCCCCAGGTTGAAGCGGAAGGCGGCGCTCATGGTGCGTCCGCTTTGGGCCCGCTGCTCGGGCAGCTCCAGCAGCTCGCCGGGGCCAAGCAGCTCCCTCAGGCGGGCCTCGAGCGCGGGGCCGGCGGCGCCGCTGCGCAGGCCCACGTCCACCCGGTCCAGCTCCCCGGGCCGGCCGAGGAGGGCCTGGGCGGCCGGGAGATCCATCACGAGGAGCGTGCGGGGCAGCGCCCCCCCTGGGGCCTCGGGCAACACCCCGGCCACCCGAAGGGTGACGGGCCGTTCATCCACCACGCCCCCCAGCGACGAACCCGCGGCCAGTCCCTCGGCGCGGGCCAGGGCCGGCGAGATGAAAACGGCGAGCGGATCCTGGAGCCCCGCATAGAAATCCGAAGTCTGCAGGGGGGCTTGAGCCTGCGGCTCGGCCGGGGCCTCCCCGGCGGCGGCGCCCAGCCCCACCAGATCGACGCCCAGCAGTTGGAAGGGCTCCAGAGTGCCCGCGCGGTTGAAGCTGCCTTCGATGACGGGGCGGGTCCAGGCCTCGTCCTGCAGGGGCAAGAGGCGCGTGATCACCGCGTCGGGGAGGGGGCCCGCCTCGCCCGCCACGATGAAGTCGGACCCCGAGCCCACGCCCCGGGTGAACTGCTCGAAGCTGGCCACGGCCGCCCGATTGGCGAGGCGGATGCTGAGGAAGGAGGCCACCCCGAGGCCCACGGCGAAGCAGGTGAGCAGGGCCCGGCCCGGTTCCCGCAGGAGCGCCCTCAGGGCCACCCGCCAGGCCAGCCAGATCACGGGCGGGCGCCTTCCTGGATGCGGCCGTCCAGCAGGTGGAGGCGCCGCGGGCAGATCGAGGCGGCGGCCTCGCTGTGGGTGACGAGGACGAGGGCCGCGCCTTCCAGCTCGGTGAGGCGGGCCAGGAGGGCCAGCACGGATTCTCCGTTTTCCCGATCCAGGTTGCCCGTGGGCTCGTCGGCCAGGAGCAGGGCCGGGCGCGGGGCCAGGGCGCGGGCCACGGCCACCCGCTGCATCTCGCCCCCGCTGAGCTCCGGGGTCCAGGCCTCCGCCCGGGGAATGAGGCCAACGGCCTCGAGGAGCTCCGCGGCCCGGGCCCTGGCCTCCCGGGCGGGGCGCCCGGCCATCCGCAGGGGCAGCTCGACGTTCTCCCTCACCGTTAAGGCGGGCAGCAGGTGGAAGAACTGGAAGATGGTGCCGAGGCGCTCGCGCCGGATCCGGGCGAGCCGTTTTGCGGAGACGGCCCCGAGGTCCTCGCCATCGAGGGTGAGGGAGCCCTCGTCACCGCGATCGAGCCCCCCCATGAGATTCAGCAGGGTGCTCTTGCCGCAGCCGCTGGGGCCGAGGAGGGCCACCCGATCTCCGGCGGCCACCTGCAGATCGAGATCCTTCAGCACCCACCGGGTACCGTAGCGCTTGCCCAGGCCCTTCGCCTCCAACAGCATCCGTGCCCCTGTCTCCCGAGGTTCAGTAACGGCCCTGGACGGGGTGGGCGTTCCCCGCGAGTTCCAGGAAGGCGTCCCCGAGGATGATGCCCCTGGGATCCTTCATCCGGCCGGCTCCGCTCCAGAGCGTCAAGGCGCCCGTCCACTCGCCGCGCCATTCCTGATCGACGTTCAGGGGCTCGAAGGTGAGCGGTTGAAGCGGGGTTGGGATCTGGACGGAGATCGAATAGCGCGCCTGGCTGAAGGGGCTCGTCCAGGTCCGTTGGGGGCGGAGCGGGGCAGCTTGGCTGAGCTGGCTGGGCCATCCCTGGGCGTCGAACTCCAGCAGGAGGGAGGCGGGCGGATCGGACTTCGCGGCGGAGCGCAGCCCCAGGTAAAGCTGGCTGCGCCCATCCTCGAAGAAGGTCAGGAGGGTATCCCAACCGGACATGGCGGGGGGGAGGTCGGGACCCCACTCCTGAAGCAGCGCCCCCCTCCCCTTGACGGGAAGGGGCCGGTGTCCGGCCATATCCAGGCGACCTTGGACTTCCAGCTGGGGCCTGAGGGTCCGCTGGATCGGATCGCCTGGGGCGACCCTCGGAAGGGAGAGGGGCTCTCCCTTGTAGGCCAGCGTCAGGATCAGGTGGCCGCCCTGGAGGGGCAGGTCGAGATGGAGCCGCCCATCTCCAGGATCGAGAAGGGACCAGCCATCGCATTTCAAGCTGACGCGGCCCTCCGAGGTGCGCGCGCCAGGGCCGAGACGGGCCATCCGGGAGTCGCTCAGGGGAGGCGAACCGGCCCCGGGAAGCAGGGCCGCCCGGGCGGTGAGGATCTCGGTGCGGCTCCAGGTCTCGGAACGCGGGGTGTTGCCCTGCCGGCGGGCCTGGAAAGTGATCTGGAAGGGGATGCGCCGTCCGGAAGGTTCCCGGAGGATCCCCTTCAGCGACCACCGCTCCCGAATCGCCGAAGGGTGGGCTCCCCGGTCCGCCGGGAGCTCCAGGGGGGGGCCGGAAAACCGCAGGCTGGAGGCCGATGCCACGGCTCCGCTCATCCCCGTGGCGGCCGAGGGTTTGAACTGCTCGAGATTCGAGTTGGTGATCACGGGCGATGGACTGGATTTCCCGGGGGTCACCTGGGCGGTCAGGGCGGGGAGCAGGCCCAGGGCCCCGGAGCCGAGCGCCAGGCACTGGAAGATCCGCGGATTCCGCTTCATGCGCCCTCCTCGGCTTCCCGATCGACCTTGAGCCGCGAGCCCCACCGGGTGGCGGGGATGATGGCCAGCGCGGCCACCCCGAGGCTGAGGATGCAGAAGGCCCCGAAGAGCATCCAGGGCACCCGGAAGTCCAAGGACCACCCGAACTTCATGGGCTGGAGCTGGTTCACGAGGATGTGGGCCATGAGGCTTCCAAGCAGCAGGCCTGCGCCCAAACCGGCGGAGGCCATACCGAGGCCCTCGCCCAGGAGGATCCGGGCGATTTCCCGCTCGGTGGCCCCCAGGGCCCGCAGCGTCCACAACTCGGATCGGCGCGCCAGGGAGAGGCCGAGCACGGCCTGGATGAGGCCGACCAGGGCGACGACCAGGGCGATGAATTCCAGCGCGTAGGTGATTCCGAAGGTCTTGCGGAACAGATCCCGCCCCTGTTCACGGTTCTCGGCCTGGGTCTGCACCTTGAGGCCGGGGTTGGCGAGCGCCAGGCGGCGGGCCTGGGCCGGGATGGACTCCCCGGGCTTGAGGAACAAGGCGAGCCCCGCGGGACGGTCGTCTTGGAACCAGGCCTGGAACACCGGGCGGTCGATGAGGATCGAGCCATGCTCCGTGCCGTAATCCTTGAAGACGCCGCGCACCTTCACCGTGCGGGGCCCCTGGGGGGTGGGGATGGCCAGTTCATGTCCGAGGTCCGTGTGGAACCGGGTCGCGAAGCTCTCGCTGATCAGGGCGCCCGAATCCTGGAGGCCACCGGCGTGGACCCGGTTCAGCACATCCTGGGGGGATCCCCCGCGGCTCATGAGGAAGGCCCCGCGGGGTGCGAGCACTTCGAAGTCATGGCTTCCCAGGTAGCTGGTGTCCCCGTTCAGCAGAACCGGAATGCGCTGAAAGGGGTCCGTGGCGGCCACGGAGGGATCCGAGGCCAGGGCGCGGACGCGCTCCGCAGAGAGGCGGTGGGCACTGGCCCCGGCGCTGCCCAGCGGGGTGACGTAGAGATCGGCCTGATGGCTCGCCACGATCCAGGCATCGAGGGTGTGTTCAAAGCTCCGCACCATGATGCCCACGCCCGTGGCCATGCCCACGGCCACCGCCAGGGCGGCCACCGTGAAGGCATGGCGGGCGGTGGGGTATTGGAGGGGGCGGAGGCGGAGCTTCCAGATCCAATCGCCCGCCGTTCGGCCCGACCTCCCGAGCCAGGGGAGGATGGCGATGCCGGCCAGGCTTCCACCCAGCAGGACGAGGGCCGTCCCGAGATAGGCGTGCCAGGAGATGCCCGGGCTCAGGCGGAGGAAGGTGGGCAATGACAATCCGGCCAAGAGTAGGATCACCCCGCCGAGGGCGAGCGGTTTCCAGCGGATCGGAAGCACCTCGGCACCCCGCTTGAGCAAGGGAATCGGCGGGGTGATGGAGGCCCTGCGCGCGGGAATCCAGGCGGCGACCAAGCAGGCGGCCAGGCCGACGCCGAAGGCGATCAGGGTCTCCTCGGGAAGCAGGTCCGCGGAGGTCGCGTTGCTGAGCCCGTAGTGCAACCTCAAGGTGCGGCTCACCACCTGCACCGCCGTCTGGGCCATGAGCCAACCCAGGCCGACGCCGGCGGCGCTGCCCAGGGCGCCGATGACGAGGGCCTCCTTGAGCACCAGCCGTTGGATCAGGCCGGAGGAGGCCCCCAGGGCCCGCAGGGTGGCCCAGGTTTCCCGGCGCCGGTACACGGCCGCGTCGAAAGCCTGGAAGAGGAGGAAGGCCCCCACGATGAGGGACACCACGCTCATCAGGGTGAGGTTGAAGCGGTAGGCCTCGCTCAGGCCGCTGCCCGCCGAGATCCGCAGTTCCGCGGGCTCGATGGCGAGTCCCGGTGGAAGCAGACGGAGGGCGGTCTCCCGGAGGGAATCAGGGGAGATCCCCGGGCGGCCGTAGAGCTCGACGCGATCGATCAGGCCCCCCCGGTGCAGGTGGGCCTGCAAGGCGGGGAGGTCCAGCAGGATGACGTTCCGGGCGAGGGGCCGGGATTCCGGGCTTTCGGGGATGAAGGTCCCCACCTGGAAACGCACGAGCCGATCGTCCACCCAGCCCTCGATGAGGCTACCCGGCCGATATCCCTCCTCCCGCGCCAACCGCTCGGTGATCCAGACGACTTCCGGGTTCTGGATCGGGGCGAGCAGGGTATCCAGGCCCTGGGCCAGTGCCTTGGCGTCCTTGGCGGGAGCGCGGCGCCCCAGGAACCGCGGGCCTTCCTCTACTAAATCCAACCCCAGCAACTGAAAGGGTTCCCGGTCCAGCCGGGTGAAGGCGCCCTCCAAAACCGGGTGCAGCTTCGCGGCGGCCCTCAGGGGCTCGAGCGTGGTGAGCTTTTCCTCGGGGAACCCGCCGGATTCGGAGCGGATCACCCAAGTCGCCCCGAGGCCCGCCCCCTGGGCATAGGACTCGAAGCTGGCGATGGCGGCGCGATTGGCCAGCCGGATGCCGAGGAACACGGCCACGCCCAAGGCGATGCTGAGGAGGGCGAGCAGGGTCCGGCCCCATTCCCAGCGAAGCGCGCGACCAATCAGGTTCCGGCCGAGCGGGCCCTTCATTTCCGCCCCGCGACCTGGGCCTTGAGCGCGTCATCCACCAAATACCCGTCCTCCAGGCGAAGGACCCGATGGCAGACCTTGGTCGCGGCCTCGCTGTGGGTGACCATCACGAGGGCGGTGCCCTCCTTGTCGGTCAAATCCTGAAGGAGGCCCAGCACGGCTTCGCCGCTCTTGCGGTCGAGGTTGCCCGTGGGCTCATCGGCCAGGAGCACCGCTGGCCGGGCGGAGAGGGCCCGGGCCACGGCCACCCGCTGCATCTCACCGCTGGAGAGCTGATGGGGCCAGGCGAAGATTCGATCCATCAGGCCCACGGCCAGGAGCAGATCCTCGGCGCGGCGCCGGGCCTCCATGGGTTTCCGGTTCAGGAGCTGCAAGGGCAGCATCACGTTTTCCAGGGCCGTGAGGTGGGGGATCAGGTGGAAGAACTGGAAGATGGTGCCGATGCGCATCCGGCGCAGCTCCGCGACCCGCTCGGGGGTGGCCCGGCTCAGATCCTCCCCCTCCAGTTTCACGGACCCGCTATCCGGGCGATCGAGGCCGCCGAGGATGTTCAGCAGGGTGGTCTTGCCGCAGCCGCTGGGGCCCAACAGGGCCAGCCGCTCCCCCTTCCCCACCCGGAGGGTGATCCGCTGCAGCACGGTGCGATCTCCGTACCGCTTGAAGAGGCCTTCGGTCTCCAGGACGCGCATGCGGGACTCCAATCGCCTAGGCTCCAGGTGCTAGTGGACGGTCGCTTCGTCGCCGTCCACCGGGGGTGCCACGCCCCGCCACCCGAGTTTCCAGCCGAGGTTCATCAATAGGGAGCTGAGGATGTAGGCGGCGAAGAATCCGACGAGGAACCGCTCGCGGTAGATGATGAGGAGGCTGAGCAGCAGGGCCACCATGGCCAAGGTGCGGGTCATGGCCCGGGGGCTGGTGGATTTCTTCTTGAAGCTGGGGAAGCGGATGGTGCTCACCATCAGCAGGCCCACGAGGAAGAGCTCACCGGCGAAGAGGTAGGCATGGGTCGCGGTTTGGGGGCTGGCGGGCCAGCAGAGGATCACGGAGGCGATGCAGGCAGCGCCCACGGGGATGGGGGTGCCCACGAAGAAGCGGCTGTCCACGCTGCCCACCTGCACGTTGAAACGGGCCAGCCGAAGGGCTCCGCAGGCGATGAAGAAGAAGCTGGCGGCCCAGCCGACGTACCGGATCTGGGGGTCGTTGAACCCCAGTTGGAAGAATCCATAGCGGTAGGCGAGGATCGCCGGGGCCATGCCGAAGCTGACGACGTCGGCCAGGCTGTCCAGCTGCACCCCGAACTCCGTGGCGGTGTTGGTCATGCGGGCCACGCGCCCATCCATGCCATCGAAGAACCCCGCCAGCACCAGGAACAGGGCGGCCATGCGGAAGTAGTACTCCGGGTGATCCGAGGCCGCGTTGAGGCTCATCACCACGCTGCTGAACCCGCAGAACACGGACAGCAGCGTGATGCCGGAAGGAAGGGCGAACTTGGATCGCTGCATCGCGCGGCGGCGGCGTTCCCGACGTTCCTCGGGGCTCAGTCGTGGGCTCATGGCTGTATTTTACATGGGGAGCCCTCCGGAACCCTCAAGGTATCCTGGAGGATTGGGGGGAACGGGTGCGTCACCTGGTCGTGATTGGTGGAGGCCACGCTGGGATCGAGGCGGCGCATATCGCGGCCAGGTCCGGCGTGCCCACCACCCTGTTGACCCTCAACCTCGACCAGATCGGCCAAATGAGCTGCAATCCCTCCATCGGCGGGGTGGGCAAGGGCCACATGGTTCGCGAGATCGACGCCCTGGGGGGGGCCATGGGGCGCCTCATCGACGCCACGGGGATCCACTTCCGCATCCTGAATGAGAGCCGGGGCTTCGCCGTTCGAGGTCCCCGGGCCCAGGCGGACAAGGTGAAGTACCGGATCGCGGCGCGGCGCCTGCTCGAGGCCACGCCCCATTTACGGCTCCGCCAGGGCATGGCCGCGAAGCTGCTGTGGGAGGCGGGCACCAAGGGGCTGAAGGGCGTGGAGCTGCTGGACGGTTCGATCCTCCCCTGCGATGCCGTGGTGGTGACCACGGGGACCTTCCTCAATGGCCAGATCCTCATCGGGGAGCGCCGCCATGAGGCGGGGCGGGCGGGCGAACCCCCCAGCACCCACCTGGGCCTGCAGCTGCGGGCCCTGGGGTTGCGGCATCGGCGGCTGAAGACCGGCACCAGCCCCCGCATCGCGAAGGCGACCGTCGATTTCGATCGCCTCATGCCCCAGCCTGGGGATGATCCCCCGCGCCCCTTCAGCTTCTTCACGGACCACCTGCCCCAGCCCCAGGTCCACTGCCACATCACCTTCACGAGCCCCCGGACCGAGGCCCTCGTGCGGGAGAACCTCCATCGCTCCGCCATGTATGGGGGTCATGTGGAGGGCGTGGGACCCCGCTATTGCCCGAGCATCGAGGATAAATACGTTAAGTTCCCCGATCATGAGCGGCATCAGATCTTCGTGGAACCCGAGAGCCTGGAGACGGAGGAGATCTACCTCTCCGGCCTCTCCACCTCCATGCCTCCGGATGTCCAGGAGGGCATGGTCCACAGCCTCGAAGGGTTTGAGCGGGCGGAGATCCTGCGCCCGGGATACGCCATCGAGTACGACGCCTTCGATCCCCTGCAGCTGAGGCGGGACCTCGGCATGGGGGAATTGGAGGGCGTCTGGTTCGCGGGCCAGATCAACGGCACCACCGGCTACGAGGAGGCGGCCGGGCAGGGGTTCCTGGCCGGGCTGAACGCGGCGCGGTGGCTGTTGGAGAAGGAGGCCCTCGTCCTCCGGCGGGATGAAGCCTACCTCGGCGTGATGGTGGATGATCTCGTCACCAAGGGAACTGACGAGCCCTATCGCATGCTCACGGCCCGGGCGGAGCACCGCCTCGGGCTGGCCTGCGATCTGGCGGATGCCCGGCTCCTGGAGCATGCCCGGGCGATCGGGGCGCTGCTGCCCTCGGAACTGTCCCGGGTCGAGGACAAGCTTCACCGCCGGGCCCGCCTTCGGGCGCAGTGCGATGAAGTCTGGGTGACCCAGAGCAGCGTGTTTGGGCCCGTCGCGGAAGCTGCCGGGCTCTCCCTGAAGGCTGGCCTCAGCCTCTCCGAGCTCTTCCGGCGGCAGCAGATGACGACCAAGCATGCCGACGAAAGCCTGGGGATGCTGGAGGGGTGGCGGGACCCGCAGCCTGCCTGGGACCCCACCTGGGAAAGGGATCTGCTTCTCTTCGAACTCCGTTACGCCGGATACCGGGAACGGGAAAGCCGGCTCCTGGAACATCACCGCGATTGGGACGCGGTCCGCATCCCGGGGGACATGGTGATCGAATCCCTACCCAGCCTCAGCAGGGAAGTGAAGGAGAAACTCCTCCTGCACCGACCCGAGACGCTCGGCCAGGCGAGCCGAATCCCCGGCATCACCCCCGCGGCGGTGACGCTGCTGCATCTGATGATCGAGAAGCGGCGCAGCGCCTAAGGATCACTTCACGACTTCACGCAGGTAGGCGAGGAAGTCGGCACCGAGATCCTCCCGCTTGAGGGCGAATTCCACATTGGCCTTGAGGTAATCGAGCTTGTTGCCCGTGTCGAACCGCTTGGCGGGGATGGGGCATGCGACGAGCTGGCCTTCCTCCGCGAGTTCCATGAGGGCATCCGTGAGTTGATACTCGCCGCCGACCCCGGGCTCCAGGGCCGCCAGATGCTCGAAGACCCGGGGGGAGAGGATGTAGCGGCCCACCACCGCGAAGCGACTGGGGGCATCCGCGGGTTTGGGCTTCTCCACGATCCGGGTGACGTCCCACACTGTCGTGGCATCCTTGGGCGCGTTCACGATGCCGTAGCGGGAAACATGCTCCAGGGGGACTTCCTGTACGCCCACCACGCTTTTGCCCGTCCGTTCGTAGGCGGCCACCAGGGATTCGAGGGCGGGATGCTCTTCGGCGAAAACGTCATCCCCGAGGAGCAGCGCGAAGGGCTCATTGCCCACCGCATGTCGCGCGCAGAGCACCGCATGGCCAAGCCCCAGCGGCTCGCCCTGTCGAACGTAGGCGAATTGGCTGAGGGCGGTGACCCCGCGTACCGTCTGGAGATCCTCCGTCTTCCCGCGCCGCTGCAGGGTGTCCTCGAGTTCATAGGCCACGTCGAAGTGATTCTCGATGGCCTGCTTCCCGCGGCCGGTGACGAGCACGATGCTGTCCACCCCCGCGCGGATGGCCTCCTCCACCACGTGTTGGATCACGGGTTTGTCGACCAAAGGCAACATTTCCTTGGGTTGAGCTTTCGTGATGGGGAGGAAGCGGGTCCCCAGGCCCGCGACGGGGATGACGGCCTTGCGGATGATGCTCATGGGCGTAGGTTCGCAAAAACCCCTTGGGAAATCACGGAGAATCGACCGTCAACCCAGCCCCAGGGCGGCCCCGCGAAAATTTGTGCTTGCACTCCACCACCAGAGTGGTAGTCTGAATGTCCGGCGCGGTTGAGGCCACGACGGAAAGCGCGAAAGTGCTGAAAAGCCTTGAGTTGCTAAGCAGGCATCTTTGACAACCGGATAGAGAATAGGAAGAACCTTTGAGCTTTCGAGGGATCCACTTTCGGGTGGTGATCTTGTGAAGTTCGTACAAAAACCAGAATAATTTGGGATTCGGCCTTTAGGGGTTGGATCTAAAGA
>JACPUT010000002.1 GCA_016192145.1 Acidobacteriota bacterium | reverse complement strand
AGCTGTGGCCGGGGTTGGCGGCATGGGCGGCCGCGAACAGGGCCGCCTGAAGGACGATGGCTGGCCAGAGACCGATGCTGTCCATGCCCTTCCGAAAAAAGTATCCGCGATAGTCCGATTCTTCGAACAAACCGACCATGAGGCACCAGTACACGCCCCAAACGACCGAGCCGTAGACGGCATTCGGGTTCCATTCGAACTTTGCGAGCCCTAGGGCCCAATAGGCGGCCATGGTGGCTACCCCCACCGCCGAGCCCAGGGCGAACCCCACGGCAAGCCGGCGAAACCAAACCTTGTTGATCCGAAGGCCCATGTACTCCCAGCTATGCCCTTGGGACTTCGCGAAGGCATGACCCAGAAAGATCGTGAACCCCAATGCGGGCCACATGAACAGACACTGCAGGAGGGGCTGTTGGTAAATCGACTTTGATTCGTCGAAGGCGACGAGTTTGTACACGACCAACGGAAGCAGGACGCGGAAGAAGGTCACTGAAATCACGGCGTAGACGAGCATCATCCAGATGCCGCGGACTCGGCCTTCGCCGTTCAGGAAGAAATTGCGCATGGGATGCTCCATGGATGGAATCGTTGGAAAGCCGGGTTAGGTGGATTCAGTGGCTTGGCGAATGCTGGGCGTTCGATTCAAGTGGCAACGGCGAAATTCCGGGTGCCCATCCTGCCGCTGGGTGTTCCTTCGGGCTTCGTCCACTGCGCCATCTGAGAAGTGCCGGAAGGCGCCTCCGCCCCCATCCGAACGAAGGAGTAGATCGCCACAAACAACATGGCTGTCGCGACGGGTACCCCGAATTCCCCGATCAGGTATTTGGCCGATTCGCCCTTCCCTGCCGTCACCGGATCAAAGAAGTTCTGCAGGAAGGCATTGTGCGATGCATGAAACAAAGCCATGGCCCACACGCTTCCCCACTTGGCGAACAAGTTGGCCATGATGACGCTGGCGGACATGACAACCACAAAGAAGGCCGTCAACGTAAAGGCCATCGGCGCGCCATTGTTGTAGTTGTTCCAAAGGATCGATGGCACGTGCCACGCAAACCAGATCACCCCCACCAGCAGGCTGGCGGAACGAAGTGACACGACCTTCATGAGTTCCGGCAACAGGAAGCCGCGCCACCCGACCTCTTCCCCGAGGGCCAAGTGGAAACTACCCAAAATGTGGACCGTGGCCACCGTGACGAAGTAAATGCCCAAGGCCAGGAAGGTGTGGCCTTGCTTCATGCCGAACGCAGTGACCACGCGTCCTGTGAAATCAGGATCGGGAAACCCACCCAATCCCAAACCCCAGATGACGATGTAGGCCGCGAAGGAATAGCCCAGGGGAATCAGGTAGGCCGCCCACTGGTGGCGTGCCTCGCCCAACTTCCATTCGGGGCCACGAAGGCTTTCCCCGCAGATGAGCCGAGTAAAGATCGCCGCATGGCCCGGGGCCCACATGAAAAAGGCCAATCGGGCCCCCTGAACCGTCGGGCCGAGGTGGATGAACCCTTTGGTGTGGGCAATGGCAATCCCCTGGGGTAGGGCTGTCAAAAGCACCAAGAACGTCAGGAAGAGACCCAGCGGCTTCCATTTGGACGGCTGGGCTCCTTGGTTGGGGTCAGTCAATTTGGAAGTCAAAGAAGCACCATTTCGGAAAGGCCCTGCAGCGGCTTGGGGAATCGCCAGTGGATCGGAAGGGCCACCAAGATGGGCCGCAGGGCGACAGTGGATTCCTTCCTGGAAAGAACGAAGGTGTGGACACAGCAAAGGGGAATCGTTCCTTCGCCGCACTATTCGGTGAGAACCGCATCAGGCAAAGGGGTGGGCGAGATCGCGTTTTTCGGAATGGTTGCAGTCGCCCATGGGTGAGTCTTCGCCAAGCCCATTCCGCAGGGACGAAGTGGAACCGCGTCACGATCAGCCCTAAAACAGGTCTTGGATCTTTTGGAACTGGGCTTCAGCCAGTTTCTGTAGATCAGCGCGGTAATCCCGCGTGGCACGCAGGGCGGTCAACGACGCATTCCCGAATACGTTCCCGGGATCGCTGGCAGCGTCCTGCTCGAACCGCGCGATGCGCTTCGCCCGCCACTGATCCGCATTCCGTTCTTCGTTCAGAATGCCGAAGAATTTCATATTCGCGTCGCCAATGGACTTCCGCCGAACGTAATCGGCCATGCCTTTGGACTTGTCCTTTGCTGACGCATTCAGTTTCTGGATGACTTCAGCGCCCTTGGTCAGGTTCGTCCGCCAGATTTTCAGATTGGCTTCTTCCTCGGATTGGGCGCGGGCCAGTTCGGCATCCCGGGCATCCAAGGGCTCAACACCTTCGATCGTCTTGTACGACAGGATCCTGGCGACATCCGGATCGCTTTTCAGCTCCGTCCGCGCTGCGCGGATGAGTTCGTACTTCCTTTGAATGAATTCAGCGAAGATCGCCTGGACCTTGTCGCCCTTGGCCGCGACCGGATCGCCTGCCGGTTTGCAGTTCAAAATGGCCCCCATCGTCAGGACGAGGGTGGGGAGAAGGGGGAAGCGAGAAACAGGCATGGGAATCTCCAAACGTAGGTCCAGGCAGAGATGAATCTGTGCCAATGCTAATTTGCATTTCGTTTTGACGCAAATCCGTCAAAACGCAAATTATTGAAAACATTAACTTTGCTTGTTGACCCAAGTCCCTCGGCGCCTGCATAACGACGGAAGGACGTAATTCATGGGGCGCCCCCTCCACTCACCAAAAAAGGCCGACCGGATGACGCTTCGGATCGATCCGAAGCTCAGCGAACGCATTCGGGTGCTAGCGGCACGGCAGAAGCGATCGGAAAGCGCGGTGGTCGAGGAGATGATCAAAGCCTGCCTGCCGATGGCCGAATCGGCATGGGCTCAACTTGGTTTGAAGGGCGCTACCCAAGGAAGCAAGGCGCCGAAGCTGCCGAACCGTGGCGATGTTTGGACGTCCGAAATGGTTCGGGCCGAACTCTCCGACATCGGGGCCAAGCAATCCGAACTAGCTGGACTGATGGGGATCAGTCAGCCCACAATCTCCTTGTGGCTTGGCCACCGGGGCATTCCTGATGGGAAGCAGAAGGACTTGTCCAAGGCCCTTTCAAAGCTTCGATCCAAGAAGGGCTAAGCCCCCCGGAGGTTCTTCGTGGGTAGGATCAGAAACCATGACGAAGGCGGTCAGCTTCCCAGAACCAAATTCAATTGAAGGCGCCCACCGCCTGTTCTGTGAATTTGTCGAACGCGAGGGATTGAATCGTGCTCAGGTAGCCCGAGCCTGCCTTTGGTACGCCGACCAGGCGGAACGATTCAACTTGGAGGCAACCGCGGCTTCCTATAGGGACAGTGCCCAAAAGACGAAGCGTGGGGTGCTGCCCATCCCAAATCCTGGTTCAATCAAGCTGGCAGGGCCCGCTACTGGTGGTGGTCCAGGTTCAAAGCGGACCAAGAAACACCACCCGCACTAGCCCCTCCTGCGCCCAATTGGCTGCCATTTGCAGTCAGGGCTCCAGGTGGTCAATCGCGATGGTCCCAAGGGTCCACACAGCCTTGTGCCATTCAAGGACGGTCTCTTCGCTCAGAGATCGCGTGCGATGGTGGCCACTTCCTTCGCGTTCGTTCCGATCTGCCTGATGCACGATGGCGTGCCTACGAGAAATGAGATCGGCCAACGCGGGAAGCTCATTCTGAACGTAGGTGATATCGAATTTTAGCCTTGTCAGCACCCCACAAACCTCGTTCACGCTGGAGGCGCTGAACGTGTTCACGTGTTGGGCGACAGATAACTGGATGACTTCATCAACGGACTTGCCCCGGTAAGCGACAAGCTTCCCAAGAAAGAACTTCTCTGGCCGCGAAGTGGTGCTCATTCCAGCGAGCGGTACATCGTTCAACACGCCTTCGTCCGCATTCGGGTACTTCAGAACGATGAGCCTTCGTAGCAGCTCTTCGAAGGAGGCGTGCAGAAGTACCGTGGCCGCCCGGAGGATGTCTGTCGAATGGACGGGACGACGGCCAGGGCCACCGGTGGTGAGCATCTGGTACAGGCCAACCAGGTGTTCGACCCGTTTTAGGTTGGCTTCGAAGCTGCCGCGGATGTCATTTCGCATGACCAACAGTCCTACCACTGAAGGCGCTACCCGGCCCCTATTGAAGGCGTTGAACCTGGCGGAACCAGCACAACGCCTTGGGGGTGGCTTAGAGACTCGATTTCAAAATCGACGCAGTAGGCGCCTTTGAGAAGTGGTGTGGTGGTGTTAAATCATCTGCCCCAGAAGTCCAATTCAGGGCTATTTCGCATCTTCTAGCGGCCTTTCCAAAGGTCGTCTGTTCAAAATTATTCGTAGGGGGGTTGACAGCCATTTCTGGGAAACCGAGCTTCTTATTTCCTAAATTCTCAGAATTCGAGCACTTGTGAGGGCCATGCCACGTTTCTTGTGTCGCCGAAGACACGAGGTCGCCATGAGCTTCCAAGTTTCCACCCGGGGCGCCGACCACCAGGTCGCGGACCCCAGCCCCCTACAATCCACCCACGTACGCCCCCAGCGGAAGACGGTGCTGCTGTCCCTCCCGGGTGAGCTTGAACGTGGAGTCCGGAAGATCCCGAAGAACCACAACAGCGTCACCGGAATGCTTTACACCCTGAAGGGAAAATTCTCCCAAGGGTTCGAAAGCACCCTCGAACGTGACGCCATGATCCTGGCGGAGATGGACCCCACGGTGAAGTCCTTCGTGGGACAACCCGTTTCCATCACCTACACGGCTACCCAGAAGGGGAAGCCCCGGGCCCGGGTTTACACCCCCGACCTCCTCATCACCTTCAAGCCAGATCGCTTCACTGGCATTACCCCCCGCCCGTGGCTTGTGGAAGTGAAGCCCCGCGCCATCCTCATCAGGGACTTCGCCAAGTTCAAGGCACGCTTCCACGCCGCCCGCCGTTACGCAGCCCATAAAGGTTGGACGTTTAGGCTCCTTACGGAACAGGAAATTCGGGTCGATGGATTCCTGGACAACCTCAAATTCCTGCGTCCGCACCTCCGTCGAGGATTGGCCCCCCAATGGGGGATGGCGATGTTGGACACCTTGCTTCGAAAACGCGAATGCACGGTTGACCAACTCATGGGCATGGTCTGCAAGGACAAAGAATTCCACCCCCAGATCGTCCACAATCTGTGGCACCTGATCGGGACGCGCCAAGTCTGGACGGACCTTGCGATCCCCTTGACCAACGCTTCAGTGATTCACCATGCCACCGAACCCGACCTGAGGTTCAACTGGGGGCCTGCGGGACCACCGCTGCGAACCCGAGCCGTGCCGATGCCACCCAAAGAAGTGGTGATTGCATCCGTTTCTACCCCGCGGCTCCGTCTCAAACCGGGCTTCGAGGTCGTAGTGGATGGCAAGCGAGCTCACATCCAACGCGTCTGCGGTTCAAAAGAAGTCCGTGTTCAGTACCAAGCAAACGGAATGCAGGAACGGGTCAGCATCTCGTCCCTCAAACCCTACGTTCCCACGGAACCCCTCGCCCCGACGCTCCCACATTTTATGGAACTGGACGAGGAAGACGCGAAGAAGGCTATCCAGAGGGCCGCGATCCTTCGCCCCCTGCTGGGGGTCCAACGGGACAATGCCATGGTCGCTGCGGCCGCAAAGGAACTCGACACCAGCATCACTACGATTTACCGGTTGCTGCGTAGGTTTGCCGACTGCGGTGAACTGACGACCGCCCTTGCCCCAGGCAAATCCGGAGGTGGTCGTGGCAAGCCCCGCCTAAGCAAAAGCAAAGGCGTCGCCGACCACCATAGTGATCAAACCGTTCAGAGATTCGAATCCCTCATTGCTGAAGCGATCGACCGCGTATTCCTGTCGCGAAAAAAGCCGACCCCAGCGGCTACTGCCCGTTGGTTTCACGATGAATGCAAAAAACAGAACCTTCCCAAGCCATGGCCATCCACAAACACCATCCGGAATCGGATCAAGTGGGTCGACGATGAAACCCGGATTCGTAGGCGTGAGGGGAAGGCGGCGGCGAATCAGGCTTTCCGGGTCGTGAAAGGCGAATTCCCTGGGGCTAACTACCCTCTCGCCTATGTCCAGATCGACCACACGAAGATGAACGTCATCCTCGTGGATCCGGAAACCCGCAAGCACCTCGGCCGCGCTTGGATCACCGTGATGATCGACGTCTACAGCCGAATGGTGGTGGGGTTCCACATTTCCTACGAAGCCCCTGGCAACGATTCATTGGGCTCGTGCTTGTACAAGGCCTTCATGACGAAGGAAAAGTTGCTTGCGGAATATCAATGCAAGGCCGATTGGCCGTGTTGGGGGGTCCCCGGTTCGATCCATGGCGACAACGCCAAGGAATTCCGAGGCGATTTCTTCATCGCCCTTGGACAAGATTACGGGTTCAACATCGAATGGCGCGCGGTGAAGAAGCCCCGGTATGGGGCCCACATCGAACGCTTCATGGGCACCCTTAGCATAGCTTTGCGCGAATTGGACGGAACGACCTTCGCGTCCATCGCGGAACGCGGTGACTACAATTCGCGCAAGTATGCCTACCTCACAATCGAAGAGCTTGAGCAATGGACCGCCAATCTGATCGTAGGCAATTACCACAACCGGCCCCACGACAAATTGGATGGCGAGACTCCCCTTGAACGTTGGGAGCGGGGAATCAACGGTGATGAAAACACGCCGCCATGCGGCCTCCCCGACATCCTTCCGGATACCCCCCGCACGCGGATGGATTTCCTGCCCTTCTTCAAACGGAAGGTCAATCCCTCATACGGAGTCCAGATTGATGACCTGCAGTACCACGACGACATCCTCGTGGCCTTCTACAACGCCAAGTGCCCCAAAAATCCGAAGGAAAAGCGTGACTTTGTCATCCGCCGGGACCCTGCAGACATTTCTCAGGTGTACCTGTTGGACCCGAAAACCAACAACTACCTGGTGATCCCCATGCGGAATACCGCTCATCCCAAGGGGATCACCCTCTGGGAATGGAAGGCTACCCAGAAACTGAAGCGAAAGAACTGCAGCGATGAAAAGAATGAAGAGATTCGCTTCGCCGCCATCTTGGCGAATCGAAAGATCGAAGCCGCAGCGCGGGAAAAGTCCTCTCAGGCACGTCGCAATGAAGTTCGCCGGAACCGCGATCAGAAACGAGCCGTGAAACACCCCAAGGCGATCTCTAAGCCCGCCGCGCGACCCAAGGCCTTGGAATCCCTGAAACCCGCGGGCGAGATCCTCCCCTGCGTTGGGATCGAATGATTGCGTCAATCGGACGCCAAGGAGTACTTACATGAAGGACCCCCTCACATATTCCCATCTTGGCGGGCTTGCCCAGCCGCTCATGGCCCAAGACGACGAAACCCGAATCCAATTCGTCCAGGAAGACCGATGGATCCCCTATCCCACTGCGCTAAGGGTGCTGGATCGGGTAAAGGAACTAGTCGAATCCCCTTACGTTGCCAGGCCCGAATGCATGCTCCTAGTCGCTCCCGCGAACCATGGAAAGACCAGGGTTCTAAAGCGGGTGGCCATGATGCACCCGTCCGTCGAACGGTCCGATGGGTGTGGATCGACCATCCCGGTAGCCTATGTCGTTGCCCCGCCTACACCCCACGAAGCGCGGTTTCTGGCGAACATTCTTCGGGCCATCAATGCGCCCTTCAGGGAAACCTATTCCATCCGACAGATGGAATCCACCTTGGAGAAGGTAGTCCAGACCATCGGACTGAAAGTTCTTTGTGTGGATGAAGTCCACCATTCCATCGCGGGAGGTAGCAAGAACCATCATCAGTTCCTGAACGTCCTCAAGAATCTCACCAACACCCTTGGGGTGTCCATTGTGGGTGCCGGTGTGCCTAAGGCGCAAAATGCCATTTTGATTGACGAGCAGATGATCGATCGGTTTGAGCCATGGGAACTGCCCCTTTGGGAACCCAACGAACAATTCCAGGGTTTCCTTGCGGGCCTGGAATCAGTCCTCCCCTTAAAGCACCCATCGGGGCTCGTCGAGCCTGAACTGGCGGGGCTGATCCACAACCTGTGCAGTGGTCGAACGGGCCGGGTGACGAAGCTGATGCGGCGGGCCACGATCCACGCCATTAGGACAAAAAGGGAACGCATCGACGCGAAGGTGATTGGGGGATGTGGTTACGACCCAAGCAATCTCGCCACGGCCGACCTTCCTGATCCCGAGACCCCTTCGCCCATCGCCATTCCGGCGGCCTAACCATGTCGAAGGTCGACCGCGCCCCAGTCCCAGACCGTCCTTGGCCGGCCCACCCGATCCCGGTCAAGGGAGAGTCACTGATTTCATGGCTGTACCGGATCGCCGGGGCCAATGGAATCAGCTTTCACGATCTGCTGAAAGTGGGTTGGGAAGGGAAAAGGGTCTGGCAGCTGGCCTTGGACAGATCAATCCCCGAATGGGTGTTGGAAGTACTGGTAACGAAGACCCGGCAATCGCCCGAAGCCCTTCGCGCCCTTACGTTGGAAGGACTTGATGATCACCTGAATTCCCAAGGGCTCCCGGGCAGGATGCGCTGGGCTCTCCCCGAAGCCGAAGGAGGCCAGCAGTGCTGCCCCATCTGCCTTGATGAACACGGGAAAACCCCCCACTTCCGCCTCAAGTGGCGGCTGGCCTTCGTGAACACCTGCACCAAGCATGGAATCCAACTCATCGACTCCTGCCCAAGCTGCGGACACCCCATTGACCTAACCTCGCCACGGCCTGATCCTGCCAACCACTGGCTCACGGTTTGTGGAAAGTGCGGCATGGATTTTCGGGACATCCCGAAAGGGGAACTAAAGGTCGCAAAGCGAGAAACCCACCTCGACCGCTTATCCATTAAGCTCCAAGGCCGAATGGAGGAGGCGCTTGAAGCAGGGTGCATGGATATCAAAGGCCATGGCATGACCTATTCCCGCCTGGCGTTCGATGGGATTCACCAAATCACCAAGATGCTGGGGGCGAAAGCTTCTGCCGACAAGTTGAACCAAGCGATCACTGGGGTTTTAGGTAGGCACGCGGTCCCGCTGCCGGTCAGCCAATGGCCTAAGGGGCGTAGCTTTGAATTCCTGCCCGCCGCGACTAGGGCCGAACTCTTGGGGTTTACGGCGTGGCTGATGGAGGAATGGCCGATCCGGTTCATCCGGGTCTGCAAGCAGGCCCGCGTTTGGTCCAATTGCATTCACCAAGACCGACGGGGCGAAACGCCTTACTGGCTAGCCAAGGTCGCAGATGGGGAACTGAAGGTCGAATACGCCCAATGGAGGGACCCCGCCACCGGCAAGCAAAAGCGCTCGGTGGATTCCTATGCAAGGTTGGCGAAGCGCGTCCAAAGCGCCCGGTTGGGCGACCTCGCCCGGAAGATCGAATTCATCCGAAGGAATTCAAATCTCACATCGGATCTGGATGCACTTGCGCTGGCAATGCGCGATGCGGGTTTCTATTCCGCCGGAACTCAGCGAAGCAACATTCTGCCCGGGCTCCCCAAGCTGGTTTCAATGGCCAACGATCCAGCAGCACTGACTAATATCCACGGGATCCCATTCATCCCAGCGGTCAAAGACCTTGATTACAACCACCCGCGTGGGCGTGCATTCATGTCCATCGAAGAAGAAGGGCGCCTCATGGAAGCATTCTGGGAAGGCGAAAGGAACGGAATCCCGATCACTGCGCGCGAAGTTCGCCGTGCAATCAGTGATCACACGGGGAAGTCCATCACCGAATCCGCGGTGTACCGGTTCCTGATGCGTCATGGATGGAAGCCAAAACCGAAACTGGGGAAGGTCGCCTAAGATCCGTCAGTCCACCCCATATGTACGGGCCACCAGATCCCCAAAACCAGGCACCGAACATACCTTGACGTTGACCGGGACAAATAGGTTCCTTCCGGGGCCCTCCTGCCTCGATCCAGGGCCAGTCACCTGGCATGCATCCCTGGCGCTGGCCATTGCCTTAATCGCCATCTCGGGATGAACTTCCGCCAACCGCAGGAGCACCGAAGCAATCCCACTCGATAACGCCCAGTAATCATCCTTGTCGCGGGGAACTTGGTGAATGGACAGGGCAATGCCTAGAGCCAGTGTCAGCGCTCCAGCCAAGTCGTCAGCTTCTGGGACAGGGATTTGATCAGGGTGGAATCGGAGCAGATCCGCGTCCAATGGCTTTGGCGCAATTTCCGGCTCACCAAAGACCGATGCCACTGCGGCCACACTTGCGACTTCGCTGACCGCTGGCCGAAGCGACCTCGGTGATTTCCTGCTTGCCATAAAGACCTCCATGCTTGTTGCATGGTGTCCGACGCGGATCCGCTCCAAGAGTGGATCTGCGCCCGTTTTGCTTTCTCGCCCGAAGGCACTTCCAATGCGGATCCAAGCGCGCTAGAGCGCTCCTTAGGATTCCCGGTTTTGAGGCCAATGCTGCTTGCATCGCCCGTTAACCCTCTGATTTCCTAGGGCGGACCAGTCTCGTCGACTTGTGGAAATTATCATTGGCTTGTGGAATTGACACTGGAGCCGGCGGGTGAGTTGGATGTCCTCCCGGGAGGGGGTGGGGTCCCCGCTGGGATGGTTGTGCCAGGCGAGGGCGGAGGTGGCGCCGTACCGGAGGGCCTCCCGGAAGAACTCGCGGGGGCTGATGAGGGTGGCGGTGGCCGTGCCCTGGCTGAGGATGCGCTCCGCCAGGAGGTCCCCCTTGGCATTGAGGGCCAGGAGTCCGAAGCGCTCCTCGGTCCACCCCTGGGCCTTCGGAAGGAGGTAGTCCCCGGCGGCCCTGGGGCTCGTGATGCGGGGGCGCGCCTGGGCGCGGGTGGCCCGGCGGGCCACCTCCAGGGCGGCCCAGAGCTTGGCGGCCCGGGCGGGCCCCACCCCGGGAAGGGCCGTCCACTCCGGAAAGCCGAGCTTGAACAGGCCCGCGAGCCCGCCGCAGGCACCCAGGAGCTCCTGCCCCGTTTCCACGGCATTGGCCCCGCGGGTGCCACTGCCCAAGAGCAGGGCCAGGAGTTCCGCATCCGAGAGGGATTCCCCCTGCCCCGCCATCAGGCGTTCGCGGGGGCGCTGGTCGGGCGAGAGATCGAGCATGCGCATCAGACCCTCACCCAGCGGTTGAGGCTCACGCGCCAACGGTACATCAGGACGCTCCCATGGCCGTTGAGGCGCATGCAGATCGCCTCCTGGCCATCGTTCAGGAACCAGAGCGCCGCCGTGGCCGTGCGGCGGGGCGTCACCGTGATGCTGGGGTGGGCCTCTCCGGTCTTGGCGGCCACCTTGGGTGCCGCCACACCTGGCGGCAGGGGGATGTGGGCGGGCTTGCCGAACCGGATGGTGCGGGGCAGGCGCACGGGCAGCACATCCATCTTCTTGTCGTTGGACATGGAGACGGTGATGTTGCGGCCCCGGGCCCGGGCTTCATTGAAGGCCTGATCCAGGCTGCCCTTCAACTCCATCTGGGCCACGGCGAGATCGCACCCATTGAAGCGGGTGGTGGAGACCCCCGCGGCCGCGAGCACCCCGAGGATGCCCGTGACGGCCATGACCTCGGCCAGGGTGGTTCCCTTCTGGCGGTGGGACGGGATTCCCGGGATGCGCAGCATGGTCGGCCCCCCTACCGCTTCGCGCCGGAAATGGCGGCGGGTGTCTTGGGGGAGCCTGAAGCCGGCGCGGCGGCACCCGCCACGCGCAGGTAGGCCTTGATCCGTTGGTAGCCCTTCTCGCCGATGCCCTTCACGTGCATCACTTCTTCCGGCCGCCGAAAGCCACCGTGTTGCTTCCGCTGTTAACGTCATTTAACAATGCGAATTCGAGATGGTTTATGCGATTCAATTGCAATATTTGGATTTACACAAAGGGTCTCGCACTCAATTTTTAGGAGCTAGCCCTTCCTGTGGAGTCGGTCTGAGGGGAAGCCGGCTTCAAGTTTCGGATCGAAAGTTCGATACCCAAGGTTGGCAGGTTAGGTTTCCTCAGCCGGCGGGCATCGAAAAGGGATCGGTCCCGGCAGGCCAGTGAACGAAGGCGCCACACCCGTGGCCTGAGGTTTGATCGGAAATCCACTCGCCAAGGAATAGGTTGTCGGTCATCCTTCACAAAGCAATAAACAAACATGACAAGCAACACCTGAGTACGAGTCAGATGCCAAAATTCATAGCCCCACTTCCGACAACGACGCAGCACATAAGGCCTCCGCGAAATAAGGCTGCGGGAAATCACTTGTCCCAGGTGAAATAATGGATCAGGCGTTAGCTGCAGAGTGGTTGCATAGATTCCAAGGCAAGGCATTTCGGGACCTGACTATCCAGTCATTGGTCGGAAACGGGAAATCGGCCGCTGTATTTCGGGCAGTGGACCCAGCAGGGATCTCATACGCATTAAAGATATTTGACAAAGACATAGTAGAGGCACATGGAAGGTCTGTGCAGGAAGAGCGGATCCAGCGCGAGATGAAATTGAAGAACCTACGTCATCCAAACCTTATTCAGGTTTTTGATGCTGGCTATGAGGACGATCTTCAAGTTTTTTACATAAAAATGGAACTGATTGATGGGACAGAACTCGAAAAGAGAATTCCAACTCTAGCAAGAGCAAAAATAAAACCACTAATTTCACAACTCGCAGAAGCCGCGTTATTTTTGGAAAAAAACGGTTTCACACATCGAGATATTAAACCAAGCAATATCATGATTACTTCCGATGAAAAGACACTAGTTCTTCTGGATTTTGGTGTGATACGCCCGCATGATGCTGGGAACGTGACTGACACCCAAGAGCCGCACTTCATCGGTACTTTGAGGTACGGATCACCAGAGTTTTTGCGACGAACCGAGCAGCAAACAATTGAAGGATGGCGGGCTATTACCTTTTATCAGCTCGGTGGAGTCCTTCACGACATGATAATGAGGCAGCCGTTATTTAATAATAGATCTCCTTACCCAAGACTAGTCGAGGCTATTTTATACGAGGAACCTAGCGTTATAGCCGATGATGTATCAAGTGATTTAATCGCCCTTACGAAGAACTGCCTAGAGAAGGACCCATTGGTAAGGCTTGACATTGTGAAGTGGGACGACTTCCTGCTAGCACCTCCAAATCATGATACAGAGAGAGCCCTAAAAAAGATCTCAGCGCGCCTCACCTCAGAGGGTGACAACCGGGTTAACGCTGAGATCCTAATGAGAAATCGGTTAAATGGGGCAGTTGAAAAAATTGATTCCATTACGAGAAGCCAAATCAGCAAAGAAGAATTTTTACCACCTGCAATTTTTGAAACAATTAAGAATAGCGTCACAAGCAATGTATTGATGCTCTCATTTTCTGGCTCACCTTCTATTGGCTTTGATGGCGACCTTCGAATATTCCTCCGAGTAGAACTCCTCGGAATTGAGCTCAACGTAATTCATGTCTCAGTGGGGTCCCTACTTGGGGTGATAGATAACCAAAAGGTCAAGATTCTTTTGGGTGAACTTACCTTGACAACTATCTACAAAGGTCACTTTGAGGCTAGTCTTTTCAAAACAGCCTTCATGCGATCATTAATCAATATTTGGTCCCTTGCCATTTCAGATGAAAGAATAATGACTGCAGAATCTAAAGGATGGGTGGATCTGGTTGATTTACTAAATAGGAGTGTGTCGTGAATGGAATCTGGTGGACTAACGAAAAGCAGCTCAAAGGAGAGCAGCGCCAGGTTCCCAGGCTACCCCTAGGAGAAAGCGTACTCCTTACAGGTCCTCCGGGTTCTGGAAAAACAAATCTCTTGCTCCTTAGGGCAAAATTTTTGATTACTTCAAAACAAACGAACATTCGCGTAATGATGATGGGCAAGGGATTATGCGATTTTTTACAAACTGGAATCAATCAATATTCAATTCATTCAGAACTTTTCTCAACAGTTGAAAAATGGAAAACGGATTTTCTAAATGAATATGAAAGTTATCCGGACTTGCCTGGCGATATCTCATTTATGGGACGCCGGCAGGCACTTACTGAACAAGTATTTGAAGTTATAAATAAATATAAATTATCGAACCTCTTTGAATGTGTCCTTCTCGATGAGGCTCATGATTTAACACCCGATGAAATAAAGATATTTGGTAAGATTTCAAAACAAATATTTGCAACTGCAGACTCTAGTCAAAAAATTTACAGAACAGAGGACCCAATTAGTACGCTACGGGAATTAGCGCCCAAGCGAATTGAGTTGGTTCATAATTTCCGAAACGGCCACTCCATCGCCAAGTTAGCCGATAATATTGCACAAAATCGAGAAGACTATAAGCCCATGCTCCCTGGAAATAATTACGATGAGGAGGAAAACCCATCGTCGGTGAACCTTGTCCAAGGGGGCCTGGCCTTACAGTTTTCAAAGGCTATGGAAGCAATAAACCTCCAACGAAGGGCCTTCCCCGATGAATTAATCGGCATCCTAATCCCAACCAATGACTCGGCTGAGTTTGTAATGAATCTTGCAAATAGCACAGAATACGGTGAAGAGATTATATATCATGGCCGCCAAGGCCATGGCGAATTCTCTCCAGATAAACAAATTGTACTGTCCACTATTCACTCTGCGAAAGGAATGGAATTTCGTGCCGTTCACCTACTAGCGGCCGAGGAGATTCGTCATTTTGGGAAGCTTCAAAGAAATGTCGCCTATACAGCGATTACTAGGGCAAAAACATCTCTCACCATCTACCATGAAGCCGAGCTCCCGCGATACTTGCATCAAGGAATCCTCGACCTTGACTCAGAGGACACCCCACCCCCCCAGCTCGCAGATCTGTTTTGAGGCCAGACCAAAATGAGGATCCACCCATTCGATCGGAACGATCTACTCAAGCTCTTGCAAAACCCCTGTCTTCCAGATGGGTTGCGAGCAATGTCTGCAACGGACGTCGCACAAGAAATCGAGTCCGACAAGACCAGATACTACGGAATTTGGCCCGACATCAAGGATCCGATCAGTGAACTTCCGCTGGTGATTTCAACGCCATCGGCCGATGCGCATGAAGATCTATTGGCGTGGGTCTCAACCTTTGTCTCGACGATCCCTCAATTCACAAACATTTGTGCTGTTGAACCACATGATGTAACTCTTGAATGGATTCACCTCGATCAAAAAGAATTAAAACCGGCGGAATTTCGCATCGGCCTTGGACTAATTTTTAGTGAGCTGTTAATCTCAACCCAATCCCGAAACTCTCAATTCAGCCCAAGTTTACGCCAAGCTCAACGAACTTTGGCCTACACGATCCTTCGCGGGTACACAGTTGGGTACTCTAAACAAAAGATCACGTACGCACTTAACGCTCTCGAGACAGTTAAGGTATCTTCAAATCTGCCACTTCCTCCAATCCAAACTTTTTTACAAGATTTATTGAATGCTTTTCATGACCTACTTCCCCAACGCAGCACTGACCATAAGATAAATAATCCAATTAAGGATTTGATAGAAGCATCAACAAGATTTGAAGACCTACTTTTGTTTCTTTCAAAGGTATCCAACCTTGAATATGATGAATTAAGGGAAATCATAGATCGCTCGACTGCTGGAACAAAAGAACAACGCCTTAGATCTCTTGAGGATTTAGTTCGGAATACTGGGTTTAGATCATATGGGAGCGAAGATCTATCTCCAATTTTTGGATACCTGTATGCATCGTTAGCTAAAGGAAATTTTGCCTTCTTAGAGCAAATTGGCATTAGGAAGATTGAAGAAGCTAAAACCGCTATCTGGTTTATCCTGTTTACAGCAATTGACCCAAATAATAAAATTGAAACAACTTTCAATTCTCTCGGTTTATCACTCCTTATGAACATCAGAGAACATACCCCCTTTCCATATAGAGGGTCATTGGAATTATCTTTGATTGAATTCTTGATAAAAACCCAGCGACTAAAAATCACTACTACTGAATCGATTAGATTCTCCCAATGGGGTTATCGCTTAGCTCTACTTCCCGGAATTTCAATTCCGTTGCGAATACTCGATGACAATCAAGAACGTCCATTCCAAAGCCAATCTACCTCAAATGAGAATGACCGCTTAGAAGAGCTTCAAAATGCGTTATCCCAGATCAATTCCATTGCTTCGAAATTTAAGCGTGTCAATAAAGGAATTTCTGAGCAACCCGCCCTTTTTGACGAAAAGACCTCAACCAAACGTACACGCACTAAACATCTTAAAAGGGATATTTAATAGCTAAGGCCTAGTTGTTGGGGCCAACAAGGTTGTTCATGGTAATCGGAGCCGGACCAGCTAGTCGGCCCAAAATAACCCCTCTACGTCGATTGAGGACACGACTCTGGTTCTTCCAGCCCGGCCAGCAGCCAGGCATACCAGAGCCAAAGAAGCCTGAGCCTGGCCATGATCTTCCGCATTTTGTGGCCGGCGCCTCAAAACAGGGTATTCATCGCATCGCCGTTCATGCCCTTGAGGAAGTTCAGTCCCAGCAGCCCTGCACTACGAGTGGGCTTGGGCTCGGCTTAGCAGAGGCGACCTCATCCTTCGGCTCAAGGGTATTTAGTCGGCCCTGACGAACCCATAGATCCAGTAGCATCAAGCGTTCGCGGAACTTTTCGCCTATAAAATCCACCAGAAATGCAGGGGAGACCCCCCGATTCCTGGTGGATTTTTATGAAGCCGATGACCAAGCGGACGACCCATGAGCAGCCGATGATCGGCTGGAGCCTGGGCATGGTGCTCGATCCCCGCCAGGAGTTGTACCGGCTTGCGGGCGTCTTCGATTGGGCCGCCCTGGAGGCGGAATTCGGCGGCCTGTACTGCCCCAACAACGGGCGCCCCGGCGTGCCGATCAGGCTGATGGCCGGCCTCCACCTTCTCAAACACACCTTCGGCCACTCGGACGAGGAGGTCGTGCAGAAGTGAGTCCAGAACCCCTACTACCAGTTCTTCTGCGGCGAGGAGTACTTCCAGCACGAGCTGCCGATCAACCCAAGCCAGATGACGAAGTGGCGGAAGCGCATCGGCGCCCAGGGCTGTGAGAAGCTCCTCCAGATCACGATCGAGGCGGGCAAGCGCACGAAGACGATCACGGAACGGAGCCTCGACAAGGTCATCGTGGACACGACGGTGATGCCCAAGGCCGTGGCCCATCCCACGGATGCCCGGTTGTACCGGAAGGTACACGCGGCCATGGTGCGCATCGCCAAGTCGGAGGCGTGGAACTGCGCCAGTCCTACACGCGCACCGTGAAGCATTCGTTCCTGAAGCATGCCCGCTACGCCAAGGCCAAGCAGTTCAAGCGAGCCCGGCGGGAGCAGAAGCGCCTGAACACCCTCGCGGGTCGGGTGATGCGGGATGCGGAGCGGAAGATCAGCGACGAGGCCTATGCCAAGCACCGATGGACGTTCATCCTGTCGGATCTGATCCTCACCCAGAAGCGCAAGACGAAGGGCAAGGTCTACAGCCTGCACGCGCCGGAAGTGGAATGCATCGCCAAGGGGAAGGCGCATCGCCCCTACGAGTTCGGCGTGAAGGTCAGCCTCGCGGTGACCCACAAGGAAGGATTCGCGATCGGTATCCACAGCTGCCCCGGCAACCCCCACGATGGCCACACCCTCGAAGGCCAGCTCGACCAGGTGCAGCGCCTCACCGGTAAGACGCCAAGCCTGACCTTTGTGGACAAGGGATACCAGGGGCACGGCATTCCCCTGGAGCGCAGTCGAGTCCTCATCAGCGGAACCCGGAAACTCGGCGATACGCTCAAACGCCAGCTCCGACGACGATCCGCCATCGAACCCGAGATCGGACACATGAAGGCAGACGGAATGCTCGGGCGGAACTTCCTCAAGGGCATGAAGGGCGACGCCATGAATGCCCTGCTCTGCGGTGCCGGCCACAATATCCGGAAGATCCTGGCCCGTATCAGGGCCCTTTTGTGCCTGCTTTCGGGTGAAGCCAGGGCGGCCGTGCAGGCCATGCTCGACCGACTCGAAGCCCTGGGGGCCTCTCAGCCCACCCCAGGGATCGCATGAAACCATCAGAGGGGTTTGTCAGGGCCGACTATTTACCCGATGGTTCATCGGAAAGCAATGATCCTAGTACACCGTTGGATTGGAAGTCAGCTTTCTGGCGCGCCTCAAGATTTTCACCTTCCCATTCAGGTTCACCGCGACAAGTCCCCCAGGGAGCTGAACGGCAGATTTTGTGGCTTGAACAGCGTCAATCAGCCAAGAACAGTGCTGCCCTAAGACTGAAATCGCAGATTTTTGGCTATACAGTCCAGCTGCTCTCATCGCGGCAGCGAGCATGAAGGGGTCATCCCACAGCTCTGGATGTTCCTGCGTAAACACAATCCGATCTCGAATTCGTGCGAGGCCAGGGCTCGTCATCCTTTCCCCCAAAGCAAGATACGAAACCACCAAACCCGTAGGTAGGAATTCACGCCTCCACCTCGATTGATAGTACCGAAGATGCTCATGAGCGACCTTCCATATCCAGTACGGGGCCTCCTCATGGCAATCCTGCGTCAGGCGCGCACATCTCACCCCACATCGCTGGCAAGCCAAGACAAATCGGTCGGGCCAGGAGTCGAGCACCCAGTTCACAAGTGCCAGAACCTGGTGGCGACATAGCACGTCTTGACGCTCGAACAACGTCCCACGTGCACCAGACCGGATTCTATCTGATGGGTCTATCAACCCACTCTCTCCGACAGCCTCCCCACGGAAACGGCCGATCGCGCCTTTAGAGACTAGGGGCCGAAGAATTCTCTGTAGCCCTTTGAAGAATGGGATCGAATGGATCGTCTCTCCCCACCGAGACTCGAACCACCCATTTCTTGCTGCAGCGAGAAGGCTCCCCTGAAGTGACTTCACCCCTCGCATGGGCCTCTGGCTCTTTGGGTCCCCAGCTCGCTTCCTCAAATCCCACCCGCAGTAGTGGCACATGTAGGTTGGGACTGCGTCGTCTATCGCCCTCTTCTTCCTATCCGGCCTTCTCGGGTTCAGCGCCAATTTGCATCTTGGGCACTGGTCTACAAGCAGGCGGTTGTGTATCGGGCATATGGTCACGAAGGCGAGTCGCCATGAAAGGTCGAATACCGGTGGGTCCCCCATGGCCAGGCAATCCGGGCAAAACTGAAGCCCAAACTCCTCCTTGCGTCGGGCCATGGCGGGAACAACCCATGGGACCCAACCCTTAGTCGAGAGCTCAACCCCTAGAACCAGCTTTGTGAGGCCAACCAAAGACATCTCCAGCAAGCGTTCGCGTGAAATGCCCGTTCCGCCTTCCAGGGCCTCCAAGACCTGTGACGGCGGCTTTCGCTCAAGGTCACTAAACAAAAGGTCCTCACCCGGCCATACCTCTCGGCAGAAGCACTCTAGGCTTACTCCATGACATTCCGCGATTCGACTCACCCAAGAGAAGAGCGATTCACCAACCTCAGGTTTGGGATGGAAAAGCCAGAGGGCCCCTACGGGGCCCTCTGGTCTCGTCTCTTGGATTGAGATGGACTCAATCGGTTCCATGGAGCAGAGCTCTTCGATGTGCAGGGGCGATTCCCTCAACCGATTTGATTCCATCCATGTCGATACATTCCTTGCCACTGTCTATCGCCTCAATCGCGGCGAGGCGCAGGAGCGTCCAAATTTCTCCGATCTTTCCATCTCCTAGCTCCGCGATCAGGCGAGCCAATTTTGGATCTCCTAGATGTGATGGGGCCCGCAAAGGAAGCAGTTTCTCAATACTCAATAAGAGTCTGGTCAGTTCTTCGCCGTAGGTCCAACGAGGTAGCAAGATCCCCTTGAAGCGATTCTCGATTTGGGTGTCGAAGCTCGCAATCGCGTAATGTGCTGTACGAATCCCGGCTGCAACGATGGAGATTCTCAGGTCGTTCGCGATGAATTTCAGAGCGGTCATGCACTCTCGATGCTTATTCGTACTACCGCAAACCAAGTGCTGAATCTCATCGATGATGAGCATTTTGAGATTTGACCCGCGAATCGCTTTCTCAAGGACACTGTACTGACTCCCTGCGGATTGATTCCCCGACACGGGGCTTCCGAGACGACTTAGAATCGATGCGTAGAGGCGCTTCTCATCTGGCGATGGAGGAGCTTGAATGAAGAGAACCGGGCTTTCCGTTGAGCCACCGTCCGCCCGCTCCTTCGGGGGGTGTTTCTCAAGGAAATGTTTAATGAGACGGGTCTTCCCATTATTGGTGTCGCCAATGATGAGCATGCATTCCATTCGATCTACCCGAGGTCCCTGAAGGATCTCTTCCATCCGGCCGAGGGCTTTGCGAGCAGCGCTGTACCCGACCCACCTCGTTTGGCGTATGAATGCCTTTCGGGCCTCTGGTTCAGCCTCGATTACTTGCGAGGCCAGTTCTCCTAGATGTTCGTACGTTTTCTCAAGCAGTTGTTCAGTCATAGCGACTCCTTGTTATTCCATGTCGTCGAAGGGACGTAGGGCTTCCCACACAATCGCAGTAGCCTCCACACGTGGTTTCGGAGGTGCTTCAAGAGCTGGAGCTGGTTGACTCTTAGGTCGATCCAATCCAGGCATTAGCTGGTGAATATTGTCCGCTTCGTGGTGTCGTTTTCGGGTTTGAACTCGGCGTTCACTGAGCGTAGTTTTTCGTGCGGCTTTGGCCTTTTCAGAGAGGGCCTTCCGATTCTCTGCGATCGTTTGATGCGGGATTCTTGCTTGATTCATCTCTCGCTGGGCGCTCCCAGCTTCACGGTGTTCCCATATGCTGCATGGCTTCCGAGACGTATCACGCCATGGAATCGGGAAATACAACTTTGTCTTAGGTTCCCAAAAATATATGATCGAAATATCCCGAGGGTCATATCTAAAGATGAACTCCTCGGTCTTACCTTTTTCGTTATCTGCCCGGACATGCCTTCTCAACACATCATGGTGGTAGGTCACGCCGAACAATTTCACTCCATACTGCTGGATGCTCCGCTTTACCATTGGCAAGAAGTCGATTCGTAGGTGGAGTGGGTTCCGGATTGTTTCCGGCTCCTCTCGCCCAGTGACTGGGCTCATTTCTAAGAACCAATCCTTCCAGGCGTTGAGTGGGCTTTTCCCATCTAACCCCCCGTGCGGCCGGATGTGGTAAACACCTACAACCCACTGAACGAGCCAAGATTCAAGCTCTCGCAGTGTCATGCAGGCATGTTCATGTGGTTTGTAATCACCTTTGTCCCTGGTATTGCTGAATGTCGTCCCCGGGATTTCATGAACCGCGGAACTGATCGTCCGCATGAATCGTTCGATGTGCCCACCAAATTCAGGTCGTCCAAGTGGGCGCCACTGCAGATTCATTTTGTATTTCTCGCAGGCCCTTACCAAAGCCTCACTGTGGAATTCATAGGCGTTGTCGCAGGCGACTGTTCCGGGGATTCCAAAGCAGGGCCACTCGGCAAGGATCTCCAACTCCGCGAGCCAAGCATCCTTCGGCAGTATTGCGTTTGCTAAAGCCAGGCCGAGTGTCAGGACGCTTGGAGCATCCAACGTGACAAGTAGGCCAAGGACCATCCGTGTCGCGACGTCGAGAACCACGCTTAGGTAGGGGCGGCCGATTGCCTTTCGGGACTCCTCGTCAAGCACCATCACATCCAATTTTGTGTGGTCGATTTGAACCATCGACAGCGGGCCCTCGGCCATTAGCCCTGGTCCATGAAGGGAAAGCTTGCGTGCCTCCTTCGGCCCGAACCGAGCTCTCACACGGGCCTTCAGTTCGATCCTTTGAATTCGACTCCTGATCGTGGCTTTCCCTGGGCAGGTGAAGCCTTCTAATAAGCAGTTCGTTTCGGCCTCGGCATGGGTTGCAGCCAGCGACGGTCTTTCTGCAGACATGTACTTCTCGTCGATCGCCTTCCGGATGATTTCTTCGACACGAGGACTGAAGCGAGTCATTCGCTCTATCGCCTTGCTGGTGATGAGTGAAACAAACTCTCCGCCGCTCTCCTCGTAGAGATGGAGCCATCGATAGAGGGTCGCGACATGGCACCCTGCTTTCTCTGCATGCTTGCGGATGTTGGGAGTTGGGGCTGGATCATCTATTACGGCCTGCACCGCCTTGTAACGCCTCTTTGCATACATCCATTCCCGGTCCGCGAACTCGGACAGGTCTCGGATTTCTGGACGCCCCGGTTCGGTCTGGGCAGCGAGGATATTTTGAATTCTCGCCTGATGCTTGTTCAGAGCCGGGGGGCACTCCCCCATGCCAGGTGTAGTTCGAACTTGCGCCCGCAAGCTATCAATCTCAATCCGGAATGATTCTTCCGCTGGAGTAGGTCCCATGGCTCACCTCCTCCGCCTTCCGACCTGATGCCCATTTCCCGCCTCCAGGTCTTCACACGCTAGGTAACTACCAAGCACCCTCCCGGTTGCACGATCGTAGAGTAAGAAAATCTTCGGCCTTCTCAGCACTGCCCCATCGAGTTCATCGATGACAATGACGTTGAGAGTGCTGTGATCCACCTCAAATAGCCCTTGATAGGCATTAGAGAGTGAGCCCAATCCAAGAAGACCCCACCTTGGATGGTTTCTCGACTCCTGAGGGCTGGGGGAGAGGGAGCCCTTGCTAATCATGGCTCACCTTCCCCGCGGCGGTGGCGAGCTCCGCCAAGGTCTGCCCTCGAAGTTGAATCTTGCTCCACCAGGTGACCGGCTCTCGATCGATGTACTCGATGATCCCTTCGCTTATCAACCGACCGACTACGTCACTCGCAGGCTCAAGCCCACCAACCAATCCCTTCAAATGCATCGCA
The DNA here is from genome assembly GCA_016192145.1 of Acidobacteriota bacterium. GTDB lineage: Bacteria > Acidobacteriota > Holophagae > Holophagales > Holophagaceae > JAFDVN01. The sequence goes on along the minus strand of JACPUT010000002.1, from coordinate 600,058 downwards.
GCACTCATCAGGTTTGTGGGGCCAACCTGATCAAGGAAGTCGATCAGCCGCACCTGTAACGGATCCATATCGACCGGCACTTGCGAGTTAAGCCAATGGATCAAGGCTTCGGGCGGGCGAATCTCGCCGTCGGTAACGAAGACGAACTGCCAGCCTTGGCGATCCGCTTCCAACTTTGCGGCGTCAACCCGCTCTCGATTCATTGCGCCCCAAGCGAAGAGTTGCCGAACGGGCTTAACTTCAATTAGCACCGGCCTGATTCGCTTGTATTTCTCTGTTGGAGGTTTCCCATACCACAGCAAATCGGGGGTAAATTCTCTACTTTTAAATCTTTCATCTTTGAAAATTATAGAAACCGGTTGTTCATAATAACGCCAAGTTAAGTCTGCTTGCTCAAGACAATCAATTACATTCCTCTCCATATAGCTCTCATGAGCAACCTGTCTCCCATTGCGTATGGAATAGTAAAGCCCTGTGATAGCACAGGCACTTCTCGGGAGGTTGCGTGCAGGCTCGTACCCCTCAGTTTTGTGGACATGAGGGTCTTGCCAACACCCCTTGTATGGCTTAGGATCTGTAGACATAAGGACTCCTTCTTGCGGCGCATTGGATTCCAGCCCTGGGCGCCGCAAGTGAAATGGGGTTGTAGGGGGCGGATCAATTGATCCGCTTCTCTTCCTGGAATGGATCTGGCTACATGCTGGCCTCCGAAAGTCTCAGCTGAGACACTCCGAGGGTACCGCCCCAAAAAGCCACGTCAATAGCTAACTAACCTATTTTTCAGCATTAAACTCTTACCAAAATAAAAATATTAGCGATTTCTAGCCCTCCCTAAAATTGCGACCCGTGGGTTACGCCTAAGTGGCGAGCTCTCCATCAAACTGTTATTTGGTAGGATTGGTGTGGACGATAGAGATGGCGATGGCGATGGTTGTCCACTGACCAGAGCCATTCCTTGCCTTACGGCGTACGTTTCAGGGTTAGAAGTTGCTCGACGAGAACAACCTCTCTGAATCCGCCACTGAGTAAAAGGTCAATTGGGCGTGAACCATTGCAAAGTTGATCGTGGTTTGGTTGCAGTAGCCACCATTTCGAACCACCAGATGCTTCAAATTTTGTGTCTGATCGTTCAAAAATGGAAAGCAATATGGACATCCGCTCCCGCTTATCGGGATCGACTTTTGGACCGTGCTCCAACCAGCGGTAATAGGACGATTTATGGAGCGCAAGCAAAGCACATTTTTCTCTCACCGTTAGATTGAGTTCGTCAGCATGCTTCATCAAAGCCTCGAATGTGGTTTTGATGTTTCGGGCATCGGTTTCCGCTGACCCCGAGTGACTCTGCATGAAGTTCCTCCTCTTCTATGATCGCCTCTTTCACTTAATCCTGGTCGCTTGGACGAAAAATTATGAGCGACTCTGTTACGCGCTAAATCCGTCCCTTGTGCCGGTTTTGCCAGACGATGACAGAGGCCGCGGTAGAGCAATTCGGATCAGTTGCCACATTGGGAATGGCGTCGTTGTCAGGTAGACAATTCAATCGAGCTGCCACGCATACTGCAAACACCGCTGCCATCTGTACAGATTGAACCGGTCGCAAATTGCGACCGGTTCAGAGCACATACGATCATTCCATTGAGAGGAAGATACGATGCTTCTATGGGTCAAGCTCAGGCTACCCCTTGAATGCTCTTTACACAAAACTGCAAAGATAAAACCAAGCCTAGGCTTCTGAACTTGCCAGAATCGATTTTACATCGCGTTTCCCCATCTTTCTGAAGGCCGCGATAGCGTTCTGATGCTGACGGCGGGGTTTGGTGCCGCTCTCCCAACCATAGATCGTCTGCGCCGATACGTGCAGGATCCTCCCAGCCTCTGAAGCAGATACCCCCAATCGATTTCGATGGGATGCAAATCCCTTTGCACTGAATCTCACAGCAGAATCTACATCTCCCGCATCAACAGAGCTGGATTGGCTCGATCTCCTCCTCACTGAAGAAGTCGGTTCCTTTTCAAGTGAAGCTACTCGACGTTTCAATTCGGCGATCTCGCTTCGGTATTGCGCTGAGGCCTTTCGCAGCCCATCGAGTTCTTTCCTTACTTCCTTTCGGGCAAGACGCAAGATTTCGACCTTCAGGACGGATGCGAGGTTTGGCATAGATACGTCTCCAGATTGTGGCCCGCTCCGCCACCGACACTCATCTTAGGGCCCTGGTGAAGGACCTCGAAGCCGAGAAACCATTCCATTAGCTATAAATTCACCTCAAAAAATGGCTTCGGATCGCCGCCACGGGTGGGGACCCAACCCAGGCCAAGACATCAAGAAGAATGCCTCCTGTTCAAGGCCGCAGTTGGTCCGACGGATGTGCTCTAGGACCTCCTGGGCATCTGCAGGGAGCTTCATCGCCATGCGAACGAGGGTCATCAACTCGCGCTGGTTCCCATCCTTGGCCATGATCTTCGAGCTGGCGAAGTCATCAAAGAGCTTGCCGAGCCCCGGGGGCAGGAAGATCCGAGCCCGGGCGCCAAGCGCCGCCCGCAAGCGGATGTACTCCCGGAGGCCCACGGGATCGTAGTCCCCCAAGTGGAGCACTTGGATGTCCGCCATGGTGTTCGACGATAGCCAGTCGAGCACCCGGCCACTGAGCTTGCCCTGTGTGTAGATGACCGCGTCCACCCCCAGAGATGGGCCCAGAGCCTCAATGTTGAGCCCCAGGAAAGCATCAAGGTTCTCCACAAGGCCCACGGCAGCCCGCTCGCCCTCAAGGCGCCAGGAGGCTCCTTCTCGCAAGATGAAGGTGAAGGCCCCGAAGCGTTCCGAGGCACCGAGGTCGTGGAGGCCATCAAGGCCCACCACGCGAGCCCCAGATACTCCACGAACGAGCACCGGCTCACCGAGGGTTCCCTTGGTAGCCTTTGTATTGCGGGAGGCAAGGAGCCCCCTGGCTCGGGGCGAGGCGGGGGCGGGCCCGGAATCGCTCAGGCCAGGGTAGGCCTTTCGAACGAACGCCGCGAAGTCGGCGGGGCGTGCGACACAGAGGCGCTCCCCAGCCCCCCTCCGCTCTAGGAGCAGGATTCCTGCGTCCAGGAGGGGGCGGAACTCTGCCAAGGCTACTGCCCCGAGGCGGCTAACCCGGACGGTGCCCTGGCCGAGCAGCTCTTGCAGGAGGCTAGGGCTGGCCATCGATCAGCACTCCAGCCTCTTCTGAGGCACTATCAATCACGAGGAGTTCTTCCCCTTCAGGCACGACTTCGTCGAGCGCAGTATCGAAGTCCGTTTCCTCGGCGCCAGCGGGAGCCTGCTCCACCTCAAGGACCTCCCACTCGTGGATGTAGGTGCGGCCCTTTTCGGTCTCATGAAGGAAGTAGGTGCGAGAGGCCCGAACGGCATTGGGGCTCGCCATGATGACGCGGAATTCGAGGGCCCGGGCCACGGCAAGGATCGCCTCTCGGTTCTTCTGGTCGAGGGTGTCCACCTCGTCCACGAAGAGAGGAAGGGTTACGTTAGCCTTGGCCTTAATAAGATCACGCAGCAGCATGGACAGCAGCACGACCTTAAGCGTGATGCCCGTGCCGGTGCTCTCAGCCGACAGGGATGCATAGACCTCCTTGCTGGAGTCGGCGCGCTCCACCTCCATGTGGAGGTTAAACATATCCAGGAGGTCGAACTGGCGATTGTCCTCAATGTACTTGGCGAGCTGCGGCCGAATCGTGGAAAGGCTCTCCTCCGCTAGCCCTTCCACTTCGAAGAGCTCTGTCCAGCGGCGGATCGGTTCCACTAGACCCGGAACTTCGACCAACTGGATTGAGACTCTTCGGAGATTGCTCACCCGAACCTTGCCCAGACGCCGGTTAATCTCATTCACCCGGGACTGGACCCGCTCCAAGTCCTTCCCGAGGTCGTAGAAGCCGCGACCCGCGTGTTTTACCATGACCTCCCACTGCTTGGAGAGCTTGTCCTCCATGCCGGGGAGGGCATCCATCTCTATCTCGAGGGCGGAGAGCTGCTGCTCCTCCGTCCCCGACAGGAGACCGTCCAGGACCTTGTCGATGCCTTCCAGGCCTTCCCGGACGGCGCCATGGAGGGAATGGACCCGCCTCGCTGCCTCGGAAAAGTCAACGAGCCGACCATCCAGCTCGCCCCCGACTGGAAAGTGCGTCCCTTCGGGGACGGGGACCTCATCAAAGCCCAGATTCTCTCCGAGGAGCTCAAGTGCCTGGAGCGAGGAGTCTCGAAGGGTGTTTAGCGACCGACGGAGGTGATTGAGCTGGGATTCAATCTCCTGGCGGTTGTTCGTCGCGTCCTCAAGTTCCCCTTCGACCTGGGCAGCCTCCTTCTTCACGCGGGTGGCCGCAATCTCAGCCTCCTCCAAATCGGCGCGAAGCCCCGGCAGGCGCTGTATTTCTTCCTGGGCATTGCGTTTCGTTGCAAGGTCGCGGAGAAGCTCGTCGCGTTGGCGCTCCAGCCGCACCTTTTCGCGCCCCAGGTGCTCAAGGTTCTTGGCGCCCTGCAGCAGGGCCGTGTCCTTTTCGAGCGTGGCGACCACTTTTTCGATCTTCTGCTCGATCAGGAGGGGATCGGTGATGGACACCGTCGGCGCCATCACGCCCTTGAGGTTGACGCGCAGGGCCTTGGATTCGTAGGTCTCCAGGTCCCCGGAGGCCAAGATCGTCCCGACAAGGGCGTGCAGGGCCTGCGAGTCCTTGACCTCGACGCCCTCCTTGCCCTCCGGCAGGTCCAACAGGTCGCGATTGATGAGCCGGAGCACCTTCAATTGCTCGTCCGCTGGGTACTCACTGAGCACCGGGCTGATCCAGGAATTCGCCGGGTTGGCGAGCTGCGCTCGCAGGCGCCCCAGAGTCTGATTGGCAGCGCTGATGCGGCTCTCGATCGCTTTCCGGGGCTCGCCTTCGGTGGCGACACGCATCTCCAATTCGATCTCACCGAGTTCGCGGCTCGCACTAGCAACAGCCTCGCCCAACAGCTCCTCGGTCAACATCTCGGCAACCTTGTTTTGGAGCTTTTCCAGACGGTCTACCTCCTGCCCCAGCTGGCTCTCTCGGGAGACAGCGGCGTCTCGGGTCTTCGCCAGGGTGATCTTCCTTTCTCGCAAGGTCCGTTGCTGAAGGTCCAGGTGTTCGAGTTCCATCAAAACCGAGGATTCCTGACCTTGCAGGGTGTGGACCTGACGGTTGCACGACTCTCGCAGGACCGCGTGAATTGTCGGCAACTCCCGCAGGAGGGCCCGGCGCTCCTCAACCTTACCCTTGAGGGCATCCCACAAGGATGTTGCCCGGCGGAGCCTCAGGATCCGTGCCTCCTCGATCTTCGTGCTAGCGAACTCCTCACCACAAACACGCGGGAGGTCGAGCACCCGATTCTCTGTTTTCAGGTTCGCAATACTGTCGAGAACCATCTCTCTGAGTTCCTTGTCGGTCGTGGCCCGCAGGGAAATCAGGTGCCGAAAGACACGGGCGAAGGCCCCGAAATTCGACGTGGGAACGAGGTCAAGCCGAGGCAGTCCCTTCTCGGCCTTGCCTATCAGGATGCTCCGTAGCTGGCTGGACTCCAGCAGCCGCCCGCCCTGGGTCGCCGCGAGCCCACCCCAGACATCATCCCACTCCCGCAGCTGCTCCTTCCCGTCACCGACAGCCCCATAGAAGAGTGCCTTATCGAACGGGCCATCGAAGATAAAGTGTTGGATATCGTAGCCGCGCGCAGGCCCCAAGCCCCGGATGCCCACCGTCTTAATGCCAGTCGGGGTGTCCACTTCGAAAAGCACATACGAGTGCTGTTTGAAGTAGTACCGAATTGTCTCCTGTCTGCTCTTCGGAAACCGTTGGCTGGAAGGATCAAGATAGAGAAACTGGAGGACGTTTATGAGGGAAGTCTTGCCAACGTTATTGTCCCCGGCGAGATGGGTGCTCTCGCCGAGCACGATCTCGGCATAGGTGTAGACCGCTGAGTTGATAAGGATGACCTTGCGCGGTCCAACCGCGTTATGCAGCGCACTCATGCTTCGACTCCGGCTGCATCCCGGCCCATGCCGCAGCTGCCCGGCATGTCCTTGGCATCTTCGGCGGGAGCCTCCTCATCCACAGCGGCGCGAGCATTGGAGTCGGCCTCGACACCCGCCAGGGCACACACGTCAAGGAGCCTGAACGCCGACTGGCGGAACCGGAAGGCGCCACCATCGAGCGCCTCCACAAACCCGTATCGGGTCATGCTGGCAATAATGCGTTGTACGCCCTGGCGATCCTTCACGTCCAATACTCCTCTCATGAGGTCTTGGTACTTCGGCATCGTAAGGTGCGGAAGGTCTTCGATCAGGAAGACTTTCCGGGGCGACCGCTCGATCGCGTCCTGGATCGAAGCCCCTCGGTCATCCATGGACTCGATCAGGATCGCCATGAAGTAGACGATGCTCTCGGCGGCCGACGGTGCCGAGTCATCCACCATATAGAAGATCCCCCGTTGGTGATGCACGAGCTGAAGGCCCAGAGCGTCAAACAGGCTCTTGAAGTGCTCGTAGTGCTTCTCCAGCGCCCCATAGAGAAGCGTGTCCTCCATGCAGATGTGCTTGCCGCGGCGAAGGGCCGTAAAGATGTCCTTTAGATAGGGAAGCTGATCCAACGAGGGCGCGACCTGTATATTCATTTCAACTCCAGCACAAGTGGGTAGGCCGTGAGAGTGCCTTCGGGGTGCTTCACTGTCTGACGCCCACCACTGACCCGCTTCAGGCCATGCTCAAGCACGAAGCGACCATAGGCGCGAATCACTTCGTTCAGGGAGGCATCCGGGAATGTCTGGACCATCCAGGAGAGCGTGGCGTCTGTGCGTCCGCCGCTCGCCCTGAGCTTCGCGTGGATCTCGTTGTCCGAGAGTGGGAAGCGAACCTTAATCTTGGGCCGGGCCTCCAACACTGGCAGTGGGGCCGGGGTGTGAGTCAGCTTCTCGGCAAGGTCGCCTGCAAGCTTCGAATCGTCGAAGGGCCTGATAAAACGTTCGCCGCCCCCCCGTGAATCCTCCAGCCCAAAGTAGGAATCAAGATGGAGATTGTTCCAACCTTGAGTCCGCTTGCGGGCGGCCTCCAGGAGCCTGGAGGCGTCGCGGGCGATGGAGCCATCGCGCTTCTCGGAATTGTAAATTGGCCAGACCTCACGTGTCCCTTCGAGGTGCGTGTGACTCGCGGCTCGCACCATCTCGGTGAGGCTCATGCTCACCCAGCGGACCTGGTCCTGCACCTCATCCGGCGCGGTCTCATTCACCGCGTTCAGGACCTTTTCGAAGCCCACGATGAGTTTCTCCCACTCTCCATCCGGGCTGAATACGTCCGCCATGGGCGCAAGGTGTTCGTCCCAAATTCGAGAGATCCAGATGAACCGTTCCCGGGAGGTCCCAGGCTTCTGTTTGCGGAACTCGCCAACCTGCTCCCGAATCACCTCCAGGTTGCCTGTAAACGCGCTTCGGATGGACTCTGCCTGCCGCTCAAGGTCCCGCAGGTGCTGCTTGAACCCGGTCCAATCCGACCGGCTCCCGCGCCTGCCGCCCACCATCTGCTCAAGGTACCCGAGAAGGTATCGAAGGCTCTGAAGCTGCTGTTGGGTCCACTCGGTACCGATCATGCGACGGGCATTGACCATCTCGCGGACGTACTCGCCTAGCGAGTAACGGATTGCATACTCGTCGGACTGAGACCGATACTCCAGGATTCCCTTAATCTTCAATTCTTCGATCGATGGTTGGCCTTCGCCGTAGAAATCGATCAGATCAAGTACTTCACCTTCGCGCAGTGGTGTCTCCCGGCGGCAGAGGGACTCTACCAGGGCAATTTGCTTAGCCAGAAACTGGAAGTGAGCCTTCGGGTCGATCCGCATAGGTAGATTCCAATTTGATTGAACCGCACAATGGGCGCACCTTACATTGTCGACCCGTGCGCCTGATGAGGGCCCTTGGTGCGCTCCTTGGGCAGGCCGGGCGTACCCCGAAGGGATATCCTGTACGAGTTCGAAGTTGGAACATTGCCCCCACGGACCTTTCCCTCTGATGCTTTCAAGAACAACCTTAAGGGTTTCTAGTTCATGAGAATCGTCTGCATCTCAGACACCCACGGGCTTCATGGCCAGGTTTTTGTTCCGAATGGAGACGTACTGATCCATGCAGGTGACTTCAGCAACACTGGGTCCGAGGGTGACGTAGAGCGGTTCGCGAAATGGCTCAAGACCCTTCCACATCCGTGGAAGATTGTAGTTGCTGGGAATCATGACTGGTACTTCCAGCGGAAGCCAAAGTGGGCGCGCCGACATCTTGAAGGGATTGCAATCTATCTCGAGGATTCTGGATGCGAAATTGAGGGGGTTCGGTTTTGGGGTTCACCTTGGCAACCGGCGTTCAACGACTGGGCTTTCAACCTTCCACGCTGCGGGGAAGAGCTCGCAAGGAAATGGAGCCAAATTCCATCGGACACAACAGTACTAATAACTCATGGGCCACCCCATGGGACGCTTGATGAAGTACATCCCCGGCACACCGGAGCTATTACCTCTGAGCACCTGGGCTGCGAACGACTCGCAGAGCGGCTTCAAGACCTGAAGCCGCGCCTGCATGTTTTCGGCCACATCCACGACGGGGCGGGCAAGTTCCAACGGGACGGAACGCTCTTCATCAACGCCTCTATTTGCACAGAGGCTTACCAAGCGATAAATCACCCGGTTGTCGTTGACCTCGAAACATAGCCCTCTGGATGAGCGAGCTCGGATGGCGGAGAGGCAGTGGGACATGAATAACCGATACGAAGAAACTGCTTGAGCTACGCCTCTGGTCTTTGAGCCTGTTGAGTGGTGGGTGATTCAGCAGTCCGAAAAATGGGCTCCTGATCTGTAGGGGAAGATGGCTGCTGGGTAACGGTGGGAATCGAATCAATCCCTCAGCAGCCTCAGCCCATTCAAAATCACCAGGAGAGATGCCCCCATGTCCGCCGCAATGGCGGACCAGAGCGAGGCGTGCCCCACAAGCGTGAGCGTCACGAACACGACCTTCACTCCCAGCGCGAAGGCGATGTTTTGACGGATGACGCGAAGTGTTCTGCGGGAGTGGTGGACGAGCCAAGGGAGGCGGGCGAGGTCGTCATTCATCAGGGCGATGTCGGCAGTTTCAATGGCGGCATCCGAACCCATGGCGCCCATGGCGATGCCCAAGGTGGCGCGGGCCATGGCTGGAGCATCGTTCACGCCATCGCCAACCATGGCAACGGAGCCATACTGGGCCACTAGGGCCTCCACTGCCGCCACCTTGTCCTCGGGAAGCAGGTTCGCCTGGAACTCCTTAATGCTCGCTTGACGGGCCGCGGCTTGGGCCGTGCCCAGGTTATCCCCCGTGAGCATTACGAGGTGAGCAACCCCCGCTTCCTGTAGATCCACTAGCGTTTGAGGTGTCTCCTGGCGAACCGCGTCCGCGAGGGCAACGAATCCCGCCACCTCGTCCCCGGTCCCGATGGCGACGAGAGTGCGACCTTCCGCCTCGTGGCTGGTCAGAAGCGCGTGAATTTCTGGTGTCTCCAGCCCGCGCTCTTCCAGAAGTCGATGGGAGCCCAGCCAATAGGCACGGCCTTCCACCATCCCACTCGCCCCTCTGCCTTGGAGTGCCTGGAACCTTTCGGCCGGGGCGAAGGTGATGCCCCGGGATCGGACAAAGGTCACGATGGCCTGGGCCAAAGGATGGTTGCTTTGGGATTCAAGGGCGCTGGCCACGCGCAGGAGTTCGCCCTCAGAGTGGGTTCCGAGGAGGAAGGTTCCTACGACCCTGGGCCGCCCTTCCGTGAGGGTGCCGGTTTTGTCGAAGGCGATGGCGCGAAGACGCGCCGGGGCCTCCAAGTACATGCCGCCCTTGATAAGCACGCCGTGGCGGGCGGCCGAGGCGAGGCCCGCCACGATGCTCACGGGGGTGGAGATGACAAGGGCACAGGGGCACGCGATCACAAGGAGTACGAGGGCCCGGTATACCCATGGCGTCCATGCCGCCCCCGTGAGGATCGGCGCCAGGGCCACCAGAAGGGCCAAGCCCATGACCGCGGGAGTGTAGATCCGGGCGAAGCGGTCCACCCACTGCTCAGAGGGGGCCCGCTTGCTTTGGGCCTCCCCGATGAGGCGAATGATGCGGGCGAGTACTGTGTCGCTGGCCACCTTGGTGCTCTCCACCGTCAGGGTTCCATCGCCATTGATGCTGCCCGCGAAGATCTCCTGACCTGGTTCCTTTGGCACTGGCAGGCTCTCACCCGTAATGGGTGCCTGATTCAGGGCGCTCTCCCCCTGGAGAATCCGGCCATCCAACGGCACACGTTCACCAGGCTTTACGACAAAAATTCCTCCCAAGGGCACGGCTTCTGCGGGAACCTCCCGGGACTCGCCACCCTCCACTAAATGGGCGGTGGGCGGCGTGAGGTTCATGAGGGCTTCTACGGCCCGCCGGGCACGACTGATACTCCAGGCCTCCAATACAAAGGACACCGCGAAGAGGAAGGACACAGTGGCGGCCTCGAACCACTCGCCGATGACCACAGCGCCGGTCACGGCCACGATCTCCAACAGGTTCATATCCGGGCGCAGTCGCCGTGCGGACAGCCAGGCCTTGGGGGCGATGAACCAGCAGGCGGAGATGATTCCGAGAAGGTATGCGGCGCGCGCGGAAGCAGGGATCCCGTGCGCGTGTCCCGCGCCCTCGGATCCCAGGGCCTCCAAAACGCCTCCAGCCTCCAGGACATGGAGGGCGAAACCCAGGGCCGTCAGCACTCCGCTTGCGATCATCAGCGCGAGCTGCAGCTTTTGGCGCTTTGATTTCCCGCTTCGCGCCTCGGGGGCGAGATCCACCCATGGTTCGGCTCGCATGCCCGTCCTGGCGACAGCGGCCAGGATGGCCTCAGAGGAGGCCTTTCCTTCCGAGACGATCATCTTGCCGTTAACGAGGTCGAAGGCGAGGTAGTCTTCGCCTCCCACCAAAGACCCTACTTCCCGTTTGAGCACGGCCACTTCCTCGCCGCAATCCATGCCATGGATCTTGAAGGCCCTCCGGACGGAGCTCATTGGCTACCTCCAGCGGTCATTTCAACTTCCACTTGGAAGGAATGCTTCCAGTCTTGCCGATGGAGGACGAGGTGATAGCTCGTGGTCCGCAGTCGCCCCTTGTCCATGTTGAAGGTCCAAGTCTCTCGGCGATCCAGGCCGTACCTTCCGAAGTGGGGAGAAAGGCGTCCCCTATACCCCTGGATCACGTCGAGGCGGAGTGGCGTTCCGTCCTTTTGAATGTGCAGGCGCGCTTCGCCAGCCTTGACCTGAAAGGTCCAGAAATTGGCATTCGGACGCGGAGCCTCCATGGAGAAGATCAGGATCCGCGGCCCCTCGGTCGCCGCCTCTTCTTGGGGCGGCTCGATCGCTTTGGCTGGGCCCATGTCAGCCAATGCACCCAAAACGGCGGCCGGATCGGCCCAGGGAGCCATCCGGGCGGGGTCGCTGAACCGCCTGAACCAGGCTTCTCCTTCGGAAGAGGGGGCTGGCTCTCCAAGATCAAGGGACTTCGGAGCCCATGGCGTGCCCACATAGGTGACCCCATCTAGGCCCAGGCCAATGACCAGGGTCCCTGAATGTTGAAACCGACCCTTGGGTTTTCCGTCTGAGTAGGCTCGGTAGTCAACCTTGTAGGCTATGGGTGCGGACCTCGCATCCTGCAGGGCGTGCGAGGCCAGGAAGGATTTGAAGGAGGCGAGATCCTGGGAGAACCCAGGACTGCATAGTGCGGCTGCAAGCATTACGATCGCTGAGGCCATGGCTAGGACTCCACGTTGGGTTCGAGGGAAGGCTTGGGCTGACCGACCCAGGCATAAAAGCTCGGAAGGGCCAGGAGGGTGAAGAGCGTGCTCGTGACGAGCCCGCCCACCATGACGATGGCGAGGGGCCGTTCCAATTCGCTGCCGCCGATGCCGAAAAGCATGGGCATCAGGCCCAGGATGGCGCTTCCGGCCGTCATGAGCTTGGGACGGACACGGCCCAGGGAGGCCTCCTGAAGGGCTTCGGCGAAGGGCCTGCCTTCATCCATGAGGTGCTTGGCCTGGGTGATGAGCACGAGACTGTTCTGCACGGCCACGCCGAAGAGGCCGATCATGCCGACGATGGAGCTGATGTTCCAGGTTTCGCCCGCGAGCCACAGCGCGAAGAGGCCTCCGGCGAAGGCATCGGGAAGCGTGGCGATGACCACAAGCACTTCCCGCCACCGGCCCAGGGCCATGTAGAGGAGACCCACAACGAGGGCCAGGGCCACGGCGATGGCCCCGGACAGCCGCTTTTGGGTTTCCCGGGCCTCCTCGATCTGGCCGCCAATCTTGACGACGGCGCCCTTCGGGAGGTCCATGCCGGCCATCGCCTGCTCTACCCGGTTGGCAGTGCCTCCCAGGTCCCCAGTGGTACGGATATTAAGCGCCAAACGCCGCTGAGCCGCCTCCCGCCGGATCATGCTGGGGGTGCTGGCTTCTTCGAATCGGGTGACCTGCCCGAGGTCGATGATGCGCCCGCCTTCTAGGATGATGGGCAGCCGCTTCAAGGTTTCTGGGCTGATGCGGCCGTCGTTGGGGAAGCGGATCATCCGCTCGATCCGCTGGGGACCATCGAACCGCGGTTCCGTTTCCAGGCCTTGGAGGCCCGTTCTCAGAGTCTGGACCACAAGGCTTCGAGGCACCCCGAGGCGACGAAGGGCATCGTCATCCGGAATGATGCGCCACCTCGGCAGGGGCCCCCCGCTATCAGGGCTCACGGAGGCCACTCCTGCGACCTTGGACAACCGTTCCTGGATCTCTGGGAGCTTGTCTTGGAGCGCGGCGAGGTCAGGATGGAATAGCTTCACCTGGAGGTCGGCGGGGGTGCCGCCGATGCCTTCGGCGATGCGCATCTGCATGGGGGTCGTGAGTTCCACGGGGTATGGAAGTTCCTCGATGGCCTCGCTAACCTCATGTTCGACGGCCTTGCTGGTCCGGGTTCCGTCCATCACGACTAGCACATCGCTGATGGTGTGAGGCATGGGGTCCTCGGTCAGCTCAGCCCGTCCCGTTCGGCGGTAGACGGATGCCACTCCGGGAATTCGCGTCAACTTGTCTTCCATCTGGAGGTTTGCTTCGTCCACGGCGGCTAGGCTGGTTTCGGAAGGCAGCTTGGAGTTGAGCATCAGCGCGCCTTCATCCAGCTTGGGCAGGAAGTTGCTCCCGAGATGGGCGGCAAGCCACAAGCTAGGAATCGTGAGACCCAGGGCTAGGACGCGCACGATCACTCCATGGCGCATGGCCCACTCCAGGCCAGGCTTGTAGAAGGACTTGATCGCCAGCACGAAGCGGGGCTCCTCCAGTGAAGCTCCCGGCGGCAAGAACTTTTCCACCAGGGCGGGCACGAGGGTGAAGCTGAGCACCAGGCTAATGGTCATGGCGGATGCCACGGCCATAGACAGGGGGGCGTAGAGCCGGCCCGCCACGCCGCCGATGGCGAGCAGCGGGATGAAGACCGCCAGGATTACCAGCACCGCCGTGAGGATAGGCATGCCGACTTCGGCTGCCGCGCGGACAAGGGCCACTCGTCGTGGCTCGACATGTTCACGATGCTCGTGGAGCCGGTGGGCCAGGTTCTCCACCATGATGACGGCGGCGTCCACAAGGAGCCCCACGGAGATGGCGAGGCCCCCGAGGGTCATGGCATTGAGGCCGAGCCCGGCCAGCCGCAAGGGGATGGCCGCCCCAAAGGTGGCGAGGGGAAGGACCACGATGACGAGCAGCGCGCCCCGTACGTTGCCGAGGAGTAGCACCAGCACGAGGGCCACGAAGAACCCACCAAGCATAAGTGCGTTCGTCACGCCACCCAGGGCGTGGGTTACAAGGTTTCCTTGGTCATACATCAACGTGAGGGCCATCCCCTCTGGCAGGCTCCCCCTCAGCTCCTCCAAGGCCTTGCGAACTTCCTTCGCGGTGGCGAGCGTCTCCGCCGTGGGTTGTTTGACCACGCGAAGGCTTACATCCTCGTGCCCCTGGTGCCTGGCGAGACCGCGACGGAAACCCGTGCCCTCCCGAATCTCGGCCACGTCGCCAAGCTGGACTTGGCCGCGCTGGGTTTTGAGGGGCAAGTGCCGCACTTCCTCGGGGGACGCCGCGAGGCTCCCCACGGTCATGAACCAGCCCTTGTCCTGGATCTCCATCACGCCGGCAGCCTGATCCTGGGCGCTGCCCTTGAGTGCCAGGGCCACTTCCTCCAGGCTCACGCCGTGTAGGCGCATGGATTCGGGGCTGAGGGTCACCTGGAGCTGGCGTTCCTCGCCGCCCAGGCGCTCGACCCGGGCTACACCGGGCACGGCCTGAAGGCGCGGCACGAGCACCTTCTCCGTGTGGTCCCGAAGTCGCATGGGGTCCACGGACGGGCCCTCCAGGACGATCTCCTGGATCTCCTGGAGGCGTCCTGCCGCGCTGGACATGAGGGGTGGCCGGGTACCCTCCGGAAAGGCTCCGACGACCCCGGAGAGCCGCTCAGCCACGAGCTGGCGAGCGCGCCATGGATCCGTGTCGCCCTCGAAGGCGATGACCACTTGGATCACCTCCGCCTGGACGGTCGTCACCACCCGTTTGACGCCGGGGAGGCCGCCCACGGCTTGTTCCACAGGTTGGGCCACGGTCAGCTCCAGTTCCGAGGCCGCCCGCCCGGGGCTTTGGATGAGGAGGCTGAGGGAAGGTAGGGTCAGATCCGGGAAGAGATCCCGCTTGAGTCCGAAGAAGGCCGCGAGGCCCGCCACGCCCCAGAGAAGGCCTAGGGCAAAGACCCAGCCCTTGCGGGGAAGCAGCCAGTCGAACCAGCGGCGAATGAGGGTGCGGTGCTGAGCGACGTAGACCTTGTAGGGGTCATCCGGCATTGCCGGGTCGAGGGGAATGTCGGGCTCGTTCCAGTTCGGGAAGTTCGGCTCAGTGGTCATGATCCTCACCTCCGCTCTTGCGCTTGATGACAAGGGACTTCAGGAGGTAGGCGCCCTCGCCTACCACCGTCTCTCCCGGCTTGAGTCCGGAGAGCACCATCACGTCGCCGCCTAGCTCGGCGCCCCGGCGGACGGGTCGGAACTCGGCGTGCTCACCCTCCCTCACGAACACCCCCCATGTACCCTCGATCTGCTGAAGGGCGCTCTGGGGGAGCACGACGGTCTTGGCCAGGGGCACGTGGACCTCCAGTGGCGTGCCGGGAAATGGCAACGATCCACCAAGAAGGCGTAGCCGGTAGCTCAAACGGCGGGTATCCGAGGTCAAAGTGGCGGGAGTGCCTTCCAACCGGGCTTTCCAATGCTGGCCATCCCCCTTGCGCACCTCGGTAAGGGCCCCAGGCCGCCAAGGATCCGGCGCGGGGAGCGGCAGCTCCAGGCGGGCCAGGGCGGCGGAGGCGGCCTGGAAGCTACCGAGCTCCTGGGCGGCCTCCACGCCTTGGCCAAGTTGGACCTTATAGGCAGTGACGACGGATCCGCCCTTGGGGGCTTTTACCGTAAAGGTCGCCCCTGCGTTTTCGGGGACTACGCCTCTGGCTTCGAGGGCCAGCCTTGCCGCCTCTTCATCGGCCTTGGCGGTGGCCGCCTCGCTTCTAGCCTGTTCCAACTCTCTTCGGGATCCGGCCTGCGCCTCAAAAAGGCGCTGCTCCCGAGCCATTTCTGCTTCTGCCCGTTCGCGCTTGGCCTTGGCGGACAACCAGTCCGCCTTGAGGCGAGCCAGCTCGGGGCTTTGGATCACGAGCAATGGCGTTCCCGCGCCCACATGACGCCCCGGGGGCACGAGGATGTTTGAAACAATGCCCTTCACAGGTGAGGTTAGGAGGGCCTGCGCCGATTCATCTCCAATGGCCTCGGCCGGATACCAGGCTCCTTCGGCTTTGGGTTCCGGGACCTCCATGAATCGAAGGCCCCGGACATCCTTCAATGGGATCCGGCTGGACTCCGCCTCCCCTCGTTCGGCCTCATGGGCTTCCCCTTCGGGTTTGGGAGGAGCGTCCTTCTTGTTGCACCCGACTACGGACGCGAGGGCCACGGCCAAGAGGGCATGCTTGATCGGGAGAGTCATCAGTTCACCCCTTCGGTGAGGGCCTGTAGTTCGGCGATGAGGAGATGGTTGGCGTGGAGGCGGCGCAGGCGGGCCACCTGCGCCTCCAGAAGCTGGCGTCGAATGGGAAGAGCCTCGGAAGGGCGCTCCTTGCCTTCCGTCAAACGGAGCCCCACTGCGCGCAGTGACGACTCGAAATCGGGGGAGGGACTGGGCGCCGGAAGGGCTTGGAACCGCTGCAAGGCGGACTGGAACCGGGCGTCCAATTCCACCAGGGCGATCTCCAGTTCTCGCTTTACGACCTGGAGGTTGGCTTCCGTCTCCTGCCGGAGGGCTCTCCCTTCACCCGGTCGGGCGAAGCGATAGGCCAGCCCGAACTTGGCGATGCTGACTCCGGGTTCCTCCTTGGAGTAGTTGGCGCGAAGGCTCCATCGACTGGTGGCCAGCGCCTCCTGATGGCGAAGCGCCTGCTGCTCCAGGTCCAGACGGGCTTGGAGCGCCTGGCGGATAGCCCCCCTTTCGAACCGAGGGGCGAGGTCAGCGCTTTCGGCGGGGGGCAGATCCCCGGGTTGATCAAGGGGCACGGGCTGGCTAGGCACTTCGGCCAGGGACTGGAGGCCAGCCCAGGCCAACACGCGCTGCTTGCGGGCCTCCTCCAGCTCCAGCTGGGTCTTGAGCACTTCTCCGTCCACGAGGCTCACCTGGAAGGCCGGGTCGGCACCTGCATCCAAACGAGTTTGGGCGGCCTTCCTCCAGGACTGAACGGTCACGAGATCCGCCTCTCGGAGGGATAAAAGTTGCTCGGCCAGCCAGGCATCTAGGTAGGCCTGGCGGAGACGGAATTTCGCCTCAATGCCCGCGCCCTTCCGGAGGGTCGGGTCTGCCTTGCCAAGGGCCGCCTCCAGCCTGTTTCGCGTCCCACCCGCAAGAAAGAGAGGCAGGTCGAAATCTAGGGCCTGGTCGGTGGTGGCGGGCCCGCCCGGGTTGGTGCGGGGTCCGGCCGATAACCCAAGGGAGGGGCCGTCTCGTAGGAATCCCCTGGAAGATGCGAGGGCGCGCTGCCGCTCCGCCAACAGCGCCTGAGTGCGGTACTGGTCTGGGCTCATCCGGGCCCGGCCTTGGATGTCGCTAAAGGATAGAGGTGGCGCCTGGGCCATCAAGGCCCAGGGCAATGCCCCCAGAAGGAGGAGTCTCATACATGCCTCGATAAATGAACGAAGGACGGCACGGCAGGGCGAAGCCCGCCGCGATTCAACGCGGTCCTAGATCAAGCCCGAGGCGGATCCTTCTCCGGTTCGGGTTCGAGGCAGACAAGGTGCTCCACCCTCTCAGTTTCGAAGCTCGGGCCAGGCAAGGGGTCGTGAGGTGGCGGAATAGGCGGTTCTGGAATCGGTGCCGTCGCACAGCCGTCAACGCATAGGATGTGGCAAACCTGCCCGCAGTCCGAAGGACCTTCAGCGCAGCGATCTTGAATTGAGGCTCCCATGTAGAAAGCCACGAGGATCAGGAAGAGCGCCGCGACCCAGCGCCTCATCCGGCACTCACATGGGCGTGAGCTTGGGTTTCTTCATGGAGGCACAGGCCGTGGTACATCAGCTTGGCGATGCAGGGGTCCACGATGCGGTAGTGGACGTGGTTCCCATGGCGCCGCGTATCGAGGATCCCCATGTCCACCAATCGGCGCAGCTGGTTGGAGACGGCCTGGGGCTTCATGCCCACGGCATCTGCAAGATCCGTCATGCAAGGATCACCCTTTAAGATCAGGGCGTGAAGCAGGCGTAGACGCGTATCCGAGCCAAGGACGTCGAAGATGCGCGCCAGCTCGGTCGCCTTAGGAGCGCTAAGCAGCGGGCGCTCAGTGAGGGGCGCCTTCGGGGAGCAAGCGATGGGCTTTCGTGGGGGCATAGCGGCCATATGGATACATGAAGGAGTGTAATGAATTTTATACCCCCGTCAACGCGTCTTTCTGGTGATTTCGATCAAAGGGGAAGAGCCGGAAATCTTCACAAACCGGCGGGAAGACCAGGAAATGGGGGTCTGCCCTGCCTCCACCTGCTCCAGTTCAGCCTGGTCTACATCAAAGCGCTGGCATTCCAGCGAGCGCTTGCGGGCGAGGGAGGATCCGAACGAATGACGCCCAGGGAACTCGGCGAGCCCCCTCCTGGCCCAGCACATCAATCCCTACGGGCACTTCGAACTGGGCCTAGAGGCGAATGTTGAGATAGAGGCCTGATCCCGGTGTCTTCAGGTCCCCACGCAGCGCTGTGGGTAATGAGCGAAGCCCCTATTGGACCGCTGTAGTTCCATCGGTTGCCATTGGCTCGCGCCGGACCTCCTTCCCCTCGAATCCCAGTTCCCTTTTCCACCGCGCCAAGGCCGCGTCCACAGCGGTGCCGGGCTGAAAGGCAATGCGGGTTTCCCGCTTGTCGAAGTCCATCTGGACGGAGGCCACTCCGGGGGTCTTTGCCAGGGTCTGAGGAAGGGTCCCGACGCAGGGCGGGCAATCGAACTGGGGGGTAGAGAGCACGACGAGCATTCCTCCGGAACGTGCGGGCGGCGCGACCGCCGTGAGGGGGGTGTTCCGCCCCGGATGGAGTAGGCTCGGCGCGGCCGCGGCCCCGAGGAAGGAGAGGCTCAGGATGACGACGGGCAGCTTGGGAAAGCGTGGCGATTCCGTGCAACAGTTGTCCTTCTCGCCGGGCCCGCCGTAGCGCTTCAGCGCCCACCAACCGATTACGCCGACCATGAGCACTGCTAGGGCGCCAAACGCCCAGGGCCGGATCCAGGCGATCCTGGCGCCCAGGGTGCCTGTGGCCACGCCCAGGCCCGCCAGGGCGAGGGGCAGCCAGCAACAGGCGGAGGCCACGACGCCGAGCAGCACGGCGGATAAGGCCGTCCGGCGTCCAGCCTTGGGGCTCAAGTCCAGGGGGTTGGTGGGGCACGCCCCGGTCTGAGGTCCCTGGGGCGGGCAGCAGTCATGGGCAGGAACGGGGGAGGCGGGCTCCGTCGTCAGGGCCTTCACCGCCTTGGTGATGTCCCCCAGGCAGCAGCCGCCGCCGGGGTTGGTCACCTCGCAATGGCAGGTCCCGGCCTTGACCTCGGCCTTGATGGCCTCCAGGACGGTGCTCTTCCCGGTGCGGCTCCACTCCTCCCGCATGCTCTCCGCGCTGTGGCCGAAGCAGTAGCAGAGGGGGCGCGGTTCGCTCCGTTCCTTCACGCCTACGCGCACCGTGAGGTCGGCCCGGGCGAAGGTCTGATCCCCTCCCGCGCTGAAGTACACGAGGGCGCAGTCGGGGTGCGCGCAGAAGCGGTATACCTCGTCCCGAACCGCCCCTTGTAGATGGGACTGGAGGAGCGCGCGGAGGGTGACCGGCTTCACGGGCTTGCCCTCCGTCCCGCAGGCCGGACAGGCGGAGGCTGCCTTGGGCTTGGCCAGGGGGGTGCAGCAGCTGTGGGCCTCGGCGTCCTGGGCGCTGCGCAGGGCCGAAAAGACTTGCGCCGGGTCAGGCAGGCCCTGGCGGCGCCCCTGGACCACATAGCTCCGGCATCCGAGCGCCGGCTCGAAGCTTTCCGGAAGAGGCGCCACATCCTCCCCGTCCACCCGCAGGGTGGGGGAGCCGGGAAAGCGGAGGGCCCGGGCCTTATCCAGGGAATCCACCTGGATCTCCTGGACCTCCCCGGCGATGCCCAGGGCGGCCATGGCCTCCTGGAACAGAACCCGGGCCGGTTCACGGTTGGGGCAGCCCTCGAAGATGAGCAATTCAATCCTCATGGTTCACCTCATGGAGGAGACGTGCCCCGTTGGGATCTGGAACGGCGCAGTGGGGCGTGCAGAGCCTCAGGAAGGCCGGACACACGGGCCCCGGCTCCCCGTCGCAAGCCTGGCGCAGGCCGTGGAGGACATCTTTTACCCCCTGGAGTTCCACCAACCGCTCCGTCAGGGCGTAGAGCTTCCGGTCAAGCAGGGCCTTCACGGCGGCGCAGGCTCCCTCGTCCCGGATGTCCGTGTGGAGCAGAGCCCCGATCTCTTCCAGGGTGAAGCCGCTTCGCTGGGCCTGCTTGATGAAGCGCAGGGCCTCCACCGAGGCCGCGTCATAGAGGCGGTAACCCTTGGAAGTCTTGGCGACGGGCTTCAGTAGTCCCAGCCGCTCATAGAGCCGCACCGCCTGGTCGCTCACCCCGCAGGCCTTGGCCAGTTCGCCGATCTTCAGGTGTGTTTGGCTCATGACCCCCTCCTTGAGAAAAGGTTAAGGCTTATACCCAGGTACAAGCTCAAGGGGTGGGTCTACTACTTTTGCCCCATCCTCCTCCAAGAGGAGAAATGGCGGCTGGTTGCATGTTCGTTAGGCTCAGTAGGGGGAGTCCCGATGACCACGATGGCGCCTATCAGCCTGGACGCATTGATCCACCGCTATCGGACTGACGCGGAGTCCGTCTACCACACATGGTTCCTTGGAGAGGATCGCCTGAAGGCATTCCGGACGATTCGTCGGGGTGTCCAACAGGTGGTGGAGGACATCCAGCAAGGCACGTTCCCGGCGGACTTCCGAGGCTCGAGTCTGGAAGTGGTCCTGACGGCCATTACGGAGCAGAAGCAGGTGTTTGAGGGGGCGGCCCACGCCTTCTATTGGAAGCCAAAGCTTCGAATCCCTGACATCTACGAGCATCGGGAGAACCAAATCGCTTTTGGCCGCCTCCTGGATGAATGTTTAAAGGCCACTCGGGAGGAACAGATCCTTGCTGCGATCGCCCGCATCCATCTCGCTGGAATCAAGGGTTTGGGACCTGCGGCGGCCAACATCCTCTACTTTCTTCACCCCTCCCTCGTTCCGCCCTTCAATACGGCCATCCTTCAGGGGTACAACGCGGTCACAGGTTCCAAGCTGAAGCTCGGTTCTTGGGAGGACTACCTGCGCATGCGCGAAGGCGTGCTCGCACTTAACTCTCAATTTGCCGCCCTTCTATCCAAAGATTTGGGTGCCCTCGGGGGACTGCTCTTCGATGTGGGCATCGGGAAAATCGCCTTCGAGGGGAATGTCGATCGGGCGCTCTCGTTCGAGGCCCAGAGGTTGGAGAAGACTCTTCGCAGGCGACATGAGGAGGTGCTGGCGGATGCGAAGGAAGCGTCCCTTCACTCCAGGATGCAGGCTCATCTTTTGAAAATTGGCCGGTGCCTGGGTTGCGATGTTTGGGTGGCCAAGAATGATCGAACCCAAGTGAATTGCCATGGAGGCACACTCAGCGAAGGGGCGTTGGCAACTCTTCCCCTGGCCGCCCTGCCGGCTGAGGTTCGCAGCACCGTGGAACTGATCGACGTGCTTTGGCTCAGGGAAGGGAAAGTCGTGGCCGCCTTTGAGGTGGAGAAGAGTACTTCCATCTATTCCGGCATCCTGAGATTGCTCGATCTCAGCCTTTCTCTCCGTCCAGGAGGTCTCTCGCTCTATTTGGTGGCGCCGGATGGCCGAGAGGGGGAGGTCAGGGCCCAGCTATCCCGCCCTTCCTTCCGGGATCTCGCCCTCCGTCCGGCCCTGCTGGTCTTCTCGGACCTGGAGACGCACTGCGAGGCCCTCTGCCGATTCGGCGCGACGCCTGAGGCAATCGCCAAAATCGCCAAGGCGGTGTGAGGACCCCATGGGATCGAGCCCCAAGGCCAACTGGACCGGCCAGGTATTCCTCGGGGAAGGATGGGCCCTTTCCCTTGGATTCGCGGCGGATACCGCGCCTCACGCCCACCACGCGGTGCAGATCGCCGTGGCGTTGGCCGGTCCCGTGGGTCTCCGTGTTGCGGGAGTTGAAGTCTCCGTGACCGGTGCGATTGCGATACCTCCCGACGTGGTGCACCAAATGGAGACCTCTGGGGGGCCTCTGGCGATCCTGTACCTTGATCCGGAATCGGGCCCAGCGCGCCAGTTGGCTGGGACCTGGGAAGGGCAATTACACCGTTGCTGGCCCGCGGATTTGCTCAAGGATCTTACGCCGCTATTGTTCAAGGCAGCGATGGCAGGAACGGACGAGCACCTGGCGAAGGGCCTGATGGAAGCGACTCTTAGGGTACTCATCCCGATCGCGAGCCCGCCGCCCTTCCTCGATCCCAGGGTCCGCAAAGCCTTGGTCTTGATGAAGCGGGATCCCAGGTCTTTGGAGGCGCTCGCGAAGGCGGTTCAGCTCTCTCCCAGCCGTTTGGGCCACCTCTTCAGCGAAAACGTGGGCCTCCCCTTCCGATCCTACGGCCTTTGGCTTCGCCTCCAAGGGGCCCTTCGCCATCTTTCAGAAGGAATGAATCTCACGACAGCGGCCCACCACGCGGGCTTCTCGGATTCAGCCCATTTCTCGCGAAGTTTCAAACGAATGTTCGGGATCTCGCCCATCGAACTGATCCGTTCGAGCCGATTGATTCAGTCCCAGTTCTCGGATTCACAAGGCGGCCTGTAGCCAGTTCATTCAAGCGCCGTTCACCTCGAAACGGCAACATGGGGTCGGAGAGGCATCCATGGCTACAACCCCGTCAGAAAGAGATTTCATTCCGGCTCTTCGCTTCCACAGGCTCACGAACCTTTACGATTCTCTCCTCCGATTCACCCTCCCCGAGGATGCCATCAAGCGGAGACTTGTCGCGCAGGCCGATATCCAGCCGGATCACCGGGTGTTGGATCTTGGGTGCGGGACGGGCACGCTGACCCTACTCATCAAACAGGCGGTCCCCGAAGCCACCATATCGGGCCTCGACGCGGATCCCCGGGCCTTGGATCTTGCCAAGGCCAAGGCGGCTAAATTGGGGATGGACCTGAGATTCGTCAGAGGATTGGCCCAGGACGCTCCCTTCGAGCCCCAATCCTTCGATCGGGTGCTATCCAGCCTGATGCTTCACCACCTCCCCCCTCTGGCCAAGGCCGAGGCGCTGCGAAGCGCGTGGTCCCTTCTCCGGCCGGGGGGAGAACTGCACATCGTCGATTGGACGAAGGCCCAAAACCTGCCGATGCGCTTGGCATTCCTATCCGTTCAATTTCTGGATGGATTCGAGTCCACGGAGGACCACGTTCGCGGGCTTCTTCCTACCGCTATCCGGAAGGCTGGATTCCTGGCTGTCGAAGAGACCCACCGAGTGGCCACGGTGTATGGATCGTTGGGGCTCTTCAAAGCCTTGAAAGGGGGTCTCGGCATTTAGCTGGAATCGGATTGATACCGCGCCCGCACGATTAGAGCGCCAAACCTCAGTAGCACGTGCAGGGTTCACAACCGCATTCCGGGCATCGGGGCTGGTTTGGAGTCCCGAGCAGTCTCGCGAGATCCAGGGATTCCATACGCACCAAAGATCGTTCAATCGCCACTTGAGCCAGGGCCATGTCGTGTTCGGATCGAGCCTCTCGTAGCGCCTTTTCAGCCATCTGCTTCTGGGACCGGATGGCATCAATGTCCAACGAATCGACGATTTCAGACTCACGGGCCAAGATCGCAACGCGATCACCGCGAACCTCTGCGATACCTCCGAATAGGGCCATCCAGTGCTCCTTCCCGTGGATCGAAAAAAGCAAAAGCCCACTTCCGATGAGTGTGTACAAGGGCGTATGCCCGGGGAGTATGCCGTATTGACCCCGATGTCGGGTGGTGAAGCGCACCTCGGAGACATGCCCACAGAACACCTTCTTCTCGGGCGTGAGGACCTCAAGAAAGAGGGTGTCAGCCATCGAGGTCCCTCCTAATGCTGGGTGGGGCACGGCGGTCGCGAGGGAATATCCGTCGCCAGGGCGATGGAGCGCTCACTTGGAATGAGCTTTATCTCGCTCGGGGGTTGGAGTCGGTTTGGCAAGACTGGGGTTGCTGACGCAAGTCGGTACGTGACCCTTATGCACCTTCGGTTTTTTGCGAAACGCCAGGGCTAGGAGCCCGCACAAAACCACTCCCCCCGCGATGGCGATGAGAAGCAGGGCCAGCCGTCGGCTCCGAACATCCGAATGAGTTTCGTACTCGAGGGGGATGGAACCGGGTGGATGCGCCATCCGGGGCATCATCAGGTTTCCAAAGTGTCGTTTGGGCGCCTTCTTCGGAGGATAATGGTCAGAGGGTCGGGCCTTGCTCGCAGCCATGGCTACCACCCTTGGGGTATGGAGATCAGGAAGCGGGTCCACCCACCATCACGGCGTTCTGCTTGGATCTGCCCGCCCATTCCCTGGATGGTGGAAGCCACGTTGAAGAGGGCGAAAGCGCTTTCCGAAGGGTTCGGCGTAGAGAGGTAGACGGGCTCGAACACGTGCTGGATCTGGGAGGCTGGGATGCAATCCCCCGAATCCAAAATCTCGAGGCAATTGAATCCGTCCTCATCCCAGGTTCGAATTTTTACCGCCGGACCACCGCCCGTGGCATCAAGGGCCCGTTGAATCAGCAGCTCCAGGCTGGCTTTGAACCGCTCCCTGGGCCCACCCACCATGGCCGGGATGCTCGCGAGGTCCAGGTCCAGGCGGCCCATGGGGGTACCCTGATCCTGAAAGGACTCGACCACTTCTTGAACGCAAGCGTTCATGTCAAAGGTCGAGGTCCGTTCTGGGTGCAGGTCTTGATTCGCGAACTTGACGATCTGGCCCAGGAGTTCTGCGGTGGCTTGAACGCTTCGTTCCAGTTGAGCCCAAGTGGGATTTCCCGAATCTCCACCACCCTCCGGGCGTTTTAGCATCTCCATGGAGAGGAGGACAGGGTGGAAGACGCGTTGAAGATCCCGGCTAAACCCGGCCATGTTCTCGCCCAACTCCGCCATCCTCCGGTTTTCAAGGAGTCGACGCTCGGCCTCCGTGGACCTCGAAATATCACGGAACACGGCGATATGAATGGACCCCTCGGAGGCGTGGAGGATGCCCATCGAGGCCTCCACGGCCAACATGCGGCCTGCGGCATGGCTGAGATTGAACGAGATACGCCCTCCTGGATCTGCCTTCTCTAGTTGTCGGCGGACATCCAAGGGAAGGATCCGGTCTACGAGGATGCCGGGAACCAGGACCTGGGCCGAGTGCCCCGTCATCCGGGCCAAAGCGGCGTTTGCCCTGAGCACGATCCCATTCCTTCCCCAGGCCAATAGGCCCTCGGGGAGGGTATCCACCAGGGTCTGGGCGAAATGGGATGCGGATTCGCTCTTGTGTTTGAGCCATAAGGCCGAGGTGGCGGCTGCCCCAAATCCAAGCGAGATGAGGAGGGCTACCGCTGCAAACCAGGAGAGCCGGGCGGTGTTTCGCTGGTTGGCTTGGATGGCCCCTTCCAAGCGGGCTCGGTGCCGTCGCTCAAGTGCCTGGAAAGCCCCAAGTACATCGAGCCGACGGTGGTCGAGGTGGGCGAAGGCCTCGCGGGCGGCGGAAAGAGCCGCATCATTCTGGATTCCTGGGGAGGCGCGGAACCAATCCAGAGCTTCTTCCCGGGCTAGGTTCATCTGGCGGCCATATTCCCTCACGGCTTGATCTACTGCCGCTAAGGACGGGTCGGGCTCCCCATGGGTTTTTTGCCCTAGGGTTTCCCGGGATCGTTCGAAGGCGGCGAAGGCTGCATCTAAGCCCGCCGCTTCGATGCCTACATTGGGAGCGGTCAAGAGGGATGAAGCTCGGGCATGAAGGGATTCGAAGACATCCCTATGCCTCCCGATTTCTTGGTTCCATGCCGTGCAATGATCCATCTCGTGATGAACTGCCCTCGTGCTGGGGATCAGGACGGCGGACCAGATGCAGAGCAGTGCGAAGGGCACCAGGCATAAGGTAATGATCCACCGACGCTGGGCCGGCGATGGAATGGCTTCAAGGGCACGCATGGTGCCTCCTTGCAAAATGTCCTACTCGCCCTGAGGGACAACCTGCGATTTGGGGTTTGACTTCGGCTTGGCCTTTGCGCCGCTACCTACCTCATCTTCGGTCTCAGCGCGAGTCCCTACGGAGGGGTGAACTGCTTCGGGGGAGCTAGGTGGCACGGTAGGAGCCACAGCGGGCCTGTTGGAATCGTGGCCCGGTTCGGGCGCAGAACGGTGGTGCCCTCGTCCGTGGAAGAGCAGCAGCATCAGCCCCATCATTCCAATCATCACAATGACGTTCATGGCGTTCCTCTCGAACTCGGGTTAGTGCTGGTGTTCCGAATGATCCGGTTTAGCCGGGGCATCAGGCTCCTGTGGCCTGGGTTTATCCGAACCCTTAGGGGCGTTCTTGGGGCGCCCATCCTTGTCGAGGTACTTATCCTTGTGATCGGCCAATTCGGGACCGCATCCATCGCAACACACGAGGTAATAGCCTTCAGGTAAGACCACCTCGCGATCCCTGCCTGGTACGACGGGCTGTCCCATGACCGGGCAGACCGTATTGGTGGCTCGGACTTTCGGCCGGGACGGCTCTGGCTGGGCCGGGCCTTTGTGTCCGCCATGTCCGCCATGCCCGCCATGGGACTGGCCGGAGTGGCCGCAGCTTTGTGGGATCGGCATCGTGAGTGCGGCCGCCGCAAGCATCATTTCGAGGATTAGCATCGAATCTCCTGGGGGTGAACGGGCAGCGCTATCGCGACCCGAAAAATTGGGAGTACGCCATGGCGGCCAAGATTACGGCAGCCAGAAGGACGAGCCATGGCCCTGAGCGGCTTCTTGGACAACAAGGACCCGACATGTTTAGGCCTCTGCTCGTTGGGGAGAGCTCCCGGGGGCTGGAAACCCAGCCCCCGGGAGCAGCGAAAAGGATTAGTGCTGGTGCGTGCCGTGGTCGTGGCCGGCCTTGGGGGCCGCCATTCCTTTGGCGTTCTTTGGCGTGCCGTCCTTCCCAAGGTATTGGTCGGGGTTCTTGGTCAGCATTCCGTCGCACTCCGAGCAGCAGAGGTAATACTGGCGCCCCCTCACGGTGACAATGGGGCTCTTCCCAGGGGTCACGCTATGGCCCCGAACGGGGCAAATGGTGTTAGTGGGGGCGGCCTTGGCCGTGGAATCGCCTAAGGGCGCGACGGCTGTAAGGGTGGCGAAGATGAGGGTGGTGAGCATGGGGTGTTCCTTATGGATGGAGGCACAGCGCCTCGAAGGGGATCAGGCCGGTTCCAGCGTGGGATCCGGGGTGGCAGGGCCTTCCGCCACCTCACGCTTCTTCCAGAGGAAATAGATGGAGGGGTAGACGAGAAGTTCGAGGATGAAACTGGTGGCGAGACCCCCGACCATGGGCGCGGCGATGCGCTTCATGAGGTCCGCCCCGGTGCCGGTGCTCCACATGATCGGGAGCAGGCCCATGAAGGCCGCAAAGACGGTCATGGCCTTGGGCCGCACACGCTTCACGGCGCCGTGGATGATGGCTTCGATGAGGTCACCCGTGGTGTTCAGCTTCCCGGCCTGCTTGGCTTCGTCATGGGAAAGGTCCAAGAACAGGAGCATGAACACGCCCGTCTCGGCATCCAGGCCCATGAGGGCGATGAGGCCCACCCACACGGCAATGGACATGTTGTAACCGAGGGCATACAAGAACCAGAAGGCTCCGATGGCGCTAAAAGGCACCGCCAGCATCACGATCGAAGCCTTGAAGGCGCTTTTGGTGTTGGCGTAGAGCAGGCCGAAAATCAGCACCAGAGTGATGGGGAGGATCAACTTGAGCCGCTCCTTCACACGGAGCATGTTTTCGTATTGGCCGCTCCAGGTAAGGCTGTACCCGGCCGGTAGCTTCAGTTCCTTCTCGATGGCTGTTTTGGCGTGATGAACATAGGTGCCCACATCGATCTTCGACGTGTCGAAGTCCACTAGCACATAGCCGTTGAGCAGGGCGTTCTCATCCCGGATCATGGCTGGCCCCTGGGCCCATTTCAGGTCCGCGATCTCCTTCATGGGGATGGAGGCACCGCTTGGGGTGGTGATGAGAACCCGCTCCAGGGCATCCGGAGATTCCCGATAATCGCGGGCATAGCGCACGTTGACCGGGTAGCGAGCTCGACCGTCGAAAACGGTGCTTTGGTTATCCCCGCCGATGGCGGTCATCACCATCATGTTGGCCTGTTCAACGCTCAGCCCGTAGCGGGCCAAGGATTCCCGTTTCAGGACGAAGTCCAAGAAGTAGCCTTGGGCCGTGCGTTCCGCGAAGGCGCTCCGAGTTCCCTGAACCCGTTGGAGAATGGATTCGGCCTCCACGGCGATCTTCTGGATGGTCTCCAGATCCGCCCCGTTGATCTTCAGGCCCACGGGCGTGCGGATGCCCGTGGAGAGCATGTCGAGCCGGGCCTTGATGGGCATCGTCCAGGCGTTGGGGATGGCGGGCAGTTTTACCACCCGATCCAACTCCGCCACGATCTCTTCCTGGGTGATGCGATCCCGCCAGAAGGATCGCAGGATCGCCTTCGTCCACTCAGGAGCCCAGGAGGAGAACCACCGGGGCTTTTCGCGCCATTGGTCCTCGGGCTTGAGGACGATGACAGTCTCCATCATGGAGAAGGGGGCGGGATCGGTGGCCGAATCGGCCCGGCCTGCCTTTCCGAAAACCCGAGCCACTTCTGGAATGGTGCCGATCAATCGATCTTGCACTTGAAGGATGCGCTGAGCCTCGGTCTGGCTCAGGCCCGGAAGCGTCGAGGGCATGTAGAGCAAGGTGCCTTCATTCAAAGGAGGCATGAATTCGCTACCCAACTTCAAAAAGGCCGGGATGGTGGCGATCACGAGCAGAGCGGACACCGCGATGGTGGCCTTGGCGTGCTTGACGACGAAGCGGCATGGCGGCTCATATATCCGGTGGAGGAACACGCTGATCGGGTGCTTCTCTTCGGAGTAATACTTGCCAACCACGATCTGGGTTGCGGTCCACGCCAGCCAACGGGGCTTGAACATGAAGGGCTCGACCCGCGCGAACAGCATTCGCATCGCCGGATCCAAGGTCAGGGCGAGGAGGGCCGCGATGGCCATGGCCAGGTTCTTGGAGTAGGCGAGGGGTTTGAAGAGGCGGCCTTCTTGGTCCAGCAAGGTGAAGATGGGCAAGAAGCTCACCGCCACTACAAGAAGGCTGAAGAAGACGCTGGGGCCTACCTCCATGAGTGCTTCCAGGCGGACGTGATAAAAGTCCCCTGGCTTCCCAGCCTCGATCCATTTCTCGATTTTTCGATAGGCATTCTCCACTTCAACGATGGCGCCGTCGACCAGCACGCCGATGGAGATGGCGATACCGGCCAGGCTCATCAGATTCGCGTTCTGACCGATCCCGTACATGGGGATGAAGGCCAGCGCCACGCTCACAGGGATCGTGACGATGGGGACGATGGCCGATGGCACATGCCACAGGAAGATCAGTATGATGATCGAAACGACGATCATTTCCTCGATGAGCTTGTGCTTCACCGTTTTGATGGCGCTGTGGATTAACTCCGAACGGTCGTAGACGGGAACGACTTCGACTCCACTGGGAAGACTCGATTTCAGATCTTCGAGCCGCCCCTTCACTCGTTCGATCACGTTGAGGGCGTTCTCTCCCTGACGCATTACGACGATGCCGCCGACCACGTCCCCGTGGCCATCGAGATCCGAAAGGCCTCGGCGCATCTCGGGCCCGAGGCTTACGGTGGCGACATCCCCAAGACGCACGGGAGTGCCATTTTCAGCCCTGAGCACCGCGCTCTCCAGGTCTTTGGATGTTTTGACATACCCCCGACCCCGGACCATGTATTCACGTCCGCTGAATTCCACCAGACGCCCGCCTACTTCGGAGTTTGAAGATTTGACGGCCTGGATCACCGTTTCAATGGAGATGCGATAGGACGCAAGCTTATTGGGATTGACGCTTACCTGGAACTGGCGGGCCTGGCCACCCACCGTGGCCACCTCCGCCACGCCCGGCACGCTTTGAAGCGAGTACCGCAAGAACCAATCCTGGTGGGATCTGAGTTCGTCCGTGGTGTGCTGGCCGGTGTGATCCACGAGGGCGTACTGGTATACCCATCCGACGCTCGTGGCGTCAGGGCCCAGTTCCGTCTTCACACCCGCGGGCAGGTTCGAGGTGATTTTGCTGAGATACTCCAAGACCCGGGATCTAGCCCAATAGATGTCCGTCCCATCCTCGAAGATGACGTAGACGTAGGAGAACCCGAAATCCGAGAGCCCTCGAACGGCCTTGACCTTCGGGGCGCCCAAGAGGCTGGTGACGATGGGATAGGTCACCTGATCCTCGACGATATCGGGGCTTCGATCCCACTTGGAGTACACGATGACCTGCGTGTCCGACAGGTCTGGAAGGGCATCCATCGGGATGGTCCGCATGGTCCAGAAGGACAACGCGATCAATAGGGTGGACGCCGCCATCACCAGCCATCGGTTCTCTGCGGAAAACCGGATGATCTTTTGGAGGAATGTCGGGTGTTCAGGATCGTAGGCGCTGCTTCCGCTCATGATGGCCCCCTCAGTGCTGGTGGCCGCTGGGCGCGGCGTCGGATTTCGATTCACCCTTCTGGCTCAAATGAGCGAGGGCGGCCTTCAAGCGGGATTCCGAATCCACGAGGAAGTTGGCTCGAACGATCACGCTCTCCCCTGGCGTCAAGCCGGAGAGGATCTCAACTTGTTCCCCCACGGTGCTGCCTGTGGTGACTTCCCGGGGCTCAAATTTGCCGTCCCCAAGGGCAATGAAAACGACCTGTTGAGTCCCCGCATCCAACACCGAGTCGAGCGGAACCAAGAGGCCTTTGTGCCCGGGGCCCTTCAAGATGGCTTCACCGAAGAGTTCGGGCCTGAGGTCTCCCTTCGGATTGGGGAACTCGATGCGCACTTTGGCCGTGCGGCTTTTAGGGTCGAGAACCGGGTCGATGAATACCACCCTGCCGCTAAAGGTTTTGCCCGGGAAGGTCGGCAGGGATAGGCTTGCCGCCTGACCCACCTTCACGCCACCCAGTTCTTGTTCATAGACGTCGGCCATTGCCCACACACGGCTTAAATCCGAGATCTCGAAGGGGATATCAGCAGGAGTGATGCGTGCGCCTTCCACCACGTTTTTCACCGTCACCACCCCAGAGATGGGGGATCGAAGGGTGAGGGCGCGTTGAACCTCTCCGGTCTTCTCCAAGAGCTCCAGAACCTCGCTCGGCACGTCCCAAAGGGCGAGACGCCGTTTGGCGGATTCGAGAAGGTCCCCCCCACTGCTGCTTAGGGAACCCCCGGCCAAGGCCTTCTGAGTCTTGATGGCGAGGAGGTATTCCCGTTGGGCGCTGACAAATTCGGGGCTGTAGAGGCTGAAGATGGGTTGCCCCTTGGCGACCGGTTTGCCGATGAAATCCACGAAGAGCTTTTCCACGAAGCCTTCGACCTTGACGTTCACCTTGCGCACTCGGGTTTCGTCCACGGCTAACCGCGCCGTGGTGCGAAGTTCGCCGCTCACCGGGCCCATCACCACTAGGGCGGTCTTCAGGCCGATGAGCTGTTGGCGCTCATGGTCGATTGTGATGGCCGCATGCCCCTCCACTGAGCTGCCCTCGCCCTTGAGGTCGCCGTCGTAGACCGGCACATAGTCCATGCCCATCTCATCCTTCATGGGGGTCGGGGACGTCATGGAAGGATTCATCGGGGAGCGATAGAAGACAATCTTGCCTCGATCGCCGGAAGCCTTGGTGTCCCCGCTGCCTTCGATGGGCACCAACTTCATGCCGCAGATGGGGCAATCCCCCGGATGGTCTTGCATCACCTGAGGATGCATGGGGCACTGGTACATCTGCTTCTTCGCTGCGGGAACGGCGGCGGTACCTTGGTCACGTGGCGTTGGGCGGAGGAGAAGGGAGCCACCCGCGCCCGCGATGAGCCCGAGAGCCACGAGGCCGAGAGTCCGAAGGCCGGAGGCACGGGTTGGGATCTGTTCATTCATCTCGTCATTCATGTGGAACTCCGGTGTGTGGGGTCTTGATCTGTGGGGCGGATTGATCGAGTTGTTTCACAGAACCGCCGTGTATCTCGCAAGCATCAGGGGCTACATGCCCGGATGGTGTGGGGCAACACCCCGTGGCGCGGGCGGGCGTAGCCACACCGGTGGAAGCGAGAGTCCGCGTGCATCCAGAGGGAAGGGCCGCCGTGTTCCCCGTCAGCGTTGGCGCGATTGCATGCGCGGGGGGGCGCCCAGGCCAAAGGAGGGCGAACAGGGTCAGGGCGAGGCCCAAGCCCACTGCGACAAAACCGAGGAGGGGGCGATGACCGTTAGGAATCGGTGGTTGATCAGAAGGAGAGGGATTGCTCTCAACGTTCATGAGGCCTCCGGGGGCGAGGCGGGTTTATCCTGTTCGTGACAGGCGTTCGGGCCAGAAGGCGAGTGGCAGCATCCCGAGCCGGTGGCCGGGGAGACGTCTCGTATGCACTCGAAAGGAAGTTGTCCGTGCGCCCGCGCTGGTGATTCCCTAATAGTGGGGGGCGCATCCCCATACGCACCATGGAGGATGCACAAGCCCGTGGCGAGGCCTAGGTGGACCGCCATGAAGATGAACAAGGGCCGACGCCCGCTCGCAGGGGACGTTGAAGGCGAAGGAATCGTTTCGGGATTCATGGGTGCCTCCGCATCACATGGACTTCATGGCGCTCGACTCACCCTGAGGCGAGCCTCCCGCCTTCGAAGGTGAAGGCCGAGATGATCCCGATCCGCCGGGAGCGCCACCCATACCCATGGCTGAGGTGCCGAGGCCCTGGGCCGTGATGGACGGGGTGCCGCCCAGGTTGAACTCCTCCTGGGCGATCTCGATGGCTTTGGCCTGGGCCACTGCCTGCAGAAGTCCGCCCCGATCCGCGACCCACCCATTGAGCGTTTCCAAGACACTCAAAAAGGGCGCCCGACCAGACTCATATTGAGCCAGGGTGGCCTGAAAACTGGCTTGGCTTTGCACCAATAGACCATCTCGATAGATCTGGAGGGTTCCAAGCGTTCCAGTCATCTGAGCGCTACGTTCCCGGATGCGTTGGTTCAATTGGTTCTGTACGCTCGTCGCCTCCGACCCCTGGGACTTGCGGCGCCATTCCTGTTCGGCGACCGCCCGTTGCTGCTTTTGGCGCGACCAAACCGGAAGGGAGATGGAAAACCCCACCTGCCACATGGGTTCGAGAGCACCCCGAGGCATGACCCCGGCGCTTACCGCGAAATCTGGCCGCCGGTCCAGCCGGGCGAGATCAAGGCTTCGTTCCGCCTGCCGGATGCCCAGCTTGGCGGATTGCAGTTCTGGGCTTTGGGCCTCCGCCTGGCCGATGAGCGCATCCACCGGGACCTGCTGAAAATTAAGGTTCTCAATGGATGCAGTCGTCGGAATCGGGGTCGCTTCAGTGGCACCACGAAGCCGATTGAGCGCGGCTATGAGAGCCTCTTCCTGGGACTGCAGGGTGAGGCGAGTCTGATTTAACCGATTGCGTTCGAGCTGGGCCCGAAGCAAATCCGCTTGGGCCCCTTGCCCGACCTCGTAACGCGCTTGGGTGATAGCCTGGGCCTTTTCGAGGAACAAGGCCTGGTCTTCAAGAAGCCGAAGTTGGCCTCGAACGAGCAGTAGCCCGAAGTACGCCCGCTTGACGTCAGCCTGTAGGCTCAACCGGGTCCGATCCGCCGACAGCTTCGAGATGCCCGCGCCAAGACCTGCGATCTTCCCGCGCAGATCTCGTTTACCTGGCCATGGAAGCGGCTGAGTGAGCATCAGCTGGTAGTAGGAAGTCTCCATTTCTCCAATCTGGAGTTTCTTGAAACCATCGTTCTGAATTCCTACAGAGAGGGAAGGATCGGGAAGGGCCTTGGACTGGGGAATCCGCTCCTTTTCGGCCTCTACGAGGGCTTTGGACTTGGCGAGGTCGGGATTTCGATCAAGGGCCTCATGCAGGAGGGACTCGAGGACCGGATCCTCGGCCGTGACCGTTTCTTGGCGGGCCGGGACGGTTGGTTCCTGGGCCTGGGCCTTGCCGGTAACCGGCATGAGGCCCAAGGCCAGGCACAGGACTGTGCGCATGGCAAACTCCAAAATTGAGAGACGTGGCGAATCTGCTTAGAAAACTTGCAGATTGCCTCTCAATTTCGGAAGACAGAGAGCCAGGCTAGACGCTGAAGACTTCGCCAAGGCGTCGGGGTTTCGCCCAATGTGCCAAAGCCGAGCCGAAGCAGGGAGGTGGTGGATACGTCTTGGTATCGAGAATGTAGAAGGGCCCACGGATGGGGTTCCCGACTGGGCTCAGGATCCTTCTTGCGTTCCTCGGTCTCTCTCGAGGCCGGGATCAGGCTAGTGATCGTGTTGCTCGTCGTTGAGCACCCGCGAGATGGCTCTGAGCAGGGTTTTGAATTATTAGCCGGGGTTGAGGGCTGGGCCAGACCTTTGCACCCGCAGAGATCATCCGACGGTGCGCCGCATCCGCAAGCACAGGCCTGGATCGAAGGCGCCGTCGCCATTCGCACGCCTTCCACCGACCCGACAAAGGTCAGCAGAAGGAGCGCGATGAAGCGGATGGCGGAACGCATTGGACTGTGTTTCTTCCCTTTTGGCCTTCAACCTACTGATGGAGCCTAGGCTGGGTTTCTTAGAATTTGATTAGATTTTGGATGAATGCACTCGTATTTTGGACTTTTGGATCCCTATGTGATCCCGGGCACAGCTACCCATTTCCCTCACTTCAGAAAGGACTCGATCTTTCGGGAGTCCTCGCCCGTCGAGTCGGCCACGAACCTCATGTTCCGGCCAGCGACATCCCATTGGTCATTGCTGTACTGATCTGGCGAATGCGCAAATAGCCCATAGAGAGAGATCCGACCTGTGGGCCATCTTGCTCTTGATGCCAAGTTCGATCGGGCCGATAGCTGCATTTTCCTGCTCGACAAGCACCGCATCGATCCTCAAGCAGGATGCGCAGTCGGGCCCGGGCCCTGACATGGCGAACTGAAACCGCGCATAAAGGGATCCCCATGACCTTCACCATCTCCTTTTGGGAGTGCCCTTGGATATCCAACCAAAGGATCAAGTGCGCATCGGTTTCCCTCAGCGCGAACATGCATTCGAGGACACAGCTTCGGGGGGATTCCTCCCAAGGTCCATCCGGGTCGGGTAATTCCTCCACATCGTCAATCTCCGGGTGGACCTGTTGGTGATCCGATGTTAGATCTGCGTGGCGCCTGATAGATCGATCCAGGAACGGCTGAAACCAATGACCCAAGGTGTCATTAGGCTCCGCAGGAACATCGGAAGCGAGTGCTTCTGTGAGAGCTGACTGAAGCACATCCTCGGCGGCGTAGATTGGACCTACCTCGTCCATGATGAAAGATAGGAATCGCTCTTTCTCTTGGAATAGGCGTTCGGCCGGAACGGAATGTGGATGTATGGGATGCACGGAACCTCCTGCCTCCGGTCCTCTGGCGCAAGCGGCCGGACTAGAAAATGAATTTGAGACCTTCCTCTCCGGCCTGCGTCCGAAGCGGGACCTTGGGCCCAGCTTCACGTGCAGCACCTCCCCCATAGGAAATAGAGGGTTAGCGCCACCAGACAGGAGATGCCAATGAGGGTGTGAACGGCGATCCAGAGGTGGAACCGGGCCTCCATCTGATGGAGATGATCCTGAACGCGGGCGGCCACCAGGAGCCCTAATCTCAGGGCCCTAGGCGCCCGATTCCATTTTTTGGTCTCGCGTTCTGCTTTTGGGTGTGGTTGAGGGAACATTCAACCCTCCTCTCTCTGAATGAGGAGATGGGAGGATTTGAATTCCATTCCGTGGGGGACGTCACAAATCGGAAATGTCATGCCATGAGGGGCGGCTCTCATCTACCTCTAATCTTCAGGGGCGAGACTGGGTCCTCATCTGAGCCCACCGCGAGGGGTTCTAACTGGCAGTCGGCCATGGATTGGGTTCGAGCCTTCAACCCTGATGCCCTTCTAAGCGAGGAGACTTGATCGTGAGCGAACCGGAAAATGCTGAGGCGCCGATCCCTCACCCCGCCTCCAAGCGCCATCCTGGTTTGATCCAGCGATACGCGGGGGCGTGCCTCATCGTGTTTTCGTCGCTGGTGGGCATCGGCCTTCTGTGTGCGGGATGGATCGTCCTTCATGGGGTGAGCACCCGAGACAATCCGACGGTGCTTGAAGAGACGGCGGCCAGGGCAATGCGGCATCTCGCAGTGCCAGCCGGAGAGCGGCGGCGAGTTAACCCTGTTCCTCAGACTCCCGAATCTTTGGCCGAAGGAAGGGCTCACTGGGCGGATCATTGCGCGAGCTGCCATGGCAATGATGGAAGGGGAAATACGGAAATCGGCCAGCATCTGTTTCCGAAGGCGCCCGACATGACTCTTCCGAAGACCCAGGCGCTCACCGATGGTGAGCTGTACGCCATCATCAAGAACGGGGTGCGCCTCACAGGCATGCCCGCTTGGGGTAGCCCTGGCAGCGCTGAGGATCCTCAGACTTGGAAACTCGTCCTCTTCATCCGGAACCTACAGCACCTGACGCCAGAGGAACTCGATCAGATGAAGTCGATGAACCCTGTATCTCCCATGGAACTTGAAGAGCAGCGAAAAGCTGATGACTTCCTTAACGGGGGAGATGTGCCCGAGCCTGCCTCCCCTTCCCACCACCCAGCCCGCCCTCGGGCTTCCCGAAAGGAAATCCCATGAATCGTCCCTCGTCCATGGTTCTGACTTCAGCCCTCATTTTCGCCCCAGCTATCGTGTCAGCCCACACTCACAAGGAGGTCATGGGCACGGTCAAAGCCATCGACTCCTCGCGAATCGAGCTGATGACGAAGAACGGCAAGCTTCTCTCGATTCCCTTGGTCAAGAGCACGATGTTCATGCGAGGCAAGAAAATGGTTGGCTCGGACCAAGTTCAGCCTGGCCTTCGGGTGGTAGTGGTCCTTGCGGAAGACGATAAGACCGCGGAAACCGTCAAACTCGGCCCGGCCCTCAAGCAGAAGTAATCCAGGAAATCTGCTTTCAACAGGCGCCAAGGCCTACATCAAACATGAGTCTGGGATCTCGCTCCCCCATTAGGGGGAAAGCAATTCCTTGCGGGGTTCCTTCCACTCATTCGGGGTCTGGAGAAGGTTGGGCGCGAGACCATGGTGATTGAATCGCGGGGTTTCGATCCGTGTTCTGGGAACCCGTTCGGATGGGGAGCAGCATGCAACCAACGACATGGCGGAAGGTATGGAACTGGCATTTGTGGATTGGCGTCCTAGTCTTGACGCCCCTCGTCTTTTGGCTGGCAACAGCCCTGGTCTTCGCTATTTGGCCTATCGATTCCGTCCGAGGTAAGAATCTGAGCACGGGACATTTTCTCGCGCCTGCTCCGCTCCAGGGATGGATGGTTCCGCCTCACGAAGCCCTGGAAGGGGCGACCTCCGTGGCACTCAGGAGCGTAGAAAATCACCCCTTGGCGCTGGTTCACCGGGGTAATGAAACCGAAGTATGGGATCTCTCGGAGCAGAAACTCCTGGGCGCGGTGCTACCCCTTCCCTGGGCCCGGGAAGCGGCCCGCAGGGACTTCGGGGGAATTTACCAAGAGGATGCCGTCTACCTGTTCTCCCAGTCTGGCCAAGGGCGACGTGTCGCGGGCAATGGGCCAGAGGTCCTAGCTTTACCTGGCGAATATGCGGGTCCGTTGCCTGCCTACAGTTTTCGTCTGCGAGGGGGGATGCACCTCTATATGGACGCCCTTTCGGGTGAGATCCGCGCCCGCCGCCGTAGCATTTGGCGGATCTACGACTTTGCCTTTCGGCTTCACAGTCTTGAGTTCCTCTCCGATGGAGCGAAACGGATTCTGATGGTGGCCGTGGTGGGCCTGGGTCTTGTGCTTTCCGCCACGGGCCTTGCCATGGCCATGAAACGAATGAGGCGAACCACCTAAATCAGGGGAAAGGGTGTTGGTCCAAGACGCCAGACTGGAATGCTGGCTGAGGATGTGTCGGTCTCTAATCAATCTCTAATGGTTGGAGTCCATCGTCACCCATGTGGGTTGGAAACTCACTCTACTGCTGGCCACTGTTTGGTTTTTCACAATATCCCTTCCCCTCATCCCTTCGTTTGCAGGTCGTGCGGAGCGACTCGCTCTGTCGCTCCCCTCTGTCAGGTACGCCATGCTGAAAAAGGGTCATTCTCCCCAATTCCATCGCGGGCAGCTCGTAAGGGTTCGCTCGGAGAAAGAGATCGCCTTCACCTTGGATATACACGGGAAGCTGGAGGGGATGCCGTTCATGCCAGAAATGGTTAGGCATTGTGGACAGACTTTCCGGGTATACCGGCGAACTGGAAAAACCTGTGTGGAAGGACACAGCCTTCGGCGTCTGAATTCAACTGTGCTATTGGAGGGCCTCCGTTGCGACGGGGCTTTCCATGATGGCTGCCAGCGGAATTGCCTCTACTTCTGGAAGGAAGCATGGCTGGAGCCACTGGAGAAGGGAGGGCTCGATGCGGGGGGACTCAACCTAGCAAATCCAGTTGGAGGTCTGTCGGCTTGGGCGAGCCACCTCACGACCAAGAACCATGATCGATACGTTTGCCAATCAACCGAGCTCTTCGGCGCCACTCAGCACCTTTCACGGTGGAACTTCACCCATTTCATCACAGAGATTCGCGATGACGAGCTTTCATTTGGGCGGTTCCTACAAATCCTCTTGAACACGTTTTCCGATCGCGTTCGTGGGCTTGTGGGGCTCAAGTCCCGCTATGCAGTGGTTGGAACGAAAGAGGAAACTTCACGTGGAAATTTGGAGCTCAAGGCTGGCGAATGGGTTGAGGTGAAGTCGACGGACGAAATCAGGCCCACCCTGGATTCTGATGGGAGAAACCACGGCCTTTCCTTTGAGCCCGACATGGTGGATTTCACGGGAAGGCGGTTCCAGGTCGAATTCCCGATTCAGAAAATTATCCTGGAGCAAACCGGCAAGATGATTCCCCTGGCAAATACCGTCGCATTAAAGGGAGTAGCCTGTGAAGGGCTTTGCACAAAGAATTGCCCACGAAACAACACCCTATACTGGCGAGAGATCTGGTTGAAGAGGATCGAGGAAGCGGAACACGCCTGAACGCGTTCTCGGAATTCCGAGGTTACATGCAAGCTGTTTTGCTCATCGAGGATGATCGGAAGCTCTCCCAGCTTCTCAGCCAAGGGCTCCGTGAGCACGGTTTTACCGTCGAGGCCACCCATGAGGGTCTGGAAGGTATCGGGCTGGCTCTCGAAAGGGATTTCGATGCCATCATCTTGGACCTCATGCTCCCCGGGAAAAATGGCTTCGAGATCCTCAAGGATCTTAGGCGAAAGGGAAAGACAGTGCCCGTCCTCATCCTGACCGCAAGATCTGGTGTGGAAGACCGGATCAAAGGTTTGGATCTCGGTGCCGACGATTACCTTCCAAAGCCTTTTGACCTCCGCGAATTGGTGGCACGGGTCCGGGCGATCTCTCGACGCTCGGCAGCCAACCCGCAATCGATTCTCGCCCTTGCCGATTTGGAGTTAGATCCGGTTAGCCACACGGTAAAGCGAGGAGGCACCTTGGTGGAGTTGAGCGCCAAAGAATTCGCCCTGCTCGAATACCTCCTGCGGCACAAACGCATGGTGGTCACGCGCAGCATGATCCTCGATCATGTGTGGGGTTTGGACTACGTGGGCATCTCGAATTTGGTGGATGTCTACATCAACTACGTCCGGCGCAAGGTGGACCACGATCCAGAGACCCGCCTCATTCACACCATCCGGGGAGTGGGCTATTCCATGAAGGAGCATGGGTGATAGATCTGCCCATATTTAGCATCCGAGCGCGCCTGACCCTTACTTACGCGATTTTTGTCGGCTTGCTGCTGGTCGTTTGCGGGGGGGTGCTTTTCGGTGTGGTCCGTTACCAGTTGTTACGGCACCACGACCCCTCCTTGAAGGACACAGCCGCCAAGGTGGAAGCAATCCTCTCCCGAAGAGAGGATTGCATTCGCTTGGACCCCGTTCAAATCCAAGATCTCAACCGGTTGGATCACCTGATCCTCTTCCATGAGACGGGAGGTGAGCGCCAAATCTTTTACCGATCTCCCGATTCCGATGGGATTCCCACCCCATCCTCTCTGGAGGCGATGACCACGACGGTTCCATTCGAGACTCTGATGGCTGGTGGAGAGTCCCTTCGGGTGCATTCTCTGCCCTACAGGTCTCAGGCGGGGCGCCAGGGCTTGATCCGCGTGATGGATCGGCTGGGCGACGTAGAAGAGCCCCTCCATGCTTTGGCCCTTTCCCTGTTGTTCATGGTGCCGGTGGCCATTCTTTTCGCGGCCCTGGGGGGCTATTGGATGGCGAGCCGAGCCCTATCCCCAGTGGACCGTATCACCCAACAGGCCCGAGCCATCGGAGCCCAGAACCTGGCCTCGCGAATTCCCCACCCCGGGAATTCCGATGAGTTGGGCCGCCTTGTGGACACACTCAACCGGATGTTCGAAAGGCTAGAACGAACTTTCGAGGGGATGAAGCGTTTCACGTCCGACGCGTCTCACGAGCTTCGCAGCCCCCTTGCCATCATGCGAAGCACCATAGATGTGGCCTTGAATCGGCCGCGGACTCCTGAAGAGTACCGATGTTCCTTGGAGAGCCTGGGAGAGGAAGTGGATCGTATCCGGAAAATCAGCGCTGACTTGCTCCTACTAGCCCGCGCCGATTCAGGGAGGCTGGAACTTGAGCTGACTCCGTTGAATCTAGGCTTGCTCGCGACTGAGGTAGTGGACGCCTTCCAAATCCTCGCTAATGCCAAAGAGGTTCAATTGGAGAGCTCCACTTCCGGGCACATGGCCGTGCTGGGCGACGAACGGTGGTTGCGGCAAGCCCTGGCCAACCTCGTCGACAACGCGATCAAGTTCACTCCAACCGCCGGGCAAGTTTGGGTTGACCTTGCCCAAGAGGCGAGCTGGGTACGGATCACCGTCAAAGATTCTGGCCCTGGCATCCCAAAGGAACATCTCTCCCGAATTTTCGAACGATTCTATCAAGCCGACTCCGCCAGAACCCGAGACGCTGGGCAGGGAGCTGGTCTGGGCCTATCCATCACCGCCTGGATTGTGGAGGCGCATGGAGGATCCCTTTCCGTCGAAAATCGAATCGATGGCCACGGCTGTAGCTTCTCCTTGCGTTTGCCCCATCAGCCTCGAAACAGCCGGGGTTAATAGAAATCCCTGGATGGGGCACGCCCTCCTCCCGAAAGGAGGTGCCAACACTCCAAGTGGCGGATGGGGCCGATAGGAATAGGCCCGCAAATCGCCCCTTCAAGAAAAGATTGAGAGGAGTTTTCTCAGCCGAAAATCCCAGCTGTATTTTCGACTCATGGCGTTCACGCATGAGTGATCCAGGTTAAGCCACCTGAAATCTGCATGTTGCAAGAAGTAGCGTCAATAACGAGGAAGAAGTTGCATCAGGAGCTCGCGGCCATTTGGGTAAACCATTTTGAATCAGCAGTTTAAAAAAATTTTGAACAGGTTTTCATCCCAATCCAACCTCAACGGCCTGCTTTCCTTTCGATTCGCAAAGAAACGTTTAGATTCGCACGTCTAATTGCCAATTAGCAGAGATCTACCCGAATTCGCATTCTGAACTGACGTTTTCATCCGCCAGGAGACGATGCGCTCGGCGGTCTTCGCTCCGATCTTGGGCAGCTGCATGAGCTCCGTGACCGTGGCCGCGTTGAGGTTCACGGGGTGGACGGGGCCCTTGGGCTTGGATTTGCCCCCGCCTGCGGCGGCCGTCAGGGGCAGGGCCACGAGACCCAGCAGGAAGGTATGGAAATGAGCCTTGATCATGGTTCCTCCTTGGTGAACAGGCGAAGGAGGAAGGGCGACAGGAATGCCAACCATGCAACTAACCAATAAACATGGACTTATATCAAATTATCAATTTCACCTGTGTCAGCGTTTGGTTACACGAGTTCGAATTCAATCGCTCAATTCATTCGTTTTCAAGGACTAGCAAAACGCCCCCGAATTTGGGGGCGTTTTGTCATTCAGACACATGCGCCTATCGGGCTTTCAAATAGCGATCCAAGAAGGCCAGAACCCCCTCATACGCGACTTCCTGGTTCTTCTTCTTCGAGAATCCATGCCCCTCGTCCTCGAAGACCACGTATTCCACGGGCACGTTGTTCTTCTTCACGGCCGCCACGACGTCGTCGCTCTCGGGCTTGATGACGCGGGGATCGTTGGCGCCCTGGATGACCATCAGGGGCATGCGGATTTGATCCGCCGCGAAGAGGGGCGAGGTGGCCTTGAGGAAGTCCCGATCCTTGGTGGGATCCCCGATCTCCACATAGAGGGCCTTGCGTTGGGCCTCCCACCAGGCGGGAATGCTCTCCAGGGTGCGGATCCAGTTGCTCACGCCGAAGATATCCACGCCGCACTTGAAGGCCTCGGGCCGGTAGGCCAGGGCCGCGAGGGTCATGTAGCCGCCGTAGCTCCCGCCCATGATGCCAATGCGCTGGCCGTCGATCTCCGGCATGGAGGCGAGGAAGGTCTTCGCCTCGATGCAATCCCAGAGGGGCTCGCGACCGTGCTTGCCATCATCGGCGGCATAGAAGGACTTGCCGTAGCCGCTGGAGCCGCGGTTGTTGATGCCCAGCACGGCGTAGCCGTGGTTCACCAGGTACTGGATCTGGGCGTTGTAGCCCGTGCGGGTCTGGCCCCCGGGGCCGCCGTGGACGTAGACCACCGCCGGCACCTTGGCCTTGGCCGAGGCTCCCTTGGGGAGGTAGAACACGGAGGGCACGCTCAGGCCATCGAAGCTCTGGAAGCGCACGATGCGGCTATCCACCAGATCACCGGCATCGATCTCAGGGCTGAGGGACTTCGTGAGCGCCTTCGCCTGCCCCGTCTTCAGATCCCAGACCCAGAGGTTCGAGGGGCTGCGGTCCCCGTTCACGTAGAAGGCCGCCTTCGCGCCGCTGCGGCTGAACGTGAGCC
Organism: Acidobacteriota bacterium; assembly: GCA_016192145.1. Lineage (GTDB taxonomy): Bacteria > Acidobacteriota > Holophagae > Holophagales > Holophagaceae > JAFDVN01. Next base: position 557,121 of record JACPUT010000002.1, on the reverse strand, counting down.
CCCGCACTTCACCCACGGGCACCTTGGGCAGGGGCAGGGCCTTGCCCGACTTCAGATCCAGCACGCGGATCACCGTGGAGGCGTCCTGATTGATGACCGTGACGCGGTAGCGGCCATCCTCCGAGTGATAGCAGGCGCTGATATCCCAGTCCGCCTTCTCCAGTTCCCTGGCGGCGCCCGTCTCCAAATCCACCATCAAGATCCGGCTGAACTCCGAGCCGTCGTTGCTGGAGACGATGAGCCCCTTGGAGTCGGGCGTGAAGTCGCTGGGCCCCACCTGGGCCACCCGGCCCGCATGGGCCAGGAGCTGCTTGACCTCCCCCGTCTTCAGGTCCACCACGTGGCACTCCCGGTCGGTGGTGGTATTGGTCTTGGACAGGGAGAGCCAGCGCCCATCCGGGCTCACGTCACCGGGGAAATAGCCCTCGTTCTTGAAGATCATCGTGCGGGCATAGCCATCCGTCGCGTAGCGGTAGACGTCCATGAACTTGGGATCCCGCTCGTTGGTGCTCACGTAGAAGGCCGCGTGATCCTTGGTCCACCCCATGAAGCCCGCTTTCAGCTTCTCCCCGGGCGTGAGGTCCTTGAGGCTCCCATCCTTCTCGCGCACGAAGAGGTGGTTCAGCTCGTTGCCCCCGCTATCCCGGGTGACGAGGATGCGATCGTCCTTGGGGAAGTAGCTCACGCCGTAGGTGCTGTCCTTGGCCGAATCGGTCAGGGGTTGGAGGGTTCCGCCCTTCGCGGCCAGGGTGTAGGCATTGGGAACGCCCGTTTGGTTGGAGGTCAGCAGCACGCGGGATTCATCCGCGCTGAAGCTGGCCCCCGAGTAGGCCGTCGTGGCCATGAACTGCTTGATGGCGTAGCGCTTGGGCGCCTTCTGGGGCGGGGCCGCCAGCAGGGGCACCGCCAGGGCGGCGCCCAGCAGGAAGGGAAGGCCGAGGGGCGGTCGGGACATGGAACCTCCGGGGTGGGGATCCCCAGCCTACGCGTCCTGCCACCCTTCCGTTGAGTCCCTCGGTGAAACCCTTACAACGCCCGGTGGACGGCCTCCCCGAACAGGCCCGGCAGGTGATGCGAGCAGTCGTTGAGGCGCACCACCTCCAAGTGGTCCACGTCGGGGCCTTCCAGGAGGTTCAGCGTCGCGGGCGCCTGGCGGAAGCCCCAGACCCGGGACAGCGGCAGGCCCAGGATGCGGCAGAGCAGCACCCGGTTCACCGCATCGTGGGCGACCAGCAGCAGCGTGTCCGGGGGACCGAGCCCCGCGCAGGCCCGGGCGAAGGCGGGCCAGGCCCGATCCAGCACGAGGGGCAGGCTCTCCCCCCCGGGCATGAGCACCTGATCCGGCGCCTCCCGCCAGGCCCGGAGGCGCTCGGGGTCCCGCTCCCGGATCTCCGTGGCCAGCAGCCCCTCCCATTCACCGTGGGCGATTTCTTTGAACCCCTCATCGAAGGTGAGCAGGCCCACTCGCTCGTCGCCCAGGGCGAGTTCCGCGGTGCGGCGGGCCCGGGCGAGCGGCGAGGCGACCGCGCGCGTAATGGGCTGCTCCATCAGGCGGAGGCCCAGGGCGCGGGCCTGCGCTTCGCCCGTGGGCGCGAGGGGAATATCGATCTGTCCCTGGTAGCGCCCTTCGGCGTTCCAGGGCGTTTCACCGTGACGGCAGAGGAGGATGCGCATGGGGAACTCTTGAATAACTACTAACGCAGAGGTGAGCGGAGAAAGGCCGGAGGTGAACGGAGCAAGATGGGTCAAGGGTGGGAATTGAGTACCCGCTTGATTCCACCGTCTTTGAGGGGCCACCGCCAAAGGTTGAGGAGGAGGCCCAGTCGCTTGTTTGCGAATCGAAGGTAGGTAAAGAGCTGAGCCAGGTGGGCCTCAGTTAGCCGATCCGTTGTTTTGAGTTCCACGACGACGGTCCCTTCGATCAGGAGGTCCAGGCGGTACGCCCGCTCGATCACAAGGTCGTCATATTTAAGGTCGATCGGGACTTCGGTTTCAACCGCTAGACCTTCCTTCCGGAGTTCGTGGGCGAGGCAAACCTGGTAGGTGCCTTCCAGAAGGCCCGGCCCAAGCCTTCGCTGAACCTGGATGGCACAACCGATGATCCGTTCGGTCAGCGCCTCCAGTTCCAACTCGAGTCCTCCTCCGCTCACCTCCGGCTTTTCTCCGCTTTCCTCCGCGTTAGTAGTTTTCCTTTCCATCACACCATCTCCAACCCGAGGATCCCGGGAATGGACCGCAGCCCGATCACCTGCTTGTCGGGCACGGTGCGATCCACTGTGATGGCCGCGAGGGCCTGACCGTGGCCCGTGGAGCCCAGGGCGAAGTTGACGATGTTGATGCCGGCGGCGCCGAGGTGGCTGCCCACGAGGCCGATGACGCCCGGGCGATCCTCGTTGCGCATGAGCAGGATGTGGGCGCGGGGATCGAAGTCCAGTTCCACGCCATCCAGGCGGACGACGCGGGGACCGCGATGCAAGGTGGCCTCCACTTCGCGGACGCCCCCCGCTCCCTCGATGCGCAACCGCACGAGCCGGTCGAAGCCATCGCCATCTCCGCCGTGGGTTTCCGCCACTTCCAATCCGCGGGCCGTGGCTTCAGCCAAGGCATTCACGGGGGTCACGTGGCCGGAGGCATTGGCGAGCAGGCCCGCCACCAGGAGGCGCGTGAGGGGGCGAGGGTCCAGCTTGTCTGTGCGGCCGGCGTAGGTGACTTGCAGCTTGGTGGGGGCGGGCACGAGGCGGGCCGCCAGCTTGCCCAGCGCCGTCATGAGCGGCATCCAGGGGCCCACCTCCACGGCGGCTTCGGGCGAGAGCGGGGGCAGGTTGACGCAGCCCGCCACGGCGCCCGTCTTGATGAAGTCGATGATCTGGCGCGCGAGGATGACGCTCACGGCCTTTTGCGCCTCGCCGGTGCTGGCGCCCAGGTGGGGCGTGAGGATGAGGCGGGGATTCTGGCGCAGGGGCGAGTCCGCGGGCAGGGGCTCGGTGACGAAGGTATCCAGGGCGGCGCCCCGCAGGTGGCCCTTCTCCAACAGCTTCAGCAGGGCCGCCTCATCCACGAGGCCGCCCCGGGCCGCGTTGATGAGGCAGGCGTCCTTCTTCATCTTCTTGAGCCGCGCTTCGTCCAGGAGGTTCGTCGTCTCCTTCGTGCGGGGGATGTGGAGCGTGATGACGTCCGCCCAGCCAAGCAGCGACTCCAGGTCCATCATGGGCACCCCCAGGCGACCCGCCGCCGCCTCGGGAAGGAAGGGGTCGAAGGCCGCCACCTCCATGCCGATGCCCTTGGCCTTGCGCGCCACCGTGGCGCCGATGCGGCCCAGGCCGATGACGCCGAGGTTCTTCCCCTCCAGCTCGAAGCCCGTGAGGCCCGTCTTGGGCCATTCGCCCGCCTTCATCCCCGCGTCCGCGGCGGGCACGTGGCGGGCCAGTGAAAAGAGCAGAGCCAGGGCCTGTTCCGCGGCCGCCAGCGTGTTGCCGTCCGGCGCGTTCATCACCGCGATGCCGGACTCCGTGGCCGCGTCCACGTCGATGGTGTCGACGCCGGCGCCGGCGCGGCCGATCACGCGCAGGTGCGAGGCGCCATGGATGACCTCCGCGGGCACTTTCGTGGCGCTGCGGACCAGCAGCACGTCTGCATGATCCAGCGCTTGGGCCAGGGACTTCGGATCCTTGATGGGCTCCGAGGGAATCACCTCCCACCCTTCCGCGCGGAAGAGCTGGAGGCCATCTTCATGAATGCCGTCACAAGCGAGAATGCGCATGTCTACTCCGAATGGATTTGGATCGCGAATAACGCGAATGGAGCGAATGACGCGAATGGGAACCTGGTATTGATTCGCGTCATTCGCGCTTTTATTCGCGTTATTCGCGATCCTCAGTTGGCTGAAGCGAGCACGGCCTGGGCGGCTTCGCCGCCGGGGGCCTGGATCTGGACGCCGTGGATGCGGAAGGCGAGTTCGAGGGCCTGGATGACCATGAGGGTGTCGAGGCTGTCGGTGTAGCCGAGGTGGGCGACTCGGACCATGTGGTTCTCCAGTTCCCCTTGGCCGTTGGCGAGGGAGAGGCCGAAGCGGTCGCGGAGCGTCTTGAGGATGGCGTTGCTGCCTTCGACCGTGACCCCCGTGAGGGCGTTGCCGGGGGCCTTCGCGAAGCCGGGCAGGCCCCACTGGGCGAGGGCGGCGCGGAAGGCTCGGGCCTGCAGGTCGGCGTTGGCGATGAGGGCTTCCACGCCGCCCATGCCATCCACCCAATCCGTCGCCGCCTTGAGGGCGGCCACGAGGCCGATGGCGGGGGTCCAGGCGGTGCCGCTGTCGGCGTGGGCCTTCAGCTCGGCGCGGAGGTCCAGGTAGAAGCGCCCGAGGTGGGGCTTTTCCAATTGGGCGAGGTAGCGGGGCGAGAGGGCGAGGAAGGCGAGGCCCGGCTGGATGCCGAGGGCCTTCTGGCTTCCGCAGATGAGGGCGTCGAAGCCATCGGAGAGGCGGATGTCGTGCACGCCGACGCCCGTGATGGCATCCACGAGGATGAGGGCGTCGGGCTGCGCGGCCTTCACAACGGCGGCCAGGGCCTTCACATCGTGGCGCACGCCCGTGCTGCTCTCGTGTTCCTGGATGCAGAAGGCGGCCAGCTTCGGCGCTTCCTTGAGCACGGCGGCGAGGGCTTCAGGGGTGAAGGTCTCGCCGTAGGGCGCCTTCAGCTCCAGCACCTGCACGCCGTGGCCCTTGGCGATCTTCACCCAGCGCTCGCCGAACTTGCCGGCGTGGGCCACGAGCACGGTGTCCCCCGGAGCGACGCCGTTCACGAAGGCGGCCTCCAGCGCGGCGGTGCCGCTGCCGGACAGGATCACGACCTCCTCACCCGCCTGCAGGCGGTAGAAGCGGCGCAATCCATCGAGGGCCTGCCGGAACAGGGCCTTGAAGGCCGGCGTACGGTGATGCACCGTCGCAAGCGATTGGGCGGAAAGACCCTCCGGCAGGAGTGGAGTGGGGCCGGGGGTCAAGAGGCGGGGCTTATTCAGCATGGGCGCTCCTGACGCGAAAACCAAATTGTCGAAGGGAGAAGCCTAAGACAGCGCCCGCGAATCGCGCAAGCGAAAACCTGTGAACCCGCATGGAACATGAGCCTGCGCGGCACGGTCAGCCGGCGGCTTTGTCCTCGGCCCGCTTCTCGTCCTTATGCAGGCTCGCCTTCATCAACAGCCCGGGCGTGTCCAGCGCGATGGTGCGTTCCACGCGGCAGGCTTCCACGAACGTGATGGCCGGGCGATCCCAGGTGAGCACGTCCAACGCCGCCTTTTCGCCTTCGCGATCCCGGTAGGTCGCGTGGATCAGGTCGCCCTGGCTCACGTAGAGCATGCCCACCTTGCCGCGGCTCGTGACCGTCATCGTGCAGTGCTTCTTCTCCCAGTGCATGAGCATGAGGAAGCTGCCCACGCCGAGGCCCCGGGTGAGGCCTTCGGGTTCACGCTCCAGGAGGGTTTTCACCTCCTGCTGGAGCATGTTGGGGATCACGGGCTTGGGGAGTACGCGCAGGGCGCCGAGTTCCATGGCGAGGCCCCAGGTGTCGAGGTCGAGGAAGCTCGTGATGACGATGGCGGGCAGGCTCGGGTGCCGCTCGCTGACGTAGGCCAGAAGCTGGTAGCCGCCCATGACGGGCATCTGCAGATCGGTGACCAGCAGGTCCACGGGTTGCTCGGCGAGGATCTTCGTGGCGAGGGCGCCATTCTCCGCCGTCACGACCGCGAGCTCCTTCAGGGAGAGCAGGGCCCGGCTGGCGATCTGCAGCGTCGCCCGGTCATCGTCCACCACGAGAATGGTCTTCACCCCTCCACCTCGGAGGGAGCCACGGGGCGCGACAGGAGCCGGACAGGAGACATCGCCTTAAGATAACAGGATCACCGCTCGGAAGGGGCCATTCACGCCGCGAGACAGCCTTCCCCGCAGCGGATTATTCCATCCCCTCGCCCTGAGCCAGCGCTTGTGCTTTTTTGTGATCCCTCGCCACGGCTGCATCCATGAGGAGTTCCTCGAGTGGATCGGATACCGTGGCTTCCACCCGGCAGGTGCTCACCATCTCCACGTGGATGTCCTCCCACCCGAGGATCTCGAAGACGGCCTGGATGCCCTCCTTGTCCCGGAAGGCTCCGTGGATGAGAGCGCCCTCTTGGATGTAGAGCAGGCCAAGGCCCTCCTTGGCCCGGACGACGAGGGTGCAGCTCTTCCGTTCCCAGTGGAGCAATTGCAGGAGGCTGGCCAGGGAGAGGCCGCGGATGGCGGCGTCCGTGGGCATGGCCGCGGCGGCCCGGATCTCGTCCATCAGCGCCGAGAGGCGCGGGGGCTTGGCGAAGAGGCTCATGGCCCCCAACCGGAACGGGGCATAGCCATGTTCCTCCGGCGGGGTGCTCGTCACCACGATGACGGGGATGTGCGGGTAACGCGCGCTCACCTCCCCGATGAGCTGGTAGCCATCCAGCACCGGCATCTGCAGATCGGTGACCAGGACGTTCACCTCTTCGCGCGTGAGGATGTCCAGGGCCTCCTGGCCATGCCCCGCCAACAGCACCCGGAACCCGTTGAGCCCCTTGAGGCCCCGGTTGAGGAAGCTCTGGGTGGCGCGATCATCCTCCACGAGGAGCACGGTCTTCGTGGGCTCCTCGAGGTGCGGCCGACCCTGGTTGTAGGTGATGGACATGATGGGAATTCCCCGGAGTCTTCAGGATCTCATCGGAAGGGCGGATGGGCTCGGCAAGTTCCGGTCGGACGGCCCCATTCCCTGTCAGATCCGCAGTCGTTGCAAGTAAATCCGCCAGAGGCCGGCTAGCGTTCCCGCCCCTTGGGGATCCGCTTGGCGGGAGGGGGTTCCGCCTTGAGGACGGCCATGGCCTTGGCCCAGACTTCCGGGTGATCCCGGCGCCAGGAGGCCACCCATTCCGGTTCCTCGTAGTCCAGATAATCCCGCGCTTTCCGGGCGTGGCTGACGAGGGTCTGCAGCACGGCCTCGTCGGTGTCCTCCCGCTTGGGTGTGATGTGCCCCTCCCAGATGGGCTGGGCGAAGTACTCCCTCAGCGTCTCCTCCGCGGGCTTGCCCCACACGGCATAGGTGCGATCCTCCAGGCCGCCGGGCTCCTTTTGGGAGCCATCACCATTGTGATCGCCGAGATTTTCACCATAGAGGTAGTAGAAGACGGCGTCGCCATCCGACCAGTGGCGCAGCACCTTGAAGGTGCCCTTCAGGAGGTGATCCTGGAGGGCGATATCGGTGGGTTTGTCCGTGCGGAAGTCCCAGGGCCCCACGTGGGCGTGGGCCACGCTGGGATAGCCCACCTCCGTGATCATCACCGGGCGATCGAAGCGGGCGCGCAGCGTGCGGGCCTTGGCCACGATCCACCACCAGGCGTCGCGGATCTGATCGTCGCTCGGGTAGTCGTCGTACTTGGCGATGGGGTCGTAGGTGTTCATGCCGATCACATCCAGCGCGTCGCCGAAGGTGAAGGTGTCGTGGCTGTCGAAGTTCACGCTGTAAGTGAGCTTGCCTTTGTAGACCTTGCGGACTTCCTTCGCCAGCGCCCGCCAGTGATCGGGGAAGCGGTGGCTGCTGGCCTGCTCGGTGCCGAGCGAGAACCATTCCACGTCCCCCTGCTGCGCGAGCGTGGCCAGGCGCATGTTGAAGACCGTGTAGCTGCGCCACCAGGCCTCCCAATCGGAAGGCTCGATGTTGCCCCGCCAGAAAGTGACGTTCTCCTTCTCATCCTTGAGGTTGATGGTGGGGAAGAACATCACGCGCAGACCCAGGCCCCGGGCGATCTTGAAGTTCTCCAGCAGGGCCGCCTCCGTGGGGCTGCTGGTGGGATGCCGATGCACCGAATTGCTGTGGCCCGTGTCCATGCGGTAAATGGCCTGCAGGGTCACGCAGGTGGCCCCGGTCTCCTGGATGCGCCGCAGTTCCCGGGTGTAGATGTAATTGGGGTCCCCGGTATACATGCCCAATACGATGCCCCGGGGCTGGGGCACGAGGGATTTGGCCTGCTTGCGGCGGAGGAGCCAGAAGGTGAAGGGGACGGCCAGCAGGGCCAGGAGGGCGAGGAGGCGGCGGGCGAGCATAAGGCTCCAGGGTACCGCCCGGCCTCTCCCTGACGAAACGCCAAGGGCGGGGGTGGGCCGGAGGGGGACCGCTACCCCCTCGGTCCCGCCCTCCCCCGCCGGAACCTCATCACGGAGGGCGTGGCCCTGAACCACCTCGTAGGGAGGGAGTTCCGGGTGGAAGACGGAATTCCCGACCTCAGCTGACCATCCACTGAGCGGCCTTCATCCAGAGGGCCGTCCCCCCCAGGAGCAGCCTCAGAGGCTGGGAGAGGATGATGAAGGCGGCGCCCCAGGCGAAGGCGGGATGCACCTTGCCCGTCTTCGACCGGTCGTAGAAGAGGCAAGCCAGCACGCACAGGTCCGTGAGGCCGAAGTAAGCCAGGGGCCCCGCTTTGGCGATGACCTCGAGGGGGATGCGGGCCACCGCGGCCGCCAGCATTCCCACGCAAGAGAGCAGCATCAGCCGCTTGTGCATGTCCGGCCGGGTGCGGAACCAGAGACCCGTGCCCACCAGGGTGGCGAACACGACCATGTCGCCCATCGGCACCACGAGGAAGACGAGGGGCGGCGGGCCCGGGGTGTGGCCAAGGCGGGCCGCGGTGATGCCCGCCAGGGGGCCGACCACGAGCACGGCCAAGGCCACGAGGGCGCCGAACATCCCCAGCTTCTTGTGGAGATCCACCCGCCGGGCGGACACGAGCTTCGCCTGGACGATGAAGAGCGCGAACCACGTGGTCATCACCAGGCCATGGATGTGGAACAGCGGCGTGAGGGCTGGGGTGCCAAAGGCCAGCTTCAGGTAGTAAGTCTTCCCGAAGCCCAGGAGCACGATGAGCGCGGCCCCCAGGCCCGCGAGGGTGTAAAAGCGCGGGTCGACGACGCGGCGCGCGGCACTGGATTCGGTCCCCATGGCCCCTCCCGAATTGTTTGGCTTTTGACTTGAGTGGGAGCCTAGCAGGGGCCGCCCCGCATGCAAGGGGCCGCGGGGCGGTGGGGCCGAAAAGGGGAATCTGGTGGTTCAGGCATGACCTGCCCCTGCGACCAGGCAGCCCCTTGCTTCAGCGTGGAAGAGCAGGGCTTCGGCCAGAAATCGGAGCCCTCCTGAGGGCCATTCAGGACCTGATGCGCCGAACCAATCCCGGAAAACAAAAGATCAACCAGTGATGAACAGTGATGAACAGGGATGGTGGGTCGAAGTGCCATCACTGTTCATCACCGGTTTTCTTTAAATCTCTTTAATCCAGCCCGACACAAGGCTATTCGACTTAGACCGGCCTCCGTCAGACTGACCGCCTTGCCGGCTCAGATCCGGGTCATCAGCTCCAGCTGGATCAACCGCATGAAATCCTGCGCGTTCGTCACCACCCCAAACGCCTGGTGCGTGCCGCGGTCCTTCAGCTTGCTCACGAGGAACTCCGTCTGGTCCACGCAGATGGTGGTGATCTCGTGGTACTGGCCGTCGGGCTTGAGGCAGAAGGTGGGGAGCATGTTGCCGGCGGCGATGCTGTGCAGGGCCGTGGCCACCATCACCACCATGGTGGCCTTGGAGGTGTGCTCGCGCATCTCCGCCTGGGCCGCAAGGGCGTCGGTGATCGTTTCGGGAAGGGGGCCGTCATCGCGGATGGAACCGGCAAGCACGTAGGGGGTGGCCGTCTTCGTGAGGGCGTACATGATGCCGTCCTTCACGCGGCCCGAGTCCACGAGGGCCTTGATGGAGCCGGCCTTCTTCACCTCGTTGATGGCGCGCATGTGGTAGGCATGGCCACCGGTCTCGGGGGTGCCGTCCTTCTTCATGCCGAGCGTCGACCCGAAGAGGGCCGCTTCCACGTCGTGCACGCCCACGGCGTTGCCCGTGAACACGCAGTGGGCATACCCGTTCTGGATGAGCCACTCCATGGCCTCCCGGCCGCGGCTATGCACGAGGGCGGGGCCGATGACCCAGAGGATGTTGCCCTTGGCACCTTGGTTGTCTTGGAAGGCCTGGAAGATGGCCTCGTAGTTCACGGGCTTCTCGCGGCTCACCTCGGAACTCATGAAGCTGAAGGCCTCGGCGTGGGTCACGTCTTCCTCGTCCTGGAAGCCCTTGTCCCACACGAGCACGCCCTCGCTGCCGTCCTCCTTGGTGGCCACGGCCACGAGGTCGCCCTTCTGGACGAGGCGGAACTCCTTGATGAGGAGCCGCTCCGCCTTGGGATCCCACACGAGGTGGCTGTCCATGCGGGGCTTCTCGGGCATGCGCCACTGCCCGCCCACGTGCACGTAGGTGGGGAAGTTCGTCGTGCTCATGAAGCCGTCGGGCAGCGTCGTGTCCTTGGGCGCCGGCACGAAGCGGCACTCGGGGGCGGCATCCAGGCCCATGGCCTTGAAATCGGGGTGGCGGTAGCTCATCGGGGCTCCTGCGGGCAGGTAATTTCCCAGTTTAGGCGGGGGTCGGGGAACGGACCAATGGGAAAGCTCCCAGAGCAGCCGGTCTCGCTTGTCCCATGGGGAATTCCTGGAGCAGGGCCCACCACCCAGCGCACTCCTCGCCAAATTCCCCCTTCGACGGCCATTGGAGTGGGCGTGGTAGGCTCCGGACAGCACGAGGCCCCTACGAGGAGAGCCCATGACGCCACGATCACGCGCTGCGGTGAATCTGATTGCGATGTGCATCGCCGGGGCCGCTTCGGCCCAAGTGCCGGAACCGGGTCACCCACTCGTTCCCGCCTACCCGGGATCCACGATGGACCAGCCCGCCGAAGTGTCAGCCTTCGACGCCTTCGACCTGCCCACGGGGCCCATCAAGGACGGCAAACCCTCCAAGTCGGAGCACCTTGAAGGCAAGGTGACGATGTTCACCTACCGGAGCCCCGAGGGCCGCTCGATTCTGGAGATCTTCCGAAATTATGAAAGCGCCTTGAAGAAGGCCGGGTTCGCCACGCTGTTCACCTGCAAGGGCCAGCGATGTGGGGATCAGGTGGGGCTCAATGGATTGGGGTACCTGCCCGACGGGGATGACGCATGGTATCTGGCCGCCCGGCTTCCTAGGCACGAAGGCGATGTCTACATCGCCCTGCACGTCCAGTCGCTCTCCACGAGATTCGTCGTGGTGGAGGTCAAGCCCATGGAGCAGGGGCTCGTGCGCATCTCCCCCGACGCTCTGAAAAAGGACCTCCTCCAACTCGGGCACGTGGCCGTGTACCAGATCCTGTTCGACACGGCCAAGGCCGACCTCAAACCCGAATCCACCGGGGCCTTGAAGGAAATCGCCACCCTGCTGGCCGGGAACCCCGCCCTCAAGCTGCACGTCGTCGGGCACACCGACAATGTCGGCGGCCTGGCCCAGAACATCGAACTCTCGAAGCGCCGCGCCCAGGCCGTGGTGGCGGCCCTCACCGGCACCTACAAGGTGGCCGGGGAGCGCTTACATGCCGAGGGTGTGGGTCCCCTCGCCCCCGTGGCGAGCAACGACGCGGAGGCGGGTCGCTCCAAGAACCGCCGCGTGGAGCTCGTCAAGCAGTGACCCGGCGCCAGCCGGTGCTTCCGTTCCATCCTCTCAATGGCCGCCCGGAATCCCCACGGTCACGGGGCCGATGCCCAGCGTGCCCGAGGTCGAGTAACTGGGGCCGCTGACCAGACCGACCGTGCCCGATACCTCCCCCTTGAGCGTTCCGAAGGCCACGGAGCGGCTGGACTGGAGCCCGATATCGCGCACGGTGTTGCCGCTGCAGGTGACGAATACCCCCGAGGTGCCCTCGACACCCGCGCTGGCAGCACCCACTCCGACCTTCGAATCGACACCGACGCCGAGGAAATACGTCTGCTCGTGTTTGACGTAATTCTGCTCGAATCGGCCAATCACGCCTTCGCCCGCCTGGAACGCGATCTTTTCGCAGTCGAGGGTGACCGACGCGACGCCAAGGTCCACGCCGAAGCCCCCTTGCAGGAAGGGAGGGCATGGCGTCTTCTTCGCATCGTCAGAGGCCTCCACGCTCGAGGTTTCCGGTTCGGACACTTTCGGATCGCAGGCCATCACCGCGGCACCGAGGCTGTTCCAGCCGATGAGGTCGGCCGGGCCATCCATGGCCATGGAGAGGAGATGGAGCCGGCGCTCGATGTCCAGATACTCCCTGAGATCATCGTGCCGGATCCGGGAGAGGGTGGCCGCGGCCTCCCTTCCATAGTCCCGGATCGTCCGCTGCTCAACCTCCCAAGCCCCGCCCCAGCTGGCCTTGAAGGCCCCGTACTCGACCTCCATCGCGGGCCGGAGTTTCCGGCACAGCGCCTCGAGGTACCTCTCCGGCGGGCCCGCGAGGGCCTCCCGCTGGAAGTCTTGGACTTTGACGTTTACGCGCTCCCTTTGTTCATCAAAACCGCGCTCGAAGGGGGACCGCACGGCCCGCCGCTTGACTTCGAAAGCGGTGTACTGGGCCCGGGCGAGGGCCGCCATGGCGTCGTCACCGCGAAACAAGGTGAGGGATGTCGACGTACGCACCGGGGATCGGTCCCGGCCATCATTGGGGCGAAGCCCCTGCTGGCGGGCGATGAGGGCCTGGGCCCGCTCGTTGTATCCCTTGATGATCCCCGCGTTCTTGGCCGCCCCGACCTCGTACAGCTCCTGGTTGGAACCGGAAACCACCGGATCGATGATCACCACATTTGGCTCGGGCGCCCCCTTGGTCCAATCCTCCCGCTTCGGGAGGGGCACTTCTCCGGGTGAGGAGGGCACCGTCTCGGAAGTCTCACCCTGGGATTCGTCGAGCGCCTCCTCTCCGGAGGCGCTTGAGGCGATGGAAAGCGCCCGCGATAGGTATTGGATGGCCTTCCGGTGGTCGCCCTGGCGGTGGGCGACCATTCCCTGCCCCAACAGCGCCGGGCCCGCGTCCGGAGCGGCTTTGGCTGCGGTATCGAAGGCACCCTTCGCCGTCGCGAATTGCCCCCGGTTGAAGAGACACCAGCCCAGGTTGGTGTTTGCCAGCACCCCCTCCGGAGCAAGGGACACCGCATAGGAGAGCACCGTCAGGGCCCGCTCATCCTCAAGCCCCTCCAGCAAGGCGCCCAGATTGCTCACGAAGGTGGGGTCATCCGGATTGCGGCCGCAGCTCCAGAGCGTCGCATGGACGGCTGCGGGAGCGGCTCCCGCCAAGGAGAGCGCCATCGCGACGTTGGCGCCGGCATTGCCGGACTTCGAGGCCATGAGGGCCTTGTCCAGCGTGAGAAGCCCGGGCCCGGCCCGCTTGGCATAGTCACGCCGGAGGACCCCGAGCAGCTCAAGGAAAGCCGGGCGATTCAGGGGCGGGGGAATCCGGGCCCCCTTCGTATCCGCGCCGCTGGATTTCCGGGGCGAAGGAGCCGACTTGAGCCATGCCGCTTCGAGTTCCTTCGCGCGCTGATCCTCCCAATCGTCGACCTCCTTCGCCTCTGCATCCGTGAGTTCTGAGCCCGCATCCCGCTTCTCGATCAACTTCCGAACGCTATCCGGGGCAACCTTCTGCGACGGCAACCCGGGGAGGGGAGTTTGCGCCTGCGCTGAAAGCACAGCGAGAAGCACGACTCGCATGGCGATCGGGCCCCACCACCATCGGCCGCCGAAACACCCTCGCCCGGCTGGGTGGGCAGGGTCCCCCAGCGACCCCAACTTCCAGATCCGGCCCACGGGGTGGTGCAACAGCCTGCACATATGGGATTCCCAACTCTGAATACGCCCCACCTCCCGGGCCGTCAAGGGAAAACAGGCCCGCGGGGATGCGGCCCGAGTGGCGCCTTCCCCGGCCTGGCCTACCATGGCCGCCTGGGGGTGGACCATGGGATGGGACGGAACGGAACGCCGAATGCGCGAGCTGGCCTTTCAAGGCTCGGACCGGAGGCGGGAGCGCTCGCTACCCGGCAACATCGCGCGCATGAAAGATGAGGCGATGCTGGCCCGGATCCGGGATCAGCATGGCCCCTCGAGGGAATATCCGGAGGCCGCCGAGTTCATGGACTAGGTTCAGCCCTCCGCCAGCACGGCCTCCAGCTGATCCACGGCCCAGTCCAGCTCCTCTTTCGTGATCACGAGGGGCGGCGCCAGGCGGATGGTGTTCACGTGGGTGTCCTTGCAGAGCATCCCGCGGTCCTTGAGCTTGTAGCAGAACTTCCGGGCGCCCCCGGCCTCGGGCACCAGGTCCACGCCGGCCCAGAGGCCCCGCACGCGGACACCCTTCACGAGGGGCGACGTCAGGGCGCGGAGGCGCTTGTCCAGGTGGGAGCCCAGTTCCGCGGTGCGCTCCACGAGTTTCTCGTCCACGAGCACGTCCAGGGCCGCGCTGGCCACGGCGCAGGCGAGCGGATTGCCGCCGTAGGTGGAGCCGTGGATGCCGGGGGTGAACACGTCCATCACCGCGTTGCTCGAGAGGAAGGCGCTCACGGGATAGAGGCCGCCGCTGAGGGCCTTGCCGATGGTGACGCCGTCGGGGCGGATGCCCTCGTGCTCGAAGGCGAAGAGCTTGCCCGTGCGCCCCAGGCCCGACTGGATCTCGTCCAGCACGAGGAGGATGCCGTGCTTGTCGGCGATCTCCCGCAGTCCGCGCAGGAAGCCCACGGGGGGGATGAGCACGCCGGCCTCGCCTTGGATGGGCTCCATGAAGATGGCGGCGGTGTTCGGCGTGATGGCCGCTTCCACCGCCTGCAGATCCCCGTAGGGCACGATCTTGAAGCCGGGGGTGAAGGGGCCGAAGCGGCTGGTGCTGTCGGGATCCGTGGAGAAGCCCACGATGGTCGTCGTGCGGCCATGGAAGTTGCCGTCCGCCACGATGATCTCGGCCTTGGGATACTCGATGCCCTTCACGTCGTAGGCCCACTTCCGCACGGCCTTGATGGCCGTCTCCACGGCCTCCGCGCCGCTGTTCATGAGCAGGGCCTTGTCGAAGCCCGTGAGCTTGCAGAGCTTCTCGAGCAGGGGCGGGAACCGGTCGTTGCGAAAGGCGCGGCTCGTGAGGGCCAATCGTTGCGCCTGGTCGATCATCGCCTTCACGATGCGGGGATGGTTGTGGCCCTGATTCACGGCGGAATAGGCCGCCAGGAAATCCATGTACTTCTTGCCGTCCACATCCCAGAGGTGCACCCCCTCGCCCCGCTCCGCCACCACGTCCAGGGGGTGGTAATTGTGGGCCCCATAGCGGGATTCGAGTTCGATGAAGGATTCGGCACTGCGCGTGGCAAGGGACATGGTTCCTCCGGGGATACCCAGGCGAATGCTACTCGCCTCTCCAGCGCCCCGACGTGACCCCGGCCACAGCCTTTTCAGATTCTCCACAGACCGTTCGTGGCACGCACCCACCCCTCGACCTACATTGGGAACCTTCCGGGGGTGCCGCATGTGGGAAGGCCTATTCGAGCGCAGGCAATCTTTGACCCCTCACACGGGGCCGGAACGGCGGCAGCGCGCGGCCAGCGGGCCTGAACCCGGCGGTGCCCGCATTTGGGCCTCCCTCAAGGATCATCGGGTTCCCCTCCGGGAGCCCAGGCCCTCCCCGCGCATGGCCCATTGGGACTCGATGGAGGAGCTGGACCTCTGGGAGTGATCAGGGGGCCGGAGTCGGAGCCACCCGGAAGCGCCACAGCACCAGCGCGCTGAAGCTTCCGGAGGCAAGGCAGCCCGCCCACAGCCACTGGGGGTCCGCGCTGGCGTAGGCCTTCACCCCCAACCAGGGCCCCAAGGCCAGGGCCGTAGCGAATGTGAGGGCATAGAACCCCATGTATTCGCCCCGCCGCTCCGGTGGAGCCAGCCCGGCCACGGCATCACTGGCCGTGGGCAGCAGGATCATCTCCCCGAAGGTCCAGATCACCGTGAGCCCCACCAGGGCCGCCTTGGTGGAGGCCAGCCCCGTGAGGCCGAAGCCCACCGCATAGCAGAGGCAACCCAAGGCCAGGGCCCGCCCATGGGGCCAGCGCACCATGGCCATGTTGAGAGCCACCTCGAACAGCACGATGAGGAGGGTGTTCACCGTGAAGATCAACCCGAAGAACCGGGTGCTGTGCCCCAGATCCCGCACCACCCAGAGGGGATAGGCCCCTTCGATCTGGAAGAAGACGAGGAAGGCCGGAAGGAGGCCCAGCAGCAGGCCCAGGAGGCGCCGATCCCGCCACGCCGATTTGGGAACCTCCCCCTCCCGCCCCGGGGTGGGCGCCGCATCCGGCCCCAATAGCCAGACCAGGAGCACCCCCGAGGCCAGCGTGGAGAGCCCGTCGACCCAGAAGACCCAGCGGTAGCTGAAGTGGGCGATGAGGCCGCCCGCGGCGGGCCCCACGGCCATGCCCAGGTTCACCGCGGCCCGGTGGAGGGCGAAGGCCGCCTTGCGCTGTCCGGGTTCCACGAGGTTGGTGATGAGGGCCATGGCAGAGGGCCAAAAGGCCTGGGTGAAGCCCGCCCAAAGAAAGATGAGCGGATAGAGCAGGAGGCGGTTCCCCACGAGGGGCATCACCAGCAGGGCCCCGCCGCTGAGCCAGAGGCTGGCGCGCAGCACCCGGGCATGACCCAGGCGATCCGCCAGCTTTCCCGCAAAAGGCGCGGCGGTGAGGGCCCCGAGGCCGTAGACCATCATCGCCGTGCCCGCCTCGGCCGGCGTCCACCTCCGCGCCTCCGTGAGGTAGAGCACGAGGAAGGGCAGCGCCATGGTGCCCAGGCGATTCACCAGGGTGGAAAAGGAGATGAGCCAGATGGCTCGGGGGAGGCCCGTCAGGCCTTTCCAGGGATGCATGGGATCAGGATAGACGGGAGGCGGGATTTAGGCTGGAGGCTGGAGACTGGAGACCGGAGGCGGGAAATCGCTGCGGCCGGAGGCCGCACCACGAGATGGGGCCGGCGCCTCTGGCGCCGCGCCGCTTCCAGCCTCCGGTCTCCAGCCTCCAGCCTCCAGTCTCCCCCTACCCCCGCTCCACGCCGGTGGCTTGGGGCTTCCCACTGCGGCACCACTCGCTCCAGGAGCCCACGTAGAGCACGCCATCGCCGAGCCCCGCGTGCAGCATCCCCAGCAGTCCATGGCAGGCCGTCACGCCGCTGCCGCAGCTGAATACGGCGTGGTCGGCGCGGGTGCCCTCCAGCAGGTCCTCATAGAGCTGGCGAAGCTCCTCCTGGGGCTTGAAGCGGCCGCGCGGATCCAGGTTCAGCTCGAAGGGGAGGTTGATGGCGCCGGGAATGTGGCCGGCCACGGGATCCAAGGTCTCCTGCTCGCCGCGGTAGCGGATCCCGGCGCGCACGTCGATCACATTCCAGTCTTCGTGGTGGGCGAGCTTCTCCACCACCTCGATATCCACGGTGGTGAGGCGCCAGAATGGGGCGGGGTAGTTGGCCACCGCCGCGGTTGCGGGCTCCTCGGTGGAAAGCCTGGCGCCGGCCTCCAGGATCGCGGGGAGGCCCCCATCCAGCACCTGCAGCCGTTCATGGCCCAGGGCCCGCAGCATCCACCAGCACCGGGCGGCGGCGTTGGCGCCGCCCTGGCCGTCGTAGACCACCACCCAGCTATCCGGCCCGATGCCCCAGCGGCCCACCTGGGCGCAGAAGGCCTTGAGGTCCGGCAGGGGATGGCGGCCCCCCTGGGTGGGATCGAACCCCTCCTCGGCGGCCCGGCTCAGGTGCCGGTCCGTGTCCACGTGGAGCGCGCCCGGCAGGTGGCCTTCGTCGTAGGCGGCCCGGGAGCGGCAATCCAGGAGGATGGCTTCCCCGAGCACGGGAAGGAGGTCTTCAGGTGAGATGAGGGGGCTGGCCATCTCCGATTCTCGCATCTTCGGATGCGCCTCCATACTGGAGTGGGAGCCGCGACCATGGACCACGGACAGGATCTGGCCAGCATCGAGCGCGAGGGCCGCCTCAAAGCCTACGGGGCCTTGGCCTTGGTCGGCATCTGCCTGATCGCCCTCGCCTATGTGGGCTGGCGGGCCTTGGGCGGGGGTGGCGGTGCCTCGGCCGTCGGGGGCAAGGTCGCCGACGTGCGCCTGCAAGATGCCCAGGGCCGGCCCTCGAGCCTGGCCGACTATCGTGGGCGAGTGGTGGTCGTGGATGTGTGGGCCACCTGGTGCCCCCCCTGCCGCGCCAGCCTCCCCGAGATCGCCAAGCTGCAGCTGGCGGCGGATTCCCGATACGCCGTGGTGGCCATCAGCGTGGATGACGGCGGCTTCGATACCGTGCTCCCCTTCCTGGCCCGGAACGCCGGCCTCGGACTCACCGCTCACGTGCCCCAGGGCTCGGGGGCCCTCGCCCCCCTGGGCGAAATCCGGGGCATCCCCACCACCTTCATCGTGGATCGGGAAGGCAAGGTCGCCGCGCAGTGGAGTGGTTACTACCCGGGCCGGGCCGAGGCCGAGCTGAAGCGGATCCTGGGTTCGTGAAACGCCTGACGGAGACCCACCGGCCGACCGACCTCTCAGAAGACCCCTGAGGTCTTCAGCTCCAGATACCGATTCACCAGCGCCGTGGGCAGCGCCTCCGGCTTCACGTCCAACACCTGGGCGCCCTGGTGGGCGACCGCGCGCAGCGCGGCTTCCCGCCGGGCCTGCCAATCCAGGGCGGCGGCCTGGGTGAGGGCCTCGGGGAAGGTGCCGGGAACCTGCTCCAACAACCGATCCACGGCGGCCTCCCGCAGGTTGGCCACGAGGACGAGGTGTTTGTGCCGCAGGAGCTGCAGGGCCGGCGCCAGGGTCTCCTCTTCCTCGTCGCGCAGGTTCGTGAGGAGCACGATGAGGCTGCGCTTCCGCAGGCGGGTGCGCAGCGACCGCGCCGCCTCCAGGTAGTCCGTCGCCCGGGTCGAGGGCTCCAGATCGAAGAGGTTCTGGAAGAGGTGATCCAGCGCCACGAGCCCCTTGCGGGGGGCGAGGAGCCGGGGCTGCGCCTCCGCGAAGGTGGCCACCCCCACGGCATCGCCCTGCTTGAGCGCCACGAAGCTGAGCAGGAAGAGGGCATTGAGCGCCTGGTCGAAGTGCCCGATCCGCGTGGGGGGGGCCGCCATCGGAGGCCCGGGCGGAGCCCAGGCCTCCGATCCGGACGGGAAGTTGTCCAAGTCGTCGAGGGCCCGCATGCGGCGGCCGCAGTCGAGCAGGAAGAGCACCTGCTGATCCCGCTCGTCCTGGTACTCCCGGGAGATGAGCTTCTGGCTTCGGGCCGTGGCCTTCCAATCGATGCGGCGCAGGCTGTCGCCCGTGCGGTATTCGCGGAGCTGCTGGAAGTCCATGCCCTCGCCCCGGCGCGGGCGCCGCAGGATCCCGAGGGCCGAGAGCCTGTTGTCGATGGCCAGCAGCGCGTAGCGGGCCACCGTGGCGAAATCCGGGAAGACCTTCACGGCCGTCGTTCCCGCCAGGCGCAGATCCCGGGCGATGAGCCCGAGGGGGCCCTCCAGGCGGAGCTGCGCGGGCTCGAAGGCGCGGCGCCCCCGGGCCGTGGGGCGCACCTGGTAGGTGAGCTCCAGGAAGCCCCCGGCGGGAACGCGGTGCCCCTGCCCCTGCCCCCGCACCTCGAAATCCACGGGGTGGTGATCCATCACGGTGAACGCCCAGGAAATCCGCGAGCCATTGGTGAAGCGCAGCTTCACGGGCTTCCAGGCCCCCAGCGCCAGGCTGGGGCGCACCTCCCGCGTGCCTTCCATGGGTTTGGGCCAGAGGGCCAAGCAGGCATCAACCAACACCGCCGCACCCAGGGCCCAGCCCATGCCCCGCCAGATGGGCACGAACCGGGGAACCACCGAGACGACGAGGCCGAGGATGGTCCAGGTGAGCAGGATGCGGAGGAGGCGGCGAGTGGGAATGGGGATCATCGATGGCACCGAGGGGTCCACGTTGGTGCCCCGAAAAGAAGGACCTGAACCACAGAGGTCACAGAGGGCACGGAGGAAAGCCGAAGGCACCCAAGGGATGGCCGCGTCCCTCGGTCTCCTTCGCCATCCGCAAACGCTTCGATCCAGATCAACCGGTCCTCCTCTGTGCCCTCTGTGACCTCTGTGGTTAATTCCTGTTTCTTCCGCGGACGCGCCTATCGGCGGGGCGCGGGGACCTTGGCGATCACGGCGGTGATGAGGTCGTCGTGGCCGAGGCCCTCGATTTCCGTTTCGGGGGCGCGCTGGATGCGGTGGCGCAGGGCGGGCAGCGCCATGGCTTTCACGTCGTCGGGCGTGGCGAAGCCGCGACCGTCCAGCAGGGCCTGGGCCCGGGCGGCGCGCACGAGGGCGATGGCGCCGCGGGGACCGGCGCCCAGCGAAATCCCGGGCCAGCTGCGGGTGGCACGCACGAGGGCCACGGCGTAGCCCAGCACGGCTTCGTCCACATGCACCTTCGCCGCGCGGCCCTGGAGGGCCAGCACGCCCGCGGGATCCATGACGGGCCTCACCGCCTCCACGCGGAGGCTGTCGCCCACGGCGCCCTCGGTGACTTGCCGCACGAGGCGGGCCTCCTCCGCATCGGCGGGATAGCCGATCTGCACCTTGAGGAGGAAGCGATCCAGCTGGGCCTCGGGCAGCGGGTAGGTGCCCTCCTGCTCCACTGGGTTCTGGGTGGCGAGCACCATGAAGGGCGCCTCCACGGGCAGGCTCTGGCCCTCCAGGCTCACCTGCAGTTCCTGCATCACCTCCAGCAGGGCCGCCTGGGTCTTGGCCGGGGCGCGGTTCACCTCGTCCGCCAGGAGGAGGTTCGTGAAGACGGGCCCTTTGCGCAAGTGGAAGCGCTCGCTCTTGGGATCCCATACGGCGTGGCCCATCACGTCGGAGGGCATGAGATCCGGCGTGAACTGGATGCGCTTGAAGGCCCCCTGCACCGCCCCGGCCAGGGCCCGCACCAGCAGCGTCTTGCCCACGCCCGGCACGCCTTCGAGGAGCACGTGGCCGCCCGCGAGGAAGGCGGCGAGCACCTGATCCACCACGGCGGTCTGGCCCACGAGGGCCTTGCCGATCTCGGCGCGGAGCGCTTGCACGGAGGCGCCAGCGGCCTGGAGTTCGGATTCGGAGAGGGGCATGTCCATGGAGACCTCAGTTGTTCTGGAAGAGCCGTTGGCGGAGGTGGAGGAGGATCTGGAGGCGGCGGCCGAGCACCGCGGACGGAACGCCCGGGCGGTCATCCAGCGCCTCGGCGATATCGGATTCGGGCAGCCCGGCGCGGGTGGCGAGGTAGGTCCACCGCTCCCCTTCCGGCAGCTCGGGGAAGGCGGGGTGGAGGCGGGCGGCGCGACGCAGCACCGCGGCCCGGGCCACCGACACGAGGGCCTCGGGCCCTCCACCGTGGCGCCAGAGGAAGCGGCCGCTGGCCACCAGATGCTCCAGCATCGACCGGCGCCCCACGGGGGCCCCGGGCAGCCAGGGGCCGAAGCGCCAGCTTCCCGCCCAGAGCCAGGCGCCCAGCAGGATGGCGCAGGCGATGAGGAAGGCCCAGGCCCGCTCCCACAGCCAGGCCAGCAGGGAGGGATCCACGGCCTCCGACCACACCACGGCGGCTTGGCCGGGCCCGGGATCCCCGAGCATGCGGGAAAGCCAGGCCGCGTGATCCAGCGCGATGAACCCGTCGTTGTAGAGGAAGCTGAGATCCGAGGCGAGGATCACCACGCCCTGGCCCTCGGGCCGCCGCACGGCCACCTGGCCCGCCTTCGTGCCCATGGTCCAGCCCCAAGCATCCCCCTCCACCTGGATGCGCCACTGGGGGCTGCGCTGGATGGCGAAGGTCGCGTCATCCTCGTCGAAGCGATCCGTGTGGTCGCGGTTCGGGGGCCGCTCCGCCTCGGGCAGCGAGATCAGCTCCGCATCCAGCCGGCTGAAGAGGGTCTCGGGGCCCCTCGCATCATTCAGGGGCGCGGCGCTGCCATCCACCAGCAGGTGGCCGCCCGCGCGCACCCAGACCAGCAGGGCTTCAGCCTCTCCTGCACTCAGCCCTCCAGGGCCCGTACGCATCAGGATCACCTGGCCGCCGGGCGGAAGGTCCGCGGCCCTGATGGCGCCTCCGGCCCGGCGCACGGCCCACCCCGCACGGGCCAGCCATCGCTCCAGCACCAGCGTGTCATCCGCCATCGCCTTCGCCGGCCACCCCGTGGGCACCTCCGTCGGTTCCCGCCGGAAGCTCGGGCGGGCGAGGAGCACCACGCCCAGGATCGCCACCAGGATCAGGCCCGCGAGGCCCAGGATCATCCGGCGCATCATGGGGCCCCTCCTGGGCCCCACCCTTCGGGCCGTCGCCTCGCGCCGGTGGTCCTCCGCTCCTGCTTCGGCCTCATGGAGCGATCCCCCCGAAGGCCCCGCGCCACTGGGCGCAGAGCTCGGCCATGTCGCCGTCCACGGGGGCTTCGCCCAGGTAGGCCATGCGCACCCAGGCGGTGGTGAGGTCGCGGAAGGCCCGGGCCGGATCCGGCGCCAGCACGGGAAGGGAGGCCCGGAGGCAATCGCCTTCCGTGGCGGATGCGGGAATGGCGAGGCGATGCCGGTGGATCAGGGCGGCCAGGGCGCCGCGGTAGAGGAGGGCCAGCGCCCCGCGCGGATCGCCGCCGCGGAAGCGGGCCAGCGCTTCCGCGGGCACATCGGGGGGCAGGCTCTCCGGGCGCACATCCAGCCCCGCCACCGCGTTGGGGGCCTCGAAGGCCTCCCCCTCCTTCACCCGGCCCAGCCGCGCGGCATGGAAGCGGACGAGCAGGAACACCACCAGACCCACGAGGCCCAGCACCATGACGACCTTCATCACCCAGGCCAGCACCTTCCACCAGGCGGGATCCAGGGGTTTGGTGGGGCTGGCGGGATCCTTGGGCTTGGAATCCCCGAAGAGGGCATCCAGCAGCCTGCGGAGCCAGGGGGCCTCCCGGCCCGTGGGCCGGTACCGGAGCACCTGATCCTGGCGGGAGCGCCGGAGGTCGGGATCCTTCGCGAGGATCTCCTCCAGCTGCTTGCGGGCGGGGTGCTGCGGCTGCAGGGGCTCGAGGGGCTTCGATGGCGTGGGTTCGGGCGCGGTGATGGGCGCCGCCGCCACGCCGCCCTCCGCCTCCGGATCCTGCGCCGAGAGCGCGCCGGCAAGCGCCAGCAGCAGGAGCAGCGTCCGGCCCGCCTTGCGCAGGCGCTCGGCCAGGCTTCGGAAATCCTGCTCCAGATCCCAGCCCTCCAGCTGCGTGCGGCGGTTCAGGTAGAGGGCGAAGCCCGCGGCCGCGTAGAAGGGTTCGGTGAGGGCGAAGGCCAGCAGCCCGAAGGAGGTGAAGAGCCAGTTGAACCAGGGCTGGCGGAAGCCCTGGCCCAGGGTTTCCCAGAGATCCAGGGTCACGCCCCGGGGCAGGAGCAGTTGCAGCAGACCCAGGATGCCGAAGAGCGTGAGGGCCGCGAAGACTACGCTCACCAGCCCCAGCAGGAACGCGGTGCCGGCGCCCTGCCGCTGGAGGGCCCGGGCCCTCGCCGTGTAAGCGTTGCCGCGCTGATCCTCCAGCTGCCAAACGGGCAGCAGGTAACTGCGCGCGATGCTGAACCGGCGCCAGAGCAGGGAGGCCATCAGGCCGCGCCGGTGGATGGGCCCCAGCTGGGTAAGAAAGGTCTGGACCCCCGCTTCCTGGCCGAAGACGCGGCGGCTGAGCACGTGCAGGGTGCCCCGGTCGAGCCAGGGCGTGAGCCAGAGGATCCAGAGCAGGGCCCAGGCGGGCTGGGACCCGGTGAAGGGCAGGATGAGCGCCAGCAGGATCCCCAGCTGCAGGAAGAACACGCGATACACGGGGCCCCAGTGGGCCTGGAGGAGGCCCAGGCCCAGATCCAGGGCCTCCATGGGGCGTCGGGCCCGGGGCACGAAGCGGAGGGGCTGGCTCATCGCGCATCCCCCTTCCGGCCCGCCATTGCGAAGTAAATGAGGAGCATCACCCAGAAGGTCAGGCCCACCGCCACCTTCGCCTTCCAGGGCACCACCTCGTTGGCGGACCAGAAGCCCTCGAAGCCCGCCGCGATGAAGGTGAGCAGGGCGGCGCCCATGAGCAGTCGCGCCCCGCGCCGACCCGCGTCCTTGAGGGCCTCCAGACGCCGGTGCCGGCCGGGGTGGATGAGGCCCAGGCCCAGGCGCAGCCCCCCGGCGCCGGCGATCGCCAGGCCGATGAGCTCGAAGGAGCTGTGGCCGCTCACGAAGCCGTAGAAGGTGGAGATGTGGCCCAGGTTCGTGAGGTGGCCCATCACGGCTCCGCCCTGGACGCCATTGAAGAGGAGGCTGAACACGGGGCCGACGCCGAAGCACAGCCCCGACGCGAAGACCTGGAAATCGATGCCGATGTTGTTCCAGATGTAGTGGCCGAACATCTGCACATCCCGCATGGGGCCCGACATCTCCCGGGCCGCCCGCGCGGCGGGATCGTACATGCGGGCGTACTCCGCCGCCTGGGCGGGCGTGAGCACGAGGTGGATCAGATCCGGGTTGCGGCGGATGAGGAGGAAGGCGGCGGCCCAGGAACCGAAGAGCAGCACGGCGCTCAGCAGCACCAGCTTCCACTCCGCCCGCACGGCGCGGGGGAAGTCCCGGGCCACGTAGGCCCAGAAGCCCAGGCCGCCCTCGCCTTCGCCGTAGAGGCGCTGGTGGAGCTCCAGGGCCAGGGCCTGGAGGCGGTCATTCAGCGGCACGCCGTAGCGCCGTTCCTTGGCCAGGGCCAGGTGGTGGCAGAGGCGGCGGAAAGCGGCGGGAACCTCTTCCGGCGCCAGCGTGGGCTCGCCCCGGAGCCAGCCTTCCAGCTGCTGCCAGAGGGCGGCGTGCTCGGCCTCGAAGTGATCCTGCTTCACGTGCTCACCGCAGTCCCCGGATGTGGCGGGCCATGCCCTGCAGGATCTGGACGCCCGCCTCACCCCGGGCTCCCGTGATGCCACCGAGCAGATCTCCCAGCTCCTGGGCGCGGGCCGCCGTCAGGCCCGTGCTCCGCTCGCCGAAGGCCAGCAGGCAGGCCTGCTCCTCCACGCTGAGCCCCAGGGGGGGCGCCAGGGAGGGCACCTCGGGCAGGGGCCGGGCCCGGTGGGGCTCGGGATCGTGCACCACCACGGTGCCTGCCACCAGATCGCCCACGCGCTGGAAATCCCGGGTGAGGAGCACCGAGACGAGGCCCACGGTGTACCCGAAGGGCAGGCCATCCACGAAGCGGAGGAGGTTGCGGAGGAGGGAGGTCCCCCAGTCCACGGGCACGCCATCGGCGCGCAGCACCCGAAGCTTCAGCAGGCGCTTGCCCAGGGTGCGGCCCGAGCCCAGCACCTCGAAGAAGACGGGGTAGAGCCACTGGGCGAAGAAGAGGAGGATCACCCAGATCCCGAAGCCCACCTGCCCCAGCCAGGCCAGCCCCGCCAGGGCCAGCAGGAGCCCCGACCACACGATTGCCTGGTCCACGAGCAGGGCGAGGGCCCGCGCCACGGGGCCCGCCGGACGCACGTGGAGCTCCACCCCTTCGGGCGTCTCCACCGTGCGTACCGTGTCGATCATGAAAGTCACCTGAATGTTGGGGATTACTCACTCTATCGGAAAGTCCGGTCCCGGTCGGCCGATAGGGGGATCATGCGCCTCCGTCCCTTCATCCCTCTCCTCGTGATGGTGGTCCTCGCCTGCAGGCCCGAGCCCCCCCGCCGGGTGGACAACCCCAATCTGGGGGTGGCGGCCACCTTCCCCGGTGAGCCCCGGTTGAACAAGGCCATCGAGCCCACCCCCTTCGGGGAGATCCAGTGGTTCGACGTGACCTACGTCCCCCCCGGCCGGCTCGACGAGAGCTTCAGCATCAGCGTCGGCAACCTTCCCAAGGGCAAGGAGGGCGGCAGCACCCCCGGCGAGATCCTCGCCACCATGGAGGGCTGGCTGAAGTACCGCCTCGGCGGCATCACCCGTATCGACCTGCCTGCCCCCCAGGGCCCCGGGTTCCGCTACGAGGCGAAGCACCCCTCCGGGCGCGTCATCGAGGGCGCGGTCGTCCTCCGACGCGGTCGCCTCCACCACGCCCAGGCCACCGTGCGCAAGGCCAACGACGGCCGTCTCAGGGCCTTCATCGACGGATTTGAAGTGGCCCCGTGAGACCATGAGTCCTCCACCCTGAGAACTGCATGGCCAACCTCGTCCTTCCCTACCGCAAGCCCCAAGAGGGGCGGGACTACTGGATCAAGGACGACGTCCTCGCCGATCCCATGGCCGTGGCCGAGCGGGCCTGGGCCCGAGAGGATTGGGAACTGGGTTTCCCCCATCGCCAGGAACGCTGGCCCGGCATGCGCGTGATGCCCGGCCTCACGCCCGAGGAGCTGGCCCCCGTGGAGGCCTGGGTGAAGTCCGTCACCGGCGCGAAGCGGCTGTGGGTGGAAGCCTCACCCGAAGGGGCCACCCTCAACCACAACTGCATCCAGGTGGTGGGCGCCCAGGAAAGCGGCCCCCGGCCCCACACCGACAGCCGCCGCCTGGCCAGGTACGCGGGGGTCCTCTACCTGCACCCCAAGCCCCGGCCCGATGCCGGCACGAGCTTCTACCGCCTGAAGACCCCGGGCGGTCAGCTCAGCGGCAACCTCTGTCCGCCCCAGTGCACCTACATCCACGAAGCCATCGGCGTGCGGGCGCTGCCCCTGCAGGCCTGGCACGAGGAGCTGGCCGTGCCCAACGTCTTCAACCGGCTGATCCTCTACCGCGCCGACCTCGTGCACAGCGCCAGCCGCTACTTCGGCCGGGAGCTGAAGGAGCGGCGGATGGCGGCAGTGTTCTTCTGGATGGCCTAGGAACCTAGCCCTTTTTCTCGGGCGCTTTCTCGGGTGCGGGTTCGGTAGGCTTCACCTCGGCCTTGGCAGGCGTTTCAGCCACGGCGGCTTTGGCTGCCGGCGCGATGGCCTTCACCTTGCCCCCCACGATCTTGCGAGCGGCTTCGGAAGCCTGCTTGGCTTCGGCGTGGGCCACCTTCGCTTCCTTGTGGGCCCGCTTGGCCTGGGTTTCCGCGGCCTTGGCCTGGGCCTCCGCCTTGCGCGCCTTCACCGAGGCCTTCTCCGCCTTCTGGAGGTGCACCTTGGCTTCCCGGAGCTGCTTTTCCGCGGTCTTTTCGGCGGCCTTGGCGGATTTCAGGGATTGGATGGCCTTGGCGACGGCCTCCCGGGCTTCGACCACCATGGGATCCGGGGCAGCCTGGGTCTTCGCCGCAGGAGCGGCGGGCTTTTCCTGGGCCACCAGGACCGACGTCAGGGCACAGAGGGCAAGGGTCAGGAGGGGTCGCATGGGCACTCCATTGGGTAGCTGGATCCCAAGGTTCCGGGGGCACCCCGCGGAAGTCAACGAATTGCGGTCAGAGCCTCTTCAGCAACTGCTCAACGGTGGATAAGAGCACGTGGGCGTGAGCCTCCGGCTCCAGGATCGGGTGATCACCGGGAACGCAGGGGCCCACGCCCAGGAAGGGCAGCCCCATCTCCCGGGCCGCGTGCAGATCGTGGGGGCGATCGCCCGCATAGAGGTGCGGCCCCGCACATCCCTCCAGGGCGAGGCGGATCAGGTCCGCGCGGGAATGGCCGGGGCGGCTGCCCCAGAGGGGGATGCCCGGATCCACCCCCAGGGCCTGGGCCTTGAAGGTCAGCACTCGCGGGGCATTGCCGCTCACCAGCGCCACGGGCTGCCCCTGCCGGTGGAGCGAATTGAGGCCCGCGACCATCCCCTCGTAAACCACGGCCGAACGGGCGCCGGGCGCGAACTCCCGTTCGAAGCGGAGCAGGCAGGCCGTTTCAAAGGCCTGGTACCCCTCCATGGGCAATCCCCTCCCGAACCTCCCCCCATGAAGCTCGTCCACGATCTCCCAGTCGGTGCTCCCCTGGCAGGACCGGAGCTCGGCTTCCGTGGGCACCCTTCCCCACAGCTCCCCCAGGACTTCCCGCAGCAGCACGTAACCCCCGCTGAAGTGGCCCAGGGTTCCGTCGAGGTCGAAGCAGAGGGGCATCGCAACTCCTAACCCAAGATTGACAGGCCATGGGCAAAAGTTCAGATCCCCCGGAGGAGGTCGACAAGCCCCATCAGACCCGGAGGTCCCATGCGATTCGTCCGTGCTCTTTCCTCCCTCGCCCTCCTGATCACGGCCCAGGGCCTCGCGGCCCAGGAAGCCAAGCCGCCCGCCAAGGACACCGCGGTGTTGGAAGAACTGGAGGCCCTGCTCAACGTGGAGATCGTGAGCGTGTCGAAGGTGGCCCAGCGGCCCATCGACGCTCCGGGCGTGGTCGCCGCCATCCCCCGGGAACAGCTGCGGGACTTCGGATGGCTGAGCCTCAACGAAGTCATGGGCAACCAGCCGGGCTTCGTGCCCAGCCAGGATTACGACCGGCGGACCCTCAGCGCCCGGGGCGTCTTCGAGGGCTGGAACAACAACCACATCCTCGTGCTCGTGGATGGCGTGCCCTTCAACGACAACCTGTACGGCTCCGCCTACACGTCGGAAATCACCCCCCTCTTCATGGCCCGGAGCCTGGAGATCATGCGCGGCCCGGGCTCCGCCCTCTACGGCTCCAACGCGGTGAATGGCGTGGCCTCCCTCAACACCCTCCGCGCCGAGGACATCCAGGGCGGCGGCGAAGGCCGCTTCCGGCTGGGCGAGCACGGCACCCAAGTGGTGGACCTGGTGACGGGCGGAAGCGGCGACCTCGTGAGTTTCGTCGCGGCCTTCAACACCCATTCGACCCAAGGGAATGAATATGAAAGCGTGGATGGCAGTTTTAGGGTCGATGGCACGGGGAACTACCAGGCGTTCAGAACCCATGACCACCGCTCCAACAGCTACGTGTTCGCGAAGCTGGAAGGCCTGCTCGCCCTGGACGGTTGGAGCCTCCAATTCCATCAGCAGAAGTGGGACTTCGAGACCGGCCACGGCTGGCTCTACGTGATCCCGGATCAAGCCGAGAGCATGAAGGAGGAGCGGCGCATCGGGGTTCTCAAGTACGTGAAGGAATCCGATGGCCTCACTCAGGAGTACGTGCTGCGATACCAGTGGCATGGCATCGACTGGAACCAGCGCTTCTACCCCACCGGTTACACGGATTTCTACGCGACCACCTATCCATCCGGCCTATCCGAGTACCTGAACACCTCCTCCGATGAGCTCTTCGGGCGCGCCCAGCTCACCTGGATGGTGGGGAAGGATGGCAGCGTCGTCGCCGGGTTCGAGGGGAACCGCTTCACCTACGGTGGCGACAAGAGCCACGTGAGCAACACGGATATCAACAATCCGGGAGGGAGCTACGTCCCCACGTCGGACGGGCGCTTCGTCCCCCTCCGGGGCTTCCTCGAATGGACCCAGGATCACCCCGTCCTCCGCACGGCCCTCTTCGCCCAGTACGCTTCCGGCAAGTTCGCCGGGGATTGGCTGTCCGTGACGGTGGGCCTGCGCTACGACAAGCAGACCTCCGACTTCAATGCCCTCAACCTCAACCCCGGCGGGCCCTATTCAACGGAAAAGCTCTCCTACAGCCAAACCAGCCCGCGCCTGGGCCTGTTGCTGCACGCCGGCAAGAACTACACCGCCAAGCTCCTCATCGGCAGGGCCTTCCGCACCCCGGCCCCCGCGGAGACGTTCGGGGCCAACACCTACGACCTCGCCTCCAACATCCGCGGCCTACAGCCGGAAATCGCCGACACCATCGAGCTGGCCTCCGACTGGATCATCAGCCGGAACCTCAATTGGCGGATCAACGTCTATCAAGCGAAGTTGAAGAACCTCATCGCCTACAGCGTCGCCAACGCCAACCTCAGCACGAACCTCTACACGCTCAAGACCCGGGGCGTGGAAACGGAACTGCTCTGGGGCGTGGGCCCCTGGGGCGGCTTCTTCAACGCCAGCAAATCCAAGCGGGTGGACGAGGAAATCCAGGACTACACGATCCTACCCAGCGGCGAGGTGACCTGGATGCCCAGCCTCACGGCCAACGCAGGCGTGACCTTCAAGGCCCACCCCTTCACCTTCAGCGCCAGCCTCCATCATCAGGGGGAGGCGCTCCGTCGGGATAGCGACGCGGGCTACCCCACCTACCGGCCGGCCGCCGTGAAGTCCTTCACGTCCGCGAGCCTCCGGATCGCCTTCAAACCCACCAAGGGCATGGAACTGGAGCTGGGGGCCTCCAACGCCTTCGACCAAAAGGGGTTCTACGCCAAGAGTTCCGCCTATCCCTTTGATTACCGCACCGATCCCCGCACCGTATGGTTCGGGGTCCGGATCAATTAGAAACCTATCCCTCCCCGGGGCCGGATGGCATTCTGGGAGGTCATGCGCCACGCCCTCCTCGCCATCCTCACGGCCTTAGCCCTCTCCGCCCAGGCCAAACCGGCCGGGGAGGGACTCCGCTATCGGATGCAGATGTGGATGCGGGGGGAGGATTCCCCCCGGGAAACCGTCTTCACCCTGCAGACCCAGGCCGCGGCGCGCACCGCCAACCATGTCCAGAAGCCGCGCTTCGGCACTTGGGAGCTGCGCGCGGACCGGAACCAGGGCACGCCCTACCAGCAGGCCACCCTGCTCAACCGCGCCCAGCGCCTGCTCTTCCTCAGCTCCCCCGTGGCCGAAGCCCACGTCCAGCCGCTGCGCATCGGTTTCCACGGGCGCAGCCTCCAGGTCTGGGGCGTGGAGGTGCCCGCGGGCCTCCAAGCCACCGCCATCCTCGTGGAAGTCGCGCCGCGGCTCCTGGCCCTCTGCGACCTCAGCGCGCGCTTCGCCCAGGGCGAGGTCGCCCGCATCGAGCTGCACCTGGAGGAGGTCGGACGCCTCGTCGCAGAACTGCCCGCGGCCGAGGGAACCGTCCTCCTCAACACCCTGCAGCGCTGGGTGCGCGAAGGCGAGGACTGAGGCAGGTTCGAGACTGGAGGCTGGAGGCCGGAGGCTTCATGCCAGCCCAAGCCCCACTCGGATCCTTCGGGTGTGCCGCCAGGATCCGGGTTCATCCGACCGCCCGAATTCCCGTCTCCCGTCTCCAGTCTCCAGTCTCCAGCCTCCAGCCTCCAGCCTCCAGCCTCATCAGCCCGGCTGGAACTTCGTCACCACCTTGCGCTGGGAGACGTTTCCGAGGCCGCTGTTGGAACTCTCCTCGGTCTTTTGCAGCACCACCAGCCGGTTGCCCATTCGCCGGAAGCGCTGCGTGGTCTTGCTGGTGCCTTCGAAGCTGATGAAGAAGCGGCTGGCCTTGAAGGCCACCTGCTCCTCCATCGCCAGCGGCGTGCCATCCATCGCGATCCAGACGATGAGGCTGGCCTCCATGGACTTCAGGGCCTTCTTCGCCTGGGCGTTGAGCTTGGGCTCGGGCTTGAACCGGAGCAGGCGGGCCGGCTGGCCTTCGAAGACCTCCTGCCGCTCCTCCAGGAAAACGCTCTGGGCAAGATCCCGGAGCAGCCCCTGGGCCGCGTTGAGGCTGTCGGCCAGATCCACGGGGTTCACCCCCTTCAGCCCCCGGGAGGTTCCGCTCTCCTTCTCGGGATCCTTCAGGGCCGCCTCCTGCTCGCTGCGGGCCTTGGCCAGCAGGGCCTGGCTCACCTGCATCTGGATGCCCTGGGGACCATCCTCCACGAGCATCTGGAAGCTGCCGGAGACGACCTTCGCGGGCTCCTTGCCATCCTTATCCTGCTGCCAGAGCTGGCGCTCCAGCTGCCCCTTCACGGCGTCATGGCCCTGGAGCTGGGCCAGGCGGGCCTTGAGCTCCGCCGGAGCATCAGCGCGGAGCGGCAGGAAGAGGAGGGGGAGGATGAGGAGGGGCTTCATAAGGTCATGATGGGGCCAAGGAGCTTCTAGTTCCGGACTACGCATCCGGCGTGAGCTTGAAGATGGTGCGCCCTTCGCCCTTTTGCCCGGCCCCGGAGCCCGAGTCCTTCCGATCCTCGTGCACCAGCAGCAGGCGCCCCTGGTGGACCTGGAAGCGCCGTTGGGAGCTGTGATGCACCTCGAAGCTGATGAGGAGCACCCGGCCCTTGAGGTCCAACTGGTGGTTCATGGCGAGGGGCACGCCCTCGGCGCTCATCCACAGGGTGGCCTGGGAGCGGGCTTCCTTGAGGGGGCCCATGTCCTCCTTATCCATCCCCATGGAGAGGTTCAGCACCAGCTTTCGGGCGGGGCGGCCCTCCCAGGCCTCGGCGCCCTCACTCACCAGGGTCGCCTCCTCGAGGTCGCTGAGGAGTTCATCCGCGGCGCGCATCAGGCGGATAGCCTCCTCCAGCCCCAGGGACTTCATGGCCGACTCCTCGCCATCCTTGGATTTCTTGCCCTTCACCTGCGCCATGCGATCCAGCTGGGCCTGGGTCCAGCCCAGCTTCAGGCCCTGGGGGCCGTCCTCCAGGCGCACGGTGGCGCTGCCCTGCACGGGCTCCGCCCCCTTCTTGCCATCCCGACTCCAGGTGTGGACCTCGGCCTGGGCCGCCAGGGGGCTCCGGCCATTCAGCCGCTGCAGGGCCGCCTTGAGGTCGGATAGGCCATCCGCCCGGAGGGGAAGCAGGGTGAGGGCCAGGATGCACGCGGATTTCATGGGGATTCCTCGGAAATCCGGCTACGGGCATGTGGGCGCCAGGCTTAGCGCTCGGAGCGGGCGGGATGAGCCGATACAATGGCTTTTTGGGGGTTCCATGCCTTTCAAGGACGAATGCGGCGTCTTTGGCATCGTGCCGCAGGCCGAAGCCTCGCGGCAGACCTACCTGGGCCTCTACGCGCTGCAGCACCGGGGGCAGGAAGCCGCGGGCATCGCGAGCCGGAGCCTGGGCTCGGACCTGAACCAAATCCACCTCCACAAGGCCCAGGGCTACGTGGCTGACATCTTCAGCGAGTCCGTGCTGAACGAACTCCCCGGCCACGCCTCCATCGGCCACACGCGCTACAGCACCACCGGTGGCAACGTGGCCTCCGCCGCCCATCCCTTCCTCGTGCACGGCCGCTTCGGGGCCCTGGCCCTGTGCCACAACGGGAACCTCACGAACACCGAGCTGCTGCGCGAGAAGCTCATCCAGCAGGGCCACACCTTCAACTCCCCCAGCGATTCCGAAGTGATCCTCGGCCTCATCAGCCGAGCCGAAGCGGGCACCCTCATCGAGGCGGTGGAAGAGGCCCTGCGCCAGTGCGAGGGCGCCTTCAGCCTGCTCATCCTCTCGGAACACCTCCTCATGGCCGCCCGGGATCCCCACGGTTTCCGGCCCCTGGCCTATGGCCGCATGCCCCAGGAAAACGGGGTGCAGGCCCACGTCTTCTCCAGCGAGACCTGCGCCTTCGACCTCGTGGGCGCGAACTACGAGCGCGAGGTGGAGCCCGGCGAGCTGCTCATCGTGAAGGCCGACAACACCACGGAGAGCCGCTTCCCCGTGGCCAGGGTGGCGCCCCGCCCCTGCGTGTTCGAGCACGTCTACTTCTCCCGCCCCGACAGCTTCGTCTTCTCCCGCTCCGTCATGGCCACGCGCCGGGAGATGGGCCGCATCCTCGCCCGCCAGCACCCCGTGGAAGCCGACCTCGTGGTGCCCGTGCCCGACAGCGGCGTGAGCGCGGCCCTAGGCTACGCCGAAGCCAGCGGCATCCCCTTCGAGTTCGGCATGATCCGCAACCACTACGTGGGCCGCACCTTCATCGAGCCCAAGCAGAGCATCCGCAGCTTCGGCGTGAAGGTGAAGCTGAACCCCGTGCGCGAGCTGCTCAAGGGCAAGCGCGTGGTGCTCGTGGACGACAGCATCGTGCGGGGCACCACCTCCAAGAAGATCGTGGAGATGGTGCGCGCCGCCGGCGCCGCCGAGGTGCACCTGCGCATCTCCTCGCCGCCCACCACCCACAGCTGCTTCTACGGCATCGACACCCCCACCCGGGACCAGCTCATCGCCAGCCACAACGCCATCGAGCAGATCCGGGAATTCGTGAAGGCCGACACCCTGGGCTACCTCACCCTGGAGGATCTCCGTGGGGCCATGCAGGATCCGGGCGACACCTTCTGCTACGCCTGCTTCAACGGCGAGTACGCCGTGCAGCCCAACGGTCCGGAACCCAAGGGCAGCGGGCTCGTGCCCTTCCCGGCGGCGAAAGCCTGATGGGGCTTCGGTCATGACCACCGGCCCCCAGGGCGAACTCCAGGAGGCCTTCGAGCGGGGCCTCCGCTTCCTCGCCACGGCGTTGGCGCTCCACGAGGATCACCGCAGCGGCCCCGCCACCGTCACCGCCGCCTGCGATGCCATCCGCTGCTTCATGGTGGTCCTGGAGGCTTCGGCCCAGCGCTCCCTGCCGGATCCCCAGGGCGAGGTCCACCGCCTGCGTTCCCAGCTGGAAGCGCTGCTCACGCCCAAGCAGGGGGCCGAGGAGGCCATGTTGAACGCCGTGGAGGCGGCGCGGTTGGCGCGGGACACCGCCGCCGCCCTGCTGCCCAGGCTTGGGATGGCCTAGGGACCCCAGGCGCTCCCGCGGGGTTCGGCCGTTGCCGCGACCCGGCCTGACCCACACCTGATTGATGGACCTCGGATTCCGAGGGCCGTGCCGGTTCCACCCCGGACTTTGGACTCATGCCCCCCCCGTCAGGGCCGATATTGGACCGAGGGGCCTTGAATGATCTCAGGATGGAACGCGAGGGTTGGGGCGCTGGGCCTGTTCGCCCTGCTTTCGGCCCGAGCCCAGGTTCCCACCCTGCGGGAGCTCATGGGAACGAAGGTGGTCTCCGCCTCCAAGCAGCTCCAGGATCCGCTGCTGGCCCCGGCCAAGGTGGTGGTGATCACCGAGGAGGACATCCGCAGCCGGGGCTACCTGGATCTGGAGGAGATCCTCCACGACTACGCTGGCTTCGACTTCGAGAAGGGCATGGGCGTGCACTGGTCGCAGATCTACATGCGGGGCCTGCGCAGCACCAACTCCGACCGCTTCCTCTTCATCTGGGATGGCGTCATCCAAAACGATATCCAGGCGCAGGTGACCTGGTTCGAGCGCCAGTTCCCCCTGGTTTGCATCGACCGCATTGAAATCCTCTACGGGCCCTCCTCGCTGCTCTACGGCGCCAACGCCTTCAGCGGCATCATCAACGTGATCCTCAAGCCCGCGGCCCTGCGCCAGGGCGAGGTTCGGGTGCACTCCGGCCCCTGGGCCACCCGCATCGCCGAGTTCTCCTTCGGTCGCGAGGTGGGCGGCTGGGCCCTCAGTCTCGCCGGCAAGGTGCTGCGCAGCGACGAGTGGGATTGGTCCGGGGAATCCTGGACGGATCGCAGCGGAAGGCGCCGGCCCTATGGCCTGGACGCGCGTTTTTACAACCTCTCCGCCCTGGCCGCCAACGGCAACGTGGGCCCCGATGGGCGCCTGCGCGTGCTCATGGACGGCGTGTACCGGCCCTGGTCCGATAAGCAGGGCTTCCCCACGAAGGATCGCTTCCTGGAGGCGGGGGCCGATCGCGGCGGCTTCACCTTCCGCTACATGCACTGGTACCGGGAGGAGAGCGAGGAGAAGTGGTCCACCCCCCAGGCGGTGATGAACAGCTCCTGGATTCCCAAGGCCAATGCCCTCTACCTGGGCCATCGCGCCACCCTGGGGGAGGCCTGGGAGGCCAAGACTTACGCCCTCATGCGCACCACGGGGCTGGATCCCGAGACCCGCGAATCGGAGACCACCACCGTGTTCACCCCCGGCGATCCCGAGGACCTGCGCATCCAGGCCCTCCATCCCTTCGGCTACTACCGCCTCTTCAACCGGGAGTACCGCCTCGGCGAGCAGCTCAGTTACCAGGGGAGTCGCGTCTCGGCGGTGCTCGGGGGCGAACTGGTGCTGGCGAGCATCCAGGCCACCTACTCCCTGCGCCACCGACCCGACGAACCCTTCCCCACGGTGCCCCACAGCAACGCGCGGAACCTGGGCGCCTTCGCCAATGTGCAAAGCGACCTCTCCCCCACCTTCAGTCTCGCCGCGGGCCTGCGCTACGACTACAACTGGGAGGCCGGCGGCCCCGGCGGCTTCCACAACCTCCTCACCTCCCGCCTCGCCGCCATCCTCACGCCCAGCTCCCGCAACACCTTCAAGCTCATCCACGGCCAGGCCTTCCAGGAGCCGCCGGCCCTGAAGCGCTACACCACCACGCCCAACCGCCCCTACCCCTCACCGGACCTCAAGCCCGAGCGCCTCACGGCCCTCGAGTTCACTTGGATCCACCAGCGGGAGGATTTCCAGAGCACGGCGAGCGTCTTCCTCAACCAGGTGGAAGACCTCATCCAGCAGGTCTCCATCCCCTCCGGCTCCGGCACCATCAACAAGTTCCAGAACGTGGGCAAGGTGGAGATCTTCGGATGCGAATGGGAAGGCCGCGCCCGCCTGCCCTGGGGATGGGACGCCTACGCCAACCTCACCGCCAATCGCGCCCGGGACCTTCCCTTGGGCCGCGACACGGGCGGCATCGCCCCCCTGCAATCCAACCTCGGCACGGAGGGGCGCGTGGGTGCCTTCGGCTTCAGCCTGCGCGGCCACTGGGTGGCCCCCCGCCGCACCCAGAACCACGACAACCCGAGCCCCTACGTGGTTCCCCGCGTCCCCGCCTACGCCACCCTGGACCTGGGCCTCACCTGGTACGACGCCCTGAAGGGGTTGGATGTGCGCCTGGACGCCCGCAACCTCGCGAACGCCCGATACTTCGACCCCGCCCCCCGCTCCGGCGATGGCAATTACTACAACGGCGCCATCCTTCAACAGCCGGCGCGGGTCTTCCTGGGCCTCACCTACCGGTTCTGATCTCTGGGCGCGGTAGGACAGGTAGGCGTAAACCCGCTGCATTCGCGGTGCACCGCCCTTGGGTTTGGGGCACTTAGCGAAAGCCCTCCCCTCCCGCCGACCCTCTTGGGACAATGGCCCATGTCCTTCGCGCACCTCCACCTGCACTCCGAGTTCTCCCTGCTGGACGGCCTCACGCGCATCCCGGATCTCGTGAAGAAGTGCAAGGCCTCGGGCATGCCGGCCGTGGCCGTCACGGATCACGGCAACATGTTCGGCATGATGAAGCTCTTCGACGCCTGCGAGAAAACGCGGGACGCCGATGGCAACCTGGCCGTGAAGCCCATCCTCGGCTGCGAAGTGTACGTGGCGCCCCGCACGCGCTTCGACAAGAAGCTGGAGGCCCGCAACCTCACGGGGGAGGAGGGCCTGGAGGACTGCGTGGATCCCAGCGGATCTAGAGACGCGGGCTACCACCTGGTGCTGCTGGCCAAGAATCCCAAGGGCTTCGCCAACCTCTCCAAGCTCGTCTCCAAGGGCTTCACGGAGGGTTTCTACTACAAGCCCCGCATCGACAAGGACATCCTGCGCGAGCACTCGGAAGGCCTCATCGCGCTGTCGGCCTGCCTGGGCGGCGAGGTGCAGGCGCGCATCCTCCAGAACCGCCTGGATCAGGCGGAGCGCGTGGCCCTGGAGTTCAAGGAACTCTTCGGCGAAGACTTCTACATGGAGATGCAGGACCAGGGCTTCGAGAAGGAACAGGAGATCATCCCCTTCCAAAAGCAGCTCTCGGCCAAAACGGGCATCCCCCTCGTGGCCACCAACGATGCCCACTACCTGAACCACGACGACGCCGACCTCCACGACACCCTGCTCTGCATCGGTACCAAGGCCCTGAAGAAGAGCGAGCGCCGCATGCGCTTCTCCACGGATCAGTTCTTCGTGAAGACCCCCGAGGAGATGGCCCGGGTCTTCCCCGACAACCCCGAGTACCTGGCCCGCACCCTGGAGATCGCCGCCAAGGTGGATCTCTACCCCATCACCCGCAAGCCCGCCACCCCCACCTTCCCCGTGCCCGATGGCCACACGCTCGAAAGCTACTTCGTCCACGTCACCCGCGAATGGTTCGAGAAGCGCATGGTGGAGAACCGCGAGGGCTGGGCCACGGGCCGCCTCAAACACGCGGAGGAGGTGTATCGGAAGCGCCTCGAGTTCGAGCTCGACACCATCCTCAAGATGGGCTTTCCCGGCTACTTCCTCCTGGTATGGGACTTCATCGCCAAGTCCCGGGAGATGGGCATCCCCGTGGGGCCCGGCCGTGGCTCCGCCGCCGGCAGCATCGTGGCCTGGTCTCTGATGATCACCGACATCGACCCCATGCAGTACGACCTCCTCTTCGAGCGCTTCCTCAACCCCGAGCGCATCAGCATGCCCGACGTGGACATCGACTTTTGCCGGGATGGCCGCCAGAAGGTCATCGACTACGTGACGGACAAGTACGGCCAGGACCGCGTGTCCAACATCGTCACCATCAACCAGCTCAAGACGAAGGCCGTCATCAAGGACGTGTCCCGCGTCTTCGAGAAGGACTTCGCCTTCGCCAACACCCTCACCAAGCTCGTGCCCCAGGAGCCCGGCAAGCCCATCACCGTGGGCGAGGCCCTGGAGAAGTCCGACGAGCTGCGCCAGCGCTACGACTCCGATCCGGAGGTGCGCAACATCCTGGACATCTCCGCGCGCCTGGAGGGCCTGGCCCGCAACACGGGCGTGCACGCGGCGGGCGTCATCATCGCCCCCGAGGAGCTGACCCAGTTCGCGCCCCTCAGCAAGGACAAGGACAACAAGGTCATGGTGCAGTACACCATGATCGACGCCGAGCGGGCGGGCCTGCTCAAGATGGACTTCCTCGGCTTGGAAACGCTGACCCAGATCGCCAAGACGCAAGGCTACATCGCCCAGAAGCACGGCGCGCCCATCGACATGCTCACCATCCGGGGCTTCGACGATAAGAAGACCCTCCAGCTCTTCGCCAACGGGGAAACGGACGGCGTGTTCCAGTTCGAATCCGGAGGCATGAAGCAGCTGCTGCGCAAGCTCCAGCCCGACCGCTTCGACGACCTCATCGCCCTCAACGCCCTCTTCCGCCCCGGCCCCTTGGGCGCGGGCATGGGCGAGGAGTACGTGGAGCGCCGCCATGGCCGCAAGCCCGTGGTCTATCCCTTCCCCCAGCTGGAGCCGATCCTCTCGCCCACCTACGGCGTGATCCTGTACCAGGAGCAGGTCATGCAGATCGCCCAGGAGGTGGCGGGCTACACCCTGGGTGAGGCCGACATGCTGCGCCGCGCCATGGGCAAGAAGGATCTCGAGAAGATGAAGAAGGAGAAGTCCAAGTTCGTCGAGAAGGGCATCGCCCGGGGCTACGACGAGCGGAAGGCCTCCGAGCTCTTCGACACCATCGAGTACTTCGCGGGCTACGGCTTCAACAAGAGCCACTCCGCCGCCTACGCCATGGTGGCCTACGAGACGGGCTACCTGAAGGCCAACTACCGCACGGAGTTCATGGCGGGCATCCTCTCCACCAAGAGCCAGCGCACGGATGACGTGGTGAAGTACATCCAGGACTGCCGCGCCACGGGCATCGACGTGCTGAACCCCGATATCAACAGGTCGGGCCTCGATTTCACTATCACGGGCGAGAGTCAGATCCGCTTCGGACTCAGCGCCATCAAGGGCCTGGGCGATGCGGCTTTGGAAGCCATCCTCGAGGCCCGCGAGCAGGAGGGCGGCTTCCAGGACTTCTTCCACGCCCTCAAGGCCACGGACCTCCAGAAGGCCAACCGCAAGGTGTGGGAGTGCCTCATCAAGGCCGGCGCCTTCGACAGCCTGGAGCCCAACCGGGCCGCGCTCCTGCATGGCCTGCCCGAAGCCCTCAGCGCCGCGGCCAGCGGCGGCGGGCCGGACCTCGGCATGACGAGCCTCTTCGACGAGGCCGAGCTCAGCAGCCTCGCCGCCGAGTGGCGCCTGCCCGAGGACGTGGAGCCCTGGGGGCGCATGGAGCGGCTCGCCGCCGAAAAGGAGACCCTGGGCATGTACGTGTCCGGCCATCCCCTCGACGACTACGTGGACGCCCTCAAGGTGCACACGGAGGGCGGCATCGGCCGCCTGCAGGAGAACGTGGCCAGCGGCCTGCGCCGGGATGGCGACGAGATCACCCTCGGCATCATGGTGGCCGGCTGCCAGTTCAAGACCACGCAAAAGGGCGAACAAATGGCCATCCTCATGACCGAGGACGCCACCGCCAAGCTGGAGATGCTCCTCCTGCCCACCCGCTTCGACCGGAACACCAAGAAGCGCAGCCGCCCCTTCGAGGAGAACAGCCACCACCTCCAGCAGGACGCCCTGCTTCGGGTCACCGGCGAGCTGAAAGTCGAGAAGGTCCAACGCAACAACCCGAACGCCGAGGAGGGCGAAGAGGATGAGCAGGACGTGCTCAAGCTCTTCATCTCCAAGATCGAACCCCTCGCTGGCTTCCAGAGCGCCGGCTTCACGGGCGCCGTCATCCGCCTCCCCCAGGGCGAATGCCCGCCCCGCCTCTTCAAGG
Source organism: Acidobacteriota bacterium (assembly GCA_016192145.1). GTDB lineage: Bacteria > Acidobacteriota > Holophagae > Holophagales > Holophagaceae > JAFDVN01. Next base: position 516,867 of record JACPUT010000002.1, on the reverse strand, counting down.
TGCTCGGCGAAGTGAAGGGAAGCCTCCCCGTCTTCTTCGACTACCGCAGCAAGGACGGCCTCGCCGCCCGGGTGAAGGCCGGCGGGGAGATCCGCATCAAGCACGATCCGAACTTGGCCGAGCGCCTGGCCAAGGAATGCGGATGCGCGTTGAGCTGGACCTACTGAGGGGGGCCAGCCCAAGCCCTTCCCCGGCTTGGGGTCAATTCTCAAGCGCTGGGTAACCAAAGCAATCAAACAAGATGGCATCTCACGGTCGCCCATAAACCGGGGCTCCCCCGACCGGGGAACCCCCACCCGCCACCCCAATGGCGGGCACCCGAACCCAATCTCACCGAACCTCCATCCGAACCCGAAGAAGGGGCATGTCCGATTCCCCACAGCCCCTCCAGGGTCGAGGATCCGTCCAGGCCCTCGGCGAGGATCCGTCGCCGCTGTGGGCCGGGCTGCCGATCGATCCCTTCCTCCGCTCGGCGGAATTCATGGTCGTCGCCTTGGATGACACGGGCCGGGTCCGGTCCATGAATGCCGCCGCGGAACGCGTTACGGGATACGGGGTGGAGGAGTTGAAGGGGCAGGACTGGTTCGAGACCCTCGTACCCCGGGAGCGCTATCCCGAGGTCTGGGCCACCTTCCTCGAGTTGAAGGATGGGAGGCTCCCCACCCACCTCGAGAACCCCATCCTGAACCGCAAGGGAGAAGAACGGATCATCGCCTGGAGCAACCAGGTGCTCGCGGAGAATGGGGTCGTCTTCGGAACCCTTTCCTTCGGCCAGGACGTCACCGAACAGCGGCAAGCCCAACGCCAGGCGCGGGAAAGCACGGAGATCCTCAGCCGCATCTTCGACAGCACGCACTTCTCCCTGGCCTACCTCGACCGGGAGTTCCGGTTCATCCGCGTGAACCGCGCCTACGCCGACGTAGGCGGATTCCCGCCCGAGTTCTTCCCCGGGAAAAACCACTTCGACCTATTCCCCCACGAGGAGAACGAAGCCATCTTCCGCAAGGTGGTGAGAACGGGGGAACCTTTCACGATCCTCGCCAAGCCCTTCGAATTTCCGGATCATCCCGAGTGGGGGACGACCTATTGGGATTGGACCCTCCACCCCTTGCTGGATTCCGGCGGATCGGTGGAGAGCCTTTTGTTCGTCCTTCGCGACGTGACCGAGGCCAAGCGGGCGGAGATCGCCCTTCGCGAAAGCGAGGAGAACCTGAGGATCACGCTCGCTTCCATCGGCGATGGGGTCGTATCCACGGATCCCGAGGGACGGGTCACCTCCATGAACCCGGTGGCGGAGTCCCTCTCAGGGTGGCGCCTCGACGAGGCGCGGGGCCTGGCTTTGGAGAAGGTGATCCGGATCCAGGTAGACGACCGCGACAGCTACCACACGCTCACGGCCCGGGACGGAGCGCAACACAAGGTCTCAGAGCACCTGACCCCCATTCTCAACACGGAGGGGATCGAGCGCGGCCACGTGCTCGTCCTGCGAGACGTCACCCTGCAGGCCGAAGCCGAAGCGAACCTCCGACAGGCCCAGAAGATGGACGCCCTCGGCCAGCTGGCCGGCGGGATCGCTCACGACTTCAACAACATCCTCACGGGGATCCAGGGTTGCGCGGAGCTGCTGATGCTGAACCTGCCCCCCGAATCGCCCCACTTGCGCCAAGCGAAGACGATCCTCGAGGGATCCGAGCACGCGGCCAACCTGATCCACAAGCTGCTCACCTTTTCCCGCAAAGGGAGCGTGTCGTTCTCCCAGGTGGACGTCCACGCCCTCATCCAGGAAACCCAGGGCATCCTGGAGCGCTGCATCGACCCCCGAATCCACATCCGGGTCCGCCTCGATCCCGGCCCGGCCTGGATTCGCGGAGATGCGGCCCTGCTCCACACGGCCCTCTTGAACCTGGGCATCAACGCCCGGGACGCCATGCCCGAGGGCGGGACCCTGGCCATCGCCACCTCGCGGATCACCCTGAGTGCTTCGGACTGCGAAGGCCTTCGCGCCCCCCTCCATCCCGGCCCCCACCTCGAGATTTGCGTGAGCGACACGGGCCATGGCATTCCACCCGAGATCCTGCCCCGGATCTTCGAACCCTTCTTCAGCACCAAACCCGCGGGGCAGGGCACGGGGTTGGGCCTGGCGGCCGTATATGGCACCGTGAAGAACCACGGCGGCGCCCTCGAAGTGACCAGCGAAGCACTCCAGGGAACGGCCTTCCACCTGCTCCTCCCCCTCTCGCCCGACGCCCCCGAGGCCACGGCCCAGGCGGATGAGCCGCCCTCGACTCGAAAACTCAAAGTCCTCTTCATCGACGATCAGGAACTGGTCCGCACCGCCGTCGGCAGCCTCCTGGCCTCCCTCGGGCACGAACCCCTGCTCGCCCCCAGCGGGGAAGAGGGCCTGGCGATTTATCAAGGCGCCCAAGGGACCATCGACCTGGTGCTCTTGGACCTGGTGATGCCCGGCCTGAGCGGCAAGGAGACCTTCCGGCGCTTGAAGCTGCTGGACCCGGAGGTGCGGGTGCTGTTCTGCTCCGGATTCGCCCCCGACCGGAACCTTAGTGAATCCCTGGAGCTGGGCGCCCTCGGGCTGGTTCAAAAGCCCTTTAGCCGCGACACTCTTTGTCAAATCCTGCAAGGTGCCGCGGCGCCCCGGAACGCCTAGAGCATTGGATAGGATGGAGCATGCGTCCGTCGATGCTCCTCCTCCCAGCCCTCTTGGCCTCCACCCCCTTTGCGTCCCGCACCCCCTACCACGGCGCCTCGGACCCCGTGGCCAGGCCCAACGGCGCGGTGCTGGCCGAGGCTTGGTTCTCCAACTCGGCCGGGCTGCAGAAGGCCCTGGAGCATGCGCCGGTGACCATCGAACTGAAGCGAGGCGATTCCTGGGAGACCACGGGCGTGGGTCGCACGGATGGCGAAGGCCGCGTGGCTGCGGCCTTCAACGCACCCCCCACTCCGGGCCGCTACCCGCTGCGCTGGACGGCCGAAGGGCAGACCGCGGAGGCCACACTGCACGTGCTGGCCGGGGACGTGCCCCTCACCATCTTCGACATCGACGGCACGCTCACCACGTCCGACTCCGAGAACTTCAAGGACTACGCCCGCCGCCTGCTGCGGAACCCCAAGGCCGATGGCCCCAAGCTGCGCCAGGGCGCCGTGGCGGCGGTGCGGCGGGCCGCCGCCCAGGGGCCCGTGGTCTACCTCTCGGGCCGCGCCCCCTGGCTGGGTCGCCCCACCCGCGAGTGGCTGGCCTTCCATCAGCTGCCCGAAGGCATCCTCATCCTGATGCCCGAAGCCCGGGACATCCTGCCCACGGATGGGCGCGTGGGCCGGGCCAAGACGGAGCGCCTGCAGGCGCTGAAGGCCCTGGGCTTCAGTTTCCGCGCCGCCTACGGCAACGCCCGCACGGACATCCACGCCTATGCCGCCTTGGGCATCGACAAGGCCAAGACCTTCATCCTCGGCAAGCATGGCGGGGAGGAAGGCACCGTGAAGCTGGGCGAGGCCTTTCCGGCGGAATAGGGCATGCCACCCGCTGGGCCTTGAGAGAAAAGCTCAACGCAGAGGCGCGGAGGCGCAGAGGAAAGACCCTCCGCATCCCGCTTTTCTCTGCGCCTCTGCATGATGCTTTTCAGGCCCTTCATGCACCCAAAGCCCCCAACCTTCGCCATCGCCCGCACGGATATCCACGCCTATGCCGCGCTGGGCATCGACAGGGGGCGCACCTTCATCCCCGGCTAACCCTTTTCCCCGACGCTTCGTCCGTCTCCCCGGCTTCGGCCGCTATCGCTTGGGGACGTACCGCATCACCACGATCCCCGCGTCGAGTTCCTGCCGGTGCACCAGCTTCAGATCCACGACCCGCGAGAGCCCCGCGAACAGGGTGGGTCCGTGGCCCGCCAGCCGGGGGTGCACGAGGATCTCGTATTCGTCGATCAGGTCCAGCTCGGCCAGGGCCCGGGGCAGGCTGAGGCCGCCCGTGGCCAGGCCCTTACCCGGCATCGCCTTGAGCCTTCGCACGGCCGTGCCCAGGTCACCCCGCACGAGCTCGGCGTTCCAGTCGACCTGAGCCAGGGTGGACGACACGACGTATTTCTTGGCGGCATCGATGGTCCGCGCGAAGGGCTCCGTCCACGCGGGCCGCGCCCCGGGTGGCACGGGATGCCGCCACCCGGCCTCCATCAACTCGTAGGTCACCCGCCCGAGGAGGAGGGCGTCGGCCTGGGCGATGCCTTCCAGCGCGTGGCGGTGACTGGCTTCATTCGGGATGATGGCGCGGTGATCGCAACATCCGTCCAAGGTCACGTTGATGGCATACCGGAGGGGCCGCATGGCGAGAGCATAGCGCCGATGCCAGGCGACCCCTGGCAGCGATGCGGAAGCAAGGTGGTGCCCCCTCGAATGGGATCGATCTCTACCCAAACTTTTGAGGCGGTAGGGATTTACACCGGGCGAATCGTCTCGGGCTCTGGGTCGATGAAGGTGGCATTGGTTGGACCGAAAGCGAACACGGCGAAGTGAGGCTACTTTTGCACCAACAGGTTCTGGGTTGGGTAATAGCCTTTCCCCGTAGCGCCAAGCCCCGCATGCAGGTGAGCTCCAACCGCATCTACAAACGACTTTGGCAGGTCGGTTTCAAGGGTGACCGTTTCTCCAGGCACAAACGTCCGGCGAATGGCCAAGAAACCTTCGGGTGAGTCTGCACCTTTGGATTGCGACACCATCAGCCTCTGTTTGCTCGATGCAATCCAGCCATATAAAAAGGCTTGGGTGGGAACAGGCATCGCCTCACTGGCGGGGGGAACCGTAAAGGTCACCTTAAGATGGGCCTCATCTCCCAAATCTGTCCGGGTTACTTGGACGTTGAGCAAAATTTTATGCCCGTTAGGCGGGCTGTAGGTCTGCGCCCTTGCATTCATGGCACTGGCGAGAATGAAAGCAATGAGGATGTACGGTTTCATTTGCGTCTCCTTGGCTTCTGACTATGCACTTCGGACGAATCCATTCCTGTCTAAACTCCCGTTTCTCCCATCCAAATCGCCCGCTGTGCTGATTTAGATCCTCATTCCGGTCCCTCGGGAGTATCTTCCGGATAACTCCATGGCCCGCACCCGCTTCCACGACACCGGCGAAGGGATCCCGCTCAGGACCCTGCCTGCGGCTGCCCTGCGCGCCGTGCTGCGGGAGGGCTACGCGGGGCCCCAGTTCCGGAAGGATCTCGCGTCGGGTTTCCTCGTGGGCATCGTGGCCCTGCCCCTGGCTATGGCGCTGGCCATCGCCGTGGGCGTGCCGCCCCAGGCGGGCCTGACGACGGCCATCGTGGCGGGCTTCGTCACGGCCCTCCTCGGCGGCTCCCGCATCCAGGTGGTGGGCCCCACGGCGGCTTTCATCGTCGTGCTCGCGCCCCTGTATGTGCGCTTTGGCATGGCGGGCCTCCTGCTCTCGGGCCTGCTGGCAGGGCTCCTGCTCATCGGCATGGGCCTCCTGCGCCTGGGCCGCTTCATCCAGTTCATCCCCTTCCCCGTGACCACGGGCTTCACGAGCGGCATCGCGGTGGTGATCGCCGTGCTCCAGCTGAAGGATTTCTTCGGCCTCCAGGTGAGCCACTTCCCCGACCACTTCCTGGAGCGCACCTGGGCCCTGCTGAGGGCGGCCCCCAGCGCCTCGCCCACGGAATTCGGCTTCGGCGCAGGCACCCTGCTCATCCTCCTCATGCCACGGCTGCCCAAGCGCTGGTTGGTCCGCCTTCCCCGCATGATCCGCAAGGTCCCCGCCCCCCTCCTGGCCCTGCCCCTGGCGGGCCTCGCGGGGTGGCTGCTCGCCCTCTCCGTGCCCGGCTTCCACCTGGAGACCCTGGGCACCCGCTTCCACACCCTCGTGGACGGCCGGATGGTGGACGGCATCCCCCGCACGGGCCTCAGCCTCCTCTGGCCCTGGAACGCCCCGGGGCCCGAGGGGCGGGACTTCGTGCTGAACCTGGCCACCCTGCGCCTGCTGCTGCCCAGCGCCTTCGCCGTGGCCATGCTCGGCGCCATCGAATCGCTGCTCTCCGCCGTGGTGGCCGATGGCATGGCCCGCACCCGCCACGATCCCGACGCGGAGCTCCTGGCCCTGGGCGTGGGCAACGTGCTCACCCCCTTCTTCGGCGGCATCCCCGCCACGGGCGCCATCGCTCGCACGGCCACCAACTTCCGCTTCGGGGGGCGCACGCCCGTGGCGGCCATGACCCACGCCCTGACGATCCTCGCGGCGATGCTGGTACTGGCGCCCCTGCTGCGCCACCTGCCCATGGCGAGCCTGGCGGCCCTGCTGCTCATCGTGGCCTGGAACATGTCGGAGGTGGAGCACTTCGCCCACACGGTGCGCGTGGCCCCCCGCAGCGACGTGGCCGTGCTGCTCATCTGCTTCGCGCTCACCGTCGTCTTCGATATGGTCATCGCCGTCACGGTGGGCGTGATGCTGGCGAGCCTCCTCTTCATGCGCCGCATGGCCGCCGTGACGGAGGGGCGCATCGCCGAGCCCGACCACTCCGCCCTGCCCGGGCCCCTGCCGGAGGGCGTGGTGATCTACGACCTCTCGGGCCCCCTCTTCTTCGGGGCCACGGAACGGGCCATGGGCGCCATCCACGCCATCGGCGGCGAGGTGCGGGCCGTGATCTTCCGCATGGAGCAGGTGCCCGCCGCCGACGTCACGGGCATCGTGGCCCTGGAGGGCGTGCTCGACGAGCTGGCCCGCCAGAAGGTGAAGGTGATCCTCGTGGGCCTGCAGCCCTCCGTGGCGCAGGCCTTCACCAAGGCGGGCATCGAAGCCAAGGAGGGCCGCGTCGCCGTGTGCCGGGACATGGTGAGCGCCTTCCACGCCCTCGATGCGAAGTTGCATCCCCTCCGCCACCTGGAGAAGGGCGCCCTGCGCTTTCACCTCCTGCACCGCCACAAGGCGCAGCTGGGGCGGACGCGGCGGCAGGTGGGGTAGGGGAAATCCCGGAGTTCCCTGGGGAACGCGAAGAGCGCGAATGCTCCCCCGCAGACAGGGCCCTCCGGCCGAAGGCCCGCACCGACGCCGTCGGTGCGCTTCCCGGGGCGGGTGCGGGTGGCGCCCCGAAGCGCCGCAGGCACCCGCCCCGGGAAGGGAGGGCCCGGGCTGGGTCGGAACACCCAGGCCCCTGGCCTGGAAAGCGGCGGGGCCCCGGCCCCAGCGGAGCCTTCCGGGGCACGAGGCCCGCGAAGGCGTGTTCAAGCGCGCCGCCCGAACACCCTTCGCGCTCTTCGCGCGCCGCAGGCGCATTCGCGCTCTTCGCGTTCCCTACGGGGCTTCGATCGAAACTAGGCGGGCGCGTCCTTGAGGCTCGCCCACAGGTGGTAGGTGGCGAGGCTGCGCCAGGGGCGGAAGGGTTCCATGAGGCGCTCCAGCTCCGGGCCCGTGGGGCGGGCCTCCAGGCCCCACACGCGCTGGGCGGCGGTGGCGAGGGCGCTGTCGCCCAGGGGCAGGCCGTCCAGGTGGCCGCAGCCGCGCAGCAGCACGTACTGGGCCGTCCAGGGGCCGATGCCCTTGAGGGCCGTGAGCCGGGCCACGACGTCAGCTGCCGCCAGCTGGGGGAGCCCTTCCACCGGCAGCTGGCCCGAGACCACGGCCTGGGCCGTGCGCACGAGGCAGGCGGCCTTGGCGCGGGAGAGTTGCAGGGGCGCGAAGGCGTCGGGATCGAGGGCCGCCAGGGCCTCCGCCGTGGGGTGGGCCACGAGGCCGTCGCCCGCAGCTTCGCCCGCCAGGCGGATCACCCGCTGGCGCAGCTTGAAGGCGAAGGGCAGGTTCACCTGCTGGCCGAGGATGGCCCACACGAGGGCCTCGAAGACCGTGGCCGTCTGGGGGATCCGCAGGCCGGGGCGATGACGAAGGAGCGGCCCCAGCTCGGGGTGCGTCCGGTGCTTCGCTTCGAAGGCGGCGGCGTCACCCTCCAGGGCCAATAGCCGCGTGGCTTGCCTGAGCAGCTCGGGCTCATCGGCCTTGCGCACCTTCGCGCCCGCCACGCGCACCTCCGCCTGCGGGGACGTCAGCCGCAGCTGCAGGCGCACGGGGCGCCCGCCCAGGCGCGTGGCCTTGTGCAGGGTGTCGCCGTCCACGCGCTCGGAGGGGCTCTCGGGATCCCGGCCGTGGAAGGCCAGGATGTCGGCGAGGCGGGCCGAGGTGGGGAGGGGGAGGATCAGGTGCGGGGGCATGGAGCGTTCAAGAAAAGCAAAAGCAACCGGGGATGAACAGTGATGAAAAGGGATGAACGGTGATCGCCGACTCGAGGCACTGCGACCCAGGCCATCCTTGGGCCGATCCCATCGACACTCCGTACTCCATCACCGTTCATCACTGTTCATCACTGGTTTTCTTTTCTTTTTCGGCCTCATCCCCGGCCCTCAGCTTCCAACCTCCGGCCCCGTTCCACGGCGAGCAGCGCGGCCTTCCGCGGCGCGCCCCAGCGGTAGTCGCCCAGGGCCCCCGTCCCCTGGATCACGCGGTGGCAGGGGATGAGGCCGGCGATGGGATTGGCGCCCACGGCGGTGCCCACGGCCCGGGAGGCGCCGGGCGAGCCCGTGAGCTTCGCCACGTCGGCGTAGGCGAGGGCGTGGCCGGCGGGGATGCGCAGGAGGGCCTCCCAGGTGCGCAGCTGGAAGGGGGTGCCCTTGAGCACGAGGGACAGGGGCTGGTCCACGCGCCCCGCCATGCGCGCGGCGAAGGCCTCGGCCAGGGGCCGCACGGCGGCGGGCGCCGCCTCCAGGGTGGCCTCGGGCCAGCGCTCCCGCAGCTGGGCGAAGGCGGCCTCCGGATCGTCGTCGGCGAGGAAGGAGAGGCCGCAGAGGCCCCGCTCCAGGGCGGCGAAGAGGGCGGGCCCGAAGGGCGTCTCCTCCACGCCCCAGCGGATGGTGAGGCCCGCGGCCCGGGCCTTGTACTCGCCGGGCGTCATGCACTCCAGGCTGAGGAAGAGGTCGTGGAGGCGACTGGGGCTGGAGAGACCCACCTCGTAGCTCGTGTCCAGCAGGCTACGGGATTCCGCCAGCATGCGCTTCGCCTCGGCCAAGGTAAGCACCTGGAGGAAGCGCTTGGGGCTGATGCCCGCCCACCGCTGGAAGAGGCGCTGGAAGTGGAACTCGCTGAGGCCCGCGGCTTCGGCCACCTCCGCGAGGCTGGGCTGCTCCCGGGCGCGCGACTGCAGAAGCCGGATGGCCTGTTCGATGCGGGCGTAGTCGCTCTTCGGCATGGTGTGCTCCCGGATTCCAGACTCGGCTCCGGGGTTGGCCCCTTCAATCCGATTCTTGCGATGAAGAAGGGGATCCACAGATTTCACAGATTACACAGATCAAGGGTTGGCGCCCGGAAGGGACGTGGGGTGGCCCAAATGGCGGCCCGCTGGTCCTCAACCCGCTCGTTCCTGCGCCCGGCGCAGAGGCCCCTCCTCTAAATCTGTGTAATCTGTGAAATCTGTGGATAACTCTCTTGTCCACCCGCAATGGACGCCCCCCGGCGAATGCAGATGAACACGATCCTCCGCTTCCTCTTCTCCGCCGTGGGCCTCCTCGTGGCCTCCAGCCTCGTCTCCGGCATCCACCACGGCCCCTTCGTGGACCTGCTCATCGTCGCCGTCCTCCTGGGCGCCCTCAACGCCACCGTGGGCCAGGTGCTGCGCTTCCTCGCGCTGGTGCCCGTGGCCTGCTCCTTCGGCTGCTTCAACCTGGTGATCAACGGCCTCATCTTCTGGTGGGCCGGCTCCCTCAGCCGCCTCCTGGGCCTGCAGTTCTCCGTGGATGGCTTCTGGCCCGCCTTCTGGGGCGCCCTCATCTCCTCCGCCGTGGCGGGGATCCTGGGGTGGATCTTCCTGCCCAAGGACCGGAAAAAGGGAAGGCCCGGACCCGGCTCGAAGCGCGACGACGATGGACCACGGCCCATCAAGATCGTGAATCCCTGAGCGTGGGGAAGGTGGGGCCGTATATAATTCGTTCGATCCAATTCAAAGTTATGTGCCTCTACTCAATATACAAAATCAATTAACACACCAACGAGGCTCAAGGGGCAATCGAATGGAAGACCTAGTTGCAAAATCCAGGATCACAAGGATGTTCATCGGAACGTTTGCACTTGGGGTGATCTTTTACACCCTTGGTGCTGGCGACGGCTCAAAACGAATCGCGGCCGCTATCGCCACAGCGCTCTTCGCCTGGATTGCGACCTGTGAATTAGAAGTATTTAAAGCAGAGCTATCCCACACGGAAAGACAGACTCAGTGGAGACGTGAAACACTCGCCAAAGCTGATTCCTGTTTATTTGATTTCAAAGTTGTTCTCGAAGAAGTCGCCACTTCACTTGGTATCAAACCGGCTGGCGAAAGTGATGCTCAATGGGATGCTCGTGCTGGCACATACTGGGCCAGATCAGTCGAAACCATGGACAACATACGTCGTGAAATTTGGGGAATCCGGACTGAACTTGAAAATCACGAGGTGTTGGATTCATCAATACAGAATGTGAGCAGAGAAATTCGGGGCCTAATCCTAATTCACCAAGATCTGATGGCCAACCGCGGTGGGAACAGGATCGCTGACCTGATATCGCAACAGAAGGCATTGAATGACCAGATGAAACAACTCGATGAGCGTTTTCAAAATGAAATTACTAAGATCACCAGAGGCAAATAGATTTTGCATGTTCATCGATTCGGCCCCTAACCACTAAATGCACTCGGGCACAGACGCAATTCGACCGCGCTTCTGATTTCGAAAGCTAGTCTCGCAGAAAGTTGCTCGACCCCTGGAGGCGCCGTGATCGCAACCCTCTTCCCTCGCGTGGCCGACAACACCTACCCGGGACGCAGGCTCGGGTTGTGGCTCTTCGCGCTGACGCCGCTCAAGGTCGCCATGGGCCTGAACATCATCTTCAATGCTCCGACGGTGGCTCGCTCCGCCGATGGGATCCCGGTCCATACCTTCGATTCCGCGAGCGCTTCCGCCTTCCTGTTCATGTTCGCGGCGTGGGGGTTGTGCCAACTGGTGATCGGGCTCGCCGCCCTCGTCGTGTTGCTGCGGTATCGCAGTCTCGTCCCCTTGGCGTTCGTGATCCTGCTCATCGAGCAGGTGGGCCGCAAACTGCTCCATCTCCAATGGCCCATCGAGCGGATCGGAACGTCTCCCGGTACCAGTATCAATGCCGTCCTGTTGGGCATCCTCGTGTGCGGCCTAGTGCTCTCCCTCTGGAGGCCCCGAGGTGACACCGCCCCAGTGCGACAGGGCTAAACTCGCGAAATCATCTGGAGTTCCCATGCGCTTCCTCCGTCCCCTGGCCGGTGTCGCCCTGCTCACCCTGGTGGGTTCAGCCATGGTGGGGCAGACCCCGCAGGCTCCCACGCACCGGGACATCTTCCTTCTCAAGCGGGTGGGCGCCCCCGCCGTGAGCCCCGATGGGAAGTGGGCCGTGTTCTCCGTGACGGAGCCTTCCTACGACCCCAAAGAGCAGCGCTCGGACCTATGGCTGAAGGCGCTCGAGGGCGACGCGGCGCCGCGCCAGATCACCTTCACGAAGCCCGGCGAGGGCGGCCTCGCCTGGGCACCCGATGGCCGCCGCCTGGCCTTCACGGCCAAGCGCGAAGGCGATGAACAATCCCAGGTGTACGTCCTCGATCTGGCGGGCGGAGAGGCCCGGCGCGTCACGGAACTTCCCCTGGGGGCCAAGGCCCCCAAGTGGAGCCCGGACGGTACGCAGCTCCTGTTCGTGAGTGACGTGTATCCCGGCGCCGAGGAGGTGGCGGCCATCGCCAAGGAGGCCAAGGCCCGCAAGGAACGGAAGGGCACGGCCCGCACCTACGATGCCTTCCCCGTGCGCCGCTGGGATCACTGGCGGGATGATCGCAAGCCCAGCCTGTGGGTCCAGGGCCTGGAACCTGGTTCTACGCCGAAGAACCTGCTGGCGGGCACGAAGGCCCTGGCCAGCGCCGGCTTCAACGGCACCAAGGGCAACGAGGGCGGCAACCTCGACGCGGTGTGGACACCGGATGGCAGCGGCGTCGTGTTCGTAGCCGTCCCGCACCTGGATCAGTCCGCCCATCGCGAAGTGGACAGCCACCTGTTCCTGGTGAGCGCCCAGGGCGGCGAGCCCGCGCAGCTCACCACGGGGAACCGGGATGTCGGCCAGCCCGCCTTCACCCCCGACGGGAAGCGGCTGCTCTGCACCTCCGCCCCCAACGATGGCAAGGTCTTCCACGTCAACCGCCTCATGGCCTTTCCCTGGCCTTTCCAGGACAAGCCCACGGTGCTCACCGCCCAACTCGATCGCTCGATCTCGCGCTTCGTGGTGCCCAAGGGCAGCGACCGCGCCTACGTCACCTTCGAACACGCGGGCCTGGAGAAGCTCCACTCCCTGCCCCTGGCGGGCGGTGAGGTGCGCGAGGAGCCCTGCCCACCTCGCGGCTGCATCGGCGCCCTGGCCACGGGCGGCGGCCGGCTCTTCGGCACCTGGGAATCCACCTCCAACCCGCCGGAGGTCGTGGCCTTCGGAGACCAGGGCGCGAAGCCCCTGACCCGGTTCAACGCCGACGCCGTGGCCCGTCTCGCCTGGGCCCCCGTGGAGCACTTCTGGACGACGACGAAGCGCGGCCCGAAGCTCCACTCCATGCTCGTGAAGCCAAGCGGGATGACGGACGGAAAGAAGGTGCCCCTCTTCGTCGTCATCCACGGCGGCGCGGCGAACATGTGGCGGGATGCCTTCTCCATCCGCTGGAACTACGACCTGCTCACCCAGCCCGGCCAGGCGGTGCTCCTCACGGATTACCGCGGCTCCTCGGGCTATGGCGAGGCCTTCGGGCAGTCCATCTTCCTGGATCCGCTGAAGGGCCCTGCCGACGACGTGAACGCCGCGGCGGACGACGCCCTCGCCCGCTTCCCCTTCCTGGACGCCACGCGCCAGGCCGCGGGCGGCGCCAGCTACGGCGGGCACCTGGCCAACTGGCTGCAAGCCACCACCACCCGCTACAAGGCCATCATCAGCCACGCGGGAGAGATGGACCTCGCCCTGCAGTGGGGCACCAGCGATGGCGTCTACCACCGGGAGCTCACCAACGGCGGGCCCGTCTGGGGCAACTCCAAGGTGTGGCGCGACCAGAGCCCCCTCATGCAGGGCGGCAACCACGCCAAGGGCACGGGCTTCAAGACGCCCATCCTCATCACCGTGGGGGAGCTGGACTATCGCGTGCCCGTGGGCAACGCGCTGATGAACTTCGCGATGCAGCAGCGCCTCCAGGTACCCAGCCGCCTCGTCGTCTTCCCCGACGAGAACCACTGGATCCTGAAGGGAGAGAATCACCTCCAGTGGTACGAAGAGGTGAAGGCGTGGCTCTCGAAGTACCTGTGAGCTTGGTGCGCGAAGGGATCTCGGGGCTTTGATCTGGGCCTCGCGCCCTGATCGAACGGAAAGCAGGACACAGAGGACACAGAGGGCGCTCCGTGTCCTCTGTGCCCAGCTTTTCTCCACCCCCATTCCGAGGACCATCCCTTCGGGAGCAGAAGCTTGTGGAAACGCCTAGACCGGATCCACGAGCCAGACCCACTGGGACACCATCTACGCCGCCAAGACCCCCGACCCGCTGATCCAGTACACGCGTTTCCGCCGCCGCTGAGCCTCTGAAAGCGAGTCCCACGAGGTTCCCATCCGGGGGAGGACTGGAGCGAATCCTTCCGGCTACGCTGGATGCGAGACCCCCATGCGCACCAGCACCCGACTCCTGATCCTCCTGACGGGCATCAACCTGCTCAATTACCTGGACCGCTACGTGGTGGCGGCCGTGCTCGAACCCCTGGGTCGCGACCTGCACCTCACGGACGGGCAGCTGGGCACGCTGCCCTTCGTTTTCGTGGTCGTCTACATGATCTCGGCCCCCGTCTTCGGCTGGCTGGCGGATCGCTACCACCGGCCCAAGCTCGTGGCCCTGGGGGTGGCGCTGTGGAGCCTCGCCACGGTGGGCGCGGCCTTCGTGCATTCCTATCCCGCCCTGCTCTTCACGCGCTCCCTCGTGGGCGTGGGCGAGGCCGCCTACGCCACGCTGGGCCCCGCCATCCTCGCGGACGTGGTGCCCGAGGATGAGCGCGCCGCGAAGTTCACCTGGTTCTACCTCGCCATCCCCGTGGGCAGCGCCTTCGGCTACGGCCTGGGCGGGCTCGTGGCCCAGCACTGGGGCTGGCGCGCGGCCTTCCTCGTGGCGGGCTTGCCGGGGCTGTTCTTCGCCGTGCGCATGATGCTGCTCAAGGACCCCGTGCGCGGCGGCATGGATCGCGTCCAGGATCTGGCCCCCGGGCTCACCTTCGGCCAACGCCTCGGCGCCATCTTCCGCAACCGCGTGTGGCTGGCCTGCACGGGCAGTTACGTGGCCTACACCTTCGCCATGGGCGCCCTCTCCCACTGGGGGCCCACGCTGCTGCAGCGGAAGTTTGACGTGAGCACGGGCCAGGCGGGCACGGTGTTCGGCGGCATCGCGGTGATCACGGGCATCGTGGGCACCTTCCTGGGCGGCAGCCTCACGGATCGGATGCAGAAGCGCTTCCCCGACGCGGGCATGTGGATCAGCGGGCTCACCCTGCTGGCCGCCGGCCCCGTGGTGGCCCTCGCCCTGGGGGCCGACAGCCTCCGAATGGTCTACGCCCTCTTCTTCGCGGGCATGCTGCTCCTCTTCATCAACACGAGCCCCGTGAACGCGCTCACCGTGAGCAGCCTCCCCGCCTCGGTACGGGCGACCGGGATCGCCATCAACGTGTTCCTGATCCACCTCCTGGGCGATGCGATCAGCCCGAAATTCGTGGGCTGGCGAAGTGACGCCATGCAGGGCGCCGGGATGGCCACCGGTGAAGCGCTCGGCCGGGCCATGCTCATCGCCATTCCCGCGATCCTTCTCTCCGGCTTGGCACTCTGGTGGGCCCGGGGGCGGGAGAAGGCGGCATGAACCCGAATTCGTTCGATAAAAAACGCAGAACGCAGAGGCGCAGAGGCGCGGAGGCGCAGAGAAAGGCAGGGCTAGGAATCGCTGATGCCCGTGGTTGCAGAGAAGATGGCGGCCCCTCCTTCCTCTGCGCCTCCGCGCCTCCGCGCCTCTGCGTTAGGCCATTCACCTCCGGATCGACGGCCAGCCAGGAATGGGCCCGCCACGAAAGGTTCCCGTGAGCACCGCCCTCAAGGCCTTCGCCCGCGCCACGGGCCGGCTCTGGTTCCGCCAGCTCCGCCGCGAAGGCCCCGCCCTGCCCGAGGGGCCCGTGCTGCTGGTGCTGAACCACCCCAACGGATTGCTGGATCCCCTGGTGGTGACGGCCCTGCTGCAGCGGGCGCCCCGCTTCGTGGCCAAGGCCACGCTGTGGAAGCTTCTGCCCCTTCGGCCCTTCATCGCCCTCTTCCGTCCCATCCCCGTGCAGCGCGCCCAGGATCTGCCCGAGGGCGCCTCGGAGGCCCAGCGGCAGGCCGCCATCCAGGCCACCTTCAGCGCCGTGCACCGCGCCTTCGAGGCCGGGGAGGTGGTGGGCATCTACCCCGAGGGCATCAGCCACGGCGGCCATGACCTCGCGCCCCTCAAGACAGGTGCCGCCCGCATGGTGCTGAGCAGCCCCACGCGCCCCGCCCTGGTGCCCGCCGGCCTCGTCTACGGGGATCGGGAGCTCTTCCGCCACAACGCCCTGCTGCGGGTGGGGGAGCCCATCCCCCATGGGGATCTCCCGGGCGCCGATCCCGAGAGCGTGCAGGTCCTCACGGCCCGCATGCGGGATGCCCTCCGCGCCCTCACCCTGCACGGCCCCGAGGCCGAGCGCCTGCGCCTGGCCCAGGACATCGGCTGGCTGCTGGCCGAGGCCCCCCGGACCACGGCGGATCTGGAGGGTCTGCGCGCGCGGGTGAAGGCCCTGGAGGCTTACCTCGGCGGCCTGGACCCGGCCTTCCGGGCCGGACTCCGGGAGGACGTGGATCGCATCCAGGCCTGGCTCCAGCGGCATGGCCTCCGCCCCGATCAGATCGGCCATGCCTATGGCCTTCCGGAAGCGGCCCGGTGGCTTCCCAAGGCCCTGCTCCGCCTGGCCTCCCTCCTCGCCTGCCTGCCCTTCGGGCTCCCCTTCTGGCCCATGTACCGCCTCGTCGGCTGGCTGGCGGGCCGCCTCACGGATGAGGTGGATGTCACCGCCACGGTGAAGCTCCTCGGGGGCATCCTCCTGCTGCCCCTCTGGGCCGCGGGGCTCACCTGGCTGGGCCTCCGCGCCATCCACCTCGGCTCCTGGGCGTGGCTGCCCCTGGGCCTCCTCGCCGCCTGGTTCAGCCTGCCCCTCACGGAGCGCGTGGCCGAGGATGTCCAGGCCGTGCGGGGTTTCATGGCCCGCCGGCACCCGAAGGTGCCCGCGCTGCTGGAGGCCAGGGCCCAGCTGCTGGCCCATTGCCCGGAGCTTTCCCGCCTCCCCTGAACACGAGAAGAGCGGGGTCGCCCCCGCCCTCCTCGTGTGGCTTCAGATCAGGTTCAGTGCGCCAGGATCGTGATCGCCTTGGGGGCGTCGAAGATCATGGACTCCGGCAGGGAGGCGGGCTGCACGATGGGCAGGGTGGCGCCCTGCTGCGTGGGATCCACCACGAGACCGAAGCCCAGCCAGTAGACCAGCTGGCGTTGGCCCAGGGCGATGGCCACGGGGTTCGTGGGGTTCAGGATGAAGGCGTGGCCGATGCCCGTCTGGTCGAACTGGAAGTAGCCTTCCTTGGGTGCGGCATCCAGCACGGAGGTCGCGGCGTTGATCACCTTGGGGGCGGGGCCGGGGCTCAGGGTGAGCATGAAGGGGCTGCCCACCACGCCCGCGGCGTGGGCCGTGGCGACGAGGCCTCCCGGGGTCGGGGCCATGTAGGTCCCGCCGGCGGTGTAGGCCAGCTGGCTGAAGTTGGGCCCGACGGCGGCGCCGGCACCGCCGAGGATGGCGCGGCCGCCCAGGGAGTTGCCGAAGAAGCGGGTGTAGGGGTTGGTGATGACGAGGTCGCCGTTGGTGGGTGCGCCCGTAACGGGATCGAAGGTGGTGGAGGTGGCTTCCTGAACCGCCACGCGGCCGGAGAGGCGGCTGGGCAGCCCGGCGGCCAGGGGGTTCGTCATCGTGGCGGGATCCGCGGGATCCACGATGGTCTGGGTCACCTGGAAGAAGCTGTGGTAGGTGGGGGTGTTCTTCACGATTCCCACGGCCGCGAGGCCGGCATCCACCGTGGGGCCGAAGGCGGGGCTGTTCTGGATCAGGTAGGCGGTGCGGCCGCCGGGGTTGTTCAGGAAGCCCTTCATATCGTTATTCAGGGTGGCCTGGATGTAGGGCGGGCCGGAGGGGCCGGCGGGATAGGAGAAGGTGGTGTTGGAGGCCAAGTAGTAGGAGCCGACGATGGCGCCGAGGCTCACGCCCACGTATTTGATGTTGCTGGGCGAGGTGGTGATGTCGGGCGTGCTCGTGGCGAGCCCGGCGCCGGCCAGGGCCGTGCTGAGGCCGCCTGTCTTCACGACGAACTCCAGGCGGGAGAGGTTCACCACGCCCTGCTGCAGGTTGGTGCGGGTGGCCAGCGGAGCGCCGATGGCCATGAAGTCCTGGCCCCACTGGGCGCCGGCGGTGTGGGTGGGCACCTGGTTCTGGCCGTGAAGGGGCAGGTCGATGGCGATGAGGGCGTAGCCCTGGGCCGTGAGGGTGCCAGCCAGCGCGATCACCGTCTCCTTCTGGGAGGTGATGCCGTGCTGGTAGATCACCATCGGATAGCCGTTGGCGGGGCGGGTGATGGTGGCGGGATCCGGGGCGATGTAGACGAAGTTGAGGGTGCGATCGGTGTGGTAGTAGCCGGTGAGCACGCCGCCCGCGTTGCGGAAGGCCTGCGTGACTCCCGCGCCGGGGTTCCAGGCTCCGGCGGTGCCCGTGAGGTTCATGGTGGCGGCGTTGGCCTTGGCGACCACGGGATCGATGTTCAGATCGCCGCTGGCGAAGGTGCCCAGGGCCACGAGGCCCACGGAGGCGGGGGCGGCCGTCGCGGAACCCATGACGGCCGTCCAGTAGGCGTCGGGGCTCACGGGGGTGCCCTTGACGAAGGTCGTGAAGGGGCCGCTGGGGAGGGTGTTGGCGGGGATGGTGGCCGCGTTGCTCCAGGTCTTGCCGGAGAGCCCGCCCAAGGTGGCGCCGGCGGCGAACTGGCGGAGGGTGGATTCCACGGGCACGCGGGTGGTGGGCGCGCCCACGGGATCGGGCAGGGTGAAGCCGGCGATGGTGGTGATGAAGCGGCCCAGGAGGGTGATCTCGCCCAAGGACGTGATGCCCGTGGTGGCGGTGGCGGTGATGGCGTCATCCATGAACTGCTTGTAGCCGCGCAGGAGGATGTTGGGGCCGCTCACCTTGTCGGCACGGATGGGCTCGAGGCCCGCCAGCAGGCCCGTGATCGGCACGGGCGACTTCATGGCCGTCATCTGCAGGGGGGTGATGGTCGGCAGCCCCGTGGCCGCGTCCTTCACGCCGTTCTTCACGAAGTAGCCGTACTTGGTGCCGGGCGTCAGGGGGAAGTTGGGGAAGACGTGCAGATCGGTGGTGCCGGCCTTGTAGGAGATCGTGAACATCGCCGTGATGTCCGTGAAACCCAGGGCGTTGTTCTCGGTCTGGCCACCCGTGGCGGCATCGGCCGTGAGCTGGAACACCTTCACGTTGCCCGCGAGGCTCGCCGGATCCACCGGATTGCTGAAGCGGATGTAGATGGGGGCGTTCAGGCCCGACACGGCATTGACGGCGCCCGTCTCACGGTGATGCACGTAGGCCAGGGCTTCGGGGGGCGTCAGGGGGGTATTGGCAGGCCGCACCACGGGATCGGAGGTGAGGAAGGTGCCCGTGAGGGGATCCTTCGCCGTGGCCGTCGCCAGGATGTTGGGGAGGGGAATCGCTCCGGCGGAGGCGTCGAAGACGGGGTAGGTTCCGCTGGTGGTGGGAGCATCCCCGGCATTGGGGGGCGGGACGCTCTTTACGTCGGTGCTCCCGCCGCAACCCAGCAGGACGAGAAGGGGAAGCCCGAGGAGGGCGCCGCGTTGAAGACGGGACATGGGTGACCTCGTGGTGAAACAGGACAGTGACAAAGGGTGTGTGGACCTGACGATAGGCACTCCCCGGGGGGATTTCCAGCCTCAATTGAGGGTCCGAGGAACCTACCTCGGGTCAGGTCGCCGCTCGCCCTCGGCGCCTTCCCCAGCTCGCAAAAATGGCCCGCGTTCGCGGGCCATTTTTGCGAGCGGTGAAAAGCCTAATCGGCGACGGCGAAGACCACCTTGTCGTTCTTGAAGCGTTCCTTCTTCAGCAGCGTGATGGTGGCGGTCTGCTTGTCCTCGGAGATGACGAGCTTGTAGTGCTCATCCTTCACGTAGGAACCGGGCACCACGTTCACCTTGCCGATCTTCTTCAGGTTCATGTCGGCCGCCTTGATCGTGATCACCTCGCTGGAGCGGAGGTCCAGGCTCAGGGTGAAGAGGTCGTCGCGCCAGTTCTTGCCGGCTCGATCCTTGGCGAAGACGGGGATCTCGATGATGCCCTCCTTCTTCAAGGCGTCGCGGTTGCCCACGATGTAATGCAGGCTGTTCAGCTTGCCGAGCTGCTCGGCATTCTCGCCCTGGAGCTTGGCGCGCTCCTCTATGAGGGTGGAGCGTTCGGCGCGCAGGCCCTCGATGTCCTCGGAGAGGCGCTTCTTCTGGTCCTCGAGATCCAGCACGTCCTCCTGGAGCTTCTCGTTCTCGGCCACGGCCGTGTCGCGCTCGCCCTCGATCTTCTCGCGCTCCTGCTTCTGCAGCTCGGAGGGGGTGATCTTGGCGCGGCCCTTGGCCACCCAGGTGCCGTACACGCCGTTGGCGTAGAAGTGGTACACCTCGAATCCGGGGGCCAGCTTCTCCATGATGTTCACGTTGGAGACGAGCTTGCGGGCCTCGGGGTCGGAAACGCCCTTCTTCTTCAGGAACTTGATGGCCATGCCGTAGTGGCTGTCCCCTTCACGGGCCCGATCGGGGGTGGGCAGGTCCTGCTTCAGTTTGGCGATCTTGCCATTCAGATCCTTGATCTCCTTGTCCTTGTCCAGCACTTCCTGGAGGAGGGCCTGGTAGGAGCTGTTCTTCTCGTTCTTGATGCGCTCCTCGAGGGCCTTCTTCTGCTCCTCGGAGAGCTGCATGGTCTCCGCGTTCACGCGAACGTCAGTGACGCCGGCCTGGGCCAGCTTCTTCTGCTGCTCGCTGCCGGCCTGGCCCAACTGCTGCCCGGCCTTATCGGCTTCGGCGGCCTTCTGGGTCAACTCCCGGATCTGGGGGTCTTCCCGCTTGCAGGCGGTGAACACGAGGGCCATCGAGGCCACGGCGGCCAAGAGGGTGGTTCGCAGGGCGCGCTTCATGGGGATCCTCCACAACTGGGGGTCTTCGGGCCTTTGGGGTGGTCCCCCACGATACAGGGGGGGCCATCCCCCGGGCAAGGTACCCGTGGCCGCCAGGCTGGAGGCTGGAGACCGGAGGCAGTTCCCGACTTCCAGCCTCCAGCCTGCGGCCTCTAGGCTCCCCGGAGGGCTGATAAGATGATGGGTTCCAAGGAACCCCGCCCTCCCCCGCACCCGTTTGGAGTCCCCATGGCCAAAACCGGCCGGCACCTCTTCACGTCCGAAAGCGTCACCGAAGGCCATCCAGACAAAATCGCCGATCAAATCAGCGACGCGGTGCTCGACGCCGCCCTGGCGGACGATCCCACCAGCCGCGTGGCCTGTGAAACCCTCGTCACCACCGGCCTGGTGGTCGTGGCGGGTGAGATCACGACAAAGACCTACATTCCCGTGGCCAAGCTCGTGCGCGAGACGGTGAACGCCATCGGCTACGACGACGGCCGCAAGGGCTTCGACGGCCATACCTGCGCCGTGATGGTGACCCTGGACCAACAGAGCCCCGATATCGCCATGGGCGTGGACACGGGCGGCGCCGGCGACCAGGGCCTCATGTTCGGCTACGCCACACGGGAAACCCCGGAGCTGATGCCCGCCCCCATCCAGTACGCCCACGCCCTCACCCGGCAGCTCTCCAAGGTCCGCAAGGACGGCAGCCTCCCCTGGCTCCGCCCCGACGGCAAGAGCCAGGTGACCGTGGAGTACGACGGCGACCGGGTGCGCCGCATCGACGCCGTGGTGATCAGCACCCAGCACGATGAGGTGGTGACCAACGAGATCATCCGCGCCGAGATCGAGCGCCAGGTGATCCGCGCGGCCCTGCCCGCCGAGTTCCTGGACAAGGACACGAAGTTCCACATCAACCCCACGGGCCGCTTCGTCATCGGCGGGCCCATGGGCGATGCCGGCCTCACGGGCCGCAAGATCATCGTGGATACCTACGGCGGGGCCGGCCACCATGGCGGCGGCGCCTTCAGCGGCAAGGATCCCAGCAAGGTGGATCGCTCCGCCGCCTACTTCGGCCGCTACATCGCCAAGAACATCGTGGCCGCCGGCCTCGCCGACCGCTGCGAGATCCAGCTCGCTTACGCCATCGGCGTGGCCGAACCCGTCTCCGTGAGCGTCGACACCTATGGCACGGGCCACGTCTCCGACGAGGCCATCGTGAACGCCGTGCGCAGCGTCTTCAACGCCACTCCCAAGGCCATGATCGAGACCCTGGATCTCCGCCGCCCCATCTACCGCCCCACGGCGGCCTACGGCCACTTCGGCCGCCCCGAGTTCAGTTGGGAGAAGACGGACAAGGCGGAAGCCCTCAAGGCCGCGGCGAAGTAGATCCACCAGATCCCCACAAGCAGGGCCGGCTCATCCGATGAGTCGGCCCTTTTCGCGATTGACCTCCCTATCTGGGCTTACTGGTTCTTCGGCGTCCCATCGGCCTGGAGGTAGAGGTCCGGGTGGGCCTCGAGCTCCTTGGCCGCAGCGGCATCCTCAACCCGGTAGACGTGCCCGAGGGCCCGCGCCGTCACGCCTTTGCCCTTGAGGACCTTATGGCCCGTCACGGGGCACTTGACGCTTCCATCGGGCTGTTCCTTCTGGGGGGAGGGGTCCGCCCCCGTGATCAGCAGGGCCACCTTCGGCCCCGATGGGGCGGCGAAGGCGAGGCCCCCGGCGAGGAAGAGGGAGGAGAGGACGGCGAGCCGTGGCGTATTCATGGTGCACCTCACGGAAGGGGGCCGTGGCCCCGGGGTGGTGGCGGGGGAAGTGACGGATCCGAGGGCCCCCCAGGCCCACCGGACCGCCCCCCAAAGTCTTCCCCAGCCTGCTCCAAGTGCCATGGAATCGTATTTCCGGTTCGAGGAGTCCCTCATCCCGGCCCGATGGGCCCGGACACCCGCCGAACGGTTCAGGCCTTCTGCCGTTCCTGCTTCCGTCGCCCGCTCACCTCCGGGGCGGAGGGCGGAATCGCACCGGATCCGACCCCCTCCTCCCGCTCCACGCGATTGCGGCCCCCATGCTTGGCGCGGTAGAGGGCCTCGTCGGCGGCCTTGAGGAGATCCTCTGGACTGCGCTCCGCATCCGGCATGAAGCAGGCGGCGCCGAGGCTCATCGTCTTCTGGATGGTCTGGCCTTCCAGGGTGTGGGAGCTGGCCTCGAATTTCAGGCGGAGGCCTTCGGCCGCCAGCACCGCGCCCTCCAGATCCGTGTTGGGCAGGAGCACGGTGAATTCCTCCCCGCCGTAGCGGGCCGCGAGGTCCGTGGAACGGATGCCGCTCTTGAGCAGGGCCCCCATGTTGCGGAGCACCTCGTCGCCCATGGCGTGGCCGTAGGTGTCGTTCACCATCTTGAAATGGTCCACGTCCATCATGAGGAGGGAGAGGGGCTGATCAAAGCGTTTCACGCGGGCCACTTCATCCTCCAGCCGCTTCATGAGGTGGCGGCGGTTGGGCAGGCCCGTGAGGGCGTCGGTGACGGACAGCGCCTCCAGCTGGGCGTTCTTCTCCCGCAGTTCGTCCTGCAGCTTCTTGAGCTTGTGGTGGATGCGCACCCGCGCCAGCAGCTCCTTCTCGTGGAAGGGTTTGAGCACGTAGTCGGAGGCGCCGCGTTCGAGGATTTCCGCCTTGCGGTCGAGGTCGTCCTCCGCCGTCAGCATGATCACGGGGATCTGCGCGAGTTCCGGGCGGCTGGCCTTGAGCCCCAGGAGTTTGAGCCCGTCGAATCCGGGCATCACCAGATCGCAGAGCACCACGTCGGGCTGCTGCTCCATGAGGATCTTGAAGGCGCTCAGGCCATCCCCGGCCTCCAGGAAGGAGCCGAAGGAATCATCCTTCATGAGCACCGCCTTGATCTCCTGCCGGATCATGGCGTTGTCGTCGACGATGAGGATGCGGCTCGCGGCCATGTTAGACCCCGGCCAGGGCAGCGGCCGCGGCGCGCACCCGGCTTACCCACGCGGACCATGCGGCGCCATCCAAGGCTCCGGGCCGGGGCTCGCGAAGGTGGGCGCGCATGGCGCGGGACCGCTCCAGGGCTTGCTCCCAGGCGGACGAAGGCAACCGTTCCAGGGCCGCCGCGCAGGCGGAGACACCGGCCTCCGTCTGGCACACCAGCAGCCACTCGTGCCCCGCCGCCAGGGACAAGCGCACCCGGGCATCCCAGTCCCAATCCGTGCAGCCACCCATCTCCAGATCATCGGGCAGGAAGCGACCCCGGACGCCCCAAGGGTTATCGATCACGGAGCCCCGGTGGAGGCTGGCGGGCAACCCTTCCGTGGCGGGCAGCTTGAGGTGGGCCACCATGACGAGGCGATCCTCGTGGGAGAGGGCGATGAAGGGACGGGCATTCTCGCCGATGCGGGCCTGATCCGTGAGCTCCGGCAAGCCCTTGTGGCTGTCGAGCAGGGTGCCGCCCAGGCCGGGGAAGTGTTTGAGGCATCCCCGCACGCCCGTGGCCTCGAGGCCATGGAGGAAGGCCCCCGCGGCGGCAGCCACCTCCGCGGGATTCCGGCTGGCGCAACGATCGCCCATTCCCGTGCCCGCATGGCCATCCCAGAGATCCGCCACCGGCGCGAAGTCCACGTTGAAACCCAGAAGGGCCAAACCCTCGCCCCAGAGCCGTCCCCAGGCTTCGCAGGCGGAGGCGCCGCCCTCCTCCCAGATGATGCGGAGGTTGGGCGTGTCCCCCACCCAGGGCCGGAGCCGGCTCACGGCGCCGCCCTCCTGATCCAGGGCGATGGCCAAGGCCCGTTCCCCTCCGTCGATCGCAAGGCCCCCAGGGCCTCGCTCCCGGTCGCTGACGTTCCTGGAGACGGGAACCCCCCAGCGGGCCTGGAGTCCATCATTGAGCGCCTTGCAGGCCGCGGGCCCCGAGGCCGGATCAGGCTCCAGGTTCCGTCCGAAGAGGATGACGCCCCCCGGCCGCAGGTCCGTCCGGACCTCCTCGGGGCTTCGCCCCGTGAAGCCCATCCATAGGATTTCCTGCTGCGTTCTCATGAAGCCACTTTATCCGGGACGGGCCCTCCCGCCCCCCCGAGGGCCAGTTCCAGATGACGGAGGAAGAGGACGAAGTCGGGATCCATGGGGCTGAAGGCGCTGCGCCCCTCGTAGCCGACGGCCAGCACCCCGAAGGGGCGGGGCCCCGCGCCCGAGAGGAGCACACCGTGGGCTTCGGGATAGCCGAGCCGCCCTTCCCAACCCACCTCGAGGGTGCCCAGGTTGGAGGGCAATCGCCGGGGGCCATGCTCATAGGCCAGACGCCATCCCGCGGAGCCGGGCAGATAACAACCGAGGCCATCGGGGCGCCACCGGGCCTGCAGGTGTTCCATGAAGAGGGCGAGGCTGCCCTGCTCGGGCATGCGCTGACTGGCGGCGGTGAGATCGCAGAGGGCCAGGGCCTCCTGGTAGAGGCTCTTGAGATCTTGGGTGCGCCCCATGACCTTCCGTTCCAGCTCGGCCTGGTACTCCCGCACCTGGCGCTGCAGCCGGGCATGCTCCAGGCCACGGCTCACCACCATCTCGATCTGGTTCAGCGTGAAGGGCTTCTGGATGAAGTCGTAGGCCCCGTGCTGCAGGCTGCGGATGGCCCCCTCCAAGGTGGCGTATCCCGTGAGCACGATGCAGACCGCCAGGGGATCCAGCCCCTTGATCGCCCCCAGCAATTCCAGCCCGGAGGGCCCGCCGGGCATGTTGAGATCCGTGACCACCAGGGAGTAGTGCCGGAGCCGGATGCGCTCCAGCGCGCTCCGGGCGCCATCCACGGCCTCGGCCGTGAAGTTGCGCTCCAAGAGGGCCTCCACGAGGCTGCCCCGCACCTCGGGATCATCATCCACGATGAGGATCGGATCCTGTAAAGCACTCATGACGCGGCCTTGCCGAGGTTGGTGAGTTGGAACACGCGGGCCTCGATGAAGAGGTGCAGGAGGTCGGCATCCAGGAGCCCGCTCTTGGCCTCCTCCTCCAGGATCTGGAGGCTGCGCTCCACGCTCACGGCCACCTTGTAGGGGCGGTCATGGGCGGCCAGCGCATCGAAGACGTCGGAGATGGCCATCATCTTGCTTTCGAGGGGTATTTCATCCGCCGCCAGGCCCAGGGGATATCCCTTGCCGTTGAGCCGCTCATGGTGGGCATGGGCGATGTCAGGCACCCGCTTCAGCTCTTCCGTCCAGGGGATCCGCTTGAGGAAGTTGTAGCTGTGGACGACGTGGTTCTCCACGGCCTTGCGTTCCTCAAGGCTGAGGCTGCCCTTGCGGATCTGGAGCATCTGGAAGTCCTCAGGGGTCAGGAGGGTCCGCTCCTCCCCGCTCCAGTGTTTGTACGTCAGGGGCTGGACGTCGATGAGACCCTCGCTCACGTCCTGGGGCAGCACGGAGGGCTCGTTGGCCCGCATGAGCAGGGCCACGAGGCGCTGGGTCTCCAGCACCACCTGCTCCTGGAGATAGGCCACCCGCCCTTCGGTGAAGGTGTCCCCGGCGCGCCAGGCCCGCTCCATCTCGGCCATCACGCGCTGCACGGCCCGCTGGTGGAGGCGCTGGAAGATGAGCTCCAGGCGCTCGCCCTCGATCTTTTTCGCCTTCACCAGCAGGTGATCCTTCACACCCACCTTGCCGAAGTCGTGGAGGAGGCTCGCGTATTTGATCTCCTGGATCTGGCGCTCGTCGTAGCGGATGGGGCCGAATCGGCCACCCTCGGTGCTGTTCACGACTTCCGCCAGGCCCACGGTGAGGGTGGCCACCCGGGAGCTGTGGCCGCTCGTGGTCGGGTCCCGGGCCTCGATGGCCGTGATGGAGGCGTTCACGAAGCCTTCGAAGAGGTTTTCGATCTCATCCTTGAGGCCGAGGATCTCGCGGGTGCGTTCCTCCACCATCTGCTCGAGGTTGTGCTGGTAGTCCTCGTTCTGGCGAAGGAGGGAGTAGTGTTCCAGCGCCCGCTTGATGCTGGCCTCGAACTCCGCCAGCTTGAAGGGCTTCTGGATGAAATCGTAGGCGCCGTGCTTGAGGGCCAGGATGGCCGATTCCGTGGTGGCGTAGCCCGTCATGAGGATCGTGAGGGCCTTGTCATCCACCTCGTGGATGGCCTTGATGAGCTCCAGCCCCGTGAGCCCTCCGGGCATGTTCAGATCCGTGCAGATCAGGGGGAAGTGGCGCTCCCGGATGCGGGCCAGGGCGCGATCTCCCCCTTCCGCCCCCTCAGGGGCGTAGCCCATGTCCTCCAAGGCCTCCATGAGGAGGAGCCGGAGATCAGCCTCATCGTCCACGACGAGGATGGGGATCGGGCGTTGAAGGGGCAAAGGCGCTCCGGGATGACCCCCTACCCTTCGGCCGGAGGGAGCGGAGCCTCAAATCTGGGCAGCGGGAGAAACCCCGAAATCCCAGGCACTTCCTGCACATGATTTGAGACTTTCCGAGCCGAATTATTGGATGGCCCCCACGCGGACCGCCAGCTCTCCCGCTTCAACCTCCAGCCGGGCCACGCTCCCGGGCTGCAGTTCCCCCTTCAACACCATGCGGCTGAGGGGATTCACCACCACCTGCTGGATGAGCCGTTTGAGGGGCCGGGCCCCCAGGGCCGGGTCGAACCCCTCCTTGGCAAGCCAAACCAGGGCCTCGGATGGAATATCCAGGGAGATCCGCTTCTCGTCCAGCAGGCCCTCCACCCGCTTGAGCTGGATGGTGGCCACGGCCTCCATATCGGCGGGAGCCAGGGACCGGAAGGTGACCACTTCATCGATGCGGTTCAAGAACTCCGGCCGGAAGGCCCCGTGGAGAGCCAGATGCACCGCAGCCTCGGCCTTGTGCGCATCGCCGCCCGCCGCGAAGATGGCCTGGCTGCCCAGGTTGGAGGTCATGAGGATCACGGCGTTGCGGAAGTTCACGGTGCGGCCCTTGCCGTCCGTGAGGCGTCCATCCTCCAGCACCTGCAGGAACACGTCGAAGACCCGAGGATGCGCCTTCTCCATCTCGTCCAGGAGCAGCACGCAGTAGGGCCGGCGGCGCACCGCCTCCGTGAGGCGGCCCCCCTCCTCGTAGCCGATGTAGCCCGGCGCGGCGCCGATGAGGCGGGTGGCGTCGGCCTCGTGGGTGAACTCGCTCATGTCGATGCGGACCATGGCGTTCTCGTCGTCGAAGAGGAATTCGGCGAGCGCCCGGGCGACTTCCGTCTTGCCCACGCCCGTGGGTCCCAGGAAGAGGAAGGAGCCAATGGGTCGCTTGGCATCGGAGAGGCCCGCCCGGTTGCGGCGGAGGGCATCGCTGATGGCCACGAGGGCAGGCTCCTGGCCCACCACGCGCTGGCCGAGCTTCTCCTCCATGTGCAGCAGCTTCTGGATCTCGCCCTCCATGAGCTTGTCCACGGGAATGCCCGTCCAGCGGCTCACGACGGTGGCCACGTCGGCCTCGCCCACCTCCTGCCGGAGCATGGCGTCGCCATCATGCTCCGAGGCCGCGGCGATCTCCTTCTCCAGCGTGGGGATCTCGCCGTACTCCAGGCGGGAAGCCCGGTCGTAATCGCCCCGTGACTTGGCGTGGTCCAGCTCCAGGCGGAGGTCATCCAGGCGCTTCTGCAGGGTGCGGGTGGCTTCGATGGCCTTCTTGGCCTTCTCCCACTGGCCCCGGAGGCGCGTGAGCTCCTCGCTCAACTCGCCCAACTCCCCTTCCAGCTCCTTGAGCCGCTCCTTGGAAAGGGCGTCCTTTTCCTTCTTCAGGGAGGCCTGCTCGATGCGCAGCTGCATCTCGCGGCGCTCCCGCACGTCGATCTCGATGGGGCGGCTGTCGATTTGGATTCGCACCATGGAGGCCGCCTCGTCCATGAGGTCCACGGCCTTGTCGGGCAGGAAGCGGTCGGAGATGTAGCGGTGGCTCAGCTGCACGGCCTCCACCAGCGCGGCATCCTTGATGCGCACCCCATGGTGCAGCTCATAGCGCTCCTTGAGGCCGCGCAGGATGGAGATGGCGTCCTCCACGGAGGGCTCGTCCACGAGAACGGGCTGGAAGCGGCGCTCCAAGGCGGCGTCCTTTTCGATGTGCTTTTGGAATTCGTTCAGGGTCGTCGCGCCGATGCAGCGCAGCTCGCCCCGGGCCAGGGCCGGCTTCAGGAGGTTCGCGGCGTCCATGCTCCCGCCCACCGCCCCGGCGCCCACAAGGAGGTGCAGCTCGTCGATGAAGAGCACGACCTTGCCCTCCGCCTGCTCCACTTCCGTGATGACGCCCTTGAGCCGCTCCTCGAACTGACCCCGGTATTGGGTTCCCGCCACGAGGGCCCCCATGTCCAGGCTCACGAGGCGGATGCCCTTCAGGCTCTCGGGCACGTCGCCCTTGGCCACGCGCTGGGCGAGGCCCTCCACGATGGCCGTCTTGCCCACGCCGGGCTCGCCGATGAGCACGGGGTTGTTCTTGGTGCGGCGGCTGAGCACCTGCAGGACGCGGCGGATCTCCTCGTCGCGGCCGATGACGGGATCCAGTTTGCCGGCCTCCGCCAGCTCAGTGACGTCCTTGGCGTACTTCTTCAGCGCGCCCTGCTTCTCCTCGGCCCGCTCATCCTCCACCTTGCTCCCGCCGCGCAGGGATTTAATGGCGGCCTCCAGCTTCTTGCGATCGAGACCGAAGCCCTCCAGGGCCTTCTTGGCATCCGTGGCCGCGTTGGCGAAGGCGAGCAGCAGCGCGTCCGTGGCCATGTAGCGGTCCCCCAGGCCCCGGGCCGTGTCCATCCCCACCTCCAGGAAGTGGCGCAGGGCCGGGCCCGCCTGGGGCTCGGCGCCCCCCACGGCCTTGGGCAGCTTGTCCACGAAGGACTCCGCCTTCTCTTGGAGGCCCCTGAGCCCCTCGGCGCCCAGCCCCGCCGCTTCGAGCACGGGGCGCAGGCCCATGTCCGGCAGCAGCAGGGCCTGAAAGAGGTGCACCGGCAGCAGTTCCGGGTGCTGCTCCCGAACGGCCCGCTCCCGGGCAGCCACCAAGGCATCGTTGGCTTTCTGGGTGAAGGGAAGCATGGAGAACCTCCAGAATTTCAGTGTCATTCAAATATGCGCGTTGTCAACTAAGATTTTATAAATACAAAGTCACAAGTCCGCATTCCTGCCGCTTCGTCAAAACGCCTTCGGACCTGCGGAACCCTTGTTACCCTTGACGTTTCCCCTTGCGAGGCCCCATGCGCATCCACCCCGAAGCCCAGGAACGCAATACCCGGCTGGCCGCCCTGGCCCCCGCCGTGGCCAAGGCCCTGAGCCCCTTGGGCCAACGCGCCTTCTTCCCCAAGGGCATCCCCTTCCAGGCCGGCCAGTCGGCCGGCTGCAAGATCAACGCGACCATCGGCCAGATCACCGACGGCGCCGGCAACCCCATCCCCCTCGCCCCCCTCAAGGAAAAGCTCGCCGCCTTCCCCCCCAAGGACGCCTTCCTCTACAGCCCCATCCAGGGCCGTCTGCGGGCCCGGGAAGCCTGGCACGCCAAGCTCCTGAAGGAGGACGCGCGCATGGCCCAGGTGGCCCTGCCCAACGTGAGCAGCGGCATCTGCCACGCCCTCTCCATGGCCGCGGACATGTTCTTCGCCGCCGGCGAGACGCTCATCATCCCCGACCTCTACTGGGACAACTACGAGCAGGTCTTCCTCATGCGCCTGGAGGGCGACTACCAGACCTACCCCTTCTACAACGCCCAGGGCGGCTTCAACCTCGAAGGCCTCCGCGCGACCATTGCCACCCAGGGCCCCAAGGCCCACGTACTGCTGAACTTCCCCTCGAACCCCAGCGGTTACAGCCCCACCCCCGTGGAGCTCAAGGCCATCGCCGAGGTGTTGATCGAGTCCGCCCGGGATCGCGTCGTGGTCGTCTACTGTGATGACGCCTACCACGGCCTCGTCTTCGAAGAGACCGCCACCTCCAAGAGCCTCTTCTTCGACCTCGCGGAAGCCGCCACCTCCGGCCGCGCCCCCAACCTCATCCCCGTGAAGTGCGACGGGGTCACCAAGGAGCTGAGCTTCTTCGGCGGCCGCGTGGGCTTCATCACCTTCGGCGTGGCGAAGGACGCCGCCGCCATCCTCAGCGACAAGGCCATGAGCCTCGTCCGCGCCGGCATCGGCAGCCCCGTGGGCCTCAGCCAGTACCTCATGGAAGAGGAGCTGCTCGACCCCCGCCATGAAGCCGAGTTCGATCGCCTCCGCCAGATCCTCGCCGCCCGCTATCGCAAGCTGAA
Organism: Acidobacteriota bacterium; assembly: GCA_016192145.1. Lineage (GTDB taxonomy): Bacteria > Acidobacteriota > Holophagae > Holophagales > Holophagaceae > JAFDVN01. The sequence continues at coordinate 486,245 of JACPUT010000002.1, read as the reverse complement.
GGACCTCCTCTCCCAGCCCACCCCCCACTGGACCGTGTTCCCCTTCAACGCCGGCTGCTTCTGCCTGCTCGAGTTGCGCGAAGGCCTCAACGCCGAAGCCGTGCGCCAGGCCCTCATCCACGACGAGAGCGTCGGCATAGTCAGCCAAGGCGACCGCTATCTCCGCCTCGCCTTCTGCTCCCTCCACGACGACGCCATCGAGCCGCTGGTGGAAGCGCTGCGGCGGGTCTGCGAAAAAAATTAATTAACCACAGAGGTCACAGAGGGCACAGAGAAAGCCTTCTCGTTTTCCTCTGTGCCCCCTGTGACCTCTGTGGTTAATAGGCTTTTATGTCCACCCCGATGATGCAGCAGATCGCCGGCCTCAAGCGCGAGGCGGGCGAGGCCATCCTGCTGACGCGCATGGGGGACTTCTACGAGTTGCTGGGCGAAGACGCCATCAAGGCGGCGCCCGTGATGGAGATCGCGCTCACGCTGCGCGGCAAGGGCTCCGAATCCGAAACGCCCATGTGCGGCGTGCCGCACTTCGCGTTGGAGAGCTACCTGCCCAAGCTGCTGGCGGCGGGCTTCTCCGCGGCCATCGCGGAGCCCACGGCCAAGGCCGACGAAGTGAAGGGGCTGCTGCCCCGGGCCATCTCCCGCATCATCACCCCGGGCACCTGGCTGGATGACGACGGCCGGTGGCTCGGCGCGCTGCACCGCTCAGGCACCACCTGGGGCCTGGCCCTGCTGCAGCTGGCCTCGGGGCAGATCCGCGTGATCCCCGGCGAGGGGCCCGAGCTGTTGGAATCCACCCTGGATCGGCTCGCCCCCCACGAGCTGGTGCTCGCCGAAGGCGCCGAGGCGCCCGCCCTGGACATCCCCATCGCCCGGCAGCCCCTCTGGCGTTTTGAAGCCAGCCGCGCCGCGGAGACGGTGAAGGCCTTCTTCGGATGGAAGCACCTGGAGGGCGTGGGCCTCGAAGCCCACCCCGCCGCCCTCGGCGCGCTGGCCGCGCTATTGGATCAGGTGGAGACCACCCAGCGCGGCAAGCCCGCCCACCTGCAAGGCGTCACCCTGGAACTGGGTGCCACGGGCCCCCTGCTCGACGCCACCAGCGCCCGCCACCTCGAGATCCACGGCAACAGCCTCGACGGTTCGAAGAGCGGCAGCCTCTTCCAATTGCTGGATCTGGGCCGCACCCGCATGGGCAGCCGCCTTTTGCGCACCTGGCTGGACCAACCCCTGCGCGAACGCGAAGCGCTGGAGCGCCGTTGGCAACAGGTGGCCTGGCTCACGGCCGACAGCCGCCGCGATCCCCTGCAATCCATCCTCAAGGGCATCCCCGATCTGGATCGCCTGTTGGGCCGCGTGGCCCTGAACCTGGCCACCCCGCCGGAGCTGGCGAGCCTGCGCGAAGGGCTCATCCAGGCCGCGAAGCTGCCTTCGCAGCTTCGCGAAATGGGCTTCCTGGAGGAGGCCTTTTCGCTGGGGCTTTGGGAGGATGCAACGCCCCTCTGCGATGGGCTGCGCGAGGAATTGAAGCGCTGCCTCACGGAACAACCGCCCCTGGCTATCGAAAAGGGCGGCGTCATCGCCGAAGGTGAGAACGCCGAATTGGACGCCGTGCGCCGCCTCGCCCGGGACGCCAAACAGGTGATGCTGGAATTGGAAGAAGAGGAGCGCGCCGCCGCGGGCATCCAGAGCCTGAAGATCAAGTACAACCGCGTCTTCGGCTACTACTTCGAGATCACCAAAGCCAACCTCGCCGCCGCGCCCGCCCACTTCATCCGCAAGCAGACCCTCGCCAACGCCGAGCGCTTCACCACGGAAAAGCTCATGGCCTTCGAGCAGCGGCTCCTCTCCGCGGAAAGCGATCAGGCGCGCCTCGAAGAAGCGGGTTTCAAGCGGCTCCTGGCCCTCGTCCTCGCCGCTCGCGCGGAGCTGACGGCCCTGAGCCAGGCCTTGGCGAAGCTGGATCTGCTCTGCGCCTTCGCGGAGCGGGCCCGCCTCTCCGGGTGGACGCGGCCGGAATTGAGCGACACCCGCGAACTCGTGATGGCCGGCGCCCGCCATCCCATGCTGGAGGCCCGCATGGGCCGCGAGTGCATCCCCAACGACCTGCGCTTCAGCGCCGATCTGCCCATGGCCGTCGTCACGGGTCCCAACATGGGCGGCAAGAGCACCTTCCTACGCACGGCAGCCCTACTCGTGGTGCTCGCCCAGGTGGGCTCCTTCGTACCCGCGGAATTGCTGCGCTTCGGCCTGGTGGATCGCATCTTCACCCGCATCGGCGCCAGCGACTTCCTATCGAAGGGCCAGTCCACCTTCATGGTGGAAATGACGGAGACCGCCCGCATCTTGAATCAGGTCACCCCCGCCAGCCTTGTGATCCTGGACGAGATCGGCCGGGGAACCTCGACGCGCGACGGACTCGCCCTGGCCGAAGCCATCGCCTGCTTCCTGCGGGATCTCAAGGGCGGCGCCCCGCGCACCCTCTTCGCCACCCACTACTTCGAACTCACGAAGCTGGCGGATGACACCCGCATCGCCAACCTCCATGTGGAAGTGCAGGAGTGGGAGGATCAGCTCCTCTTCCTCCACCGCATCCAGGAGGGCCCCGCCGACCGCAGCTACGGCATCCAGGTGGCCAAGCTGGCGGGCCTGCCCCGGCCCGTCATCCAGCAGGCCCGGCGCCTGCTCCAGGATCTGCCGGAAGCCCCCGTGCCGCCACCCGCGCGCCCCAGGCAGGACGTGGCCCAGCCGCTGCTGCCCCTCTTCGAGTCGGCGCCTGATCCCCTCCGAGAGGAACTGGACGGGCTCGACCTATCCCGCATGACGCCCCTCGACGCGCTCAACTGGCTGGCGGCCAAGCAGAAGGAAGTCCGATAAGCTCGGCCGCATGAAGCCGGACCTCACCCCCGCCCGCCTGCGCGTCGCCTGGATCATCGCCCTGGCGGTGGACGCCCTCCAGATCGGCCTCTTCCCCCTCAGCGGGGGATTCTCCACTTGGCTCGACAAGCCCCTGGACCTCCTCGCCATGGTGCTGATGTGGCGGCTGCTCGGGTGGTCCTGGGCCTTCCTGCCCACCTTCCTCGTGGAGCTGCTGCCCTTCGTGGAACTGGTACCCACGTGGACGGCCGCCGTCTGGATCGTGGTGGGCCTCCGGCGCAGGGAGCTGAAGGAAGGCCCCTGAAGCTCAGCGGGTCCGCCCCACCAGCAGCATCTCCCGCCCCGCACGCCGGGGATGGCTGCGCGTGGCCTCGGCCAGATGCAGGATTTCGAACCGGGCTTCCGCCAGGCGGCGGAGGTCTTCCATGGGCACCGCGAAGGGCGGCCCCGGCCGATCCTGCACGTCGTGGAAGGCGGCCAGCAGCCAACGGCCGCGGGGCTTCAGCAGCTCCCCGGTGCGAGCCACGTAGGCCTCGCGGCGCCCGGGTTCCATGGCCACGAAGCAGGTGTGGTCGAAGACGGCATCGAAGGGGCCGGCTTCCGTGGTGAACCAGTCCTCCTGTCGCCAATCAACGGCGGTTCCATACCGGGCGCGGGCCCCCGCCAGGGCCGCCGGCGCGAAATCGAAGGCGGTCACCCGGAAGCCCTGCCGCGCGAGCTCCGCCGCATCGTGGCCGAAGCCGCACCCCGGCACGGCCACACGGGCCCCGGCCGCCAGCCCCGCGAGATCGAGCAGCTCCGCCAGCAGGGGCGTGGGCGCATCCATGTCCCAGCCGGGCCGGGCCTCGGTGTCGTAGACCTGCTGCCAGTACTCGGGGGTTCGGGGATCCATGCCCCCATTGTGTCGGGAAGTGACGGGTTGCTTCGGGGATAATGGCCATATAGCTGAGGATGCCATTATGAAACGAGCCTGGATTTGGATTGCCGCAGCCCTGCTCATTGCGGGCGCCGCAGCCCTGGCCCTGAAAGGCGGCCTGGCCCCCAAAGGGCTGCCTGTCGATGCGAACCAGACCGAGCTGGAGATCCGGGACCTCGCCTCCAATGTTTCCAAGCCTTTCCTGAAGGTGCCGGGGCAGCTCCAGGCGCTTGCCCTCTCGCCGGATGGCCATCAACTGGCCACCCTAAGTTCCCCATCGGCCGCCAAATCGAAAGGTGCCTGGATCCTCATCTGGGATTTCCCCAGGTGCAACCTCTTGCGCCGATTCGACCTGGCGAAGGCGCCCACCGCCTTGGCCTGGGGCGGATCGGATCTCATCGTCACCAGCGGCAAGGGCGTGGATGTTCAGGTCCGCTCAGTGAGCCAAGGAAACTTGATTCGAACGTTGCCCAACCTCCATGCCCCTCTCGCAATCAACCCCAAGGAGGGGTGGATCGCGGGCCAGAGCAATGAAGGTGTGAATCGCGGTTCCGTGGAAGCCCGCTATCTCCAGTCCGGGCAGGCGTTGTTCAAGACGGCGGTCATGCCAATACCTGACGAGTCCACCCTATCTTGGCTCGGAGATGGCAAGCTCCTGGCGCTCATCGATCTCAAAGGGGTTCAATCCTGGTCCGCCCCGAGCGGGAAAGCGATGGGACGGATTTCCGCTGCCCAGCTCAGCGGTTCTTCGGGCTCCGCCCTGACCCCTGCCGATCATGCCTGGGCCGGCTGGGTGAACCGGAGCCTTGAATCCGCGTACAACCTACCCCATGGATCCCCCGATCGGCGCTGGCTCCTGCGGTCCGGAGAGAGCTCAGCCTTCAACTCCACCTTGGAAGTCCTGGACCTTGCGGCCCCCAAAGTCGCAGCCATCGTGGATACCTATGCCAGTACCGCGCAGGTGGCCATCACCTCAGATGCACGGACGATGATTCTCCCCTCGAGCCCTCCGGAACCAGGCGTTGCGCCCTTGGGCCAACTCATCCTCGAAAGCGGTCGCGAGAAAGCGGAATGGCAAGGTCACCTCGGCGGGGTCGAGTCCGTCGACTTAGATCCAGGAGGGCTCTGGATCGCCTCTGGCGGCCAGGATTGGCTCATCAAGATATGGGATGCCCATTCGCATCGATTGATCCAGACCTTGGAAGGACACCGGGCCCCACTTGAGACCGTGCGCATTTCCGGTGATGGCACTTGGATCGCCAGCCGCGAGCAAAAGGGTACCGATCTGCGGATCTGGGAGGTCAGCAAGGGTGCCTCAGTCCGCCGGATTCCCTCGCCTCTAAACGAGGGCTATTCCCATTTCCGCTTCCATCCCACCCGCCCCTGGCTGCTGCTACCCACCCCTGGAGGCCTCAAGGTTTTTGACGCGTCTACCGGTGAGCTGTTCCGCACCCTGCCCCAACGCCCCGCTTCCGATCGGCAAATCGCGTTCTCGGCCGATGGATCCCGAATGGCCATGCTCGATCCGACTGGGGTGACCATCTTGGATTCGCAAACCCTGGAGGCCACCGCTCACCTACCCTCTCCGGTGGCGCCGGCTCCCGCCACTCAGAAGGAAGGGGAGGTGGAATACCAGGTCACCTATGCACCTTTCGCAGCAGGGCTGCTGGCATTTTCCGTGGATGGATCACAGCTGTGGTGGTCCGCCGGCTGGAATGACGGAGGGGAGGAGTCCGTCTGGGGGGCACTGTGGGATATCACCAAAGGGAGCCTGATCAAGTCCGGCCCAGAGCTTGAATCCTTTTCCGGGCCCGAGGCCGACCGGTTCCCCATGCGCCGGGATCCCCATGTGGATCAGCGTAGCGGCACCCCGGATGGCAAAGTCCGGATCAGTGGTGCAGGTTTTGAAGCCGGATGCTGACCCTCACGGGGGTTCGGGGATCCATGCCAGAAGCCTGACACGGCAGCGCCCGGATTCACCACCGGGGCCCGGGGTCCCGAGGAGTCCCTGTCGCCCGCTCCCCTCCATGCCCATCCGACTTACGCTGCTCCCGCTGTTCAGCCTGGCCCTCGCGGCCCAGGAGATCCCGGATCTCCAGGAACTGCGGGCCATCAAGGTGAGCATCGCCACGCGGCTGGAGCAGAGCCAGGAGGAGGCCCCCTCGGTGGTCTCCGTGATCACGCGGACGGATATCGAACGCTACGGCTGGCGGGAATTGGCCGATATCCTGCGGGCCCTGCCCGGCTTCGACTTCGCCAATGACGGCGGCGTGCTCACGGGGTTGAGCGCCCGGGGGATCTGGGCCCACGAAGGCAAGGCCCTCCTGATGGTGGATGGCATCTGCGTGAGCCCCCTCCACAACGCCAACGCCAACTACTACGGAAGCTACCCCTCGGAGATGATCGAGCGGGTGGAGGTGATCCGGGGCCCGGGCTCCGCCATGTACGGCCAATTCGCAGGCATGGCCGTGATCAACGTGATCACGCACCAGGTGGACGACGGCGAGGGGGGGCGATTCACCCTTCGGGGCGATACCTTGGGCGCGGGGACCCACGCGGGGGGCGGCTACCTCACCGCCGCGGCCCGGTTCCCCCAAGAGGGCAGCCTCGCTTTGAACGTCGGCTACCAGACCAGCCCCTTCAGCCGCCAACCCTACGTGGACACCTTCTTCACGGGATCCGTGAGCCCCCAGGAAAAGGGGAACACGCGGCGGGAAACCCAGTACCTGGTGGGGGACCTCAAGGCCCTCGGAACCTCCATCCACTTCGTACGCCATGAATTCCGCGGCGCCCAGGTGGATAACAGCGGTGAAGGCATCCATGACCCCATTCCGCCGGGCCTGCCGCCGGGTCTCATCGGCAGCGGTTCCCGGAATGTGCAAGCGGTTCAGATCGCCCACCCCTTCACCTTGGTCGACGGCCTCACGCTGGAACCCCGGGTGGAGCTGACGAAAAACACGGGGGGCGCCATCTTCCCCCAGGCCCGCACCGGCAGCGGGGTGAATCACTCGGGCACGGAGCGGGAACGGCATCAGGCCGACGTGAACCTCCATTGGGATGCACCCTGGAACGCCACGTTCCTGTTCGGATTGGGCGCGTACCAGGATTGGGAGCGCAGCGTGGATCTCCAGGGCCAGGGGGGCATGCGGGATCCTTCCGACCCCACCCGGCGCCTGGCCCAGGTCACTTGGACCACGCGCTTCGGCTATTTCCAGTACACCCAACAGACCGGCCCCGTGGGGTTCATCCTGGGGGGACGCTACGAGGAGGCGGAGCTGGGAGGGGTGTTCGCGCCGAGGTTGGGCGTCACCGCGACGGCGGGCCCCTTCAACGCGAAGCTGCTCTACGGCCAGGCCTTCCGATCTCCCACCCTGTTCCAGACCTACAGCACCTTCTTCGCGTTCCGGGGCTACCTGGAGCCCGAGGTCATCAAGAGCTGGGAGCTGGAGCTAGGATACCGCTTCACGCCGAGCATCATCGGCCGGTTGAACTTCTTCAAGATGGATGTCACCGAGGCCATCTCCTTCGGCCTCGACAACTACAATTTCTACATCCTCAACTTCGGCGCCGACCGCACCCGGGGCGTGGAAGGCACCCTGGAGTGGAACCTGGAAGCCTGGAGCGGCTTCTTCAATTTCAGCTACGCGAAGCCGGGTGGGGGCTCGGATCCCTTCTTCCTCACGCCCGATCGCTCCAAGCCCCTGGGCGTCTCGCCGTGGAAGGCCAACCTGGGTTTCAACCACCGGTTCGGCCCCGTGGATATCGCGCCCAGCCTATTCTACGCCTCGGCCCGGGAGAACCAGAACGCCGCGTCGGCCCAGTCTTCCGTTCCACCGGATTCCCTCATGCCGAATCTGGTCCAGACGGACCACTACCCCGCCAAGGTGCTTGTCAACCTCGCCCTCACCTGGCGTGCCGTCTACCGAACCGGCCAGGATCTGAGGCTATCGATCACCAACCTCGCCAATTCCAGCTACCCCCTGCTCCAGCCCTATTACGGAGCCCACGCGCCCCTGCCCGCCCACGACCGGCGGGTGAGCCTGGATTTCACCTGGCGGTTCTAGGAGCGTGCCCAAGTAACCCGCGGGAGCCGCGGATCCGGGAATGACACGGACAGGCCCCCTGGCGGTTCCCCGCCTACACTGAAAGGCCCGGAGGCCCCCATGAAGCTCCTGCGCATCAACCACCTCGGCATCGCCGCCCCCGGATTGGAGGAGGCCATGGATCGCATGCGCCGCCTCTTCGGCATGGAGCCCGAACACCGGGAGGCCGTGCCCGAGCAGAAGGTGAACACCGCCTTCTACCCCGTGGGGGAGAGCCGCCTGGAGTGGCTGGAGACCACGGATCCCGAAGGGCCCATCGGCAAGTTCCTCGCGAAGAGGGGCCCCGGCATCCACCACGTCTGCTTCGAGGTGGATGACATCGATGGCGCGGTGGCGGAACTCATGGCCAAGGGGGTGCGCATGGTGGACACCCAGCCGCGCCGGGGCGCGCACGGGTGCCGGGTGGCCTTCATCCATCCCGCGGAGACGGGTGGGATGCTCGTGGAGCTGAGCCAGGGGGGGTATGAGTCCGATCTCGAGATCGCAGAGGCCCATAACCACGCCAGCCATCATGCGTAACGTCAGGGCCCTTCTCTACCCGCTCCTCGCCGGCGCCCTCCTGGTCGCCAGCCATCCGAAGGACCTCCTGAAGGCCACGGATCAACGGGGCGCCTTTGAAACGCTCCAGGCCCTCACCGGGGAGATCGGCCCCCGCCTGGCCGGCAGCCCGCAGGATGCGGCCGCCCACGCCTGGGCCTCGGCGCGGTTCAAGGCCCTGGGGCTCACCGTGCGCACCGAGGAGATCCCCATGGCCCGTACCTGGGCTCGGGGGCGCGAAGAAGCCCGCCTGGGAGATCGCCCCTTCCGCGTGGCGCAGGTGGCCTGGACGCCTGGAACGCCGGGCCGGCTGAAGGCCCCCCTGGCCCTGCTGCCCATCGCGCAAGCCCAGGGCGACCTCTCCCCCTTCAAGGGCCGCATCGTGCTCGGCGGCGAACCCGTCCAAGCGCTGGATCCCCCCCAGATGAGGCCCCCCCTGCGCATGAAGCAGGCCCCGCAGGCCCACCCCCCCGAGTTCCCCGCGGGCCGAACCCTGCCAGCCCTCGCCCAGGCGGGGGCCTTGGCGGTCCTGATGGATGCGGGCAAGAGCGGTGAGGCCCTGAACATGGACGGCGACGCCCTCCGTGCGAGGGGACCGGAGCTGCCCGTGGCCTACGTCCCCCACGCCGAGTACATCGGATTGGTGGAGGCCGCCGCCCGGGGCGCCGAGCTGGAGCTCCTGCTCGGCGGCGCCTTCGGCCCGCCCGGCCGCACCTTCAACACCGTCGCCGAGCTGCGGGGTGGCGAGAAGGCCGATGAGCTGGTGATCCTCGGTGCCCACCTCGACTCCTGGGATCTCGCCACCGGGGCCATGGACAACGGCGCCGGCGTGTCCGCCGTGATGGAAGCCGCCCGACTGCTCGTGGGCCTGAAGCGCCCTCCCCGGCGCACCGTCCGCTTCGTGCTCTTCGGGGCGGAGGAGCAGGGGTACCTGGGCGCCTACGCGCACGTTAATCAGAATCGCAGGGACCTGGGGAAGGTTAGCGCCGTGTTCATCATGGATACCGGCGCGGGGGCCGTGGATGGCATCGCCCTCCAGGGCCGCCGCAAGGTGCAAGCCACCATGCTGGCCCTCGTGAAGCCCCTGAGGCCCCTCGGCGTCGTCGACACGGATTTGAGAATGGAGACGGGCACCGACCACATCCCCTTCCATGAAGCCGGTGTGCCCGCCTTCTGCCTGGAGCAGAAGCAGCACACCTATGCCCGGGACCACCACTCCGCGGGAGACACCCTGGACAAGGTGGATCCCGCCGAACTCCAGCAATGTGCGGTCGTCATGGCCTGGCTGGGGTGGAAGGTGGCCGCCCTCCCGGCGATGCTGCCGAGGTAGCGCTGCCTGATTCCGAATCGTTTGGTTGGCTCTGGGCTCTCGGCTCTTGCTGATTTCGAGAACGCGAAGGGCCGACCACAATTCCGTACCCAGCAAGAGCCGAGAGCCTAGAGCCCAGAGCCACCCCTGATCCCGATTCAAGGCACGCTTCGGGCTACCGCCCCCCGAGCAGGCCCATGTAGGCCTCCCACAACCCAGGGCCGAAGAAGATCACGAGGGGCGTCACCGCCGCCATGCCACAGCCCCAGGGGAGCATGTGCTGGCCGAGGCCCTCCCACACGGAGCCTTCCCGTTGGGGATCCCGGGCCGATTTGAGCAGGGCGAAGGGCACCCCGAGCAGGATCATGGGCACGGTGCTCAGGAAGAGGATCCCCAGCATCGCCTGCCAGCCCCAAAAGGCGCCCAGCCAGGCCAGCATCTTGAAATCGCCCATGCCGATGCCATCCGTTTTGCGGAGGGCCCTGTAGATGGCGTTCATGCCCGCGGGCACCCCATAGCCCAGCACCGCGCCGGCCAGGGCCTCCCGCCAGGTGACCGGGGCGCCGTAGAGGTGCCACCCGGGCGCGGGTTGCAGGCCGTTGTGCCAGAGCTCCACGTTCAGGAAGAGATCCCCCGCGCCGCGGATCGGGCGGAACGCGTCGGGCCAGATCATCTGGGGGAGCGTGAGCAGGAGCCCCAGCGCGATGAGCGGCAGCTGGATGGCGTCGGGCAGCATGAACTCCGTGAAGTCCGTGAAGAACAGGACGATGAGCGCGAAGCCCGCCAGAAGTCCCTTGAACCAGATCAGCGTTCCGATGGGGAACAGCCAGGGGCTCGCGGCGAAGAGGAGCCCCGTGAGGCCCTCGACCAGGGGGTAGCGGAAGGGGATGCGCCAACCGCAGGCGGCGCAGCGCCCCCGAAGCCAGAGCCAGCCGAAGAGCGGGACGTTGTGCCAGGGCTTGATGGGGGTCTTGCAGGCCGGACAGTGGCTGCCCTTCCGCACCACGTCGCGCTCCTCGGGGTCCTCCTGCGGCAGCCGATGGATGAGCACGTTGCCGAACGAACCCACCAGCAGGCCGAAGCACAGGAGGAAAAGGCTGTGCATCCAGGTGGGGAATTCCAGGAGGATCGACATTCGGGGCTCCGTACAGCGTCCTTGGGGGGAGATCCTAAGGGGTCAGGATGGCACAATGGATTCATGCGCCGAATCCTCCCCCTTTCCCTCCTCTTCGCCGTCGCGCTGGCCGGCCAAGCGCCGAGCTCCGCCCCAGCGACCACCCCGGCAGCCCCCGCTGCCGCGGCTCCCGCCCCCTCCGGCAAGCCCCGGGTGAGAATCTCCACCAACTACGGCCCCATCGTCGTGGAGCTGGAGCCGGAGATCGCCCCCCTCAGCTGCGCCAATTTCCTCGCCTACGTGCAATCCGGCCACTACAAGGGCACCATCTTCCACCGCGTCATCGACGGGTTCATGATCCAGGGCGGCGGCAACACCGAGGACATGAAGGAGAAGACGGCCCCCCACTCCGTGAAGAACGAGGCGGGACGCGCCTTCAAGGCTGGCCTCAAGAACACCCGGGGCACCCTCGCCATGGCCCGCACGAGCGATCCCGACAGCGCCTCGGCCCAGTTCTACATCAACGTGGCCAACAACGAGTCCCTGGACTGGAAGAACGACACCCCCGAAGGAATCGGCTACACCCCCTTCGGCCGCGTGGTCGAGGGCCTCGACAACGTGGACAAGATCGCCAAGGTCAAGACCAGCTGGAGCAAGGGGCAGGCCTCCGTGCCCGACTACCCCGTGCGCATCCGCAACGTCGAACTGCTCCCGAACCCCTGAGATTTGACCGACACCATGGCGCGCCCCTGGCTACGCCCGCTGCTCGTCTGGGCCTTCGCGGCCCCGGCCCTGGCCGTGGCCGTCCTCCTCGCCTTCCTGGCCGCCGCCCTCCGGCGAAGCGGGCCCAGGGGCTTCTGGACCATCGCGCCCCGGTACATCCGGATGGTCGCCGCGCTCTTCGGCATCCGCCGCCAGTTGGAGGGCTGGGAGGCCCTGCCTGAGGACATCCGCAGCGGGCGGCGCCCCGTGATCTTCATCGCCAACCACGCCTCCCACTTCGACCCGCCCCTCCTCATCAGCACGCTGCCCAGCCACCCCGTGTTCATCGCCAAACGGGAACTCGGCCGGGTGCCCTTCCTGGGCTGGGTGATCTGGCTGGCGGGCTTCATCTTCATCGATCGCGGAGACCGCACCCAGGCCGTGGCGTCCCTGGGCGCCGCGACGAAGCGCATCCACGATGGCCAGAGCGTCGTGGTCTTCCCCGAGGGCACCCGCAGCCGGGATGGCCAGCTGCTGCCCTTCAAGGCGGGAAGCTTCCGCATCGCCCTGGAAGCGGGCGTGCCCCTCGTGCCCATCGCCATCCATGGAGGGAGCGAGATCCTGCCCAAGGGCGATTGGCGGGTGGCCGGGGGCCCCTACCGCATGCTCGTGGGCTCGCCCTTGGCCTCCGAGGGCAAGGAGCCCGGAGTCCTCATGGCCGAAGCGCGCCAGGCGATGGTGGAACTGCTCCGCGCCTGAGCCCGGCTGAATCACGACACGACGAGGAGCCCCCTCAGGGCCTGCTCCAGCGCGGCTTCATCCACGGGCCGATCCAGCCAGGCATGGGGGCCCTCCGTGTGGGGGCCGCCCACCTGGATCCACCGGCATCGGCGCCTTGCGAGATCATCCTCCCGCCACACGCTGAGGATGGAGGGCTCCCGCCCCCAGATGAGGATGCTGGGATAGGGCCCGCCCCGGGGCGGCAGGGTGCCCCAGTCATCCACCTGCCCCCCCCAGGCCTCCAGCCAGCCCATCACCTTCTCGGCCTCGGGGCCATCCTGCATGCCGAGGGCGATGCTCCAGCCGCGCAGGAAACCCTCGGAGCCGGATTCCAACCGGAGCGGTTCCAGCCAGCCCACGCCCTGCTCCGCGACCCCGTGCACGGCGTAGGCGGCCCCATGGCGGTCCCGCAGCGTGGAATGGCCCACCTGGGAGGCCCACTCCTTGCCGAAGAGGTCTTCCATGAGGGGACTCTCGGATCCGAGGCGGAAGGTGGGGCCCGGTGCCAGCCTGCGCCAGGCCTGGGCCTCGGTCTCGGCCCGTTCCACCCGGGCCTCCAGGCCCGTGGCCACGCCCCAGTGCCAGGACGCGCCCAGGAAGGCCGCCAGGAAGAGGAGGCTGAAGCCCGAGAGCCGCACCTTCAATTCGAAGACGGAGTCGAGGAAAGCCTCCACCAGCACCGGGATCGTGACGCCCACCAGGCCCCAGACGAGGCGCTGGGCCATGGGTTCCCCATCTCCCCGCGCCCGGAACACCCGGCTGACGAGGTAGAGGCTGGACACGACATAGACGAGGTTCGCCACGTTGTGGAGGGGGCGATCCAGGATGTGCTCCGGCCCGAGGAAGAGGTTGCGCACGTAGTTGGGGATGAAGGCCAGGGCCACCCATGTCGACAGCCGCGCGGGAACGTGGGCGGGAAAGAGTGATGCGAAGGCCCCCAGCAGGGCGACGAAGCCGAGGGAGACGAGCAGGCTCTGGGCCCGGAGCACCACCTCGGGATGGAGCAGGCCCACCTCGCCGGAAGCGATGAGGCCATGCCTCAGGGCCACCAGGGCGCAACTGAGGGCCAGCTGCTGCATCACCTTGTCCCGCCGCGCGAACCCATCGGCGCCGAAGCTCAGCGTGAGCGCCAGGAGCGCTCCACCCTGGAGGGCATTCAGAAGGGGCCAGAGAATGGGGTTCATGGGGTTGGTACGATCGTACAGCTAATCCCTTGTTGCATCGCCCCGTAGCCCGGGAACTCTGGAGATTCCGTGATCCGCTTCGACCATCTGGAGGTGCGCTATCCGGGCGCGCCCCGTCCCGCCCTCCGGGATCTCACCCTGGATCTGCAGGCCGGTGTCGTGGGCCTGCTGGGGCCCAACGGCGCCGGCAAATCCACCCTGCTGAAGGCCCTCCTCGGCCTCCTCACGCCCAGCTCCGGCCGGGGGGAAGTGCTGGGCGTGGCCCTGGGCACCGAGGCCGCCGCCCGCCTCCGGGCCCGCATCGGCTACATGCCCGAGTATGACGCCCTCATTGAGGATACGAGCGCCTACCACCAGGTGGCCTTCTGGGGGGAACTCAGCGGCCTCAGCTCCGAAAATGCCCGCGATCGCGCCCATGAGGTGCTTTATTTTGTGGGGCTTGATGAAGCCCGATACCGCCCCGTAAGCGGCTACAGCACAGGCATGCGCCAGCGGGTGAAGCTGGCCCAGGCCATCGTCCACAGCCCCGAGTTGCTCTTCCTGGACGAACCCACCAACGGCCTCGATCCCGAGGGCCGCCAACGCATGCTGGACCTCGTGCTGCGCGTGCGCCGCGAGCTGGGCGCCACGGTGATCCTCGCCAGCCACCTCCTAACGGACGTGGAGCGCGTGGCCGACCAGCTCGTCATCCTCGACAAGGGGGAGCTCAAGGCCGCGGGCACCGTGGAGAACCTCCGCAAGCTCCTCGCCCACCGCTACGAGCTGCGCTTCCTCGAGCCGCTCACGCCGGAACAGGAAATCGCGCTTCCCGAGCTCGGCATCGTGCTCGAGGCCCGCCAGGGCCGCTACGATCTGGAGCTCGCCGAATTGGACCTCTCCCGCCCCTTCACCTGGGCCGTGCAGCGGGGCGCCACCCTCGTGCAGCTCACGCCCCGCCATGACCGCCTGGACGAGGTGCTCATCCGGGCCCTCCAACCCGCCACCCCTGCGATGACGGGAGCGAACTGATGCCGATCTACGCCCCCACCTTGCCCCCCCGCCCTGAAGGGGAAGTGCAGATCCGCCCCCTGCTGGTGCTCTTCCGCTTCGAGTGGCAACGGCTCCAACGCACGAAGGTGGGCCGCTTCTTCGGCTTCATCTTCGTGGGCATGTTCCTGACGAAGCTGATCTACATCTACGTCCGCTACCTCCTGGAGACCCAGGCCGCCCTCAAGGAGGCCCAAAACTTCACCAACAAGATCTTCGCCCAGGGGGCCCATTTCCAGGCCGGACTCCTGGATCCCGCCTCCTACTTGCTGTGGTTCCTCGTGGCCATGGTGGGCGGCGGCCTCATCGCCCGGGATACGCTGCACCGCGTGCGGCCCCTGATCTACGCCCACCCCGTGCGGCCCCGCGATTACCTGCTCGCCAAGCTGGGATTCGCCACCGCCCTGCCCTTCGTCATCCTCCTGCCCTACGTCCTCGGGCCCTGGCTGCTGAGCCTCCTCATCGCCGGGGCCAAGGGGCCCGTGTGGGTCACCCTCCCCCTGAACCTGATCCCCGCCATCCTCCCCATGAGCCTGCTGATGGGATCCCTGGCCGTGGGCGCCAGCAGCCTCGCGGGCACGCCCCGCAGCGGCATCGCCTGGGTGCTGGGCGTGGTGTTGGGCGCCTCCGCCGTGGCCGGCATGCTCCATGGCCTCACGGACAACGTCCAGTTCATGGCCCTCAATCCCATCGTTCTCTGCCTGGCCTGGCCCCAGCTGATGTGCGGAGTGGAACGTCCCGTCTTCGGCTGGGGCGCTACGATTCTCGGCACCACGGCCCACGTGGTGCTGTGGATCGAAGTGGCCCGCCGGCGCACCCTGCCCTCGGAGGCCGTGCTGTGATCGAACTCATCCGCGCCTCCCTTCGCTACGGCGACATCCTGGGCCTCTCGCCCACCTCCTTCCAGCTGCCCGACGGCGGCGGCATCACGGGCCTCCTGGGCCCCAACGGCGCCGGCAAGTCCACCCTCATCCAGATGATCTCCGGCCTGCTGCCCCCCAGCGGCGGCGAGGTGAAGGTTGTCGGAGGCAACCCCTTCCGTAATCCCGACGTGCTCCGGCACATCGGCCTCGTGCCGGAGGGCGACCGCCTTCCCGTGGGCCTCAAGGGCCGCGGCTGGCTGCGCATGATGGGCGAGCTCTCCGGGCTCACCGGCACCGAGTTGGACGAGGCGGTCACCCGCACGCTTCAGCGCGTGGACATGACCGAACGGGCCGACCTGCCCTTCCAATCCATGAGCAAGGGCATGCGCCAGCGCATGCGCCTCGCCCAGGCGCTGCTCATCGATCCCAAGGTGCTCATCCTCGACGAGCCCTTCAATGGCCTCGATCCGCAGGGACGCATCTCCCTCATGGCCCTGTTGCGGGACCTCGCCGCATCCGGCACCCGGATCCTCGTGTCCAGCCACATCCTGGGCGAAGTAGCCATGCTCACGGACCACATCCTCCTGCTCTTCCGCGGGCGGCTGCTGGCCGAGGGCACCGTGGGCGAGATCCGCGCCCTGTTGGATCGCCACCCCGTGGAGCTCCGCCTCAAGGGCGCCGACCTCGACAAGGTGGCCCACTGGTCCGTGGCCCAGCCCGAGCTGGCGGGCCTACGCATGGAAGAGGAAGCCCTCGTCCTCTCCGTGCGCAGCCCCCACGACTTCCTGCCCCGCTTCCAAGCCGAGGTCGCCGCCGGCCGCCTCGCCGTCGCGAGCCTCGATCCCCTGGATCTGAACCTGGACGCCGTCTTCCAGTATCTCACCAAGGACCACGCGTGATGCCGAACCCACCCGACTTCCTCACCACCGTGAAAGCCGTGGCCAAGGGCACGGGCCCCCTCGTGTTCAAGGTGCGCGGCTGGGTGCTCGCCGCCCTCGTGTTGGTCCCCGTCCTCGGGGCCATCCTCGTGGCCCTGCTCTTCGTCGCCAAGGGTCGGGAAGGCCTCGCCTTCATCGGGGCCAAGATCAGCCTCGTGATCTTTCATGGGGTGCTCCTGAAGTTCATGGTGCCCATCATGGCCCTCGTCGCCGCCGGGGCCGGCATCCGCGAGGACATGGAACAGCGCACGCTCCCCCTGATGCTCACGCGCCCCGCCCCCGCTTCCGCCCTCCCCCTGGGCAAGGGCCTGCCCTGGTTCCTCTGGGGCTCCCTCTGGCTCGTGCTCGGCGCCGCCTTCCTCCAGGTGCTCGGCGGCGATCTCGGAAGCCTGCCGGGCCGCATGGGCGCCCTCGTCGGCACCTGGTGGGCCGAGCTCGCCTTCGTCACCCTCCTGGGCCTCATCTTCAAGAAAGGCACCCTCTGGGCCGCCCTCTGGCTCTTCATCTGGGAGGGCTTCCTGGAAGTGTTCCCCGCCTCGATGCAGCGCCTAACCTTCACCCACTACGCCAACAGCCTCGCGGGCAGCCGCTACACCGAATCCAAGGCCCACGACCTCCTGGCCCAGACCCAGGTGGACACCCCCGCCTTCCTGGCCCTCTTCATACTCCTCGCCTTCGGCGCCGCCTGCTGGGCCTGGTCCGGCTGGCGCCTGCACCGGATGCCCATCGGCCTGGCGGGGGCCGAGGGCGAAGGGTAGGGATTCAGGCTGGAGGCTGGAGGCTGGAGGCTGGAGACTGGAGACTGGAGACCGGAGACCGGAGGATGAGTGCGACCCACACGATCCTTCCGCTCTCATTCAGTGGAATGGGGAGGCATCATGAGGGATCACACCAAGCTGAAGGCATTCGCTTTGGCCGATGAGCTGGTGCTGGCGGTCTATCGTGCGACCCAGACCTTCCCCTCAGAGGAGCGCTTTGGACTGAGCAATCAACTTCGCCGATCAAGCCTCTCCACCGCCTCCAATATCGTCGAAGGGTGCGCACGCCGCACGGAAGCCGACTACCTGAGATTCCTGGATATCGCCCATGCTTCTGCCAGGGAAGTTGAGTACCAGCTCTCCGTGGCCGTCCGCCTGGGGTTCCTGCCCCCTGATGAAGACCTGCCCAATCAGGCCATCGAGGTATCCAAAGTACTGAACGGGCTGATCCGCAACCTCATTTCCTGACGTCCCCCTCGCCACTCCAGCCTCCAGCCTCCAGCCTGCCGCAGGCTAAACTGACCGGATGGCCGTACCCACCCGTCACCTCACCCCCCAGGGCACTGAAATCCTCATCGAGACGCTGCCGCACCTCCGGAGCGTCTCGATCGGCTTTTGGGTGCGGCGGGGGTCCTGCCATGAAACGCCCCAGGAGGAGGGTTTGGCCCACTTCCTGGAGCACACGGTGTTCAAGGGCACGGCCTCCTACCCCACGCCGGATGCCGTGGCGGAGGCCACCGAGCGCCTGGGCGGCCACGTGGACGCCTTCACGGGCAAGGAGGTGGCCTGCTTCTACGGCCGCGTGCTCGCCGAGCAGTTGCCGGAGATGGTGAAGCTGCTGGGGGACCTCGTCACCACGCCCACCTTCGACCGCGTCGAGCTGGAACGCGAGCGGGGCGTGATCCTGGAGGAGATCGCCCAGAGCGAGGACACCCCCGATGATTGGGTGAGCGAACTCTTCTACGGATCCTTCTGGCAGGGTGGCCCCCTGGCCCACTCCATCCTCGGGCGCCCCGAACAAGTCGCTACCTACGGCTCCGAGGAGGCTGCCGCTTTCTTCAAGCACACCTACCGCGCGGATCAGGTGGTCATCAGCGCCGCGGGCCACGTGACGCCCGAGGGGCTGCTGCCCCTGCTGGAGCCCATCCTCGCCCGCCTGGCGCCCGGGCTGCCCACGGCCATCGCGGCCCCCAATCCCACGAGCCCCTTCCTGCTCAACGTGAACCGGAAGGATCTGCAGCAGGTGAACCTCGTCTTGGGTTTCCCCTCCGTGGGCCACCGCCACGCCGATCGCGCCGCCGTGGGCATCCTCAGCCACGTGCTGGGCGGCGGCATGGCCTCGCGGCTCTTCATGGAACTGCGCGAGCGCCGGGGCCTCTGCTACCAGGTGGGCAGCTACCACACGCCCTACCTCGACAGCGGCTCCCTGCAGGTCAGCGCCTCCTGCGCCCCCAAGCACGCCCGCGAACTCGTGAGCCGCAGCCTCGCCGAATGCCTGCGCCTGCGCGAAGGGGGCGTCACCGCCGAGGAACTGGAGCGCGCCAAGCTGCAAGCACGCACCCAGCTCGTGTTCGGCCAGGAGAGCGCCAGCAGCCGCCAGTTCAGCCTCGCCCACCAGACCATCCACTGGGGCGAACTGAAGAGCCTCGATGAGCAGGTGGCCGAGCTCAACGCCGTCACCGAAGCCGACGTCATGCGCGTGGCCAAGTCCTGCCTCGACCCCGCCCAGATCGGCCTCGCGGCGTTGGGTACGCGGCGCGGGTGCGATATCCGGGACAAGGATCTGGTGGCCTGAGGGGTTCCAAATTCCCTTTCAGCGCCACGGCGCCACGAAACAAGTAATGAGATAGGTCACTCCGAGGCCAGCTCGGTTGGGCCTTGCATCCCGTTGTTCGTGGCGCCGTGGCCTCGTGGCGCTGATCAGAACTGGCCTACGGCCGAACCCAGTGGCACGTGTACCCGCCCGGATGCTTCATCAGATAGTCCTGATGCTCCTCCTCCGCCTTCCACCACGGCCCGGCGGCGGTGATCTCGGTGACGAGGGGCTTGGGCCACTTGCCGCTGGCGCCCACTTCAGCCTTCACCTTCTCCGCCGTGGCCTTCTGCGCGGGCGAGTGGAAGAAGATGGCGCTGCGATAGGAGCTGCCCATATCGTTGCCCTGGCGATTCAAGGTGGTGGGGTCATGCAACCGGAAGAAGAACCGCAGCAAGACTTCATATGAAGTCTTGCTGGGATCGAACCAGATGTTCACTGCTTCGGCGTGGCCCTCGTGATTGCGGTAGGTGGCGTGGTCCACGCGGCCGCCCGTGTAGCCCACCTCGGTGCGGAGGACGCCGGGCTCCTTGCGCAGGAGGTCCTGCATGCCCCAGAAGCAGCCGCCCGCCAGGGTGGCCAGTTCCTCGCGGACCTGGGGCGCCTTCTTCCCGAAGAGGGGCAGGTACGACGCGAAGCCCTCCTTCTCGAGGTCCGCCACGGGGATGAAGCGCAGGGAAGCGCTGTTGATGCAGTAGCGCAGGCCACCCTTGTCCTTGGGGCCGTCTTCGAAGACGTGGCCCAGGTGGCTGTTGGCGTCGGCGCTGCGCACTTCCGTGCGCACCATGCCGTGGGTGAGGTCGCGGTGCTCCACCACCTGCTTGGCCTCCAGGGGCTTGGTGAAGCTGGGCCAGCCGCAACCGGAGTCGTATTTGTCCTTGGACGAGAAGAGCGGCACCCCGCTCACCACGTCCACGTAGAGCCCTTCTTCGTGGTGGTTCCAAAAGGCGTTCTGGAAGGGGGGCTCCGTGCCCGCCTCCTGGGTGACGTGGCGCTGCATGGGCGTGAGGCGGGCGAGGGCTTCAGGCGTGGGTTTATTCGAGGGATTCATGGCGGCGGTTTCCTTTCGTGGGGGATCCTGGGCGGTGGCGCGGCAGGCGAGGGCCGCGAAGCCCAGGCTGGTGGCCAGCAGCGCGGCCCAACCCCAGCGGCTCATCTTTCCCATGACGGCACCTCCCAGACAAGGATGGGATGCCACCAACCTGGCTGCCGTTCCAATAATCGGGATCCCCCGACCCCTCCCCTCAGAACTGCAACGCGTAGGCCACCTTGGCGAAGAGCCCCCGCTCAACCATGCGCTCGTGGGGCAACACGGAGCCGGGGTCCCGCCGCCGCTGGCCCGACCAGCCCAGGTAGGCGCCCGTGAAGGCGTTGGGTTGCCAGCCCAGGAGGGCCTTCAGGAACTTGTCCACGCCCTCGGCCTCGGAACCGTCGTAGCGGACGACGAAGCTCTGCACCTTCACGTAGATGTGCCGGGGCAGCTGCCAGGTACCGCCAGCCACCAGCTGCCGGGCGCGGATGAGGCGTTCGCCCGTGGACTCCCGGTTCAGCTCGTAGGATTTGGCGCTGAGGCTGTAGGCGATGGAGGCGACGCTCCCTTCGGAGTTCAGGCTGGCGGTGTGGAAGCGGGCCGGCTCGGCGGAGGCCAGATCCAAGGTGCGGCCCCACCCCGCGCTGGCCCCCAGCTGGGCCCAGGAGAGGCGCCGCCAACCCAGGTTCAGGGTGAGGTTCCGGGAGGCGACGGAGGCCGTGCCATCGTCGCTCCACACCCTTCCGGCCAGGTCGCTGGAGAGGTTGAGGCTCCAGCGACCCGCCGTTTCAAAGTAGGCATCCAGCCCTTCCGTCCGTTCCAGGTTCCGGCCTTCCCACCAGGTGAACCGGCGGCCCCGCAGCGTCACGTTGGCCCGGGCCAGCCAACCCTCGTTCCAGTTGTCGTGCCACTGGAAGCCCACGCTCCGGCGGCGGTAACCGGCGAGATCCGTGAAGCCCGAAGCGAGCACCAGGCCCGGGCTCGTCCCCTGGTTCACGACCCAGGCCGACCACCTCCGCGTGTTCCAGTCCAACTCCAGGGAGGTGGCCGTGCCCGAGGTGGACCGGAGGGAGCCATCCGCCTGGGGCAGGTGGGCCACCGAACGGATGCCGCTGCCGATGAAGCGCCACTGGCTGCCCATCACCTTGTCCACGTAAATGCCGCCGCTCTGGCCGCCCGCCGAGCCGGGAGCGCCCAGGAGCCCCTTGTCCGTGCCCACCACCGAGAAGCCCGAGCCGTGGTCGTCCAGCCGGAATCGCATGGCCGCCGCGGTATCCCGGGAGGCCAGCCCATCCCCTTCGGCCGCGCCGCTGGCGGCGAGCACCGCGCCGCCGCCCTCATCCTTGGCGTGCAGCACCGTCCAGCTCCCCAGGGAGCTGGTGCCCGACGCCTTCACGCCATACAGGGGATCCCGGATGGAGCGGCTGAAGAACTGGCGCTGGGCCCCCTGCACGCCGAGCAGATCCATTCCCTCGAGGAAGAAGGGGCGCTTTTCCGGGAAGTACACCTTGAAGCGGCTGTTCACCTGCAGGGGATCCACGTCCGCATCCACGTTGTTGAAGTCGGGGCGGTAGGTGCCCTCCAGCGTGACGGCCCGGCCCGCGTAGCGCAGGTCAACTCCCAGGCGGCGCTCGGTGCGCACGGGATCGTCAGGATGGGGATCCAGGGTCCGCGTGCGCTGCGCGGAGGCGGTGGGGATCACCAGGAAGGGGCTGCCGGCCTGCTCCTGGGGGGCGCCCGCCACCTTGGCCATCTGGCAGAGGTCGCACTGCACGTCCCGGCTCATCTTCGGCCACACCACCCCGTAGCGCCGCTCCCTGGGGATGATGCGCAGCATGCGGAAGCCCCAGTCGCCGGGATCCCGGCGCAGGCTCGAATAGGGCACGCGCATCTTGATGAGGTAGCCCGTGGGCGTTTTCATGCCCACGGAATCCCAGAGGAGGTCGTAGCTGTAGTCCTCGCCCGTGGTGTCGTTCACGAGGCCGTCGAACTGGCCGCCCAGGGGCGTCACGAAGAGGCGGATGGAACTCTGCCCCTTGCCCGAAGGGTCGAGGTCCATGCCGACGAAATCCTGGTCGCCGCTGAAGTCGTCGCGCTTGTGGAGGAACCCGCGGACGAGGTGCGGCTCCGGATCCTCGGCCTCCACCGCCAGGTAGAAGGCATCGGGCCCGAAGAGCACGTGGGCCGTCGTCCGCCACCGGTTCACACCCTTGTCATCGGGCATGATCATCCCGAAATCCGTAATGAGCAGGGCCCCTTCCCAGGTGGAGAGGTCCGTGTCCTTGGCCATGGAAGGGGCCGTGGACACCCTCGGGATCGCGAGGTGGGGTGGAGCCGGGATTTCCGAGGCACCCAGGGCGAGGCCGACAACTACCAGGAGCAGGGCGCGCATGGGCCTCCTCTAGACGGAACGGGGTCTGCGAGGGCGTACGGGCCTTTCTACTAACCGTTTAGTAGTTGATGTAAAAAAGTCATCCGAGGGCGTGCAGGGCCCACCCCAACAGGCCGGAGCCCAGCAGGATCCAGGTGGGGTTGGCCTTCGTGCGCCCCAGCAAGCCGGCACTGGCGAGGGCCAGCAGGAGGGTCCGGGCATCCACGAGGGCCGCGCGCCCCAGGGGCACGAGCACCGCCGCCATGAGGGCGAGGCTCGCGGCGTTCACGCCATCCAAGAAGGCCCGGGCCCGGGGCGAGCCTTGAAGCCGGGCCAACAGGCGCCCCGAGCAGGCCACGAAGATGAAGGAGGGCAAGAAGATGCCCACGGTGGCCACCATGGCGCCCCGCCAACCCTGGATGAGGTAGCCCACGAAGGAGGCGGTGGTGAAGACGGGCCCCGGGGTGAATTGGCCCACGGCCACGGCGTCCAGCAGCTGTCGCTCGGTGATCCACCCGTGCCGCACCACGAACTCCGCCCGCAGGAAGGCGAGCAGCACGTAGCCGCTCCCATAGAGCACGGAGCCGATCTTCAGGAAGCTCAGGAAGAGGCTGCCCGTGGGACCCATCGCGGGAAGCCAGACCAGGGCGGGCAGCGAGGTGCGCGGCCACCCCTCCTTTACGCCCATGAGCAGCAGGCCGGCGCCCAACAGGATGCCCAGCTCCGGCGCACCCAGGGCCACGGCCCCGAGGGAGAGCAGGGCCACGGCCCAGCGGAGCCGATCCTTCAGCAGGGCCTTCCCGAAGAGGAGCAGGGCCTGGGCCACCACCATGAGCAGGGCCGGCTTCAGGCCGTAGAGCCAGCCCACCGCGGCCGGCCGGGTGCCGTAGCGACCGTAGGCCCAGGCGAGCCCGCCCACCATGCACGCCGCGGGCAGGATGAAGGCGAGTCCGCCCAGGATGAGGCCCGGCGTGCCCGCCCGCAGCTTGCCCAAGTGGATCGCCATCTCCGTGGAGTTGGGGCCGGGGATGAGCTGCGTGAGGCCGATGAGATCCAGGAAGGCCTCCCGGGTGAGCCAGCCGCGCTTCTGCACCACCTCCCGTTCCATCATGGCCAGGTGGGCCACGGGGCCGCCGAAGGCCGTGAAGCCCAGGCGCAGGAAGAGCAGCACCACTTCCGTGAGGGGATTCACAGGGCCTCCTGCAGGCGCCGCACGGCCTCGCGGATCTCCTTCGGCGCCAGGGCCGCGAAGCCCAGGCGCAGGAAGGGGACCTTCCGCCCCTGAAAATCGAAGCGCCGCCCGGGCATCACGAGCACGCCCGCAGCCTGGGCCCGGGTCGCCCAAGCCGCGGGATCCACGCCTGGGGCCGTGCGCGCCCACAGACTGAGGCCGCCGCCCGTGGGCACCACTTCCAGCGGACCGGGGAGGTGGCGATCCAGGGCCTCGAGGAGGGCTTCCCGGCGCTCGGCGTAGATGCGCCGCATCTTGCGCGCGTGGCGCTGCAGCAGGCCATCCTCGATGAACTCCGCCACCGCCCCCTCCATCACGCGATTTCCGTGCAAGTCCCCCATCCGGCGCTGGGCGCCGAGGGCCTCCACCAACGCCTTCGGTCCCGCCACCCAGCCCAGGCGCAGGCCCGGCGCGAGGATCTTGGAGAGGGTGCCCATGTAGACCACGACGCCGGCCGTATCGCCGCTGGCCAGGGGCAGCACCGGCCGCCCCTCGAAGTGGAATTCGAAATCGTAGTCATCCTCCAGCAACGCTATGCGGTGGCGCCGGGCCAGCTCCAACAGACGCATGCGCCGGGCCGCGCCCAGGGTGACGGTGGTGGGGAACTGGTGGTGCGGGGTGAGGTAGATGGCGCGCAGGGGCAGCAGGGCTTCGAGGTTCTCCACACAGAGCCCCTCGCCGTCCACGGGGAGCGGCACCAGCTCCGCGCCGGCCGCCCGCAGCGTCTGCCATACGGGCGGGTAGCCCGGATCCTCCACGCCCACCCGGTCCCCGGGCCGGAACAGGCAGCGGGCCGCGAGGTCCACGGCCTGCAGGCTGCCGGACGTGATCATCAGCTGCTCGGGGGGGCAGGCCAACCCCCGCACCTCCCCCAGCAGCGAAGCCAGGGCGGCCCGGAGGCGGGGCTCGCCCAGCGGGGAGCCGTAGTCCAGCAGCGTGGGGCGGGCCTTCAACGCGCGCCGGAGGGCGCGCCCCAGCTCATCCACGGGGATCAGCCGCGGATCGGGCAATCCGCCCGCGAGATCCAACCCCCTCCAGCCGGGAGGCGCCAGCTCGGCGATCTGGGGTGGAGGCGTCAGATCAAAGCCCAGGCCCGATTTGGGCAGCCGCGCCCTGCCCGCTGGCGCCGGGAGGTCACGGGCCACGCGGGTGGTCCGGGCCTCCGCCTCGATCCACCCCTCGGCCGCCAGCTCCCGCAGGGCCGCGAGCACCGTGTTCCGGTGCACGCCCAGCTCCGCGGCCAGGGTGCGCGATCCCGGGAGGGCATCCCCCGCCCTGAGGCGCCCCCGCTGCACATCTCCGGAAATCCCCCGGGCGATCTGGAGGAAGAGGGGCTCGGTGGCCGCAGCTTCCAGGGCGAGGGGAAAGGTCCAGGCGCGCACCATCCGACCGTACCAGAGCGGAGGGGG
Source organism: Acidobacteriota bacterium (assembly GCA_016192145.1). GTDB lineage: Bacteria > Acidobacteriota > Holophagae > Holophagales > Holophagaceae > JAFDVN01. Next base: position 461,290 of record JACPUT010000002.1, on the reverse strand, counting down.
GAAATGACGGGATGGGTTGGGTAGCTCATCGCCGCCCGAAGGGCGAAGGCAGGAGTCCGAATCGTGGTCTATCAAAATTTTAAAAAATGGATCTTTTGAATAGACCATTTTCGCCGGATCCTGGGCACTTCCCCTGGAGTGTTCATGCCCCTCTCCCCCAGCGCCATCGACACCGCCCGGTTGCCCTGGGTTCCCCTGAAGCCCGGCCTCGCCTTCAAGCCCCTGGCCTACCTTCCCGACAACGCCGCGCCGACCACCCTGTCCAGGGTCGCCATGGCCCTCTCTCAGGGGATCTAATCCCCCTTGGACCACTCCGTCTTCAGCCCGGCCCCCGGCGCCCTACACTTGGGCCTCCGCGCCCGCACGGCCTGATCCCCTCCACCCGGAGCCCCCATGCGCCTCACCAAGCCCCATCCCGAGCTCGCCCCGGAGCCCTACCAGATCCTCCTGCAGATGTACCGCTACACCCGGGCCTGCGGCCTGGAGCCCAGCCTGCTGCACTTGGTGGAAATGCGCGTTTCCCAGCTGAACGGCTGCGCCTACTGCCTGGACATGCACGGCACCGAGGCCCTGAAGGATGGCGAGGATCCCCGCCGCCTGGCCCTGGTGGCCGCCTGGCGCGACGCCCCCTGCTTCACCCCGCGCGAGCGCGCCGCCTTCGCCTGGGCCGAGGCCCTCACGGTGCTGGGCCACCACGCCCTTTCCCCGGAGCTGGTCACCGCCACCCGCGCTCACTTCGAGGAGAAGGCCCTGGTGGATCTCACCCACGTCATCACCCTCATGAACACCTGGAACCGCCTGGGTGTCGCCTTCCTGCCCGAACTCCCCGCCTTCGAGGTGCGTTCATGACCCCCCCCACCTTCCGCATCGCCCCCCATGAACGCCCTGGGCTGGAGGCCATCCAGGCCCTCTACGCCGCCTCCCCGCTGCGGCGCCCCATCGGGGATGCCGCCCGCTTGAAGCAGATGTTCGACGGCGCCAACGTCATCCACAGCGCCTGGGATGGGCCCCGCCTCGTGGGGCTCCTGCGGGGCTGGACGGATGGCGCCTTCGACGGGTACGTCTGCGATCTGGCCGTGCATCCCGGGTACCAGAAGGCCGGCGTGGGGAAGGCCCTCATGGCCCTGCTCTTCCCGGAGTTTCCCCGGGTCCGCTGGGTGCTGCTCGCCTCCCCCCTGGCCGAGGGGTATTACCCCCACGTGGGCTGGAAGCCCCTCCAGAACGCCTGGGAGCAGTCCCACCCGGATCGGCCGGGCATGCCCTCCTTCGAGGCGTTCCAATCCCAGTTCGCGGAGCTTGCCTCACGCGCCTAGCTAGCCCCCAAGTCCCTGGAGGATTTCGCTACCCTGGACGGACCATGTCCAAGCGCATCCTCCTTCCCCTGGCCCTCGTCGCGGGGGTGAGCCTGCCCGCCGCCGACGCGCCCGCGCGCTTCCACGCGCTGCTGGAGCGGTACTACACCGACTACCTGCGGCTCTTCCCCATCGAAGCGGCGATCAACGGGGACAACGACCCGAGCGTCGAGGCCCTCTGGCCCAACGACCTCACCCCGGCCTTCCGGAAACAGGTCGCCGCAACCTGCCAGAAATACCTGGCGGAGCTCGCCCGCATCGACCGCAAGCGGCTCCCGGCCACGAACCGCCTCAGCTACGACAGCCTGACGTGGAACCTCCGCGCCCGGGAGGAGGGCACGCGGCAACCCCTCCACCTGATGCCCGTGAACCAGTTCAGCTGCGCCACGCTGACCTTCGCGCAGATGGGTTCGGGCGCCTTCATCCATCCCTTCAAGACCGCCCAGGACTATCGCAACTTCATCAGCCGCGCCCACGGCTTCAGCGCCTGGGTGGATACGGCCATCGCCAACATGCGCGAGGGCATGGCCAAGGGCATCGTGCAGCCCCGCATCCTCATGGAGCGCGTCCTGCCCCAGCTGGAGGCCCTGACGAAGGAGGAGGCCGCGGGCAACATCCTCTTCGATCCCCTCAAGCAGCTCCCGGCCTCCCTGGATGCGGAGGCCAAGGCCCAGCTCTCGGCCGGTTACCGCGAGGGTCTCCGCGCCATCGCCCTGCCCGCCTACGCCCGGCTGCACGCCTTCATCCGCGATGAGTACCTGCCCCGCTGCGGCAACCACAGCGGCCTCGGGGCCCTGCCTGGCGGACCTGCCGCCTATGCCTACCTCGTGCGCCTGCAGACCACCACGGACCTCTCCCCCGACCGCATCCACGGCCTTGGCCTCGCGGAGGTGGCCCGGATCCGCGGCGAGATGGAGAAGGTCAAGGCCCAGGTCGGCTTCAAGGGCACCCTGCCCGAGTTCCTGAACCACGTGGCCACGGCCCCCGAATTCGCCCCCTTCAAGACGGAAGCCGAGGTCCTGGATGGTTACCGCGCCCTGGAAAGCCGCGTGATGGCCGCCGTGCCGAAGCTGTTCGGCCGGGTGCCGCGCACGCGCTTCGAGATCCGGTCCACGGAGGCCTTCCGCGCGGCCACCGCGTCGGTGGAGTACATCTCGGGTTCCGCGGATGGGAAACGCCCTGGCAGTTTCTACGTCCCCATCGTGGACCCCACGAAAATGCGCACGCCGAACATGGGCGAGCTCTTCCTCCACGAGGCCATCCCTGGGCACCACTTCCAGCTCTCCCTCGCCATGGAGAGCCCCACCCTGCCCCGCTTCCGCCGCTACGACGCCAGCAACGCCTTCGTGGAAGGCTGGGCCCTCTACTGCGAAAGCCTGGGCAAGGACCTCGGCATCTACGACGATCCCTACCAGTACCTCGGCATGTTGCTGGGCGACATGCACCGGGCCATCCGCCTCGTGGTGGATACGGGCCTCCACGCCAAGGGCTGGACGCGGGAGCGGGCCCTGGCCTATGCCGCCGAACAGGAGGGCGGGTCACCCGAGGAGCAGATCCCCGAGATCGAGCGCTACATGGCCAACCCCGGCCAGGCCCTGGGCTACAAGATGGGCCAGCTCAAGCTCCGCGAGCTGCGCACCTTCGGTGAGAAGACCATGGGGGCCCGGTTCCCCCTGCGGGCCTTCCACGATGAGATCCTCCGGGAGGGCGCCCTGCCTTTGGCCGTGCTCGACGCCCACCTGCGGGCTTGGATGAAGCGACCCACGGGAAAATAGGTCACCCGGGCCCAATCCCCCGAATGGAATCCGCCCTCCGGCCGATAAACTGGCTGGATGGCCGAAACCGCCCTCATGCCCTGGGATCGCCCCGCCCCCGAAAAGGCCGGGAAGCCCTCGGTGTGGTCGCTGCTGCCCGAGGATTTCGAGGCCATGGGCGCCCCGGGCCGGGCCGCGCACCTCTTCAACCGCCTCCATCGCGTCCACCTCTGGAAGGAGGGCGCCCCCTGGATCAGCAAGGCCCTGCGGGAGTGGGTGGCAACGGAGACGGACGCCAGCCTGCCCGAGATCCTCGAGCGGCACCCCTCCATGGACGGCTCCACGAAGCTCGTGCTGCGCCTCAGCGATGGCCACCGCATCGAGGCCGTGCACATGCCCCGCAAGGTGAGGAGCCCCCGCGTCACCTACTGCATCTCCAGCCAGGTGGGCTGCGCCATGGGCTGCACCTTCTGCGCCACCGGGGCCATGGGCATCCTGCGCAACCTCACGGCCGGCGAGATCGTGGGCCAGGTCATCGCCCTCATGCGCGACCTCGGGCCCGACCGCGGCGAGCAGGTGACGCTCGTCTTCATGGGCATGGGCGAGCCCCTGCACAACCTCGACCATGTGCACCGCGCCATCCGCGTGCTCGGCGAGATCGAGGGCCTGGGCCTCTCCGCCAAGCGCATCACCGTGTCCACCTCGGGCCTCGTGAGTGGCATCGAGAAGCTGGCGAGGCTGCGACCCCGGCCGCTGCTCGCCCTCAGCCTCAACGCCACCCATGACGAGGCCCGCAGCGCCACCATGCCCGTGAACAAGGTGTGGAACCTGGCGCGCCTCCGGCAGGCGCTGGACGCCTGGGGCCTCCAGCGCGGCGAGAAGTTCACCTTCGAGTACGTCCTCCTCGCGGGCGTCAACGACACCCCCGAGGATGCCCAGCGCCTGGGCGACTGGCTGGGCGATCTGAGGCGCGGCCACAACGTGAACCTCATCCCCATGAACGAGCACGACCACTCCACCTTCCACGAGCCCGCCGAGGATCGCATCCAGGCCTTCAGTGACCGCCTCAAGGCCCAGGGCTGCTTCGTCACCGTCCGCCGCAGCCGGGGGCGGGACGTGCGGGCGGCTTGCGGTCAGCTGGTCAAGGAGAAGGCGTAGCCGCCCCTCTACCCTTATTCTGAGGGGATGCACATCCCCATCCCCATCCATCAGCTCCCCCACGCCCAAGGCCTGGAATTGCCCGCCTTCGCGACGCCCCACAGCGCCGGCATGGACTTGCGCGCGGCGCTGCCCATGGACGAGACATGGTCTCTGGCCCCCGGCGAGCGCCGGCTCGTGCCCACAGGCCTGGTGATGGCCCTGCCCGAGGGCTTCGAGGCGCAGATCCGGCCCCGCTCGGGCCTCGCCCTGAAGCACGGGGTCACGGTGCTCAACAGCCCCGGCACCATCGATGCCGACTACCGGGGCGAGGTGCAGGTGCTCCTCATCAACCTGGGTCAGCTCCCCTTCGAGCTCTCCCGCGGCGAACGCATCGCCCAGATGCTCGTGGCGCCCGTGGTGACTTGGGCCTGGGCCCCCGAAGCCGATCGCGAATCCCTGGGCGACACCGCCCGTAGCACCGGCGGCTATGGAAGTACTGGCAAACAGTAACCCCCAACAAAGAGGGCGCCCATCGGGCGCCCTCTTTATTGGGAAGGGAAAAGCTCAGGGCTTCTTGGCAGGAGCCGGCTTCTTCTCCGCGGGCTTGGCGGCGGGAGCGGCGCCATCGGCGGCATCCAGGCGCTTGGCCACTTCCAAGGTGAAGGCCGTGGCCCAGTTCTCCTGAGCCCAGACGATGGGGCTGTTCTCGGCGGAGAGGATCAGCTGCAGCTTCTGCTCGGTGGCAAGAGCCTTCACCACGGGGTCGGCGAGGTCGTTGAGGGCCTTCATGACCTTCTGCTGCACCTTCTGGGAGTCGGCCTGAGCGTCCTCTTGCAGCTTCTTGAACTCGAACTCGAGATCTCGGAGCTGCTTCTGGATCTGCACCTTGCCCTCATCGCTGATGCTGGTGCTCTGGAGCTGCTGGTTGAGCTTCTGCCCCTCGGCCTGCTTGGCCTGCAGCTTGTCCATGAGCTGCTTCTGGAGCACCTCCAGCTCGGCGTAGACCTTGCGGGCCTTCACGCTGTTGCCGATGAAGTCGCGCATGGAGAACACGGCGATGCGGGTGGGCTCGGGGATCTGCGCCGAAAGGGCAAGGCTCGCGCAGACGATGAGGGGGGTCAGAAAGCGACGCATGACATCTCCAGGATTAGAACAACCATTGTATATCGGGGGAAAAACAATCAGAAGGTCGTGCCCATGCTGAACTGGAAGTCGTTCGTGCCTTCGGTATCAAAGGCGTAGGGGTTCAGCTTTTTCGACCAGATCAATCGCATGGGGGCGGGGCTGATGGGCAGGAAGAACCTGAATTCGAGGCCTGCGCTCCGGCGGAGGGACTCGGAGAACACCTTGGAGCCGGGGGCCCAGGCATTACCCATGTCGTAGAAGACGACCAAGCGGAACTGATCGGCGATCTTGAACTGGTATTCGAGGTTGCTGATGAACTGCTTGTTGCCGCCAACCACCACGTCCCGGCCGCTGGGATCCTGGTTGACGCTGCCCACGTATCCGTACCGATAGCCACGGATCGTGTTCTCGCCGCCGGGGCGGAAGAGTTCGTAGGGAAGCAGGGGATCGTTGCCCAGGCGCTTCATGTAGCCGTAGGAGGCGTTCACCGCGAAGATGTGGCGCTCGTCGATGTTGGCGAACTTCGTGGCTTCCCAGCTCGCCCTCAGGAAGGGCCGGTCCCCGCCGAACTGCCAGCCGCCGTATTCCAGGCTGAAGCCCAGCTTCGTGCCGCGAGTCGGCTTGAAGGGGTGGTTCACCGTGTCATAGGAGATGCTGGGCGTCACGCTCGAGGTGAGCTGGGATTGGATATCGCGGTAGTAGTAGTTCCTGCCGCCGTTGATATCGATGATCCGGTAGTTGTAGCCGACGCTCAGGGTGGTGAAGGCCGCCCAGCGCTGGGACTGGAACCAGTTGGAGAAGCGGCTGCCGAGGCTGACGCCGAGGCCCTTGGTCGTCTGGCTGTAGGCGTTTTCGATGCCCACGCGGGAAGCATCATAGTCGGTGCTGGAGTTGAACACGCTGACGCTGAGGCTGTAGGGCAGGTCGAAGACGTAGGGCTCCGAGAAGGAGACGCTCAGGCTCCGCTGGAACTTGCCGCCGTTGTAGCTCACGGCCAGGGTCTCGCCACCGCCACCGAGGTTCCGGGTGCTGAACGATGCGCCCAGCGAGAACCCGAACACGGATCCATAGCCGCCCTGGAACAGGACCTCGTTGACGCCCGATTCCTCGCCCTTGATCTTGACGTCCACCTCGGGCTTGTCCGCCACGGGCTGGACGTCGGGCTCGGAGTTCTTGACGTCGAAATAGCTCAGCTGGCTGATGCGCAGCATCGAGTCCTTGAACGCGGCCAGGCTGAACTCATCGCCCTCCCGCATCAGCAGGCTCCGGCGCAGCACTTTGTCCTTCGTCGTGGAGTTACCCTCGAATTCGAGGCGGCGGAGGATGTGGCGTTCCCCCTCCTTCACCTTGAGGGCCACGTCCACCTTCTTGACGCCGCCTTCCTCACGGACCGTGAGGGTGCGATCGGTGTTGGCCCGGATGTAGGCGTTGTCGCCGTAGGCTTCCTTGATCTTCTTCTGGGCCTCCGCGACGGCATCCAGATCGAAGGGGATGTTCTTCGTGGCGGCGGGCGCATCGAGGGAGGGCTTGATGCCGAAGAACTTCTTCAGCATGGAATTGTTATCCCGCTTGGCCTCGGCGTACTTCTGCTTGAAGAACTTCTCGTTGAAGAGCTTGGCCTCCTCCACCTTGAAGGTGCCTTCGAAGAACTGATCGCCTTCGAGGATGGGGATCTCCAGGCTCGCCCGCAGGTCGTACTTGGGGCTCCGGGCTTCCTTGATCCGCTTCTCGTTCTTGCGTTTCTGGCGGGCCGAGGTCTTGTCCTCCACCGTGATGGTGGGCTTCCCGATGAAGACGTCCTTGTACCCCAGGCGCCAGTAAGCCTTCTTGAGGTTTTCCAGATCCTCTTCCAGGTTCTTGTCCACCAGCAGGTCGTGGGAGGTCAACCAGGAGAACATCCAGTGCTGCCGGGTCTTCTCCATGGCGGCCCGGAGCTTGGCATCCTTGATCTTCTTCGTCCCGCGGAACTTCACCTTGTAGATGTGGACCTTGCCGCCTTCCTTCACGTCGAAGACGAGCCGCGCGACCCCAGGGCCCGTGGGTTCCACGACCACGTCGACCACGGGGTTCCGGAAGCCCTTCTCGGCCGCGATTTCCACGATCTGGTTCTTGATCTTGCGGGCGATCTCGGGGTCGTAGACGCTGTCGGCCTTCGCCTCGAGCTTCTTCTCCTTGATCTTGTCCTTGAGGGTGCTGAGCCCGATCTCCGTGCCGCCCCGGTAGTCGACTTCCTTGATGATGGGCCGTTCCTTGACCGTGATGATGAGGATGGAGCCCTTGTCGGTCTCCTCCACGTCCAGCTTCACGTCGTCGAAGGCGTTGCTGGCCCAGAGCCGCTCCAGGAGCGCGGTGAAATCCACATTGCGGATGTCATCGCCCACCTTGACCCCGGCCTTGAAGGCCACCGTCTCGGCGGACAGCTTCTGCGTGCCCCTCACCTTGATCTCGGAGATCGTCTCCATCTCGGGCCCGGAGGCCTGCGGTGGCTCCTGCGCCCATAGTGGAGCCGAAAACCCAAGGCCGGAGAGCAGCACAGCCGCCCGCAGGCCTTCCTTAACCGGGGCCGGTACCCGGCTTCCCCATCCCTGTCTTTGCTTCATTCGTGGACCCCAACCAACTGCGATTCCTGGTTGGAGCCTTCCACCAGGGTGGGGACGAGTTTGTCGCCCTCCAGATCAAATCGTACCTCACCCGAGGGCACTTCTTCCTGCCCGACCATCAATTCGGCCAGGGGATCTTCCACATGCTTCTGGATGGCCCGGCGGAGGGGGCGGGCCCCGTAGGCCCGATCCCGCACGGTGGTCTTCACCAGGTGGTCCACGGCGGCGTCGGTGAGGGTCACGTGGAGCTTGTGCTTGACGAGGGTCTGATTCACATCCTCCACGAGCAGCCGGACAATTCCGCGAATCTCCTCATCCCCGAGCCGGTTGAACACCACGATCTCATCGATGCGATTGAGGAATTCCGGGGGGAAGGTCCGCTTGAGCACCTTCATGGCGTCCCCGGACTTGGCGTCCGCCTTGGGGTCCGCTTCCACGAATCCCAGGCTCTTGTCGGAGAGCAGCTCCCGGCTGCCAACGTTGGAGGTCATGATGATGATGGTGTTCTTGAAGTCCACCTGGTTCCCGAAGGCATCCGTGGCCTGCCCATCGTCGAAGATCGAGAGCAGGATGTTGATCATATCCGGGTGGGCCTTTTCGATCTCATCGAAAAGCAGCACGCAATAGGGGTTGCGGCGAACCCGATCCGTCAGCATGCCGCCTTCTTCATACCCCACGTACCCCGGAGGGGCCCCGAGCAGCTTGCTCACCTCGTGCTTCTCCATGAATTCGCTCATGTCGAAGCGGATCATCTTCTTGGGGTCCCCGAAGAGGAAGGCCGCCAGGGTCTTGGCCAGTTCCGTCTTGCCCACGCCCGTGGGGCCCAGGAAGAGGAAGGAACCCATGGGCCGGTTGGGGTTCTTGAGGCCCGTCCGGGCCCGGCGCACGGCCCGGCTCACGGCGGACACGGCCGCCTCCTGACCGATGACCCGGGTGTTGATGTGGGCTTCCATCTTGATGAGGTTCTGCTTTTCCTCGTTTTTCAGGGCCTTCACGGGGATGCCCGTCCAGGAGGCCACCACGTCATCGATGTCGGCTTCAGTCACCTCGGGGAAGCGAGCGTAGTCCTCTTCCGTGAGTTCGGAGCGGGTCTGGGTCAGCTGCTCGCGGAGCTGCAGCTCCTTCTGGCGGAGGAGCACGGCCTTCTCGAAGTCCCGGCTCAGCACCGCCTCGTTCATCTCGTTGATGACCCGGTGGAGTTCGTCCTCCACCTTGGTGCCCTGGGTTCCGCCCGCGCCCACGCGCAGCTTCACCCGGGCCCCGGCCTCGTCCAGGAGGTCGATGGCCTTGTCGGGCAGGAAGCGGTCCGTGATGTAGCGGTTGGAGAGGTAGACGGAGGCCTCGAGGGTCTTCTGGGGGTACTTCACGCGATGGAAGAGCTCGTAGCGGTTCCGGATGCCCTCCAGGATCCGCATGCTCTCCGCCTCGTCGGGGGGGTTCACGGTGACGGGCTGGAAGCGACGGACGAGGCTGCGATCCTTGTCGATGTACTTCACGTATTCCTTGTGCGTGGTGGCCCCGATGCACTGGATCTCGCCCCGGCTCAGGGCCGGCTTGAGGATGTTGGCCGCGTCCAGGCTGCCTTCCGCGGCGCCCGTGCCGATGAGGCTGTGGATCTCATCGATGAAGAGGACGACGCTGGGGTCCTTGGAGGCCTCGGCGATGATGCTCTTGAGCCGCTCCTCGAACTGGCCCCGGTACTTGGTGCCGGCGACGACGAGGCTCAGGTCCAGGGCGTAGATGCGCTTGTCCGCCAGGGTGGGCGGCACGGCGCCCTCGTAGATCTTCTGGGCCAGGCCCTCGACGATGGCCGTCTTGCCCACCCCCGCCTCGCCCAGCAGGATCGGGTTGTTCTTGCGGCGGCGCGACAGGATCTGGATGATGCGCTCGATCTCCGTATCCCGGCCGATGAGGTTGTCGAAGATGCCCCGCTCCGCCATCTCGCTGAGATTGCGGGCGAACTCGGAGAGGAGCGGGTGCTCCTTCTTCTTCTTGGCGATCTTCTCCTCCTTGGTGCTCTCCAGGAGGATCTCCTTGGCGGCGATGAGGTCGGCCCCGGCTTCGCGCAGCAGGCGGCCGGCCAGGCTGCCCTCCTCCTTCAACATGCCCAGGAGCAGGTGCTCGGCCCCCACGTGCTTGTGGTTGAGCTTGCCGCTCTCGCTGGTGGCGTGCTGGAGGATGCGCTTGACCTCCTCCTCCATGGGGATGTCGATGGAGGTGGAGCTGGGCACCACCTTCCGGTCCTTGGGGGTGAGGGCCGCCACGAGTCGCTCCCGCAGGGAGCCCACCTGCACGCCCATGCGCTCCAGGAGCTGGGTGCTGGTCTTTTCCGATTCGCGCAGAAGGCCCAGCAGAAGGTGCCCACTTTGGATGCTCTCGGAACCGAACTGGCTGGCCTCGTAGCGGGCGAAGAACATGACCCGGCGGGCTTTTTCGGTGAATTTTTCGAACACGGGACACCCTTTCAGGGGCTGGATGCGATCGGCTCCCGTTGGGTTCCGGTCGCTTCATCTAAAGGTTAGCGCTGAAGGCAACCCCATGCCCTGCCTTCACTATCGGCATTTGCATGACCTCAAGCAACTTCCCTCGGGGTAGAATGATCGGTTCGGAGCGGACCATGAGCCAACGCAAGGAAAACCTGGCCATCCTCGGTCTTCAGTGGGGAGACGAGGGGAAGGGCAAGCTGGTGGATATCCTGGCGGCCCGCTATCGCCACGTCGTGCGCTTCCAGGGCGGCAACAACGCCGGCCACACCGTCGTCGTGAACGGCCAGAGCATCGCCCTGCATCAGGTGCCCAGCGGCGCCCTGCACGCCAGCTGTTTCCTGACCGTGGGCAGCGGCGTGGTGCTCAACCTGGAGGTCTTCAACCAGGAGCTGGCCCGGCTTCAGGATCGCGGCTTCGACCTCTCCGACCGCCTCCTCATCTCCGAGAAGGCCCACCTGATCCTGCCCCACCACATCGCACTGGATAAGTGGCGCGAGGGCGCCACCAACAAGAGCATCAAGATCGGCACCACGGGCCGCGGCATCGGCCCCGCCTACGAGATGAAGGCCGCCCGCATGGGCGTGCGCATGGGCGATCTGCGCCACCCCGAACTCCTGGCCGACCGCATCCGCCAGGGCTACGAGGAAGTCCGCCTGCGCCTGGGCGCCGAAGTGGGCGACCTGCCCAGCCTGGAAGCCATCGTGGAAGGCCTCATCCAGACCGCCGCCCCCCTCCTCCGCTACATCGGCGATGCCCAGGGCAACCTCATGAGCGCCTGGGAGAAGGGCGAGAGCATCCTCTTCGAAGGCGCCCAGGCCACCCTGCTCGACATCGACCACGGCACCTACCCCTTCGTCACCAGCTCCAACTGCAGCCTGGGCGGCCTCTTCACGGGCACCGGCCTGCCCCCCAAGGCCCTCAAGCACGTGGTGGGCGTGGCCAAGGCCTACACCACCCGCGTGGGCGCCGGCCCCTTCCCCAGCGAACTGCTCGATGAGACCGGCGAGAAGATCCGCCAGGTGGGCCGCGAGTTCGGCACCACCACGGGCCGCCCCCGCCGCTGCGGCTGGTTCGACGCCCCCGTCACCGCCCACGCCTGCCGCACCAACGGCGTGGATGGCCTCGCCATCATGAAGCTGGACGTGCTGGACGGCCTGCCGGAAGTGGGCCTCGTCACGGGCTACCGCGACGCCAACGGCACGCTCACCACCAAGCTCCCCGGCTGCATCTCCGAGTGGGAAGGCCTCAAGCCCGAGGTGAAGATGTTCAAGGGCTGGACCACCACCCGCGGCATCACCGACATGGCCCAGCTCCCCGAGGAGGCCAAGGTCTACCTCGAAGCCCTCACCGAAGCCGTGGAAGTGCCCATCGCCTACCTCAGTACCGGCCCCGATCGCGTCGAAGGGTTCTCCTGGCCCGGCACCTTCCTCGCCGAGATCCTGGATTAGCCGCAGGATCGTTCCGGCTCCAGCTGTCCCCCCGGAACGCGCATGCGCGCTCCGGGGTCTATGGAAAGGATCCGTCCTTGTCCAGCCCCCGGATCCATGGCAAAATACTGGGACCGTGCGTTATTGGCACGGGCCTATAGCTCAGCGGTAGAGCAGCGGCCTTTTAAGCCGTTGGTCGCGGGTTCGAATCCCGCTGGGCCCACCACCGCAACACCCTGGGGCCATCGTCTAGTGGTTAGGACACCGCCCTTTCACGGCGGCAGCACGGGTTCGAACCCCGTTGGCCCTACCAGGTTCAAGGCCACCCGAAAGGGTGGCCGAGTTGTTTATGTACCCTCCCCAGGGCCAACGGGGTTCGAATCGGCAGCGACTTGGCGGGTAGGGGCAGGCGGAGCACGCGAGAGCGTGCGTAGCCGGTGCGCCGAAGGCGCAGCCCCGCGCCTAGTCGCCCCGCGGCCGGAACGTCAGGCGCGGAGGCGAAGCCGCAGCGGGTGACGTGGAGGGAACCCCGTTGGCCCGGGCCGGATTCGAGACCCCAAATATTTCCCTGCGAAATTCCGTACCCACCCCAGAGCCAACGGGGTTCGAATCGGCAGCGACTTGGGGAAGGTGGAGCACGCGCGAGCGTGCGAACTGGTGCGCGCAGCGCAGCCCCGCGCCTAGTCGCCCTGCGGCCGGAACGTCAAGCGCGAAGGCGCAGCCGCAGCGGGTGACGTGGAGGGAACCCCGTTGGCCATACCAGGTAAGCCCCCTGAGAAATCAGGGGTTTTTTGTATTTGCTCGGCATGGCGCGTCGGCGAAGGCCCTTCATCGGGCAACCATCGGGCAAACCCTTTCCCGAACGCAGGCGTTCCACGGTGAAGCAGAGTGAACCACCCGGCCCCCGTTATCCGTGGACCAAATCCGAATCGCGCTGAACCGGGGTTCCTCTCTCCAAGAGCGGCCACGCCGAAATCTGGAATGCGATGGGCCCTCGCCAGGCCCCCACCGCCTGCGGCCGATGCCAACGTGGGCCGTCGGTCGTGTCAACGCGAGCGATCATGCCGAGGTCGGTGAGTAAATCGAGATGACTGGCGAGGCTCTCCCGGAAGCGCCCCCGGCTCTTGAAAGCCTGGGGGATTTGTTCCAGGGTCCACAAGGTGGGGGCCGCGGTGACCACGGCCCGAAGGACGGCGAGCTGATCCTTGAGATCTTTGGGCCAGGGGCGGGGTTCAAGGGCGGCGGCTGCTTCCACCTCGGGCTCCAAGTCGAGGACCTGGGCGGCCACGGGGTGGGCTGGCGCCACTCTCCTCGGCGATCTACCGGTATTGATCCCGCGAGCCCAATCCCGAACGTAGCGCTTTGAACGGCCGTCACAGGTGCGGCCCCGGAGCGTTGACAGGTTTCCCCTTGGAGGGGAAGTTGATCCCGCTGAGCCCTCGGCAGTGAAGGTCATCGTGCCGCCAAAGCTTGCCGCCACCTTACCCAGGTCGCCCGGAGTCTCACCCGGGATCCTGAAGCTCAAAGTGGCCGCCGCCCTGGCGGCCCCGTTCCTCGCCTGCGCCCTCCAGATCGTCCTGTGGCCCCAAGTCAAGCCCTTCGCCTGGTTCCTCTTCTACCCGACCGTCTTCTTCAGCTCCTGGATCGCCGGGTTCTGGCCGGGGCTGGGGGCGACGGCCCTCTCCACGTTCCTGGCCTGGTGGTATTTCTTCCGCCCGGAGAACTTCCTCCACCCCGAGCAGCCCTTCCCCTTCGCCTCGCTGCTGATGTTCCTCTTCATGGGGTTCCTCTTCAGCTTCACCCACGGCCGATTGCGGCGGGCCACCCTGAAATTGCAGGGCTCCGAGACGGACCTGCGACTGAAGACGGAGGAGCTGGAGCACTACTTCAACCGGAGCCTCGACCTCCTCTGCATCGCCGACCTGGAGGGGCGCTTCCTCCGCCTGAACCCTGAGTGGGAGCGGGCCCTCGGCCATCCGCTTCAGGAGCTTCAAGGGCAGCCCTTCCTCGGCTTCGTGCACCCCGAGGATCGGGAAGCCACCCTGGGGGTGATGGCCGGGCTGGCGGCGGGGGGGGAGGCGGCCGGTTTCGAGAACCGCTACCGGTGCCGGGATGGCTCCTATCGCTGGATGGAGTGGCGGGCCTTTCCCAGCGAGGGGAAGGTGTATGCGGTGGCCCGGGACGTGACCCTGCGGAAGGAGGCGGAGGCGGCTTCCCGACGGGCCCGGGAGGCGGCGGAGGCCGCGAACCGGAGCAAGAGCCAGTTCCTGGCGAACATGAGCCATGAGATCCGCACCCCCCTCAACGCCATCGTGGGCCTCAACCACCTCGTCTCCACCACGCCGCCTCTCACGGCTCAGCAGCGCAAGTACCTGGACCAGATCCAGGTCTCCGCCAAGGCCCTGCTGAGCCTGCTTAGCGACGTCCTGGACATGTCCAAGATCGAGGCGGGGATGCTCTCCCTGGAGCGCCTGCCCTACCGCCTGGACGCCCTGTGCGAGGCGCTCCTCCTCCAGGTCCGCCATGAGGCCGAGGCGAAGGGGCTGGCCTTCCGGATGTTCTGGGATCCCGGCGTGCCCCGGAGCCTCCGGGGAGATCCGCAGCGCCTCCGGCAGGTGCTTCTGAACCTCGTCGGCAATGCGCTCAAATTCACGGAGGTCGGTGAAGTCGTGTTGCACCTCGGCCTCGAGCCGGTCCAGGAACCGGGCCAGGCCCCGCGCCTTCGAATCCAGGTGCGGGACACGGGGATCGGCATGGACGAGGTGCAGCGGGCCCGCCTCTTCCAGCCCTTCACCCAGGCCGACGCCTCCGTCACCCGGCGCTACGGGGGCACGGGACTGGGGCTCGCCATCAGCCGCGAGCTCGTGGGCCTCATGGGCGGGGAGCTGGCGGTGGAGAGCGAGCCCGGGCGGGGCAGCACCTTCACGGTGAGCCTCCCCTGCGAAGCGGCCACCGAATCCGAAGTCCTGCCCCCCCTCCGGCCCCTCGAGGCCCTCGTCGTGGACGACAGCGCCAGCTCCCGGGAACTGCTCGCCGAGGCCCTCCGGCCCTTCCTCCCCGCCGTCTCCACGGTGGCCTCGGGGGAGGCCGCCCTGGCCCACTTCGCGGAGCGCCGCGCGGCGGGAAACCCCCTTCCGGATCTGGTCTTCATGGATTGGAAGATGCCCGGCATGGATGGGCTGGATACCGCGCGGCGCATCTTGGAGGTTCTCGGGCCGGAGGAGCGGCCCCTGATCTTCCTCGTCACGGCCTACGACGTCGCCGAGGCCCGCCGGAGGGCCGCCGGGCTCGGAATCGTGGACTTCCTCCTCAAGCCCCTCCATTCCTCCGCGCTCCTGGACGTCCTCCAGGCCGCGTTGGGCCGGGCGGGGAAAGGGGGAGCGACCCCCATCCCCGGGGAATCCCTCCCATTCCCAGCCGGGACGCGCATCCTCCTGGTGGAGGATAATGCCGTGAACCGCATGGTGGCCGAGGACCTGCTGAGGCGGGCGGGGTTGGAGGTGGAGGTGGCCATGGATGGGCGCCAAGCCGTGGAGGCGGCCACGGTCGGGGCCTTCGACGCGATCCTCATGGACCTCCAGATGCCGGTCATGGACGGAATCGAGGCCACGCGACGCATCCGGGAGCGCCTCGGGCCCCATCCACCCATCCTCGCCCTCACGGCCCACGCCCTCCAATCCGAGCGGGCCGAGTGCCTGGAAGCGGGCATGGACGACTACCTCACCAAGCCCATGGATCCGGATCTGCTTTTCACGACTCTGGGGCGCCACCTCCGGGTGGCGATGGGGGCGCCCCGGGCTGCTACCCGGCCCGTCGAACCCGCGCCGCAACGGGTACCCGGGCTGCGGCTCGGGGGCCGGGTTCCCGAGCTCTTCGCGGATCCGGACCTCCGCCGCCGCATCCTGCACCTCTTCCGCGAAGAGTCTGCCGAAATCCTGAAGCGGATCGATCAGACGGCCCGCACGGGGGATGGTGCGGGGCTGGCGGAGTGGGCCCATGCCCTCAAAGGCGCCGCGGCCAACGTGGGGGCCGTGGAGGTGGCCGAGGCCGCGGGACGGATCCACCGGGCGGCCAAGGCCGGGAAGGTCGCGGAAGCCGCCCTCTCGGTGGAGTTCCTGGGGGCCCTCCTCGCCCCGTTCCTCCAAGGGCCCGAGGCCCCGGAGCCACCGGGGGCGGCCCCCATGGAGGGAAGGGTCCTTCCCCTTCCGGAAAGCCTGCGGAACCTGAGCGCCATGCTGGCGCGCAACAGCCTGGAAACCCTGCACGCCTTCCCCCCCATCCGCAATGCTTTGGTGGCCCAAGGCCTCGGAGCCGAAGCCCAAAACCTGGGGCAAGCCCTGGACGAGCTGGACTTCGCCCGGGCCCGGGGGCTCCTGGCGGCCCTGGAGCCCCTCGCGGCCCCCGCCGTGGCGGAAGCGGGAGGTGCCCATGGAACCTAGGCCGGTGGTGCTCATCGTGGATGACCTTCCCAGCAACGTCCTGGTGATGGGGGAGGCGCTCGCCGGGGAATGCGAGGTGCTCTTCGCCACCAGCGGCGCCGAGGCCCTTGAGATCGCCGGGCGGATCCCCCCGGATCTGGTGCTGCTGGACGTGGTCATGCCCGGCATGGACGGCTTCGAGGTGTGCCGCCGCCTGAAGGCGGAGGAGCGGCTCGCGGGAGTCCCCATCCTCTTCCTCACCACCCAGGGGGAGGAGGACGACGCGGCGAAGGGCTTCGAAGCCGGGGCCGTGGACTACCTCACCAAGCCGGTGAATCCCAGCCTCGTGAAGGCCCGGGTGCGGAACCACCTCCGCATGAAGAGGCTCTACGACCGGGAACGGCACCTCGTGGAGGAGCTGCGCGAGGCCCTGGCCCGCGTGCAGGAGCTGCAGGGGCTCCTTCCCCTGTGCGCGTGGTGCAAGAAGGTCCGGAACGACCAGGGCTATTGGGAGCAGCTCGAGACCTATGTGAGCCGCCACTCCGGGGCCACCTGGACCCACGGAATCTGCCCCGAGTGCGCCGCCCGGATCCGCGAGGCGCCACGGGAGGCCGCCATCGAGTGAACCTGGGCCCGCCCCAACCGACCCCATTCCATTCCCCACGGGGGGCCCCGAACGCCCGGGAATTCCCGGGTGGGGCCTACTCGACTACCCTGGGGCATGCCTAAGGAACGGAAGGCTCCGAAGACGCCCGCGGAAACACCCCTCGAGCCCCGCCCCCACCTCGTCAACCGGGAGGTGATCGAGGGGCTGACGACCAAGGTGCTCATGGCCCTCCGCACGGAGATCTCCCTGGAGTTGGACCGGCGGAAGCAGCTGGGTAAGTAGGTCGGCCCCACGGCCCAAGTATTGGACACCCGTTGTCCACCCCTATCCCTGAAGGTAGGGATCCACCTCACGGAGGATCCATGCCGCTGCCGACCTTCTATTTGGATTTCGAGACCACGGGCCTCGATCCCTTCCGGGATGCGGTGGTGGAGGTGGGACTCCGGGGTGAGGGAACCTTCGACGCACTCGTCTCCGACGCACCGCCCTCCAAGGCGGCCGCCCAGCGCGTGCACGGGCTTTCCCAGGAGCAGCTCAAGGCGAAGGGCCGGGCGGGGCGGGAGGCGCTCCTGGAGTTGCTCCGCGTGCTGGGCTCCGACCCGGTGCGCGTCGTGGCCCATCAGGCCGTGTTCGAGCGGGATTTCCTGGAGGCCTGGGCGCAGCGCGAGGGCCTCGCCCTTCCGCCGATCCAGTGGGACTGCACCTTCGTGCGGGCCCGGCAACTGCTCGGGGAGGCGCCCATCGGCCATGGCCTGGGCGAACTGGCGACAGCTCTGGGCTGGGCCCCCGCTGCCCTGCACCGGGCGGGTCCCGATGCGGCCCTCACCCGGCGCCTCGACGAGTCACTCCGGGCCTGGGAGGCCCTGCAGGCGCGCTTCCAGGGACAAGCCCCCGTGCTCTACCTCGCGGGCCCCCTGCGGGGCGACGGCAGCCCTGAAGCCATCCGCGCCAACCAGGCCGCCATGCTCGTGCGGGCGCGGTGGGTACAGTCGGTGCTGCCCAAGGCCACCCTGGTGGTGCCCCATGGCAACTTCGCCTTCGTCGATGAGAGCGGGCCCCGCGGCCATCAGGTGCGGAGCCAGGTGCTCGCCAGCTGCGAGAAGCTCGTGCGCCTCTGCGACGCGCTCCTGCAGAACGGGGAGGCCGTGACGGAAGGGATCCGCCGCGAGCGGGAGGCGGCCCTGGCCCACGGCCTGCCCATCCTCGTGGTGCCCGGCTGGGAGGGCGGCGCGGCCGCGGCCTCTTCGGCGGCCTAAGCCGGTACCGGGCTACCCCTCCACGGCCACGAACAGCGCCTCGCCCTCGGGGGCGCGGAGCGGCACGAGCCAGCGAGAAACGGGAAGGCCCGAGGTGCGGGCGAGCACGTCCGCGTAGCGAGCGAGCTGGGCGCGGTAGACCTCCAGCTCCTCCGGCCCGAAGCCGAGGCTGTGCTTGAAGTCGAGGAGGTGGATGCGATCCGCCTCCCACACCACCAGATCCGCGCGACCCACGCCGCCGCTGGCCGCGGCCCCTTCGAGGGGGAGTTCCGTGCGGCGGCGGAGGCGCCGCCAGCCCCGGGCCTCGAAGGCCGCGAGGAAGCGCAGGGCGCGATCCCGGGATCGGGGGATGGCGGGGGCGACCTCCAGGCAGGCCTGGAAGGCCGCCGGGTCCTCCCAGCGCACGAGGAGGTCCCGCAGGAAGGCGTGCATGACCTCCCCCTCCTCGCGCGCGCGGCTCCGGGCCCGGGCTTCGCCGGGGTGGGGGCCTGCCTGGGGAAGGGCCTCCACCAAGGGCGCCCGCGCCGGGGGCGGGGCGGGCGACGGCGGGGGCTCCAGGGCGGGGGGGGCGAGGGCGGGCGGCGCGCTGAGCGTCAACAGCTCCGGGTGGGCCGAAGCGAGGTGCTGGCCCCACTGGGCCCAGGTCTTGGAGTCCTCTGGCGCCTTCACATCCTTGGGTTCCTGCAGCAGAAGGCAGAGGCGCGATTGCGCGCGGGTGAGGGCCACGTAGAGGAGATCCAGGTCGTCCTGCCGCTGGCGACGCTCCAGCTGGGGCTTGAGGGCCGTGTAGGCGGCGCCGGCGTGGTTCCCCAGCTTCCAGGCCAGAAGCAGCTCGCCGCTTTCCGGATCCGAACGGAGGTCCCCCTTCTTCAGGGTGCGGGGATGCCCATGGAGCAGGGGCAGGATCACGTCCTCGTACTCCAGGCCTTTGCTGGCGTGGGCGGTCTGGATGAGGAGGTCGGCGCCTTCGGCGGCGGCGGGCAGGTCGCCCCGCTCGCCTCCGCCCCGGTCATCCACCAGCTGGGCATAGGCCACGGCGGGACTCGCGGGGAGGGTGAGGAGATTCGCGAGGAAGGCGGCGAGGTTCCGACGGGCGCGACGCGGCTCCAGCTCGCCGTGCACCCGCAAGGCCGCCAAGGCCTCCAGCAGCGCGCCGTGGCGGAGCAAGCGGCCGGCCAGTTCCTGGGTGGTGCAGTCCAGCCAGCCCTTCAGCTCCCGGGCCCCCGCCCGGTGGATCTCCGGCAGGGCCTCCGGATCCAGCATCCCCAATCCCGGCAGGCCCGGCCGCGCGCCGCCCTGCCCCGCCAGCTCGGCGAGCTCCGGATCCCGGAGGCCCACCACCTGGCGCAGGAGCACGGCGCAGGGCCGCGGCAATTCCGGATGGGCCACGGCCTCCAGGGCCGCCATGATCAGCCGGATGCCGGGGCTGTCCCAGAAGCCCGAGCGGGCCACCACGTAGGGCTGGATGCCCTGGGACTTGAGGCGCCGGAGCAACTGGGGCAGCTTCGTGCGCTGCTTGAGCAGCAGGGCCCGGCGCCGCGGACCGGCGCCCTCGGCGCGGCCCAGGGCATCATCCCAGCCCTCGGCGCGGGAGAGCCCCGCGATCCACTCCGCCAGCGCCGGCAGGTCCGCGCGGGAATCCGGCGCCGAGGTGCGCACCAGGCCCACGGGCCGCCCGGGGGCCGCGGCGGCGATCTGGTGACCATCCAGGTCCGTGGCCTCGGGATCCAGGGTGGGCCACACCTCGTCCACGAAGCGGTTGGCCAGGGCCACCACCTCCGGCGTGGAGCGGAAGTTGGCGGGCAGGCGGAAGGCCCCCTCCCCGGCCGCCCGCAGGTGCCCGCGCAGCAGCGTGGGATCGCCGCCCCGGAAGCCGTAGATGGCCTGCTTCACGTCGCCCACCCGCACGAGGCGCGCGGCGCCCAGGGCCTCGATGAAGGCGTCCTGGGCCCGGCTGGTGTCCTGGTACTCGTCCACGAGCAGGAGCCTGGGCGCCAGGCGCGCCTCCGGGTGCCGTTCGAGCACCTCCAGGGCGCGGCGCACGAGGTCGCCGAAGGTGGCCAGGCCCTCCTCCACCTTGCGCACCTCGAAGCGGCGGAGGGCCCCCACCAGGAGGCTCCGCATCCAGGCCTCCAGGGCATCGGCCACGGGCTGGAAGGTGCCGAGGGCCGCCTGGAAGGCGGGGTTGAAGTAGCTCTTCGAAGCGTCGGCCCGACCGCTCTGGGCTTCGGCCCAGCGCAGCAGGGTGGCCAGGTCGGCCTTGGCGGAAGGCACGGCCAGCACCTGCTCGGGCTTGAAGTGCCGCCGCTGGGAACTGGTGGCGTCCTGGGCCGAGGCCGGCTCCGCGGCAAAGGGCGCGAGGGCCGCCCGCGCCGCGGCCAGGGCAGCCATCAAGGCCGTCCGATGGGGCGCCGGGTCCTCCGGCGCGAGGTGGCCCAGGGCATCCCGGTGGCCATCGTGGGCGGCGGAGAGGTCCTCCCAGTTCCGCTCGGCCCAGGCGAGCACGCGCCGGGCCAGCCCCTGATCCGGATGCCCCGGCGGCAGGGTCAGCGACTCCCGCACCGTCTGCCGCAGGAGCCGCAGCAGCGCGGGATGGGCCACGTCATGCAGGGCATCGTCGGTGCCCTCCACCTGCCCGAGCACCTTCAGGGCCAGGCTGTGGAGGGTGGCGACCTGGAGCAGTTCCGCCTCCCGGCGTTGGCTGCGCCAGAAGGCCTGCGCGATGACGGGGGACTTGCGCCAGTGGGCGGCGTCCCAGTGGGCGGCGGCCAGGGCCACCTCCCCGGCGGCCTTCGCCAGCCGGGGGGACGCCGCGTGGGCCTTCAGGGCCGCCTCCAGTTCGGACGTGGCCAGGCGCGAAAGGATGTCGGCCCAGGCGGCTTCACCGAACCCGGCGAGCAGGTCCAGGGGGCGCAGCAGGCGCTCCCGCAGGTCCGCGGCGGAGGCCTCGCTGAAGGTGGTGGCCACGACTTCCCACGGGTGGAGTTCGCCCCGGCCCAAGGCCGCCGTCACGAGCACCGTGAGCGTGAAGGTCTTGCCGGAACCGGCGCTGGCGCTCACCACCAGGGAGCGTTCGAGGATCGCGGGATCCCGCAGGTCGAGGGTGCGCATCAGGCCTCCTCCCCATCGGCGCCCACGTCCACCGGGCGCCCGCAAAGGGCCGCCAGCTCGCACTGGGTGCAGTGATCCCCGGGCGTGGGGGGGAAGTCGCCCGTCTCGAGGCGCTCGTCCAGTCGGGCCAGGTTGGCCCGCAGTTTCGCCCGCCAGGCCCCCTCGGGGCCCGCCGCCGCCAGCACCCGGAGGTGCTTGGTGACGGGCTTGGGCGATTCCTCCCGGAGGGGCACGAGGGCGGCGGTGACGGGAAGGCCCGGGTACAGGGCCTCCGCCAGCAGCAGGTAGAGGGGCATCTGCAGGTGGGCCCCGAAGGGCGCCTCCTCCTCCGCATAGGCGGCAAGCGTGGCCTCCTTGGAAGTTTTGTAGTCCACCACCCGGAGGAAACGGGGCCCCTCGGCGTGGTCCCAGCGCTCGAGCCGATCCACCTTCCCATCCACCGGCAACGTGCGGCCCGGTGCAAGTTCCAGGGCCACGGGGCCCAGGGTGCCCTCCAGGGCCAGGAGGGTCCGGGTCCACCCCGCCGTGAGCGACGCCGCCTGCGGATCCAGAAAGGCCCGCTCATCCTTGGTGGGGCCGTCGGCCTCCAGTTCCCCATGGAGGTAGGCGGCGAGGTTGGGCAAGAGGGCTTCCACGTCCAGGGCCAGCACCGGGTGCTGCTCCTCGGGCACGTCCCGCAGCGCCGCGAACCATTCCGGGGCACCGGCCCGCCAGAGCGCTTCCAGGTGGGGCAGGAGGTCCTCGGGCCCCGCCGCGGGCGTGAGCCCCAGGGCCTCCCTGAAGGCGGCCGGCCAGTCCGGCACGCCCACGAAGGGCAGGAGGGCCGCCTCCAGGACCGCATGGGCGAGGGTGCCCACCGCCATGCGGAGGCGGCTGCGGGCATCGAAGGTCTGAAGGCCCCAGGCCCGCTCGGCCACGGAGCGGAAGGGGCAGGTGGCCAGGCCCTCCAGGGCCGTGGGGCTCAAGGCGGCGCGCCCCTTCATCCAGCGCTCCCGCAACCCGGGGCTCCGGTCGAAGTCCGGGGCCTCCGCCCCCAGCGCCTCCGGCGCCGTGCGGGCCTGGGTGGCCCGAGCCCGGGCCTCGCGCACCGGATCCGCGGCGAGCGCCTCCCACCGTTCGCGCAGGCGGCTGTGGAAGCGGGCCCCATCGGGGGAACCTTCGCCCGCGCCCTCCAGGGCGTTCCAGAAGGGCCCCTGCGCCTTCACGCGGCCCTCTTCATCCTGGGCGGGGCTCAGCGCCACCAGGCGTTCCCGCGTCAGGGCCAGCGCCTTGCTGAAGGCGTAAGCCTCCCGTTGGAAGGCCCGGGGGATCGCGTCGCCCGGCTCGCAGCGGGGCAGCCAGAAGCGCTGGAGCGCCGGGGGGAAGGGCGCGGTCGCGCCGCGGGAACCGGCGAGCAGGGCCCGGTTCAGGGCGGCCTTGCGCGCTCCGTCGAGGTCGGGATTCTCCGCGGGGCGCGCGGGCCAGGCCCCTTCCGAGAGATCCAGTACAAGGGTGGCCTGGGCCCCGGACCAGCCGTCGAGCAGGGCCTCCGGCGAGAGCAGGCGCAGGCCCCCTTCGGAGGAAACCCCCTCGCCGCTGCGGGCCGCCTCCAGGAAGACCTCCAGGGCCTGGAGCATCTCCGGGAAGGACCACGGCTCCACGCCCCACGATTCCTTCAGCAGGCCCAAGGGCCCATAGAATTCCTCCGTATCCGTGGGCAGGCTCAGGTCGGCGGCCAGGGCCTCCAGGCGCTCCGCCCAGCCCGCGGCCGTGTCCGAATGGGCCCTGAGGTCCGCCAGGTGCCGCCAGCTCCCCTCGGCCCGGGCCCGCGTCCGTTCACCCAAGTGGAGGAGCGTCCCCTCGAAGGCCTGGGGACCGTTCTGATCCGCGGCCGAGAGGGCCTCCGCCCAGGCCCGGAGGTCCTTCTGCCGGGAGGCGCGCAGCCCCGCGGACAGGGCGCAGGGATCCAGGCGCCGCAGGCCCGTCAGCAGGCTCCAGAGGGGGCTCCAGCTGGGGCTGTCCCGCAGGGGCCTGAGCCCGCCGCGCACTTGGAGCGCCACCCCCTCCTCCGCCAGCAAGGGCGCGAGGAGGGGTGCGATGGCGGCGGGATCCGGGTGGATGAGGGTCATCCCCCCGGGCTCGATGCCCGCATCCAGCCATTCGCAGACCTGCTCCACCGCATGGCGCAGGAGATCCGCGGGTCCCTCCACCAGGGCTCGCTGGAAGACCGCCCGGTGTTCTCCCAGGGCCAGGGGGCCTTCGAAGAGTTCCCCCAGGGCCCGCGCCCAGGGCGCCTCCCCCCAGCCCGCGGGGGCCTCCAGGTGGAGGGTGTTGGGCAGGCCGGCACCGTGCTCCTCCAGGCCGCCCAGGAACCAATCCACCAGGGGCTGGCCGCTGCCGAAGAGCCCGGAATCCCCGCGATCCGTGGCCAGGGAGAAGATGGCGCCATCCAGCGCCGGCAGGCAGGCCAGGGCCCGGAGCCGCACGGGGGAAAGCTCCTTCATCCCCACCCTCAACGGGCCATCCTCCACCGTGCGCTCGATCCAGAGGCCCCGCCCGCCCGCCAGTTCCCGATCCACCGCCCGCCAGAGGGCCACTTCCGGCTCCACGTAGCCCGCCGCCTCCACCTCGGCGAGGTAGGACTCCAGGTGGGACATGAGGTTGGCGAGGCTATGGACCGCCCTCAAGGGGCCGAGGTCGAGGCCGAAGGCGTGGAGGCCGCGGACCGTCTCCGGAAACAGCCCGTGGGCCACCAGCTCCCGGCAGGCCTGGGCGCGGGATCGCAGGGCCTTCAACCCCGGCGGGGGAAGGCCCTGCGCCTTCGCCAGCTTCCGGGCCACCTTCAGGTGCAGCATGAGACTCACGGCCCCGGGCACGGCGGGGCGGGGATCATCCAGCAGCACGCCGTCGATGGGGTCGTAGCTCATGAAGCTCCTCGGCGGACCTTGGGGGATCCCGCCACCCTCCATCATCCACGGGCGCATGGGACATTCCATGTCCATTCATGGGATGGTGATCCCCTTCCCGGAGGACCCATGCCCCGCCCCCTCAAGGCCCCCAAGCCCGACACCGGGAAGCTCGTGGCCAGGGAAGTCCTCCAGGAGCTCCTGGATCGCATCCGGGACGCGGGCCCCAGGGGCATCGCCAAGGCCGCGCTGGCGGAGGCGCTGGGCAAGACGCCCCGCACCATCGATCGGGCCATCGGCGTGCTGGAGGCCCAGGGCGCGCGCTTCGGGAAGGATCGCCAGCGGGTGGGGAACCAGGCGCCGGTGATCCACTTCGCGCTGGAGAAGGCGCCCGCCTGGGATAGCAAGGTGACGCCCCATGCACGGCTGGCCCTGGAGGTGGCCCTGCTGGCCCTGGAGGGCACGGGCAGCGACGCGTGGAGTTCGCCGCTGCAATCGCTGCGGGAGCTGGCGGAGCAGCACCTCAGCACCCGGGACAAGCAGCTCTTCGAGCAGCTGCGGGATCACATCAACGTGCGCGCCGCCGCCGATGACGCGGTGCCCCTGGATCGGGACGTGCTGCTGCGGCTCTTCACCGCCCTGGGCGACGCCTCCGGCCCCCGGGAGGTCGAGCTGGAGTACATCGCGGCCAACGGCCGCCAGAGCACGCGCACCGTGGTGCCCTACACCCTCACCCACGACGTGTTCTCCGGCGGCGCCTTCCTCCTGGCCTGGGATACGAAGCAGTCGGCGCCCCGCCACTTCCGGCTCAACCGCATCGAGGCCCTCCGCCTCACGGGCCGCGCGGGGATCCTCACGGATCGCGCGCTCATGGAGCGGGCCCGGGACTATCAGATCGGCGGCTGGGTATCGGCCGAGCCCCCCTTCGAAGTGGCCGTGCGCATCACCGGCGAGAGCTGGCCCGCCTTCATCCGCGAAACGCCCCCCGCCCTGCCCGAGGTGCTCGTGGAGGCCCGCAAGGGTCAGCCCGGCGTGCTCCTCCAATTCAAGGCCACGGAGTTCAACGCGCCCACGCGATTCATCCTCCAGTTCGGGGCCGATGCGGTGGTGGAAAGTCCGGCCGGGTTGAAGGCGCACCTGCGCGGCGTCCTGAAGGCGGCGTTGGCGCGCTACTGAATCGGTTCACTCCCCGAGGCACAGCCCCACGCGGTGCCCGGACCCGGCGCCCTGGAGGCGCACGCCCTCCGCGGTGAATTCGAGGCGATCCGCAGGGCTCGGCAGGGCATCCCATCCCAGCACGCCCGCGATGCGGCGGTGGGCCTCGTCGAAGCCGAAGGTCCTCCGCACGCCGTGGCGGGTGAGAATTAACCCCCACACGCCGGGTTCCGGCGTCAAGGCGATGGCATCGACGCCCGGACCGAAGGCCTTCTCCAGCTCCGCTCGGCCCCAGGTGCGAACCCAGGTGTCCGCTGGGCCTGGATGCCGCGGGCAGGGGGCTGCCGTGGCCTCGCCAAATCCCCACACGCGCCGGGTGCTGAGCGGCGAGCCCCCGCAGTGGGCGGACCACAGCGACGGGCCGGGCCCCAGGGCCATGCGTTCGATGCGCTCCCAATCGGCATCGGCCAGGGGCGCCGGATCGGCTTCGCGGGTCTCCCGGGCCCGGGCGGGATCCGTCCAATCCAGCCGCGGGCCCTGCCCCACGAACCAGGCGCAGTGGGTGCTGTCGCAGACGTCCGCGTCCACGTGGCGGCGGCCCTGGGCGAGGAAGCGCAGCGTGGCGGCGCCCAGCTCCAGCCGCAGCGCCGGTGAACCGTGAGGCAGCTCCGCGGCGAGGACGCCCTCCGCATAGGCCCGGCGGGAGAGCGTGGCGAGCAGGCGTCCATTCGCCACCTGCAGGCGGCCCGTGAAACGGCGGCGCAGGCCCCGGGCCTCGGCACGGAGCTCCAGCGGGCCCGGCCCCACGCGATCCCCCGGCTGGAGGGGGCGGGAGGCCCCGGGGCCCAGGAAACCCCGGCCATCGGGGAGGGGCGTGGTGCCGACGTTGCGCACGGTGAAGCGCGTCGCAGGCAGGAGATCGAAGAGGCGCACCGTGACGTCGCCCCTCGCCGGAGGCTTCACGGGCGTGCCCGGCCGCCGGGCGGCCAGGGGCGCCGCCAGCGCCGCGGCCGCCTGGGCCCCGGTGCCGGGGCGAAGGCGGGCCAGCATCGCCAGGCCCCCCTCATCCAGCGCCAGGGCGAAGCCCACGGTGCGCTGGGCATCCAGGGGGACGGTGCCCGTCTTCACCCATAGGCCCCAGGCCCCCACGCCGACCCCGGTTCCCGTGCGCGCGCCCTCCCGCAACCCCGCGAGCACCTCGCGCCGGACGCCTTCGCCCTGGGCCCAGGGATCCCGCAGCAGCTCGCGATAGGCCTCCATCAGCCGGGAAGGATGGATGCGCAGGAGGTTGGGGGCGGCGAGGCCGATGGCTTCCTCGGCCGTGGTGGGGGCCGGCGAGAAGCCCGCGCTCCCAAGGGCTTCAGCCAGGGCCTCGGGGGGCGTGGCCGAAGCTAACTGGCGGAAATAGGCATTGCAGGAGCGGGCGAGCGCGGTGGCGAGGCCCAGCTCGCCGTGCCCCGGCTTCAGCCAGCAGGCGCCACCGCCAGAGCAGGCGAAGCGGGGCGTGGGAGCGTCCGGATGGGCGTGCGCCCAGGCCCGGGCCACGAAGGGTTTCTGCAGGGAGCCCACCGCCAGGGGCGAGTCGGACGCGCCTTCGGAGATCTCCAAGTGGCCGTGATCCATGCGCCAGGTGTGGAGCACAGGTTCCTGGGCGAGGATGGGTCCCATTCCGAGGCACCCGGCGAACATCAGCCAGAACGAGATGCGGGTGAGACGGGGATCCGTTCCTTCATTTGGCTTCGATGCAAGCACGCGCCAATGGTCGAAGAAAACGGCCCGGCGCAGACCCCGCACCCCGCAGGGCACCCCGGGGCATGAACGCCTCCTTTTGAACCACCAAGGCACCAAGGTCACCAAGAAAAGCAGGCTGCCTTCGGCCAGTCTGCAAGGCCATCCGGGCCTACGGCCCCAGGTCCAGCGAAGCTGGGCCTGCCTTCGGAGGCGGCGCCAAGAGGACTCTCGAGGGTCCGCTTGGCGCCGCCTCCGAAGGGGATGACTGGGGTGGGTCAGGCCCCCTTGGTGCCCTTGGTGTCTTGGTGGTTCACAGGTATTCACCGCGCTGTGAGCGACGTTGATGGATGGGACGCGGAGGCGCAGAGAAATGAAGGCAAACGTGGAGCCGGAGGTAAGCCATGCCATCCTCTGCGCCTCTGCGTCTCCGCGCCTCTGCGTCATGCCTTTCACCCCCACCCAGAGGCGGAGCAAGCGGCACGGCACCTTCGGGGAGGCATCCACCTCAGTCCTTCCGAACTCACTGCCCCGGCCCGAAGGTCACCCTCTCCGACCACCCCGCCGCCGTGCGGTGGCGTTCCACGCGCAGGGAGCGGGTGGCGGGCATCCAGCCCAGGAGCCCGAGCACGCGATCCGAGAGGGGGCGCACCTGCTCGGGGCGGGCCGGGCCTTCCACCCGCTCCCAGCGGGCCGATTCGCTGCGCACCGCGCCCAGATCCACCTGGGCCCAGCGGACGAGGTCCGCCTCGGCCTTGGGTTGGGGCATGGCCTGCAGCTCCCGGAAGGAGGCGCCCACCCAGAGCAGGTCGCCGGTGCGGCGCAGGGCCAGGGCCGGCAGGCCGGGGCCCACGCGGATCTCCTGCGTGTCGCCGGCCTTGTGCACCGTGGCGCGGCCGGCCCGTCGAGCCACGGTGGCGCGACACGCTTCCAGGAATTCCCCGTCCAGATTCGCGGGCCAGGGGAAGGCCATGCGACGTGCGCCATCGGCGGTGATGGCGTAGCCCCAGCTCGCCACCGGCTGGCGGATCAGCAGGGCCCTCCAGGGAGCGAGGTCTCCCTCCTCGGAGCTGGACCCGCCGCCGCTCACCTTGGGCTTGGTGAAGTCCACGGCGTAGCGGTCATCGCCCGTCTGGGGGCCTGCCAGGGGCAGGGGCCCCGGCGCGGTCACGGGCTCATTCGACAAGGTGGGGATGGGTTCCAGACAGGCCCGGCGGAAGGTGGGCCAGAAGGCCTCGCCCTCGGCCTGCCACCCGGCGGCGGCGAGGTTCGCGCCCGGGAAGGAGAACACGCCCCTGCGCGGCTCGTTCGTCCCTTCGCGGACTTCGATCAGGCGACCGTTCTCCTGGCGGAGCGCGGCCTGGATGCGCCCCTTCTCGGGCCCCTCGGGGAAGGGGAACTCGCGGCGGAAGTAGCGGTCCGCGCGCAGCACGTCGAGGTTCAGTTCCATGGAGACGAGGCCGGGCAACGCGGGCTTGAAGCCCCGGCCCGCCAGGGCCTCGTCCAGCGCCCGCTTTAGGGCGCGTTCGCTGGTCGCGAGGATGAGGCGGCCGCCCATGCGGGCCCAGGCGAGGCCCATGCGGCGATCCTTGTCCTCGCTGTTGTCCGCGGCGCCCGGCGTCACGAGGGCGTAGGACTGGCCACCGTGGGTGCGGGTGCGGCCCTGGGGCAGCGCCACGGGCAACTGCGCGAGCGCCGTCTCGATGACGAGCACCGCTTCGAGGTGGCCCACCTCCAGGAGGGCGAGGCCCACGGCCTTGGGCTGCAGCTTGCGGATCGTCTCCCAGGTCCAGGGGAGGTCGCCCGAGAGGCGGCCCCATTGGTCCTCGAGCTTGCTGCCCACCTGGGTGCGCCGCCAGGCGGTGACGAGGGGATCGCCCTCCCGAGGTTCCCCGTTTAGGAACTCCCGGTAGCCGCCCCTCAGCGCCGCGTCGAAGGCGGCGGCCTCGGGAATGACGAGGCGCACGGGGCCCTCCGGCAGGGGCAAGGGCGCCTGTCCAAAGAGCACGAGCGTGGTCAGGGTTGAAAACACCATGGCGCGAATCATCGGACGCCCTCCGCCTTGATGACATTGGCGAGCAGGGACCAGGTGAGGTCCCGGGGACGGATGGGCGCGGGGCGGCCATCCACCATGCGGTAGGCGCTGGGCGGTCCTTCTGGAACCAGGAGCTCCGCGCGTAGGGCCTTCACGCTCGGGGCGTTGCGATCCGAGAGGATCTTCAGCGCTTCCTGCACCCCGCGTTCACTGTTCACCTTCCGGGCGATGCGCGCGGCATCCGCCAGGGCGCCGTTGATCTCCGCCGTGCGGAAGCGGCGCTGCACGAGCAGGCGACCGATGCCTTCCGGAGAGGCCCCTTCAAGGGCCCAGTTCGCGGCCTCGGCGGACCGGGGCAGGAGGCCCCGGGCCACGCGGACGCGGAGCAGGAGCTGATCCCCGTCGCCATCGCGGCGGGAGGTGCTGCCCAGGGCGAGCCCCGCGCGGAGCAGGGCATCCTCGTCGCCGGCCGCCGGACTGCGGAGGGCGGCCCGGGCGGAGAGCACGTCCAGGGGGTGGGCCTTCAGGCGGGTGCCGAGCGGGCCCACGATGGCCTCGGCCTTGCCCTCCCAGGCGGGAAGGGCTTCGGTCCAGGCCTGCGGCGGTTTTTCATCCACGGGCACGGGCGCGCCCATGCGCCGCCAGGCGTCGAAGGCCTGCACCTCCTCGCGGGCCTCCCAGGCGGCGCGGCGGCGGCCGTCGAAGAGGGCCTTGGCCCCGTCCGCGGGGCGCTTGAGCACCCCGAGGACGGCGGCGCGCTGGGCGGTGGTGCCGAAGGCATGGCGCCGGGGCCAGCGGGCGAGCCAGCGCGGCGCCTGATCGGGGAGGCTGGTGGCCAGCGTCTCCGTGAGCGCGCCCAGCTCCTCGGCCTGCACCTCGCCGCGGAACCAGGCCTCTTCCAGCTCCAGCCCGAGGGCCGGGGCTTCGGCCACCGGGGTCAGTTCGAAGGCCAGCTTCCAGGCGGGCAGTGGGGTGATGCCCTCCTGGCGCTTGCCGCTCAGGAAGGTGCGGATCCGCGCCTCGAAGGGCGCGGCGCCCTTGGCATCCCGGAAGGGCTTGAGCCAGGCCCGCAGGCGGTCCACGGTGGCGTCAGCCGCGCTGGGGCGTTCGGGGGCCTGGTACTCATCCCCACCCTCGCCCTCGGGCCCTTCCACCAGGCGCTCGGGGACGGAGAAGCTGAGGGACTCGCCCCGGCGCAGCTCCGCGAGCATGCCCTCCGCCAGCGCCAGCGCGGCGGCGGCTTCGCCCCGGGCCAAGCGCACGCGCACGGCCAGAAGATCCGCCACGTCATCGCTGCCGGAATGGGTCAGCCGCGCGAAGAGCTCGGGGTTGGCCACGGAAGGCTTGAGGGCCTCTTCCATGGCGTTCAGCACGGACAGCCGCTCGGAGACGGGCTGGCGCTCCAGCCATGCGGCGGCGTGGGGCCAGGGCCCACCCAGCTTCGCCAGGCCGCGGCGCGGCAGGGAGGCGCTGTCGTGGGCCCACAGCTCCTTCAGCCAGTACCGGATCTGATCGGCACCGAGCTGGGGCTCCCGCTCCCGCCAACGGTGGGCGAGGGCCGCCCGGTAGCCGTGGGGATCGGCGGTGCTGAAGCGCGCGGCTTCGGCGGGGCGGAGGTCCCGAAGGTAGGCCAGGAAGGCGGGGCCCACGGGCTTGTTGGGATCCAGCAGATCCAGGGTCGTAGGCAACCCCCCATCCTCGGCCAGGGCCGCGAGGCTGCGGAACTCCCCTTCCGTGAGCTTGGCCTGGGCCGCCAGCACGTAGGCGCCGAAGGTCTCCACGGCCTGCTCGCGCTGGTTGGCGGCCACGAGCAGCGCGACCTGGCCCTCGAGCCAGGCGCGGTCGTGGGCGCCGCCAGGGCGGCGACCCATGATCTCCAGGGCGAGGGGCAGGTTCCGCTCCGCGCGGGCCATGCGCATGGCCAGCAGGGTGCGGCTGGTTTCGCCGCCGCGCACGGGCGCATCCAGCGGGAGGTAGGGCGCCGAGGCATCCCCCTGCCGATGGCGGGCGAGGGCCTCGAGCACGTACCAGGCCTCGCCGGGGCGATCGCCCCAGAGGGCGCCGGGCACGCGGCCCTGATCCACGCCCGAGCCGAGGACGCGATCATCGCCCTCTTCCTTGAGTTCGCCCTTGGCGTCGCGGCGTGGCGTGAACTCCGGCCACGTCCACTGGCCGCCCTTGCCCAGCACCTCGCCCACGGTCTGGGGGCCGCGCAGCTTGGCGATGAGGGGGTCCTTCACGGCATCGGGCGCGCCCTGCACGAGGCGGCCCAGCGCCGTGGTGACCTGCTCCACCACGCGGTGTCGGGCGACGAGCACGGGATCCTGCGCTTGCAGCGCCGGTTCCCAGAACCTGAACCAGGCGAGGCGCGTGTCTTGCGGAAGCGCCGCCAGCAGGGGCTCCGGCTTCCAGTGGCGAGCGGCCAGCACCCAGAACCGGTCCCAAAGGGCGCGGTTGCCCATGACCTCGGAGAGGTCCTTCACCTTCTCGGGATGGTTCGCCACGGCGCGGGCCCATACGGCGAGCACGCGGGGATCATCCAGCCAGAGGGACCAGGGCTGGCGGGGAGTGTCGGCGGAAAGATCCTTACCGATGCTCTTCAGGGAAGTAGTCATCCACAAGGGTTGATGTACCTGGGCCATGAGTTCCTGCCAGCGAGGCTCCACGAAGCCGAGCAGCTCCTCGCCGCGGTCGCGGCGGGCGAGATCCCGGGCCCAGAGGCCCTCCACGTCGGGCGTCTGGAGTTCCCACCACCGGTTGCCGTTGAGGCTCCGATGGTGCACCACTGAGGCGCTCAAGGCCTGCAGGAAGGCCACGGGGGCCCCCGCCTGCCAGGAGCCGGGGCGGTTCGCGAGGAGCCGCTGGGCGATGGCCATGCGGAGCGGCTCTTCCAGCTCCGCCTGCTGGGCGACGGGCCACCAGGTGGTGAGGGCCGTATTCGAGGGCTGGCCGCTGACGGGGTAGACGCTGCGCAGGATGTGGGCGAGCACCTCCTCCCGCTGATCCCCGCGCCCATGCCGAACGAGGGACCCGACGAGATAGCCCCGGCGATCCTGCTCCGGCGTGGTGGCCAGCAGGCGCACGAACTGGTTGTTCAGCAGGGCGATCTGCGCCTGGCGTTCCAGGGAGAGGCGGGTGTTCACCAGATCCCGGGCATCGTGCTTCGGGGAGTAGAGGCGCAGGGCCAGATCCGGGAAGCCGTACTCCAGCAGCCGCTCGGCGGACCGGGCCGTCCGTTCCTGAAGGCCGCTCACATCCCCCGCGTTCTCGCGGCGGTAGGCGGCGAGGGCCGCCTGCTCCGTGGCCAGGGCCTTAGCGCCATCGCCGGCTTGCGCATAGAGCTGACCGCGCCAGCGGGCGACGCCTTCATCGGCGAGGCGGGGCTTGTTCCAGCCTTCCAGGTAATCGGCGGCGTCCAAGGGGCGATCCGCCCGCACCATCAGCTCCACGGCTTCGCGCCAGAGGATCTCCTGCTCGGGACGCACGGCCACGGCGGCCCTGGCCGCCGCGAGGGCGCCTTCGACATCGTGGTAGACCTTCCGGATGTCCCGCACGGCCACGGCCCACCGCACGTCGCGGGGGCTGCGCTGCAGCTGCTTCTCGAAGAAGGTGAGGAGCTCCGGGCCCTTACCCGCGCGTTTGGCGGACCGGGAGGCGGCCTCCACCCACTCGCGCTCGGTGCGGCGGTTGAGGGCTTCGATCCAGAGGCCCGGGACGGGGCCGGTGCCGCCCTCCAGATCCACGGCGCGGGCCAGGGTGCGGTAGAGCTCCGCGTGGAGCTCCGGCCTCAGCTTGGCGGCCTCGACCTTCGCGAAGGCATAGGGATCCCAGCCGGCATTCTCCTTGAGGGAGAGCCGGGCCATCAGGTGGATGGCGCCGAGGCGGCGCGCATCGTCCAACCCCTCGGAGGCCAGGAGCAGCTGCACGGCGCGGCGGGCGCGGGGCAGGTCATGGGCGGCGAGGCACTCCTGGGTGAGGCGTTCCAGTAGGGGTTCGCGATGGCCGGCGGCCGCCTTGGGCAGCACGCCTTCCAAGGCAGCCCGGGCCTCCTCGCCCTTGGCGTTGCGCTGCAGGAAGGCGAGGCGATCCTCCAGGAGCCCGAGGCTCCAGGGGTAGCGGCCCGTGACGCGGCGCCACTCGGCGGCGGCGGCCTCCACGCCCTTGGCACGCTCCAGGTAGCCGGCGCGACCGGCCTCGGCCCTCAGGCGCACGGAGCCCTCGGGCAGGGCGCCGATGCGGGCATCCAGGGAGGCCCACACGGCGTCGGCCTCCGCGGCGCGCCCCTTGCCGGAGAGGAAGTCCGCGCGGGCCATCTCCTTTTGAATTCGATCTTCATCGGAGGGGGACAGGGCCGCCCGGCGGGCCATGAGGCCGCTCTGGAAGGTGATCGCCTGATCCGGCGTCCAGCGTGCCTCGATGAGGCGCTGGCTCCAAGTGTCGGCGGCGTTCACGAACTCCACCACCGTGGCCCGGGGGGCCATCTCGCGGGTCTTCTCGAGGAGCAGATCGCCGATGCGCTGGATGGCGTCGTACTCCCGGGGCCGCTCGGACACCTTGCGCTCCGCGCGCTGGCCGCGCCCCACGGGGTCGTTGGGCAGGTCCATCGAATCGATCCAGGAATCCGCATCCCAATCGAAGCCCGGGGCCGGGGGCTCGATGCCCGCCAGGGGGTAGTAGCCCGCCAGGGTCCGCTCGTCCTCGGCGACGCCGGGCTTGAGGGCCTTGATGCGGGCCTCCACGAGGCGATAGACGCGCTCCCGGGCCAGGAGCTGCGCCAATCGGCGCAGGGAGCGCTGATCCTGCTCGAACCAATCGAAGCCGTGGGCCTCCTCGGGCCGCAGGGCGTTCAGGTACTCGCGCACGGCGCCGTCGAGATCCTTCAGGTTCTCGCGCAGGACACCCGTCTCGAAGGCGAAGAACTTCGGGCGGCCGAGGCGCTGGCGGCCCTCCTCGACGACGGCCAGGGCCTCCTTGTCGTGGTGGTAGTCCCAGAGCAGCGTGGACCACTCGGAGATGCGCTGGGGGTTGCGCGCTTCGCCATCGGCGAGGTGCTTCCAGATCTCCATGGCCGCCTGGGGACGGCCGCGATCCTCCTCCAGCTCGCCGAGCTCGGTCCACAGGCTGCTGGGATCCTCCAGGGCCGGGGCCGTGCGGGCCACGAGGGCCATGGCCGGGCCGGCGTGGGAGGTCTCCAGCCCGTTGAGGGAGCGGTGCAGGGAGAGCACGCGATGCGCGAGGGCGCCGTCGCCGGGATAGCTGGCGGCCAGGCGATCGCCCGGGGCCATGGCCCGCTCGAAGCGGGAGAGGCGGCACCAGCCCTCGAAGAGCAGGAGATCCTCCACGGGCGTGCGGTCGGTCTTGGCCTCGAGGGCCCCGAGGCGGGCCTCCAGGTTGCCCTTGCGCATGGCCTCCTCGAACCAGGCCTCGCGCTGGCTGGCGTCCACGAAGAGGATGGCCCAGCGGCGTTCCTCCATGAGGGCGTCGGGCACCACGGTGACCGTGTGCGGAAGCCGGGCTTCCTTCACCGGATCGAAGCGCTTCTGGTAAGCACTCATGGCCACGAGGTTCTGGGCCTGCTGCACGACGGCGGGGCTGTGGGGGAAGCGCTCCAGGGCCTTGAGGCGGACCCAATCCGCCCAGAGCACCATGCGCACGCGGCCGCCCACGGTGGGCTGCTCGGGCACTTCCACGCGCACGTCGCCGGCGCCGTTCACCTTGGCGAAGAGGGCCGTGCCGCGGAAGCGGTCGGCCACGGACTGGGCCAGGCCGCGGAGGGCCTGGTGCTGGTTCCGGCGGGCGTACCAGCGGGCGGCCTTGTCCCAGATGCCGGGGCCCTGGAAGGCCTTGAGGGCGCGCTCGAAGCGCGGGCCCAGTTCGTCATCCAAGTTCCAGCTCCCCAGGCGGGAGGCGAGCTGCATCCAGAGCTGCTCGTCGTCCGGAAGGCGGTCCATTTCCGTGAGGATCAGATCCAGGGAGGCGCGGTGGTCGGGGTTGAGGTGCTCGAGGCGGGAGAGGCCTTCATCCAGCAGCCTGGCGTAGGTCTGGGAGGGCTGCGCGAGGCGCTGCCGCGCCCAGGGACGGGCTTCGCCATGGGACTCGTCATAGGCACCTTCGTAGTCCCCTTCGCCTTCCGAACCGCTGGAGTAGGGGGCGCCGCGCGGGGCCAGGGGCCGGGTGCCATCGGGGGCGAGGTGCTTCAGGCGGGCCTTGAAGAGGCGGACCTCCTCGGCGAGCGGCACGTCCGCCAGAATGACGGCGAGCAGGGCCACGCGGCGGGCCTCGTCGGCGATGGCCGGCGGCGCGGCTTCCACGAGGGGCAGGAGGGCGAGAGCCGCCCTGCCCTCGCCGCGCTCCACGTGCTTGCGCATGAGGGCCACGCGCAGGGCGGGCAGATCCGCATGGCGGGGCGCCCGGCGCACGAGTTCGTCGGCCAGCATCCGGGCCGTGGCGAAGGTGCGATCGGAGAGGCTCTCGTTCTCGAGGCGCGCCAGGGCGCCCTTCCAATCCTCGCCCGTGAGGAGGAAGGAGAGGCCGCCGGTCCAGAAGCCCGGCGTGCGGTCGAGGCTCGCCACCCATTTGTAGGATTCGTCGTTGTAGGTGCCCCAGGCGAGGGGACGTCCCCCCGCGCCGAGGGCGAGGTGGGCGAGGGCGGCGAGATCCCCGTGCTGGTCCTCGGCGCTGCCGAGGTGGGCGGCCGCGAGCCGGGCCCGGAAGGCCTCGGGCACCGCGTCGATCTCCCCGTGGAGGCGGGCCAGGAGGAGCTGATCCTTGCGGGTGAGTTCCCGGCCGTAGCGTCGCTCCATCTGGCGGAGCAGATCCGCCAGGGCATCCCCGCGGCCCTGGCCTTCGAAATAGGTGGCGAGGCGCACGAGGGCGGCCGCATCGAAGCGGGCCTCCAGGGTACCGCGCCAGCCGGCGGGCGCCGTGGGGGATCCCTTGTCCACCCGGGCCACGTAGGCGCGGCGGAAGTCCATGGTCCAGGGTTCCGCCACGGCGGCATCCAGCACCTGGAAGGCCGCCCGGGGATCGCCGTGGGAGGCCAGCAGATCGGCGCGCAGGAGCAGGCGCCGCTCCGGGCCCAGGGCCTGGGAGGCGGCGAGGGCCGCGTCGGCCTCCGGGAGGCGATTCGCCTTTTCCAGGGCCCGGACGTAGTCCTCCAGGGCCTGGGCATTCGCCGGGAAGAGGGCCACGCGGGCCTTGCGCAGGGCGAGGGCGTCGGCGGCCTCCGGGTGGAGCACCGCCCACTCGATGCGACGGTTGGCGAGGTCGAGCCGCGCCTCTTCCGGCAGCCCCGGCAGGGCCTTCTCCGCGGCGCGGAAGGCGGCTTCCATCTCCTTGTGGCCGGCGGCCCAGCGGGCCGTCTCATCCCAGGCCTGGGCGCCTTCGGCGGCGGCCCACTTCTCCATGGCCGCGAGCGCGCCCTTGCGATCGCCCAGGCTCATCCGGGCCTCGGCGAGGTGGCGCAGGGCCGACGTCTCGCCGCGTCCCTCGAGGAGCTTGGCCAGTTCCGCGGAGGGCGTGGGGTAGTGCACGCGATGGCCATCCACCAGGGAGAAGCGCGTGGCGAGGGCGTAGACCCAATCGGCCTCCGTGAGCTCGGTCCAGGGCACGGTCGCGGCGATGCCCACGGCGGCGAGGCCGGCCACGACGGCGGTACGGATCGGTTTCCGGAACATCCAGCGGCGGGCGGAAGCAGTGAGGGGTGCGAGGTTCACGGCTTCACCTCCAGGGCGGCACGGGCGAATCCACGATTCTTGGCGGCATCCACGGCTTCGAAGAGGATCTCCTGCGCCCCGCGCGCTTCCGCGGGGATGCGCAGGAGGCCCACGCTGCGCTTGGCCGCGGGATCCCAGCGCAGGGGGATCGGCGGGCCATCCCCGAGCCGGGCGGTGAGGAGGACGACATCCTCATCGGCCTTCACCTCCACGCGCAGCACCTCGCCGGCCTGCGCCGTGGCGGGCAGCTGGGGCTGGATCTCCGGGGCCCTGCCATCCAGCACGTAGTGCTTGGTCTCACTGAGGCGGGCGCCGCTGCGATCCCGCATGAGGATGCGCACGGGGTAGCGGCCATCCTTCAGCCCCTCGGGCACGAGGAAGCGGCCCTCCCATACGTTGGTCGCCGGGCGGCGCACCAGATCCAGCTTCAGCCCGAAGGGGAAGAGGGCCGTCGCGAAGGCGGTGCCCTCATCGCACTCCACGCGGAGCACGGGATCCCCGGGCTGGATGCGGCGAGGCCGGAGGAGGGAGCGCGGCGCCGCGAGGAAGGCCGTGTAGGGCGTGATGAACTTGTAGCGCTTGGAGAGCTCGATGATCTCGTCCACCCATTCGCGCCGCTCCCCTTCCGCCTCGATGCGGGCGAGGAGGTCGTCCACCCGGGCGCGGGCCCAGCGCCGGGGCAGGTCGCGGGCCTCGAGGGCCTTCTCGGGGAAGGCGCCGTCGAGGCCCAGCCTGCCATCCTTGAAGAGCGGGGAGGCCAGCTCCACGCGCACCTTGGGCTGCGGCACGGCGTAGCGGCCCACCCAGGCGGAGAGGCTGCCGGGTTCCATGGGCTGCACGAGCACGGAGTAGATGTGGCGCAGCTTCGGGTCGCCGCCGGTGACGGTGAAGGGGGCGTTCCCGCCTTCACCTACCTTTTTCGATGGCGCTTCCGGGGCTTCCGGCGGCGTAAGGAGGCGCTTGAAGAAGAGGTCCCCCTCGATCTCCGTGGCGGTGTTGGAGAGCACCTGGGCCGAAGCGGCGCGCAGAGACTCGCCCGCCTCGCCCACCGTCACGGCCGCGAAGAGCGGAGTGGCGCCCAGCGTAGCCTTGAGGGACTTGGAAGCGGGCAGGCCCTGGCCGCTGGTGAGCAGGAGGATCCGGCCCTGATCGCCCACCAGCTTGCGGGCCACGGCCACGGCCGCGCCCAGGTTGGCGCCGGGGCCCAGGGGGCGCGAGCGCAGGGCCGTGAGCTCGGCTTCGATATCCTGCGCGGAGGCGGGACGGAGGCGCGCATTTTCAGCGACCGTCCGGTCGTAGGCGATGAGCGCGAAGCGATCTCCGCTGGCGAGGGACTGCAGGGCGCGCACGAGGTGGGCGTAGGCGGTCTCCAACCCGGCCCAGCGGTGGCTCAGCGAGGTGTCGAAGAGGATCGCCAGCGCCTGCGCGGGGCGCTTCGGTTCCGCAGGACCGGCCTTGGCGGAAGGTCCCGCCTTCACCTTGGAGCCGGGGGCCGGCAGGGCCTCCAATAGGAAGAAGCCATCCTTCTCGGGCGGGATCTCGGAAGGGCGCTCCCAGGGCGCCAGCGCGAGGCCCTCGGGAAGCACGCCTTCGGGGTTGCGGAAGGCAGTGAGCCGCAGGGGCTCCCCGCCCCTGGGGCGGACGCGCAGCACGAGGTCGCGGTCGAGGCGCACGTTCTCGCCGGTGAACGCGGCACCGTCGGCACTCGCCGTCAGGGGCAGGCCCGCGGGCACGGCCTCGAAGGCCCCGTCCAGAGAGATCTTCACGGTGAGGTGGCGCGCGGTGGGGGCTTCGCCATCGGGGGGGCGGAGCACGAGGCGGAACTCGCCGATGCCGCCGATGAAGGGCACCTCCTGCTGGAACTGCAGCTCCAGGCGCTTGGTGGCGTGGGCCGGGATGGGGGCCACGGTGACGGAGAACAGCGCGCCGCCGGAGGGCCGGGTCGACCGGCCGTCTCCCGCCTCGCCATCCTCCTCCTCACCCTGCTGCAGGAGGCCGGGATCGATGCGCTGTCGCGTCAGTTCCTGGTAGATGGCGCGGGCCCGCTTCTTCTCGAGGATCACGCCGGGGATGCGCTGGAGGCCATCCCAGACTGCGAAATCGCCCACGGCCGCCGAGGCGGGCAGCGCGAAGCGGTAGGTGCCTTCCTGGATATCGTTCGTGTGGTTCTCGAAGACCTGCCGCACGTTGACGCGCGCATAGCCCCGGGCCAGGCCGATGTCGATGCTCATCTCGCGCAGCGAAAGCACGCGCGCGTCGGGTCGGCCCGTGCTGGTGGGCACGAGCAATCCGGCCTGGGCCCGGAGGGGCGATGGCGCGGAGGCGGCGAGGAAGGCGAGGGAACCCAGGAATCGGCGCATATCAATTTCCCTCATCCGGAAGGGGGAGGTTGAGGCGGGCGAGCCCTTCGTCGGTGCCGACGTAGAGCGCATCCTTGCCAGGCAGGATCGCGGTGACCCGGGGCGAGGGCAGCGGCACGCGCACGGGCAGGAAGCGGTGGCCATCTCCGCTGAGGCGGTAGAGGCCTTTGCCATCGGTGCCCAGGTAGAGACGGCCGCCCGCTTCCACGAGGCAGCCCGTGTTGACCTTCAGACCTTCCGTTTCCGGGAAGGGTTCGAACAGCCCCGCCCCGGTGGGATTGGCCTTGGAAGCCGTGCGGCGGGCGACGCCGCCGCCGTAGGTGCCGATGAAGAGCTCATCGCCTCGCAGCTGGAGTGCGGTGATCCAGGGGTGCGGCAGTTTGCCCTCACCCGCGGTGACGCGCCAAAGCACGCGGTTGCCCGCGATGGCGCCGAGGCCCGTGGGCGTGCCCACGAAGAGCTGCTCGCCGGAGGCCAGCGCCAGCGCCTGGTTGCCGGGCAGGCCATGGAAGGCGGAGAGGAAGCGGCCACCGGGCAGCGACACGCCCTGGCCGAATCCCACGGCGACGCCGCCCGGGGTGGGCGCCAACGCGAAGGCCGCGCCGGCATCGCCCCCTTCGAGGGGATGCAGCTTTTGGCCGTCGAAGCGGGAGGCGCCGCGCAGGCTCGCCACGTAGAGGCTGCCGCCGCCGTTGAGCAGGGCATTCACGCCCCAGGCCGTGCTACCTGGAACGGCGGACCACGCCATCGTCGGGGCCTTCCCCTGCTCCGCGGGTTCCCCCACTACGAGGCCGCCGTTGAAGAGCCCCACCACCAGGCGGGACTCCAGCATCGCCAGCGCGTTGATGTGGCTTGGCCCCGGCGGCAGGGCTTCGGCGCGGGGGCGCGCCAGCACCCAGCCCGAGTGCGTGCGCCGATAGAGGCCCCGGAAAGTGTCCACGAAGAGGGCATTTTGAATCGCGAAGACCCGCCGGACGGCGGCGGGAAGGAGTTCCTCCGAGGCGTGGCCCGCCTCATCCAAGCGGAGCAGCCGCCCCTGCGATACCGCGAACACCTGCCCGCCAAGCACCGCCGCATCGCTGGCCTCCTCCGCGCCGACCTGGGGCGTGAGCGTCCCCTCCATGGGCCCTCGGGCGAGGCCCAGGGGCGTGACCACCAGCAGCTCGCGACCCGCGACGCCCACCCACTCGATCCAGGGATCCGGGGTGGCGATCGCGATGGCGCGCAGGCCCTCCACACGCCGGAGACCCGCCTCACCTCCCGCGAACACGGCGCCGCCCTCCCCGAGGGCGATGGATTTCACCGGATTCCCATCCACGCGATCCATCGTGGTGGCGCCCCAGGCGGCCCGGTAGAGCCCTTCGCGCGCACCGATCCAGAGTTCGCCGCCCGCGCCTTCCACCAGCGTTCTCACATGGAGGGTGCCGAAGCCCGTGCGCAGTTCCTCCCACTGCCCCCCGCGGTGAAGGAAGATTCCCCCGGAAGCGAGGCCCACCACGGCCTGATCCCGCCAGGCCGTAAGGGCCGTGGCCTTGAGCGTGGGCAGGCTCTGGCCGAGATCGCCCTTCTCATCCGCGATGCCGAAGGCACCGGCCGAGACGAGCCAATTCGAGGTGAGCGCGAGGGCCTCCACTTCGCCGCCCCCCCATCGGACCAGCGGGTGATCGATGCGGGCCAGGGGCGCGAACTGAAGGGGCGCCGAGGTCCGCAACGACCCCTCCAGGGCCTGCCCGACGTCGCGCCGGAGCTTCACGTAGGCCACGGTGCCGAGGCCGGCCACCGACAGGCCGAAGGCCAAAACCATCGCGCGCCTGCGCGTCAAAGACCAAGGCATCAGAGGAAACCCATGAGGAGGGGTTGGAGAATACGGACCCAGTGGAGGAGCTAAAACGATATCCACAATTACCCCCGATCAAGGGGGAATCCCCGGGGGATGTGAACCTCGCGGCCAGAGGCCTCCGACCCGGCAACCCAAAATGGATAGGCCGCCCTGAGGCGGCCTATCCATTTCCCCAGGGATGGATTACGAGGCTACTCCTCGACCCAGGGCAGGGCATCCATGAAGGTGGATTCGGTGGCTTCGGCCTGGGTCGCGGGGTCGTAGACCATCACCACGGTCCGGCGGCCAAGGTCCACCTGGGCCACGGAGAAATCCGGGTTCAGGCGGATGGCGGGTTCGGCGTAGACGGACAAGGGGACCTCCAGGACTGCCACGGGAGAGTCATCTTCGCCCAGATGTTAAAAATTGTTAAGACGCCAAATTCGCCTAGGAATCCATGAGCTGGACACTGAGCGGGGTGTGAATCGCAAACCCAAGCAAACGAGCCTTTTGCGCCATAAGTTCGTCATCAGGCACCACGAACTTGACCTTGCCGGGGGCCCAGACCCAGCCCTGGTCATCCACCAGGACCGTGGCCCTCCCCTGGTCCAGGAAGCGGCCCAGGCGGAGCTCCAGGGATCCTTCCGGGAGAAATCGCATCCAGGGAGTGTACCTGAGGGCGGTTCGGGCCCCGATAGGATGACCCCATGCCAATGCCACCCTCCGGCTCCATCGTCCTCCTCACCGGCGCGGGCATCAGCGCCGAGAGCGGAGTCCGGACCTTCCGGGACGCAGGCGGCCTTTGGGAAGGCCACCGGCTCGAAGAGGTGGCCACCCCCGAGGGCTTTGCCGCCAACCCCGGCCTGGTGCAGACCTTCTACAACGCCCGGAGGGCGCAGCTGAAGGAGGTGCAACCCAATGCCGCCCACGCGGCCCTGGCCCGCCTGGAGGCGGAGTGGCCGGGGCGGGTGCTGCTGGTGACCCAGAACGTGGACGACCTCCATGACCGGGCTGGCAGCCGGAACCTGATCCACATGCACGGGGAGCTCCGGAAGGCCCGCTGCACGAACTGCCAGACCATCCATCCCTGGGAAGGGGCCCTCACGGAGGCCACCCCCTGCCCCCGCTGCGAGCGGAAGGCCCGCCTGCGGCCCCACATCGTCTGGTTCGGGGAGATGCCCCTGGAAATGCCGCGCATCTTCGAGGCCCTGGAGGGGGCGGACCTCTTTGCGGCCATCGGCACCTCCGGGGTGGTCTATCCGGCCGCGGGTTTCGTGGAGGCCGTGGGGCCCACCTGCCACACGGTGGAGCTGAATCTGGAGCCCAGCGCCGTGATCAGCGCCTTCAAGGAGCATCGGCAGGGCAAAGCCACGGAGCTGGTGCCCGCCTTCGTGGACGCCCTACTGGCCCAGTAGCCCTTCGTTCACCACCCAGCGTTTCAGGGGCCGCTCCGAAAGGTCCCACACGCGAACGCCCCGGGGCAGTCGGGGCGAGCGGAGCCGCCGCCGGATCTCGGCCTTGGCGGATTCGATGCTATCGGCCGCCACGGGGCCGTATTCCATGAAGTAGCCGGGAAGCTGGTATCCGAAGGTGCGCATGGTGATCTCCGCACCCTAGTTTTCGCTTCATTTTCGTGTTGTCAAGGCGAAAGCGAAAATTATCATTCGTTTTTCGAAATTTCAGAGAACGCTACCCCTCCACCACCCCTTCGATGCGCCGGTCCGGCACCAGCCACATGAGGGCCACCACCACGTAAAGGCCCATGGCGAGCCAGGGCAGGCGGCAGGCGGCCACGATGCCCAGGGCGTAGGCGAGGATGGAGACCTTGCCCTTGAAATCCCGGCCCAGGGCCACAGCCAGGTGGGATTCCGGCCCATGTCGCTGGATCAGGGCCAGGGTCAGCAGGTAGTAGGCGATGGCAGGCATCAGCAGGGACACGCCATAGAGCGCCACCGGGATGGCCGCGAAGTGGTTCTCCCCCATCCACGCCGTGGCGAAGGGCACGAGGGAGAGCCAGAAGAGCAGGTGCAGGTTGGCCCAGAGGATGGGCCCGCTCACATGCTTGGCGGCGTGGAGCAGGTGGTGGTGGTTGTTCCAGTAGATGCCCAAATAGAGGAAGCTCAGCAGGTAACTGAGGAACACCGGCAGCAGGGGGCGCAGGGCCGCGAGATCCGCCCCGTGGGGCACCTTCAGCTCCAGCACCATGATGGTGATGAGGATGGCGATGACGCCATCGCTGAAGGCCTCGAGCCGCCCCTTGCCCATCAGGCCTGGTCCTCCCGGACGAGTTGCTCCCAGGCCACGCCGAAGTGGTCCAAGATGGCTTGGCGCTCCGCGCGCTCCTGCTCGGCGATGCTCGCGTAGGGGTGCTGGTAGACCACGCGGCGCACGCCCCGACGAATGAGGGAGCGGGCGCAGGTGAGGCAGGGCTCGTGGGTCACGTACGCGGTGGTGATGTGACCATCGCAGAAGCTCAGCGCGTTCTCCTCCGCGTGGCTCGTGTGCAGGCAGCGCTGCCCCGGTTTGCAGGTCTCCGGCGTGCAGTGGGGCATGCCCGGCAGGGCGCCGTTGTACCCGGCGGAGGCGATGCCCCCATCGGGCCGCAGCAGCACGGAGCCCACCTTGAGGCGGCAGCAGGTCCCCAGGCGGCTCAGCTCCAGGGCCATGTTCATGAAGACTTCGTCTTTGAGGAGGCTGCGGGACATGGAAGGCCTTCAGGCTGGAGACCGGAGGCCGGAGGGCGGCTTCGGGCCCTCCAGCCTACAGCCTCCAGCCTCCAGCCTTAAAGCACCTTGTGCATCCACCCGTGCGTATCCGCGCTGACGCCGTGCTGCAGGTTCAGCATGGCCTCTCGGAGCTTCATGGTGATGGGGCCGCTCTCGTTGTGGTGGATGGTCCAGTCGCCGCGCTTGCTCTTCACCTGGCCGATGGGCGTGATCACGGCGGCGGTGCCGCAGGCGAAGGCTTCGGTCATGCGGCCGGTGGCCACGGCATCCTTCCACTCGTCCACGGTGATGGTGCGTTCCTCGGCCTCGAAGCCCAGATCCTTGGCCAGCTCCAGCAGGCTGCGGCGGGTGACGCCGGGCAGCAGGGTGCCCGTGAGCCTGGGGGTGACGAGGGTGGTCTTGCCGCCCTCCTGGTAGACGAAGAACATGTTCATGCCCCCCATCTCCTCGATGCAGTTGCGGGTGACGGCGTCGAGCCACACCACCTGATCGCAGCCCTGCTCCGCGGCCTGGGCCTGGGCCACGAGGCTGGCCGCGTAGTTGCCCGCGCACTTGGCGAAGCCGGTTCCGCCGGGGGCGGCGCGGACGTAATCCTCGCTGATCCACACGGTCACGGGCTTCACGCCCTTGGGGAAGTAGGCGCCGCTGGGGGAGGCGAAGAGGATGAACTGGTACTCGTTGGAGGGACGCACACCCAGGGCCGCCTCCGTGGCGATCATGAGGGGGCGCAGGTAGAGGCTCTCGCCGATGGCGGTGGGCACCCAGTTCTTCTCCATGCGGATGAGCTCATCGGCGGCCTGCACGAAGAGGTCCACGGGGAGGGCGGGCATGGCAAGGCGGGCGGCGGACTGGTTGAAGCGCTCGCCGTTGGCCTCGGGGCGGAAGGTGGCGAGACCGCCATCCTTCTGGTGGTAGGCCTTGAAGCCTTCGAAGATGGCCTGCCCGTAATGCAGCACGGAGGAGGCGGGATCCAGGGAGAGGGGGCCGTAGGCCTTCAGCTCGCCCGTCTGCCACGCGCCGTTCCTGTAGGGGATCACCACCATGTGGTCCGTGAACACGCGGCCGA
Organism: Acidobacteriota bacterium; assembly: GCA_016192145.1. GTDB lineage: Bacteria > Acidobacteriota > Holophagae > Holophagales > Holophagaceae > JAFDVN01. The sequence continues at coordinate 416,525 of JACPUT010000002.1, read as the reverse complement.
AACCGGGGTTCGTCATGCGGGCCGCGCGCTCGGCCTCGGAGGCCGGGTGGGTGGAGGGGGTGATGGTCAGGGCGGTGGTGGCGGTGCTCATGGTGCGCTCCTTAGCGGTTCTTGGCGGGGTTCTGGAGGCGGTGCACGAGACGGCCCAGGCGCGCGATGGCATCCCGGGTCACTTCGGGGGTGTGGGTGCTGAAGTTCAGGCGGAGGCAGTTGGTGCCCCGGCGGTCGGCGAAGAAGAGGGGGCCCGGCGCGAAGCCGAGGCCCTCGGCCAGCGCCTCGCGGTGGAGGTCCATGGCGGAGATTCCTTCCGGCAGCACCACCCAGAGGTGCATGCCGCCCTTGGGCTCCGTGAATTCCGTGCCCTGGGGGAAGTGCTCCTGCAGCGCCTCCACCATGGCATCGCGGCGCTCCTTGAGGGCGCGGCGCAGGCGAACCAGGTGGCGCTTGAAGCCTCCGCCATCCAGGAAGCGGGCCACCACGGCCTGAGTGAGGGGGTTCATGGCGATCTGGTGGACTTCCTGCACGGGCGCGAGGCGCCGCAGCATCCCCTCCGTGGCCACGAGGTAGCCCAGGCGCAGGCCCGCCGCGAGGCTCTTGGAGAAGGTGCCCAAGTGGATCACGTGCTCCGCATCCTCCAGGCAGCGGAAGGGGGGCAGGCTCTTGCCCGTGAAACGCAGATCGCCGTAGGCGCTGTCGGTGACGACGGTGACGCCGTGGGCCCGCGTGAGCGCGAGGATGCGCTCCCGCCGCTGGGTGCTGAGGGTCATGCCCGTGGGGTTCTGGAAACTGGGCACCGTGAAGAGCAGCTTGGCCTCGGCGCGCTGCAGGGCGGAGGCGAGGCGATCGGGATCCAGGCCCGCGCGATCCACCTGGATGGGCACGGCCTCGCGGCCCAGGGCGTGGATGAGGGCGAGGGCGCCCACGTAGCAGGGGCTCTCCACGAGGATGCGGTCCCCGGGCACCGTGAGGGCTTCCACCACCAGGGCCAGGCCCGCCTGGGCGCCGGGGATGGCGCGCACGCCCCAGCCCTCGGGAATGGGCTCGCCCTCGGACTCCAGCCAGCGGGCCACGGCCTGCAGGTAGGGCGCGTGGCCCGCCGGGGCGGCATACATGAAGGCTTCGGAACCGAGGTCGCGCATCACCTGGGTGGTGAGCTTGCGCAGGGGCTCCAGGGGCAGGAGGTCCGTGGGGATGAAGCCGGCGGAGAAGCTCACGAGGTGCGTGTCCTGGGCCTTCTCGAGGGTCTCCCCGAGCCAGGAGCCCAGCTCGCCTTCGGAGGCGAGGCGGGCGCTGCCCTCGAAGGGGAAGGCGCTGTCGGGCCGGAGCCCCGGAGCCTCGGGCAGGCGATCCGCCACGAAGCTGCCGCGGCCCTGGACCGTCTGCACCCAGCCCGTGCGCTTGAGGCCCGCCAGGGCCTTCAGCACCGTGAGGCGATGCACCTGGAAGCGGCCCGCCAACTGGGGCACGGCGGGCAGCCGCATGCCGGGGCGCCACTCCCCGGCCTGGATGAGCCCCCGCAGCTGACGCTGCAGCTGGAGGTAGAGGGGACTGGAAGCCCCGGGATTGAGGATGGCGGGAGTCACGACCCCTTCATCATCGGCCGCGAATCGGTGGTCATCAGCGAATTTGGGGGTAATTTCGGCGACCATCACAGATCGCCGGGGCCTTCTCGTACCAATTAAACCAAATCCCTAGACCGGAGCAGACCGGAACGACGGGGGCCCGGGGGGATCAGAGGAGGTTCAGCATCCCGGCGACTTCCATCCGGAGCTCCGCGATGCCCGTGCCCTTGTCGGCGCTCACCCAGGCGATGTCGTTGGGATGGAGGCCCAGCGCCCCGCTCAGTTCCTTTCGGCGGGTGAGGGCCCGGCTCGGCTTCACCTGGTCGCCCTTCGTGGCCACGATGCGGTAGGGCAGCTGCATCTCGCTCATCCACTCCACCACCTGGATATCCAGCTTCGTGGGTCCGATCTCCGCGTCCACCAGCACGTAAATCATCTTCAGGCTGGGGCGGCCCGTGAGGTAGCCCTCCACCATGGCCTGCCAGGTGGCCTTCTCCTTCACCGGGCCCACGGCGAAACCGTAGCCGGGCAGATCCACCAGCCAGCGATCCGCGCCTGTGAGAAAGACGTTGATGAGCCGGGTGCGGCCGGGCGTCTTGGAGGTGCGGGCCAGGGACTTCTGATGAGTGAGGGCGTTCAGCAGGGTGCTCTTGCCCACGTTGGAGCGGCCCACGAAGGCCACCTCGGCGTGGCAGACGCCGAGGGTGTTCACCGTGGAGGCGGAAGTGAGGAAACGGGCGTCGTGCAAAGGCTGGGCCATGGCTTGAGGCTATCAGGAGGACGAAACTTGGGGCGTGCCTGGAGCCCCCATGGCCCTCCTTTCCCGCCGCCTGCGCTGGGCCCTGATCGCCCTCTTCGCTGGGGTCAGCCTCTGCGGCCAGGCCCCGGAGCTCCGGGCCCGCCTCTCCGCGGCCCTGGAGGCCGTTCCCGCCATCGATAACCACACCCACCTGCTCGCAGGGGAACCCTACGATCCGACCCAGGATCGGGAGGTGCCCCTCCCCATGCGCTCCAGCCACCCAGCCGTGGTGAAGGCCCTGCGCGAGCGGTTCGGCGTGATCTGGGATCCCACCCGCATCGCAGAGCTGCACCAAGCCGGGCTGGCCGCTCGCACGTCCCTGATCAAACGCCTGGGCAGCGCAGACGCCTACTGGGCCGATCACCTGCGGTGGGTCCGCACCGACATCGCCCTCGTGAACCAGCTGAAGCCCGAGGGCACCAACGGCACCACCCTGCGCTGGGTGCCCCTGGCCAGCCCCCTCCTGTTGCCCCTGCCCGCCCGGTCGCTGCGGGCCCGCAGCCCCTTCTCCGGGGAGGAGCTGGGGAGCTTCCGGGCAGCCCTCCTCGGGTGGCTGAGGGCCGACGGGCTGACCCGACCTCCACCCACGCTGGCGGCCTACCTGCGCTTCCTGGATCGCCAGCTCCGGGCCTGGCAAGCCCAGGGCGCCGTGGCGATCAAGTTCGTGGAGGCCTACCATCGCACCCTGCGATTCGAGGAAGTGGGCCGGGCCCGGGCCGAGGCGCTGTGGCGCACCGGACGCGAGCGGTCGCTCCAGCGGGAGGAGTACCTCGCCCTGCAGGATTTCCTCGCCCGCCACCTTTTCCGGGAAGCCGGAAGGCTCCATCTGCCCATCCACCTCCACACGGGCCTCGGCGGCAGTCCCCGCATCCGCCTGAATGAGGCCGATCCCTGGAACCTGGAGGGCATCCTCGCGGACCCCGCCTTCGGAGGCACCGACTTCGTCCTCATCCACGCGGGCGCGCCCGACCCCCGCCCCGCCGCCTGGATGGCCGCGTTCAAGGCGAACCTCTGGTTGGATCTCTCGGGCCTCGCCTTCTACCTGCCTCCGGATGAGCTCGCGGCGGCCGTGCGCGCCTGCCTCCTTCACGCGCCGGAGCGCACGCTCTTCAGCACCGATGCCTACGGCTGCTATCAGATCTCCGTGGGCCCCGAGGTGGTCCAGCTCGCCTTCAGCCCGATCCTGCGGCAGGCCCTCACCGAGGCGCTGGCCTCCCTGGTGGAGCTGGAGGTACTGGACGAGGCCGGCGCCCTGCGCATCGGCCGCGGTGTCCTGCAGGAAAACGCGCGCCGGCTCTACAAGTGGGAAACCGCCCCGCCTCAGCGGCCCTGAAGCCGGAGCCTGAACCCGAACACGGGAAAGCCCTGCTGCAGGAAGTCCAGATCCTCTGAACGCCTGAAGCCCATGCGCTCGTAGAGGCCCCAGGCGGTTCGCATCGCCTGCGTCGTGTGGAGGATCACCTGCCCATGCCCCGCCTCGCGGGCCAACCGGATGCAGGCCTCCGTCAGCGCCCGCCCGGCGCCCAGCCCGCGAAGGCGGGGATCGATGCCCAGCAGGCGGATGCCCGACGCATTCCGCTCCTGGGTGGCCGTGCCCCCGGAGCCGTACTGCGCCATATCCCCGAAGTAGACGACCCCGCCCACCAGATCGCCCTCGGGCGAATGGGCCACGAGCACCCGACACCCCGGCTTGTCCGCGAAGCGGCCGAGGTTGGCCAGCAGCTCGTAGTAGGCAGGCTGCTCATCGGGTGTCGGAAAGCCCTCGAGGTTGGAATACACCTCGACCATCAACCGGCCGAGGGTATCGGAATCTTGCGGGCGGAGGTCGTTGATCGAAAGCGGCGGAGTCATGGCTTCACCTGGGGCAGCGGCGTAGGTGATCCCGCCGGGTGGGCGGAGGCCACGTCGGGTTCCACCGTATAGGCCAGGCTGGCGATCCGCCATCGCCCTTCGGTGAAGACGAGGGTGAAGACGTCGATGCCGCTGTGGGAGAACCGGCCGTCGCGGTGGAAGTCGTAGGGGGTCCAGACCGTGGCGATGCGCCCCTGCACGAGCACGGTGGGGTTCCACATCCGTTCAAGCAACTTCTCCGGGCTGGCGGGCAGGGATCGGTGGTCGTCTTCCACGACTCGCCGCCGGAGGGCGGGCCCTTCGGGCGCGGGCCTCAGGACGGTGATGGGGGTGCCTGGAAGGACGAGGGCCTTCATGGCCTCCACATCCTTCGCGGCCAGGGTATCGAAGAACTTCTGGACGACGTCCAGGATCCGCTGCCGGTCCTGGACGGGATCGCCGGCCTTCAGGCCGGGTATCCCCGCCACGCATGCCACGAAGAACAGGGCTCGGAACATGCGGGCACCTCCGGAACCGACTCAGACCACCACGGTGCTCGCTGGCGCCGGCTGATCGAAGGCGATGCGGCCGTGGTCCAGGCCGATGACCCGCTTGCGCATGCGCTGGATGAGGCTGCGGTCGTGGGTGGCCACCACCACCGTGGTGCCCGCCTGGTTGATGCGCTCGAAGAGGGCCATGATCTCGTGGGCGAGGTCGGGATCCAGGTTGCCCGTGGGCTCGTCGGCAAGCAGGACGAGGGGGTCGTTCACGAGGGCGCGGGCGATGGCCACGCGCTGCTGCTCACCGCCGGAGAGCTGCAGGGGGTAGCTGCTGAGCTTGTGCTGGAGGCCCACCAGCTTGAGGGCGCGGAAGGTGCGCTGTTTCTGCTCGCTGGCGCTGACACCCAGCACCTTGAGCACGAAGGCCACGTTCTCGAACACGGTGTGGGTGCGGATGAGCTTGAAATCCTGGAAGACCACGCCCAGCTTCCGGCGCAGGTAGGGCACCTCGCCATCCTTCATGGAGGCCAGCTTGTGGCCCGCCATCTGGATCTCGCCGGTGCTGGGCAGCTGCTCCCGGAAGAGGAGCTTCAGCAGCGTGCTCTTGCCGGCGCCGCTGGGCCCCGTGAGGAAGCAGTACTCGCCGGAGTCGATGTGGAAGTTCACATCGCTGAGGGCAGTGTGGATGCGGTCGTACTGCTTGCCGACGTGGGTGAGGGTGATCATCGGCCCCCAGTGTATCGGCGACCGGCATCGCTGTGATGGCCATCACCGGAATTTGCCCCCATGGTTGGACCCACCCGGAGGGCCCCATGTGGATGCTTCTGGCCGCTTGCCTGACCCTGCCGCCCATCGACCGGCCGCCCCAGGCCACCGCCTGCCTGGAGTGCCATGACACCGTGAACCTGGAGGTCTTCCGCGGGAAGACCCATGGCGGCCTCCAGTGCGTGCAGTGCCACCGCTCCATCAAGGCCCTGCCCCACGAGGACGTCGTCGCGCCCGTGGTCTGCGCCCGGTGCCACCACCACGAGAACGAGAGCCTCCGTCAGAGCGTGCACGGCAAGGCCGCCTCCGAGGGCCGCAAGGATGCCCCCACCTGCCAGTCCTGCCACGGGAAGGCCCACGACATCGTCAGTCCCAAGCGGGCGGATTCACCCGTCTCCAAAGTCAATCGGGACGCCACCTGCCGGAAGTGCCACGAGGCGGCCTTCCTCGCCCGGCTCAACGCCGCCCTGCCTCGTCGGGCCACGCGCATGGGACTGGAGCCGGGTCAGCCGAGGAAGTAGGGTCCGAAGCCTCGCCCGGCCGCGCTACGCTCGGAGTCTCGCCCGGAGTCTCCCATGGCCCTCCTCGATGCCTCCCGCAGCACGCTCGTCGTCATCGATCTCCAGGGCAAGCTCGTGCATCAAGTTCACCGCTCCGCCCAGGTGCTGGAGACCACCCGTCGCCTCCTGGCCTTCGCGGGCCTCTTCCAGGTGCCCGTGGTGCTCTCTGAGCAGTACCCCAAGGGGCTCGGCCCCACGGAACCCGGGATTCGCGCCGCCTTCGACGCCCTGGCCACGCCCACCTTCTTCCTGGAGAAGACGGCCTTCGGCTGCGCGGGCGATGAGCGCTTCGAGGACCTGCTCGAGCAGGCCCGGCCCGGTCTCTCCCCCGTGGAGCGCCAGGTGGTGGTCGCGGGCATCGAGGCCCACGTCTGCGTGATGCAGACGGTGCTGGAGCTCCTCGCCCAGGGGATGGAAGTCCACGTCTGCTGGGACGCCGTCAGTGGCCGCGGCGAGGAACACCGCCGCCACGCCCTGGAGCGCATGGCCCAGGCCGGCGCGACCCTCACCAACCATGAGTCCGTGGCCTTCGAGTGGGCGCGGCACAAGGACCACCCCGCCTTCAAGGCCGTGTCATCGGTCCTGAAGGCGGGGCAGCCGAAGGGGTGAACTTTAGAGAAGTGACAACCACCAAGACACCAAGACACCAAGAAAAGCCAAAAGGCCAACTCCCAAGGTCGTTTTCTTTCCTTGGTGTCTTGGTGTCTTGGTGGTGAATCCCTTTTAGAGGCGCTCGATGAGCATCGCCACGCCCTGGCCGCCGCCCACGCAGAGGGAGGCGAGGCCGAGCTTCTGCTGCTCATCCTGGAGGATGTGCAGGAGGGTGACGAGGATGCGGGCGCCGCTGGCGCCGATGGGGTGACCCAGGGCGATGGCGCCGCCCCGCACGTTCACCTTGGCGGCGTCGATGTCGGGCAGACCCTGCATCACGCCCAGGCTCTGGGCGGCGAAGGCTTCATTCAATTCGAAGCGATCGATGTCGGCGAGCTTCACGCCCGTCTTGGCGAGGAGCTTTGGGATCGCGGCCACGGGGCCGAGGCCCATGACGGCGGGATCCACGCCGGCCTGGGCGAAGCCCACGATGCGGGCCAGGGGCGTGCGGCCCTTGAGACCGGCCTCGGTGCAGAGCACGAAGGCGGCCGAGCCGTCGTTGATGCCGGAGGCGTTGCCGGCGGTGACGGTGCCGTCCTTCTTGAAGGCGGGCTTGAGTTTGGCGAGGCCCTCGGCCGAGGCATCCGCCTTGATGTACTCGTCGCGGTTGAAGGCCACGTCGCCCTTCTTGCCGGGGATGGTGACGGTGAAGACCTCGCGGTCGAATTTCCCGGCGGCCTGGGCGGCGGCGGCCTTCTGCTGGCTGGCCAGGGCGAAGGCGTCCTGGGCCTCGCGGGAGAGGCCGTGGCGGCTGGCGATCTCCTCGGCCGTGATGCCCATGTGGGTGTTGCCATGGCCGCACCAGAGGCCGTCCTGGATCATGGAGTCGATGAGCTGGGCGTGGCCCATGCGGGCGCCCCAGCGCGCGGAAGGCAGCAGGTAGGCGGCGTTGCTCATGCTCTCCGTGCCGCCCCCGATGGCCACGTCGGCATCGCCCTCCCGGAGGGACTGGGCGGCGAGGGCCACGGCCTTGAGGCCGCTGCCGCACACCTGGTTGGGCGTGTGGGCGGGCGTCGAGAAGGGGATGCCGGCCTTGAGGGCGGCCAGGCGGGCCACGTTCTGGCCACTGCCGGCCTGGAGCACGTTGCCCAGGACCACGTCGCCCACCTCGGTGGCCTCGACTCCGGCGCGGAGGAGGGCCTCCTTCACGGCCAGGCTGCCCAACTCGACGCCATTGAGGGGCTTGAGCCCGCCCCCGAAGGAGCCGACGGCGCTGCGGGTGGCGGAAAGGATGTAGATGGCCGACATGGGACGCTCCGAGACAACCTTTGAGGCTATCAGGAGGGCCCTGTGCCGCCGATCGCAGGTTTTTCCCCCACCCCTCCATGCGCAGACCGCCATCCCACTCTGCCGGGGAGGACTGACCGGGAGCCCCAAGGCGCAGATAACCTCGGAAAACAAGGGATCTGCTAACCTTTCAACACCTTCCCTCGTATGGCCTTTCACCAGGCTCGCCCTGGATCCTTGAATCACCGGAGTCGCCCATGAGCCGTCTCAAGAGCTTGGCCGTAATCGCCTGCAGCGCCTTCATCCTGGCTGCCCAAGCGCCTCCGCCCCCGCCTCCCCCGGCCCCCCCCGCGCCGCCGGCTCCCCCCGCCCCTCCCGACTCCTACATGTCCGGTGAATCCCGGGTCGAGAAGCGGGAAGAGCCCCTGGTGGCCGGATCCAAGCTCTGGGTCCGCAACCGCAACGGCGCCATCCGCGTGACGGGCTGGAACCAGGACAAGGTGGCCCTCACCGCGGAGATTCGGGACCGGGAAAATCGAAGGGTGGAGCTGATCGTCACCCGTAAGGGCGTCGACCTCGACATCGAGGCCCAGTTCGCCAAGCCCGGCTTCACCTTCGGCTTCGTGCACACCAGCCCCCGCTGCGAGATGACCCTGCAGGTGCCCTACAAGCTCCTGCTCCACGCCCGCACCATGAACGGCACCGTCACCGTGACGAAGCTGGATGGATACGCCCGCTGCGAGACCACCAACGGCGGCGTGCGGGTGGAGGACATCACGGGCGAGGTGCACGCCGACACCACCAACGGGACCATCGAGGCCCGCCGCCTCAAGGCCCGCCTCAAGGCCGAGACCACCAACGGCAAGGTGATCCTGGAGGACGTGGAGGGCGGTGTGCAGGTGGAGACCACCAATGGCTCCGTCGTCGCCAGCGGCCTGGATGGATGGGGCGAAGGCATTTCCATCGAAACCACCAACGGCAGCGTGCAGGTGGAGCTGGGCAAGGCCGGGGGCGACCTCGTCGCCGAGAACAGCAACGGCAGCATCGAGGCCAACGTGAAGGGGGCCACCGTGCTTGGTGAGATCTCCAAGCACCGCCTGCACTTGAAGGTGCCCGGCCGGGACCAGAAGATCCGCATCGAGACCTCCAACGGGTCCATCAAGATCCGGTAAACCAAGCCGCATCCCACCTCGTATCCCAGCCATTCCCCCCTGAAGGAGGCTCCCATGCGGACCCTAGCTGCAGCTTTGCTCCTGCCTGCCCTGGCCCTGTCGGCCGGCGAACGCACCGAGACCAAGACCGAGGCCCTGAAATCGGGTTCGGTGCTGCGCGTGAAGAGCGCCAATGGCGCCATCCGGGTCAGCACCTGGGATAAGGAGGAGGTCGAGATCCAGGCCGAGATCAAGGAGCGCACCGAAAACTCCGTGAAGCTGGAGGTTCGCCGCACCGCCACCGGTCTGGACGTGGAAGCCATCCTGCCCAACCACTCCGGCTGGAATTGGGGCGGCAGCGATGGGGTGAACTTCAACCTGCGCGTCCCCAAGCGCCTGGAAGGCCACTACCGCACCAGCAATGGCCGCGTGGAGGCCCGGGACATGGTCGGCTCCCTGGAAGTCGCCACCAGCAACGGCAGCCTGGTGATCGAAAACGTGAAGGGGGACGTGAACGCCCATACCTCCAATGGCGCCGTGACCCTCCGGGGCATCGACGGCCGCGTGCAGGGCGGCTCCAGCAACGGCAAACTCACCCTGGAGGACGTGAAGGGCGGCGTGGACTTCAGCACCAGCAACGCCTCCATCACGGCTTCGAATCTGGACGGCCGCAACCAGGGCATCGACTTGGCCACGAGCAACGGCTCCATCAAGGTGGGCCTGGGCGACGCCAAGGGCGAGATCGACGCCAAGACCTCCAACGGCTCCGTGCACGTGGATCGCCCCGGCGTGGAGCTGGTGGAGATGGGCAAGTCCTGGGCCCGACTGCGGGTTCCCGGTTCCACGCAGACCATCCGCCTCCGCAGCAGCAACGGCAGCATCCACCTGAAGTAGCCTCTCTTTCTCCCGCCGTCCCCCTCGCAGAACGCGTTCCGCGCGTTCTGCGAATTTGATTCGAGGGTGAAGTAGTAGCCTTTACCCATGCGCTCCGTCCTGCTCCTCGCCGCCGTTCCCCTGTTCGCGCAGGCCCCCCTCCGCGTGGAGGCCAAGGAGCTGCGCCTCCAGAACGGAGCCCGGGTCCTGCTCGTGGAGCGGCCCGGCATCGGCGCCTTCCACGCCACGCTCTGCTTCCGGGGCGGGGCGGCGGAGGAGCCCCCTGAGATGCAGGGCGCCTCCACCCTGCTCACGCGGGCGCTGTACGCGGAGACTCTTCCCGAGGATCTGGAGGCACCCCCCCGATCGTTGGAGGACCACCTGATCCAGGAGGATGGCCTGCGGGAATCCCTGCGTGTGGAGCGTCGTCGGCTGGAGCGGGGCTCCGGCTCCGAAGCCACCGTGGAGGAACTGGAAGCCACCCTCCGGGCCCTTGCGGCCAAACGCCATGCCGCGGGCCCGGCCTCCCTCGCCCAGGATCTCTACCTGGCCCTCGGAGGTCGCACCCAAGCCCGAGTCGGCCAGGATGCGCTCACCTTCGGGGTGGACCTGCCCCAGGCCCACTTCGAGATGTTCCTGAAGACGGAGGCCCTCCGGCTCCAGTCCATGAGGCTGGCCCGATTCCCCGAGGCCCGTGCGGCCCTGCTGGCGGAACTCAAGGATCCCTCCCGGGATCGCGGCACCAGCCTGCTGGCCTCTGCCGCCCTGCCCGGCCACCCCTATGGCCGGGACATGCGCGGTTCCACGGGCAGCTTGGAGGGCCTCCGGTGGTCCGAGCTGCGGTCCTACGCCCGGGGGCGCCTGGTGCCCGAACGCCTCCTGATGGTGATCGTGGGCGACGTGGGCACCGCCCCCCTCCTTCCCCTCCTGGAGAAGACCCTCGGCGCCCTCAAGGCCCAGGAGGCCGCCGAACCCGCCCTCTTCGATCAGGATGGCGACCTCGGTAACCGACGGCTTCAGGCGCAAAGCGGCGCCCGCGATCGCCTGCTCGTGGCCTGGCGGGTGCCCCCCCGGAGCCATCCCGATTTCATCGCCCTCCGGGCCCTGCTCGCCTGCCTCGTGGAGGGGCCCTCCAGCCGGCTCCACCAGCGGCTCGTGGATCGGGGGCTCGCCAAATCCGCCACGGGCTCCCTCGGCGCCACCGGTTCCCGCCAAACCGCGCTGCTCCAGTTGGATCTGGAACCGGCCGAAGGCGTGAGTCTCGCCTCCCTGGAGGGTGGGCTCCAGGCGGAGATCCTGCGCATCCAGCAGGAGCCCATGGGCGTCCAGGAGTGGCAGCGCCTGCTGCAGCAGGGCGAGCTGGCCCAGGCCCTGGAGCTTCAATCCGCGCCCGCCCTGGCACGGGCGCTGGCGCTGGGCTGGGCCGAGGGGGGCGACTGGCGCCTCCCCCTCACCACCATGGATCGCGTGGCCAAGCTGGCCCCGGAAACCCTTCAGGCCGCGGCCCGCAAACACCTGCAGCCCAGCCGCCTCACCGAGGCGTTTCTCGCGCCCGAGCTGACCGCTGCCGATCCCCTGGAGGCCGTGGCCGCCCAGGTGCTGCGCACCCTCGCCCGCCGCCGCATCGAAGACCCCGCCCAGATCGAGACCCTCGTCACCGAGACGCTCCGCCAACTCCGCATGCTCCCCCGCGAGGATCGGGAGCGTTCGCTCAAACTGCTCCAGGAGCAGATCAAGGAAACGGTGATCCCGCAATGAAGGCCGCCCTCCTCATCGTCCCAGCCCTCGCCGCCGCCCCCCCCCAGTGGATGGCGGCGGCGCCCGGGTTGGAGGCGCAAGAGGCGAACCCGGCGCGGATCCAACTCCCCAGCGGGCTCACGGCCATGCTCTGGGAAGAGCACGACACCGCCCTCATCCGCATGGAGGGCTTCCTCCCCATCGGCCCCGAGGAAGTGCCCGCCCACCTTCCGGGCCTCCCGGCCCTCCTCCTGGCCACCTTGGAGGCCAGCCCCAAAGGCAACCGGAGCGCGGCGGAATTCCAGGCCCTGCTCGATCGCAGCGGCATCCGCCTCGAGCTCGCCCTCGATCCCCAGGGGCTGAGGCTCAGCCTGGCCTGCCGCAGCCGGGATCAGGAACTGGCCTTCGGCCTGCTCGGGGACTTCCTCGGCCGCACCCCCTTGGATCCCGAGGCATTGGAGCCTCAGCGGTTGAAACTCTTCCGCCGGCCATCACCCAATGAGGCCACGGAGCGCTTTCTCAGCACCCTTTCAGGCAGCATTCTCATCCCGCCCCCGGAATCCACCTTGGCCAGGGCGGGTCTCGGGGACTTGGAGATCCTGCTCGCCCGGGTCCTCCGGCCCGCTCGCCTGCGCTTGCACATCCAGGGAGGCCTTAGCCCCGCGCAGGCCACCCAGCGCCTCATGCTGGATCTGGGCGCCTGGAACCCGGCCCGCGTGGATGCGAGCCCTGCCGCGCTCCCGGTGCCCACCGACGCCAAAGTCGAGCGCGAAGGCCCCGGGGAACTGCTCATCGCCTTCCCCCCCCTGCCTCCGGAGGATGCGGTCGCGGCCCTCTTCGGGATCCTCCTGCCCTCCCGTCTGGAAGGGCGGGGCGAGCCTGGCGATCCCTGGCGGCTGCCCGTCCCGGGCGAGACTCCCCAGGCCGCCCTGGCAAACCTGCAATCCCGTCTGGCCGGTCTAACTTTCACGGAGGCCGAGCTCAAGGCGGCAAAGGCCTACTGGAAGGGGCGCCAGGCCCTCCTGCCCCTGGATCCCGCCGCCGCCCTCCGGAGCCGGTTGCGCGGGATGCCTGCCGCGGACGCGGTGGATCGACTCACGCATGCCGAGTTCCAGGCGGCGCTGAGGCTCCTGCTGGCCAAGGGGCACCGGCTGTGGCGCGGGAACGCGGCCTGGTTGAAGGCCGCGCCCTGAACCAGGTCAGATCGTGATGCCGAAGCGCTTGGCCAGATCCAGGTAGCGCTCCCGGATGCCCGTGACGATGGGCTCGGGCAGGTGGGGCGCGGGATCCTGCTTGTCCCAATCCTTCAACGTCTCCAGGTAATCCCGAAGGAACTGCTTATCCAGGCTGGGGGGCGTGATGCCCGGCTTCCACTGGTCGGCCAGCCAGTAGCGGCTGCTATCGGGGGTGAGGGCCTCGTCGATGAGCAGGAGCGTGCCATCCGCGGCGACGCCGAACTCGAACTTGGTGTCCGCGAGCAGGATGCCCCGCTGGGCCGCCAGCTCCGAGCCGCGCTGGTAGAGCTTCAAGCTCAGCGTGCGGAGTTTCTCCGCGAGGTCGGCGCCCACGATCTCCGCCATGCGTTCGAAGGAGATGTTCTCGTCATGGCCGCTCTCGGCCTTCGTCGCCGGGGTGAAGATGGGCTCGGGCAAGCGGTCCGCCAGCTGGAGGCCCGCGGGCAGCTTCACGCCGCACACCTCGCCCGTGGCGTTGTACTCCTTGAGGCCCGAGCCCGCCAGGTAGCCGCGCACCACGCACTCCACGGGCAGGGGATTCGTCTTCTCCACCACCACGGCCCGGCCCGCCAGCTCGGCGCGGTAGGGCTCCAGTTCCGCGGGCCACTCGTGGGCCTTGCGGAAGTGGTTGGGAAGCAGATCCTCGCTGGCCTTGAACCAAAAGCTCGCCACCGCCGTGAGGATGCGGCCCTTGTCGGGGATCCCCTCGGGCATCACGCAGTCGAACGCGCTGATGCGATCCGTGGCGACGATGAGCAGGCGATCGCCCAGCTCGTAGACATCCCGCACCTTGCCGCGTCGGAAGATGGGGAACGGGAGGTCGGTTCGGAGGATGGCGGCCATAGCTGTCCATTGTCCCGTGAAGGGGGGCATTAGGCCAGTTCCGGCAGCCTCCGGGGCGTGGGCGCGCTCCAGTTGAGGGGGTTGGGCAGCAGGTGGTAGCGGTTCATGACGCCCACCCACCGGCTCAGCTCGGACTCGCGGACGGCGCCTTCCCCGTCGGCCACGGGGAGAGCCCGCTCCGTTTGGAAGCCCCGCACCTCGGCGCTGCTCACCCCCAGGAGGCCGGGCAGCTCCTCGAAGGCGTAGACCCGATCCCCCATCGGGGGATTCATCAGGCGGAAGTCGAAGGTCTCCCGCAGGGCCGAGGCCACGGCCGGGGCATCCAGCTCCTGGGCGGCGTCCAGGTGGGGGAACGGATTCCCGCCGAGGAGGCCCACGGCCTGGGCCATGCCGAGGTGGGCGAGGAGGTGGAGGGGCTGCGCCTTGAGCACGGCCTCGAAGGCCCGCTTGGCCTCGTCGCAGCGGCCCAGGGCCAGCAGGGCCTCGCCGTGGCGCAGGCGGGCCTCCAGGCTGCGAGGATCCGCGGCCACCCAACGGGCCGTGATGGAAGCCAACTCCTCGGGCAGCCCCTGATCCCTGAAGAAGGCCGACAGCCGCGCCAGGGCCCCCAGGTCCCGGGGGGCGAGGAGCAGCAAGCGCTCCATGAACTCCGCGGCCCGAACCCGCTCCCCCGCCTCCTCCAAGCGGTGGGACCAGGTGCGCAGGATCTCCACCTGCTGCCCCACGGGATGGTTGGGCGTGCCCTGGTGGGGATCCGAGGGGTGCAGCACCTGGGTTCCCACCCAGAGGTAGCGCAGGGCGTTGCGCCCCTCGGGGCCCTCCAATTCCGCCTCCAGGGCGTGGATGATGGTGCGGAGGCCGTGCTCCCACAGCGACGGCAGGGGCATCTGGGCATGGGTGCGCAGCTCTCGCTTGAGGAGGTCCAGGGGATCCCCCGTGCGACCCAGATGGAGTTTCATCCGCAGCACGGGATGATCCCCCGTATCCGCGTCCAGCCCCACCCGCAGGGCCAGCTCCCCCGTATCGGGGTCGAAGGCATCGAGGAGCAGGAAACCCAGGGCGGCGCGCATGGCTATGAGGCTAGCCCAATTGGGCCGCGGGGATGCGCCAGCACCCTCGCCAGGCACGGCAGGTAGGCGTTGACGACTCCCAACCCTTGGCGTCACGATGGGCCACCACGCCCGTTCCTTCCCATGGAGATCCTATGAAAAAGCTGATCCTTCCCCTGGTGCTCGTGGCCGCCGCCCCGCTGGCCGCTCAGGATTTTGAAGTGGGTGTCTTTGTGGGCAGGCAGACCTACAAGGATTTCAACGTGCTCGGCGTGACCGCGGAGCCGGAGTCCAAGACCGTGACGGGCGCCCGGTTCGGGTACTCCATCGTGGATATCGGACCCGCCCTCTTCCAGCTCACCGCGGGGTTCCAGCCGGAGGCCAAGACCTCGGTCAAATCCAGCTTGGGGTCCGGTGGCGAGCTGAAGCACAAGCATTACTCCATGGGTGCGATGTTCAATTTCAAGGCGGGAGTGGCCATCGGTGCGGGCCTCGAGTACCGGTTCGAGAAGTTGGACGATGGCTCTACCAGCACGAACTACGGGCGCCCCTGGATGCGCGCCAACGTGGGATTCGCCTTCCCCACCCCCTTGGTGAAGCCCTTCGTGGGCCTTGAGGTCGCCGCCCCCCTCACCAGCAAATCCAATGAGACTGGCAGCGCCGAGGATGTCCTCAAGTCAGTCGCCCCCAAGATGCAGGTCGGCATCTACGCGGGCCTCCGCTTCTGAGCCAAGCCTTCCCAAAGAGGCACCCGGTTCCCCGGGTGCCTTTTTTTTGCACTCTTGTTATCGTGGCTGAACCCAAGGGAGACCATGGAACTGCGCATTCTGGGATGCAGCGGCGGCGAGGCGGATGGTGAGCGCCTCACGGGTCTGCTCATCAACGAGCAGGTGGCCATCGATGCGGGCAGCATCACGGGGGCGCTCACGGTGGAGGAGCAGAAGCGGATCCGCCACGTCTTCCTGAGCCACAGCCACCTGGATCACATCTGCACGCTGCCCTTCTTCACGAAGAACATCTTCGGCCACAACGCCGAGCCCGTGGAGATCCACGCCCTGCCCGAAACGCTGGACGTCCTGCGCCGCCACCTCTTCAACGATGAGCTCTGGCCCGACTTCAGCGTGATCCCCAACCCCGACGACCCCACCATCCGCTACACGGAAGTAGTGCCCGAACAGGGCTACACCGTGTGCGGCGTGACCTTCACGCCCATCCGCGTGAACCACCTCGTCCCCTGCGTGGGCTACAAGGTGGACGACGGGAAGGACGCCTTCATCTTCACGAGCGATACCTGCCACACGGACCGCATCTGGGAGGTGGCCAACGCCACACCCAACCTGCGCCTCCTCATCACCGAGGCCTCCTTCCCCAACGAGCAGGATTGGCTCGCGGTAGCCAGCAAGCACCTCACGCCCCGCATGCTGGGGGAGGAACTGAAGAAGCTCACGCGCAACGTGCCCGTGGCCATCTACCACCTCACCCCCGGCGACAAGCCCCAGATGCTGCCCCAGCTGCGGGCCCTGGGCGATCCCCGGTTGCGGATGCTCGAGCAGAACGAACAGTTCGCCTGGTAGGGCCTCAGGCCTAGAGACCGGCCTTCAGGGCTTCGAGCCCCTCCTGGATGCCCGCTTCGATGGGGGCGACCAGGGCCGCCACCGGGGCCAGGTTGCCTTCCCGCGCCGCATGCTCGGCTTGACGGGCCAGCTCCGCCAGCCGGGCGAGGCCCAGGTTGGCCACCCCGCCCTTCAGGGCGTGAGCGGCATGTCCGGCCTCCAGGGCGGAGCCCGCAGCCAGGGCCGCCTTGAGGTCGGCCACCCGCAGGGGGGCATCCTCCTCGAAGATGCCGATGAGCTCCCGGATCAGCTCCGTGGCGCCCTCGGGATCCAGCTCCCGGAGCATGTCCAGTTGCTTGGGATCGATGATGGGCAGCTCGGACACGCGGACTCCGGAAAGGGAAAGGCCCCCGACATTCATCGGGGGCCTCTCATTGTCTCATGAAGAAAGGTGACTAGAATCCGTGCCCGCCGGGGTGGCTGGCGGCCTGGATGCGGATGATGCTCGCTTCCAGGGAGGCCTGGGCCTCGTCCATGTCGTGCTCGGTCTGGGCTTCCTTGAGCAGCTTGAGGGCCTGCTGCTTATCGGCCTCCGCCTGCGGAAGGTCGATCATGTCCACGGTCTCGGATTCCCGGGCCAGGATGGTGACGTGGTCCGGACCCACTTCGGCGAAGCCGCCGAAGACGGTGAGCCAGTGGCGCTGGCCCTCCTGGGTGAAGTAGATGAGGCCGTTGCCCACGGGCGTCATCACGGGGGTGTGCTCCGGCTTGATGCCGTAGTACCCGCGGTGGGCCGTGGGGAACATGACCTCCTGAACCTGGGCGGAAAAGACCCGGCGTTCAGGGGTGACGACTTCGAGAAGCAAATGACCAGCCATGGGGCCTCGATTTTTGAAATTTTCACCACCAAGACACCAAGACACCAAGAGGGGCGTAGGAACCAATCACCTTGTGTTTCTGGGTGTCTTGGTGCCTTGGTGGTTCAGCTTTTTTAGGCCTTCATCTTCCCGGTATCCCCTGCGGGGATACGCGAGACATCAAATACAGCGGTACACGGTGCATGCATGGGTGAGGCTCCGTGAATGGGTGCGACCCATCATCCCTTCATCTTCTCGGCCTTCTCGACGGCCTCTTCAATGGTGCCGACGAGGTAGAAGGCCTGCTCGGGCAGGTGATCCCACTTGCCGTCGCAGATCTCGGCGAAGCCCTTGATGCTGTCCTCGAGCTTCACGTACTTGCCCGCCATGCCCGTGAACTGCTCGGCCACGTGGAAGGGCTGGGAGAGGAAGCGCTGGATCTTGCGGGCGCGGGCCACGACCAGCTTGTCGTCCTCGGAGAGTTCGTCCATGCCCAGGATGGCGATGATGTCCTGGAGCTCCTTGTACTTCTGGAGGATGGACTTCACGCGCATGGCGGTGTTGTAGTGGTGGTCGCCCAGGATGCGGGGATCCAGGAGGCGGGAGGTGGAGGCCAGGGGATCCACGGCGGGGTAGATGCCCAGGGCCGCGATCTCACGGCTCAGGTTCGTGGTGGCGTCCAGGTGGGCGAAGGTGGTGGCGGGCGCGGGATCGGTGTAGTCGTCCGCGGGCACGTACACGGCCTGCACGGAGGTGATGGAGCCCTTCTTGGTGGAGGTGATGCGCTCCTGCAGGCCGCCCATCTCGGTGGCGAGCGTGGGCTGGTAGCCCACGGCGGAGGGCATGCGGCCCAGCAGCGCGCTCACTTCGGCGCCGGCCTGGGTGAAGCGGAAGATGTTGTCCACGAAGAGGAGCACGTCCTTGCCTTCCTGATCGCGGAAGTACTCGGCGACGGTGAGGCCGGTGAGGGCCACGCGGGCGCGGGCTCCGGGGGGCTCGGTCATCTGGCCGTAAATGAGCGCCACCTTGCTCTTGGAGATGTCGTCCTTGTTGATGACGCCGCTGTCCATCATCTCGTGCCAGAGGTCGTTGCCCTCACGGGTGCGCTCGCCCACGCCCGCGAACACGGAGTAGCCGCCGTGGCCCTTGGCGATGTTGTTGATGAGCTCCATGATGAGCACCGTCTTGCCCACGCCGGCGCCGCCGAAGAGGCCCGTCTTGCCACCCTTGGCGTAGGGCTCGAGGAGGTCGATGACCTTGATGCCCGTCTCGAACATCTCGGAGGAGGTGTTCA
The DNA here is from genome assembly GCA_016192145.1 of Acidobacteriota bacterium. Lineage (GTDB taxonomy): Bacteria > Acidobacteriota > Holophagae > Holophagales > Holophagaceae > JAFDVN01. The sequence continues at coordinate 398,039 of JACPUT010000002.1, read as the reverse complement.
GCTCGTCGTACTTGGGGGCTTCGCGGTGGATGGGGAGGGTCATCTTGTGGCCCACGGGACCGCGCTCGTCGATGGGCATGCCCACGACGTTCATGATGCGGCCCAGGGTCTCGGGGCCCACGGGCACGTTGATGGGGGCGCCGGTGTCGGTGACGACCTGGCCCCGGATCATGCCCTCGGTGGGCTGCATGGAGACGCAGCGCACGCGGTTCTCACCGAGGTGCTGCTGCACCTCGAGGGTCACGCTGGCGGTGGTCTTGCTGACGGGATCGGTGATGTCCGTCAGCAGGGCGTTCATGATCTCGGGCAGGTGGCTGTCGAACTCGACGTCCACGGCGGGACCGACGATGGCGATCACGCGTCCTTTGGCATTGGTTGACATGGGGACCTCGGAGAAGAAGTAACCGCGAATGACGCTAATTCACGCGAATGAAGAGCAGGGGTACGGGGGTGGTGTGGGCCGGTTCATTCGCGAAAATTCGCGAAATTCGCGGTTAAGCGTTGGCGCCGGAGACGATCTCGATGATCTGGTTCGTGATCGCGGCCTGGCGGATCTTGTTCATGGTCAGGGTCAGCTTGGCGATCATCTCGCCGGCATTGCCGCTGGCCTTGTCCATGGCCGCCATGCGGGCACCGTGCTCGGAGGCGCTGGACTCGAGGAGGGTGCGGAGCACCTCCGTCTCCACGAAGCGGGGGAGCAGGGTCTCCAGGATCGTGTTCGGATCGGGCTCGAGGAGGTGGGGGATCTCGGCCTTCGCGTCCATGGGCTGGACGGGAAGTTCGACCGGGAACACCTTCACCACCGTGGGCTCCTGCGCGACAGCGGACTGGAAGTGGTTGTACACCACGTAGAGCGCGTCGATCTCGCCGGCCTCGTACTGCTGGGCCGCGGCATCGGCGATCTCCCGGGTGACCTTCTGCAGGCCCGGAAGGGGAACGCCGAGGTACTCGGATTCGAGGGTGAGGCCGCGGCGGCGGGCCCAATCAAAGGCGCGCTTTCCGACGACGTCCACCTTCACCCGCTTATCGCCGTTTTCCTGGAGGAAGAGGGCGGCCCGCTTGAGGATGTTGGCGTTGAAGCCGCCGCAAAGGCCCTTGTCGCTGGCGACGACGACCACGCGGATGGCCTTCTCCTCCCGGGGGGAGATGAGGGCAGTGGCTGAGGGGCCGAGGTGGATCTCCGGGCGGCCCTTGACGCTGGCCACCACGCGATACACCACCTCTTTCATCTTGGAGGCGTAGGGACGCAGGCTCACGAGGCGTTCCTGGGACTTCCGCAGCTTGACGGCGGAAATCATCTTCATGGCCTTGGTGACCTGCTGGGTGTTCTTGACCGAGCGGATGCGCCGTCGGATGTCCTGGAGACTGGCCATGGCCTAGGCTCCGGCGTTGGCGCCCAAGGAGGCCATGAAGGCCTCCTTGAAGGCGGTCACGAGGGACTTCAGCTGGGCCTTGGCGTCGTCGGAGATGTTCTTCGTGTCCTTGATGCCGCGGAGCAGCTCAGGGGCGTTGATCTCGAGGTACTCGAGCATCTCCTTCTCGAAGCGGCGCACGGCGGGCACGGGCACGTCGTCGATGTAACCGCTGGTGGCGGCCCAGATCACGGCGACCTGCTTCTCCACGTTCAGGGGGGCGTACTGGCCCTGCTTGAGGATCTCCACCAGACGCTGGCCGCGGTTCAGCTGGGCGAGCGTCGCCTTGTCCAGATCGGAGCCGAACTGGGAGAAGGCGGCGAGCTCGCGGTACTGGGCGAGTTCGAGCTTGATGGTGCCGGCCACGCTCTTCATGGCCTTGATCTGGGCGGAACCACCCACGCGGCTCACGGAGATGCCGACGTTCACGGCGGGGCGGACGCCCGCGTTGAACAGGTCGGATTCCAGGAAGATCTGGCCGTCGGTGATGGAGATGACGTTGGTGGGGATGTAGGCGGACACGTCACCGGCCTGGGTTTCGATGATCGGCAGGGCCGTCATCGAACCGGCGCCACGGGCGTCGCTCAGCTTGCACGCGCGCTCCAGGAGGCGGGAGTGGAGGTAGAACACGTCGCCGGGATAGGCCTCACGTCCGGGAGGACGGCGCACCAGCAGGGAGATCTCACGGTAGGCGGCGGCCTGTTTGGAGAGATCGTCGTAGACGCAGAGGACGTGCTGGCCGGGGTTGGCGGCGTCGGAGGGTTTGCCGTCCTTGCCGTGCCACATGAAGTACTCACCCAGCGCCGCACCCGTCATGGGGGCGAGGAAGAGCAGAGGCGCGGGCTCGGAAGCCGTGGCGGAGACGACGATGGTGTGGGCCATGGCGTCGTTCTCTTCCAGGGTCTTCACGACCTGGGCCACGGTGGAGCGCTTCTGGCCGATGGCGACGTAGATGCAGATGACGCCGGTGCCCTTCTGATTGATGATCGTGTCCACGGCGACGGCGGTCTTACCCGTCTGGCGGTCGCCGATGATCAGCTCGCGCTGGCCGCGGCCCACGGGGATCAGGGCGTCGATGGCCTTGAGGCCCGTCTGCATGGGCTCGTGCACGCTCTTGCGGTCCACGATGCCGGGGGCGATGCGCTCGATGGGGTTGAAGCCCGTGGAGGGGATGGGTCCCTTGCCGTCGATGGGCAGGCCCAGCGCGTTCACGACGCGGCCCACGAACTGGGGGCCCACGGGGATGTTCATGACGCGGCCCGTGCGCTTGACGGTGTCGCCTTCCTTGATGAGGTTGGCGTCGCCCAGGATGATGATGCCGACGTTGTCCTCTTCCAGGTTGAAGGCCATGCCCATCACCTGGTGGGGGAGCTCGAGGAGCTCACCGGCCATGCAGCGCTCCAGGCCGTGGGCGCGGGCGATGCCGTCACCCACGCTGATGACGGTGCCGACTTCGGCGACGTCGACCTGCGCGTCGAAGCCCTCGATCTGGCTCCGGATAATGCGGGAAATCTCTTCCGCACGAATGTCCATGAATTCCTCCAACCTGCGAGTGAAAGCGAAAGTGAGTGATTAAGCGGAAAGCAGCTGGGATTTGAGAAGGCGGAGCTGGCCCTGGAGCGAGGCATCCAGGACGGTGGAACCCAGCTGGACCTTCACGCCGCCGAGCAGCGAGGGATCCTGGCTGAGTTTCAGGCGGATGGTCTTGCCCGTGCGCTTGGCGAGGGAGGATTCGAGGGCCTTCTTCTGGGCGTCGGTGAGCTCCTGGGCGGAGGCCACCTGGGCCACCACCACGCCCGCGCGCTCATCCACCAGCTCATGGAAGACGGTGCTGAGGGTGGTGAGCAGGTTCAGGCGGCCGGCCTCGGCCACCACCTTGAAGAAGTTGCGGAGGTTCTGGCTGGCCTTGGCCTGGCCCAGCACTGCATCCATGACCTCGGCCTTCTTCCGGGGCAGCACGAGGGGGCTGTCCACGAAGCGCTTCAGGTCGGCGTTGCCGGCCACGAGCTTGGCCACGGAATCCAGCTCGGCCTGCAGGCCGGCGAGATCCCCGGAATTGGTGCCGATCTCGATGAGGGCCTTGGCGTAGCGGCGGGCGATGAGGCGGCTGCTCACTGGTGGGCTCCCTGGTTGCCGATCTGGGTGATGGCCTTGTCGATGGCGGAGGCGGCGGTGGCGCCCTGCAGCTTGGCCTGGATGCGGGCGGTGGCGCCCTCCACGGCCAGCTGGGCGACGAGGGCCTTCAGCTCCTGCTCGGCCTGCTTCTGCTGGAAGGCGATCTCCGACTGGGTCTGGGCCAGGATCGTCTGCGCCTCGGCGCGGGCGGCCTCGATGACGCGGGCCTTCTCGGCCTCCGCATCCTTCTCGGCCTTGGCCAGGATCCCGTCGAGCTCGGCCTGGAGGCCGCTCATCTTGGATTCCAGAGAGGCGATCTGCGCCTCGCCCTCGGCCTTGTCGCGGGCGGCCTGCCGCAACGCGCCCTCCAACTCCTCGGCGCGGGCCTTGAAGCCCATCTTCGCCTTGGCGGCGGCGGCCATCCAGATGATGCCGATGAAGAGGCCGAAGTTGATGAGCTTGAAGATCAGCTCCTTCCAGTTGAGGCCGTGGTGGGCGGCAGCAGCCCCGTGGGCTTCGCCATGGCCATCTGCGGGAGCCGCGTGGGCCTCGCCATGACCAGCGACCGCATGCGCGTCACCCTGGGCGGCAGGCGCCTCATGGCCTGCAGCAGGGGTTTCGTGCTTGGGGGCTTCGTGGGACTCCTGCTGGGGAGCCCCGTGGCCCTGGGCGCGGAGGGAGATCGGCGCCATCGCGAGGGCGGCACCGAGGAGGAGGGAGGAGATCAATCGGAATCGGGTCATCGCGTCTAGGCCTGCTTCAGAAGGTGCTGGACCATGCCGTCCGCGAGCTGATCCACCTGCAGCATGAGGTCCGCCTTGGCGGCCTCGCGCTGGGTGGCGAGCTTGGCCAGGGCATCCTTGCGCTGGGTCGTCGCCTGGGCGCGGGCCGTATCCACGGTGGCCTGGCGCTCCTTGGCGGCGGCCTCGGCAAGGGACTTGCGGTGGGCGGCAGCCTGGGCGCGGAGATCCTTCAGCCGGGCCTCGTAGTCCTTCTGCTTGGACTCCACCAGCGCGGCGGCATTGGCCTTGGTGTCGGATCCGGCGGTGAGTTGGCGATCCCGCTCGTCCACCAGCGCCATCATCGGCGTGAAGAAGCTGCCGCGGAGGATCAAGGTGAGCACGCCCACCAGCACGATCACGATCGCGATCTGCCCAGGGTAGGGCCGCATCGGGTCGGGAAGGGACTTGAGGAGGTCCCCCACGCCATCCAAGATCATCATATTCGCCAGCATGGTCGCCACGGACGCTCCAAGAAGCTCACTCAGGGTCCCCGATCCCACTCAACGACGATGGGTCCGAGGCACTCGCCGTCGGGGGCGGAAGATCCCCTCAGGCACGGAAACCCTATAACCCTACCAGTCCAGTCAGGCACCCTCAACGGAAGCTTTTTGGGTTGACTCTCCCCCGATCCAATGGCACGATTGATGTTCTGGCGATGAGGGCGATTAGCTCAGTCGGTAGAGCAGCTGCTTTACACGCAGCCTGTCGGCGGTTCGAATCCGTCATCGCCCACCAGCTCGCTGGTGAAGTCAGTGACAGCACGGGGTTGTAGCTCAGTCGGTTAGAGTGACGGCCTGTCACGCCGTAGGTCGCGGGTTCGAGCCCCGTCAGCCCCGCCAACAAAACGCGCCCAACTGGGCGCGTTTTCATTTGGCGGAGCTGACGGGGCTCGGACCCGCGACCATGCTGACTCGGACCTTCCGGTCCTCGCCCTCCGGGCGGAATCGCCTTCGGCGATTGCCGTCCTATCCTCCTTTCGCTTCGCTGCAGTCGGATGGTCGAGCCCCCGCCCCCTCATACGGTGGGTTATCCCGCCGATCCCCATGTTTCCCAAGCTTTTCCTGCCCATTCCGATAGACTGATCAGCTTGGACAAACCATGAAACTGCCCCTCGTCGCCCTCTGCGGACGCCCCAACGTGGGCAAGTCCACCCTCTTCAACCGGCTCACCCGCTCCCGGGCGGCCCTGGTCCACGACCTGCCCGGCATGACCCGGGATCGGTCCTATGGCCGGGTCACCGTCGAGGATCGGTACCAGGAAGAGGACGAGGAGATCATCGGCCCCGGCGAGGTCTTCGACCTCGTGGACACCGGCGGCCTCGACTTCGAGGGCCAGGACGTCATCACCTCCGGCATCACCCGCATGGCGGAATCGGCCCTCGCGGAAGCCCACGTCATCATCCTCCTCGTGGATGGCCAGGGCGGCCTCACGGGCGGGGACGAGGAGATCGCTAAGCGCCTCCGTAAGCTCAACAAGCCCATGATCCTCGCCGTGAACAAGATGGATGGCGTGAAGGGCGGCGAGCCCGAGGGCGCCTTCTTCCAGCTGGGCTTCGACGAGATCGTCGGCATCAGCGCCTCCCACGGCCGCAACATCAACCAGCTCCTGGCCGCCGTGCGCGCCCGCCTGCCCTTCCACCGCACGCCGGAGGAAGCCGAAACCCATGAGCCCGGCGACGAACTGCGCTTCGCCATGATCGGCCGCCCCAACGTGGGCAAAAGCTCCCTCACGAACCGCCTGCTCGGCTACGAGCGGAGCCTCGTGAGCGAAGTGGCCGGCACCACCCGCGATACCGTGGACACCATCTTCCATCGGGACGACCGCGTCTTCCGCCTCATCGACACGGCGGGCATCCGCAAGAAGGGCAAGACCCACGAAGGCGCGGAGAAGCTCTCCATCCTCAAGGCCCTTCAGGCCATGGCCCGGGCGGACGTGAGCCTCCTCCTCATCGATGCCGTCGAAGGCGTCACCCACCAGGATGCCGTCGTCGCCGGCTACGCGCAGGATGCCGGCGCCGCCGTGATCCTCGTGGTGAACAAGTGGGACCTGGTGGAGAAGGACACCTTCACCTCCCTGGCCTTCGAGGACAAGATCCGCCACGACCTGGGCTTCCTCCAACACGCCCCCATGGTGTTCATCAGCGCCCTCACGGGCCAGCGTGTCTCCAAGCTCTTCGCCGTCATCAACGAAGTGGCCGACGCCCACTCCCGCCGCGTGCCCACGGGCGAGCTGAACCGCTACCTCCGCGACACCGTGCAGGCCATGAGCCCCCACTCCCGCGATGGCAAGGTGCCCAAGCTCTACTTCATGACCCAGGTGGGCGTGCGTCCCCCCACCTTCGTCATCAAGGCCAACACCGCCGAACTGCACTTCAGCTACATGCGCTACCTGGAGAACAAGCTGCGCGAACGCTTCGGATTCACGGGCACGCCCATCCGCCTCAGCATCCAGAAGAAGGGCAAGGGCGAGGGCGAGGAACCCGATGTGGCCCCCGTGCGCCGCATCCTCGATCCCGGCGAGGGGCTCAAGCCCTCCCGCAGCAATGAGGCCTTCATGGCCCAGCGAGAAGCAAAGGCGAAGGCCAAGCCCCGCCCCAAGAAGAAGGAGGGCCCCAAGCCCGCCGCCAAGCAGGCCCCCCGGAAGGGGCCCAACGCACCACCGAAGCGCACGCGCCAGAAATCGACCAAGCGCAGCTGAGGGCCGGCGGGCCCAAGCCCCCGCCGTTGTCAGGTTGACGGGTACGATGATGTGACAATTTTAACTTGATTTTATTTAGTACTTAGATATTTAAATGAAATTGTTTTCTGAAAATTTTCACATATTTTCACACATCGGCTCCAGAGGCTGAGGGCAGAGTTGGGAGAGCTTCCCCTCTTTCCCATCCCCAACGGCACCCCGACCAGGGCTTCCCTGAGTCGGGGTTTCCCATACCCGGAGCCCCCCACCATGGCCCATCGTCTCCCCCTCTCCGCACTCGCCCTGGCCCTCACGGCCACGGCCGTCCTGGCGGGCGCCCCCGACCACGCCGCCCGCACCCAGGCTGCCGCCAGCCATGTCATGGCCCAGCGCCAGTCCCTGGGCCTGAACGGCCTGCACGATTTCCGGATCCTCAACGCCGCCACGGACGAGCTTGGGATGACCCACGCGCGCTTCCAGCAGACGTTTCAGGGCGTGAAGATCTTCGGCGGGGAAGTGATCACCCACACGGACCGCGAGGGCAATCAGCGCGCCATGACCCTGGCCCACCAGCCCGTCGCCGCCCTGAACACCACCCCCGGCCTCCAGGCCAGCGAAGCGCTCGCCCTGGCCCACCAGATCCTGGCCCCCAAGGGAGGTTACGCCTACGCCCCCAAGGTGGAACTCGTCATCGTCCCCGAGACCGAGACCATCCTGGTGCGCCCCTCCCGCCGCGCCCTCGACATGGACTTCGGCACGCAGATTTCCCGGGAGCAGGTCGTCCGCTACACCCTGGCCTACCATGTCCACACCGAACTCGAGAACGGCACGGAGGAGACGGCCCACACCGACTTCCTGCTCAACGCCCACACCGGCGCCGTGATCGACCGCTGGAGCACCCTGCACACCACCGCCGCCAACGGAACCGGCAACAGCCAGTTCTCCGGCAACGTCACGCTGCAGACGAACAGCACCGCCTCCGGCTACGAGATGCGGGACATGACCCGCGGCACCGCCGGCAACTACACCACCAACCTGAACCACGCCACCAGCGGCACCGGCACCATCTACACCGACACCGACAACGGCTGGGGCGACGGCGCCAACTACGTGGAGGGCTCCTCCACCACTGCCGCCAACGGCCAGACCGCCGCGGTGGACGCCCACTACGGCCTGGGCGTCACCTGGGACATGTACAAGAACGTCTTCGGCCGCAACGGCATCGACGGCGCCGGCACCACCACCTACAGCCGCGTTCACTACTCCAACAGCTACGACAACGCCTTCTGGTCCGACAGCTGCTTCTGCATGACCTACGGCGACGGCAGCAGCTTCCTCACCCTCACCGCCCTGGACGTGGCCGGCCACGAGATGACCCACGGCGTGACGAGCCGCACCGCCAACCTCACCTACCGCGGCGAGAGCGGCGGCCTGAACGAGTCCATGTCCGACATCTTCGGCACCATGGCCGAGTTCTACCGCGGCAGCTCCGCTGCCACCATCCCCGCCTCGGGCGGCAACTGGACCATCGGCGAGCAGCTGGCCACCCCCAGCTTCAACCGCCCCCTGCGCTACATGTACAAGCCCAGCCTCGATGGATCCTCCAAGGACGCCTGGAGCACCAGCCTCAAGCGCCTGGACGTGCACTACTCCAGCGGCCCCATGAACCGCTGCTTCTACTTCCTGAGCCAGGGCACGGGCACGGGCAACTACGCCTCCACCTACCTGCCCGGCGGGATGACCGGCATCGGCAACGACAAGGCCGCCCGCATCGTCTTCAAAGCCCTCACCAGCTACATGACGAGCTCCACCACCTACGCCGGCGCGCGCACCGCCTGCCTCAACGCCGCCACCGCCCTCTACGGCTCCGGCAGCGCCGAATACACGGCTGTCGCCAACGCCTTCAAGGCCATCAACGTCAACTAAGCACCACTGGTTCCAAAGGAAGCGCCCGGCCGAGCCGGGCGCTTCCTTTTTCTTCACAAGAATTCACAAACCTTCACACGGCCCCTCACGGCAATTCAGGCAGGGTGATCCAGCTTCCCCGCTCTCCCCCAACCTGATCCGGCGGCCCCACGGCAAGGGGGCCTCCGGACACCGCCGACCTTGCCTCCAGGAGTTGCCCATGGCCAACCTCCGCCTGTCCCTCCCCTCCCTCGCCCTGGCCCTCGCGGGCGGCACCCTCGCCGCCCAGGCCCCCGCCCGAGCCCCCGAACTCGTCGAGCAGCTCCGGGCCCAGGAGCCCGCCCGCATCGAAGCCGCCCACGCCCTGCTCCGCGCCGATCGCACGGCCCTGGGCCTGGACGGCCTGAATGACGTGGCCCCCCTCCGCGCCTTCACCGATGAGCTGGGCTTCACCCACACGCGCTTCCAGCAGACCTACCAGGGCGTGAAGGTGTTCGGCGGCGAGATCATCACGCACATGGATGCCGAAGGCGGCCTCCAGCCCCACACCACCGCCCACCTCAAGGGCATCCGCTTGAACCCCGTGCCCTCCATGGATTCCAGCGAAGCGCTCGCCGTGGCCCACCGGGACCTCGCCCCCAAGGGCGAATACGCCTACGCGCCCAGCATCGAACTGGTCGTGGTGCCCGAAACGGAGCTGGTCGCCATCCGGAGGGGCCCCCGTAGCCTGGATCAGGAGGCCGCGGATGCGTTCTCCGAGCGCGTGGTGCGCCACACGCTGGCCTACCACGTCCACACCGAGCTGGAGAACGGCGCCGAGGAGACGGCCCACACCGACTACCTCATCAACGCCCACACGGGCGGCATCCTCCGCAAGTGGTCCACCCTGCACACCACCGCCGCCACGGGCTCCGGCAGGAGCCAGTACAGCGGCACCGTGAGCATCTCCACCAACAGCATCAGCGGCGGCTACGAGCTGCGCGACAACGTGCGCAGCATGCAGTTCACCACCCGCAACCTGAACCACGCCACCAGCGGCACGGGCACCATCTACACCGACGCCGACAACACCTGGGGCGACAACGCGAACTACGTGGAGGGCAGCTCCACCACCGCCGCCAACGGGCAGACGGCCGGCGTGGACGCCCACTACGGCACCATGAAGACCTTCGACATGTTCAAGAACGTCTTCGGCCGCAACGGCATCAACGGCGCGGGCAAGGCCACCTACAACCGCGTGCACTACAGCAACAGCTACGACAACGCCTTTTGGTCCGACAGCTGCTTCTGCATGACCTACGGGGATGGCAACAGCTTCAAGACCCTCACGGCCATTGACGTGGCCGGCCACGAGATGACCCACGGAGTGACCGCCAACAGCGCGGGCCTGAACTACAGCGGCGAGAGCGGCGGCCTCAACGAATCCATGTCCGACATCTTCGGCACCATGACGGAGTTCTACGCCAAAGGCGGCGGATCCACCAGCATCCCCACCTCGGGCGGCAACTGGACCATCGGGGAGCAGCTGCGTTCCACCCCCCTGCGGTACATGTACAAGCCCAGCCTCGATGGCGCCTCCAAGAACGCCTGGTACAGCGGCATCGGCAGCATCGACGTCCACTACTCCAGCGGCCCCATGAACCGCTGCTTCTATTTCCTCAGCCAGGGCGCCAGCAGCAGCTCCACGAGCAACTTCTACAGCTCCTACCTTCCCGGGGGCATGACGGGCATCGGCAACACCGCCGCCGCCAAGATCGTCTATCGCGCCCTCACGGTCTACATGACCAGCACCACCACCTACGCCGGCGCCAAGACCGCCTGCCTGAACGCGGCCACCGATCTCTACGGCTCCACCAGCACCCAGCGGACGGCCGTCACCAACGCCTTCAAGGCCATCAACCGCTGATTTCGAGGGATGGAGAACACGCACCGGACCCGAAACCCGGGTCCGGTTTTTTGCCATTGAGGTCCAAGCTGACCGGGCCCCTTTTTCTACCTTACAAGCTGTGACGAAAGCGATACACTCTGCCCATGCGAATCCTGGTGATCGAAGACGAAGCCAAAGCCGCCAAGCAACTCAAGGCGGGACTCGAACTGGCCCACTTCCAGGTGGAGTTGGCCGCGGATGGCACGGCCGGCCACCGCCTCGCGTCCTCGGGGGCCTATGACGCCCTCGTGGTGGACGTGATGCTGCCGGGCCTCTCGGGCCTCCAGATGGTCGAGAAGCTCCGCGCCGAGGACATCGACACCCCCGTGCTCTTCCTCTCCGCCAAGGGCACCCTCGAAGACCGCCTCAAGGGCCTCAAATCCGGCGGCGACGACTACATCGTGAAGCCCTACGCCTTCCCCGAAGTGCTCGCGCGCCTCCAGGCCATCCTGCGCCGCGTCCGCCCCGGCTCGCCCCTCCCTCCCAAGGTGGAAGTGGCCGATCTCACCTGGGAGCCCGACAAGCGCCGCATCACTCGCCTGGGCAAGCGCGTGGATCTCACCCCCAAGGAATACCTGCTGGCGGCGCTCCTTCTGGAGAACGTGGGCCAGGTGGTGCCCCGCAGCACCGTCGTGGAAACCGTCTGGGGCCTCACGGCCCACGTGGATCCCAACGCGGTGGATGTGCAGGTGCGGCGTCTGCGCGCCAAGCTCGATGACCCCTACGAGAAGAAGCTCGTCCACACCCTGCGCGGCGTGGGCATCGTCCTCGAAGACCGGGACTAGGATTTCGCAAGCCCGACCGCGGCCCCCCCATGACCGGCCTCTCCACCCCCAGCCTCCGCCGCAAGATCCTGGGCACCCTCCTGGGGGGCGCGGTGGTGCTGTCCGCGGTGGCCTTCTGCATCATCGAGCTGGGCTTCCGGATCGCGCTATCCCAAGCGCGCCAGGGGATCCTCCAGACCGCTGCCCGGGATGCCTCCCGCCTCCGCCCTTCCCTCGCTCCGGGCACCATCGTGCCGACCTTGGGCGAGATCCAGTGGCGGATGCTCGGCCCTTCGGGAGAGACCCTGGCCCAAAGCGAGGGCTTCCGATCCAAATTCCCGTTGACGGGCTGGCCGGCGCTGGATGCCCCCTTCGAGGTGGATGAAGGGGCCCATTGGCTGAGGGCCCACCTCCCCCTGGATCCGCCCGAGACCGGCAGCATCCAGTTGGTCATGGATCTTCAGGCCCAGCGCTTCGTCGCCACCCGCAACACCGGGCTGCGCCTTTTCATGGTGGCCTTCACCCTCCTGGCGGCCTATGGCCTGGGCGAGCTGATCGTCCGCCAATCCATCCGGCCCTTGGGGAGGCTGGCCATCCAAGCCGCCCTCATCCGCCCCAAGGACCTGGGCCGAAAGATCCCCGTAGAGACCTTCCCCCGGGAGCTGGGCGACCTGGTCGCCTCCATGAACATCGGCATGGAACGGCTCCAGGAAGCCTTCCAGCGCCTGGAGAACCTGGGCACGGACCTGGCCCATGAGCTGCGCAGCCCCATCCAGAACCTGAGGTCGGAGCTGGAGGGCCTCCTCCTCCGCCCCAAGGATGCGCGGGGTCTGCAGGATGCCCTGGGCTCCTGCCTCGAGGAACTGGATCGCCTCGGCATGATGATCGAGCAGATGCTCTTCCTGGCCCGTTGCGAGGAGCCCAGCTCCGAGCTCCGGTTGGGGCCGCTCCAAGCCAGCGACCTCCTGCGCGGCATCGCCGATTACTTCGAAGTGAGCGCCGAGAGCGTCCAGGTGGAATTGGGGGTGGAGGCCTCCGACGACCTCGCCATCATGGCGGACCGGGCCCTCATCCAGCGGGCCCTCAGCAACCTCGTTTCCAACGCCCTCCGCCACACGCCCGCCGGTGGGAGGATCACCCTGGCCGCGACCACCACCTCCAAGGGCGAGGTGAACCTCGAAGTCCGCGACACCGGCGAAGGCATTCCGGCCGAGATGATTCAGGCCCTGGGATCCCGCTTCACCCGGGTGGAGCACAGCCGGAGCCGGAGCCATGGCGGCACGGGGCTGGGACTCGCCATCGTGAAAGGGATCATGCACCTTCACGGGGGGGATCTGGAGCTGGAGAGCCGGATGGGTTCCGGTACCACGGCCCGGCTGCGATTCCCGCCCGATCCCACGGGGCGCACCCGGCGCCGCTCCTCGGGAGCCCACCCCATCCTCAGCCCAAAGGAACCCTGAGCCTCTGTCACGGGTTCTTCACAAGAATTCACATCACTTAACACCCGGTTCACCCCAGGGTGTTGGAACATCCTCATAGCTTCCCGCTCTTTCTACGTGCAGTTCCAACCCCGGCAAGGCGCTCACCACCTGAGTCCGCCACCCGGGAGCTGGCTGTGCCACATCCCCTCCCCCCCCCATCCGATGGAGTTGCCAATGGCAGCAACGAAGGGTTATACCCGTCTGTCCGTTCTCGCCCTCACCCTCGCGGCGATGCCCGCCTTCGCCCAGAAGGCCGTCCTCCCCGCCCAGGCCGTCGCGGCCCTCCGCGCCCAGGAAGGGGCCCGCTCCGCCGCCGCCGCGGATCACCTCCTGGCCGCCCGCCAGGTGCTGGGGCTGGATGCCCAGCACGGCTTCCGCTTCGGCCGGGTCAACACCGACGAGTTCGGCCAGGCCCACGCCCGCTTCCAGCAGGTGTTCAACGGCGTGAAGGTGTTCGGCGCCGAGATCATCACGCACCAGCTGGTCGACGGCGCCTTCGCCGCTCCCACCAACGACCTCCGCAGGGGCATCCAGGTCAACACCACCCCCAGCCTCAGCGAGGGCGAGGCCCTGGCCGCCGCCCACCGCGTGCTCGCCCCCAAGGGGGACTACTCCTTCCAGCCCTCCGCCGAGCTGGTGGTCTTCCCCGTCACCGCCTCCCGCGTCGTTCGGCCCCGCACCCGCGCCATCGACATGGAAGTGGATGCCACCCTGGTCCGCGAGGATGTCCTTCGCTACCAGCTGGCTTACCACGTCCACACCGAACTCGAGAACGACCTCGACGGCATCAAGCACACCGATTACATGGTGGACGCCCACACCGGCGCCATCCTGAAGAGCTGGAACACCCTGCACACCACGGCTGCCACTGGCACCGGCAACAGCCAGTACAGCGGCACCGTGACGGTCAACACCAACAGCGTCACCTCCGGCTACGAGATGCGCGACATGACCCGCGGCACGGGCGGCACCTTCGGCAACAACGTGGTCACCAACTCGAACCACGCCTCCACCACCTCCACGGCCACCGGCACCATCTACACGGATGCCGACAACACCTGGGGTGACAGCGCCAACTACGTGGAAGGCAGCTCCACCACCGCCGCCAACGGCCAGACCGCCGCGGTGGACGCCATGTACGGCATGGCCATGTCCTGGGACTACTTCCTGGGCACCCACGGCCGCAACGGCATCAACGGCGCAGGCAAGGCCACCTACTCCCGCGTCCACATCGGCAACAGCTACGACAACGCCTTCTGGTCCGACAGCTGCTTCTGCATGACCTACGGCGATGGCAGCAGCTTCACCACGCTGACGGCCCTGGACGTGGCCGGCCATGAGATGACCCACGGTGTCTGCGCCAACAGCGCCAACCTCACCTACTCCGGTGAGTCGGGCGGCCTGAACGAGTCCAACTCCGACATCTTCGGCGCCATGATCGAGATCTACGCCCGCAACGGCAAGACCATCCCCGCCACCGTCACCAACACCAACACCGCCTGGAAGCTCGGCGAACAGCTGGCCGCCAGCCCCCTGCGCTACCTCGACAAGCCCAGCAAGGATGGCTCCTCCAAGGATGCCTGGTACAGCGGCCTCGGCTCCATCGACGTCCACTACAGCAGCGGCCCCAACAACCGCATGTTCTTCTTCCTGAGCCAGGGCGCCGGCACCACCTCCGGGGCCGACAACTACAGCTCCTACCTCCCCGCCGGCATGACCGGAATCGGCCCCCTTAAGGCCGCCAAGATCTGGTACCGGGCCCTCACCTCCTACCTCACTTCCAGCTCCAACTACGCCGCGGCCCGCACCGCCAGCATCAACAGCGCCAAGGATCTCTATGGCGCCGGCTCCGCCGAAGAGCAGGCCGTGTGGAACGCCTACGCCGCCATCAACGTGGGCGCCAAGTGGTCCGGTGGCGGCTCCTCCGACACCACCGCCCCCACCTGCTCGGCCTCCGAATCCGGCACCAGCGGCACGATCACCTTCTCCGCCACCGCCTCCGACAACGTGGGGGTCACCAAGGTGGAGTTCTACGTGGACGGCGTCCTCAAGGCCACCGACACCACCTCCCCCTACAGCTCCACCCTTGACAGCACCACCCTGGCCAACGGCAGCCACACCCTCGTCGCCAAGGCCTATGACGCCGCCGGCAACATCGGCACCTCCACCTCCGTCGCCTTCTCCGTGAGCAACACCACCTCGGGCACGGAGCTCGTCGTCAACGGCGGCTTCGAAAGCGGCGCCACCGGCTGGACGGGCACCACCGGCGCCATCGGCACCTGGACGGGTCAGCCCGCCTACGCCGGCACCAAGAACGCCTGGCTCGGCGGCAACGGCGCCACCACCACCGAAACCCTCAAGCAGACCATCGCCATCCCCAGCAGCGCCACGGGCACGCTGACCTTCGCGCTGCACATCGACACCGCTGAGACGACGACCACCACCGCCTACGACAAGCTCCAGGTGCAGGTCCTCAACAGCGCCGGCACCGTGCTTTCCACCCTGGCCACCTACTCCAACCTGAACAAGGCCACGGGCTACCAGATCCGCACCTTCAACCTGAGCGCCTACAAGGGCCAGACCGTGCAGATCTACTTCAAGATGACGGAGGACAGCAGCCTGCAGACCTCCTTCGCCGTGGACGCCGTCTCCCTCAAGTAGTCCCCGGGAGATCCCTGAAAGGGCCGCCCCCGGGCGGCCCTTTTCCTTTGCAGGAATTCACACCGTTTCGCATCACTTCATTCGGCCGAGGCGGAGGTCGGCGCGACTCTGGATGCAGCTCCCCGCTCTTTCATCCACCCGACCCCAGGCCCAGGGCCCCGCGCCCCCGGCCCGGTCCCCGCATTGGAGTGGCCCATGGCCCGATCCCCCCTCACCCTGCTCGCGCTCGGCCTCGCCGTCGCGCCCCTCGTGGCCCAGAGGGCCCCCTTCGCCGCCCCGGCCATCGAGTCCCTCCGCGCCCAGGAGGGCGCCCGCGCGAAGGTGGCCGAAAGCCACCTCCTCGCCGCGCGCCAGGTGCTCGGCCTCGACCCCCAGCACGGCTTCAGCCTCAAGGGCATCCACACCGACGAGTTCGGCATGGCCCACGGGCGCTTCCACCAGACCTACCAGGGCATCCGGGTCTTCGGCGGCGAGGTGATCACCCACCAGGATTCCGAAGGCGCCTTCGCGCCCCAGACCTCCGACCTGAAGCTGGGCCTGCGCGTGAATACCGCGCCCAACCTCACCGAGGCCGAAGCCCTGGCCGTAGCCCACCAGGCCCTGGCCCCCCAGGGCGAGTACGCCTACCAACCCACCGTGGAACTCGTGGTCTACCCCGCCACCGCCACCCGGGTGGTCCGCCCCCGCGGCCCCATGAATGCCGGGGATTTCGACGCCACCATGGAGAAGGTGGAAGTGGTCCGCACCCACCTCGCCTACCTCGTGCGCACCCAGCTGGAGAACGGCACTGGCGAGACCCGCCACATGGAATACCTGGTCGACGCCCACAGCGGCGCCATCCTTAAGCAGTGGGACGCCCTCCGCACCTCCGCCGCCGTGGGCACCGGCAAGTCCCAGTGGTACGGCACGGTGAACCTCAACACCAACAGCACCGCCACCGGTTACGAACTGCGCGATATGACCCGCGGCACCGGCGGCACCTTTGGCAACAACATCACCACCAACCTGAACAACGGCACCAGCGGCAACGGCAGCATCTTCACCGATGCCGACAATGCCTGGGGCGATGGCCTCCAATACAACGGCACCGCCGGCATGAGCGCCAACGCCCAGACCGCCGCCGTGGATGCCCACCGGGGCCTCCAGTCCACCTGGGACTTCTTCAAGAACGTCCTGGGCCGGAACGGCATCGACAACACCGGCAAGGCCACCTACAGCCGCATGCACTACAGCACCCAGTACGACAACGCGTTCTGGTCCGACAGCTGCTTCTGCATGACCTACGGCGATGGCGCCACCGGCGGCTCCGTGGGCGAGGCCGACCTCGACACGGCGGGCCACGAGATGACCCACGGCGTGACCTCCAAGACCGCCAACCTCACCTATTCCGGCGAGAGCGGCGGCCTCAACGAATCCACCTCCGACATCTTCGGCACCTGCGTGGAGTTCTACGTGCTGGGCGGTGGCGGCACCGGTTCCGTGGTGCCCGATGCCGCCGGCAGCGGCAGCATCACCGCCAACTACACCATGTTCGAGAACTCTTGGGGCCACCCCGGCACGGCCCTGCGCTACATGTACAAGCCCAGCAAGGACGGCGGCTCCAAGGATGCCTGGTACAGCGGCATCGGCAGCATCGACGTGCACTACAGCAGCGGCCCCATGAACCGCGCCTGGTACTTCATGAGCCAGGGATCCAGCAGCAGCTCCACCAGCGACTTCTACAGCTCCTACCTGCCCGGCGGCATGACCGGCGTCGGCAACGATCACGCCGCCCGCATCTGGTACCGCGCTCTCACCACCTACCTCACCGCCTCCTCCAACTACGCCGCCGCCCGCACGGCCGCCATCAGCAGCGCCAAGGATCTCTACGGCGCCGGTTCCCCCGAGGAGCAGGCCGTGTGGAACGCCTTCGCGGCCATCAACGTGGGTGCCAAGTGGACGGGCACCGGCGGCGACACCACCGCCCCCACCGTCTCCGCCACGGAGAGCGGCACCAGCGGCACCATCACCTTCTCCGCTTCCGCCTCCGACAACGTCGGCGTCACCAAGGTGGAGTTCTACGTGGATGGCGTCCTCAAGGGCACCGACACCACCTCCCCCTATTCCATGACGCTGGACAGCACCACCCTCTCCAACGCCAGCCACAGCCTCACGGCCAAGGCCTACGACGCGGCCGGCAACGTGGCCACCTCCACCTCCGTCGCCTTCACCGTGAACAACACCACGGGCGGCACCCAGGCCGAGGTGGAGAGCAACAACACCACCGCCACGGCCAACGCCGTGACCACCACCGGCACCACCGTCACGGGGAAGATCAGCACCACCTCCGATACGGACTACTTCAAGGTGACCCTCGGCACGGGCCGCACCCTCTCCGCCACCTTGACGCCCCCCAGCGCCAGCGACTTCGACCTCTACCTCTACAACAGCGCCGGCACCCAGGTGGCCAGCTCGGTCAAGGGCAAGGGGCTCGTGGATGCCGCCAGCGTCACCAACAGCGGCGCCTCCGCCACCTACTACGTCCGCGTGAAGTACTACAGCGGGGCCAGCACCGTGAACGGCTACACCCTGAAACTCACCTTCTAGAGGAGACCTGGCTGAAGCAGGGGCCGCCTTCGGGCGGCCCTTTTCGTGCCTCGGGGACTGAATTCAGCCTTTGATGACGATGTACAATTAAAATATATAAATAGTTAAACCTTGTTTTTTTCACACATAGACTCTCTTAACAATAATTCACAGAAGAATTGCTTGTGCGGCGGATTCAAACGCGCAAAGTGGGGCCTGCTTTCCGCTCTTTCAACCGGTGAATGCCTGTCCGTGGTTCGGCGTGGCCCGAAGCATGCCCAGGCGTCGCCCCCCAGACCTCCCCACCCAAGGAGCCCACCATGGCCGCAACGCCCCGCCGTGCCCGCCTCACCCTCCTGGCCCTCACCCTGGCCGCCGCCCCCCTCGCGGCCCAGCAAGCGCGATTCTCCCCTCAGGCCATCGCTTCCCTCCGGTCCCAGGAACCGGCCCGTGTAGCCACGGCCGCGCGCCTCCTGGAGACCTTGCGCCCCGAGCTGGGCCTCGACGCCCGCCATGGCTTCCAGTTCACCCGCGTGCTCACCGACGACTTCGGCCAGGCCCACGCCCGCTTCAATCAGACCTTCCAGGGCGTGCGCGTCTGGGGCGGCGAGTTCATCACCCACCAGGATGCCGAAGGCGGCTTCGCCCCCCACACCCGGGCCCTCCGCCCCGGCATCCAGCTCAACACCACCCCGGGCCTCGTCGCGGAAGAAGCCCTGGCCGTGGCCCACCGCGCCCTCGCCCCCAAGGGCGACTACACGGCCCAACCCACCGCCGAGCTGGTGATCTACCCGGCCACGGCCACCCGCCCCTCCCGGGCCATCCGGACGGTGGATGAGGTCCTCCCGGCCGGCTTTACCTCCCGCTACCACCTGGCCTACCACGTCCACACCCAGCTGGAGAACGGCACGGAGGAGACCCGGCACACGGACTACATCATCGACGCCCACACCGGCGCCATCCTCGACGAGTGGAGCAGCCTCCGCACCACCGATGCCGTGGGCACGGCGAACACGCAGTACAGCGGGGTGAGGTCGATCCACACGAACTTGAACGGCGGCAGCTACGAGCTGAGGGACGTCTTCCGCCCCATGAACATCAGCACCTACAACCTCAACCACGGCACGGGCAGCGGCACCGGCACGCTCTACACCGATGCCGACAACACCTGGGGCGATGGCGCCAATTACGTCGAAGGCTCTTCCACCACCGCCGCCAACGGGCAGACGGCCGGCGTCGACGCCCACTATGGGATCGAGGCCACCTACGACTTCTTCAAGAACGTGCTGAACCGGGACGGCATCGACAACGCCAATCGCGCCACCTACAGCCGCGTCCACTACTCGAATTCCTACGACAACGCTTTCTGGTCCGACAGCTGCTTCTGCATGACCTACGGCGACGGCAGCTCCTTCACGACCCTCACCTCCCTCGACGTGGCCGGCCACGAGATGAGCCACGGCGTCTGCTCGAACACCGCCAACCTCGTCTACTCGGGCGAGCCCGGCGGCCTCAACGAGTCCAATTCCGACATCCTCGGCAACATGGTGGAACTCTACTCCGCCAATGGAAACACCCTGCCGGACTCCGTGCCGAACACGGACGGATGCTGGCTCGTGGGGGAACAGCTCGCCTCCAGCCCCCTGCGCTACATGTTCAAGCCCAGCAAGGACGGGGGTTCCAAGGATGCCTGGTACAGCGGCATCGGCAGCATCGACGTGCACTACAGCAGCGGCCCCAACAACCGCATGTTCTTCTTCCTGAGCCAGGGCGCCACCACCTCCGGCGACTACTCGACCACTTACCTGCCCAGCGGCATGACCGGCATCGGCCCCGCCAAGGCCACCCAGATCTGGTACCGGGCCCTCTCCGTCTACCTCACCTCCAGCTCCAACTACGCCGCGGCCCGCACGGCCTGCATCAACGCCGCGAAGGACCTCTATGGAGCCGGTGGAGCCGAAGAAGCCGCCGTCTGGAACGCCTACCATGGCATCAACGTGGGGGCCGTCTGGAACAACGGCGACACCACCTCGCCCACCTGCTCGGCCACCGAGGTCGGCAGCACCGGAACCATCACCCTCAGCGCCACGGCCTCCGACGACGTGGGAGTCACCAAGGTGGAGTTCTACATCGATGGCAGCCTCGTGGGCACGGATACCAGCTCGCCCTACGACATGGCCTTCAACTCCGCCACCCTCGCCGATGGCAGCCACACCCTCGTGGCCAAGGCCTACGACGCGGCGGGCAACGTCGGCACGTCCACCTCCGTCCCCTTCACCACCACCAACGGGACCTCGGGCTATCAAAACGAGGTGGAGGGCAACAACACCCGCGCCAAGGCCAACCTCGTGGCCACCAGCGGCACCACCGTGAAGGGCTACATCTCCACCACGTCGGACACCGACTACTTCAAGGTCACCGTGCCGGCGGGTCACACCTTCCAAGCCGTGCTGACGCCGCCGAGCACCAGTGACTTCGACCTCTACCTCTACAGCAGCAACGGCAGTCAGGTGGCCAGCTCCGTCCTGGGCACGGGCGCGGTGGACACCGCCAGCGTCACCAACACCAGCGCCTCCGCGAAGGTCTACTACGCCCGGGTGAGGTACTACTCCGGCGCCAGCACCGTGAACCCCTACACCCTGAAGCTCACCTTCTAAGCGCCTCCGATTGAAGCAGGGGCCGCCTCCGGGCGGCCCTTGTTCATCCCACCCCGCCGCGGTGTACATTCAGGCCATGCCCCTGCTCGTGCTGGAAGATGATCCCGAGATCGCCGCCCACCTGGAGACCGGACTCACCGAGGCCGGTTTCCAGGTGGTTTCCTGTGGCGCGGGGGATCAGGCCCTCGCCCTGGCGCTGACCTCCCCCTTCGACGCCATGGTGGTCGACGTCCACGTGCCCGGCCTCTCCGGCCTCGACGTGGTGCGCCGCCTGCGCGAGGTGGGCCGCCAGACTCCCGTGCTCTTCCTCACGGCCCGGGATCGCATGGAGGATCGGATCCTGGGTCTCGAGGAGGGCGGCGATGACTACGTCGTCAAACCCTACTCCCTCCCGGAAGTGGTGGCCCGCCTGCGCGCCATCATCCGCCGCACCCAGCCCAAGGAGGCCTACAGCAAACAGGTGGAGGTGGGAGATCTGATCTGGGAACCCGCCCTCCGCAGGATTTCCCGTTCCGGCCAAAAGGTGGAACTCACCCCCAAGGAGTACGCCCTCGCGGTGTTGTTGTTGGAACATCGCGGCGCCGTCGTGTCCCGCTCCCAGATCGTCCGGGCCGTGTGGGGCATGCCCGCCGTGACGGATCCCAATGCCGTGGACGTCCAGATCCGGCGCCTGCGGCGGAAGCTGGATGACCCCTTCCCCGTGAAGCTGATCCACACCGTGCGCGGCCTGGGCGTGGTGATGGGCATGCATGACTAGCAACGCCCCCTCCCTCATCCGCCAGCTTCAGGTCGGCTTCGCGGTGACGGCCCTGCTCATCCTGGGAACCTTCGCCGCGCTGATGGATCGGGCCCTGCACCGCAGCATGGAGCGGGAGGATGCCCAGGTGCTGGAGGCCCAGGCCGCCTACCTCGCCCAGGCCCTCGGTTCCGGGAAGGCGCTCCCGCATGAACCCGGCTCCCGTCCCGAAAAGGCCGAGTGGAGCCTCTCCCTCGCCGGGCAGCCCGAGCGGCACAGCCCCGGCTATCCCCAACTGCCCCAGGCCCCCTGGCCCTCCGTTCCCCTGGACGGCCGCGCCCACGAGGTGGATTCCATGGGCGGCGGTGAGGCCAGCGCCCTGCGCAAGGCCCTTCCCGGCGGCGAGCTGCGCCTCCTCATGGACCGGAGCCACGAGGCGGCCCTCGTGGGTTCGTTCAGGCGAACGCTCTGGGTGGGCACCCTCCTCGCCACCGCCGTCGCGGCGCTGCTCGGGCGCCTCGTGGCCGCCCGCGGCCTGGGCCCCTTGCGCCGCATCGCCGAGGAGACGGCCTCCGTGCGACCCGGCGATCCCTTCCATCCCCTGGAGGCCGCGCAATTCCCCGAAGAGCTGGGCCAGCTCGTGCACACCCTCAACGGGGCCCTGGCCCGCCTCCAGGAGGCCATCCACCGCCTGGACGAGATGGGTTCCGAGCTCGCCCATGAGCTGCGCACCCCGCTCCAGCACCTCCGCTCCTCCCTGGAGGACCTCGTGCTCCGCCGGGAAACCGTGTCCCCCCAAGCCCTGGGCCCCTCACTGGAGGCCTGCGACCGGCTCCAGTCCCTCATCGAGAGCATCCTCTTCCTGGCCCGCCGCGCCGATCCCACCGCCTCCGTGAAGTGGCAGGAGCTGGAGGCCGCCGATCTCCTCGAGGAGACCCGGGATTTCTTCGAGGGCCTGGCCGAGGAGGGCGACATCTCCCTCTCCGTGGAAGCGCCCCCCGGTCTCCGCCTCGCCGCGGATCCGGCCCTCCTCACCCGGGCCCTGCACAACGTGGTGAGCAATGCGCTCGCGGCCACACCCAGGGGGGGGCGCGTCGTCCTGGAGGCCGAGGCGCAGGACGACGGGCTCGCCCTGCGCGTGCTGGACGAGGGCCCGGGTCTGCCCCCCGGCGTGCGCGCGGCCCTGGGCGACCGCTGGAACCGGGGGCAGGGCAGCCGAGGCCATGGGCTCGGCCTCCCCATCGTCCAGAGCATCCTCGCCCTCCACGGGGGCACCTTCACCCTGGCGGATCGGCCCGGGGGAGGCACCGCCGCGACCCTGGCCTTCACAGGTCACCGTCACCTGAAAAAGGTTTAGCAACCCTGGCAGGGAATTCATTGGCGGGTGGATCCCCGTCTTCGGGAGAGTGGACGTTGATCCCGCTCTTTCCATCACCCCTTCCTGCCACCCGGAGGCCCGCCCCCCGGCGGCAGCTTCGTGCCTTGGAGGCGCCTTCATGCTCCGATTCCAATCCCTTACCTGGCTCCTGGCCGGAAGCTCCCTCTTCCTGAGCGCCCAGGAGCTCCCTGCCCCGGCTCCGGGCGAAACGGCTGTGGCCTTCGCCGAAGACGAAACCCGCCACTGGCACCCCGTGGGGCCCGGCGGCCGGCCCATCACCGATCGCGCCGACCTGCGCGCCCAGGCCCTCCGCCAGTGGTGGGGCGAGTGGACGCCCGAGTTCCGGAAATTCATCCTCGACGCCGCCGCCGTGGAACGCCGCCAGCATGCCCGGCTCATGCCCAAGGCCGGCGGGATCGAGATGGGCGTGGCCGCGCCGGCCACGGGCACCTGGCTGAACCTGGGCCCCACCCGCTCCGACAAGATCATCAACGGCGGCACCACCCTGACCCAGGTGGACAGCGGGCGCCCCCGCGCCATCGTCGTGGATCCAGGCAACACCAACGTGATCTACCTGGCCACCGCCGGCGGCGGCGTATGGAAGACGACGAACGGCGGCACCGCCTGGAGCCCCATCACCGAAAGCCTCGGCACCCTCTCCGTGGGCGCCCTGGCCATGGACCCCACCAACAGTTCCCTCCTCTACCTGGGCCTGGGTGATCCCTTCGACGGCACGGGCCTGGGCATCGTGAAGTCCACGGATGGCGGCGCCACTTGGGGCGCGGTGCAGACCCTCGGTTCCTCCCGCAGCGTGCGCAGCGTCCTCGTGGACCCCGCCAACACGAGCGTGATCCTCGTGGCCACCGACGCGGGCCTCTACCGCTCCACCGATGGCGGCGCCACCTATTCCGCCGTGGCCAGCATCGCCTCCACCATCGCCTGCTGGGACGTGGCCTGGGCGGGAAGCGGCAGCTTCGTGCTCTCCACCGAAGGGTCCCTCTACTACTCCACGGATCACGGCGCCACCTGGACGGCTTCCACGGGCCTGGCCGCCGGCGCCTCCCGCATCTCCGTGGCCTCCGCCCCCAGCAGCCGGTCCACCCTCTACGCCATGGCCGCCAAGGCCTCCGCAAGCCCCGCCAATGAAGACCTCCTGGACATCTACAAGTCCACCAACGGCGGCGCCACCTGGACGGGCCTCGGCGCCGCGGCCAAGTCCTACACGAACACCAACGCCGAGTCCTCCAGCCTCAAGACCCTCCTGGGTGGCCAGGGCTTCTACAACCACATGATCCTCGTGGATCCCACCAACGCCAACGTGGCCTACTTCGGCGGCCAGCTGCTGCTCGCCAAGACGACGGACGGGGGCTCCACCTTCAGCCAGAAGACCAACTGGCTGGCGCAGTACAGCCTGCCCTACGTCCATGCGGACTTCCACGCGGGTTGGATCTCCGCCGATGGCCAGACCCTGCTCCTGGGCACGGACGGCGGCATCTTCAAGTCCACCAACGCCGCCTCCACCTGGACCTCCAGCCTCAACGTGGGCGTGACGAGCCACCTCATCTACTCCGTCAGCTCCAGCCTCAACACCCCCAACGCCGTGCTGGGCGGCTTCCAGGACAACGGCACCCGCGTGCGCGTCGGCACCACCAGCACCTTCGACCAGACCCTGGGCGGCGATGGCTTCGGCACCGCCATGAACGCCACCAACGGCAACACCCAGCTGGCCTCCCTCTACTACGACCGCATCTACAAGAGCACCAACGGCGGCTCCACCTGGTCCTCCGCCTCCACGGGGATCTCGGAGTCCAACAACAGCTCCACGGCCCCCTTCATCACGCGCATCACAACGAGCCCCGCCGATAGCGCCGGCAACACCGTCTACACCTTCTCCAACGCGAAGGTGTACAAGTCCACCAACTTCGCCGGATCCTGGTCGGCCATGGGCACCAGCGGCCTGCCCACCAGCAGCTTCGTGATCCGCCAAGTGGGCGCCGCCAAGAGCAGCACCTCCGTCGTGGGCCTCGTGGCCAGCGCGGGCCGCGTGTACCTCACCGCCAACGGCGGCTCCTCCTGGACCCTGGCCGGAACCCCCGGAAACAACGGCTCCTACATGAGCTCCGTGGCCTTCGACCCCACGGATCACAACGTGGTCTACACGGCCTCCGTGGCCCCGGACGGCACCAAGAACCACCTCTGGAAGTCCACCAACTTCGGCACGAGCTGGACCGCCATCGACGGCAACGGCCTGCCCAGCGGCGTGCCCGTGAACGTCGTCACCGTGGATCCCGGCGATCGCACCGTCGTTTACGCCGCCACCCAGCTGGGCCTCTACCGCTCGGCCGATTCCGGCGCCTCCTGGGTGCGCTGGGGTTCGGGCCTGCCCCTCGTGAACGTCACCGACGTCTGGGTGGCCCCGGACAGTTCCAAGGTGCGCGTGGCCACCTACGGCCGTGGATTCTGGGAACTCCAGGGCACCACCTCCCCCACGGCCCCCAGCATCACGGGCCAACCCGCCAACGCCACCGTCACCGTGGGCCAGTCGGCCTCCTTCACGGTCACCGCCAGCGGCACGGCTCCCCTCTCCTACCAGTGGTTCAAGAACAGCGCCTCCATCTCCGGCGCCACCTCCGCCACCTACACCACGCCAGCCACCACCACCTCGGACAACGGTTCGACCTTCTACGCCACCGTCACCAACAGCGCCGGGGGCGCCACGTCGGCCACGGCGACCCTCACGGTGAACGCCGCGGCCACGGCTCCCAGCATCACGGGCCAGCCCGCCAACGCCACCGTGAACGCGGGCCAGGCGGCCACCTTCAGCGTCACCGCCAGTGGCACGGCTCCCCTCAGCTACCAGTGGCGGAAGAACGGCGTCGCCATTTCCGGGGCGACCTCCAGCTCGTACACGACGCCCGCCACCACCACCGCCGATAACGGCGCCACCTTCTCCGCCGTGGTCACCAACTCCGCCGGCAGCGCCACTTCCAACAACGCCACGCTCACGGTGAACGGCACCTCCACCACCCTGCCGGAGGCGGAATCCAACAACACCATCGCCACGGCCAACGCCGTGGCCGGCACCATCACCACCATCACGGGCAACCTCACCGTGAGCACGGATCAGGACTACTTCGCCGTGACCCTCGCCGCCGGGGAGAAGCTCACCGTCAACATGAGCGGCCCCAGTGGCCCCGACTGGGACCTCCACCTGGTGAACGGGGCGGGCACCTCCCTCGCCAAGAGCGAGGGCAGCACCACCACCGAGTCCCTGACCTACACCAACGGCGGGGCCTCCAGCGTCACCGTGTACCTAAAGGTCATCGTCTACAGCGGCACCAGCACCTCCCCCTACACCCTCGCCCTCACCCGCACCGTGCCGCCGCCCACCACCACCTACAACGAAGTGGAGCCCAACAACAGCGCCTCCGCCGCCAACACCGTGGCCGATAACGCCACGAAGATCGTCGGCTACATCGGCAGCACCACGGACAACGACTACTTCAACCTCAACGTCGGCGCCGGGCGGACCCTGGCCATCGCCATGACGGGCCCTACCGGCTCGGGCTTCGACTACGATCTCTACTTCTACAACGCCGCCGGTACCCAGCTGGCCGCGGGGGAAGGCAGCACCACCACGGAAAACGTGAGCTGGACGAACAGCGGCGCCAGCGCCGTCACCGTCACCGTGGCCGTCAAGCGCTACGCCGGCAGCAGCACGACGACGCCCTACAACCTGGCGATCACGCGCTAGCCCACCGGCAGGAATCCAGTCAAAGGGCCACCTCCAGGTGGCCCTTTGATTGGAACGTCCTACTTGAAGGTGCCCCAATCCTCCTGAAGGAGGTGTCCCTTGACCAGGTGCACGGCGAGGAAATCCACCAGGCGGCCCAACTCCAGGGTTCCCTGCTCCACCTCCGTTTGCAGTTCCCGGACCTTGGCGAGGAGGTTCTGGTGCTCCACCGCGTGGTGTTCCAGCCCCGGGAAGCCGGCCTCGGCGAAGAGGCGCTCCTCGTCGCTGAAGTGCTGGGCCGCGTGGGCCGCCAGCCGGTTCCACCGAAGCAAGGTCTCCTCCCGGGGGAGCCCCACCACGAAGGCGGCGAGCACCCCGTTGGCCAGCTCGAAGAGGCGGCGGTGCTGCTCGTCGATGAGGGGGTGACCGCTGGCGTAAGCCGCCTCCCAAGTCAGCTCGAGGATGGATGGAAGGTGCGATGGGATCACGGGGCTTCCCTCGGCGGCCACAGCCCGATCGCGCCCCTCCGCCTTGGCCCGGTAAAGGGCGCCGTCCGCCCGGTGGATCCACGCATCCCAGGATTCCCCCGGGAGGTGTTCGGCCACGCCCACGCTCACCGTCACGGGGCCGAGGCCGGGGAAGGTGACCTCCCGCGTGGCGACGAGGAGCTTCTCCGCCAGGGTCATCGCCCCTTCCAGCTGGCTGGCGGGGGAGAGGACGAGAAACTCCTCGCCTCCCCATCGAACGAGGGGGTCGGAGGCCCGGAGCACCTTGCGCCAGGCCGCCGCGAGGCCCGCCAACACCGCATCCCCCGCCTCGTGCCCGTGGGTGTCGTTGATGCGCTTGAAGTGATCGATATCCATCATGAGGATGGAAACGGCCCCCTTCCGCCGCCGGGCCAGGGCCACCTCCGCCGCCACCGCCTCCTCGCAGCGCCGCCGGTTCCAAGCCCCCGTCAGGCGGTCCGTGCCCGCCGCCCGCTCCAAGCTCTCCAGCACCGCGCCCATGTGATCGTTGGCGGATTGGAGAGCCTTCATGGCGCGGCGGACCCGCGCCAGCTTGGCGGCCCACCGCACGCGCCCGACCCGATGGCCGATCCAAGCCCCGATCCCCCCGCCCACCGCCAGAAGCAGCAGGGCGGCCCCCCAACGGTATTCGATCGGTCCAAGCGCCAATAGCACAGGGCCTCGCAGTGCCCGGGTGGCCCGGGCACCCCCCCTATCGACACGTCAGGAGGTGGGGATGAAGTTGACCTCGGACTCGCCCCTTCAGGCCTCCAGAAGCACCTTGGCGTGCTCCAGGGCCTCGGGCCGGTCCGGGTGCCCGCTGAGCAGCCGCGCCAGCTCCCGCAAGCGGCCTTCGCCCTCCAAGGTCGCATGGCGGCTGCGCGTGCGGCCCGCCTCCGTTTCCTTGGTGATGGCCATGTGGCGGTTGGCCTTGGAGGCCACCTGCGCGAGGTGGGTGACGGCCAGCACCTGATGGCGCCTTCCCAGCTCGGACACGGCGGTGCCCACGGAAAGGGCGGTCTCGCCGCCGAGGCCCGAGTCCACTTCGTCCAGCACCAGCGTGAGCGGATCGCCCGCGCCCCCGAGCTTGGCGCCCGCGCCCATGAGGGAGAGCATCATGCGGCTCAGCTCGCCGCCGCTGGCGATTTTGGCGAGGGGTCGGAAGCCTTCGCCGGCATTGCTCTCCAGCAGGATGCCCACCTTGGAGGCGCCCTGGGCCGTGACACGCACGGCCTTGCCCGCGATGGTGGCGGGGCTCTGGGGATCCTCGGCCAGCTCCACGCGAAGCTGCAGGCGGGCGCCCTTCATGCCGAGCGTGGCGAGGCGCGCATGCACTTCCTTCTCCAGCTTGGGCAGCGCCGCTTCGCGCACGCGGTGCAGCTTTTCGGCGGCATCGGCGTAGGCCTTGGCCGCCCCGCCCACCTTCTGCTCCAGGGCCTCGGCGCTCTCGCCGCCGCCCAGCAGCTCCCGCTGCTCCGTCTGCAGGGCCTTCCACACGTCGGAGAGTTCGTCGGGTTCGCAACGGTGGCGGCGGGCCAGGCGCTCGAAGAGGGCGAGCCGCGCCTCCATGGCGTCCAGCTTCTCCGTGCCGGCCTTGGCCCAGTGGCGGGCCTGATCCTGGGCGCTGCCCGAGAGATCCTCCAGCTCCAGCAGGGCGCTGCGGAGGCGGTCCCGCTCCGGGGTGCCATCGGGGAAGTGGGCGATGGCCCGGGTGAAGGCCCGGTGGGCCGCTTCCACCAGGGGCACGGCCTCGCCCAGGGCCCCGGCGGCTTCGGCGTAGGCGGCCTCCAGGTGGACGGCGTGGCGCAGGGGCTCCCGTTCCGCCCGGAGCTGACCCGCTTCGCCGTGCTTGGGCGCGAGCTTGGCGAGGTCTTCCAGGGCCTCCTCCAACTGTTCCAGGCGACGTTCGCGATCGGCCTCGCTCTGGCGCCGGGCCCTCAGGGCGCCCTCCGCCTCGCGCAAGGCCGACACCTTGGCGCCGAGGTCCGGCTCGATGCCCAGCACCTCGTCGAGCAGGGCCTGATGGCGGTCCTCGCTGAGCAATTCCTGGTGATCGTGCTGGCTCGTGAGGCGCATCCAGAGGCGCCCCGCCTCCCGCAGATCGGCGGCGGTGCAGAGGGCTCCGTTGATCCAGGCCCGGCTTCGCCCGCTGAGGCCGATCTCCCGGCGCAGCACCACGGGCACTTCCTCGGGCAGGCCGCGATCGGCCAGGAAGGTCAGCCAAACGCCCCCGCGACCTTCGACGACCGCCTCCACCGTCGCCCGTTCTTCTCCCCGGCGCACCAGTTCGGCGTCGGCCCGGGCACCCACCAGCAGGCCCAAGGCGTCCACGAGCAGACTCTTGCCCGCCCCGGTTTCACCCGTGAGCACCGTGAAGCCCGCCCCCACTTCCAGGGTCAGGTCCTCCACCAGGGCGAGGTTCTTGATGCGCAGGCTGGAGAGCATGCCCAAGGTTACCGCTATTTCGTTTTTTTATCGCAGAAGAGAATGAGCACCACCAAGACATCAGAAGTTGGTTGGCCTCATGTATCGGCAAGGCCGATACCTAGATGGGCACCAAGAAAAAGCCAGAGGCATTCCAACGGATACCTTCCCATTTCACATCTCGCAGATTTTTTTCGGTTCTTCGCGGATTTGCGGGGTGGAGTTAAGGAACCCTACGCCCCAGGGGGCTCAAGCGGGATCCTCCGAACACGAACCGACCAAAAAGGCAGAACACTGAGGACACAGAGGGGCTACGCGCTTGCACGGAGGACACGGAGGACCGCCGACCCACGCTCACGGGCAGGCCCCATCCAGGTGCGGGCCCGGGCGGCCCACCGAAGGGCCGCCTTGGCCCGTTCCTGGATCCGGGGCCCGACCGTGGTGCCAAGCCGATGGTGCCGGTGGATGCACAAACCGTGGGCACGCACTGGGTCGGCGGCCCTCTGTGTCCTCTGTGCTCGCTCCGTGTCCTCTGTGTCCAGCTTCTTTCTCGGGAATTCCGCGATGAACCTTTTTTTCTTGGTGCCCTTGGTGTCTTGGTGGTGAATTCTTGTTTCCCATGAGCCTCCAGATCCGCGAAGCCACCCCCGCCGATGCCGCCACCATAGCCGCCCTGGCTCGCCAGAGCTTCACGGAGACCTTCGCGGACTCCAACACCCCCGAGGATCTGGCCCTCTTCCTGGACAGCGCCTATGGAGAAGCTCAGCAACGCGGGGAGCTCCGGAACCCCGCCTGGACCACCTGGCTCGCCCTCGTGGACGGCGAGCCCCTGGCCTTCGCCCAGCTGAAACGCGGCCCCGCCGAACCCTGTGTCTCGGGCCCCGCCCCCGTGGAGCTGAACCGCCTCTACGTGCTCGCCGCCGCCAAGGGCCAGGGCCTGGGTAAGACGCTCATGGCCACCCTCATGGACCGCGCCCGGGCCGAGGGCTTCCAAACCCTCTGGCTGGGGGTGTGGGAGCACAACTTCAAGGCCCAGGCCTTCTACCTCCACTGGCCCTTCCGGGATGTGGGCAGTCACTTCTTCGTGGTGGGCACGGATCCCCAGACCGATCGCATCTGGGAGTGCCCGCTCTAAAGCGGGTATCGCGCAGGAACCCTTTCAGCGCAACGGCACCATGAAAACGATGGGGGCAACCCAGCAGCTTCGAACTCCTAGGTTGCCCCTTGCTCAGTTTCATTTCGTGGCGCTCAATCGATCTGCCGACCTGAATCAAGCCTTGGCCGCGGGTTCCAGGAACTGGGCCTCGAAGGCCCCCATGTCCAGCATGCCGGGCGCGGGGGAGGGCTCCGCCTGGCTCTTGCGGAGGCGGGCGATCTCCTCCTGGTACCACTCGATGACGGGCTTGCCGATCTTCAGTTTGTCCAATTCGCCGGCGAGGTTAGAGGGCTGCAACTGGCACACCCAGCCTCGGTCGTAGGGGCTGCGGGCCAGGGGGCTGGCGTCGTGTTTCAGATCCACGTTCTCCTTCACCACGCGACCGCTGAGGGGGGTGGTGAAGTGGAGGGTCTCCTTGCCCTGTTTCAGGGTGAACAGGGTCTCACCCTGCTTGACGCTGCGACCATGCTCCGGCGTGATCACCTCGGTGATGGCGCCCAGGGCCTTGCGGGCGAAATCGTCGATGCCCACGGAGACCTGGCCGCCGGGCTCGATGCGGGCCCAGGTGTGGCCCGGGGCGATGAAGGCCCCGCCGGGCACGCAGTATTCGTTGGCGGGCACGATCTCCGCCAGATCCGGATTCACGATGCGTACCACCGGCTTGCGCTGGGATTCCAGGCGGGCCTCGCGCTTGATGAGGAGCTTTCGGGCGAAGTCGCCCAGCTCATCGGCGGAGAAGGGCTTCTGCACATACTCGCAGGCGCCCTGCTGCAGCGTTTCCACGGCGGTATCGATGCTGCCGTAGCCCGTGATGACCACCACGTCCACGTCGGGGCGCAGGTGCTTCACGCCCTTCACCACCTCCACGCCGGTCATGCCCGGCATCTTCAGATCCGTGAAGACGAAGTCGTAGTTGTTGCGCTGCACGAGGCCCAGGGCCTCCTGGCCGGTCTCCACGGTGTCGACGCTGAAGCCCTCCAGCACGAGGATTCTCCGGAAGGAATCCAGGATCACGGGCTCATCATCCACGGCGAGGATGCGGGCCCTGGGATGGGGCACGTCCACCCGCTTGAGGGATTTGGCCTCGTGAGTGAAATCCAGGCGGACGGCCGACTCCAGTACGGCGGCTCGAGCGAGGCGCTCCCGTTTTTCTCGGAGCTTCCGGGCCGTGTGCCGCACCAGGACATCGAGGCCGACGAAGGCGGCGAACATCAGAAGGATCAACAGGGCGGTCATGGCGTGGGCTCCTCAGGTGAAGGGTTGTCGGGTTTCGGCGCGGCCGGCGCCAGGGGGATGCGGACGGTGAAGCGGGCCCCGTGCCCGGGCTCGCTGTGGACGGTGATGGCGCCGCCGTGGCTCTGGACGATGCCCCAGGTCACGGCGAGGCCGAGGCCGGTGCCCTTGTTGCCTTTGGTCGTGAAGAAGGGCTCGAAGAGGTGGGGCTGGCTCTCCAGCGGGATGCCCTCGCCCTGGTCTTCGACCTGGAGTTCCACGAAGCCCGGCGGGGCGGCCCTGGAGACGAGGTGGATCTCGCCGCCCTCCGGCCCGCTGGCGTCGGCGGCGTTGAGCAGGAGGTTCACCACCACCTGCTGGATCTGGTTGCCATCGGCGTAGGCCAGGGGGAGATCGGCGGCCAGATCCAGGGCGAGGCTCACGTGGTTCAGGCGCAGCTGCGTCATCACCACCGCCATGGAATGGCGCGCCACTTCGTTCAGATCCGTGGGTTTGCGGCTGGGCGGCGTGGGCCGGGCGAAGTCCAACAGCTCGCGGATGATGCCCCGGCAGCGGATCGTCTCCCGGATGATGACGTCCACGTCCTCCGCGTCGGCTCCCTCGGGAGCGATGCGTTTCTTCAGCAGGGAGGCGTAGGTGAGGACACCGGTGAGGGGATTGTTGATCTCGTGGGCGATGCCCGCGGCCAGGCGCCCCACGGAGGCCAGCTTGTCCGCCTGGGCCAACTGCCGCTGGGTCTCGCCCAGCTGATGGGTCATGGCGTTGAAGGCCTTGGCGAGCTCGCCCAGCTCGTGGTTGTCCGCCACCGGAATCACGGTGTTGAGATCCCCTTCCGCCACCCGGCGGGTGCCCTCCAGCAGGGCCGCCACGGGGCGCACGACCAACCGCCGGTTGAGCCACCAGAGGATGAGGCTGCTGGAGCAGATGGCGAGGGCCGCGAGCCCGGTCATGAGCGTACGGCTGCGGGCCAGCTCGGCGTCGGCTTCCGCCATGGACACGTTAACGTCCAGCACGCCCAGGAGCTTGGCCTCGGGTTTGTGGGCATGGCAGGCGGCGGTCCAGCAGCTGGGCTCGTTGGGGATGGGGCTGATGATGCCGAGGATGCGGTGGCCATCGCCGCCCTGGAAGATCCGGGCCCGGGCCGTGATATCCGGTTTCTCCAGGGGCCGGCCTTCGGCGTGGCAGGCGAAGCAGGCCTCGGCCTTCATCCCCAGGGTGGTGCCGATCTCCTCCTTGGCGGAGGAGAACATGATCTGCCCCTCCTTGTTGAAGAGGCGCACCTTGTGGATGCCCTCACCGGAGAGGGCGCCGATGTCGCGGATCTGCCGGTGCAGGTTCTCCCGGCGGTTCTCCAGCATGTCGAAGTGGGTGCTGCCCTTGATGGTCTCGCTGAGCTGGTTGGCGCTGCGGGTGCGCTCCGAGAGGAGCTGCGCGCCGTGGGCCCGCCCGATCAGCACCGCCATCACCCCGATCACCGCCGCCGACACCAGGCCGGCGCCGAGGATGAAGCGGGTGCCGATGCGGGTGCGCATCTCAAGCCCCTTCCGGGTCGGCGGGCTCCGGCTCAGGGTGCGGTTCGAAGATGGGGAAGTAGCGCACCGTGAGGGCGAAGACCGCCATGCCCAGGCCCACGAGGCCCACGGAGACGATGATCTCCATGAGGGAGGGGATGTAGCGGATGCCCGCCGCCCGCTCCATGCCCGTGACGCTGACGTTCAGGCGGTTCACCACGAAGCCCAGCACCGCGGAGAAGGCCCCCGTCACCAGCCAACTGGCGTTGGTGCGCAGCTTTTGGAAGGAGAGCAGAACCACCGGGATCACCACCCCCAAGGCGAATTCCAGCAGGAACATCTTTCCTTCATAGGTGAGGGCCCCGATGTCGCCGAAGGCGTGGTTGCGCGCGATGGTCTGCAGGCGGAGGAGGCCGTAGATCCCCAGCGCCACCACCATGGCCCGCGCCAGCGGCTCCAGGAGCTCCATCTCCAGGTGCCGTCCGAAGGCCCGCTTGCTCATGTAGGACTCGAGGATCACCATGCCAATGCCCGCGCCGATGGCCGAGATGTAGAAGAAGAGCGGCAGCAGCTGGGAGTACCAGAGGGGATGCAGCTTCGTGGGCACGATGAGGTACAGCGAGCCCAGGGAGCTCTGATGCAGCGTGGAGAGCAGCACGCCCGCGATGACCAGGGGGGTGATGAGGCCGTGGATGATCCGGGAAGGGGCGTGGAAGCCGAAGCGCTCCAGCACCACCGGCGCGAACTCCATGGTGAGCACGGTGGTGTAGAGCATCACGCACCAGGCCACCTCGAACATGACGGAGTGCGGGTTCCAGTAGATGAGGGCATGCCAGATGCGCCAGGGCTGGCCCAGGTCGAACATCAGGGCCATGATCACGAAGATGTAGCCCAGGAAGCCCGTGAGGATGGCCGGGCGCACGATGGGCTCGAACTTCCGGAGGTTGAAGAGGTGCACCACCGCCGTGAGGGTGAAGGCGCCCGCGGCGAGGCCCACGCCGCAGAGCAGGTCGAAGCCGATCCAGAGGCCCCAGGGGAAACGGTCGCTGAGGTTCGTCACCGCGCCAAGGCCCTTGGTGAAGCGGATCACCGTGACGACGCAGAAGGCGATGAAGAGCACGGCGAAGAGGGCCGTCCAGAAACCGGGCCAGGGGCGGCGGGCGGGTTGGGTTGCGGCGGTGCTCATGAGGGCCTCCGGTCCTTGGGTGCTTCGGGGCCCTCGGGCCTCGGCCTCGGATGCGCCTGGGCCACCACATCCCTGCGGGCGGTGATCCAGTGGACCCCGTAGAGGAAGACGCCCCACACCGCCACGAAGTCGGGGATGTTGGAGAGCACCTGCCAGGTGCGCAGGGCCGGGGGCTCCCCGGGCAGGTCCTTCTTCAGGCCCAGCTTCTCGAAGGGAACGTTGGAGATCATCATCACGGAGGTTCCGCCGGCTTCCGTCTGGCCGTAGATGTGGTCGAGGTAGCCGCCGGGGTTCTCCCGGATGCGCTTTTTGGCTTCCTTGATGAGATCGGCCCGGCTGCCGAAGAGGGTGGCGTCCGCGGGGCAGGCCTCGGCGCAGGCGGTGGGCTTGCCCTCCTTCACGCGGCCCGCGCAGAGGATGCACTTGCCCACGATGGGCACGGCGCGATCCCACTGGTACTTGGGCACGTCGAAGGGGCAGGCCATCATGCAGTAGCGGCAGCCCATGCACTTTTCGGAGTCGTAGACGACGGGCCCCTCGGGCGTCTTCTTGAGCGCCGCCACCGGGCACACGGAAGCGCAGGTGGGCACGAGGCAGTGCATGCAGAGGTGGCGGACGTAAGCGCCCTCCTTCTCCTCCACGGTGGTCCAGGTGTAGGCCGTCGTGCGCTCCTCCACCTCCCCGGGCAGGTGGTTCTGCTCCTTGCAGGCCGAGGCGCAGGCCCCGCATCCCACGCAGCGGGTCGCATCGAAAAGGAGTCCCATGGACATGGATCACCTAACTTTCAAAAATCGGCCCAAACCCACTCCGTGTGGATCAAACTCAGGCGTCACTGTCTAACAAAGTGGCTCCAAAAGGACTCAATGCTCGCTTTTGGCAGGACAATGTGAGATTTGTCACCCGATTTATACGCTCATTAATGACTCAGATATCCAGATATACAAACAAATATAAGGACTCTTTAATTCGGATTTAATTTGACTTTTTTGAACCCAGCTTAGGATCTGTGTCCGAAATTGTCGAAGGGGCCCGATTGGGCCTCGGCCGCCTCCTGGGCGGATCCATGGCGCCCGGATTGGGTGCCCCCGCAGCCCCGGAATGGGTTCCCGATGTGATTCCCCAGCGGGAGCGGCTGCTCCCAAGCTCCGTTGGAGGTCCCACCCTGGCAGGATGGGGACATGAATCCGAGGCCGCGGCACTTCCTCTTCCTCCTCGCCTCCACCCGGCGCGACGGCAACAGCGAGCAGCTGGCCCGCCGGGCCGCCGCCCACCTACCCCCGGGCACGGAGGCCACCTGGCTCCGTCTGGATGAGCATCCCCTGCCCCCCTTCGTGGACACGCGCCACAGCACGGGCTACGGCGATCCCGACGGCACCGCCCGCCTGCTCGCGGAGGCCACGCTGCGGGCCACGGACCTCGTCATCGTCTCCCCCGTCTACTGGTACAGCCTCCCCGCCGCGGCCAAGCTCTACTTCGACCACTGGAGCGGCTGGATGCGCTCACCGGCACTGAAGCTCCGGGACCAGATGAAGGGCAAGCACCTTTGGGCCGTGCTCGTGGACTCCGATCAGGCCCATGAAGGCTCCGCGGGGCCCGTGTTGGAAAGCTTGCGCCGCACCGCCGACTTCATGGGGATGAGCTTCGAAGGCGCCCTCCTGGGCCATGGCAGCAAACCCGGGGAGGCCCTGCAGGATCCGGGCACCGCCGGGCAGGCCGACGCCTTTTTCCGGAGTGTGTTGAAATAGGGCCTGTATGGAGATGAACTTGGCGATTGCGAGGGGTGTCGGCCGAGCCAGGCAAGGAAACCGGCCGAAGGTGTGCCGGTTGCACACTGAGGGCGGTCGACGCCGCCTGGCGACAGCCGCCGCCCCTCGCCCTTCGGGTTGGTGGCTCTCTGCGCTCCCAGCTTCGTCAGTCGCCTTGCACGTAGAACCACTACGCACTGCGGCGCCTTCCTTGCTGGAGAGCGCAGATAGCCACCAACAATCGCCAAGTTCATCTCCATACAGGCCCTAGCATGTTCAAGGGCAGCTACCTCGAGGCGATCAACGCGGCGTTGAAGGACGCCATGGCCGCGGATGGTCGGGTCTTCTGCCTCGGCGAGGATATCGGCGCCTACGGCGGCGCCTTCCAGGCCACGGCGGGCCTGCTGGAGGCCTTCGGCGAAGGCCGCGTGCTGGACACCCCCATCGCCGAGCAGGCCATCGCGGGCGTGGCCATCGGCACGGCCCTGCAAGGGCGCCGCCCCGTGGCGGAGTTCCAGTTCATGGACTTCTCCCTGCTGGCTTCGGATCTCATCTGCAACTTCGCCGCGAAGGCCCGCTGGCGCTGGGGCGCCTCGGTACCCGTCGTCTTCCGCGGCCCCGTGGGCGCCGGCGGCAGCGGCGGCCCCTTCCACACCCAGTGCGTGGAGACCCACTTCCTCGGCACACCGGGCCTCAAGGTGGTCATGCCCGGCACCGTGGCCGACGCCTACGCCCTGCTGCGCGCCTCCATCGAGGATGAGGATCCCGTCCTCTTCCTCGAACACAAGCACCTCTATCGCCGCCTCAAGGACCAGTGGGACGTGGCGCCCACCGCGCGTCTGGGCGAGGCCGCCCTCCGCCGCGAAGGGGCTTCCGCCGCCATCGTCACCTACGGCGCCCTGCAGCACGGGGCCCTCGAAGCCACGGAAGGCCTGGACGTGGCCGTGCTGGACCTCCGCACCCTCTGGCCCCTGGATCAAGCGGCGCTTGAAGCCCTCGCCAAGCGCACCCACCGCATCCTCGTGCTCACGGAGCCCAGCGGCAGCTTCGGCCCCGGCGCCGAGCTGGCCGCCCGCATCCAGGAGACCTGCTTCGCCTGGCTCGATGCCCCCGTGAAGCGCCTCGCCAGCCTCGACACGCCCTGCCCCGCCAGCCCCGTGCTGGAGGCCGCGTGGCTGCCCTCGAAGGAAGCCATCCGCCGCGCCGTCGACGAGCTGCTCGCCTGGTAGCCGCGACGATCCGCACCCTGCTGCTCCTGGGTGGACTCGCCCTGATCGCAGCGCCCCCTGGCCAGGCCCCAGCCCCCCTCGCGGTCTGGGCGTGGGAGGGTGCCGGATGCCGCCTCTTCAATGATCCCGCCCAGACGACGCGAGCAGGCGCCAAGCTACGGCGCCGCGGCGTCCGCACCCTTTACCTCCACCCGGGCGACTGCGGAGGCGCGGATCTCCTCACGGAGGATCCCGGGAAGGTCCAGGCGGTTCTGACGCGTCTCCATGCCCGGGGACTCCGGGTGGAGGCGCTCCTGGGCTCTGGGTCCTGGCACCCCAAGCAGTACCTGCTTCCGGAACATCGCGGACGGATGCAGTCCCAGATCCAGCGAATCCTCGACTACAACCGGAACGCGGCCCCCGACGCCCGCTTTGATGGCCTCCACCTCGATATGGAACCTTACGCCCACGCGGACTGGACGGAGGGAAGCCAGGAGGACTTGGCCCGGCTCTACCTGGAGCGGGCCTCCGAATGGGTGGCGCAGGTTCATGACGCCGATTCCAATCTCCAGGTGGGGGCCGCGATCCCCTTCTGGTACGACGGGCTGGAGGTGATGTGGCGGGAACGGCGGCGCCCCCTGAACCAATGGGTGCAGGATCTCTTCGGCTATGTGGTCGTGATGGACTACCGTCACCGCGCCCAAGGCCAGGACGGCATCATCGCCTTGGCGCAGGAGGAGCTGAACTACGGTGATCTCATCGGACGTCCCGTGATCATCGGGCTGGAGACGGCTCCCGCCGTGCCCGCCAAGGTCACCTTCCACGGCCGGGGTCCGGGAGCGCTCGCCCGGGAGATGGCCGTCGCCCGGCGGGCCTTCGCGCGGCACTCCAGTTTCGGGGGCTTCGCCCTGCACCATCTGGGCTCATGGATGCCCTTATACTGAAGGCCCGCAGCCCCAAGCCCTCTATTTTTCCCATCCTTCGGAATCCTCCTTGCCTTTGACCTCGCCGCGCGCCCGACTGGTGGCCTCCCTGGTCGTGTTGGGCATCTGCGGCTGGGGCGTGCGCTACGGCCCGGAGTTGGGGAGTGCCTTCGGGGCTGAACAGGAGCTCGGTCCCGAGCAGGCTGCGGAACGGCAGGCTCGGGCCAAGGCCCTCCTCGCCGCGGGCAAGGTGGCGGAGGCCCTCCCCCTGGTGCAGGGCATCCACGAGGCCTTTCCCGACAATCCCATCCCCATCGGGCAGCTGGCGGAGATCCACGGCCGGCTGGGCCACTACCGGGAGGAGGCGCAGCTCTGGGAGCGCTACCTCAAAGTCTCGCCCACCCCGGGGGATGCCTGCCCCAGGCTGGGCGAAGCGTACTGGAAGCTCGGCCAGGTGGAGGCTTCCGTCGATGCCTTCGAGCGGTTCCTCCTCCTCTCGCCGAAGGATCCCGATTTCCACTTCTACCTCGGTCACGCCTACGAGCGGGCCGGGCGCTTCCCAAAAGCTCGAGAGATCTACCAAAAGGGCCTGATCCTGGTGCCGGACTACCCGGATCTGGCCCTGGGCCTGGCCCGTATGGAGGTCTTTCTCGGCGAGCCTGCCCGAGCCCGCGACCGCGCCCGAGCAGTGCTGAAGGGGCGGCCCGCCTCCAACGATGCCCTGCTCGTGCTCGGCATGGCCCTGCGAGCCCTCGGGCGGCTGGACGAGGCCCGGGATACCCTCAGTCGCCTGCTCGCCCGCTCCCCCGATTCCGTGGACGCATTGACCGTCCTCGGTGGCCTTGAGGAGCAGGCCCAGCGGCCCACCGCCGCGGCGGCGCTCTACGACCGTATCCTCGCCCTGGATCCGGGCAATGGTGGGATCCGGCAGCGACGGGAACGGCTGCCCAAAGCTGGGGGTTCCTGATGCGGGATCTGGGTTTCCGGGCCGCGCGGCTGGCCTTCCTCGGCCTCTTCCTCCTCTCGGGGGTCTACTGCCTCCTGGCCTACAATCCCTTCACGTACCAGGCCGTGCTGAAGTTCAACATGGTGTCTTGGCTCCCGACGTTCATCCGCTGGCAGCCCGCGCTCACCCTTGGGGTGGTGCTCCTCAACGCCACCCTGGATGGAGTGCATCGGCAGGGAACGGCCCTGAAGCGCCGTGTCTTCTATGCCCTGCTGGCCCTCGCCGCCCTGGCCCTCCTGTTCCATCCCCTCCTGCCGCGCCTGGAGAACGGGTTGGCGAGCTTCGCCTACGCCCTGGCCTTCCTCGGCTCCGCGCTCGCCCTCCTGCTCTTGGATTTCACCGAACAGGCACCCCGGCTCCCACCCCTTCGCCGGGATACGGACCAGGGATTCCGTCTCCTCCTCGCCGCCCTTGGCACGGCACTCTTCCTCTCCGTCCTTTTCCTCTCCGTGGCCCGTCTCAAGGCGGGGCCCGGCTCCGTGGGCCTCGTGATGGTGCTCTGGAGCCTGGGCGCCCACCTTCTGGCCGCGCTCATGGGAGCCGTGGCCTTGCTGGCCCTCCAGGGATTGGCCCGGTCCCTGCGAATGGACCTCGGTCTGGAACTGCGCTTCACCCTCCTGGCGGGCACCGTGGCCGGCGCCGTGATCCTCCATCAGGTGGCCTTCACCGCCATCGCCTTCACGGGTGTCCCCGCGCTGATCGTCTCCATCCTTCTCGGCCTCTGCCTGATGCTGACCGTGGCAGTTCTCGGGCCCGGCCTCCGCCCGCCGGCCGAAGCAGACTCGGCCCTGGAGCTGCTCCTCCATCCCCTGGCCCCCCTCCTCCGGGCCCCCCTTTGGGCCGTCGCCGCGGGGTTGGGCGCCCTGGGTACGACCACCTGGCTCGTGCAGACGAACGCGGCCCTCTTCGACTGGAACTTCCTGTTCCAGAAGCTCGTCGCCCTGGCCACCGCTGGGTTGGCCTTCGCCGCCTTCCACACGCTGGCACCCCGTTGGGACCCTCCACGTTCGGGCTCCAACCCCCTCTTCCTCGCCACCTTGGGAGCCTTCCTCGCATTCAAGGTGCTCCCCACCCTGCTCCCCGCCGACCTCGACGCTCGCCTGGAGCGCCATGCGGGACAGGATGCCTCCGTGCGCCTGCTGCGGGAGGTCCTGGCCCCGGCGGACCGCGCCCTCGGCTCCATCTACCGGATCCTCCAGCGCAACAGCAACATCCCCCAGGACGTGAAGACGGACCCCGTGGACGTGGACCTCGTCCCCGAACTCAAACGCGCCCCGGGGCCCCGCCCGAACATCTTCATCCTCGTGGTGGACAGCCTCCGGCAGGACTACCTGGGCGCCTACAACGCCAAGGTCACCTTCACGCCGGCCATGGATCGGTTCGCCAAGGAGAACGTGGCCCTGCCCGCCTTTGCCCGGTACGGTGCCACGGGCCTCTCGGAACCCTCGATCTGGACGGGCGGCATGCTGCTGCACAAACAGTACGTGACCCCCTTCCGGCCCATGAACAGCCTCCAGAAGATGCTGGAAGCGGACGGTTACCGATCCCTCATCTCCTCCGACAACGTGCTGGACGCCATTTTGAAACCCTTTCCTGGCTTCGAGGAGCTCACCCCCGGTCTGGGCACCCAGGATCTGCGCATGTGCAACGTCGTGCCTGCCCTGAACGCACGCCTCGAGGCTCGCGGTTCCGATTCCCGGCCCACCTTCGCCTATGCCCAGGTGCAGGACCTCCACGTCTCCGTCATCAACCGCGAGGGCAAGGATGTGCCCGGCGGAGGGGAGTATCCCGGCTTCTACGCCCCCTATGCCAGCCGCGTAAGCCGCCTGGATCAGTGCTTCGGCGCCTTCATCGACACCCTCAAGGCCAAGGGGCTCTACGACGAGAGCATCGTCATCCTCACGGCGGACCACGGCGACTCCCTGGGCGAGGAAGGCCGTTTCGGCCACGCCTACACGCTCTTCCCCGAGATCCTCCGCGTGCCGATGCTGATCCACCTGCCCGCGTCGATGAAGGGAAAGGTCGCGCCGGATCCCGCCCAGCTCACCTTCCTCACGGACCTCACCCCGACGCTCTACTACCTGCTGGGCCACCGCCCCCTGGCCTCGGATCCCATCCTGGGCCGACCCCTGTTCACCGAAACGCCCCAGGAACACGCCAGGTACAGTCGGGATCACTACCTGCTCGCCTCCAGCTATGGGGCCGTTTATGGCATTCTGGAGGGTGACGGCAAGGGCCTCTACATCTCCGACGGCGTAAACCTGAAGGACTACTACTACGACCTTGGATGGGATCCCGGCGGCACCCGCAACGCCCTAACCGCCGCGCGGAAACGGAAATATGACGACTTGATTCTCCGTGACCTCCGGCACCTGAGCGAGTTCTACCGCTTCAACCACGGAATCCCCTCCCCATGAATGGCCACCCCTTCACCGCTTTGATGCCATGCATCCTCATCCTCCCCACGCTGGCCGCCCAGGCTCCGGAGGGGGTGGATGAGATGTATTTTCGAGCCCGCCGCCTGGGCTCCGAGGGGCACCGGGAAAAAGCCAGG
Organism: Acidobacteriota bacterium; assembly: GCA_016192145.1. Taxonomy (GTDB): domain Bacteria; phylum Acidobacteriota; class Holophagae; order Holophagales; family Holophagaceae; genus JAFDVN01. Next base: position 355,795 of record JACPUT010000002.1, on the reverse strand, counting down.
ACCCTCTGCCGCGAAGCCCTGAAACGGAGTCCGGATTACCACGACATCCGCATCCTGCTGGGGCGCCTCTTCGCCTGGGACGACCGCTACGACGAGGGCCGTGTCGAACTCCAGGAAGTGCTCCGTCGGAAGCCGGAGCACCTGGATGGGCGCGAGGCCTTGGTGGATCTTGAACTCTGGTCCGACCATCCCCGCCAGGCTCTGACGCTGTGCACCGAGGGCCTCGTCCTGCACCCGCAGGCCGCTGGCCTCCACTTCCGACGGGCCCGGGCCCTGAAGACCCTCGGGGATTATCCCGCCGCCCTCGAGAGCGCGTCTCGGGCCGTGGTCACCGATCCGAACCTCCACGCCGCCCGCCGACTCCGGGATGACCTCGCAGAGCTGAACCAGCGCTCCCAGGTGGGGATTACCGCCACCTACGACCACTTCGATCGCACCTTCGACCCCTGGCGCTCCCTGGCGCTGAGCGCCGGGCATCGCTTCGACTTCGGCTCGGTGATCGGCCGGGTCACCCAGGCCAGCCGCTTTGGCGAGACCGGCACCCAGGTCGAGGTGGACAGCTATCCCCGGCTCGGGGAGGGCACCTACGCCTACCTCAACGCCGGGTACTCCTCCGCCGCCATCTTCCCCACGTTCCGCTGGGGCGCCGAGCTGTACCACAACTTTCCCAAGGGGATCGAGGCCTCCCTGGGGGTCCGCCACCTGCGCTTTTCAAGCACCGCGGTGAGCATCTATACCGGCTCGTTCGGGAAGTACTGGGGTGACTGGCTCTTCACCCTCCGCGCCAACACCACCCCCAGCTCCGTGGGCGCCTCACGGTCGGGGTCCCTCTCCGCCCGGCGCTACTTCGGGGACGCGGAAACCTACCTTGGCCTCTCCCTGGGTACGGGTGTCTCCCCCGACCAAGCCAACCCCTCCGCGGAGATCCTGGACCTGCGTTCCCGGAAGGCCTCCTTGGCAGGTCAGGCCCGCGTGGGCCGGCGCCTGATCCTCTCAAGCGGCATCGCCTGGGAGCGGCAGGAGGTCAACGCCACCCTGACGCGAACCGAGATCACGATATCCGCAGGGCTCGATGTCAAATTCTGAACTCCAACGCGCCGGAGCCAGCCGGAACCTCTTGGTAGACTCAAACTCATGAGCCGAACCTGGCCTGAAGGCACCCACGTCCTGCTGGTGGAGGACAACCTCCTCACCGCGCGGATGATCCGTTCGCGCCTGGAAATGGAGGGCCTCACGGTGCTCGAGGCCCACAACGGCCTCGAAGGCCTCGAGATCATCCGCACCCAGCGCGTGGATCTCGTGAGCACGGATCTGATGATGCCGGCCATGGATGGGTTCCGGCTCATCCAGGAGATCCGCGACATGCCGCCCCCGAAGGGCAAGGTGCCCGTGCTCGTCGTGAGCAGCAACCAGAACGAGCAGGACATGGTGCGCTGCCTGGCCGCCGGTGCTGACGACTACATCACCAAGCCCATCAGCCCCCAGGTGTTCATCGAACGGATGTGGCGCCTGCACCAGCGGCATAGGGATTGATCCGGTGCCTTGGCTGAGCCCCGAGGGCACCCTGGAGCTGCTGCTCTGGTGCACGGTGGGGATGGGCCTTCTCGTGTGCGCCCTCGCCCTCTTCGGCGCCCTGTTCCAGCTGCGCCGGGATCGCCTGCATCGCCGCCGCATCCAGCTCCATCAAGCCTGGGAACCGCTCGTCGCGAACCTGCTCTTCGAAGAGCAGGCCGACCTCAGCTCCCTGGAGCACCTCGTGGGCTGGGAGCGGGAGCTCTTCCGCCTCTTCCTCATGCGCACCAAGGAGTCCCTCGCGGGCGACGAGGGTCGTCGCCTCGACATCTTCTACCGGGGCCTCGGCCTCGATGGGGATCTGCACCAGCGCCTCCACGCGCGGTCCGCCCGGCAGCGGGCGCTCGCCGCCCTGGAAGTGGATGCCTTCCTCGTGGAGGAGCGTTATCCCGACGTGCTGCTGCTGCTCAACGACCCCGTCCCCTTCGTGGCCCACGCCGCCGCGCGCACCCTCGCCCGCACGCAGCGCCTGCGTTTCGCGGAGCCGGTGCTCCAATGGGTGATCGCCCAGGACGCCTACCAGCAGGACCGCCTGCTGCGCCTGATGGAATCCTTCGGCTCCCTGCTGCCCGCCTGGCTGGAGGCCTACCTCCAGGACGTACCCGAAAATCCCCAGGCCTGGCGACTCTTCGCCCTGATGGTGGCTTCCACCCGGCAGGCGGAAAGCGAGCCCCGCATCCTCGCCCTGCTGGAATACCCCCATGTGGAGGTGCAAGCCGCGGCCCTGCGGGCCCTCGCCGCCCTGGGCGACCCCCTGGCCTATGGCCACGTGCGGCCCTTCGCCGTGGCCGAGGCCTGGGTGCTGCGGGCCCAAGCGGCCCGCGCCATGGGCATCCTGGGCGGGCCCACGGCCATTCCGGCCCTCACGGACATGATGGGGGATCCGATCTTCGAGGTGCGCCGCAACGCCGCCCATGCCCTTCACGATCTGGGGCGGCCCGGCCTCGCGGCCCTGGAGGCCATCGTCGCGGATTTCCACGGCGATCGCTATGCCCGGGATCTCGCGATGGAGCGCCTGGAATGGGGCGAGGAACGGGGGCATCCGTGAGCGCCTGGAACCTGCTCCTCCTCTTCGCCCAAGGCGGCATCCTCCTCTATTTCGCCATCATGAACGGGCTGAACCTGCTCTTCATCGTGCGGGCCTGGCTGGGCATCCGAAGCCACCTGGACGACGTGGAGAGCGATCAGCTGGAAGCCTTCTTCGAGAGCACCCACTACCGCCCCATCACCCTCATCTGCCCCGTGTACAACGAAGGGCCCGGGTGCGAAGCCAGCATCAGCAGCCTGCTGGCGCTGCGCTTCCCGGAGTATCAGGTGGTGGTGGTCAACGATGGCTCCATCGACGATACCCTGGAGCGCCTCATCCGGGCCTTCCGCCTCCATGCCTCCCGCCGCGTCATCCGCCAGCTGGTGCCCACCAAGAGCATCCGGGGCATCTACGAGAGCGCCTACGTCCCCAACCTCATCGTGGTGGACAAGGAGAACGGGGGGAAATCCGACGCCCTCAACTGTGGCCTGAACCTGGCGCGCTACCCGCTCGTCTGCTGCATGGATGGCGACAGCCTCCTGGAGAACGACGCCTTGCTGCGCGTGGTGCGCCCCTTCATGGATCAAAAAGACGTGGTGGCCACCTCGGGCGTGATCCGCCCCTTGAACGGCTGCAAGGTCACCCCTGCGGGAATCCGCGGCATCCACATGCCGAAGTCCTGGCTGGCCCGCTTCCAGATCGTGGAGTACCTGCGCGCCTTCCTCTTCGGCCGCATGGGCCTCGCCTCCATCCGCTCCATGTTCATCGTGAGCGGCGCCTTCGGCGTCTTCCGCAAGGATCTCGTGATCGAGGTGGGCGGCTTCAGAACGGGCACCGTGGGCGAGGACTTCGAGTTGGTGGTGCGCCTCCACCGCCACCTGCGGGAGAAAAGGCAGCCCTACCGCATCGTGCTCGTGCCGGATCCCATCTGCTGGACGGAGGTGCCCGAGGACCGAGGCACCCTCAAACGCCAGCGGAACCGCTGGCAGCGCGGCCTCATGGATACGCTCTGGATGCACAAGAAAATGGCCTTCAACCCCGCCTACGGCCGCATCGGGCTCTTCTCCATGCCCTACTTCCTCCTTTTCGAGGCCCTGGCGCCGATCATCGAACTGACTGGGTACGCGGCCTTCGCCTGGTTCATCGTGCAGGGCCAGATCAATGGGCCGTTTGCCATCCTCTTCCTCATCCTCGCCCTCTTCCTGGGCCTCCTGAACAGCGTGGCTTCCGTCGTCCTCGAGGAGATCTGCATCTACCCATATCAAGGGCTCAAAGCCTGGGTGATCCTGCTCCTCACCAGCGTGCTCGAGAACGTCGGCTACCGCCAATTGACGTTGCTCTGGCGGATGATGGGCTTTGTGGATTGGCTGCGCGGCAAGGAGAGCTGGGGCCACATGGTGCGTCAGGGAATCGGATCAGGCACGCCACCGCAGCCTTAGGCCTGAAGGCAGCTCGGAGGAAAAGCGGCACGCGGGATCACGCCGCGGTCGAAGGCGGCCATGGCCCTCTGGATTTTCTTCAAGTTTCACCAACCCCTTGACGATCCATTCCCTGTCCGCCCATTCTGGGAGACCCGGTTTCCGGGAACGATCTTTGGCAGTCCGATAACGCGTTATCCAGAAAGGTGGAGGGATTAGGCCCTGTGAAACCTTGGCAACCTGCTCGCGCAAGCGATGTAAGGTGCTAATTCCTGCCCCCTTACGGGGGAAAGATACCGGCGAGACATCGACGGACTGACCAGGACATGCACGTTGGATGGCGCGGCGCCGGACGGCCCCGTCGAGGTTCCATGTCCAACCCCACCCCCTTTCGAGATGCGCTGGATTCCGGTCGATGCTTCCTCTTCGACGGCTCCACGAGCAGCGCGCTCTTCGAGCGGGGCATCGCCCTCTCCCGCTGCTTCGACGAGAGCAACCTCAAGAACCCCGACCTCGTCGTGGGCATCCACCAGGAGTTCCTGGCCGCCGGCGCCCAGGTGCTCACCACCAACACCTGGGGCGCCAACCGTGCCCGCCTGGCGGGCTACGCCCTGGAAGCGGCCCTGCCCGCCATCAACGCCGAGGGCGTGCGCCTCGCCCGAAAGGCCATCGAGCTGCAGGGCTCCGACGCCTGGGTGGCCGGCTGCCTGGGGCCCCTGGGCCTGCGCCTGGAGCCCTGGGGCCCCACCAGCTTCGACGAGGCCAAGGAGCTCTTCCAGGAGCAGGCCCAGGCCCTGCTGGACGCGGGTGTGGATCTCTTCGTCCTGGAGTCCTTCGAGGATCTCAACGAGATCCGCCAGGCCCTGGCGGGCATCCGCGCGGTCACGCAACTTCCCATCGCCGCCATGATGAGCACGGGTGAGGAGGGCCTCGCCCTCACCAGCTCCGACCCCGGCTGGGTGGCCAGCCGCCTGGAGGAGTGGGGCGCCGACCTCATCGGCGCCAACGGCGGCAACGGCCCCTCGCCCCAGCTCACCCTCCTGGAGAAGCTGCGCAAGGCCACCACCAAGCCCATCATCCTGCAGCCCAGCCCCGGCATGCCCAAGCTGGTGGATGGCCGCTGGCTCTTCATGGCCTCCCCGGAATACCTCGGCGACTTCGCCCAGCGGGCCCTCGCCGGCGGCGCCCGGGCCGTGGGCGGCTGCGCGGGCACCACGCCCGCCCACATCCGCGCCATGCGCGGGGCCCTGCGCCAGGATCGCGCCTTCGTGCAGGCCAACGGCAGCCACGAGGTGCGCTCCGGGGAGCAGGCCCAGGCGGAGGTGCCCGTGGTGGAGCGCAGCCGCTGGGCCGAGAAGCTCGCCAAGGGCGAGTTCGTCAGCTCCATCGAGCTCGTGCCCCCCAAGGGCATGGAGTACGACAAGCTCGTGGCCAAGACCCACGCCTGCAAACGACTCGGCGTGGACGCCATCAACGTGCCCGATGGCCCCCGGGCCATGGCCCGCATGAGCGCCCTGGCCACGGCCGCCATCATCGAGCGGGAAGTGGGCATCGAGACGGTGCTCCACTACGCCTGCCGGGATCGCAACCTCCTCGGCATGCAGTCGGACCTCCTCGGCGCCGCGGGCCTCGGCCTGCGCAACGTCCTCGCCATCACGGGCGATCCTCCGAAGCTGGGCCCCTACCCCCAGGCCACGGCCGTGTTCGACGTGGATGCCATCGGCCTCGTGAACATCATCAAGCGCCTCAACACGGGCCTCGACATCGGCGGCACCTCCATCGGCAAGCCCACGCCCTTCTCCCTGGGCGTGGGCGCCAACCCCGTGGCCCCGGATCTGGAGCGGGAGCAGCGCCGATTCAAGTGGAAGGTGGAGGCCGGCGCCCAGTGGGCCATCACCCAGCCCGTCTTCGATGCCGAAAGCCTCTTCCGCTTCCTGGACTTCACGGATTCCATCGGCCGCATCCCCATCATCGCAGGGCTCTGGCCCCTGAAGAGCCTGCGCAACGCCGAGTTCATGGCCAACGAGGTCCCCGGCGTCTACGTGCCCCCCAGCATCCTCCAGCGCATGGCCAAGCGCGCCACCGCCGAGGACCAGGTGAAGGAGGGCCTGGAGATCGCCCAGGAGATCCTCGAAGCCATCCGCCCCCGCATCCAAGGCCTCCAGCTCAGTGCGCCATTCGGCCAGGTGGAATTGGTGGCACCCCTCGTCCCCAAGCCCCAGGTGAATGCATGAGCGCCGTGAAGGTCCACTTTCTCCTCGATGACCTGCTGGTGCAGGCGCCCCTCGGCACCTCCCTCCAGGAGATCGCCGAGGCCGCCGGCGCCGACCTCACCTTCGGCTGCCGCACGGGCTCCTGCGGTACCTGCCGCGTGCGCATCACCGAAGGCCTAGCCCACTGCAGCGCGCCCAATGCCGAAGAGCGCGAATTCCTCGCGGCCCTCAAGGTCCCCGCCGACCAGCGCCTCGCCTGCCAAGTACGGGTAAACGGGGATGTGGCCGTCGATTACATCGGACTCTAAAAAATGATTCACCACCAAGACACCAAGACACCAAGAAAAGCTAAAGAAGAGGGCCCCCGTACTCAACACAGAGGCTTTTCCTTGGTGTCTTCTCGGTATCGGCTCCGCCGATACACGAGGCCAACTAACTTCTGGTGTCTTGGTGGTTCCAAGTTTTCCTTCGTGTGGCCCCAATGACCCGAACCCTCACCCAACTCATGAACGAACGCGTCGTCCTGCTGGATGGCGGCATGGGCACGCAGATCTTCGCCAAGGGGCCCACGATCGAGGACTACGGCTCCAAGGAGCTGGAGGGCTGCGTCGAGCTGCTCAACCTCAATCGCAAGGAGTGGATTCAGGAGATCCACCAGCGCTACTTCGAAGCGGGGGCCGATGCGGTGGAGACGAACACCTTCGGCTGCACGCCCATCGGGCTCGGGGAGTTCGGCATCGCGGACCGCGCCTTCGAGCTGAACGTGGCCGCCGCCCGCCTCGCCCGGGAGGTGGCCGACAGCTATGACGAGCCCCGCTTCGTCATCGGCTCCGTGGGCCCCGGCACCAAGCTCGTCACCCTGGGCCACACCACCTACGAAGCCATGCTCGACAGCTACCGCGTGCAGATGGCGGGCCTGCTGGAGGGCGGCGCCGACGCCATCCTCATCGAGACCTGCCAAGATCTGGGCCAGATCAAGGTGGCCGTGCGGGCCGCCCGCGGGGCCATGGCCCAGGCCGGCAAGCGCATCCCCCTCTGGGTGCAGGGCACCGTGGAGACCACGGGCACGCTGCTCGTGGGCACGGACATCACCTCCGTGCTCCATTCCCTCGAGCAGCTGGGCATCGATGTGCTGGGCCTCAACTGCGCCACGGGCCCCGATGAGATGGCCGCCCACCTCCAGGCCCTCTCGGAAGCGAGCCCCTTCGCCATCTCCTGCCTCCCCAACGCCGGCCTGCCGCGCAACGAGGGCGGCCAGGTGGTCTACCCCCTGGGCCCCGAGGCCTTCGCCGACAAGGTGGCCCATGCGGCCGCGCACCACGGCCTCGCCATCGTGGGCGGCTGCTGCGGCACCAACCCCGATCACATTCGCGCCATGGCGCCCAAGGTCAAGAACCTCGCGGCCCCCCGCCGCACGCCCTTCCTGGAACGCAGCGCCACCAGCCTCTACCAGAGCGTCGCCCTGCGCCAGGAGCCCGCCCCCACCATCGTGGGTGAGCGCACCAATGCCAACGGCTCCAAGGCCTTCCGGGACCTCCTCGCCCAGGAGGACTGGGATGGCCTCGTGGAGATCGCCAAGGGCCAGCAGAAGGAGGGCGCCCACCTGCTGGACGTCTGCGTGGCCTACGTAGGCCGGGACGAAGTCCGCGACATGGACCTCTACCTCTCCAAGCTCGTCACCCAGGTGCAGCTGCCCCTCATGATCGACAGCACGGAGGTGCCCGTCATCGAAAAGGCCCTGCAGCGGGCCCCGGGCAAGTGCATCGTCAACTCCATCAACTTCGAGGATGGGGAAGCCAAGGCCCGCAAGATCCTGGACCTCTGTAAAACCTATGGCGCCTCCATCGTGGCCCTCACCATCGATGAGGAGGGCATGGCCAAAACCCTGGAGCGCAAGCTCGCCATCGCCGAGCGCCTCGTGAATCTCGTAGTGGGCGAGTACGGATTCGCCCCCGGCGACCTGCTCATCGACCCCCTCACCTTCACCCTGGGCAGCGGCGACGAGGAGTTCCGCGGCAGCGCCGTGGCGACGCTGGACGCCCTGGCGGCCATCCGGGATCGCTGGCCCGGCGTGAACACCATCCTCGGCGTCTCCAACGTGAGCTTCGGCCTCACCCCCGCGGCCCGGCACACCCTGAACGCGCTGATGCTCTACCACGCCGTGCAGCACGGCCTGGAGCTGGCCATCTTCAATGCGTCGAAGGTCATCCCCGTGGCCGCCATCGAGCCCGAGGACCGCAAGATCATCGAAGACCTCCTCTTCGACCGCCGGTCCGAGGGCTACGATCCCCTCAAGGAAGTGCTGGCCCGCTTCTCCAACCGCAAGGCCGAGGCCAAGGCCGACCGCCGCGTGGGCCTGCCCCTGGATGACCGCCTCAAGCTCGACATCATCGAGGGCGAGAAGCGCCAGGTGGTGGCCGATGTGGAAGAGGCCCTGGCCGCCGGCGCCGACCCCCTGCGCCTCATCAACGAAGTGCTGTTGGATGGCATGAAGACCGTGGGTGAGCGCTTCGGTTCCGGCGAAATGCAGCTGCCCTTCGTGCTGGAGAGCGCCGAGGCCATGAAGGCCGCCATCGCCCGCATCGAGCCCGAGCTGCCCAAGGAGGGGTCCGCCGCCAAGGGCCGGATCCTGCTGGCCACGGTCCGCGGGGACGTGCACGACATCGGCAAGAACCTCGTGGACATCATCCTCAGCAACAACGGCTTCGAGGTGAAGAACCTGGGCATCAAGCAGCCCATGGATTCCATCCTCAAGGCCCACGAGGACTGGAAGGCCGACGCCATCGGCCTCTCGGGCCTCCTTGTGAAGTCCACGGTGATCATGCGCGAGAACCTCCAACTCCTGGAGGAACAGGGCTTCGACGTGCCCGTGATCCTGGGCGGCGCCGCGCTCACCCGCGCCTACGTGGAGCAGGACTGCCGCAAGGTCTACGGCGGCCCCGTCTTCTACGCCGAGGATGCCTTCGAGGGCCTGCGCCTCATGCAGCGCATCGCCGCCGGCGGCGACATCTCCACGGCCCCCACCGATGCCGCCGCCCCCGCCATCCAGGTGCTGCACCGGGGCGATCGCGCCGTGGCCCTCACGACGTCGGGCCAGAGCACGTGGGTGCGCCGCGACGAGCCCATCCCCGCGCCCCCTTTCTGGGGAGTGAAGGAGCTGAGCCCCAGCCCCGAGGAACTCTATGCCTTCCTCGATGAGTTCGTGGTGCTGCGCCAGCGTTGGGGCTACGCCCAAGGCACCCAAGATGACGCCACCTTCCAGGCGGTGCTCAAGGACAAAGCCGAGCCCGAGCTTCTCCGCTGGAAGGCCCGCCTTCAAGCGGAAAACCTCGTCACACCCCGGGCCCGCTACGCCTATCTGCCCGTGAACGCGGATGGGGACGACCTCGTGGTCTTCGATCCGGTGTCCCCCGACCGCGAGCTGAAGCGCATCACCCTTCCCCGCCAGGCCCTGGGCCGGCGCCTCAGCATCGCGGACTTCTTCGCGCCCCTGAGCAGCGGCACCCGGGATCTGCTGGCCCTGCAGTTGGTGACCCTCGGCCACGAAGCCGCCGCTCACGCCCAGGCCCTCTACAAGGCCGACGCCTACAGCGACTACTACCACTTCCACGGCCTCGCCACGGAACTGACGGAAGCCGCCGCCGAATGGCTCCACGCCCGCATCCGCCGCGAGCTGGGCATCCACGCCAAAGACGCCAAGGACCTCCGCACCCTCTTCAGCCAGGGCTACCAGGGTTCCCGCTACTCCTTCGGCTACCCCGCCTGCCCCGACATGGAAGGCAACGCCTTCATCCAGGAGCTCCTCCAAGGCGACGCCATCGGCGTGCACCTCACGGAGAGCTTCCAGATGGACCCCGAGTACTCCACCTCCGCCCTCGTCGCCTGGCATCCCCAGGCGCGCTACTTCTCGATCTAACCCAAAAGCCATTAACCACAGAGGTCACAGAGGCCACAGAGAAAAACAGGGATGAAACACGAGGAGGCCCTCCCCTCCTCTTTCTACCTCTGTGTCCTCCGTGACCTCTGTGGTTACCTCTCTTTCCCTTAAGGAACCGTGATGACCACCTCTCAAGACATTCACCTCGACTCCAACGTCCCCGGCAATCCCGCCTACCACTTCACGATCCTGCCGCCGGGCTCCCCCGCCAAGGCAGGGTGGACGAAGCGGCCGCCCCTGGTACCTGGCGCGCGGCCCGGCACCCAGTGCGTGCATGCGGGCGTGCAGCCGGACCCCGCCTACGGCGCCGTGATGCCCCCCATCTATCAGACGAGCACCTTCGCCTTCCGCGACGTCTGCACCAACGCGGGCTACGACTACACGCGCAGCGGCAACCCCACGCGCGCGGCCCTGGAGGAGGCCATCGCCTTGCTCGAGGGCGGTGAGGGCGCCACCTGCACGAGCACGGGCATGAGCGCCATCCTCGTGGCCCTGAACCTGCTGCCCCACGGCAGCCACCTGCTGTGCACCGTGGACTGCTACGGTGGCACCTTCCGCACGCTGGAGCACGCCAAGGCCACCTACGGCCTGGAAGTGACCTACCTGGACCTGGCGGACCTCGACGCCGTGCAGGCCGCCTTCCAGGACAACACCCGCATGGTGTGGATCGAGACGCCCTCGAATCCGCTCCTGCGCCTCACGGACATCCAGGCCGTGGCCCAGCTGGCCAAGGCCAAGGGCGCCCTCACCGTGGTGGACAACACCTTCCTCAGCCCCCTGCTGCAGAAGCCCCTGGCCCTGGGCGCGGACCTCGTCGTGCACTCCACCACCAAGTACCTCAACGGCCATAGCGACGTGGTGGGCGGGGCCGTCGTCGCCGCCAAGGGCCAGGTGGCGCTCACGCAGCGCATCCAGTCCATGAACAACCTCCTGGGCACGAGCCAGGGGCCCCACGACTGCTTCCTGGTGCTGCGCGGCTTGAAGACGCTGCAGGTGCGCATGCGCGCCCATGAGGCGGGCGCGCAGCAAGTGGCCGAGTTCCTGGCGACACATCCGGCGGTGGGCATCGTCCACTTTCCCGGCCTTCCCTCCCATCCCCAGCACGCCCTCGCCAAGGCCCAGCAGTCGGGCTTCGGCGCCATGCTCAGCTTCGAACTGAAGGAGGGCAACCAGGCCAACGTGGATCACCTCCTCACGACGCTGCGCTGGTTCACCCTCGCCGAATCCTTGGGCGGCGTGGAGAGCCTCGTGGCCCATCCCGCCTCCATGACCCACGCCTCCATGACACCCGAGGCCCGCAAGCGCGCCGGCATCACCGACAGCCTCATCCGGCTCTCCATCGGCATCGAGGAGGCGGAGGATCTGCTGGCCGATCTCGCCCAGGCCCTGGACTCCCTGCCTTAGCGGAACCTGATCCTCTCCCTCCCGGGATTTATCGGTGACCCTCGTCATCCGATAGAGTCCCCATGTCCACCACCCTCCGAGGGCTGCTGCTCGGATGCCTCTTCATCGCCGGGGCCTTCGGATGGGCCGGCCCGGGGCGGCCCACCGCCTTCGAGTACGGACGGGCCCATGGATTGCCCCAAGTCGGCATCCAGGATGTCTTCCAAGACGCGGCGGGCCGCTACTGGGTGAGCACCTTTTCCCAGCTGTTCGTGGGGGATGGATACCGGTTCACCTCGGTACGCCTGCCGGCCGCGACTCAGGCCCAGGATGGCCTGCTCCAGGGCATGGTGCTGGATGAGAGCGGCACACCCTGGATCTGCACCGATGCAGGGGTATTCGCCTGGGATGGGCACGCGTTCACCCCCCGTGCCACGCCACCCCTGCCGCGCCATATCCGGAACCTTCAGGCCTCCCGGGACGGCCACTTATGGCTATGGGCGGAACGGGCCCTCATGCACCGCCCCCCCGGCGGCGCCTTCTCCCCCGTGGAGCCTCCGCTCGCGGAGGTCCCCATCACGGCCATCGCCCCGGAATTCCGGGGGTCGGGGCTTGTGCTGTGCCAGAACACCCGGCTTTGGCGCTTCCGGCCCGATGGCAGTTGGGAGGCCCTGCCGGACATCCCTGGCATCGCGCTGGAGAATTCCCTGGGCACCCGCGGGGAACTCCCCATCCTCGGCCTCGATGGGGAGGGGCTGCTGTGGGCCCAATTCCGACATCGCATCCTCACCCTCGCCCCTTCCGGCCAGGCATGGCAGCCCATTCCCTACCACCGCGCCACGGGGGGTGACCCCGATTTCTTCGTGGGCCGGATCCTTTCGGACGGCGCCTTCTGGTTGGCTGAAGGCCCCGGGTTCGTGCGGGGTTGGCGGAATCTCCTCGCCTCCATCCCGGGGCCGGAAGATCGCACCTTCTATGGCCTCGCGCCCCTGCTATTGGACCGAGAGGGGCACCTCTGGTGGAGCGATGGACGACTCGTACGGTTGAAGGGGCGGGGCCTGTGGCACACCCACGGGCCCGCCTCCGGGCTGCCGCGTACGGAGATCTGGCAGTTCCAGGAGCATCGAAACACCCTTTGGGTCGGGACGGGCGAGGGGCTTTTCCACCAGGTCGACGGCCGCTGGGCCCGCGTGGGGCCCGCCCAGCGGACCAACCAACTCGCAGTCACGGAAGACGGCAGCCTCTGGGTGAGGGCCACGACCCAGAACAACCTGTGGCGCCTCGCCCCGGGGGCCTCCTGGCTTGAGACCTTCCAAGGGGAAGGGATTCCTCCGGGCACCTTCATCACCCGGATGACCAGCGATGGCCGATCCCTCTACCTACTGACCCGGGACCGGCGGGGGCTCCGGGGCGCCCTTACCCGCGGCCGGTGGACCTTCATGCCCTGGCCCCTGCCCCCCTCCACTCGGACCCGCGGCGCCCAGAGCCTGAGCGCGGATCCGAGCGGCCGAATCTGGTTGCTGGGCCAGCAATCCCGGCCCCTCATCTGGAATGGCAACACCTGGGAATCCGTACCGGGCCCCGAGATCCCCTCCGCCATCGCCATGGGGTTCACACCTACCGGAGATTCCTTCGCCGTGGTGAGCTACAACCCCCTGGGTGTGAACCTCTACCGGCTGGAAGGGTCGGGCATCGCCTTCCAGGCCGCCCTCCCCGTGCGCGAGGTCATGGGCGCTCAATTGGGCTATGGATCCCTCTTCGACAGACAGGGACGGCTGTGGATCACCACCGATGCCGGGGTGGCCCGCTGCACGTTCACGCCCAGTCTCCGCATCGACGCGTTTTCCGAAGATGAAGGGCTGCCCAGCGCCGATTGCGATCAGCACAGCCTCTTCGAGGATCGCGCCGGCCGGATCTACGTGGGCACCAACCGGGGGCTCGCGGAATTCCAATCTCAACTCGAATCCTCCCTGCCTCCCCTCCTCGCCCCCACCCTGTTGGCGTCCCAGTTCAACAAGGCCCCCTTGCGTCCCGAGGCGGGTCGGCTTGCGCTGGACGAGCGCCGCGGCCTCCTGAGCCTCACCTTCTCCTTGCCCACCCTCGCCCTCGGGGAGACCACCCGCCTCCAGTGGCGGGATCTGGGAACCCGGGAGCCCTGGGAGGATCTGGATCGGGGATCCCTCAACCTGCAGGATCCCGCGGCCGGCCGCCGCCGACTCAGCATCCGGGCCCTCGTCTCCGGCGCCATCTCCTCCCCGGAATTCCGGCTGGACCTCGACATCCGCCCGCCCCTGTGGCGCCGCCCCTCCGCCTATGCCGCCTACGCCCTGGGCCTCTTCGGCCTGGGATGGCTCGTCCACAGCCTGCGCTCGCGGCTGCTCCGGGCCCGCAACGCCCAGCTCGAGCGGATCGTCTCGGTGCGCACCGCGGATTTGGCGGCGGCCAACGATCAGCTCGCCCAGGCCTCCCGCGCCAAGAGCGCCTTCCTGGCGGACATGAGCCACGAGCTGCGCACGCCCCTGAACGCCATCCTGCTCTACGCCGAACTCATCCACGAGGATGCCTTAGAGCGGGAGCAGGGGGAACTGGCCGAGGATACCGGGCGCATCCAAGGTGCTGGCCAGCACCTGCTCTCCCTCATCAACGGCATCATGGACCTCTCCAAGATCGAGGCCGGCAAGCTCGAGCTGCGCCCGGTGCCCGTGCGGCTGGGCACCCTGCTCAAGGAGGTGGCCCAGGTGCTGGAACCCCTGGCGCGGCAGCAGGGCGACGACCTCCAGGTGGCCTGCGATCTGGAGCAGGAGGAGATCCTCGCCGACGAGGTGAAGCTCCGCCAGATCCTCCTAAACCTGGGTGGCAATGCCATCAAATTCACCAAGGCGGGTCGCGTGACGCTCCGCGCCTCCCATCACGAAGGCTGGGCCTCGCTGGACGTCATTGACACGGGCCCCGGTATGTCCGATTCCCAACTGGATCGGCTCTTCCGGGCCTATGAGCAACCCACCCAGGAAACCAAGGGCTACGAGCGGGTAGATGGCACCGGCTTGGGCCTCACCATCTCCCGGCGCCTCGCCCAGCTCATGGGCGGCGATCTCACGGTCACCAGCGCCGTGGGCGTCGGCACCACCTTCAGCCTGCGGGTGCCCCGCGTCACGGAGGCCCGAACCACGTGAGCCAGGTCACGGGCCGCCCCCGCCGGATCCGGGAGGATGAGGGTCAGACGGGGAGTTCCCATGCGCGCATCCATCCTCTTCGCCATCCTCGCCGGCATCGCCTGGGGGGCGGGAGGCTACTTCGAGAAGGCCGGGCTGAAGGTGCTCGGCCTTCCCCCCCTGGCCGGCATCACCGTGCGCACCACCGTGGCGCTGCTCGTGCTCGGCAGCTTGTCCTTCGGCGCCTGGAAGGGCGTGGGCTTCGAAGGCAAAGGCATGGGCTGGGCCATGCTCATCATCGGCGGCGGCATCATCGCCGGCTCCTTGGGCATGTGGAGCTTCTACAAGTCCCTGAGCCTCTCCCACAACCTGGGCGTCACCTTGGCCCTGGCCTTCGCCTGCAGCCCCCTCGCGGGCACGGCGCTGGGCCTCGCGAAGGGCGACCAACCCATGAACCGCGCCACCGCCGCGGGATTGCTGACCATCGTGGCGGGCATCGTGGTGCTGCAGCTGGGCAAGGTGCACGCGGTTCCCAAGTGACGTTCGCCTCCAATAGTTTCGCTTTAGGGCCGATGGATCGTTAGGATCCAGAAGAGGCGGGCCCATGAAACTCGTATTGGTGGCCATCCATACGGACAACTCGCCGCGCGCCCTGCCTCTGGGCCCCGCCGTGCTGGCCTCGGTGCTGAAGGGGTCCCACCCCACGGAGGTGGAGAGCCGCATCTTGGACTTCTACCTGGGCCAGAATGCCGAGGCCTGCGCCGATCGCATCCTGGAATCCAACCCCGATGCCGTCGGCTTCTCCATGTACGTGTGGAACCGGATCTTCAGCTTAGAGATCGCGGCCGTACTTAAGGCGCGTAGGCCGCAGCTGCTCGTGTTCGCGGGCGGGCCGGAGGCCACGGCCGATGTCCAGGGCGTGCGGGCGGAAGCGCCCATCGACTTCGTGCTGCCGGGCGAGGGCGAGCTCATCATCGTCGAGGCCGTGGATCGGCTCCTCATGGGCGCCACGCCCGCGGAACTCAACGCCTGGGCCATCCCCACCCCCGTGAAGGACATCTCCACCCTGCCTTCGCCCTTCCTGGACGGCACGCTGGACCTGGCCAACTACACGGGCGTGCTTTGGGAACTGTCCCGGGGCTGCCCCTTCACCTGCGATTTCTGTTTCGAGGCCCGGGGCCCCGCGGGCACCCGCCGCATCCCCATCGAGCGGGCCGCGGCGGAGCTGGAGTGCTTCCAGGCCAGCGGCATCCGCGAGGTCTTCGTGCTGGATCCCACCTTCAACTACCACAAGCCCCAGGCCAAGGCCGTGCTGCGCCTCATCGCCGAGAAGGCGCCGCGGCTGCTCTTCTTCTTCGAGATCCGCAGCGAGTTCCTGGATCAGGAGATGGCCAAGCTTTTCGCGGCCCTGCCCTGCACCCTACAGATCGGCCTGCAGAGCGCCCACGACAAGGTGCTGCGCAACATCAGCCGCACCTTCAATCCCAAGGATTTCAAAGCCAAGATCATGCTGCTCCACCAGATGGGCGTGCCCTACGGCTTCGACCTCATCTACGGCCTGCCCGGGGACTCGCTGCAGGGCTTCCGCGAGAGCATCGACTTCGCCATGAGCATGGTGCCCAACCACCTGGACATCTTCCGCCTCTCGGTGCTGCCCGGCACCCGCCTCGCCGATACGGCCCCTGGCCTGAAGCTGAACTACGACCCGAAGAACCCCTACTCCGTCATCTCCTCCCCCACCTTCAGCGCCGACGACATGGCGCAGGCGGAGCGCATCGCCGGGGCCTGCGACGTGCTCTACAACCACGGCAAGGCCGTGCCCTGGTTTGACCTCGTGCTCACGGCCCTGGACATGACGCCCGCCGAAGTCTTCGAGCGCTTCGCCGAAACTCTGGAAGGGGCTTCCACCGACGACCTCACCCGCCTCCAGCGGGACTTCGTGCGGGGCCTGTTCCACGAGCGGGAAGACACCCTCATGGGCAACCTCGCGGCGGACCTCATCACCTACTTCGGCACCATGGCCGAGCTGTTGGATGCCCCGGATTCCGGGGCCACCGCCTTCCGGAAGGTCGCCTTCCACCATGATCCGGACGCCCTGATCGCCCAGCTCCAGGCCGGGCACGCGGACCTCGAGGAGCTCGTCTTCGCGGTGCCCATGAAGCCCTGCGAGGTGGTGCTCCGCCGGATGGGCGACGAGGTCCGGTTGGAGCTGCTGCCGGCCTAGCCGAGGAGCGTATCCCGGCTCATGATGCTGGGCCCGGAACCAGAGGCCTTCTCGTAGGTGCCATCGCCCCGGTTCACATACTTCGCCAGCCCCTTCGAGGCGAGCTGGGAATCGCTGGCATTGTCCTTGTGGAAGAACCCATCCATGCGCTTGAGATCCGCGGGTGTGGAGAGCAGGCGGCGGACCTCGGCCCCGCAGGCGGCGCAGGCGGTGGGGTCGGATTGGCCGGTATGGAGGAGCACTTCGCGGACGGCGCCGCAGGCGAGGCATTGAAAGTCGAAGAGGGGCATGGGGGCTCCGGCCTGAGGATACCAGTGGGCAGCGGGGCCCAGCAGGCCTGGAGCTTGGCCTGGGGCCCTGCCAAGATCACCGCATGCTCCCCGCCATCTTGCTCCTCGCCCCCGCGCCCCAGGCCCCGCCCCGGCTTCCAGCTCGCGCCCTGCCCGTGCCCACCTTCAGGCAGTCCACGGGCTATGCCTGCGGGGCCTCGGCCCTCCAGGCGGTGCTCTATTACTGGCGCGTCTATGGCGGGCAGGAATCCAAGCTCTATCCCCTCCTCGGGACCACCCCGGAGCTGGGCACGCCTCCCGAAGGCCTCGTGGCCGGGGCCCGCTCCTTCGGCCTATCCGCACACTTGAAAGAGGGCGTGGAATTGGCGGAACTGCGGCAGGCCCTCACCACAGGCCAGACCGTGATCCTCAACCTCCAGGCCTGGAGCGAGGCCCCCGCGCGGAAGCTCCCCTGGAAGGATCGCTGGGAGGACGGCCACTACGTGGTGCTGGTGGGGATGGATGAGACCCACCTCTACGTCATGGATCCCTCCACGGGCCTCGGCTACGCCTACCTGCCCATCCCGGAATTCCTCGATCGCTGGCATGACCGGACCCAGGTGGGCGGCCGATGGCGGGAGTTTCGGCGGCTCGCCATCTTCATCCAGGGGAAGACCCCGCTGGATGGTACCCCTGCGCCCCTGACGCGCCTGGAATAGCCTTGCGACAGATGCCTTTTGCTAATCTTGACAATTTTTGTCGGAATTAACATTGCCGTGACGGAAAGGCCTGGATCGAATCTGAAACTGATTCCCGTACCGAGTTCTTTGCCAGTTCCATAGCGCGATATCCAGAAAGGTGGAGGGACGGGCCCTGTGAAACCTTGGCAACCTGCGGCGCGAGCTGCGATGGTGCCAATTCCTGCCGGTGCGCACGCACCGGATAGATGCCGAGCTGTCATGACTGGCAGACGCGGAGGGGCCCGAAACCACAGAGTGACTGTGGGCTTCGGGCCCCTTCAATTTGGATCGCGTCGGAGCCCCGCTTCGTTTTCCAAGTTCGATCCGTTTCGAACCCGGAGCGGGATAAGGGGCCGTAATCCAACAACCTGAAAAACACAGGTTGTTGGGACGGCCCCTAACGGCAGGGCCGGTCAGGAGACCACCCCATGCACCTCTTCATCGCGATCCACCCCACCCCCCAGTCCATGCGGACTTCGTCCTGTTGTCGCTGTGCGTACCCCGCCCCGCCACCCAGGAGGAGATCGCATGTCCCGCACGACCGAACCTAGCTCCAGTCAACCCTTCGTCTCCCTCGTGGGCGCGGGCCCCGGCACGCCGGACCTGCTCACCCTGCGCGGCCTCCAGGCCCTGCAGCGGGCCGACGTGATCCTCTATGACGCGCTGCTGGAACCGGATTTCGCGGCCCTGTTCCGCGAAGAGGCCCTGGCTCTCCCCGTGGGGAAGCGCTGCGGCGGCGGCACGCCCCAAGAGCACATCCATGAGCTGCTGCTGACGCACGCCAAGCCCGGCGTCCATGTGGTGCGCCTCAAGGGCGGGGATCCCCTGCTCTACGGTCGCGGCGGCGAGGAGGCCCAGCTGCTGGAGGCCTTCGGCATCCCCTTTGAAATCATCCCCGGCGTGAGCGCGCTGCAAGGGGTGGCCTCCGCTTCGGGCATCCCGCTCACCCACCGCGGTGTAAGCCGGGAACTGCGTGTGCTGGAAGGCCACCACCTGCTGGACGACACCGTGGACTGGGAGGAGCTCGCCCGGTTCAAAGGCACCCTGGCCCTTTTCATGGCCACGCGCAGCGTGCAGGGCATCGCCCGCCGGATGCTGGCGCACGGCGCCAATCCCAGTCACCCCGTGGCCCTGGTGGAACGCGCCTTCTGCGAAGGGCAGGTCACCACCATCTCCACGCTGGCCCTGGCCGCCGAGGGGCACCTCTGTTGTCGCACGGAAGGCCCAGGTCTCGTCCTCATGGGCGCCGTGATCCACGAGCGCACCCGTCCTTTCGCGTCCCACTTCTCCGTGACCCACATTCATGACCCTGCTACCGCTCTTCATCGATCTGAAAGATCGCCGCGTGCTGCTGGTGGGCGCGGGGAGCGTCGCGCGGGCTAAGCTTTCGGCACTTCGTCCCACGGGGTGCAAGCTGCGCGTGGTGGCCCTTCGGATTTCTGGCGAAATCCGAAGGGAGTTGGAAGAAATGGGTGCTGAAGTTCACGAGCGGCCCTTTGAGCCTACTGACCTCGCTGGCGCCTCCCTCGTCATCGCAGCCACCAACGACCCGGCCATTAATTTACATATCGCCAAGACCGCACGCGGCCGTGGCGTGCTGGTCAACGCCGTGGACGATCCCGCCGCCTGCGATGTCTACTTCGCCGCCACGATCCGACGCGGACCCCTCACCCTCGCCATCGGCAGCCAAGGCGGCTTCCCCGGCCTCACCCGCGCCCTACGCCGCCTGCTGGAGGCCTTCCTTCCCGAAGGCGACGCCCCCCTCCTCCACCGCCTCACCCAGGCCCGGCAGCGCTGTCGCAGCCTCCCGGATCCCCACGTCCGCAAGGCCGCCCTCGACCCCCTCCTCACCGCTTTCGAAGCCACCTACCCCGGAGTCTCCCATGAGCTCGAACCTTGAAGTGCTGAAGCTCGAATCCCGCCACCTGCGCGGCACACTGGCCGAGGAGCTGGCGAGCCCGGAGCCGGGCTTCAGTGAGGCCTCCCAACACCTCCTGAAGCCCCACGGCTTCTACCAGCAGAAGGATCGCGACCGCCGGAAGGAGCCCACGCCACCTCCCCCGGCGCTCATGGTGCGGGGCCGCATTCCCGCCGGGCGCCTGGATCCCCTCGCCTGGTCCACCTGGGATCACCTCGCCGACACTTATGGCGACGGCTCCCTGCGCATCACCACGCGCCAGAGCCTGGAGCTGCACGGCATCCTCAAGGGCGATCTCAAGCGAACCCTGCAGGGCCTGCGCGACGCGTTGCAGACGAGTACGGGCGCCTGTGGCGACGTGGTGCGCAACGTCGTGGCTCCGCCCAACCCCACGGGTCGCGTCGAGCTGCGGTGGATCGAGGACGTGGCCCACCTCCTCTCGGACCACTTCAGGGCCCGCAGCCGGGCCTACGCGGAGATCTTCCTCGATGGCGAGCCGGTGGATCCCCTCACCGAATCGGAGCCCATCTTCGGCGACACCTACCTGCCCCGGAAGTTCAAGATCGCCGTGACCCTCGCGGGCGAAAACGCCGTGGACCTCCTTACCCACGACCTTGGGCTCGCGGCCACGGTCGAGGATGGCGGCATCAGCGGCTGGCACCTCTTCGCCGGCGGCGGCATGGGCATGAGCCACGGCAACGAGGCCACCTTCCCCCGCCTCGCGGATCACCTGGGCTGGATCCCTGCCATCGATCTGCTGAAGGTCGTGGAGGCCATCGTCACCGCCTACCGCGACAGCGGGGACCGGGGCAACCGCAAGCGGGCCCGCCTCAAGTACGTGCTGCACGACAAGGGGGTCGCCTGGTTCCGGGGCGAGGTGGAGGCGCGCAGCTGGGTGGCCTTCCAGCCGAGGGAACTTCCCGCTTGGACAACGCCCTCCCTCCTGGGCTGGCACGAGGCCGCGGGCGGCACGCTGGCCCTGGGCCTCCACACTCTCAGCGGGCGCATCACGGATACGCCTGAACGGCAGCTCAAGTCCGCGCTGCGGGAGGCCGTGGCCACCTTCCAACTCCAGGTCCAGCTGACCCCCGAGCAGGATCTGATCCTGCGGGATATCTGCCCCGAGGATCGGGAGGCGCTGACTCAGCTGTTCCACGCCGCGGGCGTCGTCACGGACCGCCCCGAGTCCGTCTATGACCGCGCCCTCGCCTGCGTCGCCCTGCCCTGGTGCGGCCTCGCCGTGGCCGAGGCGGAGCGCCACCTGCCCGAATTCCTGAGGCACCTGCAGACCGCCCTGGATCGCCATCACAAGGCCGACCTCGCGCCCACCTTCCGGGTCACGGGCTGCGCCAATGGCTGCGCCCGCCCCTACGCGGCCGAGCTGGCCCTGGTGGGCCAAACGCCGGAGCGCTACGTTCTGTGGGCCGGGGGCGATGCCGAAGGCACCACCCTCGCCTTCCCCGTGAAGGACAAGGTCCACCGCACGGACCTGCCCCACCTCTTCGATCGCCTCGTGGCCCATTGGGCCGCCGAGGCCCGGCCCGGCGAGCGCCTCGGCGCCTTCGCCCGCCGCCTGCGCCCCGAAGCCCTCGCCGCCGCCCTGTCCCTTGAACCCGTGAGGTCCTGATGGAAGCCCTGCACCTCCCCCAATGGCTCGCCCTGGCGGGCATCACCCTGGCAGCCGCCGTCATCAACGGCGCCCTGGGCCACGGCTTCTCCACGCTCACGGTGCCCGTGGCCCTGCTCTGGCTCAGCCAGCGCCTGCTCAATCCCGTGCTCGTCCTGCTGGAGCTGGTGATCAACCTCTGGGCCTTCCTCACGAGCCTCGGCGACTTCCCCGCCGTGGCGGCGCGGGTGCGCCCCATCGCACTGTCCCTGCTCCCCGGCATCCTCGTGGGCGGCCTCGTGCTGCGCTTCGTGCCCGCGGGCCCCCTCAAGATCGCCACCTATGCGCTGCTGTTGCCCTTGGCCCTTTGGCAGGCCTTCGGTCGCAAGCCCGCGCGCACGCCCCATGCCCTTGTGTACGGCGGCGCCACGGGCCTGCTCTACGGCCTCACCACCATCAGCGGCCCCGTGCTGAGCCTCTACTTCCACCACCACGCCACCCCCAAGCACCAGTACCGCGCCGCCATCAGCTTCCTGCGCCTCGTGGAGAGTGCCGTCTCCGCCCTCACCCTGCTTTCCCTGGGCCTGCTGGGAGGGGAGACCGTGAGCGCCGCCCTGCCGTTGCTGCCGGGCGTCCTCGTGGGCCTCCTCCTCGGCCAACTGCTGTTGCGCTGGATTCCCGAGGGCGGCTTCCGCCGTTTCTGCGCCCTGTTCAACGTCTTCGCCCTGTCCTTCGGTTTGGCCCGCCTGCTCCAGGGCGTGGGCCTTCATCCCCTTGCGGGTCTCGCCCTCTGGGTGGTTCCCACCGCTTGGGTCCTGCACCGCACCCTGCGGACCGAGCCGCAGCCCGTCCAGGAGGCCGCGTGAACAGCTTTGAAGTGGAGGCCCTCAACCGCCGCCTCGCGGGCGCCCCGCCCGACGTCATCCTGCAAGAGGCCCTGCGCCTCCACCCCGAAGGGCTCCGCCTCGCCTGCAGCCTGGGCCTGGAGGACATGGCCCTCCTGCACCTCATCCGCCGGGCCGAATTGCCCATCGGCGCCTTCGTGCTCGACACGGGACGCCTGCACCCGGAGACCTACGATCTGCTGGCCCTCGCCCAGGACCAGTACGCGCCCCTCCAGGTCCATTTCCCCGAGGCCACGGCGGTGGAAGCCTACGTGAACACCGAAGGGCTCGATGCCTTCCGCCGCAGCCTGGCGTTGCGCAAGGCCTGCTGCGCCATTCGGAAGGTGGAGCCCCTGAAGCGCGCGCTCCAGGGCGCCTCGGGTTGGATCACGGGCCTGCGGCGGGATCAGAGCCCCACGCGCACCGGACTCGGCGCCTTCGAGCTGGACTGGGCCCACGGCGGCATCCTCAAGGTGAACCCCCTCATCGACTGGAGCCTCGAGGACACCTGGGCCTACCTGAAGGCCCAAGGCGTGCCCGTGAATCCCCTGCACCACCAGGGCTATCCCTCCATCGGCTGCGCCCCCTGCACCCGCGCCATCGCCCCCGGCGAGGATCCCCGCGCTGGGCGCTGGTGGTGGGAGAGCCCGGAACATAAGGAGTGCGGGTTGCATCGGGTGCATGGTCCCTAGTCCCTAGTCCTTGGTGGTCCTTGGTCCTTGGTCCTTTGCTGACGCCGACCCACCCCTTTATCAACTCATCGTCGAACCCCCAGGAGCAGATCATGCCCCCAACGCTGCATGCCGAACCCAAGCCAAGGACCAAGGACCAAGGACCAAGGACCCGCCTCACCCACCTCGATTGGCTCGAGGCCGAGGCCATCCACATTCTCCGGGAAGTGGCGGGCCAGGCCGCGAATCCCGCCCTGCTCTTCAGCGGCGGCAAGGACAGCCTCGTGCTGCTGCGCCTGGCAGAGAAGGCCTTCCGCCCCGGCCGCTTCCCCTTTCCGCTGCTGCACATCGACACGGGCCACAACTATCCCGAGGTGATCGCCTTCCGGGACCAGCGCGCCGCGGAGCTGGGCGAGCGCCTCCTCGTGCGCGGCCTCGAGGACTCCATCGCCCGGGGCAGCATCCAGCTGCGCAGGGCCGATGAATCCCGCAACCGGCACCAGAGCGTCACGCTATTGGAGGCCATCGCCGAGTTCCAGTTCGACGCCCTCATCGGCGGCGCCCGGCGGGACGAGGAGAAGGCCCGGGCCAAGGAGCGCATCTTCTCCTTCCGCGACGCCTTCGGCCAGTGGGATCCCAAGGCCCAGCGCCCGGAGCTGTGGGACCTCTACAACGCCCGCATCGCCCCGGGCGAGCACATCCGCGCCTTCCCCATCTCCAACTGGACGGAGCTGGACGTGTGGCAGTACATCGAGCGCGAAGGCCTGGAGCTCCCCGCCATCTACTTCGCCCATGAGCGGGAGGTGGTGGTGAAGCCTGGGGGACTTCTCATGCCCGTCACGGAACTTACCCCCGCGAAACCGGGCGAAAGGGTCGAGCGGCGCTTCGTCCGATTCCGCACCGTGGGCGACATCCCCTGCACGGCCCCCGTGGCCAGCACGGCCCGCACCGTGGCCGAGATTTTGGTGGAGACCGCCACCACCGACCTCACCGAACGGGGCGCCACGCGGTTGGATGACCAGACCAGCGAAGCCTCCATGGAGCAGCGCAAGCGCGAAGGCTACTTCTAAAAAAGATCACCACCAAGACACCAAGGAAAGACAAACAAGGCCCAAGCATTTTCAGTTCTTGGTGTCTTGGTGCCTTGGTGGTTCTTCCTTCTTTCGGACTCACGATATGACCCAGCAAATCGACCACGGCGTTCTGCGCTTCCTCACCTGCGGCAGCGTGGACGACGGCAAGAGCACCCTCATCGGCCGCCTGCTCTACGACAGCAAGGCCATCCTCGCGGACGCGCTGCAGGCCATCGAGCGCACCAGCGCCCGGCGGGGCCACTCCCAGGTGGATCTGAGCCTGCTCACGGACGGCCTCCAGGCGGAGCGAGAGCAGGGCATCACCATCGACGTGGCCTACCGCTACTTCGCCACGGGCACCCGCAAGTACATCCTCGCCGACGCGCCGGGCCACGAACAGTACACGCGCAACATGGTGACCGCCGCCAGCACGGCGGATCTGGCCATCCTCCTCATCGATGCCCGCAAAGGCCTGCTGAGGCAGACCCGGCGCCACCTGGCCCTGGCCCACATCCTGGGGATCCGGCACCTGGTGGTGGCCGTCAACAAGATGGATCTGGTGGCCTACGATCAGGCCCGCTTCGAGGCGATCCGATCGGAGGTGGAGGCCTTCGCCGCGTCCTTGGGTGTGGCGCACCTCACCTTCATCCCCATCTCCGCCCTGGAGGGGGACCTCATCGTGGACCGGGGTGAGCGGCTCGATTGGTACGAAGGCCCCACCCTCCTGGAGTTCCTGGAGGCCGTGGAATTGGAGGATCCCCGCCAGGGCCGACCCTTCCG
Organism: Acidobacteriota bacterium; assembly: GCA_016192145.1. Classification (GTDB taxonomy): domain Bacteria; phylum Acidobacteriota; class Holophagae; order Holophagales; family Holophagaceae; genus JAFDVN01. The sequence continues at coordinate 330,928 of JACPUT010000002.1, read as the reverse complement.
CTTCCCCGTCCAAGGCGTGCTCCGCCCCCATCAGGATTTCCGGGGATATACGGGCCGCATCGCCTCCGGCCGCATCGAGGCAGGCGAGGAAGTGGTGGTGCTACCCTCCGGCCGGCGCACCCGCGTGAAGGCCCTGTGGTTGGGCACCCTCCCCCTTTCGGAGGCCTTCGCCGGCCAGAGCGTGACCGTGGAGCTGGAGGATGACCTCGACATCTCCCGGGGCGACCTAATCGCCGGGCCAAGCCAGGCGCCCGTGCCCACCCAACGCCTGGAGGCGGAGCTCTTCTGGCTCTCGGAGACACCCTGGAATCCGGCCCGGAAGTACCTTTTCCGCCACACCAGCCGGGAGACCCGGGCCCACCTCCAGGGCACCGCCCAGCGGCTGGATCTGGACACCCTCACGCGCCACGCCGCACCCAGCCTCGCCCTCAACGACATCGCCACGCTGGCGGTCCAGTTGCAGCACCCGGTCGTGGTCGAGGCCTACGCAACGGATCGCGCCACCGGGGCCTTCATCCTCGTGGATGAGGCGACCCAGGCCACCGTGGCCGCGGGTCTCGTGAGGTGACCTGAGGCCATGAATCATCCCTCGGGAGGTTCCAGCCGTTAATAGGGCCATGCGTCTGCGCCGCGGCCTCCTGCTGGGAGCCCTGCTGGGCTGGGCCCTCGCGGCTCCGGCCCAGGGCCCGGGCCGCATGCTGGTGCGCTCCTTCGGCCAGGCCCAGGGCATCCCCGAGGCCCGGGTGAACGCCATGATCCAGGATCGCCAGGGCCGGTACTGGGTGGCCGCGGACAAGGGGGTTTACGTCGGGGATGGCACCACCTTCCTCAGGGCCAATCCCCATCCGCAGGAGCAACGGCCCCTGTTCCAAGCCCTGGCGGAGGATCAGCAAGGCACCATCTACCTGGCGGGGGAACATGGGCTCTGGTGCCTGAGGGGCGACACCTGGGCGGACATCACCCAGGGCCTCCCCCCGCACCCCCCGGGGGGGACTCGGGGTCTCTTCAAGGATGGCGAGGCCCGGCTCTGGCTCCAGTGGGGCGGGGCCCTCTTCCGCCTCGAGGGGCCCGGACGCTACCTCCCCGTGGCGCTGCCGGAGCCCGGGGAGGCCATCTTCAGCCCGCGCGCCCATGAGGCGGGCCTGCTGCTCCGGATCGGGACCAAGGGATGGCGCTGGTCGGGAGGAACCTGGCAACCCCTTCCCGACATTCCCCTCCGCCGAGGCGAGGAGTACCGGGGCGCCATCCAGGAGGATGGGGGAGGCACCCTCTGGACGGGAACCTACTTGCGGATCCTGCGGCTGGGTTCCGGGGCCCGGGGCTGGGAGGTGCAACCGGACCTCGATGGAAACCACGGCTTCGCGGGTGGAACCTCCAGCCCCGGGGGCATCACGAGCCCGGGCCTGGGGGAGATCTGGGCCATGGGGGATCAGGTCGCCCGCCGCCTGGACCGGGCCGAGCCGCCCCTTGAAACCAGCCCCACCTTCAGCACCTTTAGCATGCGCATCCTCCTGCGAGACCAGGAGGGGCACCTCTGGGTGGAGCGGGATGGGCTGCATCGGCTGGGGGGTCCCTGGCGCCATCACGGGGGCCTGGATGGCCTGCCCATCTCCGGGATCTGGCAAGTGGTCCGGGATCCGGGAGGGCACCTCTGGGCCTCCACCGTCAAAGGGCTCTACCGCGCCACGGGAAGCCGGTGGGAGCGGGTGTGGGAGGCGGGCTTCCACGCCCAGATCGGGGTGGGAGCGGATGGGTTCATTTGGGCCGTGGAGCGGTTGAGCGGCCGGATCCTGCGCTTTCCCACCCAGGAATCGGCCCCCCGCCCCGTCGCCACGCTCCCGGCCCTGAAGGGGGTGACGGCCCTGCGCGGCGTGAGCGCCACGGAGCGGTTGATCGCCTTCCCCACCCGGGATCAACGCTTTCTCGTGGGCACCTGGGCGGGGGGCCGATGGGCCTGGCAGAGCATCCCGGCCCAGGGCCCGGACAAGGGCCTGCGCACCTATGCGGACGTCCGGGGCAAGCTCCACCTGATTGAACGGAATGCCGCCAACCAGCTCCTCCACTGTTCCCCCGGCGAACCCTGGCGCAGCCTCCCCATGGAGCCGGGGAGGGAGGTCACGGATTTATTCAGCACCGCCGAAGGCTCCCTCGTGGCCGTCCAGTTCCTCCCTCCCGAGATCCAGACCCTCCATCTCAACGGAGACCGCTGGGAGACCTCCTCCAAGCTGGCCCTGGAGCCGCTCAGCCCCTGCAAGACCGCCTACGGGGCCGGGATCCTGGAGGATGGACGCACGTGGGTGATCACCGATCACGGGGTGCTGGAGCTGGATCCGCGGCACCCGAAGCGCGCCCGGCACTACACGACCCCGGATGGGCTGCCCTTGGATGACTGCAACCAGTTCGGCCTCTACATCGAGCCCTCCCGGATCTGGATTTCGACGGGAACGGGCCTCGCCAGCTACAACCGCGAGGCCGAGCGCACCTTGCCCGAACTCCCCGTGCCCATCCTGCTGGGCGCCCGGGTGGAAGAGGGGCCCTGGTCCCTGGCCCTGCCCAAGGAGCTGCCCCCGGGAACCCGCGCTTTCAGCCTTCAGATCGGGATCCCGACCCCCGCCCGGCACGCGCACCTGCGCTTCCAATGGCAGGATCTGGAGCGCAGCCGGGAGTGGCACGAGTTCCAGGGGCCCGACCTCACCTTCCTGGATCCCGGCGCGGGACCCCATCGCATCCGGGTGCGCACCCTGGAGCCCGGGGATCACGCCAGCCCCGAGTGGATGTGCACGGTGGTGATCCTGAGGCCATGGTGGCAGCGCCCCTGGGCGCTCCTGCTGTGGGGCGGTCTCGCGGTGAGCCTTGCCCTGATCCTCCACCGGATCCGCCTCCACCGGATCGAGGGGCGCAACGAGGAGCTGGCCGCCCTGGTGGCCGAACGCACCGCCGCCCTGGCCGCCTCCGAGGAACGGGAACGGGAGGCCTCCCGGGCCAAGAGCGCCTTCCTGGCGGACATGAGCCACGAGCTCCGCACACCCCTCAACGCGATCCTCCTCTACAGCGAGCTCATCCGGCAGGATGCCGAGGAGGCCGGCCACGAGGGCCTCACCCGCGACAGCGGGCGCATCCTCTCCTCCGGCCGCCACCTGCTCTCCCTCATCAACGGGATCCTCGACCTCTCCAAGGTGGAGGCGGGGAAGATGGAACTCCACCTGGAGCCCGTGCGGCTGCATCCCCTGTTCGTGGAGGTGGTCAGCACCCTCAGCCCCCTCGCGCAGCAGCGGGGGAACCGCCTCCTGCTGGACCTGGACGTGGATCTGGAATGCCACACCGACCTCCTCAAGCTCAAGCAGGTGCTCATCAACCTCGCGGGAAACGCCATCAAATTCACGGAGGCCGGCACCATCACCCTCGCCGCGCGGCGCGAGGCATCCGGCCTCCAACTGGAAGTGCGGGACACGGGCGTGGGCCTCACCTCCCTCCAGATCGCCCGGCTCTTCCAGGCCTATGAGCAGGCCTCGCAGGGGGGCGCCTCCCGCGCCGGCGGCACGGGCCTGGGGCTCACCATCTCCAAGCGCTTCGTGGAGCTCCTGGGAGGCCACATCGAGGTCACGAGCGAACCGGGCCAGGGCAGCACCTTCCACATCCACCTCCCCTTGGCACCCGGAGCGGCGAACCTCCGCGAGACCCCTGCTCGCCCCCATCCCTGAACAGTCCACCCCCCGCGAGGCGGCCCGGGGGCGCAGGCACCGTACACCAGGGGTTGGATAACCCATGACCCGCCTCCTCCCCGCTGCCCTCCTCCTCCCGATCTCCCTGCTCGCGAGCCCACCTGCGCCAACCGGCGGAAGGGCCCTGCTCCGCCCCTCCAAGGCGGTGGTCGCCCCCGTGATGGACGGCCGCCTGGATGATCCGGTGTGGGCCACGGCCAGCTCGGTGACGGGCTTCGAGACCTTCATCCCGGAGTTCGGCAAGAAGCAGGCGGAAGGCACCATCGCCTTCATGGCCTACGACCGGGAGCACCTCTACTTCGCCTTCCGATGCTTCGATCCCCATCCCGAGCTGATCAAGGCCGCGGTCTCCCGCCGGGATGACATCGCGAACGACGACTTCGTCTGCATCAACCTCGACACCTTCAACGACCAGCAGTCCCTCTACGCCTTCTACGTGAACCCCTTCGGCATCCAGGGGGACAGCCGCTTCGCCAGCGGCAAGGAGGACTTCAGCATCGACCTCGTGTGGGAGAGCGCCGGCCGCATCGACGCCGAGAGCTACACCGTCGAGATGAAGATCCCCCTCAAGAGCATCCGGTACACCAGCGGCGACGTGGTGCGCATGGCCGTCTTCTTCGAGCGCACCATCAACCGCCGCCAGGAACACGGCTCCTATCCCGCCCTGGATCCCAAGGCCGGCTACGCCTTCCTGCCCCAGATGGCCCCCCTGGAATACGAAGGGCTGGCCCGGGCCTCGGTGCTGGAACTCCTGCCGGCCTTCACCTATGCGCGGCGCGCCACGCGGGTGGATGGCCTCATGGTGCAAGAGCCGGACAAGCACGAGTGGAGCCTCACGGGGAAGGCCGGCCTCACCTCCAGCCTCACCCTCGATGCCACGCTCAATCCCGATTTCTCGCAGGTGGAGGCCGACGCGGGCCAGGTGGATGCGAACCTCCGCTACAGCCTCTACTACGCCGAGAAGCGGCCCTTCTTCCTGGAGGGCATCGAGCACTTCAACGTGGGCGCCACCGCCAACAGCCCGCTGCTCACCCTGCTCCACACCCGCACCATCGTCGATCCGAAGTTCGGCGTGAAGCTCACGGGCAAGGTGGGCGCCCAGGACACCCTGGCCCTCCTGCATGCGAAGGACACCGCTCAGCCCCCGGAGGCCGGCCTGCCCGCCCTCCCCGATCCCAACGTGACGGGCCTGCGCTTCAAGCACTCGCTCACCGAGGATGGCTACCTGGGCCTCTTTTTCACGGACCGGGAACAGAGCCCGCGGCGCAACCAGACCGGCGGCGCCGATGGCCAGATCCGCTTCTCCCCCGCGGACATGGTGAGCTTCCACGCCTTCGGTTCCTCCACGCGCCCCGACGGGGTGGCGGACACGAAATCCGGCAAGGCCCTCGGCGTGGAGCTGCTCCATGACACCAGCACCTGGGCCGTGAACGCGGGCGCCCACACCATCTCCACGGATTTCGAATCGGACGCGGGGTACCTCACCCGCACGGGATTCAGCGCCGCCAACCTGAACGTGTCGCCCAGGTACTATCCGGCCTCAGGCTGGTTCCGTCGGCTCGGCCCCATCGCGGGCCTCACCGTGCTCCGCGATTTCGCCAGCGGCATGAGCGAGCAGGATCGGATGCTGGGCATCTCCGCCGTCCTCAGGCGGAACGGCACCCTCTCCCTCGCCTACGACGACAGCACGGAGATCTTCCTGGGCCAGCGCTTCCGCACGGACGGGTGGTCCCTCTCCGCCAAGAGCCAGCTCTCCAAGGGATTCTCCCTGACCCTGAAACACCGGGTCGGCCAGGCCATCTGGTACACCGCCACGCCCGCCCAGGCCCACGGCACCCAAACCACCGTGCAGGCCGTGATCCAGCCCACCGGCACCTTGAATCTCACCCTCTCCTGGCTCCATGCGGATCTCCATCGCCAGGACACGGGCGCCAAGCTCTTCAGCTATCCCATTTCCCGGGCCCGCTTCACCTGGCAGCCCAACGAGCACTTCTTCCTGCGGGCCATCGGCGAATACAACAGCTACCGGCGCCAGCTCCTCACCGATTACCTCGCCGCTTACACCTACGTGCCCGGCACCGTGGTGTACCTCGGCTACGGGAGCCTCTCGAAGAAGACGGCATGGGATGCCCCGAGCGGCATGTACCGGGATTCCGATCGGTTCCTTGAGATGCAGCGGGGCCTCTTCTTCAAGGCCTCCTACCTGTGGCGGTTCTGAAGTTGCCGAAGTCACGCGAACGTGACTTGACCTCCGCATCTTTTCTGCGACATTGGAACTTCCACGAGATCTTTGTCAGTCGAAGAGCGAGATATCCAGAAAGGTGGAGGGACGGGCCCTGCGAAACCTTGGCAACCTGCGATGGCGTGAGCCTGAGCGTGGTGCCAAATCCTGCCGATGCGTGATCTGAAAGGATCCGCAGCGGAGAGATAACAAACTGTGCGACTGATGCATGGGGGGCCCGAACGGTGAAAACCGGCTTCGGGCCCCCCGTTTTTTTGATCTGATTTGGAACTCGAATCCGCGCTGACGAGGCACGTCCTCGCCGCGCCCGGAGGCGTCTCAGCACCATCGGGACGGGACATGGGCGCACCACCACTCCCCCCTTTCGACGGGGTGGGGGAACCTCTGCCCGGAGTCGTCATGACCGCCACCGCAACGCAATCCTTCCGCTTCGAAACCATCGCCCTCCATGGGGGCCACGCGCCGGATGGCGACACCCGCAGCCGCGCCGTGCCCATCTACCAGACCACGAGCTACGTGTTCGACAGCGCGGAGCACGGCGCCCAACTCTTCAACCTCGAAGTTCCCGGGAACATCTACACCCGCATCATGAATCCCACCCAGGCCGTGCTGGAGCAACGCGTGGCCGAGCTGGAGGGCGGCATCGCGGCGCTCGCCGTGGCCTCGGGCCAGGCGGCCATCACCCTCGCCCTCACCACCCTGCTGCGCCAGGGCGACCACGTCGTGGCCGGCGACAACCTCTATGGCGGCACCTACAACCTGCTTCACCACACGCTGCCCCGAACGGGCATCACCACCACCTTCGTGAACAGCCGCGACCCCGAGGCCTTCCGCGCCGCCCTCACGCCGAAGACGCGCGCCCTCTACATCGAATCCCTGGGCAACCCCAAGCTCGATGTGCCGGAGTTTGAAGTGCTGGGCGCCATCGCCCGGGAGGCGGGCATCCCCCTCATCGTGGACAACACCCTGCCCAGCCCCTACCTGCTCAATCCGCTGAAGCACGGGGCGAACATCGTCGTGCACAGCGCCACCAAGTTCCTGGGCGGCCATGGCACCTCCATCGCCGGCGTCATCGTGGATGGCGGCACCTTCAACTGGGCCAACGGCAACTTCCCCGAATTCACGGAGCCCTTCGCCGCCTACCACGGCGCCGTGCTGGCGGACCTCGCGGGCCCCGCCGCCTTCATCACCAAGGCCCGCATCGAGGGCCTGCGCGACACGGGCGCGGCCCTCTCCCCCTTCAACGCCTTCCTCATCCTCCAGGGCATCGAGACCCTCCACCTCCGCCTGGAGCGCCACGGCGAGAACGCCCTCGCCCTGGCCCAGTGGCTCTCGAAGCACCCCAAGGTGGCCTGGGTGAACTACCCCGGCCTCAAGGAGAGCGAGCATCATGCCCTGGCCAGGCGCTACTTCAAGCCCGGCGCGGGCTATGGCGGCATCCTCACCTTCGGCGTGAAGGGCGGCCTCGAAGCGGGCAAGGCCCTCATCAACGGCGTCAAGCTCTTCTCCCGCCTCGCCAACGTGGGCGACGCCAAGAGCCTCATCATCCACCCCGCCTCCACCACCCACTCCCAGCTCAAGCCCGAAGAACGGGCCACCACGGGCGTCACCGAGGATCTCATCCGCCTCAGCGTGGGCCTGGAACACATCGACGATCTCAAGGCGGATCTGGAAGCGGCCCTCGCGCAGGTGAAGGCATGACGAACGCCATCCTGGGCCTGGGCGAGCTCCCCCTGGAGGGGGGCGGCGTCCTGCCCGTCCACATCGCCCATCGCAAGGTGGGCACCGGAGCGCTGCGCGTACTCCTCATCCATGCCCTCACGGGCGGGCCGGACGCCGCGGATCGCCCGGGGGCGAAGGGCTGGTGGGGCCCGCTCCTTGCCGAGGGGGCGCCGCTCGGGCCCGAGCGCGCCACCGTGTGGTGCCCCAACCTACCGGGCTCCTGTTATGGGAGCGTGGGGCCCGCCCACCTCCATCCCTTCCCCGAGGTCACGCCCCGCGACCTGGCGGCGGCGCTGCTCAAGTGGATCGAGGCGGAGAACCTCCGCTTCGACGCCACGATCGGGGGTTCCCTCGGCGGCATGGTGGCCTTAGAGCTGGCGGCCCTGGCGCCCCACCGCGTGGGCACCTTGGGGGTGCTCGGCAGCGGCGGCCGCGCCGACGCCTGGATCCGCGCCAGCTGCCACGCCCAGCGCCGCATCCTGGAACTGCCCATTGGCGATGACGATGCCCTCGCCGCCGTGCGCCGAGTGGCCATGCTGAGCTTCCGCTCCGGCGCCAGCCTGGAGCATCGCTTCCCCGAGGGCGGCGAGGGTGAATGGCTCGATTACCACGGCGCCGCCCTCGCCGAGCGCTTTGATCGCGAGAGCCTGCGCACCCTCCTGGGCGCCATGGCCGCCTTCGATCTGGGCCGGGGCCGGGGGGGCCTGCGGTGGGCCCTGGCGCGCCTGGAGCAGCCGGTTCACCTCTTCGGCATCCCCTCCGACACCCTCTTCCTCCCCGCCCTCATCGAGGAACTCGCCCGGGCGGCGGAGGATGCCAATCGCCTCGGCTCCCTCACCTGGCTCCGCAGCCCCCACGGCCACGATGCCTTCCTCATGGCCTGGGATGAACTCGCGCACTGGCTTGATCACGTCGTCTTGAAAGGCCTCCCATGAGCATCAAAGTCCTGAAATTCGGCGGATCCTCCGTGGGTAGCCCCGAGGCCATGGGCCGCGCCGCGGCCATCGTCCGCGAGGAACTGCCCAACGGCGGCCTCGTGGTGGTGTCCGCCCTCAAGGGCGGCACCGACCGCATCCTCGAAGCCGTGGCCTTGGCGGCCAAGGGTGATGCCGCGCAGGCGCGCCTCGTGCAGGAGGCCCTGGAATCCCACCACCGGAACACGGCCTCGGCGCTGGGTCTGCTGGAGGAAGTGCGGGAGGGGTGGACGCCCGTGTTCGAGCGGCTGGCCAAGTTGCTCGGGGGCATGGCCATGCTCGGCGAGGCCACCCCCCGCGCCCGGGACGCGGCCCTGGCCGTGGGCGAGACGCTCTCCGCCCAGCTGTTCGCCGCCCTGCTTCGTCACCGCGGGGCCCGCGCCGCCTTTCGCGACGTGGGCGAGGTGCTCCACACCGATGCCCGCTTCGGCCAGGCCCGCCCCCACCTGCCCGCCCTCCGCAAGGCCGCCCAGGCCTGGGCTCCCGAGCTGAACGGCGGGGCCACCTTCGTCACCCAGGGTTTCCTGGGCGCCGCGCCCGATGGGGCCATCACCACGCTGGGGCGCGGCGGCAGCGATACGAGCGCCTCCCTTTTGGGCGAAGCCCTGGACGCCGCCGAGGTGCAGATCTGGACCGACGTGGACGGCGTGCTCAGCGCCGATCCCAGCCTCGTGCCCGAGGCGCGGCCCATCCCCGTCATGAGCCTCGCGGAGGCCACCTCCCTCACGGCCTTCGGCGCCAAGGTGCTCCACCCCGATAGCCTCGCCCCCATCGCCCGCAGCGGCATCCGCCTCGTGGTGGCCAACACCCTGCGTCCCCGCGCCTCGCGCACCGCCATCCTCCCCGAAGTGCCCGAACGCGGCGAGGGCGTGGTGAGCGTGGCCTACAAGGAGGGCCTCGTGATCCTCCGCCTGCCCGCCTCCCGCAGCCTGCTCGCCGAGGCCGCCGCCAAAGCCGCCCAGGTGGAGGAGGCCGGGGCCCATCGCTTTGGATTCCTCGTGACCCCCGAGGGCGCGCTCATCGTCCTCCGCCCGGAGACGATCGCCGCCCGCCAGCTCTTGAACCAGTGGCAGCAAGAGGGCCTGGAGCTGGAGGAGGGCTGGGCCGTGGTCGCGCTGGTGGGCGAAGGCCTCCGCAAGGATCCCGCCGCCAAACTCCGCCTCCTGGAACCCCTGGGCGCGGATGCGGGCGCCATCGGCGGCCTCCTCGCCGGCTGCTCCGCCATCTCCACAGCCGCGCTCGTGCGGGAGCACCGCCTCGTCGACCTCATCCCCCGCCTCCATCGCGCCTGGGTCGAGACTTCCCTCGCTTCCGCTTCCGTCTGAGGCCCCATGCCCCTCGCCGCCCTCGCGCCCCGTCCCAACGATTCCGCCTGCCCCGCCACGCGCCTGGACCTCGTCCTCCTCGGCGTCGGCCTCGTGGGCCGCCGCTTCCTCGTGCAGCTCCAGCGCCAACAGGCCCGCCTCGCCCCCAAAGGCGTGGAGCTGCGCCTCTGCGCCGTGGCCAACTCCCGCCGCATGCTGGTGGATCCCTGCGGCCTCGATCCCCTCGAAGCCGAGGCCGCGCTCCTCGAACGGGGCGAGCCCCTGGACCGGGCCCGGCTCCAATCCCTCGCCCATGCGGAAGCTCCCATCGTCCTCGTGGATTGCACGGGCGCGGAAGGCGTGGCGGAGGCCTATGAGGCCTTCGCGGAAGCGGGCTTCCACCTCGTGGGCGCCAGCAAGCTGTTGAACGCGGGGCCGCTCCCCCGCTACCGCCGGCTGCGCGCAGGGCTCGAAGCCAAGGGCCTCCGCTTCCACTACGAGACCAACGTGGGGGCCGGACTGCCCGTGATCGGAACCCTGCGCGACCTCCTCGCGGGCGGCGACGCCGTGCAGCGCATCGAGGGCATCCTCAGCGGCTCCCTCTCCTTCATCTTCGGACTGCTGGAGGAGGGCACCCCCTTCAGCGAGGCCGTACGCCTGGCCCGGGACGCGGGCTTCACGGAACCGGATCCCCGCGATGACCTCAGCGGGCTCGACGTGGCCCGCAAGGCCCTCATCCTCCACCGGGAATTGGGGGGGACCCTGGAATTGGCGGATGTCCAGGTGGAGAGCGCCCTGCCTTCGAGCTTCGATGCGAGCGGCGACGTGAAGGCCTTCTTGGACAACCTCAAGGCTTTGGACGCGCCCTATCAAGCCCGACTGGACGCGCTTCGCGCCGAAGGCAAGGTGCTCCGCTTCGGCGCCACCATCACGCCTGAGGGCTGTGCCGTCGGGTTGCTGGAAGTGGATCGCGACCACCCCCTCCACGCCATCAAGGGCGGCGAGAACGCCCTCAGCTTCGCCAGCGAGGCCTACACGCCCCGGCCGCTCGTCGTGCGGGGATACGGCGCTGGGGCGATGGTCACGGCGGCGGGCGTGCTGGCCGACGTCGTTCGGCTGTTACCGCATTGATCGAAAGTGCAGTCATGGGTCCATTCGAAAAGCTGGACGCTGAGAACGCGGAGGGCCGCCGACCCATCCTCGCGGGTTGACCCTCTCCCGATCAGGGGCTGGGCCATCCCTCGTAGGACCGCCTTGCCCCTGATCGGGAGCCTGAGCCGCCCACGGCTCAGGGGCGCAAAGCGCCAGGGCCGAACCGCAGAACCACCCCAAGGCTTTGGTCAAGGAATGGGAACCACTCCTGCGATGACTCGAGCTCCCTCCGCGTCCTCCGCGTTCCTCCGTGACCTCCGCGTTCAGTCTTTCGTTCCGAGCTTGATCCTCCCCCTGGAGTCCCCATGTCCCGCATTCCCGTCACCATCCTGGGCGCCACCGGCGTCGTCGGCCAGCGCTTCGTGCAGCGCCTCGCCCAACACCCTCAATTCCGCATCCAGCACCTCGCCGCCAGCGAGCGCTCAGCAGGCAGGGCTTACGCGGATGCATGTTCCTGGCGCATCGAGGGCGAAGCCTACGGCGGTTTGGGCGATCGGGTGCTCGTAGCCGGCGGGCCCGACACGGCCTTCAGCCCCGTGGTGTTCAGCGCCCTGGACAGCGCCCCGGCCGCCGAGCTGGAGCCCGCCTTCGCACGAGCCGGCGCCCTCGTCTTCTCCAACGCCTCCGCCTTCCGCATGGAAGCGGACGTGCCCCTCCTCGTGCCCGAGGTGAACCCCGAGCACCTGGCCCTCCTCGCCGTGCAGCGCGAGCGGCGTGGCTGGACCGGCGGCATCCTATGCAACCCCAACTGCACGGCCACGGTGCTCGTGATGGCGCTCGCTCCATTGCAGGCGGCCTTCGGCATCGAGGCCGTGATGATGACGAGCCTGCAGGCCATCAGCGGCGCGGGCTACCCCGGGGTGGCCTCGCTGGACATCCTCGGTAACGTCGTCCCCTTCATCCGCAACGAGGAGGAGAAGGTGGAGGAGGAGACGCCCAAGCTGCTGGGCCTCCTGGAAGGCGGCCGCGTGCGGTCCGCGCCCCTCGTGATCTCGGCGCTCTGCCACCGCGTGCCCGTGGTGGATGGCCACACCGAGGCCGTGAGCGTGAGATTGCGCGGTAACCCCAGCGTGGCCCAGGTGCGCGAGGCCCTCGCCGCCTGGAAGCCGCTGCCCCAAGCGCTGGGCCTGCCCACGGCGCCGGTGGTGCCCATCCGCCTGCACACGGCGGAGGATCGCCCCCAGGTGCGCCGGGACGTGGAGCAGGATGGCGGCATGAGCGTCCACGTGGGCCGCATCCGGGCCTGCCCGCTGCTCGGCATCAAGTTCTCCCTCCTGGGCCACAACACCCACCGCGGCGCGGCGGGAGGCTCGCTGCTCAACGCGGAGCTGGCCCTCCATCAGGGCTGGATCCGCTGAGTGGGGGGCGGGCCGGGCCGTTCCGGGCCCCGGTCCGCCCCACGCTCGGGGGCCCGCTTCCGCGGGCCCCTTTTCAGTGCTGTTTCATCAGCCAGGCGGCCAAGCGCTCCCGCCACCCTTGGGGGTTCTCGAGATCCCGGGGGGTCAGGCGGGCGGGATGCGGTTCCAGCTCGCCCAGGCCTTCCCAGGCCCCCATCCGGAGACCGCCCAAGGTGCTCCAAAGGGCGCCCCGGCGCTCCACTTCGACGACGCGCAGATGCCGCCGACGCTCGGACTTCCCATCCCAGGCCATGATCTCTCCTGTGGGAAAGTAATGTAGGTCGCAGCACGATCGATGCCAGGGGGTATCCCATGACGCGGACCATTCTTGTGACAGGGGCCTCCCGGGGCATCGGCCGGGCGGTGGCGATCCACCTGGCGCGCGGCGAAAGCGCCACGATGATCCTGCTGGGGCGCGATGCCGCGGCCCTGGCTGAAACCGCCGGCGCCATCCGGGAAGCCGGTGGGCAGGCCGTGCCCCACGGCTGTGACGTGCGGGACTTGAGCGATCTCCGGGCCCTGGCCTCCAAGCTGCCGCCCCTGGACGCCCTCGTGGCGGCGGCGGGCATCGGCGGCGTCACGCCCGTGGGGGGCGACGCGAGTGCGGACGACCGCTTCCGGGAGATCCTCGAGGTGGATCTGGTGGGCCCCTGGAACACCGTGCGGGCCTTCCTCCCGAACCTGGGCCCGGGGGGCCGCATCGTCCTCGTGGCTTCGGTGCTGGGCCGCTTCGGGGTGCCCGGCTACGGTGCTTACTGCGCCGCCAAGCACGGCCTGCTGGGCCTCACCAAGGCCCTGGCCCTGGAGCTGCTGCCCAAGGGCATCTTCGTGAACGCGGTGGCCCCGGGCTGGGTGGATACGGACATGGCCGCCCAGGGCATCGAAGGCATGGCCAGGGGCATGGGCATCAGCCCCGAACAGGCGCGGAAGAAGGCCGAGGCCGTGGTGCCCGTGGGCCGCTTCTTCCAACCCGAGGAGATCGCCGAGGGCATCGGCTGGCTCCTGAACCCCGCCAACACCATGCAGGTGGGGCAGTGCCTAAATCTGGATGGCGGCGTGGTGCAGATCTAAGCCCCAACGTCACCTGATAGGTTTTAGGCATGGCTCGCATCCTCGGCACGTCCGTTCCCGCCCTCTTTCCCGAGTCCGGCCCCGTCCACGTCTTCCTGATGGGTGAAGCCCCCGGCCCCCGGGGCGCGGATCAGAGCGGCATCCCCTTTTGGGGGGATCGCGCGGGGCTGCTCGTGTACCGGGCGCTGCAGGCCGCGGGCCTCGCCGAGGTCCCCGAGGCCGCCTGGGAACCCTGGGATGGGGCCCGCTTCCGGGCCGAGGGCCTGAGGCCGCGCCTCCTCGGCGCCGCCCTTGGCAACGCCTATCCCGCCTGCCCCACGGATGATGGCCACGCCTTCCGCGCCCCCAAGGACCGGGAGCTCAAATCGGAGGAGAACCTCGCCCGCTTGCGCCAGGAGCTGGGCCAGGCCTGCGATCGCAGCCGCGGACCGCTGCGGCTTGTGACCTTCGGCAAAAGGGCCCTGGTGCTGCGGGAGCCCCTGAACGACCTGCCCCTTGAATGGCACGCCCTGCCCCATCCCTCCGCCCAGGGCCTGCTGCAGGCGGCCCCGGAAAAGGGCCGTGGGATGAAGCTTTCCGACCTCCAGGCCGCCTGGGAGGCGGATCTGGGGCGGCTGCTCCTTCACAAATATTCATGACACCTTCCGGCAAGGCCATGACACGTTCGAAGGGACTCCCCCCGGGGCGATGAGGATGACCACGCCTCGTCGGAGGAGCGACCTGGCCCCATTCCCATTCCTCACCTCGGAGTCTCCATGCCCATCCCCCTGACCCGGATCCAACGGTCAGCCCTGGTGGCCACGCTCGTCGCGGCGCCGGCCCTGGCCCAGTCCCTTCCCGCCCCCGTGGAGAAGACCCTCTCCAACGGCATGCGGCTGCTCATGGTGGAACGCCATGACAAGCCCACCATCGCCGTGGGTTGGGTGGCCCACGTGGGCAGCGCCAACGAGCGCCCCGGCATCACCGGCATCGCCCACCTCTTCGAGCACATGATGTTCAAGGGCACGAGCACCATCGGCACCCGCGACATCAAGCGCGACCGCGAGCTGAACCTTGCCCAGGACAGGCTCCGCGCCGAGATCCGCAAGGAGGATTCCCTCCTCCGCGCCAAGCAGCAGCGCGGCGAGATCGCCGACATGACGGATCCCAAGGTCCGCTCCCCCCACCACCAGCAGCTCATCGAGTCCTTCGAGAAGCTCGTGAAGGAGCAGCAGGAGCTGCTCGTGAAGGATGAGTTCTCCAAGGTCTATTCCCAGGCCGGCGGCGTGAACCTCAACGCCTTCACCAACACGGACGTGACCACCTACATCCAGACCATCCCCTCCAACAAGCTCGAGCTGTGGACGTGGATGGAATCCGATCGCCTGCGCGATCCCGTGTTCCGCGAGTTCTACAAGGAGCGCGACGTGGTCTTCGAGGAGCGCCGCATGCGCACCGAGTCCACCCCCACGGGAAAGTTCGAGGAGGCCTTCGAGGCCATGACGTGGACCGCCCACCCCTACCACTGGCCCACCATCGGCTGGGCCTCGGACGTGGCGAGCATCACCCGGGAGCAGGCCAACGAGTTCTTCGCCACCTTCTACGCCCCCAACAACATCACCGCCGTGCTCGTGGGCGATTTCAAGGCCGACGAGGCCGCCGCCCTCTGCGAGCGCTACTTCGGCCGCATCCCCGCCAACCCCAAGGGCGTGCCCGAGGTGATCACCCTGGAGCCCAAGCAGATCGCCGAGAAACGCATGTACGCCGAGGCGGATACCACTCCCAGCGTGGAGATCGCTTGGAAGGGCGTCGCCTCCGGCCACGCCGACCAGTACGCCCTGGACCTCCTGGGCGAGATCCTGAACGGCCGTTCCGGGCGCCTCTACAAGGCCCTCGTGCTGGATCAGAAGGTCGCCACCAACGTGCGCGCCGCCAACCAGGATCGCAAGTACGCCGGCATCTTCGCGCTGGAGGGCACCGTTTCCGGGGATCGCAAACCCGAGGAGGTCGAGAAGGCCATCTACGCCGAACTCGAAAAGATCCAGAAAGAGGGCGTCACCGCCCAGGAACTCCAGAAGGTGAAGAACCAGGCCCAGGCGAACACCTTCCGCCGCCTGGAGGACAACTTCTTCCTGATGATCCAGTTGGCCGTGGCCGACGCCACCACCGGCTACCGGGAATTCCTGGAATCCCCGAAGAAGACCGAGGCCGTGACCGCCGCGGATGTCCAACGCGTGGCCAAGGACTACCTCGTGAAGGAGTCCCGCAACGTCGTGATCTACACCCGCAAGCCCGGCAGCGCCCCCGCCGCCGTGGATCCGGAGATGGAAGCCATTCCCGAGGAGGCCCGGGGCATGATCAAGGCCCAACTGGCCCAGATCGAGAAGGCCACGGACGCTGAGAAGCTGAAGGCCGGGCTCGCCCGCATGGAAGCCGGCGCCGGTTCCGTCCCCGCCGAACAGAAGCCCATCTTCGACCTGATGATGAAGAAGATCCGCGCCCGCATCGAGCAGCTCGCCAAGGAGGCCAAGTAATGTTGTCCCGACTCGCCCTCGCCCTTGGCCTCGTCGCCACCACCGGCTCCGCCCAGGCCATCCCCGACCGCCCGGAGAAGCTCACCTTCAAGCCCATGACCTTCGAGGTTCCCAAGGCCAAGGACGCCCGCATCAAGCTCAAGAACGGCATCACGGCCTACGTGCTGCCGGACCCCACGGGCCAGCCCCTCGTCACCGTGAACCTGCTCATCAAGGGCGGCAGCTACCAAGAAGCTCCCGGCAAGGAAGGCTCCGCCTCCCTCATGGGCGGCCTCCTCCGCAGTGGCGGCACCGCCAAGACTCCGGCCGATCAACTGGATGAAAAGCTGGAGTTCCTGGCCGCCAACCTCATGTCCAACCTGGGCGAGACCCAGGGCATGCTCATGCTGAACCTCCTCTCCAAGGACGCGAAGCAGGGCCTTGGCCTCATGGTCGAAGTTCTCACCCAGCCCGCCTTCGCCCAGGACCGCCTGGATCTGGCCAAGAAGAACCTCCGCCAGGCCATGGAGCGCCGCAACGACGACAGCACCGCCATCGAACAGCAGCAGCTCGGGTACCTGCTGCGCGGCGAGGCCTACTACACCAACCAGAAGCCCACGGCCGCCAGCCTGGACGGCATCACCCGGGAGGATCTCCAGGCCCTCCACGCCAAGCTGATCCACCCCGAGAACTTCGTCCTCTCCGTCTCCGGCAACTTCGAGCGCAAGGCCATGGAGAAGCTCCTCAACGAGACCTTCGGAGCGCTCAAGCCCGGCCCCAAGGCCCAGAAGAGCGCGGCCATCCCGGTCGCCTCCTTCGCCGCCAAGCCCGGCATCTACGTGGTGGACAAGGACGTGAACCAGGGCCGCGTGACCCTGAACCTGCCCGGCCTCCGCCGCACCGACGCCGACTATTACGCCGTGACGGTGATGAACCACATCCTGGGGGGCGGCGGCTTCACCTCCCGGCTCGTGAAGAAGATCCGCAGCGACGAGGGGCTCGCCTACAGCGCCGGCTCCGTGTTCACCCCCGGCCTCTTCTTCCCCGGCGATTTCCGCGCCCTCTTCCAGAGCAAGAGCCGCAGCGTGGCCTACGGCATCCGCCTCGCCATCGCGGAGATGGAGAAGGTGCGCACGGCTCCCGTGAGCGAGGAGGAACTGACCGTGGCCAAGGGCGCCCTCGTGGACGGCTTCCCCGCCAACTTCGCCAACAAAGCCGCCGTGGCCGGCACCTTCGCCAACTACGACTACGCGGGCCTCAATGCCGACCAGCTCCTGGGCGAGTTCCGCGCCAAGGTCCAGGCCGTCACCGCCGCCGACGTGCAGCGCGTGGCCCAGAAGTACCTCACCCTGGACAAGGTCGCCATCCTCGCGGTGGGCAAGGCCTCCGACCTGGAAGAGGGCGATGTGAAGGATCACCCCGGCAAGCTCAGCGAGGTCGCCAAACTGCCCCTCGTGAAGCTCCCCCTGCGGGATCCGATGACGCTGAAACCCCTCAAGTAGCTCTTCAACTTCTCAACAAAAGGGCGGCCTCGGCCGCCCTTTTGTTGAGAAAGAGCGTAGGGAAAATGGGAATTCCGTGCTCTTCTGTTTGACCGCCCTGCGTTGATAGGAACGCCGCGCGAGCAAAGGAGCTGCCCATGGCGCGCATCAACGAAGAGTGGAACGTCGAGACGGAAGCCGCCCTCGCAGCCGTCGTGAAGGACAAGCTCGGGCTCAGCGTGAGGCAGGCCAAGGGGCTCCTCGACGCGGGCCTCATCAAGGTGAACGGCGAGGTGGCCACCAAGCATGGCCAGCGGGTGAAGGCCGGCGCCACCATCCATGCCAACTTCGATCCCGAACTGAAGTACGACCTGAAGCCCCGGCCTGGCATCGCCGCCCTGGATCCCTACGAGGTCCTCTACGAGGACACCCACCTCCTCTTCGTGAACAAGCCCGCGGGCCTCCTCACCGTGCCCACCGAGGGCGGGAAGGAAGCGACCCTGGCGGACGCCATCACGGACCACTACCAGCGCCGGGGATTCAAGCGCTTCCAGCTCTTCATCGTGCACCGCATCGACCGCTGGACGAGCGGCGTGCTCGTGTTCGCCAAGACCCCCGAGGCCCTCACCGGCCTCAAGAAGATGTTCGAGCTCCACAAGATGAACCGGGTGTACAAGGCCATCCTCGTGGGCGAGATCCCCGAGAACAGCGGCACCCTCAAGGGCCACCTCATCGAGCAGGCCAAGACGCTGCGCATGCGCGTGGTGGACCCCAAGAAGAACGCCGAGGGCGCCCAGAGCGCCATCACCCACTACCGCGTGCTGGAGCGCCTGCCGGGCCACACCGTGGTGGAAGTGAAGCTCGAGACGGGCCGTCGCAATCAGATCCGCGTGCAGTTCGCGGACCGCGGTTTCCCCCTGCTGGGCGATCAGGTCTACGGCGAGGTGAGCGAGCTGCTGGACCGCCAGGCCCTGCACGCCGAGATGCTCGGCCTCAAGCACCCCGTGACGGAGGAGACCATCACCGTCACCGCCCCCCTGCCCAAGGATCTGGACAAGGCCTTGCGCGCCCTGCGCAACCTGGCCCGGGTGTCCCGCGCCGCCGAGGGCAAGAAGGGCGAGGAGGGGGTCTTCAAGCCCAAGGAGACCCGCGAGAACAAGGACAAGCGCGTGGCCCGCGCCAAGCGCTACGAGCCCACCGAGACCCGCACCGGCGAGCGCCCCAAGGGCCCCCGCAAGGAGGGGGAGGAGCGCCCCGCCCGGGGGCCCCGCAAGGATTTCGGCGATCGCCCCAGCCGTCCCCGCACCGAGGGGGACCGCCCCCAGCGTCCCCGCACGGATCGCGACGAGCGTCCCACCCGCGGCCCCCGCAAGGATTTCGGCGACCGCCCCAGCCGCCCCCGCACCGAGGGCAACCGTCCCCAGCGCCCCCGGGCCGATCGTGATGAGCGCCCCGCCCGCGGTCCCCGCAAGGACTTTGGCGATCGGTCCAGCCGCCCCCGCAGCGAAGGCAATGCGCGCCCGGGGCGCGGCCCCCGCAAGGAAGCTGGCAGTCGTCCCGCCGGTGCCCGTCCCTCGGGCCCCCGTGCGGCCTCAGGCCCCCGCGGCACGTCCAGCCCCGCCCCCCGGGGCAGGGCGGGCGCCAAGCCCGGCGGCCCCCGCAAGCCCAAGAAGTTCTGAGCTCGGGAACGCCCGGCGGTCCCGTGACATGACTGCTCTGTGATCCTCCTGGCCCTCGCCCTCCAGACGCCTCCTCCCCTGGGGGAGGAGGGTTGGCGACCCGGCGTGTTCAGGGCCCCGCTGCCACCGGTCCAGATGGATTTCCTCGCGTGGAATCCCAAGGCCCAGGCGCGAAGCCGCCGCGCTGGGGAAGCCACCGTCGAGGTGGTGGCGCCGGGCCTGAACGAGGAATTCACCGCCCGCACCCAGCTCCGCCTGAGCCTCACGGCCCTGGCCCGGGACACGGTCAACCTCTCGGGCCGGAGATCCCTGGAGGGTCGGATCATGTTGGCCACCTTCAGCAGCTTCAACGCCGCCAACATCCAGGGCCTGGCCAACGCCCAATCCAAGGCGCTGCAGGACCTCTTCAATCCGCCCCGGGTCCGACCCACCTGGGGCGCCTGGAGCCTGGACGTGAAGGCCGAGCCCCGGCGCTGAACCTCAGATGTATTCCTGATAGATCCGATCCAGTTCCACGGCCAGCACGAGATCCCGGTCGGTGACGCCCCGTTCGTGATGGCTGGTGAGCTGGGCCACCACCCAGCGCCACCCCAGGGTGAGATCGGGGTGGTGATCCGCCCGCTCGGCGTGCTCCGCGGCAGCCACCACGAAGCCCAGGGCGCGGGTGTAGGCCGAGAAGGTGAAGCGCTTCCGCAGGGTGAGACCCTGGGCTTCCCCCTGGGCCACCCATCCGGGATGGGCCATGAGGAAAGCCTCCAGGGAGGCGGGTGTCACAAGGCCGGACTTGGTCATGGATTCCCCTTGGGGCCACCGGAGGGAATGCCACACCGGGGCTCGGAACGCCTGGTCAATATGACACCACCCGGCGGCCGGGACCCGGGATGAGGCCTGATCCATCCCGTGCCAGGCCAGTACACTTGTCTGTTGGCCCGGATCCGGGCCATGGGAGTTTCCCCCATGCCATTTGCAAATCCCCCCCTGTCCGGGCGCGTGGCCTTCGTCACCGGTTCCAGCCGGGGGATCGGCCGGGCCATCGCCCAGGAGCTGGCCACCTGGGGGGCCGGGGTGGCGGTGCATGCCCTCAAAAACCTGGACCTCGCCCAGGAGGTCGCCGAGGGCATCCGGGCCCAGGGAGGCCGGGCCCTCGCCGTGCAGGGGGACGTCCGCGACAAACTCGCCATGGACGCCTGCGCGAAGGCCGTGGAGGCGGAGCTGGGCCCCATCGACATCCTCGTGAACAACGCCGGCACCCGCAAGGACGGCCCCTTCATCCTCATGGGCGACGACAAGTGGGAGGAGGTCATGAGCGTGAACCTCAAGGGCACCGTGCTCGCCACCAAGGCCATGGTGCGCGGCATGATGGCCCGCAAGTGGGGCCGGGTGGTGAACATCGTCAGCCCCACCGGCGTCATCGGCATGGCGGGTCAGACCAACTACGGCGCCAGCAAGGGCGCGGTGATCTCGCTCACCAAGAGCCTCGCCCGGGAGCTGGCCCCCTTCGGGGTGCTGGTGAACGCCGTGAACCCCGGCATCATCCACACGGAGCTCACCTCGGATCTGAAGCCGGAGCAGATCAAGGAACTGCTGGCCCCCACCATCCTCAAGCGGGTGGGCGAACCCGAGGAAGTGGCGCGGGTGGTGGCCTTCCTCTGCAGCGACTGGTCCAGCTACATGAGCGGCCAGATCGTGAACGTGGATGGCGGGCTCTGCCCCTGAGTTCCAGGTTTCCCCACCCATGGCCCCATTCGCCCCAACGTCCCTGAACGCCTGACCGGAGTCTCCGTGCCCCTGCGCCTCACCTCCTGGGTCCTCAGCCTCACCGCCCTCGCCGCCAGCGCCCAGGCACCCGCCCCGATGACGGCCCTCAGTCCCTCCTGGCAGGCCCAGTGGCTGCTGCGCCTGCGGGCCGGCCAGGGCGGCGACCCGGGCAAGCCCACGCAGCCCTGGCAGGTCTCCACGGGGCAGGTTGAGATCCCTCCGGCCTTCGACGGCACCCACCTCGTGGTCGTGCAAGCCAGCCCCAAGAAGGTGCAGGCCCTGGACCCGGCCACGGGCAAGGTCATCTGGGAAGTGCCCTTCACCGGCCTCCTGGATGGGCCGCCCCAGCTCGCCGAGAACCGGGTGATCTTCACCTTGGAGGGCGGACGGATCGGCGTGCTGGACGCCACCACGGGCGCCCTTCGCAACCTCCTCACCCTGCCCGCCTGGAAGCCCGCCAAGGGATCCCTCGCCCCTGCCAAACCCCGCCTCCTCTTTCCCGCCGCCAGCGGGAACACCCTCGTGGCGGGCTGGTCCACGGCCTCCCAGGACATGCGCCCCGAGCTGGGGCTCTTCGCCTTCGACCTCACCACGGGGGCGATGCGCTGGTCGGTGGCGCTGCCCGGCGCCTCCGAGCTCCACCCCCTGATCCTGGGAGACCGGGTCCTCGTGGGCGGCAGCGGCCAGGTGATGACCTTCGACCTGCCCACGGGACGGATGCTCTGGGGCCTGAAAACGCCCAAGCGGGGGACCTTCGAGAGCTGCCAGCTCATCGAGGATCGCCTCTTCCTCCGGACCGCCCAGGAAATCGTCGCCATCGATCCCGTCTTTGGACGGATCCTCTGGTCCCAGGAAGCCCCCGGCTCTTCCCTCCTGCTCGGCTCCGGCGACCGCCTCGTCTACACGACCACCCGGGGCGCCTTCAATCCCAGCGAGTGGGTGGTGGCCTTCAACGCCCGCACGGGGGAAAAGGCCTGGGAGTGGGAGGCGGAAGCAACACGGCTCCCCTGGATCCAGGGTGGTCGGGTGATCCTCAACGCGAAGGAGGAGCTCCTGGGCCTGGATCTCGCCACGGGCGCGCCACTCTGGCGCCGGGATCTGGGGGGCGCGCTCCTGCTGCCCCTCCAGGTGCAAGGCGACACCGTGCTCGCCGTCCACCGGGCCAAGGGCGGTTCCCGCCTGGTGGCCATCCGCACCGCCGATGGCAGCGAGAGCGGAGCCACCCAGCTCAGGGAAAGGATCGGGGCAGGCCTCATCCTCGGGGGTCCCCAGGGGATCCTGCTGCCCCTGCTGGAAGGCGGCATCGCCGCCATCCCCTGAGGTCTATCCCAGGGCCTCGCTGGCCTGCAGCGTGTTGCGCATGAGACCCGCGATGGTGAGCGGGCCCACGCCGCCGGGCACGGGCGTCACCGCGGAAGCCACCTGCATGGCTTCCCCGAAGCGCACGTCGCCGCAGAGCACGGCGCCCTTGGCCTTCAGCGTCTCCAGCTTCCGGGGCTCCGCGGCGAAGATCCGCTCGCCGAGGGCGAGGTCCTCCACGCGGTTGATGCCCACGTCGATGACCACGGCGCCGGGCTTGATCCAGGAGCCCTCCACCATGCCCGGGCGACCCACGGCGGCCACGAGCAGATCCGCCTCCCGGCAGACGGCGGGCAGATCCGAGGTGCGGCTGTGGGCGATGGTCACCGTCGCATGCTGTTCGAGCAGCATGAGGGCCATGGGCTTGCCCACGATCTCGCTGCGACCCAGCACCACGGCCCGCTGGCCCTTGAGGCTCACGCCGTGCAGTTCCAGCATGCGCATGACGGCGCTGGGAGTGCAGGGGCGGAGGGCCGGCAGCCCCTGGAAGAGCAGGCCCTGGTTCATGGGATGGAAGCCGTCCACGTCCTTGGCGGGGCTGATGCGGTGGAGGGCCGCCTTGGCATCCAGGCCCTTGGGCAGGGGCAGCTGCACGAGGATGCCATCCACGCCGGGGTCGCCGTTGAGGCGGTCGATGAGGGCCTCCAGTTCCGCCTGGGAGGTGGTGGCCGGCACTTTGTGCTCCAAGCTCGTGATGCCCGTTTCCGCGCAGGCCTTCACCTTGCCCCGGACGTAGACCTGGCTGGCGGGATCTTCGCCCACCAGCACCACGGCCAGGCAGGGCGCGCGGCGACCCTTCGCCAAGCGGGCTTCCACCCCGACCTTCACCTCGGCCAGGATGCGGTCTGCGTAGGCCTTGCCGTCCAGGATGCTGCCCATGGGATCCACCTCGAAATTCCATTCCATCAGAGGGGGCCAGTGGCCTCAATCACCTTGATTTTCCTTGCCGATAGGCGATTCGAGGGCTAAGCTTGGAATTCTCAATCTGGCGAGGTGCCGCCCGGCGCCCTGATCCGGTGGGCTCGTCCCACCTTTTTTGTTGAGTCCTGTGGACCTGAAGAAGCTCCAGCCTTCGATCGAACGGCAGCTCGCCCTGCTGGGCTATGAGCTTGTCCTCTTGGAAACCGCCCGCGAGGGCGGCGACGACATCTTGCGCCTCTACGTGGATCACCTGGATGCCGCCACCTCCCATCGCCGCATCACCCTGGACGACTGCGTGGCCGTGAACGAGGGCCTGCTCGCCTGGATGGACGTGGAATTCCCCGACCTGCGGGAGACCACGGGCGTCGAGGTGTCCAGCCCCGGCATCGAGCGTCCCCTGGCCAAGGCCGAGCATTTCCTCCGCTTCCAGGGCTGCCTCTGCCGCATCCAGACCAAGACCCCGGTGAATGGCCAGAAGCGGTTCAAGGGCTGGATCGCCGGTGTTGAAGGCACCGAAGTCGTGATCGAAGAGGACGGCGCCATGAAACGCGTGCCCCTTGAAGAGATCCAGAAGGCCAAGCTCGCCCCCTTCGACGAAGCAAAGACCCCCAAGCCCAAGCAAGTGCAGGCCCGGCTCACCAGCCACCTGAACGGGAATCCTGAATTTGAAGATCAAAACGACGCCGGCGTAGAGACAAGCGCCGGGGAGGAGCAATAACCATGGCAACCGTTCAAACCACATTCTTCGAATCCGTGAAGATGATCGCCGCTGAAAAGGGCATCAACGAAGAGGACGTGTTCAAGGCCGTCGAGGAAGCCCTCGCCAAGGCCGCGGACAAGTACTTCAACGCCCAGGATTTCTACGGCAACTTCGAAGCCCAGATGGATCGTGAGACCGGCGAATTCCACGTCTACGCCCTCAAGCAGGTCGTGGCCGAGGTGGAGGAAGAGGATCTGGAGATCAGCCTGGCCGAAGCCCAGGAGCTGAACCCCGACGCCGCAGAGGGCGACATGCTCTGGCTGCCCCAGGACACCAGCATGCTGGGCCGCATCGCCGCCCAGGCCGCCAAGCAGGTGCTCGTGCAGAAGGTGCGCGAGGCCGAGCGCGAGCGCATCCACACCGACTTCGCCGACCGCATGGGCGAGGTGGTCGTCGCCGAGGTCAAGCGCTTCGAGAAGGCCGCCATCATCCTCGAGATCGACCGTGTGGAAGCCATGCTCCGCCGCTCCGAGGCGCTGCGCGGCGACCGCTTCGACAAGGGCCAGCGCATCAAGGTGGTGATCCAGAGCGTCGACAAGAGCGCCAAGGATCCCCAGGTGCAGGTGAGCCGCACCGATCCGAGGTTGC
The DNA here is from genome assembly GCA_016192145.1 of Acidobacteriota bacterium. GTDB lineage: Bacteria > Acidobacteriota > Holophagae > Holophagales > Holophagaceae > JAFDVN01. The sequence goes on along the minus strand of JACPUT010000002.1, from coordinate 306,306 downwards.
TCATCAAGCTCTTCGAGAACGAGGTGCCCGAAATCCACGATGGCACCGTCGTCATCCGCAACTGCGTGCGCGAAGCCGGCGACCGCGCCAAGGTGGCCGTGGCTTCCCTCGATCCCGACGTGGATCCCGTGGGCGCTTGCGTGGGCCTCAAGGGCTCCCGCGTGCAGGCCATCATCCGCGAGCTGAAGAACGAGAAGATCGACATCGTCCGCTACGACGACGACGTCACCCGCTTCATCGCCAACGCCCTGAACCCCGCCAAAGCCATCCGGGTTAACATCACCAACCCCGACGAGCGCCGAGTGGAAGTGGTGGTCGACGACGAGCAGCTCTCCATCGCCATCGGCAAGCGGGGCCAAAACGTGCGCCTCGCCGCCAAGCTGACGGGCTGGAACATCGACGTCCGCTCCGAGAGCGAGAAGCGCCGGGAGAACGAAGTCGCCCTCGGCCTCGCCCTGCCCGACATGCCCGTTTCCGAGGAGGCCTCCGCCGCCCCGGCCGCCCCCACCTCCAGCCTCCTCCAGGAGCTGACGGTGGAGGGACTTACCCCCGAGCTGGCCGATCGTCTGGCCGCCGCCGGCTTCGCGGACGCGAAAACGATCTACACTGTGACTGCTGATCAGCTCCTCGGGGTGGAGGGCGTGGATCAGGAACTGGCTTTCCGCCTCATCGACGCCGCCCACGCCCGTTTCGGGGAGTGAGCGCCCTCCTTCCGCGCGCATCTTCCCCGCCCGCTCCACGCACGAGCTGTTAAGACCTGAGGACCCCCTCCCACATGACCCTTCGCATCAACCAACTTGCCAAAGACCTGGGCGTGAGCAATCACGACGTCATCGACGTGCTCGAGAAGCGCCTCGGTGTCACCGGGAAGAGCCACAGCTCGAACCTCAGCCAGGACCAGGAAGCCCAGATCCGCCGGGTCCTCGAGGCCAAGGCCAAGGGCCAGCCCGAAGCGGCCCCCCTGGCCGTCCACAAGCCCCACGCCGCCATCAAGGTGGTGAAGGCCCCCCGCGGCCCCGAGGGCCCGGAGGCCCCCAAGGCCGAGGCCGTGGCTCCCCGCCTGGAAGCCCCCAAGCCTGAGCCCGTGAAGGCGGAGGCCCCCAAGGCCGAGCCCAAGCCCGAGCCCAAGGTCGAGGCCCCCAAGGTGGAGGTCCCGAAGGTGGAGGCTCCCAAGCCCCCCACGGTGCTGATCAAGAAGGCCGAGGCCCCCGCTGCTCCCGCCCCGGCTCCGGCCCCCGAGGCCGCCCCCGCCCCGGCTCCCGCCCAAGGCGAGTCCTTCTCCCGATTGCGGGTGAGCCAGGCCCCCAGCCAGGCCGCGAAGCCCGAGGAAAAGCCCGCCCGCTACATCCAGCTGCCCCAGGCCCGGCCTCCCCAGGCAGCCTCGGGCCCCCGCCCCGAAGCCGGCGCCCGCGCCGTGCTCCAGCGCCCCGGCACCCACACCACGCCCTCGCACGTCCAGCGATCCGGCGTGCCCCAGCCCAAGGCCGTGCTGCCCATGGCCTCCAACACCAGCCGCGGTGAAGTGAAGCACGAGGCCCCCAAGCCCGCCGTGACCAGCTCCCGCATGTCCAACCTGCCCTCCATCAGCCAGCTCCAGCCCGACCAGGGCTTCAGCCGCCTGAAGATGAGCGACACCCCGCCCCCCGAACCCCGGGAGCAGGGTCCCGCCCGCTACATCCAGCTGCCCCAGGCCCGTCCTGCGGGCGGTCCCTCCCGCCCCAGCGGCCCGGGTGGCCGTCCCGGCGGTCCCGGCCGCGGGCCTGGCGGTCCCGGCGGCCCCCGTCCGGGCGGCTTCGGCGGTCCCCGTCCCGGTGGCCCTGGTGGTCCCAACCGCGGTCCCGGCGGCCCCCGCCCCGGTGGCTTCGGCTCCCGTCCCGGCGGCCCTGGGGGCCGTCCTGGCCTGGGCGCCCCCGCGGGCCCCATCGATCCCAACTCCCAGAAGGGCCCCGGCCGGGGTCCCAGCGGCGGCAAGAAGAAGGGCAAGCACGAGCGCACTGAAGAAGAGGAACTCGCGATCAAGATGCGGCAGCCCCGCAGCCGCGCGCAGGTCATCGCCACCGAGTACATCGAGGACGAGATCGGCATCGTCATGCTCTCTGAGGGCGTGACGGTCAAGGAACTCGCCGAGAAGTGCAACCGCCCCGCCAAGGACGTGGTCGCCAAGCTCCTGCACCGCGGCATCTTCGCCACGATCAACCAGCCCCTCGACACCGAGCTGGCCAAGGAGATCGCCCGTGAGTTCGGCTTCCTGGCCGACATCGTCTCCTTTGAGGAAGACGTGCAGATGATGGACGAGGCCACCGAGGTGCAGGGCGAGAAGCGCCCCCGTCCCCCGGTCGTCACCATCATGGGCCACGTCGACCACGGCAAGACCTCGCTGCTGGATGCCATCCGCAGCGCCAAGGTGGCCGCGGGCGAAGCCGGCGGCATCACGCAGCACATCGGCGCCTACCACGTGGACGTCAAGGACAAGAACACGGGCCTCATGCGCACGGTGGTCTTCCTCGACACCCCCGGTCACGAAGCCTTCACCAAGATGCGCGCCCGCGGCGCCAAGGTCACCGACATCGCGATCCTCGTGGTGGCGGCGGACGACGGCGTCATGCCCCAGACGGTGGAATCCATCAACCACGCCAAGGCCGCGGATGTCCCCCTCGTGGTGGCCATCAACAAGATCGACAAGGCCGGCGCCAACCCGGACAAGGTCCAGCAGGGCCTGCTCCAGCACAGCGTGCAGACGGAAGCCTACGGCGGCGACGTCCCCGCCGTGCCCGTCAGCGCCAAGTCCAAGCAGGGCCTCGATGAACTCCTCGAGACGCTGCTCCTCGTCGCCGACATGAAGGATCTCAAGGCCGTCTACGACTGCCCCGCCGCCGGTTCCATCATCGAGGCCCGCCTCGACAAGGGCCGCGGCGCCGTCGCCACCGTCCTCGTCCAGAACGGCACCCTCCGCGCCGGCGAGATCTTCGTGGCCGGGGCCACCATGGGCCGCGTCCGCGCCATGTTCGATGACCGCGGCAACCGCATCACCGAAGCCGGTCCCTCCACGGCGGTGCAGATCCTCGGCTTCGAGGAAGTGCCCTCCAGCGGCGACAACTTCCAGGTGGTCGAGTCCGAAGGCAAGGCCCGCACCATCGCCCAGTTCCGCCAGGAGAAGCTCAAGGCCGCCGCGCTCGCCAAGCAGCGCGTCACCCTCGAGAACATCTTCAGCACGATGAAGGAGGGCTCCATCAAGGAACTCCCCCTCATCATCAAGGCCGACACCCAGGGCTCCGTGGAATCCCTCGTGGGCTCCCTCGAGAAGCTCAGCACCGACAAGGTGCGCGTGCGCATCATCCACGCCGCCGCCGGCACCGTGAACGAGAACGACGTCCTCCTGGCGGAGGCCTCCAAGGCCATCGTCATCGCCTTCCACACCAAGGCCGAGAAGAAGGCCGAGGAGCTGGCTAAGGAAGAGGGCGTGGACCTGCGCTTCCACGACATCATCTACAAGGTGTCCGAGGAGATCGAGCAGGCCATGATCGGCAAGCTCGACAGCCTGGATCGCGAGGTCTACCAGGGCCGCGCCGAGGTGCTGCAGATCTTCAAGGCCGGCAAGACGGTCATCGCGGGTTCCCGCGTCACCGACGGCTTCATCAAGAAGAACGCCAAGGTGCGCGTCAAGCGCGGCGAGGATCAGATCTTCGAAGGCCTCATCTCCGCCCTCAAGCGGTTCAAGGATGACGTCACCGAGGTCAAGAACGGCTTCGAGTGCGGCATCTCGCTGCAGAACTTCGATGACCTCCGCGAAGGTGACACCCTCGAGTTCCACACCACCGAGAAGTACGCCCAGACCAGCCTTTAATCCCCCCAGCAACTGCAAAGGGCCCGCGTTGCGGGCCCTTTGCAGTTGCTGGGGGGATGGCCCGCGGAACCAGATTATTTCAGAGTCGTCGGTCTTGTTAATAATCGATACGCTGTGATGCCTGTCACCGGGTCGGAAACCCATGCTGGAGGTTCGACTGAAATGGAGTCCGCATGTCCACGCCTTCCTTTGCCCTCAGCGCCCCCGCCACTGACAAGACCGCGTCCAACCCCCTGGGCCTGAGCCGCATCGACCACTTCCAGATGACGGGCGAGCTGGCCCGCCTGGAGCCCCTCTACCGCAAGCTGGGCTTCGCCCGCGTGGCCAGCGCCTCCGGCCCCTGGGGCAAGGCCGTCCACCTGCACCAGCAGCGCATGGACATCCTCATCTTCGACTCCAACGACACCCACCCCGCCGGGCGCTACTTCCAGGCACACGGCGAGGGCGTCTGCGCCCTCAACTTCGAAGTGGCCGATCTCGACGTCGCCATCGCCGGCGCCCGGGCCCAGGGCGCCAAGGTGCTCGCCGAGCCCGAGACCCACACCCTCGGCGCCGGAACGCTGCGCTTCGCCGCCATTCAGGGCGTGGGTGACGTGTGGAACTACCTCATCGAGCGCAAGGGCGAGCTCGCCGCCTTTTGGCCCGGCTTCCAGGCCGACCCCGCCCCCGCCTTCTGCGACCCCGGCCTCGTGCGCGTGGACCACCTCACTAACAACGTGGGCCCCGAGGAGATGGAGGCCCTCGTGGCCTTCTACGAGAACGTCTATGGCTTCGTCGTCACCCGCGAGTTCCACATCCGCGGAGCCCTGGGCACGGGCCTCGACTCCAAGGTGGTGCAGTCCTCCAACAACCGCGTGATCATCCCCATCAACCAGCCCACGGACGAGAAGAGCCAGGTCCAGGAGTACATCAAGCGCCACAAGGGCCAGGGCGTGCAGCACATCGCCCTCTCCACCAACGACATCTTCCACACCCTGCGCACCCTCGGCGAGCAGGGCTTCAAGTTCCTCCGCGTGCCCAAGACCTACTACGAGCTCCTGCCCGGCCGCATCGAGAAGAGCGGCTACACCGTGCGCGAGGACCTCGCCGAGGCCGAGCACCTCGGCGTCCAGATCGACGGCGACGCGAGCGGCTACCTCCTACAGATCTTCACCGAAGACCAGATCGGCCCCCTCTTCTTCGAGATCATCCAGCGGCGGGGGAATATGGGATTTGGCGAGGGCAACTTCCAGGCCCTCTACGACAGCATCGAGCTGGATCAGAAGCGCCGCGGCGTGCTGTAACGCCTCATGGATCACATTGGGAACGAGGCCGCCTGGTGCGGCCTCATTTCTTTTCCAGCCCCATGGGGCACCTCGAGGCGGATCACCTCACGGGAATGGTAAGGTGATTCCCATGTCCCTCCTTTCCATCAGCCCCGCGTCCCGCCGCCAAGGCGGCTTCACGCTCATGGAGCTGCTGGTGGTGATGAGCATCCTCAGCATCCTCGCCACGGTGGGATTAGCGGGCTACCGGTACAAGACGAAGGTGGCCCGGGAGGCGGTGCTGAAGGAGAACCTCTTCCAGATGCACAACGCCCTGGAGCAGCACCGGGTGGATCGCGGGCGCTATCCCGCCAGCCTCTCCGCCCTGCGGGACCTGCAGTACCTGCGGGAGATCCCCATGGACCCCATGACCCAATCCAAGGACACGTGGGCCACCGAGCTCGAGGATGCGGATCCGTCCAATCCCGAAGCGGAGCTGGGCATCCGGCGGGTGCGGAGCACGAGCACCGATCTGGGGACCAATGGCATCCCCTACAACGAGTGGTAAGGGCTGACATGGCCGATCCCAAGTCCCGCGAGGGCCAGCGCTACGACACCGCCGAGATCCACGCCTTTCTGGATGCCCTCCACGGCCCCCACGACAAGGCGCTCGGCCTCGCCTTTTCCGCGCCCGAGCGCACGGGGCTGCCCCAGATCCAGCTGGGCCAGCAGGAAGGGGGCCTCCTCACCCTGCTGATGCGCCTCATCGGCGCCCGGCGCGTGGTGGAAGTCGGCACCCTCGCCGGTTATTCCGGCCTGCGCCTCGCCCGCGGCCTGCAGCCCGGGGGTCGCCTCTGGACCCTGGAATACCACCCCCGCCACGCCATGGTGGCCCGCCCGGCCCTCGTGGCCGCCCCGCCCGGCGTCACCGTGAAGCTCCTGGAAGGGGATGCGAAGGAGACGCTGCCCAAGCTGGAGATCGAGGGCCCCTTCGATGCCGTCTTTCTGGACGCCGACAAGGCCGGGTACGCCGAATACGGCGCCTGGGCCGCCCAGAACCTCCGGGCGGGCGGCCTCCTCATCGCCGACAACGTCTACCTCTTCGGGCGGCTGCTCGAAGAGAACGAGGAAGCGGAGGCCGTGCGCCGCTTCCACCACGAGGCCGCCGAGGCCTTCGACACCTGCGTGGTGCCCACGCCGGATGGCCTGCTCATCGGGATCAAGCGGTGAAGCTCCGGGCCGCTGGGCATGAGATTCTGTAGGGTATGAACGACACCCTCCTTCGCCGACTGGACCGCGCCTCCATGCTGGTCCTCCTCCTGTGGGCGGGCGCCTGCCTGGGCTTCGGGGCCATGGCCCCCCTCCTCTTCGCCAAGCTGCCCAGCCGCGACCTCGCGGGGCAGGTCGCCGGCGCCATGGTGCACCGGCTGGACACCCTCGCCTGGTTCGCCTTTCTCGTGCCCCTCGTCCTGAGCTACGGGGGCCGCTGGATCGGCGAGCTGGACGAGGGCCCCATCGGGCCCGCCAAGCTCTGGGCCCTGGCCATGCTGGTGCCGATCCTCCTCACCCTCATCAGCCACAACCTCGTGACTCCCCGCCTCGCCGAGCTGCGCGCCCAGATGGGGGGCCCCATCGAGAGTTTCCCCCTGGAGAACCCGCTGCGCGCCATCTACGAGCGGAACCACAAGGTCAGCAACATCGCGTTCTTCGTACGCATCGCGCTGGCCCTGGGGCTCGGCCTGCTCGTGGAGAAACTGCCGCGGCCCGGGGCCAAGGGCTGAGGCTCTGGGCTTTGGGCTCTGGCTGGGTACGGCATTTCCTTTCGATTCGTTCCTTGGCGAATCAATGCACATTCGGAACCAGCCAGAGCCCAGAGCCTAGAGCCCAAAGCCCAACATCAACCCGCCCTCAGGGCAGACGGCCGGGGGTATGCACGGCCCGGGCCTGGTCCAGGGCGGCTTCCAGGGCCTTCAGATCCCGCTCCACCGCCTCGCGGATCTGGGGTTTCAGGGCCGTGAGCCCCGCCTCCGCCCAGGCCAGGTTCTGGCGCTGGGTGGAAGTGGGCGCCTGGGTCGTGGACCACACGCCGCCGGTCACGCGCTCGATGCGCTCCAGCAGGCCGGGATGCGGGGGCTCCTGGTAGGCCGCCTTCACCCCATCGCCCTTCAAAAGCACCTGGAGATCCCGGAGTCGGAGGTCTAGGGCCCTGGCCCGATCGCCCAACTCCGGGGCGATGCCCGGCGTCTCCTGAAGGGCCTTGCGCACGTGGGCCAGCCGATTCAAGGCCTCCTGGAGAGAGGCCGCGACCTGGTTGCCCTGGCGCAGCAGTTCCGAGGCCGTGGCCTGGAACCCGGTGATGGCCTGCAGTCCTTCGGCGGAGCGGCCGGGCATCACCTTCACCTCGAAGGTGATGGGGGCGGCCACGGGGCGCAGGATGCCATCCACCCGCAGGCCCAGCTGGGCACGGTAGGTGCCGGGGGGGACCAAGGCGCCGTTGACGCTCTCATCCCAGGGATCCCCCTCCTCCTTGGGCTTCAGGTTGATGGGATCCGGCGCACCCCGCCGCAGATCCCAGGCCACCCGCTGGAGGCCCGCCTTCGCGGGGCCCGTGAGGTGCCGGAGGACCTTTCCTTCGGCATCGGAGATGGTGAGCACCGCCTGGGGCGCGGCCTCCCGGGCTTCCGCCGTGAGCTCCGCCCAGCTGGGGGCCTTGGGCTCCCCGCCCCCCTTGAGCACTTCCTGCTCTCGGGCCTGGCGCTGCTTGCGGAGGCTCTTCAGCTCCGCCTTTAAGTGGTAGGTGAAGGTGGTTCCGAAGGTCGGGTTCGGCGCGGTGTAGAAATCCCCGCCCATGAAGCCTTTGCCCGGGTAGCCGAAGGGCTTGGCTTCCACGTAGAGCGGGGCCGGCCGGGTGGCGAAGAGGTGGGCCTCGGCGGCCAGGGCCTCGGCCTTGGCTTCCCGCAGGGGCGCGAGGTCATCGAGGATGTAGATCCCGCGCCCGAAGGTGCCGACCACCAGATCGCCCTCCCGGGATTGGATGGCCAGGTCGCGCACGGGGATAGTGGGTAGGCCTTTGAAGGGGGTCCAGGCCTTGCCGCCATCCAGGCTGAAGAAGAGGCCGAACTCCGTGCCCGCGTAGAGCAGGCCCTCCCGGGCGGGGTCTTCGCGGATCACGTGCACGGGCCCCCGAACGGGCAGGTTTCCCGCGATGGAGGCCCAGGTGCGTCCCCGATCCCCGCTGCGGAGCAGGTAGGGTTTGAAGTCGCCGTTCTTGTGGTTGTTGAAGGCGGCGTAGACCACCTCGGCCCGATGCGGGGAGGGCGACAGGCTCGCCATGTAGGTGCGATCGGGAACGCCGGGGAAGGTGTCCAGCTTGCGCCAGCCCTTGCCGCCATCCTCGCTCACCTGGAGGAGGCCATCGTCCGTGCCCACGAAGAGCAGGCCCTCCACCTTGGGGGATTCGGCCAGGGCCACGATATTGCCGTAGTTGGACGTGCTGGCGTGCCGGGCCACGGCATCCACGCTCCAGGCGCGGCCCATGACCTTCAGGCTGTTGCGATCCAGTTGGCGGGTGAGGTCGGGGCTCGCGGGCACCCACGTGTTGCCCCGGTCGTCGCTGCGGAACAGTTTGTTGGCCGCGAAGTAGAGCCGCTTGGGCTGATGGGGGCTGAGGAGCAGCGGGCTGTCCCAATTCCAGCGGAGGGGGGCCTCGCCGGGCGCCGCCACGGGCTGGATATCCATGGCCTCGCCGGTGCGGCGGTCGAAGCGGGCCAAGCCGCCGTACTGGGATTCGGAGTACACCGTGTCCGGGTCCTCGGGATCCACCTGGCTGTAGAACCCATCGCCGCTCTGGGTGGCGAACCAATCTTCATTGGTGGCCCCGTGCGCCTTGATGGTGCGGCTGGGGCCGCCGAGGCTGAAGTTGTCCTGGGTGCCGCCGTACACGTTGTAGAAGGGCAGCGCGTTGTCCACGGCCACGCGGTAGAACTGGGTGATGGGGAGATTGGCGATGAAGGACCAAGAGGCGCCCTGATCGTGGCTTTCGTACACGCCGCCATCGCAACCCGCCAGCAGGTGGCGGCCATCCGCGGGATCGATCCAGAGGGCGTGGTTGTCCACGTGCTTGTCCTTCTCGCCCACGCGGCGCCAGGTCTTGCCCCCGTCGTCGGAGACCTGCATGAAGGTATCCATGGCGTACACGCGATCGGCCCGGGTGGGATCCGCGAAGAGCTCCTGGTAGTACATGGCCGCGCCGGACACCCAAGGACTGCGCTTCTCCCAGCTGGCGCCACCGTCCGTGGAACGGAAGAACCCGCCCTCCTTGTTGGCGGCCTCGATGGTGGCGTAGACCACGTCCGGATCCTGGGGGGAGATGGCCAGGCCGATGCGGCCCATCTCCTCCTTGGGCAGCCCGCCCGCGAGCTTCTTCCACGTGAGCCCGCCATCCGTGGACTTGTGAATGGCACTCTCGGGACCGCCGTCGATGAGCGTCCACACGTGCCGGCGGCGCTGGTAGGCCGCGGCGTAGAGCACGGCGGAGTTCCGGGGGTCCATCACCACGTCGGTGATGCCCGTGTGCTCGCTGATCGTGAGCACGGCCTTCCAGGACTTGCCCCCATCCGTGGTCTTGTAGAGGCCGCGCTCGCCGCCGGCACTCCAGAGGGGCCCCTGGGCGGCGACGTAGACGACGCGGGAATCCTTCGGGTCCACGAGGATCCTGCCGATGTGCTCGGAGGTCTTGAGGCCCATGTTCTCCCAGGTCTTGCCGCCATCCACGGATCGGTAGACGCCATCGCCGAAGCCCACGCTGCGGTGGCTGTTGTTTTCGCCCGATCCCACCCAGATCGTGAGGGGGTCCTGGGGATCGAGGGTGAGGCAACCGATGGCGTAGGATCCCTCCCGCTCGAGGATGGGCGTCCAGCTGGTGCCTGCGTTTTCCGTCTTCCAGACGCCGCCGCTGCCCGCGGCGACGTACCAGGTGGCGGGGCGGGCGGGATCCACGACGATGTCCACCACCCGGCCCGAGGTGCGGGCGGGGCCGATGCTGCGGAAGGGCAGTTCCCCCAGCGCGGCCAGGGGCGAAGCTTCGGCTTTGGCATCGGCCTTGGCTTTGGCGGGGGCCTGGGCCGGAAGCATCAGGGGCTGGGATGCGACGAGCATGCATGCGAGGCCGGCGATGGGGCGAAGGTGCATGGCGACTCCTGGGTGGCGATGGCCCATCCTACCGTTGCATCCCCGGACGGAACCACGGGGCTCGCCCCACCCCTGGCCTCAGGGTGCCGCGCGGTTGAGTCGCGGATCCAGTCCTGATCCGCTTCCGGCGGAGTTGCGCTGGGTCACCGACATTGCCCTTTACGGGCCCACCCCCGGGAGCAAGCTGGGGTGTTCAGCGGAATTCCGCGGCAGTGGGTCAGGCCCGGCCGCGAAAACGCTGGGAGGATCCCATGCGCAAGCCATCGGGCGTCCTGTCCCTGGGAGTCGTGGCGCTCCTGCTCCTGCCCGGCTGCAAGGGTGAGGGTGGTGGCAGCGATGCCCCGCCGCCCCCCGTTACGGGAGGGGCCGGATTCGCGCCCGCCACCGGCCCTGGGGATACGGAGCACTACTTCCCCAATGCGCCCGGGGATACCTGGTACCTCAACGTCTCCACCAGCGATCCCTCCGATCCTCCCGCCCACCCCTTCACGTCCGTGGCCGTGACCGGAACCCGGATGGTCTTCGGGGTGCAGGCCACCGTGCTGACGGAGGGATCCGGCGCCTCCCCCCTGGAGAGCTACTACCACAAGAGCCTTGGCGGTGTGACCTTCCTGGGGACCAACGATCCCACCGACCTCCTGACGGCCCAGACGGTGCCCAACCCGGAGCTGCTCTTTCCGCCGCTCGTGGGCCCCATCGCCAGCTTCACGCGGACGGGCCTGAACTTCGGAGAGGACCTGGATGGCGATGGGATCCCGGAGAAGATCGATCTCACCCAGAGTTCCGCCATCACGGGCTTCGAGCCCATCTCCGTTCCGGCTGGAGTCTTCCCCACCGCCGGCAAACGGATCACCACCCTGAACGGCACCCTGCGCCTCTCTTCGGTGCCCCAGACGGCCACCCTCCAGGCCACCCAGACCACCTGGGCCGCCCCCGGCGTGGGCCCCATCAAGACCACTACCACCACCACCGTCTCCTTCCAGGGCCTCTCCGAGACCCTTTCCCTCCATTCCGAAGCGCGGGGTTATGCCATCGATGGAATCCGCCGCGGCCTCGGGCTGCCCCTGCCGGTGATGATGGGCCTGGCACCCGATGACCACATCTTCCCCCACCCCTCCGGGCGGCCCGTGGTCGCCACCGATGGCACCCGTTTCCTCGTGCTGGGGCGGCGGGCCACCGGCACTTCCCCCACCTATTCGGTGAACTGGCGCGGCACCCTGTGGACCCTGGACAGCACCGGGGAAGGTGCAACCTTCGACGTGACCGCCCCCGCCCCCACCACCCAGCCCACCGATGAGGTCGCCATGCAGGCGGCCCTCGCTTTTGATGGGACGAACTACCTGGCCGTGATGGGCACGCCCGGAGACGTGCAACACCCCCTCATGGCCCAACGCATCTCCACCACCGGCACCACCCTGGATGGACCTTCGGGCTTCCAGGTGGTAGCCGACCCTGCGAATTCCCCGGCCCTGGCCTTCGACGGCACCCGCTTCCTGGTGGTGTACTCCGCTTCCCCCTACGTGGAGGGCTACGGCCAGATCTTCGGCGTGTTCGTGACGCCCTCCGGCCAGGGTTCCGGGAGCCCCTTCCCCATCGCCCCGGCCCCGGGTTATCAAACCCATCCCGCGGTGGCCTTCGATGGCACCAACTACCTCGTGCTCTGGGCCCAGTCCGCCTGGGACACCCAAGGGCACGGCATCCAGGGCACCCGGGTCTCGCCCGGCGGGGTGGTGCTCGACCCCGCGGGCATCCTCGTGCAATCCACGATCACCGCGGCCCCCGAGCTGCTCTTCGATGGCGCCACCTATCGGGTGGCCTGGGTGGATCCCCGGCTCCAGGGAGGTACGGGCAACGACAATGTCTTCGTGGCCCGGGTCTCCACCCTGGGCCAACTGCTGGATGGAACGCCCGCCAGCAGCGGGTTCCCCGTCACCACGGCCCCCGGGGTCCAGAACGCCAACGTGACCCTGGCCCGGGTCCAAGGCGAAACCTGGATCGCCTGGCTCGAGGCCCCGGGGATCGGGCTAAATCCCTCCCTCCGGGGGGCCCGGATCAAGGCCGATGGCACCCTGGTGAATGCCAGCGGCCGGGGGGATCTCTGGCTGGGCCCCCCTTGGAACGCCATGTACCCCCGGCTGACGGCCCATGCCTCGGGCGGCCTGCTCGTGTGGCTGGTGCCCGATGGCATGTCGACGGTGCCCTCCCTGGAAGGCCTCCTCATCCACCCCTTCGGGCCCTGATCCCCAAGCGGGCGGAACTCCCTACTCCTGCCCCACGGCCCTCGGCGGCTGGCCGTTGGGCAGCTCCCACCACTCCAGGGCCCGGGCGGGCATGGGGCCGGGGATCAGCTCCCGCAGCCACTCCCGGATCTCATCAAGGCCCAGGCCCTCCACGGCCACGGCATGGACGGCCATGGGGTGGCGCCGCTTGAGATCCAGCCGTTTGGGCCGGGGCAGCTTATCGATCTGGTTGAGCACCAGGAGGCGGGGCTGGGCCAGATCCCCATCATCCATGCAGCCGATTTCCCGGAGGGTCTGCCCCACCACCTTGAGGTGGTCCTCGACCTCCGGATGGCTGGCGTCGGCCACCACCAGGAGGGCGTCCGCCGTGCGGACCTCGCCCAGGGTGCTGCGGAAGGCGGCCACCAGCTGATGGGGCAGCTTGCGGATGAAACCCACGGTATCGGCCACGAGGGCGTGCTTGGGGGTGGGATCCCCCTCCCCCGTCTCGGGGTTGAAGTCGGCCCCCAGCCAGGCCTTGCGGGTGGTGGTGTCCAGGGTGGCGAAGAGCAGGTCCTGGGGCTCGCCCTCCCCGGTCAAAGCCTTGAGGAGGGTGGTCTTGCCGGCATTGGTGTAGCCCACGAGGGCCACCCGGGGCAGGCCCTTGGGCCGGCCCTGGCGCTGGGTCTCCCGCACGGTCTCCAGGTGTTCCAGCTCCCGCTTCAGCTGGCTGATGCGGGTGCGCAGCATGCGGCGGTCCACCTCGATCTGGGTCTCACCGGGGCCACCCCGGAGGCCCACGCCGCCCCCCTGGCGCTCCAGGTGGGTCCACTGGCCCTTGAGGCGGGGCAGCTCGTACTCGCAGCGGGCCAGTTCCACCTGGGCCTTGGCCTCCCGGGTCTGGGCCCGCTGCTCGAAGATGTTGAGGATCAGGCCCGTGCGGTCCATGCACTTGAGGCCCGTGATCTTCTCGATGGCGTTCACCTGGGAGCCCGTGAGCTCGTCATCGCAGATGAGCAGCATGCAGCCACTGCGCCGGGCCTCGGAGGCCAGGGCCTCCAGCTGGCCGGAGCCGTAAAAGGTCTTGGAAGCCACCTGGGAGCGCTTCAGCCGGTGCCGGGACATCACGGAATAACCGCAGGACCGGGCCAGCTCGCCCAGCTCCTCCAGGTGGTCCTCAATGAATTCCTCCCGATCCTCCGGCCCCTGGTGGGCAACGAGCAGGCAGCGGGGCAATTCGAGGGATCCTGTCATCCCCCGATTATCGCACCGTCCGCGCGCCTATACTCCCCAGCAAAGCTCAGGTTGTATTGAACCGTTGTCATGTCCCTCCCAGGCCCGACCGATAGGCCCCGCTAGGAAGCATCAATAGGGCCCGCACATCCATGGTGATCGCCAAGCTATTCGGCAAGGAGAAGGACGATCGGGGGGGATCCGATCTGGCCCTCGCCTATTTGGAAGATGCCCAAGCCAAGCGCATGGCCCTCACCCTCATCGATCCCAAGGGGCGGGAACTCCCGGCCCACGTCCAGGCCATCCTCGATGACCGCGTGAGCTTCTCCGCCTCCGGCCTCATGCCCGTGGAGAAGGGCGACAAATTCACCGTCCTGCTGGTGATCGATGGGCTGCGCCTGCGCATCAAGCTGCGGGCCTTCGAGATCAAGAACGGCGTGTTGCAGGTGGCCCCTCCCACCGAGATCGAGCTGGCCGAGCGGCGGAAGAAACCCCGGGCCCGCATCAGCTCCAAGGAAGGCGCCACCGGCACCGCCCTGACCGGGCTCTTCGATGGCATCGGCGCCACGGGCACCGTGGAGAACGTCAGCGAAGGCGGCTTCCGCCTCAAGGTGGAAAAGGCCATGGAGATCAAGGGCGAGCGCAAGCTGCACCCCTCCCAGAACCTCATGATGCCCGGCACCCCCCTGATGATGGTCAAGCTCAGCAAGCTGCCGAAGGCGCCCAACATCGAAACCGATGGCAAGGTGGCCTACGCCCAGATGGATGGGGCCACGCTCTACCTGGGCATCAGCTTCAGCAGTGAGCAAGGTGCCCTGAAGGGCCTGGTCGCCTCGCGCAGCACGGCCATCCCCTCCACCGTGCCCCCCAAGGCCCGTCGGGCCGCGGAAAAACCCCGGGAACCCGAACCCCCGCGCCCGGAGCCCCGGCAGGAGCCCCCGGCTCCAGCTCCGGCGCCGCCTGCGCCCCCCTCCGCCGCCCCTTCCCCGGCCTCCGCCATGCCTGCCGAAGCCGCCCCGGCCCTCGGAAACGGGGACGCCAAGCAGGACCGCTCCGCGGCCCTGTCCAACCTGAAGAAACGCACCCGCGCCATCCTCGTCGCCATGGAAGATCACCCCGACCGGGATTGGCTCCAGTCCTTCCTCCTCGATCAGGGCTACCAGCGCATCTATCTCGCGGGAACCCTCACGGAGATGCTCGAAGCCCTGGAACAGCCCGGCCTCAGCCTCGTTCTCATCGATGGTGGCGTTGCCGAGCTCAAGGGCATGGAGCTTGCCGACTTCCTCCAGCAGCGCCTGGGGGACTCCAAGCCCCCGGTGCTCCTCGCGGCGGAGACGGTGCAAACGGTCATGGTGCTCGCCGCCAAGCGGGCCGGCGTGGATCAGATCCTCGTGAAGCCCTACGACCACGACGAGAACCTCTCCTCCATGATCGATGGCCTGGTGGGGCTCTAGGAGCGTGCCTGGGAAGGTGGCGTCGGTTAGTGCCCCGACCTCTGCAATACTGCCTCCACCCTCCGGTGATCGCATGACTCTCGCCCCCGGCACCCGCCTAGGCCCCTACGAAGTCCTGTCCCAGATCGGGGCGGGGGGCATGGGCGAGGTCTACAAGGCCCGGGACCCCAAGCTCGACCGGATGGTGGCCATCAAGGTTCTGCCGCCCTCCCTGGCCCGGAGCGGCGATCTCCTGGCGCGGTTCGAGCGGGAGGCCAAGGCCGTCGCGGCGCTCAACCACCCCAACATCCTCGGCATCTACGACTTCGGCCGCGAAGGCGACCACACCTACGCGGTGATGGAGCTCCTCGAGGGGGAATCCCTCCGGGAGCGCCTGAAAGCGGGCGCCTTGGCCCCGAAGAAGGCCGTGGAGATCGCCCGCCAGATGGCGGAGGGGCTCGCCGCCGCCCATGCCAAGGGCATCGTGCACCGCGATATCAAACCCGACAACGTGATCCTCACCCGCGACGGCCACGTGAAGGTGCTGGACTTCGGCCTGGCCAAGGTCCGATCCCCGGCCATCGTCGAGGCCCCCGTTCAGGCGCTCGAAGGCGAGGGCCCCCAGACCCAGATCTCCGAGTGGTCCGGCTCCGAGCGGCCTCCCGGGGAGTTCTCCGGATGGTCCGGTTCCAGCGTTCCGCTCTCCACGCTGCCCACGCAGGCCGGCAGCGGCTCCCAGGGCGGCCAGACCCAGGTGGGCGCCATCCTCGGCACGGTGGGTTACATGTCCCCCGAGCAGGTGAAGGGCCAGGCCGCCGACCACCGTTCGGACATCTTCACCCTCGGCGTGGTGCTCTACGAGATGCTGGCGGGCCGCAAGGCCTTCCACCGCGACACCGCCACCCAGACCCTCTCCGCCATCCTGGAGGAGGAGCCCGCGGAGCTCACGGGCACCCGGGGCCTGATCCCCCCGGCCCTGGATCGCCTCGTCCACCACTGCCTGGAGAAGGAGCCCTCCCGGCGCTTCCAGTCCATGCAGGATCTGGCCTACGGGCTCTCGACCCTCTCCAGCCTCTCCTCGCCTCCAGGGGCTGAACCCAGGGCCCAGGCACGACGGAGGGCTTCGGGCACCGTCGCCCTCACCGTGGGAGCGAGCGCCCTCCTCGCCGTGGCGCTCGGCGCCGCCAACCTCCTCCACCTGGGACGGCCCGATCCCCCGCCCGCCTTCCACCGCCTGAGCTTCGAGCCCGGCAGCATCGAATCCGCCCGCTTCGGCCCCGATGGCAAGACCATCTACTTCTCCCAGCGGGTGGCTGGCGGCCGGCCGGAGCTCTTCGTGCTCCACCCCGGAAACACGGAACCCAAGGCCCTCGGCATCCCGGATGCCCTGCTGCTGGGGGTCTCCCCGACCAATGAGCTCGCCTTCCTCCGGGGGCCCCGCTTCCGCTTCGGCGGCCGCTACCAGGGGCTCCTCGCCCGGGCCCCCGGTGGCGGCGGCGCGCATCGGGATCTGCAGGAGGATGTCACCGAGGCCTTCTGGGATGGCGAGGGGCTCGCCACCCTCAGCGTGGATCCCAAGGTCCAGTTCCACCTCCAGTTCCCGGCTGGCAAGGAGATCCTCAGCGGCAGCTGGAGCTCGCGGACGCTCCGGCAGCTCCATCCTTCGAAGGACGGCGCCCTGCTGGCCCTGCTGGATTCGGATTCCGCGGCCCGGTCCGAGATCGCCGTCTACGACCGGAACGGCCAGCGGCGTTCCCTGTTCGTGAAGGAGGGCGACAGCAACGGCGACACCTTCACGGGCCTCGCCTGGGGCCCGGGCGGCGAGCTGTGGATCTCGGAACTCCAGGGGGATCAGACCGCCTTGTGGGCCCTTTCCCTGTCCGGCAGGCAGCGCTACCTCTGGCGGGGGGGCGGCACCTATCAGCTCATGGATGTCTCCGCCGGAGGCCGCGCCCTTCTGACCCACCATCAGGTCCGCCGTGGCGTGCTGGCCCTGAAGGCTGGCGAGGCCCAGGCCCGGGACCTCTCCATCCTGGGCGGCACCCAGGCCAAGGGCCTCAGCGCCGATGGCCGCAGCCTCCTGCTCCTGGAATCCCCCGTCATGGAAGGGGGCACCCCCCGGGATGGCGCCTTCCTGCGCCCCCTGGAAGGCGGTCCACCCCTCAAGCTGGGCCGCGGCCTCCCCCAGAGCCTCTCGGCCGATGGGCGCTGGGTGCACATGGATCTGGCCGCGCTGGGCGCCCAGGATCTGGATCCGGCCTGGGCGACCGCCCTCCAGGAAGCGGGCCTGGACCCTCAGCGCCTCGGCGATCCCGGGGCCCGGGCCCGGTTCATCCTCTTCGTGCCCACGAGCTTGGGCCGCCCCTTCGCCGTGCCCATCCCCACGGGCTTCGAGGACCCCGGCTACGCCCACCTGCTCCCCGACGGCCGGCATGTGGCGACCACCCTCACCACGAAGGGCGGCGACCACTGGGTGCTCCTGGACCGCAAGGGCGGAGCGCCCCGCCTCCTCACGTCCGAGGGCCTGGGACTGTTCTACGCGGGCCTCAACCCCATCTCCCCGGATGGCTCCCGCCTCATCGTCTCCGGCAACTCGCGGGAGTGGTTCATCCAGCCCATGGAAGGAGGCCCGCCCACCGCCATCCAAGGCATGCTTCCCGGCGAGCGGGTCGTCGGCTGGAGCGCCGATGGCGCCGCCATCCACCTCCGGCCCGAGCTTTCCGTGCTCCCGGTGACGCTCACGCGCCTGGAGCTGAAGACGGGCGCCCGGAAGCAGCTCATGGCCTTCACCCCCCCCGACCCCGCGGGCCACCTGCAGACCCGGGGCGTCTTCATCAATCCCGAGGCCAAGGCCTTCGCCTTCACCTACGACAAGCAGCTCAGCGAGCTGTACCTGGTCGAAGGGCTGAGATAGGCGATTCCAACCCGGGGCGGGTTAGCCTAGGGACATGGCTTCGTTCATCCAGGTCGTCTCCGACCGCTACCTCCGGGCCCGCCGCAAGGGCGCCTTCGTGAAGGTGATGGTGCGCTTCGCCCTCGTGGGCACGGCCCTGGGCGTCTTCGCCATGGTTGTCTGCATGGCCCTCATGAACGGGTTCCGCGAGGAGATCCAGTCGACGCTCTTCCGCGCCACCGCCCACTTCAGCCTGGCCCCCTACGCGGGCGACATCCGGGAGG
Organism: Acidobacteriota bacterium; assembly: GCA_016192145.1. Lineage (GTDB taxonomy): Bacteria > Acidobacteriota > Holophagae > Holophagales > Holophagaceae > JAFDVN01. The sequence goes on along the minus strand of JACPUT010000002.1, from coordinate 287,966 downwards.
CCGACGCCGCGGCCGCGAAGCTGCGCGCCGTGCCGGGCGTTGCGGGCGTGAGCCCCATGCGGTTGGAGAAGGGCCTGCTCAAGGGCGGCGCGCCGGATGCCCCGCCGGAGGGCGTGGTGATCAAGGCCGTGGATCCCAGGACCGCCGCCAGCACCAGCAGCATCTTCGAAAGCACCACGCCCCTCCGCATCGCCGAGCTCCAGGAGGGCCAGATCCTCATCGGCCAGGAGCTGGCCCGGACCCTCGCCTTGCGCGTGGGAGACACGGTGACGGTGGCCTTCATGCGCCTGGAACTGGGCCTGGGCGGCGTGCAGCCCAAATTCGCCGCCTTCAAGGTGGCGGGCACCTTCCAGAGCCACATCTCCGAGTACGATCGCGGCTGGGCCTTCATCTCCCTGGCCGATGGCCTCCGCATCGCCCGGGCCGAGGGGCCCGAGTTCCTGGAGGTCCGCGCGGAAAACCTGGAGGCCATCGACGAGGTGAAGGCGCGGGCGACGAAGGCCCTGGGCGCGGGCTGGCTCTCCGCGGATCTGCGCGACACCAACAAGCAGCTCTTCGCCGCCCTCAAGGTGGAGAAGTGGATCTTCACGGGCATCCTCGGCCTCATCGTCTGCATCGCCGCCTTCAACATCGTGGCGAGCCTCGTGCTCCTCATCACCGAGAAACGGCGGGATCTGGGCACCCTCCTGGCGCTGGGCGCCACGCCCGATCAGGTGGCGGGCCTCTTCCAGCGCATGGGCCTGCGCATCGGTCTCGTCGGCACGGCCTGGGGCCTCGCCCTCGCCCTCCCCGCCTGCTGGATCGCCGACCGCTTCAAGCTGGTGAAGCTGCCCCCCAGCGTCTACGACTTCATCACCTACGTGCCCTTCCGCCTCACCGCCCTGGACATCTTCTTCGCCGCCGCCTTCCCCCTCCTGGTGGCCTGGCTCGCCAGCCGCCTCCCCGCCCGGCGCGCCGCCAGCGTGGATCCCGTGGATTCGCTGAGGGCCGAATGACCCGCCTCCTCGTCTTCGACACCGAAACCGGCGGCCTCGACGCAAGCCGCCACAGCCTGCTGACGCTCGGCCTCGTCGCCTGGGAGGACGGCCGCGTCCTCGAAGCCGTGGAGCTCGCCGTGAAGCACGAGCCCTACGTCGTCACCGGCGGTGGCATGAAGGTGAACCGCATCGACCTCGCCACCCACCACGCGCTCGCCGCGGAGCCCGCCCAGGTGATCGTGGCGCTGGAGACCTTCTGCACCCGCCACTTCGGCGGTGGTGCCATCACCCTCGTGGGCCACAACATCGCCTTCGACCGGGCCTTCCTGGGGGCCTTCTTCGCCTCCCAGGGCGTCGCGCTGGAGCCCCGCTTCCACCACCGCACGGTGGATACCCACGCGCTGGCCTTCGGCCTCCAGCAGGCCGGCCGCCTGCCCGCGGATCTGCGCCTCAGCAGCGATGGCCTCTTCGCCCACTTCGGCATCGAAGTGCCCACCGAGAAGCGCCACACGGCCCTGGGCGACGCCCTCGCCACCGCCGAGCTCTACGGCAGGCTCGTGGAGCTGATGCGATGAGAGGCTGGAGGCTGGACACCGCAGGCTGGAGGTGGAAAGCGCGGCGGGGCGGAGCCCCGCATTCAGCCTTCATCTGCGGGCGATCCGCCCGCAGTCCGTTCCCAACCTCCAGCCTCCAGCCTCTGGTCTCCAGCCCGCGACCCCAGGGAGCGAAATGATCGGCCTCAACCTCGCCATCCAGGGCCTGCACAAGACCTACCCCGGCGCCGAGCACCCCGTGTTCAAGGGGCTCGATCTGGCCGTGTCCGCGGGCACCCTCTGCGCCCTCGTGGGGATGAGCGGCGTGGGCAAGACGACGCTGCTGAACTGCGTGGCCGCCCTGGACCATTGGGATTCCGGCGCCATCACCCTCGGCGCCAACCCCGTGCCCCAGGCCGATCCCACCGCCGGCAGCCTCTGGCGGCGCCATCACATCGGCCTCGCCTTCCAATCGCCCCACCTGCTGCCCGAGTTCACCGTGCGGGAGAACCTCAGCCTGCCCCTCTTGGCGGAAGGCCCCGTCACCGAGGCCCACGAAGCCTGGATCTCCCACCTCCTCGACACCGTGGGCCTCGCCGACCTCAGTGCCCGCTTCCCCAGCCAGCTCAGCGGCGGCCAGGCCGCCCGCGTGGGCCTCGTGCGCGCCCTCGTGCGCAAGCCCGGCCTCTGGCTCCTGGACGAACCCACGGGCAACCTCGATCCCGAAACGGCGGAGGAGGTCTTCGGCTTCCTGCTGAAGCTCCACGGCGAACTGCGCCCCACCACGCTCATCGTCACCCACAACCCCGAGCTGGCCGCGCGCTGTGAGCGGACGGTGCGGTTGGGGTGAGCCGGGGGGATCAGCCCTTTTTGCGCGCAGGCGCCTTCTTCAATTGGATCGGCTCCGGCTTGGCATCCTCCGCGTAGACCACCAGCAGGAGGTTCAGCTCCACGGTGTCCTTGAGGCTGATCTTGGCGGCGATGGTGTCCGCTCCGATGCCGAACTCCTTGCGGTTGAGCGGCAGGGTGGCCGCGTAGGACCAGCTGTCATTGCCGGAGCCGTTCTTGCCCTTGGCCTCTTCAAAGGCGAGCACGATCTCCTTCTTCACGCCGTGGAGGTCCAGCATCCCCGTGGTCATCAGCTTGCCGCCCTCGTGCCAGACCTTGGTGGAGGTGAAGGTGATCTTGGGGTACTTCACCGCGTCCAGGAAATCCGCCGTGCGCAGGTGCTCGTCGCGGCTCTTGATGGCGGTGTTGATGGAAGCCGTGTCGATGCTCACCTTCACAGACGCCCCATCCGCGGCATCCGGATCGCCCTTGAGGTCCACCGTGTATTTTTCGAAGCGGCCGGGCACCCCGAAGAGAAACGTGGCCGCCTTGAAGCCGATCATGGTGTGGTTGCGATCCACGACGATGGTGCGGTCTTGGGAGAAGAGGCTGCTCCCCACGAGGGCGAGGGCAGCGAGAAAGAGGAAGGGTCGGCGCATGGGGTCTCCAGTCAGGCGATAGGGAATGGGATGCCCCAGCTTCGGCTTCGTGACGGGATTTTCAATCCCCCATTTGAGCCGGGGGGGTCCCCGACGATCGCCGGAGGGAGAGCAAGTCCTGCAGAATCACGGCCGCCGCGGCGGCATCAAGTAGGGCCTTCCGTTTGTCAGGCTTCACGCCCCGCTCCCGGAGCAGGCGGTCCCCTTCAGCGCTGCTGAGGTGTTCGTCCGCGAAGCGCAGGGGCAGGCCCGTGCGGAGGGCCAGGGCCTCGCCGAAGGCCCGGGCCGCGGGGGCCGTGGCGCTCTCGGCCCCGTCCTTGTGCCGGGGCAGCCCCACGCAAAGGGCCTGCACGCCTTCCTCCTTGCAGAGCCGGGCCAGGCGATCGAGGAGGGGCCCCTCGCCCTGGGCGGGCACGGGCCACACCTCGAAGGGGCTGGCGAGGATCTCCAGCTCGTCGGAAAAGGCGAGGCCGATCTTCCGGGTGCCGTGATCGATGGAGAGCCAGCGCATGGGTTCAACCTATCAGACGGCTACCCTGGACGCATGGACGCCATTCTCGAGACCGCCGAAGGGCCCCTCGGCCTCGCCTGGACGGATCGGGGATTCAGGACCCTCGCCTTCCTGGACGGTGCGAACCCCACGGGACTGCCCCAGGGAGCCCCCGAATGGGCCCGCCAAGGCGCCGAGTGCATTCAATCCTTTCTGGAAGGTCGGGGGCCCCTTCCGGCGGACCTGCCCGTGGATCTGGAGGGCCTCAGCCCCTTCCGCCGGGAGGTGGCGGAGCTGCTGCGCAACACGGCACCCGGGGACCTCCTCAGCTATGGAGAGATCGCCTTCCGCCTGGGCCGCCCCGGCGCCGCCCGGGCCGTGGGCCAGGCCGTGAAGGCCAACGCCCTCCTCCTGCTCGTGCCCTGCCACCGGGTGGTCTCCGCCACGGGTGAAGGCGGTTGGAGCGCCTTCGGCAGCCTGGAACGGCTGCGGCGGCTGCGGGCGCTGGAGGCTCCGGACGGAAAAGCGTGGAAGACATAAACGCAGAGGCGCAGAGACGCGGAGGCGCAGAGAAAAGCGGACTTTCACAAGGATCTTTTACTTCCACTGGATCGACCCACGTCCTCTCTGCGCCTCTGCGCCTCCGCGCCTCTGCGTTTCGCCTTTCCCGCACCGATCAGGGCCCCATCCCCCCTTACACTGAAGGCGATGCCGCGCCCCCTGCCCGACGACCTCCTGAAGCTGCCCCACCGCCGGGACGTGCCCTTCGCCAAGCTCACCACCCTGGGCGTGGGCGGCACCTGCCGCTGGCTCTTCGAACCCACCACGGAAGGCGAGGTTCAATCCTTCGTGCGGGCCTGCGTCCGCGAAGGCCTTCCCTACAAGGTGCTGGGCGGCGGCTCCAACCTCGTGGTGCTCGATGACATCGAGATCCCCGTGCTGCGCCTCGCCCTCCCCAAGGAGGTCATCCGGGAGGGCACCCGCCTCTCGGCCCCCGCCAGCTACGGCCACATCCGCCTCAGCCAGGACGCCGCGAAGGCCGGCCTCGCGGGGCTGGAATTCGCCGCGGGGATCCCGGGCACCACGGGCGGCGCCCTGCGCATGAACGCCGGGGCCTACGGCCGCGAACTGGTGGATGTCCTCCAGACCTTCCGCTTCCTCACCCCCGAGGGCGAGCTCGTGGAGAAGCGCCCGGAGCCCGGGGAGTTCCGCTACCGCTGGAGCTTCCTGACGGGCGGCCACGTGGCCCTGGGCTACACCGTGGCCCTGGCCGAAGGCGACGCCGAAGCCATCGCCGCCACCGTGGCCGTCAACATGGAGAAGCGGGGCACCAGCCAGCCCCTCTCGAAGCGCAACGCCGGCTGCATCTTCAAGAATCCGACCGGCAGCTCCGCCGGCCGGCTCATCGATCAGGCGGGCCTCAAGGGCTTCCGCATCGGAGATGCCGAAGTGAGCCCCGAACACGCCAACTTCCTCGTGAACCACGGCCACGCCACGGCGGCGGAATTCGCGGAGCTCATGGCCACCGTCCGGGAGAAGGTCCGTGCGGTCCACGGCGTGGAGCTGGAGCCGGAAGTCGAGATCTGGCGCTAACCTCTTCCTTCATCCTTCCTCCACCAGGCCTCCCCTTCCGTGTCCCTCCTCCCCGTCAAACGCGTTCGCCCCGCCTGGATGCCCTGGGCCAAGGGGGTGATCGTGCTGGGGCTGCTGGGCGCGGCCGGCTGGGGCGCCTTGGAGTTGGGCCACCGCTTCCTGGGCCTTCAGCGCCTCGTCATCGAGCAGGTGACGGTCACCGGCTGCCGCGGCGAGCGCCTGGCCGAGGTGCAGCGCGTGGCCGAGCAGGCCTGCCTGGGCAAGCCCCTCTTCTGGGTGGACGTGGAGAGCCTCCGGAGCCAGGTGGAATCCCGCCGCTGGGTGCGCACCCTCCTGATCCGCAAGGATCCCCCCGATCGCCTCAGCCTCGTGGTGGAAGAACGGAAACCCCTGCTTTGGATCGTACGGCCCAAGGGAACCTACTTATTGAGCGAGGATGGCATCCTCCTGGATAGGGTGAGCCCCGCCAATCTGACCCCCATCCCCGTAGTGGCGGACCCCGGCAGCCAGTCCGACGCGGCCCTGGTGCAGCTCCTCCGCACCGCCTCCCGGCTGAAGGAACGGCAACCGGGCTTTTTTGACCGGCTTTCGGAGCTGAGATGGAACCCCAAGGGGCCCGTAGCCTACATCGAGGGATTTCAAGCTCCCATTTATCTATCCCGCTTCGACCCCTGCAATAACATCCCGAATTTTCAGGCTATCTATGTGGATGACCTCGTGAAGCGGAAGGACTTCGACCGGATCCACTACGTGGACCTGCGCTGGGGCACCGATAACTACGTGGCCGTGGGCACCGACGAGGAAGCGCCGCCAACCCAGCGAAGCCGCTGAGGATCCGGCGCTCCGGCCTTCGAGGAGCGGGGGACCCCTTCGGGCCCTTCCATGGCCGGGGAAGCCGCCGCTAAAATCCATGGAACATGCCCCTTTCGCGATGTTCCACAGCCCCTTTTCGGGCCCCATTCGGGGCCATGTCATTGGGAGGCCCACCCGGCCTGGGAATTCCGACGGCCCACCCCCGGGATCTCCGGGTAGGGCCGCTCCCCATTTCCCTAAAAATTAATTCCGCTTTTTCCCCATCCCCCTCCTTTCCCTGTTCGAATTCGGTTAAAGTTTCCAATCAGCATCAAGGGGTTTCATGGTTCAACGTGCAGTGCTTCTCGGCCTCGATCTAGGCGCCAGCAAGGTGGTTGCGGTCGTGGCGGTGCTCGGGGAGGACGGGACGCTGACGGTGACCGGTGCTGGACAGGCCGACCCGCAGGGGGGTCTGCGCCTCGGCGAGATCAACGACATGGACCTCGCCACCAAGGCCATCCGCCGGGCCGTGGAAGAGGCCATGAACACCGCGGGGCAGACCCAGGTGGATGGCATCCGCGTGGCGGTGGACGGCATCCAGTTCCTGGGCGAGAACCTCCGCGACACCATCACCATCTCGAATCCCGACAAGATCATCACCGGCACGGATCGCGACCGCGTGCTGGACCAGGCCACCGCCGGCAGCAAGCTGGCCAAGGAACAGCAGGTCCTCCACCGCATCCCCCAGATGTTCCACATCAAGGGGCAGTCCAACGTCCGCAATCCCGTGGGCATGTACGGCGAGACGTTGGAGGCCGAGGCCCGCATCATCGTGGCCCCCGGCCCCGTGGTGAAGAACATCGAGCTGGCCCTCAAGAACGCCGGGCTCGCCGGCGCGGAGCTGATCCACGCCCCCCTGGCGAGCGCGGAGGCCGTGCTCAACCGCGAGGACCGCGAGAACGGCGCCGTCGTCGTGGACATCGGCGCCGAACTCACCCACGTGGGCATCTTCCTCCACGGCAGCCTCTTCCACTCCGCCGTGATCCCCATCGGCGGCAAGCACTTCACCCAGGATCTGGAGATCACCAAACACCTGGGCGGCTTCAGCATCGCGGAGCGCATCAAGGTGCGCTACGGCCACGTCCTGCCCCCGCACCTCGTCGCGGAGGAGTACATCGAGCTGGAGGACGAGGGCCGCCAGGTGAGCCGCCGCGAGATCGCGGAAGTGCTCCATGCCCGGGCCGCGGAGCTGCTCAACCACGTCACCGCCGAGATCGGCCGCACGGGCCTCACCTATGAAATCCACGGCGGCGTGCACCTCGTGGGCGGCGGCAGCCTCCTCTCCCACCTGCCCCTCATGGCGCAGACGGTGCTCGGCCGGCCCCGCGTGGTGCTGGGCCGCGTGCATGGCGTGAGCGGCCTGCCCCAGGCCACCGGCAACCCCCACTGCACGACCGCGCTGGGCGCGGTGAAGGCCCTCGCCCGGGATCTCCAGGAGCGGGGCAAGCACCAGGACCGCAGCAAGGGCTTCCTCGGGAAGCTCAAGGAAATGTTCTAGGAGTGGTCGAGATGAGCGAGATCCCTTTCCTGCCCGTACCCGCAGACCTCCCCGGCGCCAACATCAAGGTCGTGGGCGTGGGCGGCGCGGGCTGCAACGCCCTCAACCGCATGGTGGAGGGCGGCGTCACGGGCGTGCAGCTCATCGCCATGAACACCGATCAGCAGAGCCTTGCCACCAGCTCGGCCCACCTCAAGCTCCCCCTCGGCCCCGCCACGAGCCGCGGGCTCGGCGCCGGCGGTAGTTCGCAAAAGGGCGCCCTCGCCGCCGAGGAGAGCCGGGACGAGATCCTCGGCTGCCTGGCGGGTGCCGACATGGTCTTCATCACCGCCGGCATGGGCGGCGGCACGGGCACCGGCGCGGCGCCCATGATCGCCAGCTATGCCCGGGAACAGGGCGCCCTCACCGTCGCCGTCGTCATCACCCCCTTCGCCTGGGAGGGCAAGGGCAAGGGCGAGCGCGCGCTCGCCGGCCTCGACAACCTCCGCCAGACCGCGGACACCGTCATCGTCGTGAGCAATGAGCGGCTGAAGGCCGTCTGCGATGCCCGCGTGGGGATGAAGGATGCCTTCCGCATGGCCGATGGCGTGCTCATCCAGGGTGTGCGCGGCATCGCCGACATGATCCTCCGCCCCGGCATGATCAACGCCGACTTCGCCGATGTGGAAGCCGTCCTGCGGGATGGCGGCGAGGCCCTCATCGGCACCGGCCAGGGCCGCGGCGAGGAGGCCATCCTCGACGCCCTCAAGAAGGCCCTGGCCTGCCCCCTGCTCGAGCGCGCCCAGGGCGGCGCCGCCGGCCAGGTGATGCTCTCCATCACCGCCAACTGGGAGCGCATGGAGCTTTCCATGGTGGAGACGGCCATGAACTTCCTGCAGGAGCACTACGGCCATCGCCCCGATATCAAGCCCTGCACCGTGGACGCCCCGGAGATGGAGGACCGCGTGCTCGTCACCATCCTCGCCAGCGGCTTCGATGGCGAGGAACTCATGCTGCGGGAGCGCCGGCACAGCCTGAACCTCTCCGATGATCCCAACCCGCGCCCGCGTGGGCTCGGGGGCGAAGATCGCACCTACAACGTGGCGCCCATGCCCCACGCCGCGGCCGCCAATGTCGTGCTCCCCACGACCGTCACCAGCGGGTCCGTCTACGGCGAGATGCCCGCCGTCCCCGGCGCCCCCGCCGCCCTGAATCCCCCCACCCCCACCCGCCTCCTCCCCCAGGCCCCCACGCCCAGCGGCGAAGTGGCCGGATTCAATGAGGATCTCCACGTCCCGGCCATCATCCGGTTCGGTCAGGGCCGGTTGCCCATGGAGTAGACTCCCAGGCGGGATCCCATCCCCCGCCAGAGACCTTCCATTGCCTTCCCGGATCCCCTTGGGAGAACGGGCGATGGGGGCGGCCTCCAGCCAGGCCCGCCGGTTGCGGGCGCCGATGCCTTCCGTGAACCGGACGCGGACCGCCGTCCCCAGGAGGCCTTGGTGCATCGCTGCCAGAAGCCCCTCCACCGAGGCTTCCCCCGCGGGAGGGTGGCCCGAATCCGGATAGACGAGCCGGGGGACCGAAGGAGGAAGGGCCATGGCATCTGTGGGGTAGGAGGCCGAAGGGAAGGTCGACCATGGCAGTCCAATCGGGTGCGGTTCACCCCATGGCAAGGCGCAACTCCCAGGGGCGAGCTGCGCCGAAGCTTCAAAGGCGCCCTGATAAACTCCCCGAACTCATCCCCACCCCGGAGTCGCCATGCTGAACCTCCGTCGTATCGCGCCCCTGCTCCTCGCGACCCTCCCCGCCCTCGCCCAGGGCCCCCTCTGGCTGCGCTATCCGGCGCTCTCGCCGGATGGGAAGACCCTCGCCTTCTGCTACCAGGGAGATCTCTACCGGGTGAGCGCCTCCGGCGGGCAGGCCGTTCCGCTCACGGTGGGCGAGGCCCATGAGATGGCGCCGGTGTGGTCGCCGGATGGGAAATCCATCGCCTTCGCCTCGGATCGCACCGGCAATTTCGACGTGTTCATCCTTCCCGCCGAGGGCGGCGAGGCCCGGCGCCTGACCTTCAACGCCTCCCGGGACATCCCGACCGCCTTCACGCCCGATGGCCGCGAGGTGATCTTCAACGCGCCAAGGCAGGACACGGCCGCCAGCGTCCGCTTCCCCTCCCGCTTCCCCCAGCTCTACGCCGTGAGCGTTGCCGGGGGCGCGGCGCGGATGATCGATCCCACCCCCATGGAAGCGGCGGTGATGGATGCCTCGGGCAAGCACATCCTCTACCAGGATCTGAAGGGCTTCGAGAACGCCTGGCGCAAGCACCACACCTCCTCCGTGACCCGGGACCTCTGGAGCTACGACGTCGCCTCCGGCAAGCACCGCCAGCTCACCACGAACCCCGCGGAGGACCGCAACCCCATCTACGCGCCGGATGGCCAGGGTTACTTCTTCCTCAGCGAGCGCAGCGGCACTTTCAACGTGTACCGCAGCAGCCTCGCGAACCCCGGCGAAGCCACCCCCCTCACCCGATACGAGAAGCATCCCGTGCGTTTCCTCAGCGCGGCCAAGGATGGCACCCTCTGCTACGCCTGGGATGGCGAGCTCTACACCCAGGCCCCCGGCGCCAAGGCGAAGAAGGTGGACGTTCGGATCGGCGTGGATGGCCGCGCCCAACTGGAGCGCATCCTCCCCGTGAACGGCGGGATGACGGAGTTCGTGCCCTCCCCCACCGGCAAGGAGGTGGCCTTCGTCTTCCGGGGTGAAATCTTCGTGGCGAGCCTGGATGGCGGTCACACCCGGCGCATCACCAATACCCCCGGCCAGGAGCGCAGCGTGGGGTTCAGCCCGGATGGCCGGACTTTGATCTACGCCGCCGAGCGGGACGGCAGCTGGGACCTCGTCACCAGCAGGCTCACGCGGGTCGAAGAGAAGGTCTTCTACGCCTCCACCGTTTTAGAGGAGAAGGTCATCCTCGGCACCCCCGCCGACGAGTTCCAACCCCTCTTCAGCCCCGATGGCAAGGAAGTCGCCTACTTGGAGGAACGCACCTCCCTCAAGGTGCTGAACCTCGCCACAGGCAAGGCCCGCACCCTCCTGCCCACGGGCAAAAGCTACTCCTACGCCGATGGAGATCAGGACTTCGCCTGGTCGCCGGATTCCAAGTGGATCACCCTCTCCTTCAACACCCACATGGGCTGGATCCGGGACGTGGGCATCCTCGCCGCCGATGGCACGGGCAAGCTCGTGAACCTGAGCCGCAGCGGCAACTTCGATGGCAGCCCCAGGTTCAGCCCCGATGGTTCCATGGTCATGTGGACCACGGATCGCCAGGGCCTCCGCAACGCGGCGCAGCAGTCCTCCACCTTCGACGTGTACGCCGCCTTCCTCACCCAGGAGGCCTGGGATCGCTACCGTCTGAACAAGGAGGAGTTCGCGCTGCTGAAGGAGCAGGAGGACAAGGACAAACCCAAGAATGGTGACAAGGACAAGAAGGAGGAACCCAAGGAGAAGGTGAAGGATCTGCGCATCGAGTGGGAGGGACTGGAGGACCGCGCCGTCCGCCTCACCGTCCAGGCCGCGGAGCTGGGCGACGCCCTCCTCTCCAAGACCGCCGACAAGCTCTACACCCTCAACCGCTTCGACAAGGGCTACGACCTCTGGAGCCTGGATCTGCGCACCCGGGAGCTGAAGCTCCTTACGAAGGTGGAGACCCGCCCCGGCAACCACCCCGTGGGCCTGGAGCGCAGCTCCGATGGCAAGTCCATCCTCGTGCTCGCCGATGGCAAGCTCGCCAAGGTGGATCCGGAATCCGGGAAGAAGGATCCCATTTCCGTGAACGGCGAGATGGTGCTCCGCGCCGCCGAGGAGCGGGCCTACATCTTCGAGCACGCCTGGCGCCAGGCCGGGAAGAAGTTCTATGTGGACACCCTCCATGGCGTGGACTGGCCCTTCTACGTGGCCGCCTACCGCCGCTTCCTGCCCCACGTCTCCAACAACCACGACTTCGCCGAGCTCCTCAGCGAGCTCCTGGGCGAGCTGAACGCCTCCCATACGGGCGGCCGCTACGCCCCGCCCCAGGAGGGCAAGGACGCCACCGCCTCCCTGGGGCTCTTCCTAGAGCCCGCCGCCAACGGCCTCAAGGTCACCGAGGTGCTGAAGAAGGGCCCCGTGGATGTCTCGGGCTCCAAGGTGAAACCGGGCCACCTCCTCGTCGCCATCGATGGCATCGCCCTCACGCCGAAGGAGGATCCGGCCACCCTGCTCAACCGCAAGGCCGGCAAGCCCACCCTGCTCACCTTCATGGATCCCAAGGACAGCAGCCGCTGGGATCAATCCGTGAAGCCCCTCAATGCCCAGCAGGAGAACGAGCTGCTCTACACGCGCTGGGTGGATCGCAGCCGCGAGGCCGTGGAGAAACTCTCCGGCGGCCGCCTCGGCTACGTGCACGTGCGGGCCATGAACGACCCCAGCATGCGCACCGTCATCGATGAGGTACTCGGCCGCCAGGGGCGGAAGGAGGCCCTCGTCGTGGACACCCGCTTCAACGGCGGCGGCAACATCCACGAGCAGCTCTCGGACTTCCTCTCCGGGAAAAAGTACTTCGACGTGGTGCCCCGGGGGCAGGCCTACGGCCACGAGCCCCTCATGAAGTGGATCAAGCCCTCCATCGTCGTCATGGGCGAGTCCAACTACTCCGACGCCCACCTCTTCCCCGTGGCCTACAAGCTCAAGGGCCTCGGCCGCACCGTGGGCATGCCCGTCCCAGGCACGGGCACCTTCGTGTGGTGGGAGACCCAGATCGACCCCACCCTGGTCTTCGGCATCCCCCAGGGCGGCTGGATCACCCCCGATGGCAAGTACTGCGAGAACACCCAGCTGGAGCCCGACCTCCGCGTGCCCATCGCCCCCGAGGACATGGCCGCGGGCCGGGACACGCAGCTGGAGCAGGCCGTGAAGAGCCTCCTCGCGGATCTCGGAAAGCGCTGAGCCGAGGGCCCCATGAAGACCACCCTGAACTTCACGCAGTCCATCCGAGCCCCCCGGGCGCGGGTCTGGGACACGATGATCGCCCTCGAAACCTACAAGCTCTGGACCGCCGCCTTCGGCGAAGGCTCCACCTTCGAGGGCTCCTGGGCCTCCGGGGCGAAGATCCGGTTCGTCGGCCCCAGCGGGGATGGGATGACCTCCGAGATCGCGGAGAACCGCCCCGGCGAGTTCCTCTCCATCCGCCACCTGGGCGAGATCCAAGGCGGCGTCGAGATCACGGACAGCGAGGCGGTGAAGGCCTGGGCCCCGGCCTATGAGAACTACGGGTTCTCGGAGACCCCCGAAGGCACCCTCCTCGAGGTCAGCCTGGAGGTGGTCCCCGAGTGGGAGTCGTTCATGCGGGAAACCTTCCCGAAGGCCCTGCAGCGGCTCAAGGCACTCTGCGAGCTCAATCCATGAAGTACCCCGGATCCCGAATCAACCCGAGGCGTTCTCCAGGGCCACGCCCTAGGGACCCGGAAAGCGCCTGAAAGCTCGGCGCATCGGGGAAATTCAAACCCTCTCGAACAAAGGAGGGGTCCCGAAATCCCCAGGGCCCCTCCTTCATTTCGGAGGATGCGAGGGAGGCTGGCTCCTCCCACCGCAGACCCGGGGAATTTATCCCCCCATGACCTCGACCTGCTTCTTGAACTGAGGCCCCTTGTAGCCCAGGGCCTTCGCCTTCAGGAAGCATTCCTTGGCCTTCCCCTCATGCTTGGGAACACCCTGGACATCCCCATTGAGGTGGCGGGACCCCATCATCACCCAGGCTTCCGGGATGTCGTACTTGAGGCATTGGTCCAGGAAGGGCTGGCCCATGGGATCGGGAATCTTTCCGGGCTGAAGGCGCTGCAGGGAGGCCATTCCCACGGGCGCGGCCCTTCCCTGCCAACTGGAGATCAACAGGGCAGCCAGGTAGTACTTCGTCGCCTCGCGGACATCCGGCGAGGGGGAGGATTCGCCCGGGTCATAGCTCAGCGCGAGCTTCATGTAATAGGCCACATTGCTATAGCGATTGTCGTTATCCAGGACCTGGGTGGCCGCAATCCAGAATTGGCGGGCCTTGGCGATGTCACCTTCCCGGGCGCATCGATCCGCGACGATATCCATGGCCACGGAATCCCCCTCCCGGATCTTTTGGGCCAACTCATCCTGGCCGAAGTCCGTTGCGGCCTCCCCGTAGGCCTCCGGCCCCGCGGAGGTGCTCCGGCCGTATTCACCCACCAGGGCCCGATAAAACCACAGCGACTGATCGTGCGCATTGGTGTAGAGACGGGCCATCAACGTGCCCTGCTTGGTCTGGGTCTCGTAGGTGTATTGCCCCGAATAGGAATCCCGGACGTAATTCCCGAGCGTTGTCGTGGTGTTCCCGTTCTGGTAGAGGCTTTGGACGTCATAGGTGTAGGTGGCGTCTGCCCGGCCCAACCCCTCCTTCTGGATGAAGTCGGCGATCTTGGAAATCAGGATCGGCTGATCCTTGGCGAGCCCCACGAGGTAGCGCTTCCCATCCAGCCGCTGGTTGTTTTGGACCAACAACCGAACCCGCTCCAGTCCGGCTTCCAGATTGCCGCGGTTCACGTCGGTGAATCGCTTGGACCACTCCAGCGCCAGCGCCTGATCAGCCTGGGTTCCCTGCCCCGTGGCGTAGTAGCGGGAGAGGAAGATGAAAGCCTCCGTCTGCCCGTGATCAGACATGGACTTGGCAAAGCGGAACCGGAGTTCGGGGGTACCACCGCCTTCCTTCAGCATTCCCATGGCTTTGGCCACCGCCGGTTCCCGGACCTGGGGTGTGAAGTCGGAGAGGTCGGCATAGAGCCGTTCGTTTGGATCCACGAAAACCGCCCGCCGGAAAGAGGGCCATTCGAGCATCTTCCGGTGGCGGATGAAGCCGCTCAGGTTGGCTTGCAACTCCTCCGCCCCGGAAAAGTAGGTTTCGACCTTCCGTTCGTAGGCGCCATAGAGGGTGATCGCCGCGATGAAGACCAGCCCGCCCCGGCCCACGAAGTGCCAGAATCCGATGTCGAAGGTGTCCTCCATCCGCTTCACGATGATCCAGAGCACCACCGCCAGCGCGAGGAGCCGCAGGAAGGGGAACATCGTGAAGGGGGCGAGCATCGCGCCGAACATGGCGAGAACGCTCAGGGCCTTCTGGAAGTTGATGTGGGCCCCTCCCTGGTACTTGGAAAGAATCCAGGCCGTTGGCACCGCCCAGAGCCAACCCATGGCAAACAACCCGAGGGGGAGCGCCAGGTAGGCCACCCAGTATCCGCGGGCCAACACGAAGACGATGGGGTACAGGATCAACTGGTAGATGGGGTTCGGAGCATTGGCGCTGTAGAGGGAGGCGCCCGTCATGTACACGATGCCCAGGACCACCCCCAAGAGCAGCATCATGAAGAACGGCATCACCAGAGAGATCAGGAATAGCTTGATCTGCGCATTCCGGAACCGGGGCCAATCCACTTGGGTTTCGAAGGCCGACGCAGGGTCGAAGTAGCACTCCTTCACCAATCCCGTAATGGGTGCGAGCTTGGAGGGTCTGGCTGGCTCCGCGATCACCGGCTGGTAGCTGGAAGCGAAGGGTTCCACCGGGGCGGTTTCCGGCGGGCGATAGGTGGGCGTCCGGGGTTCAGGGATTTCTCCGAGCTCGATCCTCTCCAATCCATCTGGAGGCGCTGGGCGTGGAACCCCTGGGACGTGGGAAAGGTCCAATGGGATGAGTTTGAATTCAGAATCCTGCTCGCTCAATTGGCACACCCTTGAAATGAAGGAAGATTTTTGAATTTGGAGATGTTCAGTCTAAATGAATCATAGGGGATGACCATCGGCATGAAATCACCAGCGGATCCGCCATCAGCACGCGAGGAATATGGCGCGCCGGCTCATACCGCAGCCATATGGAAGCTCATGGCCGCAATGACTCGTTGGGATCCCATGGATCCCACGACCGCCGAAGCGCGTTTCCGACACGGTGCGGAACGCTTAGCCCTGCGGGAGCAACTGGGCGCTCCTCCCGCCATCCCCGGGCTTCCTTGTGACGTGGAACACTTTGCCCGTGCGCTGGACGACCTCCGCACCGCCCCCTGGGCAAGCCGGAAGCTGGCCCTCCAGTGCGCTCTCGAGGTGGCCCTCGACACCGAAGCCCTCTCCCTGCCTCAGCACCTTGCGATGCGGACGGCAGTAGAAGCGTTGGCGATGGAACCCGGATTCCTTGAACAGATATTCAAGGAGAGGACGGGCGGGTTCTTGCCTCCACCATGGGATCCAAGTCGCCCCGAAGCCTGGCCCCACGGCGACCCGCATGGCACCTCGGGCCACCGGAGCGGGGGCGGTTCCCCACCAAGCATGTCGAAGCAGCCCCACGTGGATGATCCCCGCATCGCCCGCATCAAGGCCCTCGCCATGCTCGGGCTCGATGAGGAGGCCACCGAAGATGAGATCAGGCAGGCCTTCCGCCGGGTGAGCAAGGTCCATCACCCGGATCACTTCCAGCCCCTGGGCGAAGAGGCCACCCAAGCGGCGACGCAGGCCTTCCGCCGAATCAAAGAAGCCTACGATTTCCTGTTGAGGTCCCCCCGATGAGGAACCTCTACCTCGCCATGGGTCTCCCAGGCATCGTTCGCGATCCCCAGCAGATCCAACGCGCCCTCGCCCAAGCCCGGGGAAACCGCGATCTTGAGGATCGGGTCCGTTTCATCCTCCTGGATCCCAGCCGCAAGGCCCGCTACGACTGGATCCTGGAAAGATCCATGGAACTGGCGGGGGTGCGGCGGCAGCTCCAGCTTCCCGCGGATGGCCTCCTTCCAGCCCAATCGCCATCCCCCCTCCGCTTAGCTCTCGAACATCCGGGAAAGCGCCCCTCTGGCCATGGAATCCTGGCGATGGTCGCACTGGGGCTGGTGGCCCTGGCAATTGGGGGTGCCCGAGCCTGGATGGACCCACCCCCCGCACCCAGGTCGATGGCGGCTCCGGTAGAGGGTTTCGCACCACCCGGGCGGCCCGCAGCCCCTTCCTCAGATCCCGCCACCCCCCCGGCCGCCAAGGAGGAACTCCCGACGGCGGCTTCCCCCCATCATGGATGGCTTCAGATGGAACCCGCGATTCTGCCCCGGGTTCCTTGGCGCATCGAAACGGATCCGGGTCGGGACTACCTCATCACCCTGCTGGACGCGAAGACACAGACGATCCTGATGACCCTCTTCCTGCAGGGTGGTACGCCCTACCTCGGCCGGGCCCCCGAAGGAGAATTCCAGCTCGCCTACACCTCGGGAACCCGTTGGCTCGGCCCCCAGCATGGCTTCGCGGGCGACACCCCCCCCATCCGATCCGATCAGCGCTTCCATATCTCGGCCGGTCCCACCGAAGATTGGGCCTGGCACCTTCGGCTCCATGCCCGCCACTTCGAGGCTTCACAAGTCGGTCCCCAGGGTCTCGAAGGCACCGGCTCCAGTCACTGAGGGGGCGGTGCCTCGCTTCCTGCCGCCCCGCCCCACTGAACCTCCAGGGCCAGGGCTTCGGCAAGGCGCGCCAGGAATTCGATCCGCGCCAGCGGCTTCGCTCCCAGGCTCGTGGTGTGGGGGTTCTCCACCTGGCAATCCAGCAGCGTGAAGCCCCAGGCGTCGAGCCGCTCGGCGAGCAGGGCGAAGCAGGCCTTGGAGGCGTCCGGCTCCAGGCTGAACATGCTCTCGCCGAAGAAGGCGCCGCCCAGGGCGATGCCATAGAGCCCGCCCACGAGGCGGCCCTCCCGCCAGGCCTCGATGCTGTGGGCCCAGCCCCGGTGATGCATCGTGGTGTAGGCGGCCTGCATCTCCGCCGTGATCCAGGTGCCGCGCTGACCCACGCGAGGGGTCTTGGCGCAGGCCCGCACCACCTGGGCGAAAGAAGTGTCCATCCGCAGCTCGAACACGCCCTGGCGCATCGCCTTCGCGAGGCTCCGGGAGATGTGGGCCTCGGCCGGATGCAGGCAGCTGCGCACGGGGGGGCACCACCAGAGGATGGGCTCGCCCTTGGAAAACCAAGGGAAAATGCCCGCGCGGTAGGCCGCGAGCAGGCGGGGCACCGAAAGATCGCCGCCCACGGCCAGGAGGCCATTCTCATCCGTGGCCTCGGGATCCGGGAAGCGGGGCGCACCTCCCAGCAGCCAGGGGCCTCCCGGAAAGAGACGTGAGTAGATCATCCAACCTCGGCGAGGTGAGGGGTCATTTTGCTTCCGGCCACTCCCTGGAGTGCAGATCCCAGCCTTGGTGAGCCGGTGAACCAATGTCAAGGAATCAAGAGGCAGCGTACCCCAACACCAGGTCATCTCCATCCACGGCGAGATCGCAGCGACCGCCTCCCCGCAACTCCCCGAAGAGCAGCGCCTCGCTGAGGGGCTGCTTCACCTTCTGTTCCAGCAACCTCGCCATGGGCCGCGCGCCGAAGGCGGGCTCGTAGCCGTGCTTCGCCAGCCAGTCCAGGGCGGCTTCGGTCCAGGTGAGGTCCACCTTGCGGCCCTTCACCTGGGCCGCCAGTTCGCCCAGCTGGCGCGCCGCCACCTGGCGCACGGCTTCCAGAGGCAGGGCGTGGAAAGTGAGCGCCGCGTCCAGGCGGTTGCGGAACTCGGGGCTGAAGGCCTTCTCCAGGGCGCCCTTGGCGCTGCGAGAGGCATCCCCCGTGAAGCCCAGGCGCCGGCCGCTGAGGTCCTGGGCGCCGACGTTCGTCGTCATCACGAGGATCACGTGGCGGAAGTCGGCCGTGCGGCCGTGGCTGTCCGTGAGGGCCGCGCGATCCATGACCTGCAGGAGGATGCCCTGGAGGTCGGGGTGGGCCTTCTCGATCTCGTCCAGCAGCACCACGGCGTGGGGGCTGCGGCGCACGGCGTCCGTGAGGAGGCCGCCCTCCTCGAAGCCCACATAGCCCGGCGGCGCGCCGATGAGGCGGGCCACGGCGTGCTTTTCCATGCACTCGCTCATGTCGAAGCGCAGGAAGGCGATGCCCAGCGTCGCCGCCAGCTGCTTGGCCAGCTCCGTCTTGCCGACCCCCGTGGGGCCCGCGAAGAGGAAGCAGCCCATGGGCTTGTCCGCGCTGCGCAGGCCGGCCCGGGCCAGCTTCACCGTCTGCGCCACCTTGGCGATGGCGTCGCCTTGGCCGAAGACCTTGGCGTTCAGCGTGGCTTCGAGGGTTCGCAGGGCCTCGCGGTCGTCGGCCCCCACGCTCTCGGCGGGCACCTTGGCCAGCTGCGCCACCACGGCTTCCATGTGGGCCACGGTGAGCAGCTTGGCGCGAAGTTTCTTGGGCTTCAGGCGCTCGGCGGCACCGGCTTCATCCAGCACGTCCAAGGCGCTGTCCGGCAGGTGGCGTTCCGTGAGGTGCTTGGCGGCTAGGCGCACGGCGGCCTGCAGCACCTCGTCCGGCGCCTTCACGCCGTGGTGCTTCTCGAAGCGGGAGCGCAGTCCCTTGAGGATCTCCACGGCGTCGGCTTCAGAAGGCGGCGCCAGGTCCACGGCCTGGAAGCGGCGGGCCAGAGCGCGGTCCTTGTCCAAGCTCTGCTTCATCTCCTGGAAGGTGGTGGCGCCGAGGCAGCGGAGGCTGCCCCCCGACAGGGCGGGCTTCAGCAGGTTCGCGGCATCGAGGCTCCCCCCCGAGGTGGCGCCGGCGCCGACGACCGTGTGCAGCTCGTCGATGAAGAGCATCACGGGAGCGCCCTGGGCCTCCTGATCCTGCAGGGCCTTCAGCAGGGCCTTGAGGCGCTGCTCGAAGTCCCCCCGGTAGCGGGTGCCCGCCATGAGGGAGCCCAGATCCAGGGCGTAGAGCTTGGCCGCGGCCAGCGCCTCGGGCACGTCGCCCGTGGCCAGGCGCTGGGCGAGGCCTTCCACGAGGGCCGTCTTCCCCACGCCGGGATCGCCCAGGAGGAGGGGGTTGTTCTTGCGGCGCCGCAGGAGGATCTGGAGCACGCGCTTCAGCTCCGGTTCGCGGCCCACGAGGGGATCCAACTCGCCGGCCTTGGCCCGGGCCACGAGGTCGGAAGCGTAGGCCGTCAAGGGGTCCGGCGCGATCTCAGGCCCTTCTTCCCCTTCACCTTCGGGCGCGGCGGAGGGCGCACCGGCCGGTTGGCTGTGGCTGAGCGCCCGAAGGAGCTGCAAACGGACGACGCCATGCCTGCGCAGGAGGAAGCGGGCGTGGCTGTCCTTCTCCTCCAGCAGCATGGCCAGCACGAGGCCGCCATCCACCTCGGCGCGTTCGGAGGAGAGGGCCTGGGCCCAGGCCCGCTCGACGACGCGCTGGAGGCCCAGCGTAGGGGTAACTTCGAAGGCCTCCCCCGCGGGTACGGCCGGGTGAAGGCGTTGGAGCTCCGCCTCCAGCTCCCCCCGGAATGTGGCGAGGTCCACGGCGCAGGCCTTGAGGGCCGAGGCGGCCTCGGGATCCTCCAGGAGGGCGAGGAGGAGGTGCTCCAAACTGGCCAGTTCGTGGCGCCGCTGGGCCGCCGCCTGGAGGGCGCCCTGCAGGGCCCGCTGGAGGCCGGGCGTGAGGCGGGGGCTCATTCGGCCTCCGCCGTGCAGAGGAGGGGGTAGCCCTCGCGTTCCGCCAGGGCCTTCACTTGCGCCACCTTCGTTTCCGCCACGTCCCGCGTGTAGACTCCGGCCACCCCCACCCCCTGGCGGTGCACGGCCAGCATGATCCCCTGGGCCTCGGCCTCCGGCTTGCGGAACACGGTCTTTAGGATGAACACGACGAAATCCATGGTGCTGAAGTCGTCGTTGTGCAGCAGCACCTTGAACATCCGCGGCGCCTTGAGGGCCGCCTTCTTCTGGGTGAGCACGTCGCCAAGTTCGGCGGGGGTGGTGCGGGCCATGGAGGCTCCAGGTCCGGGAAGGGGTGGGGTAGGCGCGAACGGCGCGATGCCTGAAAAGAGTATCGCGCCGGCCCCGCGGAATTCAGTCTCCGGCGAGGCCCTCCGATGAAGCCCTGGGAGGCAGGGATGTGGCTGAAGGCGACCATCCTGTTGGGGGCCGTGACCCCCACCCTTTCGGCCCAGGAGGAGGACTGGAGCCGGAAGCGGCTGGAGGAGCTGCGGCGCACGCACGTGATCACCGCCAGCGGGTTCAGCCAGCCCTTCGTGGCCACGCCGGCCAAGGTGGTCACCCTCAGGGCGGAGGAAATCCGCCGACGCGGCTACCTCGATCTGGAGGAGCTCCTTCATGACCTGGGCGGCTTCGACTTCAACCGGACCATGGGCATCGAATGGTCCACGATCTTCATGCGCGGCTTCCGCAGCAGCAACTCCGATCGCTTCCTCCTGATCTGGGATGGGGTGATCCAGAACGATCCGTGGAAGCAGAACGTCTGGCTCTCCCGCCAGTACCCCTTGGCCCGCGTCCAGCGCGTGGAGGTGATGTACGGCCCCGCGAGCCTCCTCTACGGGGCCAACGCCATGGCGGGGATCATTAACGTGATCCTCCGGCCCCTTGAGGAGGTCCGCGGGGTGGAGGCGGAGGCCACCGCCGGCGCCTTCAATACTCGGGCCCTGGATGCCTCCTGGACCGGGGGCCTTGGCCCCTGGTCCTTCCAAGTGGCCGCCCGGGCCTTCCGCAGCGACGAGGCCAACTTCAATGGGAAGGGCTGGACCGATGCGGCGGGCCGCTTCCGTGCCTACGACCTTCGCATCCCCGGCGACCTGATCCCCCCCTCGGATCCCGCGAACGCCCTCAACTATTCCGGCGGGTTTCCGACCTACTCCCACAACGGCCAGCCCCGGATCCTGGACGGCCGCTACTCCAACCCCACTCGGGATTGGTACGTATCCGGCGCCGCGGCCTGGCGGGGCCTCAGCCTCAAGGCCTTCGCCTGGTCCACGGAGGAAGGCCAGGGCCAGTGGTACACGGCCCTGAACAAGGTGCAGAGCCCCTGGACTCCCTACGGCGGCGCCCTGGAACTGGCCCACGAGCGGGGGACGGATGGGCCCTGGGTCCAACGAACCTACGCCCACCTTCGTTACGCCGGTATCGACGGCGACCGTTCCTTCGGGCTCCGCCACCGCGTGCTCTTCACATCGGACCCCACCGACCCCCGGGACCTCAAGCTCACGCGCACGGATCCCTCCCTCTTTTCTAAACTCTTTGCCCGGGAACTGCGCTTCGGGCACCGATCCACTCTCCAGCGGGCCCGATTCGACGCCGTTCTGGGCGGGGAGTTCATCGCAGCGGATCTACCCGAGGACTACCACGTGAGAAGCCGGGACACGGAAGCCTGGAGCGCCACGCCCCGGCACCAGGAGCGGAACCTCGGCATCTTCGCCAACGCCCAGTTCAAGCTCCATCCCCGCTTCGAGCTCTCCGCCGGATCGCGCTTCGACCGGAACTTCCATGCCGGAGAGCCCGGGGGCTTCGGCAACCTCTCCACCTCCCGCCTGGCGGGCATCTGGGCGCCCCACCCCGACCACCATCTGAAGCTCATCTGGGGGCAGGGCTACCAGGCCCCTCCCGCCTTCCAGAAATTCTCCACGGCGCCCGCCATCCGGGATCTCCCCGCCCCGGATCTTCAACCGGAGAAACTCCAATCCTGGGAATTCATGTACGGCTTCGGGCCCGCCCTGGGATGGGAGGCGAGCCTGAACCTCTTCCGCAGCCGGGTGAAGGGCTTCATCACCCTGACCACGGTGCCCTTCGGCACGGGGTCTACTACCCAGTACCGCAACCTCGGCGGCGTCACCATGGAGGGAGCTGAGCTGGAGGTGCGCTACCGGGGCGAGTGGGGAGAGGGCTGGTTCAACGCGGGCAGCCATCGCGCCGAGGATTCCGGCACGGGCCGCAAGGTGGGCGATATCGCCCCCCTCAAGCTCAACGGGGGCCTGACCTGGCGCCCCGCTCCCCATTGGGGCCTCAGCCTCCGGGGCCACTACGTGGGCCCCCGGGATACGGTGAACTGGGACTCGCCCAGCCCCTACGTGGTGCGCCGCGTCTCCCCCTACGCCACCTGGGAAGCCTCGGTTACCGCCTTCCAGCTCGCGCGGGGCCTGGATCTGCGTCTCTCCATCCAAAACCTGCTGAACCGAGCCTATTACGATCCCGGCGCCCGC
Organism: Acidobacteriota bacterium; assembly: GCA_016192145.1. GTDB lineage: Bacteria > Acidobacteriota > Holophagae > Holophagales > Holophagaceae > JAFDVN01. The sequence continues at coordinate 265,475 of JACPUT010000002.1, read as the reverse complement.
ACCGCCGATGGCAAGACCTACAACGCCGTCGCCCTCCAGCCCCCCTTCCGGGCCTACCTCACCCTCACCTGGCGGCGCTGAGGCCAGGGCCGCCGGTCCAGGATCCACACCTGCCCCGTGCCCCCCATGAAGGCGAGCCGGTGCCCATCCGGAGAGAAGTTCACGTCGAAGCCCTGATGGGGGAGGTCCCGCAATGCGAAGACCTCCTGGCCCGAGCCGGGTTCCCAGAGGTGGAGGGCGAAGTCGTAGCCCGTGGAGGCGAGGCGCCTGCCGTCGGGGCTGAAGGCCACCCCCCACTGGGCGCCCTCCGTCTTCACGGACCAGGCTCGGCGCCCGTCCCCGGTGGCGAAGACCTCCACGTGGCCCCCCGTGCCGCCCACGGCGAGCCATGCACCATCGGGGCTCACGGCCAGATCGAGGACTCCGCTGGCGGCCGGGATGCTGCGCACCAGCGTCCCCGTGAGGGGCTCCACCAGTCGGATTTCCCGATCCGAGGCGAAGGCCACCCACGCCCCCTGGGGATGGAAGGCGGCGCTGATCGTCCCCTTGGCCAGGGCCAATTGGCAGAGCTCCCGGCCCGTGGTGGCGTCCCACACCTTCGCGAGACCCGAGCCGCCGGCCCCGGCGGCCACGAAGCGTCCATCCCGGGACCAGGCGGCGCTTCGCACCTGCCCCTGCCCCGGGGCGGACCAGAGCTGGCGGCCCGTAGCCGCCTCGAAGACCCGGAAGGTGCCGTCGTTGGAGCCCCCGGCGAAGCGATTTCCATCCGGCGACCAGGCCACGTCCACGGCCAGGGATCCGAAGGGCCCGCTGGTGGCCGTGAGGGCCAGGGTCCGGGCGTCCCGCACTTGGATCACCTTCGCATTGGTGCCCGAAGCGAGGCGCGTGCCGTCGGGGCTGAACACGCAGGACCAGGCCCCCGCCATGGTGAAGGTGGGGGCGAAGGCGGCGGGGGCGGAGAGGTCCCAGGTGCGAAGGCGGCCCTCGCCATCCGTGGACCAGGCCCGGCGGCCATCCGCCGCCACGGCGAGGGCCGTGACCGGGGCCCCCTGCCCCAGGAGCCGGGCCACCTCCTCCCCGGCTCGGGTGAAGAGGCGCACGGCGCCATCCTGGCTGGCGGTGACAATGTGGCTCCCATCGGGCGTGAACCGGGCCGAGGTCACGTGGCCTCCATGCCCCAGATCCAGGACATTTTGCCCGGTGCCCAGGTCGAAGAGCTTGGCCGTCTTGTCCTTGCAGGCCGCCAGAAGGCGGCCCCCTCGGGGATCCAGGGCCACGAAGTCCACGGCCTTGTAAGCGGGCGTCGCCTTCGGCTTCCAGGTGGCGGTGACCGTGGAGGTGCCCAGGTCGAGCACGGCCACGGACTCCTCCCAGCAGCCCAGGTAGGCTGTGCGCCCATCCGGGGCGATCGCGAGGCTGCTGATGGGGTGGGTCGTGTGGTCCAAGGATTGAAGCAGGGTTCGCGTAGTCACGTCCCACACGCGGATGAGGCCCACGGGCTGGCGCTGCTCCGGGTGCATCCGCCACCCCACGGAGACCACCTTCCGCCCATCCGGGGTGAAGGCGCAGGCGTAGGGCGCGGCCGGATGATCGCCCAGGGGGCCCAGTTCCTTTCCCAGGACCGGATCCCAGAGGCGGAGGACGTTGTCCCGCCCGGCGCTCACCAGGAGCTTCCCATCCGGGGAGAAGGCCAGGGCGGAGACCGCGGCCGAATGCCCCTTCAGTTCTCCCTTCGGGACCAGGGTGGCCGCGTCCCAGAGCCGCACGACACCATCGGCTCCGGCGGTGGCAAGAAGGCGGCCATCCGGGCTCAGCTCCACCTGGGTGATGGCCGCGGGACCCACCTGGGAGGCCCCTTCCGAGAGGTCCGTCTCCGCCATTAGGTGGGACCACTCCCAGCCCCGGGGGGCCGCGGGCGCCTGCTCCAGCCAGGCCCGGGCCCTGCGGACATCGCCCGCCCGCAGGGCCTCATGGGCCGCCGCGATGTGGGCGCGGTAGCTCTGGAAGGCGGCGTCGGGCGTATCCGACACCTGCAGCACGGCGGGTGGCCAGGTCGGGAGCATGGCCGACAGTCTAGCGCCGTGCCAAAGGGAATGAATTAACCACAGAGGTCACAGAGAAGGATTGAACCATCCGCCATTTCGGATTTTCTCTGTGGCCTCTGTGACCTCTGTGGTTAACAGGCTTTTACGCCCCGACTCCAGCCGCGACGAGCGGCTCGAAGCGGGCCTGGAAGAAGCGGAGGCTCTCGGGCTCATAGACCATCTTCAGCCCCTGGATCTTCTCGCGCTGCTCGAAGAGGGCGATGCAGCTCTCGGCCACCACGTCCATGTGCAGGTTCGTGTACACGCGGCGGGGGATGGTGAGGCGCACGAGCTCGAGCTTGGGGCGGCAGTGGTCGTGGGTCTTGGGGTCGCGGCCGGCGCTGACGATGCCGCGCTCCATGGCGCGCACGCCGCTGTCCACGTAGAGGGCCGCGGCGAGGCTCTGGGCGGGGAACTGATCCTGGGGGAGGTGGGACAGGAAGGCCCTTGCATCCAGGAAGATGGCGTGGCCCCCGAAGGGCTTCACCGTGGGCACGCCGGCGTCGGCCAGCTGCTGGCCCAGGTAGGCCACCTGGCGGATGCGGCTGGCGATGTAGGCATCCTCCACCATCTCGCGCACGCCCACGGCCATGGCTTCCAGATCGCGACCGGCCAGGCCGCCGTAGGTGGGCATGCCTTCGAAGACCACGAGGAGCTCCTTCGTCTTGCGGGCGAAGTCGGGGTTGTTCGTGGCCATGAACCCACCGATGTTGACGAGGTTGTCCTTCTTGCTGGACACGGTGCAGCCCTCGCCGTAGCCCATCATCTCCTTGAGGATGGAGGCCACGGAGCGGGAGGCGTAGCCCTCCTCCCGGCTCTGGATGAAGTAGGCGTTCTCCACGGCGCGGGTGGCGTCGAAGATGATGGGCAGGTTGTAGCCCTTGGCCCAGGCGGCCACGGCCTTGATGTTGGCCATGGAGAAGGGCTGGCCACCGGCCATGTTCACGCAGGGGGCGAGGCTCAGGTAGGCGATGCTCTCGGCACCGTGCGCGTCCACGAGCTTCTGGAGCTTCTGGATGTCGATGTTGCCCTTCCAGGGGAACTCGCTGTGGCTGTCGTGGGCCTCGTCCACGATGCAGTCGTAGAAGATGCCGCCGGCCCGCTCGGCGTGGGCGCGGGTGGTGGTGAAGTACATGTTCATGGGCACGTACTGGCCGGGCTTGATGCGGATCTGGCTCGTGAGGTGCTCGGCGGCGCGGCCCTGGTGCGTGGGCACCACGTGCTCGAAGCCGTAGATCTCCCGGATGGCGCGCTCCAGGTTGGCGAAGCTGCGGCTGCCCGCGTAGGCCTCGTCACCCAGCATCATGGCGCTCCACTGGCGATCGCTCATGGCCGAGGTGCCGCTGTCCGTGAGGAGGTCGATGCCCACGGCGTCGCTGGGGAGGAGGAAGGTGTTCCAACCCGCTTCACGGATGGCCGCTTCCCGCTGGGGGCGCGTGGTGACGGGCATGGGCTCCACCATCTTGATGCGGTAGGGCTCGGCGATCGTGCGTGGACGCATGGACACTCCTTCGGTGCTGACCCAGGGTCGGGCCAACCTCCGATGCGAGGGATCACAGGGCCTGTGGAAGCCGTCACAAACTTCTGTTTTCAGGCGAGTTCGTCGGATTGACGACGGTCAAAAACCATTGGAACCGCGAATGACGCGAATGCACGCGAATGAAAGGGCCCCGCCGGTGGCGGGGCCTCGACAAACCTCTTCAAGTTTTTAATTCGCGTCAATTCGCGTCATTCGCGGTTAACACTCAGTGGCTCAACTGCGAATGCATCGCGGCCGCGGCGCGGCGGCCCTGGCCCATGGCGAGGATGACGGTGGCGCCGCCGGTGATGACGTCGCCGCCGGCGAAGACCTGGGGAAGGCTCGTTTCGCCGGTCTCTTCGTTCACCACCACCACGCCGCCCTTGAGGGTCTTGAGGCCCTGCTCGTTGCGGGTGAGGAGGGGGTTCACGTCGAAGCCCAGGGCGATGACGAGGGTGTCGCAGGGGATCTGGATGCGCTCATCGGTGGTGCGCACGCCGCGGCGGCCGTCGGGGCCCGGCTCCGTGAGCTCCATGCGCGCGCACTCGGCGAACTTCAGCCAGCCGTTCTCACCGATCAGCTCCATGGGCGTGTGGAGCCAGGCGAACTTCACGCCCTCCTCCATCGCATGCTCCAGCTCCTCGTGGCGGGCACTGCTCTCCTTCTGCGTGCGGCGGTAGACGACGGTGACGTTTTCCGCGCCCATGCGGCGGGCGCAGCGGGCGGCGTCCATGGCCGTGTTGCCGCAGCCGACGATGATCACGTCCTTGCCCACGGTGATGGGCGTGCCGTGGTGGGGGAAGAGGTCGGCGCGCATGAGGTTGATGCGGGTGAGGAACTCGTTGGCGGTGTAGACGCCTTTCAGATCCTCGCCCTTCACGCCCATCATCTTGGGCAGGCCGGCGCCCGTGCCCATGAAGATGGCGTCGTTCTGCTCGCGCAGTTCATCGAGGGTGATGGAGCGGCCCACGAGGGTGTTGAGGACGATCTTCACGCCCAGCTTCTTGAGGGTGCCCACCTCCTGATCCACCACGGCGCTGGGCAGGCGGAACTCGGGGATGCCGTAGAGCAGCACGCCGCCCGCCTTGTGCAGGGCCTCGTAGACGGTGACGTCGTGGCCCTTGCAGGCCAGCTCGCCCGCCACCGTAAGGCCCGCGGGGCCCGCGCCGATGACGGCCACCTTCTTGCCCGTGGGGGGCAACTGGGGCGGCAGGGTGTCCGTGCCCAGGAGGCTGTCGGAGGCGTAGCGCTCCAGGCGGCCGATGGCCACGCTCTCGCCCTTGATGCCGACGACGCACTTGGCCTCGCACTGCTTCTCCTGGGGGCAGACGCGGCCGCAAACGGAGCCGAGGCTGGAGCTCTGCTTGATGACCATGGCGGCGCCTTGGGGGTTGCCGGCCACGATCTCCCGCAGGAAGTGGGGAATGTCGATGGAGACGGGGCAGCCGTCGATGCAGTGGGGCGCCTTGCACTGGAGGCAGCGCGACGCTTCCAGCTGGGCCTGCTCGGGGCTGAGGCTGAGGGTCACCTCGTTGAAGTTGGTCACGCGGATCACGGGGTCCTGGCAGGCCACGTTCTGGCGCGGGATCTTCATCTTCTGACTGGGCTTCAGCGTGGCCAGGTCCAGATTCTTCCAGTCCAATTCCGTTTCGGCCTCGCCCAGATCGGGCATCTGGAAACCGACGCCCGCGGTGGCGCGGCCGATGTGGCAGGCGTGGTCCTTGGCCTCGGCCTCCATGCCCCGGTACCAGTCCTGCCGGTTCTTGAGCATGTCGTAGTCCACCTTGTGGCCGTCGAAGTCGGGGCCATCGAAGCAGGCGAACTTCATTTCGCCGTCCACGGCCACGCGGCAGCCGCCGCACATGCCCGTGCCATCCACCATGAGCGCGTTGAGGCTCACGAGGGTGTGCACGCCGAAGGGCTTCGTGAGGTCGCTGATGGCCCGCATCATGGGCAGCGGGCCCACGGCCACCACCTGGGCGACGGGTTCGCGCTCCAGCACCTCCTTCAGGGCCTGGGTCACGATGCCCTGGCGCCCCAGGGAGCCGTCATCCGTGGTGACGATCAGTTCGTCGGAGGCGTTGCCCAATTCGAGGGCGAGGAGCACGCGCTCCTTGCTGCGGCCGCCGAGGATGGAGATCACGCGCCGACCCTGGGCGTGGAGCAGTTCTGCCGCGGGCAGCACCGCCGCGCTGCCGTAGCCGCCAGCCACGAGCACCACGGTGCCCGAGTCCACCAGCTCCGTGGGATGGCCCATGGGGCCCGCCACGGCGAAGAGGCGATCGCCCGCCTGGAACTTGGCGAGGGCCTGGGTGGTGGCGCCCACCTCCTGCATGATGAAGCGGATCCAGCCACCACGGGCATCGCCGCCGGCCAGCGTGAGGGGGATGCGCTCGCTGTTGGGAAAGGGGGAGACCATGAGGAACTGGCCGGGCTTGCGGCCCCGGGCCACCATGGGCGCCTGCACGATGAAGGACCAGGTCTCCGGCGCCAGCAGCTTCTTTTCGAGGATGAGGTAGCCCTCCTCGGTCACGGCCTCCGGCGTGTAGAGGGACTTGCCCCGCAGCAGGGGCAGCATCAGCTCCTCCTCGATCTCCACGTGGGCCGTCATCAGCTCCAGCAGCTCCCGGGCCGTGCCCTGGGTGGCTTTGAGGTTGGCCACCTTGCCATCCACGATGCCGGCCAGCAGATCCAGGGTGAGCACCCACACGCGGCGGTGATCTTCGCGGAGCCGCTCGTGCAGCGCCTCGGCACCGATCTCCTCCAGCAGGGGGAAGAGGTCCCGCTCCTCGGCCTCGTGGTGGGGCTTCTGCACCTCGTACATCCAGCGGGCCACCCCATCCACCATGGCCCAGTCCTGGGTGCGGAGGGCCACCTTGAGGGCCTCCAGCTGACCCATGGCCAGCTCGTGCTCGCCACGCCAGGCGTCGATGCGGACAGCGTCGGGGGCGACGGTGGCAGTGCTCATGGGAACCTCCAGATGCCCCAGCCTGGGGGGGCGAAGGGGTCTAAAGCATTGATCGGCGCCACCCTTTCTCCGGTTTTTGAGCCGCGTCACACCTGGGTTGGCGGCCCACCCATGCCATTGAGGGTCCTCAATAAGAACGGGCCCCGACCGGGGCCCGTTCTTATTGCAAGTAAAGGAACCTAACCGTCGACCTTGCCGCCGTTGCGGGTGGCGACCCGGAAGAGGTAGGCGCCCATGGCGGCGAAGGCGATGACGCCCAGGATGGCGAAGCCACCCGCACCGAGGGTGTGGGTGAGGCTGTGCTCCAGGTCCATGGACTTCAGGAGGTTCGCCAGGGCGGGGAACTTGTCGCCGGAGGCCACGAGGATCGCCACCAGCACGCCCGCGAGGGCGCCACCGGCCACGAGGCCCGTCGCGAAGAGGTTGCCGGGGCCCAGCTCCTCTTCCTCGGCGGTGTGGGCCTTCTCCTTGCCGTTGCCGTTCTTCTTGTCGGCCACCCAGCGGAGGACGCCGCCGCAGAAGATGGGCAGGGTGGTGGAGAGGGGCAGGTAGGCGCCCACGGCGAAGGCCAAGGCGCGCACGCCGCAGAGCTCCATCGTGACGGCGAAGAACACGCCCACGAGCACGAACTGCCAATCCAGGTTGTGGGCCAGGAGGCCCTTGATGAGGGTGGCCATGAGGGTGCCCTGGGGGGCGGGGTAGCGCTCGCCGCCGATGGCGTGGACCATCAGGCCGGTGGCCGAATCCACGTGGGCGTTGTCGAGCACCTTCACCGTGAGGCCGATGACGACGGCCGCGGCCACGGCGCCGATCATGAGGCCGATCTGCTGGTTGCGGGGCGTGGCGCCCACGATGTAGCCCGTCTTCAGATCCTGGCTCGTGGCACCGGCGTTGGCGGCGGCGATGCACACCATGCCGCCCACGCAGAGGGCCATGGGCTGGAACACGTCGCCGGTCCACCCGAGGCCCACGAAGATGAGGCAGGTGGCCATGATGGCGGCGATGGTCATGCCGCTAATGGGGTTGGAGGAGGAGCCGATGATGCCCACGATGCGGCTGCTCACGGTGACGAAGAAGAAGCCGAAGGCCACCATGAGGAAGCCCAGCATGATCTTGCTGACGACGCCGCTGCCGGGGATGAAGGGCAGCAGGGCCACCACCACCACGAGGGCGATGGAACCGCCGATGACCACCGTGAGGGGCAGGTCGTTCTCCGTGCGCTTCACGGCGATGCCCGCGGCGTTGTCCTTCATGGAGCCCAGGGCGCCCTTGAAGGCGGAGATGATCGTCGGAATGGTCTTGATGAGCGTGATGAAGCCGCCGGCGGCCACCATGCCCGCGCCGATCTGGCGGACGTAGGCGAAGTAGATGGCGCGGTTGAGCTGGGCGAAGTCATGGGTGGCGGGGTTCCAGCCGTAGGCGCCGGCGACCGCCACGTCCTTCAGGTAGCCGAGCTTCACGAGCTGGGCGGCGATGGCGTCGCCGGGGACGAGGGAGGCGAGGAGGGGGATGAGGCCCAGCCAGGCCATGACGCCGCCGGCCACGAGGAGGCCGGAGTTCTTGATGCCCAGGATGTAGCCCACGCCCATGTACTCGGGGGTGATGTTGGCGTTCACCGTGGCGGCGGGGAAGACCTTGGATTTCATATCGGAGACCCAGGTGGGCGTCTCGGCGATGACCTTCAGGATGAGCTGGCCCACGGCGTAGAGCAGGCCGGTGCCGAGGCCCAGGTAGGCGGTCTTGGCGAGGTTGCCGCCCTTCTCGCCGGCGATGAGCACCGAGGCGCAGGCGGCACCTTCGGGATAGGGCAGTTCGCCGTGTTCCTTCACGATGAGGGCCCGGCGCAGCGGAATCATCATGAGGATGCCCAGCACGCCGCCCAGCAGGGCGAGGGTGAAGATGGTCCAGTAGTTGAAGAAGCCGGGGCCGTTGGCGCCGGGGCTCAGGAAGAGGAAGCCCGGCAGGGTGAACACCACGCCCGCGGCGATGGACTCACCGGCGGAGCCGATGGTCTGCACCATGTTGTTTTCGAGGATCGTGCTCCCCCCGAAGCGCTTGAGGAGGCTGATGGCCACCACCGCGATGGGGATGGAGGCCGACACCGTGAGGCCGGCGCGGAGGGCCAGGTACACGGTGGAAGCGCCAAAGATGATCCCGAATAGCGCCCCGAAGAAGATGGCCTTGGGCGTGAATTCCGCCACGGTGGCCTCATCGGGCACATAGGGTTTGAACTGCTCCTGGTCAGCCATGGAAGCTCCTGGGTGGTGCACGGATTTTGGACAGTCCGACAAGATTACCTGGGTTCAGGGGGCCTGTCTGCGGTCACGCCCATCTCCGCCACCCCCGTCACAACCTGGGTTTGCAGCCAGCCGTCCGCCCACCTCGTCTTTTGCCTACAATGACGAGGTGAAAGCCCATCCCGTCAGCAGCAAGGACAACCCTGCCTTCAAGGCCCTGCGCGCCAGCCTGAAGGGCTCCGGCGAAGGCCGCACCCACACGCTGATCCTCGGCCCCAAGCTCATCGAGGCGTGGTGGGAGTCTCGCGATCTGCCCGCCGCTGCGCGCTTCCGCCCCGAGGGCTGGGTGCGGCTGGAAGATGCCGCCGATCACAAGCTGGAAGCCGCCCTGCGGCTGCCCACCCTCGTGCTGCCCGAACCCCGCATGCGCGAACTCACCGACATGGGCAGCGTGCCGACGCTGGCCCTGCACGTGTCCCTCGGCCCCGAACCCGGCACCGCCGTGGGCTCCCGCGCCCTGGGCGCCTGGGGCGTGCAGGACCCCGGCAACCTCGGTGCCCTCCTGCGCGCCGCCGTGGCCTTCGGCTTCACGGACGCGCTGCTGGGCCCCGGCTGCGCGGATCCCTTCGCGCCGAAAGCCCTGCGCGGCGCCATGGGCGCGGCCTTCGCACTGCCCATCCGCCGCCGGGATCGCCTCGACGCCGAAGGCGGACAGGTGTGGGCTTTGGATGGCGGGCCCGAGGCGGTATCCCTTCCCGAAGCCGAGCTGCGGGAGCCCCTCCGGATCTGGGTGGGCAATGAGGGGCATGGGTGGCAGGGCGTGGTGCTTCCTTCGAGCGTCCAGAAGCTCGCCATTCCCATCCAGGGCGTGGAAAGCCTCAACGCATCGGTGGCAGCGGGCATCGCCTGCTACGAAGTGGCGCGGCGGCTGGGATGAGGCTTCGATCCGAAACCCGAAGGTTAGCCATCTCGACCTTGGGAATGGCATCCGGCAGAGTTGAGCTGGGTGAAAAACCTAACGCAGAGGCGCAGAGGCGCAGAGGCGCGGAGGGGCTTGGGGAGGCCCGGAATGAAGGCGGAGCCACCCTGGCCACGCCTTGGAGTAGGGTTGCGACCCCTCTGCGCCTCTGCGCCTCTGCGCCTCTGCGTCATGCAGGTAAAGGCCTTTACATCCCCGCCTTCCAGCGGAGCCCCCTCCCATGACCGCCCCCCGTTTCCGCCACGCTTTCGAATCCCTTGTCCTCGCCGCCCTCTTCGTGGGCGCCTTCCGCAGCCTGGGAATGCTGGGCGGCTGGGTGGAGGTGCTCTGCGCCCTGGCGCTGCCGCTGGCCCTTTGCGAAGCGGCCTTCCGGGGCCGCGGCTTCGGCTGGCTCTGGCTGGGGCCGACGCTGGGCATGGCCCTGGGCTACGCCTGGGTGCCCGCCGTGATGGAGACCAAGGGCGGCCTGCCCCACCTGGCCTCCCTGGGCGTGGGGCTCCTGTTCTGGTCCTACGAGGGATTGGGGCTGGCCCTCGTCGCCTGGATCGGGTTCCGCCTCCTGAAGCGCGGGCCGTGGGCCGCCGCCTGCGGCACCGCCCTGGCCTGGCTGCTCTGGGAGCGCTTCGCCTTCCACATCTACGACTGGTCCTGGGGCAGCGCCTTCGGGGCCCTGCCCTTCCTGGCGCGCTCGGCGGCCTTCCTGCCCTCCCCCTTCCTCGGCGCCCTGGCCTGGGGCGCCGGGGCCCTGGCCGCTTCGGGGCTCGTGCAGGATCGGCCCCGCCGCCTGTCCGCGCCCATCGCCGCGTTCGGCCTGATGGCCCTGCTCGGAATCGCCTGGTTCCTGTTGCCCCGAGGGCCCGAGCACCGCCTGGACGTGCTCATGATCCAGCCCAACTTCCCCGTGGGGGAGCGTTTCCCGGGCATGGCGGCCCGGGCCTGGGCCCAGACCGATGCCGCCCTGGCGAACCACCACCTCCCCCGCGCCGACGCGCCGCTGCTCCTGCTCTGGCCCGAGAGCTCCGTCCTCGGCCAGGATCACCGGGGTGCCCAACCCGGGCTCCATCAGGAAGCCGAGCGCCGCCAGCTGGCCTGGCTCTTCGGTACCGAAGGCGGGCCCTTCAACCTCATCCGGGGCGAGGCCCCGGGGCGCCCCTCCTTCCTGCAGGCCAAGGTGGTGCCCATGTGGTTCGGCGAGCGCAATCCCGGGCCTCCGGCCCTGCGCCGCTTCCTGGATCGGCAGATGGGCATCCTCAGCCAGGAGCCGGGCGCGCTCGTGGCCGAGGCCTTCCGCGTGCCTTCGCCCACCGGCGACATCCGCATCCACTCCCTGATCTGCAGCGAGGCCCTGCTGCCCGAGCGGAGCCGGGAGGGGCTCGGGCTCAGCCAGGCGGACCTGCTCACCAACCACACCAACGACGGCTGGTTCGACCTCAGCCCCGCCACGCGGCTCCACGGCGCCCAGATCCGGTTGCGGGCCGCGGAGCTCGGTGTGCCGCTGCTCCGCAGCACCCTCAGCGGCATGAGCGGCGTGTACCGCGAGGACGGCAGCGGCCAACTGTGGGGCGCGCCCCTCACCCGGGCGGAGTACGCCTTCTCCCTGGCTTGGCGGCCCATCCGGACGCCCGCCCGGAGTGGAGCTTGGGTCCTGTTCCTGGGTGGCTTCCTGCTGGTCGCGACAGGGGTGCTAGCATGGCGCTCTCGATGACTTCGGACCGCGCCCCCGAGCCCCTCGCCACCCCCCTCGGCCGCGTGGCCTTCGCGGACGAGACGTGGACCATCGACCCGCGCGAGCTGCAGACCTTCTTCCAGGCCGAGGAGGTGTTCTGGACCGCCGATCGCACCCTGGAGCAGTGGCGCCGCCTCCTCGCCGGAAGCCGGCTGCTCACGGCCCGCCTCGAGCCCGAGGGCGCCCGGGGGGGGCGCCTCGTGGCCACCACGCGACTCTGGTCCGATGGGGCCTACGAAGCCAAGCTCTACGACGTCGTCACCGCGAAGGACCTCGCGGGCCACGGCATCGCTTCCACCCTCGTCACGTGGGCCCTGCGGCACCCGGCGGGGGGCGAGGTGCAGCGCTTCGTGCTGGAGACCCGCGATGCCAACCGGCTCTATGAACGCTTCGGCTTCCAGGATGCCGAAGCCCACGCCACCATCCACATGCGCGTGACGGCCGCCGAGCTCCGCGCCCGGGGGATCCGATGAGCCAGGCCCACACCGGCGACACCACCCGCATCATGGCGCCCCTCGTGCTCGCCAGCGGCAGCCCGCGGCGGAAGCAGTGGCTGGAGGCCCTGAACCTGCCCTTCGAGGTGCAGCTGCCCGACGTGGACGAGACGCCCATCATGGATGAGGATCCCGAGAACCTCGTGCTGCGGCTGGCCCGCACGAAGGCCGAGGTCGTCTGCGCGCGGAACCCCGGGCGCTGGGTGCTGGCGGCAGATACCACCGTGGCCGTGGATCACCACACCCTCAACAAGCCCGAGCACGTGGAAGACGCCGTGCGCATGCTCATGTTGCTGCAGGGCCGCGCCCATCAGGTGCACACGGGCATGGCCCTGCGCCGCAACGACGAGGTGCACAGCTTCGTGGATACCGCCCAGGTCTTCTTCCGCCCCTTCACCGAGGAGCAGGCCCGCTGGTACGTGGCCACCGGCGAACCCATGGACAAGGCCGGCAGCTACGCCATCCAGGGCATCGGCGCCCTCTTCATCGAGCGCGTGGAGGGCAGCTTCGCCACCGTCATGGGGCTGCCGGTGGAACGCCTCGCGGGGCTGTTGTTCGAGCTGAAGGTGCTGAACCTGTGGGTGGGGATGCCGAAGTAGGCTGGAGGCTGCCGACCCCAAAGGAACGGCGCCCATGGAGCGCGACGCGATTCGGTCTCCGGACTGCAGTCTCCGGCCTCCAGGCTATCCCTTGAACTCTTCGCCGTCCTTCTGTTCGCCCTTGGCGTTGAAGTCCTTGAGCATCCGGTACTTCACGCCCTCGACATCCTTGAATTGCCCGGCGCGGATGGCCCACACGGCCACCATGACGAAACCGGCCGCGAAGGCGAGGCCCACCACCGTGAAGGTGATGACCATGAGCTTGGTCTGCATGGGATCCATGGGGACCTCCGGGGAGTGGAGCAAGGGGGGCCGGCTTGGCCGGGCCCCCTTGGTGGGGGCTTGGGGGGACATCGCGAGCCACGCGAGCAGGCGGTCCCCCCGCTCGGGGATGGCTCAGCCGGCGATGAGGAACCAGTTGAACTTCCAGGCCAGGATGAGGGGCACCGCCAGCATGAGGATGAAGACGATCAGGGCGTTGCGAAGCACCCAGTTCTCCTTGAGGATCTCCTTGTTGGTGATGGGAGCGTCCTCGGTGTTGGTGTCCGGGGTCTGATGTTCGTGGATCTCGGTCATATGGACCTCCCTAGCTTTCAGCCACTTCGCCGAAGAGGCCGACGAGGTAGAGCACACCAAAGAAGAAGAGGTAGAAGGCCAGGTAGCGCAGCATGACCATGTAGCTGCTGACCTTGGGCTCGGCGTTCTTGCCTGCCGTTTTAGTGGGGGCGGCCATCGTCGTCTCCTACTGGATATCGGAAACCGCGGCCTTGAACTGGGCCAGGGCGTCGAGGAAAGTGCGGCGGTCCTTCATGGTGTAGAAAAACATGCCGACGCGGCGCTTGTCGGTGGCCTTGCGCAGCTTGGGGTTGCGTTCGCCCTCGAGGCGTTCGCGGATCATGATGTTGCCCGTGCGGTAGTGGCAGTCGCCAATGGCGCAGCCGCACACGAAGGTGGCGTCGGCGCCTTTGGTGAGGGCCAGCTCCATCTGGGTGGGCTTCACCATGCCCGAGCAGGGCAGGATGACGATCTTCGTCTCGGGGTCATCCACGAGGGCCTTCTGCGCGTCGATCATCTCCGTGATGGGGATGGACCGTTCGCAGACGAACCCGATGATGACGCGGGGCTTCTTTTCGCCCGTGTTCACATTGGCTTCGCTCATTTAGGCCCCCGTCTTCAGAAGGTCGAGCACTTCGGCTTCGATGGTCTTGGAATGCGTGTTCGGCAACTCGATGGCTTGGAAGGGGCAGGCCCCCACGCAGACGCCGCACTCGGAGCAGCGCGCTTCCTGCACGACCGCGATGAGCTTGAACTTGGATCCGGGGGCCCGTTCCTGCATGGTGATCGCCTCGAAGGGGCAATCCAGGGAGCAGAAGGTGCAACCCGTGCACTTGGCTTCGATGACGGCGGCCAGGTTGTCGCGGCGGTCCTTGGGATAGAAGGGGGCCACCATGAGCAGCAGGGTGGAGGCGCCGAGGATGGCCCAGGCGCCACCGACACCGGCCTTGTTGATCAGGTAGTAAGGGAAGAGGTACCAGGCGTCATAGCGCATGGTTTCCACGAGCACGCCGATCTGGGCGGGGGAATCGGAGCCGATGTAGGCGCGATCCGAGGCCAGGGAGGGGAACTGCTGAATCAGCTGTTCGGTGATGTTGATGGCGGGCAGGGCGCCGGCGGCCACGAGGATGAAGCCGAGGGTGAGGAAGTTCGTGGCCCGGCTGGGGGTGACCACGGGATCGTGCAGGCGGATGAAGTGCACCCAGACCAGCACGAAGAGGAGCGTGGCCCCGCCGATGTGGAAGAAGAAGAAGCGAGTGAGGGTGTAGTCGTTGATGCCCGTGCCGCCCACGAGGAACTCGGCGGACCAGTTGCCGATGAGGGGCATGGCCCGGAGCCAGTCCTGGGTCTCCACGACCATGCGGTAGGCCCGGGCGTCCCACACGAGGAGGTAGCCGGTGATGCCCACGAAGAGGACGAAGAGGAGCAGGAACACGCCGGAGATCCAGGGGAGCCAGCGCCAGCTGCGGTGCCGATCCGTGAAGTACACGCGGAACATGTGCAGCAGCGTGGTGATCATCATGGCGGCGGCGCCCCAGCGGTGGATGCCGCGCACGACGGCGCCGTAGGGGATGCCCGTGGCCGAGTTCACGGCGTCCACGATGGGGGCCCCGTTCTTGTCGAGCACCAGGTGGCCGGCGGCGTCCTTGAGGAACACGGGCAGGCTGGTGATGTAGTTCACGCTGGACCAGGCGCGCTCCAGGGTGGGGATGTAGTACATCCACAGCATGATCCCGGAGAAGATCAGGAACCAGAAGGTGTAGAGCGGCAGGGCCCCGTGGAAATACAGGGGGTTGTGCTCATGGGTCGTGAGGAAGTTGACGCCCTTTTCCAGGGAGACCGTGAGGTTCTTCGTGAGCTGGAGGAATTTCTTGTACATGGCGCCTCCTACTCCTCGACCTGGACCTTGGTGCGGGTCCAGTAGGCCACGCCGATCTCGGCGAGCGCCGCGATCACGAAGGCCCAACCCATCCACCGGACGACGTTGAACTGCTGGAAGGGGTTGTCGCTGGTGCTCACGCCCTTGTTGCCGAAGTCGGCCTGCATGTGCGGCAGGTCGCCCACGGTCGGATAGCTCTTGAACAGGATGCCGTCGAGCGCCTTGTTCACGGGAGCGGGGGCCGTTTTTTGCCGCATCTTCCCGCCCATGGGGGCCTCATGCAGGACGTCGTGCAGCTCCGCGGAGATGCTGTTGGCGCCGAGCACGAAGAAGATCCCCAGGCCTGAGACCAGGAAGATGGTTCCGAAGATGTTCCGTTTTTTCACGGTCAACCCCTCGTCGAATCGGAATGAATCAGGAAGAAACGGTCAGCCATGCGGTCGAACCACGGCCGGGGGTGCTGGACTTTCCCCTGGACCTTCTCCTCCGCGTAGACCACCACCATCAGCCCCACCATCAGGAGGAGGAAGAGGGTCAGGGTGGCGATCAACACGAAGTAGCTCATGAATCCGGCGCTGGCGAAGAAGGCCTTCCAATGGGCGATGCACTGGCTCAGCAGGATCACGGCGAGGATGATCCCCACCCACTTGCTGGTCTTGATTCGCCCGTTGGAATACATGGCCTAGGCTCCGGCGGTCTTCGCCTTGGCCTTGGCGGCCGCGGCATCGAGGAGGGCATCGCGCTTGGCGCCCCAACGGAACAGGCCGACCACGGTGCCCACGGCAGGGATGATCAACCAGAGGGCCACGTGGAGCTTCCAGAGTTCCATCCCCTTGGGCATCCCCTTCGCCAGGGTGGCGGCGGGCGTGAGCCAGAGGTTGAGGGTGGGCTTGGTCTTCTCGAGGAAGTCCAGGGCCTGGTCCTGGGTGAACCCGGGGTGGGCGGCCAGCACCTTGGGCAGTTCCGCGGCCGCGGCCACGTTCCATTCACGGATGTCGCCGAAGTAGTGGAACAGCGTGTTGGCGCTCATGGAGACGAGGAGGAAGGCCACGAAGAAGACGTGGAAGGTCTCCCACCACTGCTTGCCATCCCGCTTCATCACGTAGCCCCAGTCCTGGAAGTACCCGATGAGCAGGAAGAGGCCCATGGAGTAGTACCAGAGGGGTGCGTCCCGGTGCAGGTCCGCGATGCTGTTGATGATGAGGAAGCTGAAGACGATGAAGTAGATCAGGCCACCAATGCCGATCCAGTTCGCGATGGCCCGCTCCTTGAAGCCCGTCTCGGGGCGGCGGTCCATGAAGAGGGACAGCAACACGAGGGCCGGCACGCCCACGGTGAGCACCGTGGCGAGGTAGGGATCCTGGAGCTTGAGCATGTGGTACATCGCGAGGAAGTACCAATCGCTGAGGATCGGGTTGGGCGTCACCTCGGGGTTGGCGGGGCTGCCCTGGGCCGCGGGGATCAGGACGGCCATGCCGGCCAGCATCATGAAGAGGATGAACTTGGTCCAGCGGCTGATGTTCATCCGCTTGAAGCCGCGATGGTAGACGCGCAGCTCGAAGAAGATCATGACGAGGAAGCTGAGCATGAAGTGGAACGCGTAGAAGCGCGTCACCGTGGCGGGGCCGATGGAGGTGCCGCCGAGCAGGATCTGGGCCGTGGTCTTGCCCTGGTTCGTCCAGTTGATGAAGTCGCCGCCGGGGATCCAGCTGGGGTTCTGGTCGAGGTAGCCCGGGAAAGTGGCCATCACCTTGGTCGCCCACAGGGCGCGCTGGTTCCAGATCAGCAGGTAGCCCGTGAGGCCGGAGTACATGCCGATGATGAGCAGGAGCAGGGCCACGATGAAGCTGAGCTCATGGCCGTTCTTGTAGCCGCCCGTGAACCACATGCGGTAGACCTTGAGGGTCGCCAGGATGATGAAGGCGTCGGCGCCGTACTTGTGGATGCCGCGGATCAGGGCCCCGATGGGGATCTCGCCCCACTTCCAGTTGGCCTGCATGCGCTCGATGGAGACGAAGGCCTGGCTGGTGTCGGGAACGTAGTAGATCATCAGCAGCACGCCGCTGGCGATCACGAGCATCCAGACCCAGTACCACATGCCGCCGATGGCGTAGAAAGGGTTGGTCTTGGCCTTCTCGACGTGGGTTTCGTCGAAGAGGTCCATCTTGTCCCAGCGCTCCATGAACCACTGGAAGAAGTTGACGGGGGCGTTCAGGACGCCGTGATAGACGTGGCCCACCACCCCGCGGCGGGGGAGGAGGCCCTGCAGAAAGCTCCAGAACTTGATCAGCATCGGTTCTCCCTTAACCCACACCGCCGCCCTCGGTATCCGTGATGTAGATCTTGGATCCACGGATATCGAAGGACATGGTGCGGGGCGGACGGGGCGCGGGTCCGGAGACCACCTTGCCCGGCAGCTTGTCGAAGGCCTTGCCCGCCACGGTGCCCGCGATCACCTGAGGGCGCGTGGGGTCGTACACCGAGAGGTGGCAGGGGCAGGCGAAATAGGGATGGAAGGGCGCGGGGGCCTTGTAGTTGTACCCGCCGGCCAGTTCCTCGCTGTTGGGGATGAAGTTGAAGGTGCAGCCCAGGTGGGGGCAGATGCGCTGCACGACCACGTAGGCGGCCTTCGGATCCTTCTTGTCGGCGATGTACTCCTCGGGGAGGCGCACGATGAAGGCCGGGATCTTGGCGCCCTGGAACTTGCGGCTGCTGTATTCCACGGACTTGCGGATGTAGATGAACTCCTTGAACTCCCAGGGCTGCGTGAGCTCCGAGACGTCGGCGATCTCCTGCTCGGAGGAACCGGCGCTATCGGGATCGGCGGCCATGGCCTTGAGGCCGCCGGCCATGGTGGGCTTGAAGTAGCGGAGGATCACATGCTGCAGGGCCACGGCGCCGCCCACGATGGGGAGGGACGTCAGGGCCTTGAGCAGGGTACGGCGCGTCGTTTCTTGCATCGTCGTCTCCTCAATCCTGCTCGTAGGACTTCAGGCGGACGCCATCCACCGCGAGCCAACGCTGCTCGGGGGTGAGCACGCCCTTCCAGGCGGGCATGGCGGACCATTGGTGGACATAGAGCCCGAGGGCCGTGCGGCTCATGGTCTTCTGGATGCTCTCGGGGATGGTCTTGAACTGGCCGCCCTCGGAGATGCGCCAGTACAGGAACTCGTCCGTCTGCTCGGCCATGGCCTTGCGGTTGTGGAAGTTGAAGGGGGCGGGCACGATCGTGCGGGCCAGCGGGCCGTCGCCCTTGCCCATGGTGCCGTGGCAGACGTTGCAGTTCTGGCCATAGACATCCCAGACCTTCTTGTACTGGTCGGGGGCAACACCCACGATGGAGCGGGACCAGGCGTAGTAGATGGCGTGCCAGACGGGCATGGGATCGTTGGCGGCCACGCTCACACCCCCGCGGTCATCCTTGATGTGGCTCATCCAGCCGGAACCCATCCGGCCATCGGGGCCGGGGTGCAGGCGGCCCAGGGGTTTGCCGTCCTTGCCCGTGCGGGGGATGAAGGTGTTGCCCTTGGGCTCCACCTTGTCGCTGCCGTAGGCCACGAGCTGGTAGAGCTCCGCGGGCGTGCGCTGGAAGCGCCAGTCGCGGGTGCCGAAATCGGGCCCGACCTTGGCCTTTTCATTGGGATTGCCAGGCTCCCGACCCTCGGCCTTCAGGCGGTCGAGCACGCCCGGCTTGTTCGCCGCGAGGTCGAGCCGCTCCTGGGCGGTGTAGTGGGTGCCGTGGCAGGAGGCGCAGTTGGCCTGGTAGATCCCCCGCCCCTTCACGGCGGAGGGGAGCCCCAGCGGGTAGGGCGCTTCCACCTCGGTGCCTTCGAGGCCGGCGGGGACTTCATTGCTGGCCTGGATGAGCTCGCCCTTCCGGGCCTTGGAACCCAGCCCGCCCTCGGCACAGCCGAGCGTGGCCAGGCCCGCGAGGGCCACCAGGGAGAGCATCCAGTTGATCTGCTTGATCTGCATGTCGCTACCTCTGGTTCTAGGTGCCGCTGGGGCGGATCCAGGAGAGGACGGCCCAGACGAGAATGATCAAGTAGAGGAGGACAAGGACGAAGGGCGCCTTGCCGTGTCCGATGCGGGTCCCGGAGACCTCCTCCATCGGCTCGTCGTCGTGGTGCATGGGGTCCTGGCTCATGGGATCCTCACTTCGCCGCGGGCTGGGAGGCGGCGCTGGGAGGCGCGCCCGCGTTGGGGGCATCGGTGCCTTGGAGCTTGCCGAGGCCCTTGTTCTGGGAGATGTACTTCAGATAGGCCGTGAGATACAGGCGCTGATCGGCGTGGAGGCCGCCCAGGTGGCCGCTCATGAGCTCCCACCGGGGCATCTGGGTGCCGGGCACGCCGCGGCTGATGCGCCAGTACCAGGTGTCCGTCCGGTAGTCCTTGAACTTGTCCTCCCAGAAGTTGGCCGCGCGCCGGGTCATGCTTGCGCTGGCCCAGCCCTTGCCGTTGCCATCGAGGCCGTGGCAGGCGGAGCACTTCTGGTTGTAGATGCCGCGCCCCTGGTTGGCGACGACCCGGCGGGCCTCGAGGGCCTTGAGACCGACCACGTCCGTGGGCAGCACCTCGGGCTCCTTGAAGGAGACTTCCGTCCAGGCGGCGGCGTTGGGATCCTTCTCCCGGGCGTGGTGCAGCTCGTCTTCGTTGGCGTAGGTCTTCGTCGCCAGCGCGTTGAGGGGGGTCTTGGCGTTCTGGGCCTCGTGGGAGGTGCCGTACATGAACTCCTCGATCTCCGCCGTGTACTTGTAGGGGGTCTCGGGGTGGGCGTCGTAGTTGCGGGAGGCGATCTCCTCGCGCTCACGCACGCCGTGCTTCCAGTTGGCGACCCATTCCCAGCCGTTGGGCTGGCCTTCGACGGTCACGTAGTCCTGGTTGACCTCGCCGATGACCTTGTCGCCAGGCTGCACGTCGGCGCGGGGGATGGTGCGCACGCGGGGGAGGGTGGGGTTCCACGTCTTGGTGAAGAAGGCCCACTTCATCTCGCCGTTGGCCACGTCGAGGGCGCGGGTGCCGTTGGGGCCGTTGCCCTGGAGGAAGGCGATCACGTCGCCCATCTCCTCCTTGGAGAGGTAGTCGTAGCTGGGCATGATGCTGCCGGGCTTCAGGCTGCGGGGCTGGCGGTGGTGCTGGTCGTGGTACTCATCGGGGAATTTGCCGCCGATGTTGGCCAGGTCGGGGCCGCTGCGCTCGGAGCCGAGCAGGTGGCCGTCCTTGTCCCAGAAGTAGTCGCTCGCCTTGCTGCGCACGCCGTGATCCCAATCCTGGGGGCGGCTGGCCATGGAGTGGCAGTACCAGCAGCCTTCGCGGCGGTAGACGGTGCGTCCGCGCTGCTCCTGGGCGGTGTAGTTGCGGAGGTCCTTGGGCTGGCCCGGCTTGAAGGTCCAGCGGGGCACGAGCACCACCACGAAGATGATGGCGCTGAGGATCAGGCCCATTCCGATGGCGGGGTAGAGGTAGTTGGCGCGTTGAGTGGTCATCGTCAATTCCTCAGTCCTGGGATTCCATGGCTTCCGCGGGGGCCTCGGCGCCGAACACGGTCATCAGGATGTTGTAGACCAGCAGCACTTGGCCCGCGACGATCATCAGGCCGCTGAGCACGCGGAGGCCCATCATGGGGGCCACCATCACGACGGTGCGGTACACCACGGTGCCCTCTTCCCAGGCGGCGGCCTGGGCGAGGCCGGCCACGGTCAGGGCGATCATCATGAGGATGGTTCCCGAGAGGCTCAGCCAGTAGTGGGCGTTGGCGAGGCGGCGGCTGTACCACTGCCTGCCGGTGACGCGGGGGACGCAGTAGTAGATGGCGCCCCAGGCCACGAAGCCGAAGGTGCCCAGCAGGGCGAAGTGGGCGTGGCCGACCACCCAGTGGGTGAAGTGGAGGTACCAGTTGATCCAGCGGGTGGCCTGGAAGGGCCCCGTGAAGCAGGTCAGGAGGTAGAACCACATGGCCGTCAGGAAGAAGCGCAGGGGCAGGTTGGAGGCGATCATGCCCCACTTGCCCTTCATGGTCAGGAAGAAGTTCACGAGCACGCTCATCACGGGCACGAGCAGCATCACGGAGCTGATCACCGCCACGGCCTTGAGCCACTCGGGCACGGGCATCTGCAGCAGGTGGTGCGTGCCGGTGGGGGTGTAGAACATCGCGATGGTGGAGAAGCCCACGATGCTCAGCAGGTGCGAGTACAGGGGATTCTTCGTGATCTTGGGCAGGAAGTAGTAGGTGAGACCGATGCCGTTGGTGGTGAACCAGAGGCCCAGGATGTTGTGGCCGTAGAACCACTGGGCGATGGAGTCGGCGATGCCGTCCATCTGGAAGAACACGCGGTTGCCGATGAGGTACACCACGGGGAACCACAGGGTGGTGCCGGCCACGTACCAGGTGGTCACGTAGAGCTGCTTCTCCTGGCGGTTCAGCACCGTGCCCCAGACGATGACGATGTAGGTCATCAGGGCGAGGAACATGGGGATGTCCAGGAACCAGGGCAGCTCGGCGTACTCGCGCCCCTCGGTGATGCCGTTGGTCAGGCAGAACACGCCCGCGATGAGCACGGCGTTCCAGGCGATCATGAGGAAGTTGGCCAGGCGCTCGCTGTAGAGCTTCGTGCGGCAGAGCTCGGGGATCACGTAGAAGATCGCGCCCACGGTGCTCATGGAGATGAACCCGAAGGCCACCGCGTTGATGTGGGTGGGGCGGATGCGCCCGAATTGCAGCTGGGGGAGGATGCGGACGAGATCAGGGGCCCAGTACTCCGTGGCCGCGAACAGGCCGAAGAAAGTGCCGACCAGCGCCCAGATCGCACCGCTCACCATGAAGCGGGTGGAGGCGCTGTGTTCCTTGTCGAACCAGGCCCAGGGGTTGGCATCGGCAGTGGCCATGTTGGTTTGAGCGTCCATGGGCATCTCCAAGACCGGGAAAGAAGAGGGCGTTCCGCGAGGGCGAAAGGCCGCGTGAAGCAGATCACATTGTCCCAATCAGCATTGCAATTGTGACGATCGTCGGCACATGGGTCAAACAGAAATCCTGAGTCAATCCCAGTGGGGTCGTGAGTTTGCGCCGCCTGGATAGGGCTCTTCAGCAATTTCCGGAGAGCCGGGAATTTCCTTCCGCTAGACTTCCGGCATGTCCCCAATCCCCTCACCTGTCCGGTTCCGGCCATGGATCTGATCCGCACCTATGGCGCCCACCGCCTCACCTGGGTGCAGGATCTCGGCGAGGCGAAGGAGGGGGGCAGCACCTTCCACCTCATGCGCCGGGAATCGGATGCGGCCCGGTTCCTCCTCCAGCTGTGGGCCCCCCGGATGGAGGATCGGACTCTGGATCACCTGCGGGAGATCTTCCTGTCCCGATTCCAGGACGCCACGCCCATGGATCCGGTGGAAGTCCACTTCGGTTTTGACGAGGAACAAGTGTGGTTCCTCCAGAACCTGCCGGGAACGCCCCTGGCGCGGGCCTGGGAGGAGTGGAACACGGCCCAGCGCCACGGCTTCCAACGCCACCTGGAGGGCCTCCTCGCCACCGACAACCAGGCCCGCTACCTCCACCCGGAGGTGATCGGGCTGCGCCCCGGCCTCATCACCCTGCCCCGCGCGCTGGGGGAAGACCCGGGCTCGCTGGCCCCCCTGCGCGGCCTCCTCTCCGGGGCCGACCCCGGGCCCGGCGCCCCGGCCCCGCTGCCCTGGGAATCCCCCCAGATCCTCTCCCAGCCCCGGGGCCGCGCCATCCGCGGCCGCAGCCAGGAGCTCACCTACCTCAAATCCCTGATGCTCGGCCTCTCGGCCCCCACCCCCATGGAGCGCATCGTGCTCCTCATGGGCGAGGAGGGGCTCGGCAAGGAGCACCTCGCGGCCTGGGCCTGCGCCGCGGCCGAGAGCGAAGGGCTGTGGGTGCACACCCTCGCCCTGGGTCACGAGGAGGGGCCTTCCCACCTCATCCAGCACCTCCTGGAGGAGACCCTCCACGGCCTAGAGGCGGATCTCTACGCGCGCCAACCCACGGTGGCCCGCCTCATCGCCCGCCGCCTGCCGGCCTTCGCCTTCCTCACGGGGGGCCGCAAGGCCGCCGCGGGAGATCTGGATCCCGAGGAATTGCAGGGTGCCCTCGAAGCCCTGGACTTCGCCACCACGCACCACCCCCGCCTCGTGCACCTCTGGGGCCTGGACCGGGCCCAGCCCGAGACCCTCGCCCTCATCCGGGAGCTCGTGCACCGCTCCACCCTGCCCTGGCTCCTCTCCCTTTCCAGCGGCAGTTCGGGCTCCGGCCTGAAGCCCCTCGTGGCCCAGCTCAAGGGCGAACCCCACGCCGCCATCGTGCTACTCAACCGCCTGGAAGACGAGGATATGCGGCAGGTGCTCCAGGATCTCCTGGGCCACCACGAGATCCCCCAGGACGTCGTGCAGGATCTCCTCCAGGCTTCCCTGGGCAACCCGGGGCTCATGCAGAGCCTCGTGGAGCTGGCCCAGCAGGCCGGGGAACTGCGCGAGGAGGCGGGCCAATGGGCCCTCGTGGCCGGCCAGCGCCCCACCTTCCGCGCGGGTTCCGACCTCATGTCCCCGGTCCTGGTGGGCCGCCTCCACCGGCTGAATCCCGCCACCCAGGCGCTCGTGCGGCTGCTCGCCCTCGCCGACCGCGCCCTGCCCGTGGAGGTTCTGGGCCGCGCGCTGGGTCTCGCCGGCGATCCCCTGGAGGACATCCTCCAGGGCGCCGTGGGCTCCAAGCTCGTGCTCGCCCAGGGCCTCGAGGCGCAGATCCCCGATCCCCGCTGGCGGGAGCTGGTGCTGACCCATACCCCCCAGCCGGAACTGAAGCGCCTGGCCCGCGCCCTCGTCGGCGCCCTCAAGGGCGCGGGAGATCGCGGCCCCATCAGCGTCTCCCTTCAGAGCCTCGCCGGGGATGAACAGAGCGCCCTCTCCGGGGTGCTGCAGGTGCTGGAACGGGAGGGCGTCGGCACGCCGGTGGAAGTGCGCCGCGTGGTGGATCAGGCCCTGGCCCTCCATCCCTCGCCCCTGGACAAGGCCCGCCTCTTCGAGCACCTGGCCGATGCCTGGTCCCACACCACCGGTGGCGGGCTCTTCACCAACGACACCGGCGGAGCCGCGCCCCTGCCCCAGGCCCTTGCCGCCCTGGCGAAGGCGAGGGCCGCCTTGGCCGAGCTCCCCTCGCCGCCCCCGCCCTTCTCCGCCAGGCTGCTGCGCAAGCAGGCCATGCTCGAGCTGCGGCGCCGCCACCTTCCCGAGGCGCGGGAGGCCATCATGGCCGCGGCGGACCTCCTCAAGGAGGCGCCCCAGCATCCCGAGCAGCCCCGCATCCGCCTGGCCTTGGCCCGCCTCCACTTGCTGCAGGGCCACCTCCCCAAGGGCATCAAGGCCCTGGAAGAAGGCCTCGCGCTGCTCCAATCGCAGGGCACCAAAGCCCACGCCGTGGACCAGGTGGAGCTGATGCTCGAGCTGGGTCGGGCCCTCGGCAACCAAAGCCAGATGGAGCGCGCCACCTCCCTCCTCGAGAGCGCCCTGCGCCTCGCGGAGTCCGGCCAACAGGTGCGCTCCCTCGTGCAAGTGCAGCTCGTGCTCTCCGTGCTTCGCATGGCCAAGGGCGACATGGATGGCGCCCTCGCGCTCCTCCGGGAAGCCCTCCAGGCCGCGCGGCTCCATGGGGATCCGCTCCTCCAGGCCCAGGCCCACCTGCACCTGGGCATGGCCAAGAGCCTCCAGCACCACCTGGCCCCCGCCCTCTCCCACCTCGAGCGGGCCGTGGATCGCTTCCAGCGCGCCGGCGAGGAGGCCTCCGCCACCCTCGCCCGCATGTGGCGCGCACGCACCCTCGCGGCCCTCGGGGATCGCGTGTCCGCGGAGCACCACCAGCTTCAGGCCCTCGGCGGCCAGCGCGCCCAGCTCACCCCTCTGGAGCAGGGCATCCAGGCCTTCCTCCAGGCGGAGATCGCCGGCTTCGGCGGCTCCTGGCGGGATGCCGCCCGCCTTTACCGCCAGGCGGCCCAGCTGTACGAAGGGGCCGGCCTCGTCTGGCGCCACCGCCTCGCCCAGCTGCGAATGGTGCAGGCCGAAGCCCGGGAGTGCCAGGATGCCCACCGCGAAGCGCCCGAGAGCTGCTGGAGCCTGCTGGAATCCTTGAAGGGCCCCGTGGAGGGCGCGGGCTCGCGCTGGCTGGATCTGGAGTGGCAGCGGGCCCATGGCCTCCTGCTCGCCTGCGCCCCCCCCTCGGACCCCGTCGATCAGGAAGCCCTCGGCGCCTGGGGCGAGGCCATGACCCTCGCCCGGGATCTGCAGTTCGCCAGCGAGGTGCTGGAGGCAGCCTCCGAAAGCGCCCGCACCCTGCTCCGCCGCGGCGAACGCCTGGGCGCCATGTCTCGGCTGCAGGACGCCTTCCCCAGCTTCCAGCAGGTGTGGAACCGGGTGGGCGAGCTCTTCACCACGCCCTTCCTCGGTCGGCCCGACCTCCATCGATTCCAGGAGGCCGTCACCGCCAGCGGCCTGAAGTTCGTGCTCCCCGAGCGTGGGGATCCCCTGGCTGATTGGACGCCGACTCAAGCCAACCTCCCGGCGGTGAATTTCCCAGAGCGGTAGAAGCTGGAACCGCGAGTGACGCGAATGGACGCGAATTAAAACGCCTGACCCGGTGGAGGCGAACCCGGGATCATCCGGGTCCCATTCGCGGTTCTGTTTTTCTCTGAACGCAGAATGCCGCCCGCTCATGGTCCAATGTCTCCCCGGCTTCGACTCGCCCCAGCGGAGACCCACCATGAGCCATCATCCAGCCCCGGCTTCGGCCAAGGTCACCATCCCCCAGCTCCTGCGCTGGGCTTCCGAAGGGCGCAGGCTCGTCATGACGACGGCTTACGACGCCTTCAGCGCGAAACTCGCGGACCCCGTGGTGGACATCACCCTCGTGGGCGACAGCGTGGGCAACGTGCTGCTAGGCTTCGACAACACGCTGCCCGTGACGATGGCGATGATGCTGCATCACGTGGAAGCGGTGGCGCGCACGCAGCCCCGCTCCCTCCTCGTCGCCGACATGCCCTACCTGAGCTTCCATCTGGGCAAGGAGGACACGCTGCGCAACGCCGGCGCCTTCATCCGCGCCGGAGCCGCCGCCGTGAAGCTCGAGGGCGGCCCGAAACGCCTGGACATGGTGCACGCGCTCGTGGACGCCGAGATCCCCGTCATGGGGCACCTGGGCCTCACCCCTCAGAGCGTCCACATGATGGGGGGGTTCAAAGTCCAGGGGCGTGACGCTGAGCACGCGATCCAGATCCTGGAGGACGCGCACAAGCTCCAGGCGGCGGGTTGCTTCGCCCTGGTGCTGGAGGGCATTCCCTCGGACCTCGCCCAACGCGTGACGGAGACCCTGCGCATCCCCACCATCGGCATCGGCGCCGGCCCCCACTGCTCGGGGCAGGTGCTCGTGCTGCATGATCTGCTCGGTCTCATCCAGGGACACAAACCTAAATTCGTAAGGGTCTATGCCGATGGGTATGGGACCCTCCAGTCCGCGCTTCAGCACTGGTCCCAGGACGTACGAGATGGCGCCTTCCCCAATGCCGATGAATCCTATACGCTTGCAGAGGCCGTCCGTTCCCAGGTGGCCCAGTGGCAGCCGGGAAATTCCAACCTGGCCGGCCCCGGGGGCCCCTGAGCTACCGATCGCCCCCCTCCTGTCCTGAGAAGGAAAGATCTTTATCCATGCGCATCGTCCGCAGCATCGCCGACCTTCGGGTCCTCTTGAAGACCCTTCGAGCGAAGGGGAAGCGCATCGGCTTCGTGCCCACCATGGGCTATCTCCACGAAGGCCACGGCGCCCTCGTGAAACAGTCCGCCGCCCGCTGTGATGCCACCGTGGTGAGCATCTTCGTGAACCCCACCCAGTTCGGCCAGGGCGAGGACCTCAGCAAGTACCCCCGGGATCTCGAGCGCGACCAGGGCCTCTGCCTGGATTGGGGCGCCACGGTGCTCTTCCTCCCCGATGCCTCCGAGATCTACCCCAGCGGCTTCCAGACCTTCGTGGAGCCCGGCGGCCTCGCCGAGCCCCTCTGCGGGCAGTACCGCCCCGGCCACTACCGCGGCGTGGCCACCGTGGTCGCCAAGCTCTTCAACATCGTGGAACCCGATCTCGCCTTCTTCGGCCAGAAGGATTTCCAGCAGACCCTCGTCGTGCGCCGCATGGTGCGGGATCTGAACCTGCCCGTGGACGTGGTCGTGGTCCCCACCATCCGCGAGGAGGACGGCCTCGCCATGAGCAGCCGCAACGCCTACCTCAGCGAGGAGGAGCGCGGCCGCGCCCTCAGCATCAGCCGCGGCCTCCTGGCCGCCGAAGTGGCCTTCCACGCCGGGGAGCGCAAGGTCGCCCACCTGTTGGAGATCGCCCGGGCCGCGCTCACCGAGCCCATGAAGGGCGTGGATCAGCTCCAGTACCTCGAGCTCGTGGATGCCCAGACCCTCGATGGCCACCAGGGCGAGGTGGATCGCACCGTGGCCCTCTGCGTGGCCGCCTACGTGGGCGCCACCCGGCTCATCGATAACGTCATCCTGGCACCCAGCCACGATGAGGCCGTGCTCAACGTGACCCTGAGCCCAGGCCAAGCCTAGGCAGAGCACCGAATCAGCGGGGGAGCCCTGACCGGCTCCCCCGCTTGGCGTATGCTGGGGTCACCCCAGCCCGGAGGTTTCCATGAGCATTCCCCTCCTCCTTTCACTCACCCTGCTGGCGGTTCCCCAAGGCAAGGGTCACGGCAACAAACACAAGGACAAGGGCCGGCACGGCGACCACGTACCCCCCGGCCTGGCCAAGAAGGGCGGGATGCCCCCCGGCCTCGCCAAGAAGTTCGGCCGCCTGCCGGAGCGCCCCTACATCGCCATCGATCCCCGCTACCGCGACCGCGCCTACTTCCTCATCGATGGCCGCTGGGAGCTGCGCAAGGGCTTCGACGTGTCCATCCAAGCCGAGATCCGCGACTGCCTCCGGCTGCCCCTGGCTCCCCCGCCTGTGCCCCTGCCCCGGGTCGGCGTGGATCTCCACGTGGTGCTGTTCGACTAAGACGGGAGACCGGAGGCTGGAGGCTGGAGGTGCCTGAACCGCCTCCAGCCTCTAACCTCCGGGCCTCCCTTGGTAAGATTTCGACCCTGGATTTTCCTTCCAAGGAGCCCCATCCTTGTCTGTTGGCCGGGACCCCCTCGATGGGTGGCCTGGACCGGAGGACAGATGCTGCGACATTTCCTGCTAGGGAAGATCCACCGCGCTACCGTGACGCGGGCGGACCTGGATTACGTGGGTTCCATCACCATCGACCCCCTCCTCATCGAAGCCGCCGGCTTCCTCGAGGGCGAGAAGGTGGACATCTACGACGTCACCAACGGTTCCCGCCTCTCCACCTACGTCATCCCCGGGATCCCCGGCAGTGGTGAAGTGGGCATCAACGGCGCCGCCGCCCACCTCGTCACCAAGGGCGACCTCGTGATCATCGCCAACTACGGCTGGATGACCGAGGAGGAGAACGCCACCCGCCAGCCCAAGGTCGTCTTCGTGGACGAGAAGAACCGCATCACCTCCAAGGAAGCCCAGGAGCGCACGCCCCACATCGAGGATGCGTTCGCCGTCTAGCCCCTCAGGGGCACCGGATTGGGAACGCGAATGGCGCGAATAGGTCCTTCGGGCCACGCGAAGAGCGCGAAGGGATTTCGGGGCCGAGGGCTTCGAATTCCCATTCGCGCGCATCGTGCCCCGGAATGACCCGCCATGGGCGGACCCGCGCCTGCTTTCCAAGTCAGGAACCGTGTCCTACGCCCCAGCACGGCCCTCCCTTCAGGGGGTGGGCGAGGGATGGCTTCCAAGGACCATCCACCGCCCACCCCCTGAAGCGCGCCCACGACATGGGCGCGGGCCGAAGGCCGGAGGGCCTTGACCGAGGCGTCCATTCGCGTGGCGCACAGCGCCCTTCGCGTTCATGCTTCTCGGGTCACCGGGTCCGGCGCCGCATGGGCAGCCGGGGCCCGTTGAGGAGCTCCCTGTCCGGGGGGAATTGGGCGTCTGTGGTATAAAAGAAGCACCCCCCGGTCTGGCATGGCCTGGTGGTGTTGGGAAGGTGGGCGAGTCCCCCCTTGGCCGGGTTCGAAGAGAGGTACAACCCATGGACGTCCGGAAGTCCCTGGTGGTCAATGCGACCCCATTGGAGACCCGCATCGCCCTGCTCGAGAACGGCCAGCTCTGCGAGCTGTTCATCGAGCGGGCCACCAGCAAGAGCCTGGTCGGGAACGTGTACAAGGGCCGGGTGGCCAAGCTCCTCCCCGGCATGCAGAGCGCCTTCGTGGGCATCGGCACCGCCAAGGATGGCTTCCTCTACCTGGATGACCCCGTCAGCCAGCGGCTCGCGGCCGCGGGCCTAGGCGCCGATGCCGAGGATGAGGCCGAGGATGGCGAAGTCCCCGAGGAACCGCCGCCGCCCGCGCCCCTGCCCCCCCTCCACGAGGGCGACGAGGTGCTCGTCCAGGTGGTGAAGGATCCCATCGGCACCAAGGGGCCCCGCCTCTCGCGCCACCTCAGCTTCCCCGGCCGCTTCCTCGTCTACATGCCGGGCATCGACCACATCGGCATCAGCCGCAAGATCACCGATTCCGCGGAGCGGGATCGACTGCGCGCCCTCATCCGGGAGCACGCGGGCCCCGGCGAGGGCTTCATCGTGCGCACCGCCGCCATCGGCGAGAAGGATGAGGATCTCCTCTCCGACGTGGCCTTCCTGCGCGACCTCTGGACGGAAGTGCAGGCCCAGGCCACCCGCGTGCCCGCGCCGGGCCTCGTCTGGCAGGATCTGCGCCTCCTCCACAAGGTGCTCCGCGACATGTTCCGCGAGGAGGTCGCCTCCTTCTGGGTGGACGACGCCGCCGTGTACGAGGAGGTCCGCGGCATCGTCCAGAAGCTGCACCCGGATTGGGCCGACCGGGTGAAGCCCTTCACCTCCGACCTGCCCATCTTCGAAGCCTTCGGCATCGAACAGGAGATCGAGGCGGCGCGCAGCCCCAAGGTGCACCTGCGCCACGGCGGCTCCATCGTCCTCAACCAGACCGAGGCCCTCGTCAGCGTGGACGTGAACACGGGCCGCTACGTGGGGAAGAAGGATCTGGAGGAGACCGTCTTCCACACGAACATGGAAGCCATCCCCGAGATCGTGCGCCAGCTGCGCCTCCGCAACCTGGGCGGCATCATCGTGGTGGACTTCATCGACATGCTCCTGGCCGAGCACCGCGAAGAGGTCATGGCACGGCTCCAGGAGGAGCTGGTGCGGGACCGCAACCACGCCCGGGCCGCCGCCCTCAGCGAGTTCGGCCTCGTGGAGATGACGCGCAAACGCACGGGCCCCAGCCTGGAGCGCCAGCTCAGCCACCCCTGCCCCGCCTGCGCCGGCAGCGGCCGCCTGCCCAGCGCCGAAACCATCCTCCTGCGCGTCTACCGCGAGCTTGCCCGCCAGGGCGATCGCCTCCAGGGCGCCACCGTGCGCCTGGCCGTGCACCCCGACACCGCCCCCGGCCTCCTGGGTGAAGCCCGGGAAGGCCTGTTGGATCTGGCGCGGGCCCTCGGTGCCAAGGTCGCTTGGATCGAGCGGAATGATGTCGCTCGGCATACGGTGGGGCTCGAGATCCTGCCGGGATAAAAGCGGAACGCGAAGGGCGCTGCGCGCCACGCGAATGCACCTTCGGGCAAGGCCCTCCGGCCTTCGGCCCGCGCCGCGAGGGCGGCGCGCTTCCCGATGCGACCCCGGCGCGGCCTTTTGGGGGCCGCGTTGGGGTCGCATCGGGAAGGGAGGGCCGGGATAGGTCGGAGATGAACGGACGCTTCGGCGCGCCAGGCCGCACGGCCCATGGATTCATCCCGGTTCAAGATGCCCGCGAAGCCATGTGCGGAGCCTCCGCTCGGTACGTCCTTCGCGCTCTTCGCGCCCCGAAGGGGCATTCGCGCCCTTCGCGTTCTTCCTTTACCCCAGGCAGGTGGAACAGCGCATCCCAGCTTGGAGCCGCTCCACGACGAGGGGCACCTGATCGAGGCTGTCCACTTCCACCAGTTCGGCTTCGGGGTCGTGATCCGGCCTGGGAAGGCCTTTGCGGTTCACCCAGATGGCCGTCCAGCCGGCGGCAAGGGCCCCTTCCACGTCGTCGGTCCAGCTGTCCCCCACCATCACGAGGTTGCCGGGAAAGAGGCCGAGCTTCTGCTGCATGGCCTCGAAGATCCCCGGTTCGGGCTTCAGGACGCCCAGTTCCGCGCTGATTCCCTTGATGCGGAAGTAGGGGTCCAGGCCCAGGCGCGCCATCAGCTCCAGATCGAAGCGCTGGGTGTTGCTGAGCATGGCCAGGCGACCCAGTTCGCGGGTGCGATCCAGGGCGGCCAGGGTCTCCGGGAAGAGCTGGGCCTCCGCATCCGCCGTGGCGAAGGCCTGGGCCATGGCCTGGGCCTGGGCTTCCTCCAGCCCGAGCCGATCCCGCCAGCTGGCGAGGAAGGCCTCCGCGGTGGCGTGGTCATGGCCCATGCCATCCCGCACCAGCTCGGGATAGGCGGCGCGCTGATCTTCCCGCAGCAGCGCACGCACCTGCTGGAAGGGACTCCCGCCCCGGCTCTGTACCAAGGTGTTCCAGAGGTCGAAGACGATGCAGCGGATCACTTCCCGGAACCCTTCGTGGCGTGGATGGGCACGTCGAAGGGCAGGCCGTAGGCTTCCAGCTTCGCGGAGCCATCCAGCTTCCACTGGGCGGCTTCCTTCTGGCCCACGACCTTGCGGATGGGATCCCAGGCGGCCTTGAGTTCGCTGTAGCTGAGGGAGAGCTCGGCGCGCAACGTGCCCCGGGCCTTGGGCTCGAGATTGATGCCTTCGGGGAAGAGCACCCGGCCGATGGCGTGGGAGCTGCCCGCGTGCACCATGCTCAGATCGCCCTTGAGGCCCCGGGCGTTGATCCGGGTGGCGCTGGGATTCTCCACCCCGAGCACGATGCCCAGGTGCAGACGGCTCTGATCCAGGGGCCAGGTCAGTTCGAGCCGGGGCTCCACGCGATCCAGGCTGAACCGCAGCTGGCCCGCCGCCTCGCGCAGGGCGACGACGGGGTTCAGGGTTTCGCAGCCCGTGAAGAGCAGCAGGGCGGGAAGGAGCAGAAGACCTCGGCGCATCAGGCCCCCCGGTAGATCACGCAGTTATCCGTCGTCTCGAAGACCTCGATCTGGCAGAGGCCCGGCAGGGCGGGCTTCAACTGCTCCCAGATCCACACGCTGATGTTCTCCGCCGTGGAGAGGGGGATGAGGTCGTTGAGGAAGCGGTGGTCCAGGCGCTGGATCACCTTCTCGTTCACCACCTTGGAGAGGTCATCGAAGTCGATGATCATCCCCGTCTCCACCACCGGCGTGCCCTCGATGCACACGAACAGCTTGTAGCTGTGCCCGTGCAGGTTCCGGCACTTGCCCGGGTGGTTGTAGATGAAGTGGGCGGCTTCGAACCAGTATTCCTTGCGCAGGATCATCGGGAACTCAAAGGAAAGGCCCCGCTCGGCGGGGCCTTCAAGGATACCAGCGGCCCGGAGGCTATTTCACGGCGTTCAGGATGAGCGCGATGGGCGTCAGGGCGGCCAGGTTCTCCTGCCAGGAGGTGTCGCGGCGGATGCGCTGGGGCACGAGCACCGTATCACCGGGCTCTACCTTCCGGGAGTTCACCCAGGAGTCGATGATCCGGCCGTCGGCCTTCAGGAGGCGGACGTTCCAGGAGTCGGCGTTGCGAGTCAGCCCACCCGCCAGGCGGAGAAGGTTTTTGACGGAAGTCCCCGAGGCAACATTGTAGGCACCGAAGGGGCTTGCCGTTTCGCCCACCACGTAGGCGGCCTGGACCTTCCTCGGGATGATGATCTCGTCTCCATCCTGCAGTTCCACATCTGCCGCCTTGTCCCCACTGAGGGCCGCCTTGAAGTTGACCACCAGCCGGTTCAGGTTGCCGGTGGCGAGCCCATGGAGCACGGGGTTCTGAAGAAGCAGGCCCGTCGTGGGCTGGCGCTTCGTTTCATTCAAACGCTGCAGGATCTCGTTGACCCCTTTGGCCGTGGGGTCCTGGGAGCCGAGCCCGCTCTCCTCCGCGGCGCGGGTAAGTGAACTATCAGCTTTTTCCAATCTTCTCAGGAAGATGCTTGCCTGAGGCATCGCTTCCTCCGTGAGGCCACCCGCACGGGCCAGAACTTGGCGAAGGGATGTCACGGTACCGTCCAGCGCATACTCACCCGGGCGGGCGACCTGCCCTGAGAGGCGGACCACCCGGTGGACCTTGAATTCAGGCTTTTCGTATAGGCTCAGCTGGTCATCCGGCGCGAGCTTTGGATTCAAGGACTCATCCAGCAAGGACACGGGGCTCTGCGCTTCGGTGGAGAGGAGTTTCTCCAAGTCCAACTTCCGGATCTCACTGGGCTGACCACTTCGGGATCGGGCCAACTCCACCACCAACCGATTGGCGGACTTCTTTGGGACGCCGCCCCTGAAGACGAGATCGGAAACCCGCATGCCCTCGTGCCAGGGGAAGAGGCCTGGACGGGTCAATGGGCCCGAGATGCGGACTGTCTCCAGCATCCGAAGATCGCGAACCCTAAAAAGTTCAATGCGGTCCCTGTCCTCCAGTTTCAGATCGTGGCCCCTCTCCCCAGCCAAGGCCCGCTCCACATCGAAGGGCAGGATCTGGGTGTGGCCATCGGGGAAGGTGCGGAGGATCTCGCCACGGGACCGGTAGGTATCCGGCAACACGGCCTGTTCACGGCGGAGGAGGGTCCCGACCGTCAATCCCTCGAGGCGGGCGTAGGGGCCCGGGATCCGAGCCCACCCCGCCAGAGTCACCACCTTGCCGGTGGCTTCTCGCCGGGGGAGGGCGGAAAGCGTGTCGCCCCGCTGAAGGAACACATTCCCTGCGGACGTCATGGAAACCGTCTGCCCGTCCAGAACGCCTTCAGGACTCCGTCGGCGGAGGGCCAGGGTGCCGTTACCCGCTTCAGGAAGCAATCCGCCCGCGAAGGAAGCGAGGGTGGCCACCGATTCCCCAGGCTTGATCTCGAATTGCATGGCAGGCGCCTGGCCGGTGTCTTCCCACCGCCGCAACCACTCGGATCGTTCGTCTTGGGCCTGGACCCAGATGGGCTCCTTCGTGCGGGGGTCCAATGGAACCCGCTGCTCGCCGGGGAGGGCCGGCCGAAGGTCGTCGAGGGTTTTTTGGAGGGTGACCAACCGGTCTTCGGCGGCTTGTCGCTCCAGGAAGGTCAATTCGGGTACCTGGATTGCCGTCGGTTGACCGGAAACCCGGGGATACCGCATTGAATCGCCGTCGGGCTCAGAGGTCCTGGGTTTGGGGTGGAGCCGATCCTGCAGGGCCTTTACCTCTCGCTCCAACCTCTCCCGATACCGCAGGCGATCTCGCTCCCCACTATCGGTCGCAAAGCGTTCCGAATCTTTCTTCTCCGCTTCCAGGCGCAGGCCCTCCTGCGGAGTAGCCAAGGCAACCCGGGCAAAGGCCCCCTCCAAAAGGACTTGATGAGAAGCCACCGGCACGAAGATCGTGTCCCCGCTCTGGAGGGCGAAATTGGCATTTCCCATCCCCTCGGCGCGTAATGGGTAGAGGTCGAGGGAGAACACCCGCTGCCCACCCCTCATCACGCGGATATCCCGGTAGCTGCCCAGGGCGGTGGGGCCACCGGCCAATCCCAGCACATTCACCAAGGAGCTGAGGCTGGGCACGAGGTAGCTACCGGACTTATACACCTCGCCCATGACAAACACCCGGACTTCCCGGAGCTTGACCACTTGCAGTTCAGCCACGCTCCGGCTGAAGTTGCGGGCCACGAGCCCCTGCACGGTCGCTTTGGCCTGGGCCAAGGTCTTCCCGGCTACTTTGGCGCTTCCCACTTTGGGAATCACGATCTCACCCTTGCCGTCCACCTGCACCGGAATCTCAAAGGTGGCACTGCCGAAGACGTTCAGCTGGAGACGATCCCCCACGCCAAGCACGTAGTCTTCCGCGACGCCGCCTTCCGTGGCCGCCGATCCCCTTTGCCGAACCTCGAAGAGGTCCGACGCAAACCGCCTGGGTCCCTTTTCCGCGCGCTTCAGGGCCCGGATCTCGCGATCCAGACGTTCATCCTCCCGGCGGACTCCATCGGGGGGCAGCTCCTGGGTGGGAATCGCCGAGGCCCGAGGCACCGCATCAGTAACCCCCGCGGGGCCGCTCGCACTTGCGGCATTCCGCAGCGCCTGAAGATCAACGCCTGGAGCGGCCATCTGGGCCAGTGCCGGCAGCCCTCCCAAAGCCAAGATTCGCAGTACACGCAGTGAATGAGGCATCGTCCAACATTCTCCATCAGGGCCAATCGCGTTGATCAGCCCAGTGTTTCATATTTCAAGGGAAAGGATCAGAGTTCCGCCGATTCCACGGGGAAGGCGCCCGATTCCGGATCTGGGACCTTGGAGGCCCGAAGGCGGACCGGCTCTCGAACCGCGTGCGCCACATGCACCACCGCAAAAATGATGAGCATGATGAGGCCCAGAAGGGATCCAACCTGGGCGACTGGATGGGCGACCGCTTTGAGCATGGGCGATCCCCCCATCAAGAGCAGCAGCGGCGTCGCGATGAGGACCCGCCTCCCGGTGAGTTCCAGCATCCGATGATGGAGGTGGTTCAGGTCCCCCTGCCCCAGGGGCCTTCCATTCGCGAAGCGGATCAATACCACGGCAGTCACATCCGCCACCCAATAGGCTCCCACCCATAGGGCGAGGCCGGTGTCCTGGGAGGACGCCCAGCGAATCATGAGGATGGACATCACCGCCCCCATCCCCAAAGAACCGCAATCTCCGAGGAAGTGGCGGGCCCGTGGAAAATTCAGCAGGAGGATGGCGGTCCAGGCGCCCCAGAAGGCCGGGGACTGCCCAAGCCCCACCCCACCCACCACGGCCATGGCGATCCCGAACAGTCCAATGGCCAATCCATTGAGGCCATCCGAGAGGTTGAAGGCCTGGGGGATGCTCCAGAACCAGAGCAGCAAAGGGATAAAGGTGATGGTGGGCTCTGTGGAGACTCTCACCCCCAACAGGAAGACCATGGGAACCCGGGCATGGAGTTCTGCAGCGACTCCAAAGGCGATGACGGCCGCGAAGGTCAGGCCAAGGACCGCCTTGGGTTTCGGGCTCAGGGTATGGCGATCATCGATGAAGCCGAGAATGCTCAGGCCCAAGCACCCAGTTAATTCGAGCGGATTCAGGTCGAGTGGCCGCTGGTTCAGCAATATCAGGGCAAGCCAGGCCAAGGCCAACGCGAGCCCGCCGGTCCGAGCCGTGGGCCGCTCATGAGGTTTGCGCTCATCGGGGTGATCCATCCATCCCAGAGGGGCCAGCCACGTGATGAACACCCACGCCAAACAACCTGCCCCCAGGAGGCCAAGCAGGTAGCGCACCCCGGGAGTGTGCAAGAAGACGGAAAGGGGTGTGGCTGCAATCAACATCTGTGGGATCGACCTGGGTCCTGCAAGGGTGAAAGCATGGCTGACTGGAGTTGAAATGGCGAGTGCTGGAAGCTCGCAATCTTCCGGCCATCGATCTGGGAGCCAGAACCTTCATGCTAACAAGAACCAGACATTCCTCCAGGTGACAATTCCCTCAAATCACGGGCCCCCGGCTCAGTCTCCCCCCAAACCAAGGGTAATCCCCAGGGCAGTGGTAGGATGACTAGGTCGAATCCGCCCCCGCGCGGCGGCGACCTCTGCAGGAAGCCCCTTTCATGTGAAAGGGATTTCATGGAGGGATCGCAGGTTTAACCGTTGAGACGGAAAACCCACGGGGGCCCCTCGAGCCGGGATGGCTCACCCCCGCATGTAGGGCCATCCGGGCCCTGGAGATCCCATGAACGAACTCACTTTCAGCCCCACCACCGTGACGGGCAGCCTCACCAACGGCGAGCCCATTTCCTTCGAGACCGGCCGCATCGCGAAGCAGGCCCACGGCGCCATCGTCGCCCGCCAGGGCGGCACCATGGTCCTCGTGGCCGCCTGCCACGCCGCCCCCCGCGAAGGCATCGACTTCTTCCCCCTCACCGTGGACTACCGCGAGAGCGTCTTCGCGGCCGGCAAGATCCCCGGCGGCTGGTTCAAGCGCGAGGGCCGCCCCACCCTGAAGGAGACCCTCACCTCCCGCCTCATCGACCGTCCCCTGCGCCCCCTCTTCGAAGAGGGCTACAACGACGACACGATGGTGACGGCCCAGGTCATCAGCTATGACGGCCAGCATGCCCCCGAGGTGCTCGCCATGACGGCCGCCTCCGCCGCCCTCTGCGTCAGCGAGATCCCCTTCCCCAACCCCATCGCCGGCGTGCGCGTGGGCCGCGTGAACGGCGCCTTCCTCGTGAACCCCACCACGGATCAGCGCGCGAACAGCGACCTCGACCTCCTCGTGGCCGGCACCTCCGAGGCCATCGTCATGGTGGAGTGCGGCGCCCAGGAAGTGCTGGAAGCCGACATGGTGAAGGCCCTCGCCTTCGGCCATGACGAGATCAAGAAGCTCGTGAAGCTCCAGGAGGAGCTGCGCGCCAAGGTGGGTAAGACGAAGGTCGTCCCCACCAAGACCGAGACCAACCAGGACGTCTACAACGCCATCGCCGCCAAGTACGCCGAGAAGCTCATGGCCGCCCTGACGATGAAGGTGAAGATCGAGAGCTACAAGACCCTCGACCTCCTCAAGAAGGAAGTCATCGCCGACCTCACGGCCGAGAAGCCCGAGCTTAAGGCCGACGTGAAGGCCGCCTTCGACCTCCTCAAGGAGACCCTCTTCCGCAACGCCATCCTCAAGCAGGGCGTGCGCCTGGACGGCCGCAAATTCGACCAGATCCGCCCCCTCAACATCGAAGTGGGTTTCCTCCCCGCCGCCCACGGTTCCGCCCTCTTCACCCGCGGCGAGACCCAGGCCATGGTCACGGCCACCCTCGGCACCCTCGATGACATCCAGATCATCGATGGCCTCGAGGAGGAGTACAAAAAGAAGTTCTACCTCCACTACAACTTCCCCGGCTACTCCGTGGGCGAGTGCAAGCCCAACCGCGGCCCCGGCCGCCGGGAAATGGGCCACGGCATGCTGGCCGAGCGCTCCATCATGGCCGTGCTCCCCGACGCCAAGGAAAACCCCTACACCCTGCGCGTCGTCTCCGACATCACCGAGAGCAACGGCAGCAGCTCCATGGCCACCATCTGCGGCGGCGTGCTGGCATTGATGGATGCGGGCATCAAGCTCAAGGCCCCCGTGGCCGGCGTGGCCATGGGCCTCGTCTCCGACGGTGAGAAGTTCGTCGTCCTGTCGGACATCGCCGGTCAGGAAGACCACTACGGCGACATGGACTTCAAGGTGGCCGGCACCGCCAAGGGCATCACCGCCCTGCAGATGGACATCAAGATCGGCGGCATCACCTCCGAGATCCTCAGCAAGGCCCTCGACCAGGCCAAGGCCGGCCGTCTGCACCTGCTGGACAAGATGGGCGAGATCCTCGCCGCCCCGCGGCCTGAGTTCTCCAAGAACGCCCCCCAGATGCACAGCCTCCAGCTCCCCAAGGAGAAGATCCGCGACGTCATCGGCAAGGGCGGCGCCGTCATCCGCAACATCATCGAGGTCTCCGGCTGCTCCGTGAACATCGACGACAACGGCCTCTGCCAGGTCGCCGGCCCCAACCAGGAGAAGCTGCAGATCGCCCTCAAGATGATCGGCGACCTCATCCAGTCCGCCGAGGTGGGCCAGACCTACATGGGCAAGGTGGCCAAGGTCGTCGAGTTCGGCGCCTTCGTGACCATCCTCCCCGGCCTCGATGGCCTCCTCCACGTCTCCGAGATGGCCCCCCACCGCGTGGCCAACCCCGCCGACGAGGTCTCCGAGGGCCAGGAGATCATGGTCAAGTGCATCGGCATCGACCCCAAGAACGGCAAGATCAAGTTGAGCCGTAAGGCGCTGATGGTCGAAGCCGGCGCCTAAGCCCTAAGGCATCCACCTTCTCCTGAAAACGGGGGCTAATTCAGCCCCTGTTTTTTTGCGTTTTCCGCCCGACCGGGGGTTAGCCAAAGGCAAAAGGGTGAACGCAAAATTGCAGCTCCAACTGAAATTGAGTCACCTTGTCGAGGGAACGGCCTGATTTAAATTGGCCTGAACCCAATGGATGCAAGGATGGCAGGCAGATCAGCTTCATCTACAATTGAATCCTTAAGCAATGAATAGCCACGCCATTCCTGAACCCGATAAGCCTTCCCGGAAATCGGATTAATCGTGTGCAAAACATCTTCCGGGGAGTAATATACATAACTCTTCTTATACCCAGAAATGTCCATGGTTGGTAGAAAATATAGCCCAATTTGATCTGAATAAAAAGTATTTTCACTGATTTCAGACATATTGAGGGTCCTCGACGCGTTGCCACCCCATGTCACAAGGGGTGGTGCGATAAAGGGGAAGCTGCAAGCAATGCTGGGTGCGCCCGCACTCAACACAAGCGGGGTGTGATGTTTCAATGAAGCTAGCAATCCATTACTGATGTCTTGCCAGGTGATCGGCCGACCACCACTCTCAGGGGCTATCCGCGTTCTCCCATATGGAACAATCGGTATCCATGCACATCCAGATGACGCCAGAAATCCATGAGTTGAAACCCCTACTTCCTTAGAAACGGCTTCGTAGTCTTGCCCATGGTCCGAAGTGAATACTCCGTACAGCTCTTCATATTGGTCATCCGACTTTTCAAAGAATACATTCACCTTTTGGATGAATTTATTGGTTCGGAAGGAAGAAATTTTTTGAGTTGAAATACCTCCCATGGAAACTGACTTATTATTATATGATGTATAGTCCAAGGGTTTTTTTAGAAACCATTTGTATGAATCAAATTGAAAGAACTCCTGCCAAGTAGCCATTGGATGTTCCAGATAGCAACTATGCGCAAAAACCATATCGTTTCTTGCCAACAACCCGCTCATATCACAAAAAAAAGAATCAATATCAGAATAAATATTAGCACTCTCTGTTGAAGATACAATATTTTGGAGCCACGCCGAAATTGGTATTTTCTCTGAGGACCCCGCGGAATCAATGCCTTCTCCATTGATGCTGACTTCCGACAATCGCAATGGAAGTGTCTTCCGATTGGCGGTACCACCATCGTCCAAAATGAATGCAATGCGAGTGGAACCGAGCGCCGCCTCCTGTTCGAATGGAGATTCGAACTTTTGTTCATGGACTTCGCCTGCATTGGGTAGAAACAACATACTACCCATCGATTCAGGTGCCCTTCCCATCATCACCTGCCATTGTTTGCGTGTTGACTGGAATTGACTGATCCCGATACTAGGTTTTCTATTACTATAACTCATAGTCACATCATCAAAGCGAGCTGAATCGAGCGAAAGGACAATGCGTCGCGGAATTTGCTGATTAATTACCGGTTTGGCGCTGTTCCAAAGAGACCTCAAAACATGATGGGGCAGGTTGACCCAAAGCACCGTAAGTGCGATAAGCCCCCCTTTCTGCTTCAATTTCGCAGGTAAAAATAAGATCATTGTTCCAAATAAAATGGCCAAAAGTAAATACCCAACCCAGAAGGGGAGCCTATTCAAAATAGGTATGAAGGCGAGACTCCCCGGCCGTGAAAAGATTAAGGTCAAGCTTAAAGCCAAATAGGCAGATACACCCAAGGCAAAGGATCCTTTTTTATTGATTGCCGAAGTAGACACGCATCTATAAAACACAACAAATACTGTTAATGCATAAATAGTTAAAAATGGGACTATTTGAACACAAAAGCTATTAAATTGTGACATGAGACCAGCTTGTACAACACTTGAAGTAAGTTTCGTTGTAACTCCAAATAATTGGAAATTTTTTAAATTTCTTACAAGAATGAGCACTGCCAGCAAGAAGATATGGGATGCGACAAGCCCTGACAAAATCCACAAGATTCGGGGGCCCCAGGTTCCCGTAGATGAGTCCGCCTGGTGCCTATGCCCCCCGCATGCAGACTGGTATCCCGAATCCGAACGAAGCTCTTTGAATTGACCCATCAAGTACTCTCTTTTCTTGAACATAGAACCACAAAGTCATTGTATCAGCCTGCCTATCAGGGATGCACTTCAACTCGGTACAAACTGGTGCCCAGAACTATCTATGAGTCCCTCCAGATAGATGGACCGTAATGATCATCGCAGGGGGCTCTGGAGGGAGGGCGGAGCTCGACCGGAGCAGGCCCCTGTGATGCACTGGTCATGCGCCCTCCGGTTTCAACCAGGCGATACCGAGCCACTGCTCGCGCTGCTCCATGAACAGCGCGCCATAGCAGGCGATCCCGGCTGGCGGGGTTGGGCCAGATGCGCACCGTGTGGCCTGGCCGTTTCAACTCCTGATTCACCCGCTCGACGTGGTTCGTTGTCCGAAGCCGCTTTCGGTGGCCTGTCGGCACGTTCAATACCGCGAGCACTGCCTCGACGTACTCCTCCAGGTAGGCCAGGAGCTTCGGCTACTTCACGCCCCAGTGCTTCTCCACGAGACCCCGCTCCTCCTTGGCCCACTCGCGGCTGCTGCCCTCGAGCGGCATCCGTATATCCTCGTGGAACGCCGCCTAGTCCCTGTCCCTCACCAGGTCCAGCGCTCGGCGCATGAAGTGCGTCTGGCACTCCTGCCACATGGCTCCGGGGAATCCCTCCTGAATGGCGTTCACATTACCC
Organism: Acidobacteriota bacterium; assembly: GCA_016192145.1. Classification (GTDB taxonomy): domain Bacteria; phylum Acidobacteriota; class Holophagae; order Holophagales; family Holophagaceae; genus JAFDVN01. The sequence continues at coordinate 223,690 of JACPUT010000002.1, read as the reverse complement.
TCGTGCATGTCTTACATCACCATGCCCACGCCGGTCAGCCCCCGCGCCTTGAGCTGGCGGAATTGTTCTGTCCCTGCCCGACCCGACTCACTCGACCAGTCCAACCAGCCCAGTACCTCCCGCTGCCCCTCCGGCGTCACGCCCGCCGCCCAGAAGTAGGCCCGACTCGTCACCCGGTGACCGTCCCGCACCTTGTCGAATCGCCCGTCCAAGATCAGGTAGGGAGACTTCCCCAGGGGCCGGTTCCGGAATCCCTCCACCTTTGATTCGATGGCCTTCACGAGGTTCGAGATCGTGCTGGTCGAGATCCCCACCCCCAGCATCTCTTCCGCCAGCCGTGCCACCTTCCGCGTCGGCACCCACTTGATCACCATCTCGCCCAAGCGAGCCCCCAGCGCCTGCTCCGACGCCTGCCATCGCTCCAGGCATGAGGGGTAGAACGATCCGTTCCTAGCCTGTGGCGACCTCCGCCGCAACGTCCCCACCTGCGTCCGAAGCTCCCGCGCCTTGTGCCCATTCCGGTGCCCATTGGTTTAAACCCGATCGATCAACCGGATCCGGGGGCCGCCCTTCGCGCAGCTCAGCCAACCGGACTTACAGGAGCTTTTGTACACAACCTCGCACAAGCAACAAGATTCATCGCTCCTTCTCGTCCGGCGACCTCTCGGCCGCAAAACAGTTCACCTGACATTAAGCCTGATCTTCCCCCCATTGCTGCTATGCTGGGGGGGTGAACCTGGTGCAGCCTTGCATCATTCCTTCGCCCTGATAGTCCAAGGGCCAATGGAGGAGATCCGCAGAGCTACCTTGGACTCGCCAAATGATGTCCGCCGATCCCATACCTGCCGAGGTTCCGGAAAAGTAATGGCCTGCTGCTCTCCACCTGAATCGTCATCCATCCCACGACTTTCGACCTATCGAACCAACTTGGAGGAATCTCAATATGAAACGTGCATTGGTTTGCGGTGCAGGCGGCTTTATCGGTGGGCATTTGGTACGCAGGCTCAAGGACGAAGGGTTCTGGGTACGGGGTGTCGATCTCAAGCATCATGAGCATGCGCCCACCGCCGCCGACGAATTCATCATCGGCGACCTCAGGGATCAACAGGTTTGCCGTGGAATCACGGAATTCGCCTATGACGAGATCTACCAACTCGCCGCAGACATGGGCGGGGCTGGTTACATCTTCACCGGTGAGCACGACGCGGACGTCATGCACAACTCCGCCACAATCAATTTGAATATGCTCCATCGGGTCCAACAAACCGGGGTCGGTAAGATCTTCTATTCTTCTTCAGCTTGCATCTATCCCGCCTACAACCAAGAGGATCCCGAAAACCCTAAGTGCAGTGAGGAGTCTGCATATCCGGCTGCTCCTGACAGCGAATATGGATGGGAGAAGCTATTCAGTGAGCGCCTTTATGCTTCCTTCCATCGAAATTATGGGATTCAAGTAAGGGTGGCGCGTTTTCACAACATTTTCGGCCCCTACGGGACTTGGACGGGGGGCAAAGAGAAAGCCCCCGCCGCCCTTTGCCGCAAAGTGGCTGAGGCCCCTGAAGGTGGAACCATCGAGATTTGGGGCGATGGCCTCCAGACCCGGTCCTTTCTCTATATTGATGAATGCCTGGAAGGAATCCGTCGTCAAATGCAGTCCGATTTCATGGGACCAGTCAACATCGGAAGCGATGAGATGGTGACCATCAACGCCCTGGCCGAATTGGCCATGGGGATTGCAGGCAAGCGGGTTTTCCTCAAGCACATCCCCGGCCCGACGGGTGTACGTGGCCGTAATTCAGACAACGAACTGATCCACCAGGAATTGGGCTGGCGCCCTTCTCGCCCCCTCATGGAAGGCATGGTCAAGACCTATAATTGGATCGAGAAGCAAGTCAGCGCTGCGCAGAAATAGCATGTCCAAGGCGTCGCATCCATCCGTTCTGGTCTATTACCACTACTTCCATCCAGACGACGTGGTGAGCGCCCAGCACTTCGCCGACCTCTGTATCGGACTCCGGGAACGAGGATGGGACGTCACGGCGATGCCTTGCAATCGCGGGTGCCGTGACGAAGCCTTGCGATACCCCTCGAAAGAAACGTGGAACGGCGTCAAAGTTCGAAGGGTCTGGAGGCCGGCTTTCCGGCAAGCCTCCACCTTGGGGCGCCTCCTGAATTCCGCCTGGATGTTGTTGGCCTGGAGCTTCGCCGCGCTCTATCGGAGACCCAAAGTCCTCATTATCGGGACGGATCCCATCTTCAGCATCCTCACCGCAATTCCCTGGCGGATCCTCAGCCCAGGTACAAAGATTTTCCACTGGTGCTTTGATATGCACCCAGAGGCTGCCATCGCCGAGGGGATGGTGTCCCCAAAGAGCACCAGCGTGAGAATCCTGAGGCCCATGCTCCGCATGGCATACGGGAGTTGCCACTTGCATGGCAGCCTCGGGTCCTGCATGACCGAAAGAATTCAGGCCTACACGACTGCGGTACCCATCGAATTGGTCACACCATGGGCCCTCGCTGAACCACCCGCCCCTCTCCCCATCGATCCAGAGGAACGGGGAACCGTGTTTGGAAAGGCAAAGCTGGGCCTGATGTACAGCGGTAGTTTTGGGATGGCCCATGACGCGGGTCTATTCCTCGCCCTCGCCAGAAAGCTGAGCTCCTGCAACGATATCCATTTTACGTTCAGTGTCCGAGGAAACCGCGTTGCCGAATTGACCCAATCTGTGGGCCCCCAGGATAGAAATATTTCTTTCATAGATTTCGCACCACAGGACAAGCTCGAAGCCCGGTTGGGCGCCCCTGATATCCACTTGGTGAGTTTGAGGCCGGGCTACGAAGGAACTGTTGTTCCCAGTAAATTTCAAGGCGCGATTGCGACCGGGCGGCCCATTTTGTATTGTGGTGACCCCAATTCGGCGATTGCGGTTTGGATCAAAGAATTTGGCCTGGGATGGACCCTAGCCGAGGCCAACTTGGATGAAATTGCGAATAATCTTATCGCCCTGGTGAATGATCCCAGTGGGCTGAATTACCTCAAGCAGCGATGTTTCTCAACATATCAGCTTCAATTTTCTCGCTCTGCCGTGATCGATCGCCTAAATGAGTCCCTTAAACAATTGATAGCGTCGTAGCCGAAATGCATACCCAAAAAATTCTAGTCACCGGAAGTTCCGGTTTTATCGGAACACACTTACTACATCACCTCGAAGAACTTGGGTACCAAGTCTTTGGGCTTGACCTCAAGACACCGGACGACCGCTTTATCAAGGTGCATCATTCATGCGATTTGATGGATCGCGTCGCTGTGATACGCACCCTTCAGACGGTCCAACCGGACGCAGTCGTTCATTTGGCTGCCCGCACGGATTTGAATGGAGCGACTGATGGCGACTACCCTGTCAACTCGATCGGTGTCGCTAACCTCGCAGAAGCCATCCGACAAACCAGCTCAGTAAAGCGCTGCTTGTTTACGAGCAGCCAGTTGGTCTGCAGGGTGGGCTACCTTCCAGCTCACGATGAGGATTACTGCCCTCCCAACCCCTATGGCGCAAGCAAAGTGCACACGGAACAAGAGGTGAGATCCCACGATGGGGGAGGCGCCATTTGGTGCCTGCTGAGACCCACCACAATCTGGGGCAGCGGAATGAATGCCCATTACGCCTCTTTTTTCAGGCATCTTAAAAAAGGCCACTATTTCCATCCCGGCAACAAGGATCTCTACAAAAGCTATGGGTATGTCGGGAACACCGTTCACCAAATCGAGCGATTCCTGTCGGCCCCACCCGAAAGCATTCACAGGAAGGTTTTCTATCTAGCCGACTATGAACCCCTTTCACTCCCTCGATGGATCAATGCCATCGCCGTTGCGATTGGCAAACAACCACCACCGTCAATTCCACTCTGGATTTGCCGGGCCCTTGCAGCCATCGGGGACGGTATTGGCCAGGTCGGCCTGGAGAAGCTATTCCCCCTAAATTCCTTCCGATTGAATAACATCCTTGCAGAATACGTTTATGACATGAGCCGCACCCGTGAGATATGCGGAGAATTACCTTGGACCATGACAGACGGCATCCGTGATCTAACAGCCTGGATTGAGGGCCAGCCCTCTTCCTAAGAGGCATTCAAGGCGAGTCACACAGTCATTGCTTTGGCCCGAAGTTGGGGGCTGAAAATTCGAATGTCCCCCCGAAGTTGAGGATCCTGATCCAATCTTCAGGGCGATTTGAACACCACCCCCCTTTAGGGCGCGATAATCCTCCGAATGCCGAACTTGTCCCTAGTACGGGAGTATCGTTCAGCAATGACTCCACAACTTTTATTTTTATACCAGCCCTTGAAAATAACGGCGCAATCATAAATGATTGCTTAGCCATGACGGCAGGCAGGTCTTCGACGAAGCCTAAATATTTCAATTGAGGATGCTCGATTTTCAACCCGGGAACGATCTTCCCGATGACGGCGACTTCCAGTTGAGGGCAAGCCGGCAGGATCTTTTCGACAAACCACTCGAGCCCCTCCAGGTTTTCAGTTCGGGCCAAGCTGCCGAGAAAAGCGACGGAAGTTGCCCCTTGGAGACACTCTCGACGAAAGGAATGCAGACCCGGCAAAAGCAGGTGAGCCAGGTTTTCAATCCGATCAATTGGGACACCGTAGTATCGGTGCACAATCCCCATATCTCGCGATGAGAGCACGACAACACGCTTGGCCCGCTTCAAGAGGAATCGCTCCGACCACCGTACCCATCTGCTAAAACGATGATCACAGTGGCACTGCAGATCATGGCATACCACCACACAATTTCGGCGAATGGTTGTAAGAGCGAAGGTTTGGGAAAAATTTAGCCAGAGCTCTCCCTTTTGCCTGAGGAGTGGCGATAGGATGGGGGTGTAACGGCAAAAAATTGGATGCAAGAAGGGGAATGCCATGGATCCCAGCAATGCCCAAAATGTTTTCGATATTAGGGTATCGTTTCGCGCTGAGATTGATTTGAACTGCTCCCGCTCACCAATTCTCTTCGAGACCCAGCCTGCGCCATCCCTCTTATTGATTGCGAATGCACTTATCAACGCCGACATGGAATCCTTTCTGGCTTATTTTCAACGGCATTTCAGTCAAGTCGAGGGAGATTCCAAAATCCTGGGATCATTTTACCGATGGTCCCTTGCCAATCAGGCCTTCACCTGGTGTCAGGATGTGCCTAAAGATGCTGACAAGAAAAATAATTGGAATAAAAGTTTTTAATAGTGGATTTAAATGATAGAAGATGGAATATTTAAGGGTCATTACGCATGTTGCGTAACAAAAAACATATACTGCGACCCCCCACCATTGACTTCTGTACTTAATAAACCAACGGACTATGTAAGCAAACAAGGCACCATTGAGAAGACTCCTGATGAGAAGGTCTAACTCGCCACCCCAAATTCCGCTATCGGCGATCGGCCCCATGGTCTGCGGTGGTACGACATCGTTTGGAAAGTAAATTCGCGCATACCAATACTGGGGATGCCATCGAACGAAATCATTTGGGGTCACCAATGAGATGAAATCGTTGAAAAACATCGGCCATTCCTTCGCTGGCAAAGTCCCTTGGGCGCGTTCCGCGTACAAATGGAAGCCCGTGAAGTAAACTGCACCAAATTCCGAGGCTGGTTGCATACCACTTGATGAAACGACATTGCCAGTTCGGCTTAAATCAAATTCATATGCTCGCAAGATTTCTACGACAGAAAAAAGCACCCCGATTGCAAGCAAAACCACAATTCCCTTTTTGATCGTCACGGGCTTCACAAAGAAATGAAACAGGCATATCGCCATGAGCAGTACAATCAGACTCTCAATGCGCGACCCGAAGGAATCAACAACTTCATATGTCCCCATCGATACCACGACAAAAAGGGTAATCCATCGATATTTTTTGAAATTCATAAACAGAAATGTAATCAAAGCAACATAGATACCCTGCTTCAGGCGATTACAAAGGGAAACGAATTTTCTGGGTCCCCAGCTCAAATGATCGAATCTTGTATAATTGTCGATATATGTTTTCACGGGTGCTGACAACAGGCTGATGCAGACCATGCTGACCAGCAGCACCCCCAGCAGAAATAGAATCGTTCGCCTGTCCTTACCTTCTGGGTCCAGTCGAACTCCCATGTCTGGGACGGTGCGGCCCCTGAAGAGCAGGTACCCTGCAGATACACCCAATAAAAACAGGACGTGGCGCCATAAGTGGATTCCCAGTTCATAGGGCGCAGGCAACAGCAGCGTCAGATTTTGCCAAACCCAACCCGAAGCAACATCTAGTTCCAGGATCAAGAAGGTAAAAGCTGGGAAGATCGTGTAGGCTAACCCAAAGACCATATACAGAAAGCCGATCTCGCCAAAGAGATGATCGCCGACCCAGGATTTCAAGATCAATGAGAAGGCGATAAAAACGGCAACTGAAGCCAGCGTCGGCTGGATAATATAGGAGCTTTCCTGTGGAAGCAGCATGAAACTAGCGAGAGAAATACTGCCAGTTACCACCAAGAGTATCAATAGCCCCGCGACTACCCGCCGTGGGACTTGGTGAGCATCAGTGAGGGAATGGGCCATTGACTGAGTTGCCGAGAAAGAATGCAGATGCAGGGTGAATCAAATACGGAACAAATGGTGCATGATTGCTAGCGAATTTCCCCGCTGCTATTACCACCTTACTTTGACTGAGCCCGGGAAGTCTTTGACCAATGCGATTCATCGGGAAATCTGTCGCCCATTCGCATGGACTTCAAACGATAGCTAATCGAATTTTTCAGCATCCCGAATATGACAGAGGTCGTCATTTTATCTTTGATCTGAGCATAATAATGTGCGACATACGCAGCATCAAACACGTTTTGGATGCCCAACATGCTGCAATCAAGGAACAGTTGGCGCGTGCTGATGCCATTCCCCTCAAATGGGGCTTTGCTTTGGAACCGGCGCATCTTCCCAACCTGCTTTCGGAAAATGCTGCCCAACTGCTGATGTTCCGCAATTTCAGCCAATATGCCCAACTCCCGAATGACCCGACCTTCTCCATACAGCCCATGAGCCAGTTCCATTAGGCTATTCAGAAGGACCCGCTCGTAATCGATGGGAGGAAAGGTTCCCGGCCAACCCGGCAGATCCCGAGCCGTAAGCAGATAATCCACCGTCATGAGCGTGATGAGCGGTGAATAGGGCTGACGGGCCAGTTCTTCGTGCATGGGACGTTGGGCAACTTCATTGAAAAATTTTTCTGACTGCTGTTTCGCCGATTCGTCATTGGCCAGATAGCCCAACCCCTGGGAAGTCGGAGAAGTCCCAAAAATGGAGAATGGTTCGCCTGAGAACGCGTAATCCTCTACCTCACCGGCCAAGACAATCCCGGAGTACCCATCCGGAGTTGCACACCCATAGAAGCGCCCGTCCGCCGAGCGGCTTCGGACCCTGTCGACCAACCGAGTCGAGGTTACTCCCTTGACATAGAACATCGGGGATTCAGGGTCATTTACATAATAGAGATGCTTAGTCTGCCTTTCCAAGAAGGCATTGGAAGGAATGACACGCCGCCCGCTGTAGCGATGCAGCACTAATTGACCCGTCTCCATCTTCGCCTTGGGGTACGAGAAGATGGGCGCGGGCCACGCAAGGAGTTCTCGCCCCGTCTCCCGGAGTACCTCGTGCATTCCGCGCACGCCATAGGGTAGCAGGCCGTCATCCCCACCCAAGGCCAGCACGAATCCAGGGCGAACTTGATTGAGGGCGAATTCGAAATTGTCGCGCATCCCCACTCCGACACCCGGCGAAACATAGCGGATTCGAGGATCCAATCGGGCTGCAGCTTCGACCACTTCACGGGTATGGTCAGTGCTTCCATCATCAGAAACGATAACTTCAAAATTCTCATAATCCTGCAGGGCGCAAGTCCGCAAGGTGTGGTGGAGGTAATCAGCTCGATCCTTGGTTGGTATGATTACGGTAAAGAGAGGATTTCCGGGTGCTGGCATGATTATTTACTCTTTTTGATATCAATCGCTGGCTGCATTTTGTTGCGATTTTGAGTTAACAGATAAGAAGCTTCCGCTATAATGATTAAAATTATACTTGTGCCGGCCCAAGCTAGGCCAGCCCAACGCCCCATCTCCTGCGGCATTAACTCTCGGGCCGCCCCCACCAGGAGCATCGTAATGAGCAGAGGAGGGCCAATAACCGATGAATACCAGGACCTCAGTTCACCGACCAGGGTCCACCGATGCATGAGCCAAAGTTCAAGGGTGAGCCCGGACACTCCATGAATTACCCAAACCGCAGTAGCGCCTGCCGCACCGTACATTCGAATTGCCCAGATCATGACGGGAAAACCCAAGAGAAGGGCCCCAGCAATCATACCCGCATGCAGGGATGTCTTCCCTTGAGCTTGCTGGAACGCAGCTGGTAACCACATGAGCCCCGTACATGTAATCCCCAACAGAAGCCATCGAAACACGGCGATGATTGTTGGATCGCTGACTCCAAGCCAGGCTTTGAAGAGCTGCGGCGCGAAGACCCCACCACCAATCCCCAGCGGAATCAGCACTGCGGTGAGAAGCCTGCAACTTCGAAAATACTCGCTCCGCAGCTGGGCTGGATCCTCCATCGATACCAATTCGGCATACCGGGGGAAGAACGCCCTGTAAAAGGGCTGGATCCCCATTTGGAGTAGACCTGTAGCCGTGTATGCCACGGCGTACTTTCCCAGTTCCGAGGTCGGCAGCATTTTGCTCAGCACGATCCTGTCTGCATTGGCCAGCAAAACGCTGGAGATTGCCGTTGCCCCCATACCCAGGGAATAACGCCAAAGCCGCCGAAATATCTCGCCTCGAAACACCGCTGACCGCTCCGTTCCATCGGAAATCATCCGCCAGAGCATCCACCGGGTAGAGAGGGTCTGGATTGTCGCAACAATGGCCTGAACCGCGAAGAACCAGAGCAGATCAGCCTTCCACAACAGCACACCGAGGCCGCTACCATAGCGCAGGACATTGCCAAGAATCTGCATCGCGTTCATACGCCCGTGCTTTTGCAGCCCGGCCATCCCATTGAGGTAGAGCGCATTCGGGAATTGCAGCGCGAGTGTCACGGCCATCAGCCGCAACACCCGCCCAATGAACGCTTTGGACAAAGTTTGGGATTTCAGCCAATGCTCTGCGATGGACCCAGCTGACACCAGGAGGACAATGCACAGAGCCAGAGCCACGACCCAATAAACCGACTCCAAGGTGCGCAGCAAGTCGCGCTTCCCACTTAGGGTGCTTTTTTCAGGACCTTCGGCCCGATTGGATGCGAACTCCCGAACGAGAGTCGCACCAATACCGGCATCCAGCAGTCCCATGAGGATCTGCATCATCAGCCAAAGCCCTAAAATCCCGTACCCTTCGAGCCCCAGTCTGGCTACATACAGAGGGGTGGTCACCACGATCAACACACCCGAGAGCCCACCCCCGAGCAAATTCCACATCACATTCCGAACCGATTGGTTGGATGCCACCCAGTTCATGACCCGCCGCACCATCCTGGCCATAGAACTGAACATGCGGTTCCTAATCTCGTAGTCGACCCAAGTCGAATTTATTCAAGCAACCCCTGCTTTGAATCAAGCAGGGGGATTTCAATTCCCCAACATCACTTTTTATGTAAGTAACCCAGGATTGTTTTTAAGACGATGCTACTGACATTCCGTTCAAGGTACTCCTTGGGCGCAACCCAATCCGCTTTGGCGTTCGTAGCCAATCGCACCATCTGCTGAATGTGTTCCGAATCGGCGCCACTTAGCACACAACTCCCACATTCAATCGTCTCAGGGCGCTCAGTCACATCCCGTATCGTGACATTCGGAACACCGAAGATCGCACACTCCTCCTGCACCGTACCGCTGTCACTTAAGACACAGAAGGCTTCCTTCTCCAAAGTTATGAAGTCAAAGAATCCAAATGGTTCCATGAACTTTACATCCGAATTCAGGGACTCCAGTCCCATGGACTCCATTCGGATCCGGGTCCGGGGGTGCGTACTCACGATCACCGGAATGCCGTATTCCTTTTGGAGCTCATTAAAGGCCCCCACGAAGGCGCGTAAGCGGGCTTCCACATCGACATTCTCGGCCCGGTGCATGGTGACTAGGAAATACCGCTTGGCTTTTAGGGCCAATGCATCCAATACACTCGATTGGCGAATTTTCGCATCATAATTCTGAATTACTTCGAGAATCGGGTTTCCAGTGACATAGATGCGATTCCCGGGAATTCCTTCCTTCAGCAGATTCTGCCGGCTCCGCTCGGTATAAGGCATCAGGATGTCACTGGAGTGATCGATGATGCGCCTATTCACCTCTTCAGGAACGCGATCGTCGTAGCAGCGATTACCGGCTTCCATATGACACACGGGGATTCCGTAACGCTTGGCAACGATGGCCCCCAACCCGCTCGTGGTATCACCCAGCACCAAAAATCGATCAGGCCTCGTTTCCTGGATGAGCCGGTCGATGCCATTGAGAATCACACCGACCTGGTCCCCAAATGACCCCTGGGCGCCTAGGTGATGATCCGGGCCTCGGACTCCCAGTTCCTCGAAGAAGAGTTCATTTAGCCGCCGATCAAAGTTTTGCCCCGTATGAACAAGCGTGTGCTGGCAGTTCGCATCCAAGAGCGCGATCACCCTGCTCAACCGGATGATTTCCGGGCGTGTGCCCAATACTGTCATCACTCTCATTGGCTTAATCCCCTACCGGTGCGAACCCAGTCCGACAGTTCGTCGATCATCCCATCCAGCGATAATGGCTCCGTGTAACCGCATGCCGCCCAAAGGCGCTGGTTCAACTCCGGATTCAATGTCCCCAGCGAGCGATCCACCCCCAGGGGAGCTGGCCTTAGGTCGATCTGGATGTCTTCTCGACCGAAGGTTCGAGCCAACGATTGAAGGAGGCTCCCTTTATGCAGCACATTCGATGGAATGATGTGGCAGAGATGGGGAAGTGCCAAATCCTGTCGAATGATCCCACCGCAAATCTTGGCGAATTGGAGGGTGGTGAGGCCATTCCAATGGTGGTTGGTGTACCCCTGAATTCGAGCGCCTTCCGGTTGCCCCAGGAGCCAGGCCAGGAGAGATACCCCGCCTTGTGCCTCAGGCCCGATGATGGAGCACCTGAGGTGGTGCACATTGGGAGCATGGACTTCTCCCATGCTTTTAGTTTGCCCATAGACATCGCCTGCATCATGGACGTCACTCTCCACGTACCCGCCTTTGCCACCGGAATATACACAATCGGTTGCAATTTGAAGGATCCGGCAACCTGTCCGCTGGGAGGCTTCCGCAAGGAGGTGGGGGAACAGCGCATTGACTCGAACGGCCCGTTCCGTCAGCGCCCTGTTGTCGTCTTTGATGTGATGCTTGATTAGGCCAATGCAATTGATGGCCCAATCGCAATCACTAAGAATTTTACAAAGATCCTCGACCGTGTTGCCTCCAGCATCGAATGGGACGACTTCCACGGAGTGCCATTGTTCGGCCTGAGCGCCTGACCGAGTCGTCGCCTTGATCTTCAGGTCCAAGTCCCCAAAGGATGGGCTTCTCAATACGTCCAGAACAGCGGACCCCAACATCCCGGTTGCTCCCAGGATGACCACCCGAATCGATCGACCAGTCAGCTTGCTCATCATCAGCCCAACTCTTCGGCGCTTCCCGTCGCCAGAACGGTCTGAATGAACTTCAGCTTTAACAACAGCTCGGCCATTTCATCCACGCTCAACCGCTTGGTGTTCTCAGATGTGTAATCAGTAGCGACCGTGATGGAAGACTCGCCTTGGGTGAAGTATTTGCTGTAATTCAGGTCTCTACCATCAGCCGGGATGCCGAAATAACCTCCGAGGTCCACGGCTCGCACCATCTCTTCCCGGTTGACGAGGCACTCATGCTTTTTCTCACCATGCCGTGTGCCAAGGATCCGAATTTCCGTGCTCGCGTTAAACACTTTCTTCATGGCCTCAGCCAGCGTCAGGATCGTTGCAGCAGGGGCCTTTTGGACAAAAGTATCTCCTTGGTTTGCATGCTCGAATGCATACAAAACCAAGTCCACAGCTTCGGGTAGCGACATCATGAATCGAGTCATCTCGGGATCCGTGATCGTCATGGGCTGATTGGCCAGGATCTGACGCACGAACAACGGGATAACAGAGCCACGGCTGGCCATGACGTTTCCATACCGGGTATTGCTCAAGCAGGTATTCTCTGGATCTACATTGCGCCCCATGGCAATGGTGACTTTTTCCATCAACGCCTTGCTCATGCCCATTGCGTTCACGGGTGAAACAGCCTTATCCGTGCTTAGAACGACAACTTTCTGGACCCCTTGGGTAACGGCGGCCCTGAGCGTGTTTTCCGTGCCCAAAACATTGGTTTTCACAGCCTCTACCGGATGGAACTCACAGGATGGGACCTGCTTCAGTGCTGCAGCACTGAAGACGAAATCAACCCCGCGCATGGCCGCGTTGATGCTTTCGTAATCCCTCACATCCCCAATGTAGAACTTCAACTTCCCATTCTGGTACCGATGACGCATGTCATCTTGCTTCTTTTCATCCCGACTGAAGATTCGGATCTCCCCGATATCGGTATGAAGAAATCGGTCGAGGGCTGCGTTGCCAAAGGAGCCCGTCCCACCCGTGATCAGAAGTGTTTTATTTTTAAACATATACATCCCAAGCAAGGATTCGGTATTCGACCCCAGTGGCCGCTTTACCTAGGAGACACGAAGAACCGATACCAACTGATCTCGCTTCGCCCATGCCACAGACCCAATGGTCGTCGCGAAGAATAGGCCCAACACCAAAACCGAACGAGTGGGACGACTCTTTTCGATGGGGAGGTTTCCGGCATCCAGCACATTGACGATTGGAATGTCGTTCTTCTCTTCCATCAAAGCTTGTTCGCGACTCAAGGCGAGTGATGTCACGAGTTGCTGGCGGAGTTTCAGTTCTGCTTCCAAACGCATCCCCCGCAGGCGAACCGAGGGATCGGTGCTCAAGGCGAAATTCCGGTTGGCATCCAGAAATCTTCGGAAATCGTCTTCGACCTGATTCATCTCTTTACGTGAATCCTCCAGTCGAGCTTCCGAGAAGGAAGCCTTTGCACTACCTCGGGTACGTCCCTTCTCCTGGACGAATCCCTCCAGCAACTGAAGCCAGCGCCGGACAATCTGCTGAGACAAATCTGCGGACTTTGTTTCGGCGGAAATGGTGATGACCTTCGACTTTAGGTCCCGGGAAACCGCCAGCACTTCTGCCAGTTTCTTGATCGTGCGATCCAGATTCTTTTCCTCTAGGTATTGCTCGAGGGTTTGCCGTTCCTCGTGTTCGCCTCCGAAGCGCCAGGATCGAACCTTGAAGGAAAACTCTGTCTTCAGGAGGCGTTCGCGAAGCGTCCGGCTGTTTAAAATATCCACAAAATTGGCATCACTTCCCTCACCGCCGGGGACGCTAACCCCAAAAGCTGCGGCAGCTGCTGCCAGGTTGCCCAAATTGCCACCCATCCCTTTGGATTCAACAGGAAGCACCCGTGCTTCCGACCGATAGAAATTCGGCAGAAAAAGGCTCACCGCAGCGGCCATCACTGCAACGGATAAACCAAGCTTTACAGGCCGCTTGAATGCCTCAACCCACGCCGGAATCGGCACAATTATCCCTCCAAATCGGAACCATCATTCTATCGCAGAAATACTACGGGAGGCAGCTTGGCTGCCTCCCGTTCATACGATCAAACGTGCGTCAGAGATCTTCCCCATCGATCTCGCTCAACCCCTGCATTTCCTCGACGTGGGCGGCCATGCGGCTGTACTCGTCGTCGAAGTCGGAATCGTTGCCGAAGGGGTTCTCGGTGATCTCGGGGTACTGGCCTTCCTCGATGCCGACCTGGCGGTACTGGGCCATGCCGGTGCCGGCGGGGATCAGGCGGCCGAGGATGACGTTCTCCTTGAGACCGCGCAGGTAGTCCACGCGGCCTTCCAGGGCGGCTTCGGTCAGCACGCGGGTGGTCTCCTGGAAGGAGGCGGCGCTGATGAAGCTTTCGCTGGTGAGGGCGGCCTTGGTGATGCCGAGGAGCAGGGGTTCGCAGGCGGCTGGCTGGCCGCCGTCCTTGATGGTCTGCTCGTTGATCTCGCGGAAGCGGTGCTTATCCACCTTCTCCTCGACGATCATGGGGGTGTCGCCCACTTCGGTGACCAGGACCCAGCGCATCATCTGGCGGATGATCACCTCGATGTGCTTGTCGTTGATGGTCACGCCCTGGGCGCGGTAGACCTCCTGCACTTCGTTCACGAGGAAGGCGGAGAGGGCCTTCTCGCCGGAGACCTCCAACAGGTCGTGGGGGCTGACGGGGCCTTCCACGATCTTCTCGCCCACCTTGATCTCGTCGCCATCCTGAACGAGGATGTGCTTGCCGCGGGGCACGAGGTACTCGATGGCGTCGCCGCGGGAATCCTTGACGGCCACGCCCTCCGCATCGACGACCATCACCTTCTGGCTGCCGCGGACGCGGTTACCGAACTTGACGAAGCCATCGGCCTTGGAGATGAGCGCCGGTTCCTTGGGCTTGCGGCCTTCGAAGAGTTCCGTCACGCGCGGGAGACCGCCCGTGATGTCGCTCGTCTTGGCCTGCTGCCGGGGCGTCTTGGCCAGCACGTCGCCGGCCTTGAGCTCCTGGCCCTCCTCCACCTCGATGTAGGCGTTGGTGGGGATGTTGTAGCGCTTGATGACCTTGTGGTTCTCCCCCTTGAGGTTGATGTGGGGGTGCAGCTTGTCGTCCGTGGGATCGATGACCTTCTTGCGGAAGTTGCCGCTGATGGGGTCCTTCTCTTCCTGGAAGCTGATGTTGAGCTCGAATTCCTTGAAGTCGGTGAGACCGTCGACGTCGGCGAGCACGAGATCGTTATAGGGATCCCACTCGGCCAGGGGCGCGCGGGGCTCCACCATCTCGCCATCCTTGACGCGGAGGATCGCGCCGGAGGTGACCTTGTAGCGTTCGCGCTCGTGGCCTTCGGCGTCCAGCATGAGGATGTAGCCGTTGCGGGTGAGGCTGACGGTTTCGCCCTTGCGGTTGACGACGTGGCGCATGTTCTCGAACTTCACCTTGCCGGCGATCTGAGCCTCATGGGTGCTCTTCTCGCTGGCGCGGGAGGCGGCGCCGCCCACGTGGAAGGTACGCATGGTGAGCTGCGTGCCGGGTTCGCCGATGGACTGGGCCGCGATGACGCCGCAGGCCTCGCCGAGATCGACCAGGCGGCCGTGGCTCAGGTTCAAGCCGTAGCACTTGGCGCAGATGCCGCGACGCGCTTCGCAGGTGAGGGCGGAGCGGATCTTGACGGCGGTGATGCCGCTCGTCTCGATCTTGAAGGCCAGATCCTCACCGATGAGGGAACCGGCGGGGGCCAGCACCTCGTTGGAGTAGGGATCGACCACGTCTTCCAGGTTCACACGGCCGAAGATGCGGTCGCGCAGGCGGGAGCGGATGGTGCCATCGGTGTTGACGATGGCCTCCACCTCGATGCCGTCCATGGTCTTGCAGTCATCCTCGTTGACGATCACGTCCTGGGCCACGTCCACCAGCTTGCGGGTGAGGTAGCCGGAGTCGGCGGTCTTCAGCGCGGTATCGGCGAGACCCTTGCGGGCGCCGTGCGTGGAGATGAAGTAGTCGAGGACGCTCAGGCCTTCCTTGAAGTTGGCCATGATGGGCGTCTCGATGATGTCGCCGGAGGGGCGGGCCATCAAACCACGCATGCCCGCGACCTGACGGATCTGGGTCTTGGAACCACGGGCGCCGGAGTCGGCGAGGATGTACACGGAGTTGAAGAACCGGTCGTTCTCGTTCCGGCGCTCCAGCTCCTTCATCATGTCGCCGGCGACCTTGTCGCTGGTCTCACCCCAAACCTGCAGGATCTTGTTGTAGCGGGTGGCGCTGTCGAGGCGGCCCTCGAAGGATTCCTTCTCGATGGCGCGGACATCCTCGCTGGCCTTCTTGAGGAGCTTCTCCTTGGTGTCGGGCACGACGAGATCGTCGATGCCCACGGAAACGCCCGCCTTCATGGCCCACAGGAAGCCCGTGTCCTTCATGGCGTCGAGCAGCTGGATGGTGACCTCGGGGCCCTTCGTCTTGTAGGCGCGGTTCACGAGGGAGAGGAGACCCTCCTTCTTGAGCAGGCCGTTGATGAAGGGGGCCTCGCGGGGCAGCGCGTGGTTAAAGATCACGCGGCCCACGGTGGTCGTCTTCAGCTCGCGGTGCACGGTCTCGGCGGGAGCCTCGAAGACTTCCTGCTCGGAGTTCTTCTTGGGATCCTTCGCGTGCCAGGCTTCCGTGTCGACCCACTCGCCCGTGTAGCGCAGCTGGATGACGGCGTGGGTATCCACGACGCCCGCCTGGTGGGCGGCGATGACGTCGTCCATCCCGGCGAAGACCATGCCCTCGCCCTTGCGGTTGAGGCGCTTCTTGGTGAGGTAGTAGCCGCCGAGCACGATGTCCTGGGAGGGCACCACGTTGGGCTTGCCGTTGCTGGGGCTGATGATGTTCTGGGTGGACATCATGAGCACCCGGGCCTCGATCTGGGCCATGGGGCTCAGGGGCACGTGCACGGCCATCTGATCGCCGTCGAAGTCAGCGTTGAAGGCGGTGCAGACGAGGGGGTGCAGCTTGATGGCCTTGCCTTCGACGAGCACGGGCTGGAAGGCCTGGATGCCGAGGCGGTGCAGGGTCGGAGCACGGTTGAGGAGGACGGGGTGATCCTTGATCACCTCTTCCAGGACGTCCCAGACTTCGGGACGGCCCTCTTCGACCATCTCCTTGGCCTGGCGGATGGTGGCCGCGAAGCCCTTGTGCTCGAGGCGGTTGAAGATGAAGGGTTTGAAGAGCTCGAGGGCCATCTTCTTGGGGAGGCCGCACTGGCTGAGCTTGAGCTCGGGGCCCACCACGATGACGGAACGGCCGGAGTAGTCCACGCGCTTGCCGAGCAGGTTCTGACGGAACCGGCCCTGCTTGCCCTTGAGGGCGTCGCTGAGGGACTTGAGTGGGCGGTTGCTGACGCCGCGGAGGAGGCGACCGCGCTTGCCGTTCTCGAAGAGGGCGTCCACGGCCTCCTGGAGCATGCGCTTTTCGTTGCGCACGATCACGTCGGGGGCGCGGAGTTCCAGCAACTTCTTCAACCGGTTGTTTCGGTTGATGACGCGGCGGTAGAGGTCGTTCAGGTCGGAGGTGGCGAAGCGGCCGCCATCCAAGGGCACGAGGGGCCGGAGCTCGGGCGGGAGCACGGGCACCACGTCCAGGATCATCCACTCGGTCTTGTTGCCGGAGCGCTTGAAGGCCTCGGCGACCTTGAGGCGCTTGGCGATCTTGGTGCGCTTCTGGGAGCTGGTTTCCTTCTTCATCAGGTCGCGGAGCTCGATGGAGAGCGCCTCGATATCGACCTGCTTCAGGAGTTCCTTGATGCCCTCGGCGCCCATCATGGCCTTGAAGCCCTCGCCGTACTGGCTCTTGAGCTCCTTGTAGCGCTCCTCGGCGATGATCTCGCCGTTCTTCAGGCCGGTGGTGCCCGCCTCGATGACCGTGAAGGCCTCGAAGTAGAGCACGCGCTCCAGATCCTTGAGGGGGATGTCGAGCAGGTAGCCGATGCGGCTGGGGACACCCTTGAAGAACCACACGTGGCTGACGGGGCTCGCCAGCTGGATGTGGCCCATGCGCTCGCGGCGCACGCTCTTCTTGGTGACTTCCACGCCGCACTTGTCGCAGGTGACGCCCTTGAACTTCTGGCGCTTGTACTTGCCGCACAGGCATTCCCAGTCATTCACGGGGCCGAAGATGCGGGCGCAGAACAGGCCGTCGCGCTCGGGCTTCAGGCTGCGGTAGTTGATGGTCTCGGGCTTGGTGACTTCACCCTTCGACCAGGAGCGGATCTTGTCGGGTCCCGCCAGGGTGACCCGGATGCACTCGTAGGCATTGATGTTCAAGACTTCTGGGAACATGGCCATCCTCGTAATTCCTTCCTGGGTCCTGGACTAGCTCTCGATGGAGAAGGCTTCGGGGCTCTCGGACTCGGCGAACCCGTCCAGCTCCTCGCGGGTGAGCATCTCGACGTCGATGCAGAGGGCGTTGAGCTCCTTCTTCACCACGTTGAAGGACTCGGGCAGACCCGGATCCTTGATGGTCTCGCCCTTGATGATGGCCTGGTAGATCTGGGTGCGGCCGTGCATGTCGTCGGACTTGTAGGTGAGGAGCTCCTGCAGCACGTGAGCCGCGCCGTAGGCTTCCAAGGCCCACACTTCCATTTCGCCGAAGCGCTGGCCACCGAACTGGGCCTTGCCGCCGAGGGGCTGCTGGGTGATGAGGCTGTAGGGTCCAATGCTCCGGGCGTGGATCTTGTTGTCGACAAGATGGTGCAGCTTGAGCATGTAGACGCAACCGACCACCACGGGCTGCTCGAAGGCCTCGCCGGTGAGACCGTCGAAGAGGATCATCTTGCCGTCGGGCACGGTGACCATCTCCATCTCGCCGCTGGTGAAGTCGTAGCGAGGGACCTGGACGGAGCAGCCGGGGCCGTGGGGGGCCTTGTCGTTGGCCTTCTTCAGCCACTCCTTGATGTCGCCGGCGCGGGCGCCGTCGAACACGGGGGTGGCGAAGTGGACGCCGAGGACCTTGCCGGCCCACCCGAGGTGGCACTCGAGCACCTGGCCGATGTTCATACGGGAGGGCACGCCCAAGGGGTTGAGCACCACGTCCACGGGGCTGCCATCGGGCAGGTAGGGCATGTCCTCCACGGGGAGGATGCGGCTGACGACACCCTTGTTGCCGTGGCGGCCGGCCATCTTATCGCCGACCTGCAGCTTGCGCTTCACGGCGACGTAGCACTTCACCGTCTTGAGGACGCCGGGCATGAGCTCGTCGCCCTTCATGAGGCGCTCCATGCGCTCGTTCAGGATGTCGCGGAGGACCTTGAGCTGGCTCTCGGTCTTATCGAGGATGTCCAGCACCTGGCTCTCGAGGCGCTCCTTGCCGGCGGTGACAGACACCTGCCGGAAGCGGTGGTAGGGCACGGCCTCGAGCATGTTCTGGGTGAGCTTCTTGGCCTTGGGCAGGAGTTCCTTGCCCTTGTCGTCGTTCAGGTTCTCGGAGAGTTCCTTGCCCTTGAGGAGGGTGACGATCTTCTTCTTGGCCTCGGCGCGGATGATGCGTTCTTCATCGCCGAGATCCTTTTCCCACTTGGCCACCTGATCGCGCTCGATCTGCTGGGTGCGGAGGTCCTTCTCCTGGCCCTTGCGGGTGAAGACCTTGACGTCCACCACGGTGCCCTCGATGCCGGGGGGCACGGTCAGCGAAGCGTCCTTCACGTCGGATGCCTTCTCACCGAAGATGGCGCGGAGGAGCTTCTCCTCGGGGGAGAGGATGGTCTCGCCCTTGGGGGTCACCTTGCCGACGAGGATGTCGCCGTGCTTGACGGTGGCGCCGATGCGGATGATGCCACTGTCGTCGAGGTTCTTGAGGGCTTCCTCGCGGACCTGGGGGATGTCGCGGGTGATCTCCTCGGGACCGAGCTTGGTGTCGCGAGCGTGGACCTCGAATTCCTCGATGTGGATCGTGGTGTAGAGGTCTTCCTTGACGACGCGCTCGGAGATGAGGATCGCGTCCTCGAAGTTGTAACCGCGCCAGGGCATGTAGGCCACGACCAGGTTGCGGCCCAGGGCCAGCTCGCCGTGATCGGTGCAGGGACCGTCGGCCAGGATCTGGCCCTCGGTCACGTACTCGCCCTTCTTCACGAGGGGGCGCTGGTTCAAGCAGGTGTTCTGGTTGGAACGGCTGTACTTGACGAGGGTGTAGATGTCCACGCCGCTCTCTTCGCCATCCGTATCCGGATCGTCTTCCACGCGGACCACGATGCGGTTGGCATCGACGGTTTCCACGATGCCGGAACGGCGGCAGACGACGCAGGCGCCGGAATCCTTGGCGGCCACGTATTCCATGCCGGTGCCCACGATGGGGGCCTCGGTGCGGATGAGGGGCACGGCCTGGCGCTGCATGTTCGCGCCCATGAGGGCGCGGTTGGCGTCGTCGTTCTCGAGGAAGGGGATCAGGCTGGCGGCCACGGAGACCACCTGCTTGGGGCTGACGTCCATGAGCGTGAGGCGGGGGCGCTCCACGACCTTGGTTTCGCCGGCCACTCGCGCGGTGACGAACTCATCGGAGATGGCGCCCTTCTCGTCCACCTTCACGTTCGCCTGGGCGATGACGTGCTCATCCTCTTCCCATGCGGAGAGGTAGAAGGCGTGCATCTCGAACTTGGCGGCGCGCTTGC
The DNA here is from genome assembly GCA_016192145.1 of Acidobacteriota bacterium. Lineage (GTDB taxonomy): Bacteria > Acidobacteriota > Holophagae > Holophagales > Holophagaceae > JAFDVN01. Next base: position 203,316 of record JACPUT010000002.1, on the reverse strand, counting down.
CGGCCTTCTCGAGCTTGGCGTTCTGCTTCTCCAGCTCGGCGAGGGGCACGACCTGCGTGTAGAGGGAGGTGATCGCCTTGGCGGCGGGGCCCTCGAGGGTGGCGCCGTTCTTGGGATCGACGATGGTGACGTCGCCGAGCTTCAGATCGCCCACGCTCGTGATCTTGGCGAACTGGACGATGTGGCCATCCACCACCTTGAGGTAGGGGGACTCGATGAAGCCGAACTCGTTGATGCGGGCGTAGCAGGAGAGCGAGGAGATGAGGCCGATGTTCGGGCCTTCAGGCGTCTCGATGGGGCAGATGCGACCGTAGTGGGACGTGTGCACGTCGCGCACCTCGAAGCCCGCGCGGTCGCGGCTGAGGCCGCCCGGTCCAAGCGCGGAGAGGCGGCGCTTGTGGGTGATCTCGGACAGCGGGTTGGTCTGATCCATGAACTGGGAGAGCTGGCTGGAGCCGAAGAACTCCTTCATGGCCGCGATCACGGGCTTGCTGTTGATCAGGTCATGGGCCTGCAGGGGGCTGTTGGGATCCTGCGCCATGGAGAACTTCTCCTTGATGGCGCGCTGCACGCGGACGAGGCCGACGCGGAAGCCGTTCTCGAGGAGCTCACCCACGGACCGCACGCGGCGGTTGCCCAGGTGGTCGATATCGTCCGCGCGGACGGGGGCGACCTCCTGCTGGGCCTCGCGGGTGGTGTCGTACTTCTTGAGGCGGAGCAGGTAGTGGACGGTGCCGATGAAGTCGGTGCAATCCAGGCAGCGGACATCCAGGGCGGTGTCCAAGCCGAGCTTGGCGTTCACCTTGTGGCGGCCGACCTTGGAGAGGTCGTACTTCTGGGCGTCGAAGAACATGCCGTGGAGCAGCTTCTTGCTGGATTCCAGGGTGGCGGGCTCGCCGGGACGGATCTTCTTGAAGAGCTCCTTGGCGGCCTCCTCGGGATCCTCGGTGTGATCCTTGGTCAGGGTGTCGTGGAGCACCTTGCCGGTGGGATCGGACTCAGGGAAGCAGACGGTGAACTCGGTGACGTTGTTCGCCTGGAACATCTCCAGATCGGTCTGCTTGAAGGGTTCGTTGGCCTCCATGAGCACTTCGCCGGTGCCCATGTTGACGACGTCCTGCATGAGGACGGCGCCATCCAGCCACTCGCGCTCGGCGGGGACGGACTTGATGCCGGCCTTGTGGATGGTCTCGAGGACGCGCTTGGAGATGGCGCGGCCGGCCTTGACGACGACATCCTTGGACTTGGGATCCTTGAGGTCATCGGTCAGCTTGCGGCCCACCAGGTGGTCGCCCACCATGGCCAGCACCTTGGTCCCCTTGAGGGAGAAGTTGGCGGGCTGGTAGAAGGCGGTGATCATGCCGCTGTTGTCGGCGAGGCGCTCGTCGAAGAGGCCCAGGGCGCGCAGGAAGGTGGAGCCGAGGAACTTGCGCTTGCGATCGATGCGGGCGTACAGCAGACCCTTGGAATCGAGCTCGAACTCGATCCAGGAACCGCGGTAGGGGATGATCTGGGCGCTGTAGAGGCTCTTGTCCGACGCGATGGAGAAGAAGGCGCCGGGGCTGCGGTGCAGCTGGGACACGATCACGCGCTCGGTGCCGTTGATGATGAAGGTGCCCCGGTCGGTCATGATCGGGATGTCGCCGAAGTAGACCTCGGACTCCTGGCTCTGCTTGAAGCGCCGGTTGCCCTTGTCATCCTTGTCGAACTGGTTGAGACGCACACGGATCTTGAGCGGAGCGGCCATGGTGGAACCGCGCTCGACGCACTCTTCCATGCTCATCTTCTGCTTCATCGAGACGGGCTCTTGGCACACGTCACAGATGGTGGCGGCGTTCTTGTTGCGGGTGCCGCACTGGGGGCAGTCCACCGTGGGGTCCTTGGGGTGGTCGGCCACGATGTGGTGACCACAGCTCTTGCAGACCGTACGGAGGTGCTCGAGGCCCTTGTACTTCTCGCACTTGCAGGCCCAATGACCCACGGTGTAGTCGAGGAACTCGACTTCCAGGGTGGCATCGGTGCCATCGAGATTCTTGCCGTTATGGACGGGGAACATGCCCTCGAACACGGACTTGAGCCCGCGGGGATCCCGCTCCGAATGGAGCAGGTTCATCTGGAGGAACTCGTCGTAGCTCCGCTTCTGGATGTCGATCAAGTTCGGGATCGGTACCAGGCTGCGGATCTTCGAGAAGTTGTGCCGCTGCCGGTAGATGTTTTGCTGAACGCTCATGGTTCGCTCCAGGAGGGGACTCATGCGTCGCCCCGGGACCACGACCCCGGGACCGAGGGGGTCGACTCAGGACTGGCTGTGGACAGACCGAAGGCCAGACGTTCCCGTTACGAACGGGAGCGACCAGCCGGTGTTGTCCGTGTTGCGCTTGGGGGTGTGTCGCAACCTTGGCCTTCGCGAGGGGCCCCCGCCCTTGTGACAGGGGGAAGGGGCAAAGGAAAAATCATACCGCTTTACCGACAGACGTGCAAGGCGCAAGGTGGAAACACCACCCCGCGCCTTGCAACTGCCTAAAGTACGAGACTTACTACTTGATCGTGACCTTGGCGCCAGCGGCTTCGAGCTTTTCCTTGATCTTGGCAGCCTCTTCCTTGGTCGCGCCTTCCTTGACCATCTTGGGGGCGCCATCGACCAGGTCCTTGGCTTCCTTGAGGCCCAGGCCAGCGACGACTTCGCGGACGGCCTTGATGACGTTCAGCTTGTTCGCGCCACCCTCGGTGAGCTCGACGTTGAACTCGGTCTGCTCTTCGGCAGCCGCGGCGGGGGCGCCAGCGCCACCGGCGGGGGCGGCCATGGCGGCGGCGGAAACGCCGAAGCGCTCCTCGAGGGCCTTGACCAGGTTGGCCAGGTCGAGGACGGTCATGGTTTCGATCTCAGCGATGAGCTGATCAGCAGTGAGAGCCATTGGGGCCTCCTAGCAAATGTTGAAAGGGTTGAAAAGGATTCGGTTGGGAGTCTTACTCGCCGGCCTTCTGCTTGCGGATGCCCTCGAGCACGATCGCAAGACCGGAAACCGGGTACTGCATGAGGAAGAGCAGCTTGGCGATGAGGACTTCGCGGCTGGGCAGGTCGGCCAGCTGGGCGATGTCGCTCATGGAGATCTGCTTCCCGTCCATCACGCCGGCCTTGAACTTGGCGGCGGGATTGTCCTTCAGGAAGGTATTGAGGGCCTTCGCGAGGGCGATGACGTCCTCATTCGTGGTCGCCACGGCGGAAGCGCCCTTGAAGGCGGCGCCGAGGGACTCGAAGGCAGTTTCCTTCACAGCCAGACGGAGGAGGGTGTTCTTGCTGACACGGTACTGGCCCTTGCCATCACGAACGCTCTTGCGGAAGGCGGTGTCCTTCTCGACGGTGAGGCCCTTGAACTCCACGACCACGGCGGTGGTGGCCTTGGAGAAGGCCTGCTTCAGTTCGGCGACTTCTTGAGTCTTCTGGGTACGTTCCATGGTCGCCTCCTCACTTCTCGCTAGCGGTCAGGGAGACCGAGGGGCCCATCGTGGAGGCGATGTACATCGCCCGCACGTACTTGCCCTTGGCGGCGGCGGGCTTGGCCTTCTGGACGGCGTCGATCAACGCGGTGGCGTTCTCGTGCAGCTTGTCCACGCCGAAGCTCAGCTTGCCCACGGGGGCATGGATGATACCGGTCTTGTCGACGCGGTACTCCACCTTGCCGGCCTTGATCTCCTTGATGGCCTTGGCCACGTCGAAGGTCACGGTTCCGGTCTTGGGGTTGGGCATGAGACCGCGGGGACCGAGGACCTTACCCAGACGACCCACACCCTTCATCATGTCGGGGGTGGCGACCAGCGCGTCGAAATCGAGGAAACCACCGGCGATCTTGTCGACCAGTTCGTCTCCGCCGATGATCTCGGCTCCGGCGGCTTCCGCTTCCTTGATCTTCTCGCCACCCGCGATGACGGCAACCCGCATCTTCTTGCCCAAACCGTGGGGAAGAACGATGGTGCCACGGACCATCTGGTCGGCGTGGCGGGGGTCGACGCCGAGGCGCATGTGCACTTCAACCGTTTCGTCGAACTTGGCGAAAGCCACGTCCTTCACGGTGGAGAGCGCTTCACGCAGCTCGTAGGTGCGATCCTCGATCTTGGAGGCGGCAGCCCTGTACTTCTTTCCAGGCTTTGCCATGAATGCTCCTTAATTGGATCTTCCGCGAAGTCGGTCGCGGTGGCCGGGGCATCCCCGCGACGGGAATGCGCCAGAACTGAATAGTGTAGCCCGGGCTTTGGGGCCTGGGAATGGGTTTTTTGGCTATAGGCTCTGGGCTTTAGCCGGCTTCGACCCAGCCGAGCTGATTCGGCCGGACGGGGTCAGCCAGAGCCCAAAGCCGAGAGCCAATAGCCTCTTAGTCGACGATCTCGACGCCCATGGACTTGGCGGAACCCATGATGGAGTTCATGCAGGTCTCGATGGAGCCGGCGTTGGTGTCGACGATCTTGATCTTGGCGATCTCTTCGATCTGCTTGCGGGTGATCTTGCCCACCTTCTGCTTGTTGGGGGTCGCGGAACCCTTGTCGAGGCCGATCTTCTTCTTGATCAGCACGGCGGCGGGAGGCGTCTTCAGGATGAAGCTGAAGGAGCGGTCGGCGAACACGGTGATGACGACGGGCACGGTGGTGCCCTTCTCGACGTTACCGACGGACTTCGCGTTGAACTGCTTCACGAACTCCATGATGTTCACGCCGTGCTGACCGAGGGCGGGGCCCACGGGAGGCGCGGGCGTCGCCTCGCCGGCGGGGAGCTGCAACTTGATGTAGCCAGTGATCTTCTTGGCCATGGTGGCCTCCTATGTCCCGCGGGGATTCCGGCACATGCCGGCGACCGCCGCCTTGAAAGGGCGCGAGGCTAGGGACCCCGCCGCCTGGTGAACTGCCATCCCCGACGCCGATGCGGCGGAGCCAATTAGTGTAGCGCGGAAGGTGGGTTTCTCCGAGGGGAAATCGGGAGGGGATCGCGGTATTCGAGGCGTACCAACTGAACGCGGAGGGCGCGGAGTTTCGCGGAGGACGCGGAGAAAAGCTGGCACCTTCCGGCAGGCCTTCCCGGCGCTTCGCGCCTTGGACCGCGCGCGGTCCAAGATTCAGGGCGGGGCCCCCGGGCGGCTTAAAGGCCGCCTTGGGGTCCCACCCTGAATCGGGAGGCCAATTGGACGGGTGGGTCGACCTCCCTCCGCGTTCTCCGCGTTAACTCCGCGTTCAGCCTTTCGCCCGAAAAACAAAAGGGCCACCCTCGCGGATGGCCCTTCGATGCTGCAGGCAACGATCTAGCGCTTCTCGACCTGGATGAAGTCCAGTTCCACGGGGGTGGAACGGCCGAAGACGGTGACCATGACCTTGATGGTGGAGCGTTCCTCGTGGATCTCCTCCACGTCGCCTTCGAAGTTGGCGAAGGGGCCATCCACGATGCGGACCTTCTCGCCCTTTTCGAAGTGGAACTTCGGCTTGGGCTTTTCCTGGGTCTCTTCCTGGTGGTTCATGATCTGGCGGACCTCATCGTCCGTCAGGGGGGTGGGGCGCTTCTTGTTGGCGCCCACGAAGCTCGTCACTTTGGGGGTGTTGCGGACCAAATGCCAGTCCACGTCCTCCATCTCGGAGTTGGCGTTGACGCCGATCTGCACGAGCAGGTAGCCGGGGAAGGACTTGCGCTTCTTGAGGACGCGCTCCTTGCGGCCATCCTTGCCGACCTTCATCTCCTCGTAGGTTTCCTCGGGGATCTGGACGTCGCCGAAGGCCTCCTGGCGGCCTTCCATGACGATGCGCTGCCGGAGATGCTCCATCACCTTGGCTTCGTAGCCGGAGTAGGTGTGGATGATGAACCAGGCGAGCTTGCGGCCGGGGGCGGCCACTTCACTCGGGGTCTGTACCGCGATCTGTTCCGTCATGGTGCCTCCCTAGGTACGCGGGAAGAGGAAGCTGAAGCCCTTGCCGAGAAACCAATCGGCGGCCCAGAGGAAGAATCCGGCGGCGGCGGCGGTGAGCACCACCGTCCAGGTGGAGGCCCAGACCTTGTCCTTGGCGGGCCAATCGACCCGCTCGGTGATTTCGGTCCAGAAATCCTTGGCCTGCTGCTTGAACGCGTCGATCACGCGACTCCTCGTGGCAAAGGGTGAAGGGCTTCAGAATAGCAAGGCCCCGGGATAAAGGGTCCGGGGCCGAGAGTGGCAGGGGAGACAGGTATCGAACCCGCGACCTGCGGATTTGGAGTCCGCTGCTCTACCAGCTGAGCTACTCCCCTGTGGGAACCGCCCGGGCCCGTCTTTGGGTCAGGACCGGGCGGTGTACCAGCTTATACCGGAAAGGCTTACTTCGCCTCGCGGTGAACGCGGACTCCCCCACAGAAGCGGCAGAACTTGTTGAATTCCAGCTTCTGGGTGGTGGTGCGCTTGTTCTTGGTGCTGCTGTAGTTCTTACGCTTGCAGTCTTGGCACTGCAGATGGATGATCTCGCGCATCGAACCCTCCTAAGTGGGGGACACCCCTGGCCGTTAGGCCAGGATGTTGTCCACGTTGCCGGCGCCGACGGTGCGGCCGCCTTCGCGGATGGCGAACTTGAGGCCCTTGTCCATGGCGATGGGGTTGATGAGTTCAACCGTCAGCGTCACGTTGTCGCCGGGCATCACCATCTCACGGCCGGCTTCGAGCTCGATGGAGCCGGTCACGTCAGTGGTGCGGAAGTAGAACTGGGGACGGTACTTGTTGAAGAAGGGGGTGTGACGGCCGCCCTCTTCCTTCGTCAGCACGTACACCTGGGCGGTGAACTTGGTGTGGGGGGTGATGGAGCCGGGCTTGGCGAGCACCTGGCCGCGCTCCACATCCTTGCGCTCGATGCCGCGCAGGAGGATGCCGGCGTTGTCACCCGCGCGACCCTCGTCGAGGCTCTTGCGGAACATCTCGATGCCGGTCACGACCTTCTTGACGGTGTCCTTGATGCCGATGATTTCGATTTCCTCACCGACCTTGACGATGCCGGCTTCGATGCGGCCGGTCACCACGGTACCGCGACCGGTGATGGTGAAGACGTCTTCGACGGGCATGATGAAGGGGCGATCCACGGCGCGGGCGGGGGTGGGGATGTAGGCATCCACCTGGGCCATCAGCTCGTAGATGCACTGCACGTCGGCGTGATCCAGGTTGCCGGCGGTGGCGGCATCCAGGGCGGCACGGGCGGAGCCCTTGACGATGGGGATCTCGTCGCCGGGGAAGGAGTAGGCGGACAGGAGGTCGCGGATTTCCATCTCGACCAGCTCGGCGAGCTCGGGATCGGCGATGTCCATCTTGTTCATGAAGACGACCATGGCGGGCACGCCGACCTGACGGGAGAGCAGGATGTGCTCACGGGTCTGGGGCATGGGGCCGTCGGTGGCGGCGACCACGAGGATCGCACCGTCCATCTGGGCCGCGCCGGTGATCATGTTCTTGACGTAGTCGGCGTGACCGGGGCAATCCACGTGGGCGTAGTGCCGGTTCTCGGTCTGGTACTCGACGTGGGCGGTGTTAATCGTGATCCCGCGCGCCTTCTCTTCGGGGGCGGAGTCGATCTGGTCGTACCCCTTGGCCTCGCCACCGAACTTCTTGGAGAGCACGAAGGTGATGGCGGCGGTCAGCGTCGTCTTGCCGTGATCCACGTGGCCGATGGTGCCGATGTTGACGTGGGGCTTGGAGCGGTCAAATTTCTCTTTGGCCATGTGGACCTCCTGGTTGAAAAGAAAGTGTTGATGTTTGGGTGTTGCTGAAGTGGAGCCCACAACCAGGATTGAACTGGTGACCTCTTCCTTACCAAGGAAGTGCTCTGCCACTGAGCTATGTGGGCTTGGGACCTGCACCGCCTCGCGGCGGGGTGAAACGAGCGGGAAACGGGGTTCGAACCCGCGACATTCAGCTTGGAAGGCTGACGCTCTACCAACTGAGCTATTCCCGCGTTCGTTCCGATCCGGTTGGATTCAGCCGGGTGGATGAATCAACCGGGGGAATGGTGCCGAGAGAAGGATTCGAACCTCCGTAACGCGTTGCGTGGCAGATTTACAGTCTGCTGCCATTAACCACTCGGCCATCTCGGCATGCTGTGCAAAGAACATCGGAAAACCCCTAGGGGCCCTCCGTGCCAGGCTTCCTGAAAAGACAGTCCTGAAAGACAGGGCTTTCCTGACAGGGAACTTCGAAGGTATCACGTGAACCGCATGCCCTCAAGGGGAAAGTTGGGTGGAGTGCGGTGGCGCGTGGGGCGCGGCACCGTCTCCCGCGGTCAACCCCGGCGGGCGATAACCCGGAAGAGGGCCACGGCGGCGGCGGCGGAGACGTTGAGGCTCTCCACCCCCCCGGGCATGGGGATCCGCAGGAGGCCATCGCAGCGCTCGGCGATCTTCTGATGGAGGCCCTCGCCCTCGCTGCCCATGACGAGCACGGTGGCGCGGTCGAAGGGTTCGTCGAGGTAGCTGCGGCTGCCCTCGCCGCCGGTGAGACCGAAGAGCCAGCCGCCCGCATCCTTGAGCTCATCCAGGGCGCGGCCCAGGTTCACCACGCGGGCGACGCGTACGCGCGCGGCCGTGCCTGCGCTGGCGCGGATCACCGTGTCGTTCACGGCCGCGCTGCGGCGCTCGGGCAGGATCACGCCGTCCACGCCCACGGCGGCGGCGCTGCGGAGCACGGCGCCCAGGTTGTGGGGATCCGTCACGCCATCCAGGGCGAGCACGATGGCCTTGTTCCCCTTGAGGCGCACGGCTTCGAGGATGTCTTCCAGGGGGCTGTACTTGAAGTCGGCGCCTTCCCCCACGACGCCCTGGTGGCGCTTGCCCTCCGTGCGCCGGTCCAGGGCCTCCATGGGTTCCTGACGGACGGTGGCGCCGGCGGCGCGGGCCGCCTCCCGCAGGGGGGCGCAGCGCCCCCAGGCCGCGGGCGCGATCCACAGCTGGTGCAGGGAGCCGCGCTCCAGGGCCTCTTCGCAGGCGTGGGGGCCGAGGAACAACATCAGAAGGCGCGGCGGAAGCCGATGGAGAGCTGGTGCCCCGATCCTTCCACGCGCACCTTGGTGGCGCTGGGCCGGTAGCCGGTGGAATCCCAGGTGCCATCCAGGGCCTTGCGATCCATGTCGCGATCCATGCGGTAGGTGTACCCGCCGCTCAGTTCGCCGCCCCAGACCTTGTACCCGGCGCCGATGGAGAAGGTGCTCTGCATGGCGCCGCCCAGCAGCGGTTCCACGCGCTCATTCTCGCGGTAGGCCGTGGAGAAACCCGTCCCGATCCGCAAGAGCCAATTCCGGGAGAGCGTGAGCTCCCCCATGCCCTTCACGGAGAGGGAAGCGCGGCTGGAGCCCAGGCGGTTGGAGGCCCCCACGGGGCCGGAGAGCGTTTCCAAGGAGGCGAAGGCGGGCATCTCGAGGCCGGCCCCCATCCACTTCACGTCCACTTCCCAGGTGAGCAGCTGGCTCTGGCGCTGCCGGATGCCCAGGGTGATCCGGGCGGGCAGGCGGACGTCGCCGCCGCCCGTCAGCACGCCCGAGGTTCCCACCAGCTGGATGGCGCGGGCATCGGTGCCGAGGGGAGGCGTGCTGAAGCCGTCGTCGGCCGTCACGGAGAGCGTCTCCCGGCGGATCCGACCCGTGAGGCCCACCTTGGCGCTGAGCGGGGATTCGATGGTGGCGCCCACGGTCCAGCGGGAGGAGAGGGCCCAGCGCGCGCCGAGGGTCCAGCTGGGGCTCAGGGCGCTGCCTTCCTGGCGAAGGGAGACTTCCGCGAGGCCCGAATAGGGGTTGGCCACCCCGGCGGGCTGGGTGGGATCCTGGGGGATTCCGGCGCGGATGGTGTTGCCGAGCTCAAGGTCGATGCGGGCCATGCCCAGGCCGAGACCGAAACTCAGCTCCGGACGGCCCTGGGGGCTCCAGGAAGCCTGCCCTTCGAGCCGGTGGGCGGAGAGGGAGATCGCATCCCCCTGGAAGCGCGTGGGGGCCCCCGTGCGCAGCTCCCCGTGGCGCTGGAAGGGTTCATCCAGCTTGAGGCCCCAGGCCAGGCCCGCGTTCAGCCGCTGGCCGTAGCCGAAACCGGTGAGGAAGCGATTGCGATCCGAGGTGAAGAACTTCACCTGGTTGTTCTCCGCGGTCTGGCTGCCCGCCTGGGATTCCAGCCCGAAGGCCACATGGGCGGCGCGATCCTCGGAGAGGGTGACGAGGAGGGCCGGATTCTGGCCCGCGGCTTCAAGGCTGCGGCCGAACGCCACCCCCACCCCGCCCCGGCCGATGGTGACGGGATCGGATCCCTGGAGCAGGACCCCCTGGGCCGAAAGGGCCGACGCCCCCCCTGCCAGGGCCAAGGCCACGACCGTCTGATACACCTTCGTCATAACACTCCCGGAACGCACGTCGCTTGAATGGCCCCAGCCCCCGATAGGTTCGGAGCCATCCGATCAGTGTCTCATAGGGATGACGGGCCTCGGCGGTCGGCTTTCGAGGCCACCTCAGGGATCGCCCAGGAACCGCGCCAACAGCCGATCCACGATCTCCCAGATCTCCACCAGCGCGGCGATGAGCATCACCAGGCCGAGGCCCAGGGCGAACCCCCGGCCCACGGGCCCCATGAGGGCCTTGGCCAGCCAGGGCCACTTCCAGAATCCCGGGGGGATCCGAAGCCGCCCATAGATCGCCAGGGTGGACAGCAGCATCCCGCCCCAGAGCAGGTACAGAAAGCGCAGGCTCCGGAGGGTGATGTCCCATCCGAAGGTTCGGGGGCGAGGAGGCATCCCCCTAGGCTATCGGCTCTCGGCTCTGGGCTCTAGCTGCCGCCGACCCATCCGAACGAAATGGATGGGTCGGAATCAGCCAGAGTCCAAAGCCGATAGCCCAAGGCCTTCCTAGAACCGCTTCTCCACCACGCTCCAATCGAGCAGGGGTTTCACCGCGTCCACGTACTTGCCGCGGCCGGTCGCGCCGAAATCCCTCACGTAGGCGTGCTCCCACACGTCGACGACGAGCAGCGGCTGCACGCCCACGGGGATGGCGTTCTCATGATCCTGGAACCAGGCGTTCATGAGCCGCCCCGTGACGGGGTCCTTCACGAGGGCGGCCCAGCCGATGCCCGGCATGGTGCAGGTGGCCTTGAAGGCGCTCCACCAGGCGTCGTGGCTGCCCCAGGTGGCATCGATCGCCTTGTGCAGGGGATGGGTCAAGGCGGCGGCGGGGGCTTTGGCCGCGAGGCCCTCGAAGTACCACTCATGGACGCGCATGCCGCTGAATTCGAAGCCCAGCCGCCGGCGCAGTTCCTGCACCATGGCGCCGGCCTTGCCTTCCTTCTCCGCCCCGAGCACATCCTTCAGCAGCGCGTTGGTACGGGTGACGTAGCCCTTGTAGAGGGTGAGGTGCTCCGCCAGCAGCTCCTTGCTGAGGCCGGGCAGGCCGGTAGCGAAGTCGAAGGGGCGGGCCACGTAATCGGCCAGCGGGTCACCGGCGGCCTTGGGAACCGCCGTGGCATCCGAGCCCAGGCCCTTGGCAGAGAGGCCGGCACCGACCATGCCGGCGGCGAGGGTCCCCATCATCGTGCGTCGATCCATGGCTTCTCCTGGAAAAAGGAGGGCCAGCATACCGCCGATCACCCCTTGAAGACCTGCCAAGTCAAACGGACCAGGAGGGCCGAAACCACCGCCAGGAACACGATGCGCACCCAGGCGCTGCCCTTCTTCAGGGCCACGTGGGCCCCCAGCCAGCCCCCCGCCCCGTTCCCCACGGCCATGGTGAGGCCCACCATCGGCGTCCAGCTTCCCCGTGCGAGGAAGACCGCCAGCGCCGCCATGTTGGAGGCCCAGTTCACGGCCTTGGCGAGCGCCGAGGCGCGGAGGAAATCGAAGCCGAGCACGGCCACGAAAAGGAAGATCAGCAGGCTGCCCGTGCCGGGGCCGAAGAAGCCATCGTAAAAGCCCAGGGCCAGCGCGATAAGGATGGCGAGACCCCGCTGATGATGGAGGCCGTATTTCGGCGCATGCACCTGGCCCAGATCGGGCTTCAGCAGCGTCCAGAGCAGCATCACCCCCATGAGCCCGAGCATGAGGGGCCGCATGAAGGCCGTGCCGATGCGGTAGGCGAGCAGGGCGCCCCCCACGGCGCCGATCATCGCCGCGATCACGGGGCCCACCGCGTCCCGCCAGGTCATGGCGCCGGAACGGAGGAACTTCCAGGCCGCCACGGTGGTGCCCGTGCCCGCTTGAACCTTGTTATTGCCCAGCACCACGGGCAGCGGGGCCCCGGGCATGCCCAGCAGCAGCGCCGGCATGGTGATGAGCCCGCCGCCGCCCACCACGGCATCGATGAAGCCGGCCGCGAAGGCGGCGAGGGCGAGGAGGAGGAGGGGGAGGGGCGTGGGCATGGGAGGCCTCTGGGCTTTGGGCTCTTGGCTCTTGCTCGCGCCGACCCATGGAAGGCCGCCCGGAGCTATCGGGGGCAGCTAGAGCCGATAGCCCAGAGCCAGGTTTGAGGGCGAAGGCCTCAAACCTTCAGGATCTCCACTTCCTTGTGCTTGAGCATCTCGTCCACTTCCTTGATGTGGGCGTCGGTGATCTTCTGGACCTCCTCCGTGGCCTTCTTGGCGGCGTCCTCGCTGATGCCCTGGGTCTTGTCCTTCTCCAGCTTCTTCACGTCATCGTTGGCGTCGCGGCGGACGTTGCGGATGGCGGTCTTGATGTCCTCGGCCATCTTGTGGGTGGCCTTCACGAGCTCCTTGCGGCGCTCCTCGTTGAGGGCGGGGATGGGGAGGCGGATCACGTTGCCGTCGTTGCTGGGATTCAGGCCCAGCTGGGCCACGAGGATGCCCGTCTCGATGGCCTTGATGGAGCTCTTGTCGAAGGGCTGGATCTGGATCATGGAGCTGTCGGGGATGGAGACCGTGCCCATCTGGTTCAGGGGCACGTGGGCGCCGTAGTACTCCACTTGCACCGTGTCGAGGATGGAGGCGTTGGCGCGGCCCGTGCGCACGGTGGCCAGATCCTTCTTCAGCGTCTCCAGACTGGCCTTCATCTTCTTCTTGGTCTCTTGGAGGATGCTGTCCAGCGACATGGGCGTTCCTTTCGATCGAACACTCCTTTTTACCCCGCATTCCCCCACGTGGCGAGGCCGAGGTTTCCCAAGTCCACCCTTGAGCCACCTGATACCTTGGGAGCACCTTCCCCGAGGTCCCCATGCGAATCCTCCGCACCTTGGCCCTGCTGCCGGTCCTGGCCTCCGGCCTTCTCGCTTCCGAGCCCACCCGCACCGAGGTGAGCCTGAAGACCGCCGACGGGTGCGTGCTCTCGGGGACCTTCACCCTTCCGGCCCCCGCGCGGAAGGGCGCCAAGGCCCCCGTGGTGATCCTCGCCCACCAGTTCCACACCACGCGGGCCGGCTGGGGGGACCTCCCGGAGCGGCTCCACGCCCGGGGCATCGCCACCCTCGTGCTGGACCTCCGTGGCCACGGTGAAAGCCTGGGCCCCTCCCGGGCGACGGATGACTTCACCGCGTCCGCCAAGGCGGTGGGCTTCGACAGGATCCCCGGCGACCTCGCCCTGGCCGCCGCCTGGGCGCGCAAGCAGCCCGGCGTCGACAAGCGCCGACTGGCCCTGGCCGGCTCCAGCGTGGGCGCGTTTTCCGCCATCATGGCCGCCCGGGAGGCCAGGGCCATCGCCGTGCTGGCCCTCAGCCCGGCCGGGGCCGTGGCCTGGGGTGAAGGGGCCTTGGACCAGCTGAAGACCGCTCAGATCCGCGGTCGCGCCGCCACCCTCGTGTTCGCCTCCGAGCAGGACAAAGGCACCCTGGAATCCGCCCATGCCCTCGCTGGCCTGCCCGGCGTGGCCATTTCCCTGCGCGCCGGCGATGAGCATGGCTTCGCCTACCTCAAGGCCCGGAGCGAGACCATGGCCGTCTTCCTCGGCGAGTACCTCCACTCCAAGCGCGTCTTCGCCCACGGCGGAGCCACCCCGGCGAAGGCCAACCCCAACGTCGTCACCGATGCCACGTTGAAAGCCAGGGCCGAATCCACGCCACCCAATCCCTGAACCGATCCCTCAGGACCGGAAGAACCTCAAAAGGCTGTTGAGCCCCTCGGCGACCTGGGAGAGTTCCCGGGCCATGCGGGCCGTATCCTCGGCGGTGGTGGTGAGCCCGCCCGCGGCCTCGGCGTTCTGGGCGGCCCGGTGGGCCCCTTCTTCCACTTGATCCGCCACTTCCGAGCTGGTGCGGGCCTGTTCCTCGGCGGAAAACCCGATGCCTTCGGCCATGGACTTCAGCGAATCGATGCGGCCCCGAATCTGGGTCAGGCTCTCCACCACTTCCTTCACGGTGGTTTGGCCCCGGCCCACGGCGGCGTTGCTGCCTTCGATGAGCCCCGCGATTTCCTTGGCGGCGCCCGAGGAGCGCTCCGCCAGCTTGCGCACCTCTTCGGCCACCACCGCGAACCCCTTGCCATGGGCGCCCGCCTTGGCCGCCTCGATGGCGGCGTTGAGGCTGAGGAGGTTCGTCTGCCGCGCGATGTCCTGGATGACGTTGACGGCCTTCACCATGCGGCCCGTGGATTCCACCACTTCCTCCATGGCCGAGAGCGCGCTGCTGCCGGAGCCCTCTCCGGCCTGGGTGGCCTTCAACGCCTCCGCGGCCAGTTCCTGGGAGGCCCGCACGGTGGCTGCCACTTCCTGGATCGAAGCGGATAGCTCCATCACCGCCGAGGCCATGCGTTCCGCGCCCTGGCGCTCGATATCCGCGTTCCGGGCGAGGTCATGGGCCGTGCTGGCAACTCGATCGGCCGCATGGCTGAAGGCCGAGGCTTCGGTGGAAACCTGGCCCGCGTCGTAGCGCAGCCGGTTGATGAAGGACTTGAGGCGCTGCTGCATGCCCTTCACCGAGCCCAACACGCTTTCCCGATCCCCGGGCCGGGTGGGGATTTCCGCCCGCAGGTCTCCGTCGGCGATGGCCTGGGATGCATGCACCGCCGTGGCCGGCTCTCCCCCGAGCTGATGGCGGACGATCCGCACGAGCAGCATTCCTCCCACGAGGCTCACCAGGGTGCCCACCACACCGCCCGAAACGAGGAGGGTCAAGGCCAGCTTCGCCAGCCGCGCCTCTTCGGGATCCGTGGCGAGTTGAAGCCGCATCACCAGCTGATAGAGGGCGACGAGGGCCGGGGTGAGAACGATGCCCAGGAGGCCCATCAGGGCGGCGATGGAGCCGATGAGGCGGGTCCGCAGCTCCATCTTGGGGAAGGGTACCCAGGGCCTCGCGTAGGTCTTGTCCGGAGCCACTCCGGCCCGCAGGCTCCCGTACAGGGCCTCCGCCTCCACGATCTGGGCTTCGGTGGGGCGGCTCCGCACGGAGAGGTATCCCGTCACCCGGCCCGCTTCCATGAGCGGCGCCACGCAGGCATCCACCCAATAGAAACCGCCATCCTTGCAGCGGTTCTTCACGATCCCGTGCCACATCTCTCCGCGCTTCACCGTGGCCCACAGCGCCTCGAAGGCCGCGGGCGGCATGTCGGGGTGGCGGATGAGGTTGTGGGGCGAGCCCACCAGCTCCCCCTCGGAGAAGCCGCTGATGCGCATGAACTCGTCATTGACCGAGGTGATCGTCCCCTTCAAGTCCGTCGTGGAGACCACGAAATGGCCCTCCGCGATCTCCCGGCGGACCTGGGTGACAGGCTGGTTGTTCCTCACGCGCGGCTCCCTGGCGGAAAACCGCCCATCGCCGGACTATCGGTCTGGCGGCCTCCGGAGCCAAGTATTCGGCTCCCATCCGTGACCGGAATCAAAGGACATTGCCCTTGGTCATGCGAGGGGTCGGCCCAGGGGGTCCCTGGGCACCGCGTATTCCTCCAAAGGCAGCAGCACCCCTTCGCCCAGCGGGGTGAAGCCCCCTTCCCCGCCACCCCCGGGGTAGGCGAGCTGCCCGTGCTGGTTCTGATCGAGGCCCGCTACCTCCTCGCCCAGTTCCACCCTCAAGGGCATCACCAGGGACATGAGGCCCAGGATTCCCGCCGTGCCCAGGGCCGAAAAGGCCACGGCCACGAGCACGGACAGGGCCTGGATCCCCACAAGGGCCGGCCGCCCCGCCAGGAGGCCGTCCCCGCCGCCCGGATTGAGGGCCGTGGTGGCGAAGAGGCCCGTGAGGAGCGCGCCCACGATGCCCGCCACCCCCAGACATCCTGGGCATCGTCCACGCGGCACGCCACTTTGCGTCTCCACGAATTCGGAGGGCATAAAGGCTCGGAATCCTCACTAAGATTGCATTAGCCTTTACCCACATGATCAGTCGAGTACCCATCCCGATTATGTCGAGAGCCCATGAATCCTGAACCCCTGCGCCCAGAACAGCCTCAGCCTTCGTCCGACAAATCAAGCGCCCAGGAATTCACGGTCATGCTTTCCGAGCCTGAACCGGTCACCTTTTGGGCCCGCCCGATCTACACCCCGGTGGCTTGGATCTCCCTGATTGCAGCGATTCTGGCAGGAGGCGGTTACTCGACCTATGTGTTCCTCAAGTTTGCGGGGAGGCTCGCGCAGCCGCCCCCCCTGGTTTCTCAATCGCGATCAACTCAACCATTCGGTCGGCCTGTTTACCACTCCAAACAAGCCCTTCTAGACGAAGGGCGCTCGCTGCGGGCCCAGGGGCGGTTGCTTGAGGCATTGAAAAAATTTGAAGACGCGGCATCGTCGGGCAGCGCCCAGGGGAGCTATGAGGCCGGGCTCCTGTACCTGGAAGGAAAGGACCTCCCCAAACAGCCCGAGGTTGCCGCGAAAGCATTCATCAAAGCCTTAGAGGCTAAGGCTGCTGAGAGGGGATATCAACAACCCCTTCCTGAAGCCTTGTGGAAGTTGGCCTGGCTTTATGAGCAGGGCCAAGGCGTTCCCCGCGATCTAGAATTCAGCCACCATCTGCGTGAGCGGGTTCTGGGTATGAGGCCCTATCCGGAACTCTCCCAAGAAAGCGCCGAGTTCCTGGCCCACCTTTGGGAAGAGGGGAAGGGAGGTCGCCGGGATTGGGCCCGCGCTGCGGATTTCTATGCCCACGCGGGGCAAGAAGAGAAGGTCGTCCTGATGATGATCCAAGCCGCGGCCCAGAACGATCCCGAGGGAGTCATCCGGCTCGGGAGGGCCTACTTGCTCGGAGAGGATGGATTCGAAAAAGATCCTGCCAAGGGGGAGGAGCTCCTTCAAAGACAGGGGGAACTCGGCGAGGGGCGAGCCTGGATGGCTCTCTATCGCTATTTCAGCGACAACGAGGGGGAGGGGAAGGATCCGGTGAAGGCCAAGGAATGCCTTAGAAAGGCTGCCGAGGCCAAGAATCCGGATCTATTGGCGCTGAGGGGCTGGGGCCGGACCCTAATCATGGCGTCCCCCCCTGTCCGCGCCGAGGAAGGTTTCGCCTTTCTCCGGCAAGCCTATGAAGAGAACTTTGGAGAGAACTTTGTGGAAGGGGTGGAGGGGGTCCAAGGTGAATTGGCCTGGGCCTATGCACGGGGAGTCGGGACCTCCCGGGACCTCCTGGCGGCCGCCCGACTTCATACGGAATGGCAGGATTTCAGCCAAGCCCGTCGCCCGCTCCTGAAAGCGATCAAGGAGAAACAACCCGGTGCCTTGGTGGCCCTTGGTGAGATGTATCTGGCCAAATACCGCTCTTCCAAAGAGCGCAGCGCGCTCTCCGCAGCCAAATCCGCATTCCAGGAAGGGATGAAAACAGGTGAGGCCACGGCAGACGTTCACCTGGGGCGGCTCCTAGCGGGTCTTGAAGGCGGACAAGCGGAAGGAGGGTTTTCAGCAGAGGCGGCGACCGGCGTGGCTCTCCTAATGCGGGCAGCGGAAGCTGGCCACTTTGGCGCGGCCAGTTCCGCCTTTCTCGCCCTGAAAAGGCACAAGGTCCTCACGCTGGAAAGGTCTCGAATACTGGCGGATCGGCTTCGATTCGAGGCGGATCGCGATCCAGTTTCGAAGCTCGCCCTCGTCGTCCTTTTATTCGAGGGCGGGGACCCCGATGGACTGATCGAGGCCATGAAGCGTGCGGACGAATTGGCCCACGGTGCTGCGGTCAATTTGGAGGCGGCGGATAAGGGGCTCTTACACGACTTGATGAAGGTCGGGGCGCTCAGTCTTGATGGAAAGGGCGAGCTCCAGGATCCCGTGCGTGCACGGCGGTTGTTCCGCCTAGGGGTCGCCCTGGATCTGTTGGAGGCATGGGCGGGGCTCGCTCGGATTTATGGCGAGGGTAGGGGCGTTCAAGGCGATCCCATCCGCGAGGCATACTGCCAATTGTTTGTCCGATTCCCTCCGCCCTTCGTTCGAGGAAGAAATCCTCGACGGTCTTTGACCCCCTAATCGGGCCGGGACTGTAGCTCTTCCATCACCTCCGCCTCCAGGGTGGCGTCCGCCTCCCAGAGCAGGACCGGGGCCGTCCGCCGGCCCCACCGCCATGCCATCAGCATCGCCCATCCTTTCCATCGCATCGTCCCTCCTCTGCGCTAGGTCGACGCTCAATGCCGTGGATTGTGTCCAAGCGCTCCTCGAGGAGGGCCTGTGAGGGGTGCTGAAGGATAGGCTGAAGGACCATGGGGAACTCCGAATGGGGAAGGGGCGCGGGGAAGGGTTCACCCTTCCGCCGCGCCCCCGAGGGACGAAAGGGGTGTTGTTTAGTGGAACTGCGCGGCCTCGGTGCTGCCCTGCAGGGCGAGGGTGGAGGCCTGGCCGCCGCTGAGCACTTCGGCCACCTGGTCGAAGTAGCCGGTGCCCACTTCGCGTTGGTGCTTGGTGGCCGTGTAGCCCTGGGCTTCGGCCGCGAACTCCGCTTCCTGCAGGCGGGCGTAGGCGGTCATGGCCTCGGTGCGGTAGGCGTTGGCCAGCTCGAACATGCCGTGGTTGAGGCTGTGGAAGCCCGCCAGGGTGATGAACTGGAACTTGTAGCCCATGGCGGCGAGTTCGCGCTGGAAGGTGGCGATCTCGGCATCGCTGAGTTTCTTCTTCCAGTTGAAGGAGGGCGAGCAGTTGTAGGCCAGCAGCTTGGTGGGGAACTCGGCGCGGACCCCTTCCGCGAACTTCTTCGCCTCCTTCAGATCGGGCGTGGAGGTCTCGCACCAGATGAGGTCGGCGTAGGGGGCGTAGGCCCTGCCCCGGGCGATGGCCATTTCGATGCCGCCCGTGATGCGGAAGAAGCCCTCCGGGGTGCGCTCGCCGGTGAGGAACGCGCGGTCGCGCTCATCCACGTCGGAGGTGATGAGGCGCGCGGCGTCCGCATCCGTGCGGGCGATGAGCACCGTGGGCACTTCGAGGACGTCCGAAGCCAGGCGGGCCGAGGTGAGGGTGCGGATGAACTGCCCCGTGGGGATGAGCACCTTGCCGCCCAGGTGGCCGCACTTCTTCTCGCTGGAGAGCTGATCCTCATAGTGCACACCGGCCGCACCGGCTTCGATCATGCCCTTCATGAGCTCGAAGGCGTTGAGGGGCCCGCCGAATCCGGCCTCAGCATCCGCAACGATGGGCAGGAACCAGTCGCGTTTGGCGCCGCCCTCCCCATGTTCGACCTGATCCGCCCGCATGAACGCGTTGTTCAGGCGCTTCACGAGCTGGGGCACGGAGTTGGCGGGATAGAGGCTCTGGTCGGGATAGGTCTGGCCACCGGCGTTGGCATCCGCCGCCACCTGCCAGCCGGAGCAGTAGATAGCCTTGAGGCCGGCCTTGGCCATCTGCACGGCCTGGCCGCCGCTGAGGGCACCCAGGGCGCGCACGGGCTCGTCCTGGTGGAGCTGCTCCCAGAGCTTTCGGGCACCCAGCTGGGCCAGGGTGTGCTCGACGCGCACGGTGCCGCGGAGCTTTTGCACGTCCGCCGCGGCATAGGGGCGATGGACGCCCTCCCAGCGGTGGGAGCCGGGGTCCTCGACGAAGGTGGGGATGGGAAGCCAGGCGTTCATGCGATCTCCTGCAGCGTCGGCAGTGTGAGAAGGAGGGTGTAGGCGCGGGGGGTCAGGAAGGCTTCGGGCAGGTCCGCGAGGATCAGCTCCTCCAGTAGCTCGGAAGCTTCGAGCAGGCGGCTCTCGGCGACGACCACGGGGCCCAGTTCGGCCCGGAGGCCCACGAGCACGTCATGCACGTGGCCGTGGAAGCCCGGGCGATCCAGGCGGCCGAGGCCTTCGACCTCGACGCCGTGGCGCACCCACTGCCAAAGCTGCATGCGGCTGATCTCCGCAGTGGCGGCGTCCTCCATGAGGCCGTCGATGGCCGCGCAGCCTTCGCCGCGGAGCCAGGAATCCAAGTAGCGCAGGGCCACGCGCAGGTTGCGGCGCAGGCCGTCCGCGGTGACAGGGCCGCGCGGCAACTCCAGGAGCTGCGCCGCGTTCACTTCCCCGGTGGGGATGAAGGTGCGCTGATTCACGCCCTCCACGTGGGTGGTGAACACCTCCATGGCCACGGGCACGAGGTCCGGGTGGGCCACCCAGGTACCATCGCAGCCCTGGCGCACTTCCCGGAGCTTGTCGGCGCGCACGGCCTGCAGGGCGCGCTCCGTGGCCTCGGGATCGCGGCGCTGGGGCACCAGGGCCGCCATGCCGCCCAGGGCCAAGGCCCCACGGCGGTGGCACACCTGCACGAGGCGCTTGGCGTAGGCCTGGAGGAAGGGCAGTTCCATGTTGAGCGCGCTGCGATCCGGCAGCACGGATTGGCCATCCATGCGGTGCACCTTGAGCACGCTGAAGAGGTAGTCCCAGCGGCCCAGGTTCAGGCCTGCGGCGCGGATGCGCAGCTCGAAGAGGATCTCCTCCATCTGGAAGGCGGCGGGCAGGGTCTCGATGAGGACGGTGACCTTCACGGTGCCCTGGGGCAGGCCGAGGCCTTCCTCGAGGTGGTTCAGCACCTTGTTCCAAAGGCGGGCCTCGCGGTGGTGCTCCAGCTTGGGCAGGTAGAGGCACACGGGCAGCCCACGGCTCACCAGCTCCTGGGCGTTGTGCACGAGGAAGAGCGTCGCGTCGAAGAAGGGCGCGGCCACAGGCTCGCCATCCACCTGCAGGTGGCGCTCCACCAGGTGCAGACCGCGGGGACGCACCATGAGCAGGGCCGTCTCATCCTTGAGGTGTAGCTCCCCATCCTGCAGCGTGCCGAGGACCGCCTCCTGGAGGTTCAGCTGTCCCTGGAGGAGCTTTTCGGGGGTGGGCGCGAGGCTGTCCTCGAAGTCGGCCATGTAGACCTTGGCGCCGCTGTTGAGGGCGTGGAGCATCATGCGGCGCTCGGGGGGGCCCGTGATCTCCACGCGGCGGTCCAGGAGGAGGTCGGGTAACGGGGCCACCGTCCACTCGCCGGTGCGCACGCCTTCGGTGCCCGGGAGGAAGCGGGGGCGCTCCCCCTGGTCGTAGCGGCGCTGGCGTTCCTGGCGCTCCGCCAGGAGGTTCTGGAGGTCATCGCCGAAGCGGCGCTGAAGGCCGGTCAGCAGATCCAGAGCCTGGGGAGTCAGCAGGGCGGCGGCTTCGGGGCCGTTCCAGCGGGCGGGGGAAGCGAGGGTCGTTGTCATGGCTCAACTCCTTGGGATGGACTTGAGTCAATGATTGACTTACATTGGTGATTGGCAAGCATCCGAAGCTTTAATTGGGGTTAACTGGAAAATTTTTGTCAAACGACTGCGTTAATTTTGTCAATGAGGTCAACGCCGCCATGCCCTCCGCCCCCCCCAAACCCCAGGCCCGCCTCGGCGCCAAGCTCCGACTGCTGCGCCGCCAGGAGAACCTTTCCCAGGTGCAGCTGGCCGAGCGCCTCGCCATCAGCCCCAGCTACCTGAACCTCATCGAGGGCAACAAGCGGCCCCTCACGGCCCAGCTCCTGCTCCGGCTGGCCCAGGTCTTCCAGCTGGACCTCCGCACCTTCGCCCCCGAGGAGGATCTGCGCATCTCCGAGGACCTCATGGAGGCCTTCGGAGACGCCCTCTTCGATCGCGACGTGATCCCCGCCCAGGAAGTGCGGGATCTGGCCATGAACAACCCCGCCCTCTCCCGGGCCGTCTTCCGGCTCTACCAGGCCTACCAGGCGGCCAAGGGGGGGCTCGACACCCTCAGCGAGCAGTTCAGCGATGGCCAGGGCTTCGACCCCGATCGCACCCAGCTCCCCTCGGAATCCGTGGGGGACTTCCTCCAGTCCGCCCGCAACTACTACCCCGAGCTGGAGGAGGCCGCCGAGGCCCTCTGGAAGGGGGCGGCCCTCGATGCCGACCTCCTCTATCCGGGCCTGCTCAACGCCTTCGAGGCCCGGGGACTGCGCGTGGAGATCCGCCGGGCCGAGGCCATGCCGGGCCAGCTGCGCCGCTTCGAGCCCGAGCGCAAGGTGCTGCACCTCTCGGAGCTGCTGCCCGTGCGCTCCCGCGTCTTCCAGCTGGCCCACCAGTGGGCCCTGCTGGAGCACGGGGACCTGCTGGACCGCCTCACGGACCACACCGCCCTGGGCACCCCCGGCGCCCGGGCCCTGGGCCGCGTGGCCCTGGCGAACTACTTCGCCTCCGCCGTGGCCATGCCCTACGGCGCCTTCCTGAGGGCGGTCAAGGCGGAGCGCTACGACATCGAGCTGCTCACGCGGCGCTTCCAGGCGGGCTTCGAACAAGTGTGCCACCGCCTCACGACGCTGCGCCGCCCCGGCGAGGAGGGCGTGCCCTTCCACTTCCTGCGCATCGACATCGCCGGCAACATCTCCAAGAGCTTTTCCGCCTCGGGCATCCGCATCGCCCGCTACAGCGGCTGCTGCCCCCGGTGGAACGTGCACGCGGCCTTCCTCACGCCGGGCCTCATCCGCACCCAGGTGAGCGAGTTCCCCGATGGCCGCCGTTACTTCTGCATCGCCCGCACCCTGCAGCGGGACACGGGCTCCTACCGGGGCCAGCACGCCATCCAGGCCCTGGGCCTCGGATGCGAGCTGGGCTACGCGAAGGAGCTCGTGTACTCCGACGGCATCCGCCTCGATCAACCGCCCGTGCCCGTGGGCGTCACCTGCCGCCTCTGCGACCGCACCGACTGCGAGCAGCGGGCCTTCCCGCCCCTGCAGACGCCCTTCAAGGTGGACGAGAACCTGAGGCGGAGCAGCTTCTACGCGAGCTTGGGGTAACCCGGGCCATGCAATTGGCTCTGGGCTTTCGGCTCTAGGCTTTAGCTGGGCACGGCAATTCCGGTCGATTCACCATTGGACGGACCAAAGCAAGGCCGGAATCGGCAAAAGCCTAAAGCCGATAGCCCAAAGCCCAAAAGCCCAAAAGCCCACTCCATCCAAACCCAACTGCACGATCCGGTTTGAGCACACTTCCCGCCGGGTCGCCCCCATGGCACCTTGGGCCATTCCCCCTGGTGCCCCATGCCCCTCCCCGCCTCGCTCCGTTGGTCACCGCTGGCCCTGGCCACCGCCCTCGCCGCCCAGAGTCCCGCCCCGCCCGCCTTCGGCCCCCGGGAGGCGATCCGGGCCGAGTGGCTGCGGCAGGCGCCCGCCCTTTCCGACGCCGATCGGGCCCGGCTGTCCTCCGCGGATCGGGCCCGCCTGGAGCGCACCCTCCGCCGCATCGGGCAACCGGGTTTGCCCGAGCTGCTCCCCCCCGAGCTCGCCGCGCCCACGGAGGCCCTCTGGCTCGAGCAGGCCCGGGCCGCCCGCACACCCGAAGCGCGGGTGACGGCGCTGGCCTTCCTGAACCGCCTGAAGTCCACCCAGGCGCTGCTGGCCCTGGAGGGGTTGACCGCGAAGGACGCGGCCACGTGGCCCCGGGCGCTCCACCTGCAGGGCGGGGTGGCCGCCGCCCGCCTGAACGGCTGCATCCCCGCCGCCGGGACCTCGGCCTTCCTCGCCGCCCTGGAGGCCAGCCCTTCCGCGGATCCCCTGCGATCCCAGGCGGCCCGCCTCAGGCTCCTCCTCGCGGGCAAGGAGTCGAAGCTGCTTCCCCCCGTGCCCTTCAACGAGGGCCACGTGCTGGCCCTGCTGGACGCTTGGAACCGCGGGCCCTGGGAGGCCCGCAAAGCCGTTCACGGCAGCCTGCGGCACCTCTTCGATCGCACGGAAGCCGGGCAGCGGGCGCGGGCGGTGCTCGGCCTCGCCACCCCCCGCGGCGCCTTCTCCCCCGAGGCGCGGATCGGCGCCCTGGGCCGCTGGCTCGACGGCTACCCCGAGGGCCAGGTGGAGCTCGCCGCCCTGCGAACCCTCGCCCCCCACCGCCTCGAGGCTATGGGGCAGCCCTTCATGGGCGCCTACGGCCAGGCCCTCACGAGGTGCTCCGATCCCGGCGCGGGCGACCTGGCCCAGGAAGTCCTGGCCCTGGCCACCCTGCCCTCCACCCGCGCGGCCCTCCTGCCCGCCCTGCTGAAGCACGCCCCCGAGGCGGGCGCCCGGGTGCGCCAGGCCCTGCTGGAGGGGACCGACGCCATCGCCCAGGCCGCCGCCCTGGAGGGCCTGCCCGCGGCGCCTCCCGAGGCCGAGCTCACGGCGCTCACCGCGCGGATCTGGAAGGCCAACGACTTCGAAGCCGAGCAGGCCCTCATCCAGCGGCTCGCCGCCTGGGAGCTGCCCACCGATCAGAAGCTCGCCCGCCTGCGCCCCTGGCTCCAGCACCCGGATTGGGCCTGCCGCCGGGAGGCCTACCGGGCCCTCGTGAAGCTGGATCCCGCCACGCCCTGGCCCCAGGCGCCCGCCCCCACCGCCGAAGAGGAGGCCCTGCTCCGGGAAGCCGAGCGCCTCACCGTGGCCGGCCAGCCCGTGCGCCTCCGCATCACCTTCGAAGGTCCCCGCGGGGTGATCCTCCGCCTCGATCCCGAGGTGGCGCCCATCAACGTGGCGAACCTCGTGCGGCTCGCGCGGAAGGGCTTCTTCGATGGCCACCGCGTGCCCCGCGTCGTGCCCGACTTCGTCGTGCAGATGGGCTCGCCCTTCGACAGCATGAGCGGCGGCCCCGGCTACTCCGTGCGCTGCGAAGACAGCCTCGATTGGTACGGCCCCGGCAGCGTGGGCATGGCCCTCTCCGGCAAGGACACGGGCGGCAGCCAGTTCTTCATCACCACCAACGCCACCCCCCACCTCACGGGCCGCTACACCCGCCTGGGGGAGGTGGAAGCGCCCGCCCGCGCGCTGCCCATGCTGGATGACCTCAACGTGGGCGCGCGCATCCTGCGTGTTGAGGTGTTGTCGCCTAAGTCTTGAACGACGCCACCATCGCCGCGAGGTTCTCCGCCACGTGGGCGAGGTCCTCCGCGGTGCGGGTGATCTCGTGGGTGGTGGCCGAGAGTTCCGCGGAGGCGGAGGCGTTCTGCCGGGTCTCGGTGGCGCTGGCCTCCACCAGCCTCACCATGGCCCGGGTGCATTCCGTGAGCTCGTGCATGCGCACTTCGATGGTGCGCACGCCCTGGGCGGCCTCACCCATGCGGCCCTGAGCGGCCACCATGGCCTGGCTCGTGGCCTCGACGGCGGCTTGGCCGGCCGTGAGCGTCTGCCCGCTGGCCTGGATGAGGGCCTCGATCTCCCGGGCGGCGCCCACGGAGCGCTCCGCCAGCTTGCGCACTTCCTCGGCCACCACCGCGAAGCCCTTGCCCATGGCCCCGGCCTTGGCGGCCTCGATGGCGGCGTTGAGGGAGAGCAGGTTCGTCTGCCGCGCGATCTCCTGAATCACGCGCACGGCTTGCACCATGCGGTTGCTCGTCTCCAGGATGTCCGCCATGGCCTGGGTGGTGCGCTGGGCGGCTTGGGCGCCTTCGTCCATGCGCTGGGTGGCCTGGCCCACTTCGCCCTCGGCCTGGTGGACGGAGGTGGCCACGTCCCGGGCCTTGTCCTCCACCTGCACGAGCTGGCCCTGGACTTCGTCCTCGCTGCGCCGCTGGTGCTCCGAGTTGCGGGCGATCTCGTCGGCGGCCTTGGCCATCTCCCCGGAGCTGGCCGAGAGCTGCGTGGAACCGCTCGCCACCTGCGCGGAAACGAGCTTCAACTCGCTGAATAGCCTTCGGAACTCCGTGCTGAGCTTGATGTAGGCCAGGAAGAGCCGGCTCGTCTCATCCTGCCCTTCGGCCTTCACGATGCGCGTGAGGTCGTGGTGCATGGCCAAGTCGTCCATCAACCCGACGAAGGCGCCCACGGGGCCCGCGATGCTCCGGGAGAGGCTCATACCCACGAGGAGGGTCGCGGTGAACAGTCCGATTCCGAGCCCGAAGTGCAGGAGGAGGCCCGACCGGGCCTGCCCCGCCGCCGCCTTGGCATCCGAGGCCAGCTGCTCGGAGAGCTTGCGCTCCACGTCGCCCAGGGCCTCGATGCGCTTGGTGGACTGCCCCCACCAGAGCTCCGGATTCCCGCCGAAGCCCGCGGCCTTGGCGGCCCCCACCACCTGGGTGCGCGTGGCGGCGACCTCGTCGGCCATGGCCTGGGGAACCGCGGCCTCCAGCGCCGCCGCGCCCTCCGGGCCGGCCAGCTCCTTGAAGGTGCCCAGGTGCGCGCCCTGCGCGCCGATGAGGTTGCCCAGGCGTTCCATCTGCCCCGGCGCGAGGGCATCCGCCGTGAATACGCTCATGAGGGTGGCCCGCTCCTGCCCCGCGGCTTCCCGGGCCCGGCTGAGGTGCAAGAGGCCCCGAAGGCGCCGGGAGGTGTCAACGTGTTCCACCTCCGTGGGAAGGCTCGCGTACAGGGCGTCCAGCGTGGCGATGGCGGCGGTGTACTGGGCCACCACCTGGGGCGCGGCCTGGGCCCGCCCATCCACGACCTTGCGGAGGTCCGACAGCTTCGCGGAGAGATCCCGGGCCAGGGCCGGGGCCTTCTCCCAGCTCCGGGGCGCCGGATCCAGCTCCCCCAAGCCCCGGACCCAGGCCGCCAACGCCTGATCCGTGGCCTTGCGGAATCCATCCAGACTCGCGTCGCTCACCTCTTGGGAGGAGAGGAAGCGGCTGCTCCGGCCCCGCTCCTTCTGGAGGTCGCCCGTCAGGCCGGCCATCTGCTGCACCGCGGGCATCCATCCGGCGAGGGCCCGGTCGTTGGCCGCCTCCTGCCAGACCTGTCGCAGGATCATCCCCGCATAAATGCCGAAGGCCCCCAGGGGCAGGAGCAGGATCCAGACGAGCCGCGTCTTGATGCTGAAGTTATGCCAGTGCATGGCGACCCCCGGGTTCGGCCTTTGCTTACCCTGCCTGTCTCGGGACTACCTGAAAGGATTCTGAGTTTTGCGATCGAACTCGGGTTCAGAGCTTGCGCGGCTGAAGGAGT
This sequence comes from Acidobacteriota bacterium, assembly GCA_016192145.1. Classification (GTDB taxonomy): domain Bacteria; phylum Acidobacteriota; class Holophagae; order Holophagales; family Holophagaceae; genus JAFDVN01. The sequence continues at coordinate 176,131 of JACPUT010000002.1, read as the reverse complement.
AATTTTTCGGACCTGCGTTCATCCACGGTGTAGATGAAGCCCTTCAGGAAGCTCTGCCCCAGCAGGCCATCGATGCCCACCTCCGAGGCCGCGATGGCCACCGCCGGCACGGCCTTGGCGGAAACGTCCCCGAGGGCCACGGAGGGCAGGTCCACGACGCGGCCGCGCAAGCGGACACCGCCGGCGAGCACGAAGGAAGCCTCCTCCCCCAGCCGGTCGTTGAGCCCCAGGGCCCCCACCAGCTCCGGGGAAAGGCTCGTGCGCATGGCCCCCGTGTCCACCATGAGGCAGCAGGGTTCGCCTCCGATCAGCACCTCCACGAGCACGGGGCCGAAGGGGTCCGCCGCCGCGCGGGCCATGGCCCAGGCGAAGAGCTCCTTGCGCAGGGCCCGCACCCGGCTCGCCGCGGCCCCGTCGGAGGCCTTGAGGGATTCGCCCAGCAATCGCGAGAGCCCGGCGTAGAACGCGATATCTCCGCCGTTCTTCTGGAAGACTCCGTAGGCATCGATGCGGGCATTGAGTTCCCTTTGCGCTTCCATGACCGAGGCGCGGCGGGCCGTCATCGCTTCGTTGGAGGCCTTCACCTTGGCGTTGTAGGCCTCCAGCTGGGGCTGCGTCACCGCTTGCAGGGCGGTGTACTTCGCGGCCAGCGCGTTGCGCTCCGTCATCTGGGCCGCGTGCTTCAGCTCCGCGGGGGAATTCCGCCCCTCGGTGGCGGTGGGGAGGTGTTTCAACCGCTGATCCATTTCCCCCAGGCGGGCTTCCATGGCCTTCAGGGGCGAGAGCTTCGCGTCGAGATCGGCCTTCGCGGCCTCCAAGTCGGCCTTGCCCGTGGCGTTCTCGGCGTTGAAGGCCGCGATATCGGCGACCACCCGGGCCCGGGCCCGCTCTAAAGGCTCGCCCCGGAAGTGGCGCGCGACGATGGCTTCGGCTTCGCTGATGCGGCTGGCCAGGGAGGATGCCTGGCCAAGGGCACCCGGATGCGCGGGTGCGACCAGGGGGCTCATCACCAAGGTCAGGGTTGCAAGCGCGGTTCGCATGGCCCTACCCTCCCACACTCCCGCTCAGCGCGACAGCCACCGGCTCAAGGGCTGCTCCACCCAGCGTTCGGCCGCGGCCGCCACGAGGATGCTGCCCCCGAGCGCCAGGAGGAGCCCCGTCCACCCCGCCACATGCGGGGCCACCAGGCGCTGGAGGAAGGGGTGGGCGAGGTAGATGCCGTAACTCCAGGAGCCCAGCAGCACCATCGGCTTCATCCATCGGGCCACGTTGAGGTTTCCGGGCTCCGCCGGGCCGGCGTCGGGCCAGCCGCGATGGAAGGCTGCTAGCAGGACGAGGAGCGAGACGAGGAGCAGATAGCGGTAGCGCAGGGGGCCCGTGAGGATGGCCAGGTGATCGCCGAACCAGGGGAAGGGGCGGAAGATGGCCCACACCACGAGGCCCGTGGCGAGCAGGAAGGTCCGGTGGCCGAGGCGCCCCTCGATGCGGCGGTGGGCCCAGCCGCCCAGGGCACCCAGCGCCACGAGGAAGAGCTGGTTTCCAGGCAGCACGTACACGTGGAAGCGATTCCACTGCTCCTCCGCCATGACGCCATGCAGCGTCGAGGGCAGGCTCCAGGCCAGGAGCCCCGCGAACAGGAGCGACAGCACCCAAGCCCCCGCCTTCTCCATGAGCCAGGCCACCAAGGGCCAGGCCACGTAGGCCAGCACGGCCACCCCCACGTACCAGCCGCCCGTCACCAACGCGTGGTTGGGGTGGAAGAGCCCGAAGGTGAGCGTGTAGTTCTCCACGATGAACCGCGCGTTGGGCGTGGGGCCCATGCCCAGCCCGAAGGCGAGGTCCACGCTCACGGCGATCCAGAACAGCGGTGCCAGGCGCAGCAGCCGCTTCTGGGCCCAAGGGCCCAGGCCCTGCTTCGCGATGGAGGCCCAGGGCGCCGTGCGCGCCAACAGGAAGCCCGTCAGCACGAAGAAGGCGGAGACGCTGTAGTTCCCCGCCTTCGCCAGCGCCATGTTGGAGAAGGAGCCCGAAGGCGTGAGCCCGAACCACACGCTCAGGTGATAGACCGCCACGCCCAGGGCCAGGAGGCCCCGGAGGGCGTCGAGGCTCTGGAAGCGGGCGGGGGCGGAAGCGTTCATTCTCGGCCTTGGGATGGGCCAGTGTAGCGGGGCCTCAGGGCTCCGCTTGAGCGGTTTCCCCCTCGGAGAGGGCGTACCAGTCGATCTTCCGCGTGCCGATCATCACCGCCGCCAACCCGACGAAGGTCAGCAGGGAGCCCATGAGCAGCGCGTTGTCCTCGGAATCGATGAGGGCGTAGAGCACCGCGAAGAGCAGCCCCAACCCCGCCGCGAACCCCCAGCCCCGCCGCGGGCTCTGGAGCACCTGGGCGAGGTAGGCCCCCAGGAGCAGCGTGCAGGCGGAGCTCGCCGCGAGGTAGGCCCATCCGAAGGAAAGCTGTTCCGAGAGGCTCAGGAGCAGCAGGAAGAAGATCGCGAGGGCGAAGCCCACGAGCAGGTACTGGATGGGGTGGATCGGTAGCCGGCGCAGCATCTCGAAGAAGAAGAACGCCGCGAAGGTGAGGCCCACGAAGAGGAACCCGTACTTCACGGCCCGCTCCGACTTCAGGTAGACGTTCACGCCCTTGAGGAAGGCGACGCCGAAGGCCTCGGTGGTCTCGCCCTTGCCCTCCAGGATCTTGGCGAGGTTCCGCGCCAGGTGGAACACTTCCCAGGTGGCCGTGAATCCCTCGGGCCCCTCGGAGTGGGTGGCCGTGAAGCGGCCCTGGAAGCTGGGCGTGGGCCAGGGGGAATGCAGGGTGACCTTCGTGGATTCCGCCACGGGGGCCACGAAGAAGGATTGGGAACCCTTGAGGGCCAGGGGCAGGGTGAAGGCGCTCAGCCGCCCCTCCAGCGCGGCCGCGGGTCCGAGGTCCACGTGGATGCCCTGATTGAAGATCCCGCAGGGCACGCCGGGACTGAAGCCGAAGTCCGCCCCGTTCCAGGTGAGCAGGGGCTGGCTCCGGATGCCCCGCAGATCCGTGAGGCCCACCACCAGATAGGCCCGCCCGGGTTTGATCGTGCGATCCGCGGGCAATCCCAGCCCTTTGGCCATGAAGATGTCGCCCTTCACGATGGCGTCGATCTCGTAGGCCTGGGCCTTGAAGAGGCCGCGGTGGCGCTCGTCCACGCGGGCCTCCGAAGTCACCACCAGGCTGCGGGGGACGAGGACCTGGCGCCTGTCCTCCCAATAGCTCCGTTTCACGACCTCGCCCGTTTTCGGGTTGGTTTCGTCGCGGGTCACCTCCTCCTGGTAGGGCACCACCACGAGGGGCCCCACCAGCTGCTGGCGCCCCGCCGTCAGCTCCGCGATCTCGTTTTCCGTCTCGATCTGCCGGGTGTTCCGGGCGCGGATCTGGCCCTCGATCATGGAGAGGGGAACCAGCAGCAGCAGCGCGAGCCCTCCCACGATGAGGCTCTTCAGGAACAGGGTCTTCTTCACGGCGTCCTCCTCGGGTGTTCCCGGAAGACTGCCGCCTCGGCAAGGCGGGAGGATGGCGTTCCGTGAAGCCGGTGTGAAGTCAGCCCTCAGCCCAGGGTGATCCAGGCCTCCGCTCCGCCCCCGGCCACATTCTCCAATCCGGCCCGGCCCCCATGCAGCTCCGCGACTTCCTTCACGAAGCGGAGCCCGAGGCCGGTGCCCTTGCGACCCGTGGCGGGGCTCGGCAGGGAGTAGAAGGGCTCGAAGAGCCGGGCCATGGCGTAGTCGGGTACCCCGGGCCCCGCATCCCGGACGCCGAGGCGCAGGCCCTGCTCCCCTTGGGATGCCGTGATGGTGATCCCGCCCCCGTCGGGGGAGAAGGCGATGGCGTTATCCAGGAGGTTGGACAGCGCCTGCTCCAGGAGGAAGGCCTCGCCCCGCACGTGCAGGGAATCAGCCACGTCCACCTCCACCCGGAGGGCGCGGCGCAAGAGGGCCACATCCTTGGAAGCCACCACCCGCCGCACGAGGGGCGCCAGGGCCAGCTCCCGGGGATCCTCCAGCGACTGGCGCTGTTCGACGGCGGCCTGATCGAGCATTCGCTCCAGCACCGTGCGAAGCCGCGTCTCCTGTTCCCGGATGTTCGCCACGAAGCGCAGGCGATCCGCTTCGGGCATCTCCTCCTCCAGCAGTTCCGCCGCGCCCCGGATCGCTGCCAGGGGGCTCTTCATCTCATGGGTGAGGGTCGCCACGTAGCGCTCCACGTAGGCCCGATCCTCCAGTTTGGAGCGCATGGTCTCCAGGGCCTGCCCCAACTCCGCCAGCTCGCCGCCGCCGACATCCGGGATCGCGGCCCGGTGCCCCTCGGCCACGTCCCGGGCGTAGGTGCGCATGCGCCCGATGGCGCGGGTGAGCCCCCAGGAGATGCCGCCGCCGATGACCAGGCAGGCGCCGAGGAGCACCAGCCCTGCGTTCAGCACCCGCCGCTGGCTCCGTTCCGCGAAGGGCGTCACGGTGGCGGTGGGGCTGGCCACCGTGAGGGAGCCCAACAGGCGCCCCTCCCAGTGGATCGGCGCCGCCACGTACATGGTGTGGGAGGCGGGATCCGCCGGGTCGGCGAGGGAGGCCCGCACGCCGTAGCCGCCCCGCAGGGTGAGGTACACGTCGTTCCAGCGGCTGTAGTCGGTGCCGGGCCGATCGCCATCGGAATCGTAGACGAGCAGGCCCCGGGCGTCGGTGACGTAGACCCGGAACTCCACCTTCCGCTTGTCCACGCCGAAGATGCGGGCCCGGGGCGCGCGGGTGCGGTAGGCCGCCACGGCCCGAGCGAATTCGCCCTCCTGGAGGCGCCCCTGCGCCAGCTCCGGGGCCGCCACCTCGGCGAGCAGGTGCGCCGTATCCACCAGGGCCACCTCCAAGCCCTGCTTCACACCGGGCTTCACTTCCTGCAGGAAGGTGTTCAGCAGCAGGTAGGCCGCCAGGGCCACGATGGCGAAGAAGCCCAGGATGACGCGGAGGCTGAGGCGCATTAGCCTCGCACCGACAGGCTATATCCCACGCCCCGGTGGGTCTGGATGGGGTCGGACTCGGGATCCAGCGCCCGCAGCTTGGCGCGAAGGGTCTTCACGTGCGTGTCCACCGTGCGATCCGAACTCTCCTCGGCGCCACTCCACACCTGCTCCATGAGCTGGGCCCGCGTGAAGATCCGCTCGGGCTGCTCCAGCAGGGTGCGCAGGAGCAGGTACTCGTAGCGGGTGAGGTCCAGGGCCTGGCCCCGGAAACGCACGCGCCGCCCGGCCGCGTCGTGTTCGAACAGTTTGGGCGAGGCCGCCTCGGGCCTTTCCAAGCGGCGCAGGATCACGCGCACCCGGGCCACCAGCTCCCGGGGACTGAAGGGCTTGGCCACGTAATCGTCGCCGCCGATCTCCAGGCCCAGCACGCGATCCACCTCCTCGCTGCGGGCCGTGAGGAAGAGCACGGGTACATCTGAAAAAGCGCGCAGTCGGCGGCACACCTCGAAACCCGAGAGGTCCGGCAGGCCCACGTCGAGGATCACGAGGCGGGACGCGCCGGAGCGCACATGCGCCAAGGCCTCCGCCCCCGTCGTCACGCGGTGGGGAAGGAAGCCCTCGGTCTTCAGCGCGTAGGCGATGGCATCCGCGATGGCGGGTTCATCTTCCACGATCAGGATGTCGCCGGTCATGGAAAGCATTTTGTCCGCAGATGGCGCCGATGGCGCAGATTAAAGACGTGAGTTCTTCATCTGCGCCATCGGCGTCATCTGCGGACGACCTTCTTTACTTGTACTGCACGTGCCCCGACCCCGCGGCCAGCTCGCCCAGCACCCAGGCGGCTTCGCCCGCGGCCTTGAGCCCGGCCAGCACGGCGGGCGCCTGTTCCTTGGAAGCCACGAGCACCATGCCCACACCGAGGTTCAGGGCCTGGCGGGCATCGTCGATGCCGAGGCCGCCCTTCTCCATGAGGTAGGTGAAGAGGGCGGGGATCTGCCAGCTCTGAGTATCGATGACGGCGTCCAGCGTTTCGGGGAGCACGCGGGGGATGTTGTCCGTGAGGCCGCCGCCGGTGATGTGGGCCATGGCGAGGAGCTGGTGGGCCTTCACGAGGGGCATGAGCTGGGTGAGGTAGGAGCGGTGGATGGCGAGGAGGGCTTCACTCACGGTCTTGCTCGTGCCGGGGAGCTGATCGTTCACATCGAGCTTCTCCAGCTCGAAGCAGACCTTGCGGGCCAGGCTGTAGCCGTTGGTGTGGAGGCCGCTGGAGGGCAGGCCGATGAGCACGTCGCCGGCCTGCATCTCGGGCAGGCGGGGCAGGAGGTCGGCTTCATCCACGAGGCCCACGATGGTGCCGGCGACATCGACTTCGCCCGCGGCGTAGACGCCGGGCATCTCGGCCAGCTCGCCGCCGATGAGGGCGCAGCCGCTCTGCTGGCAGGCGGTGGCCATGCCCTTCACGATCTGCTCGATGACCTCGGGCTCCAGCTTCTCGGCGGCGATGTAATCGAGGAAGAAGAGGGGGCGGGCGCCCTGCACGAGGATGTCGTTGAGGCAGTGGTTCACCAGGTCCTGGCCCACGGTGTCCCAGATGCCGGCCTTGCGGGCCACCTTCATCTTGGTGCCCACGCCATCCATGGAGGACACGAGGATGGGCTTCTGCTCAGGGAACTGGGCGGCGAAGAGGCCGCCGAAGAGACCGATGTCGCTGCGGACGCCGGGGGTCTTCGTGGCCTTCACGTGGGGCTTGATGCGGCGCAGGGCCTCGTCCTGACGGCTGATGTCGACACCGGACGCGGCGTAACTGGTCTTGCCCTGAGACATGGTTTCCCCCAAGGGGGCTATTTTCCCATGTGGGGCCTGGCTTTCCTACTCCGAATCCTGGGACATGCGCTGGACGTGGCTCGACACCCCGTCGCAGGCGAGGATTTCCAGGCCCGGCTCGGCCGGGAGGGTGGCCTGGCCGCCCCGGAGGAAGGCCCGCACCTGGCCCGTGGCCGCGTCCCGGACCACCAGGAGCGGGTGGCGCTCGGGGTTCCACTGGAGGGTCCGGCCCGCGGCCGCCAGGGGGCGTTCCAGGCCGGGGCCCGAGGCCAGGCGGGTGTGCCGGGCCCGCTCCACACCCCGATCCAGGAGGCGGATGGACTGGAGGGATTCGCCACCCAGGAGGCGGCGCGGCACGGCGAAGGCGAAGTGGCTCGCGCGCTGGCCTTCGGGCAGATCCGCCACCTCGGTGGGCTTGAAGGGAAGCTGCAGAAGGCTCTGGCCCGAGGCGTCCAGGGCCTCCAAGGCGAAGTCGCCGTCCTCAGGAAGGCTCGGAGTCGTGAAGGCGGGGAAGGCCGGTTCGAGGATCATCCGGCCGCCTTCGATGCGCCCCCACAGGATGAGGCAGTCTTCCGGCGCCAGATCCGCCGCGCCGGGCGCCAGATTGTTGACGTTGCCGGCGCGGTAGGTGAGCACCAGTTTGTAGCAGTAGTCGCTCACCCACTGGGTGCCGCAGTAGCCCATGACATCCGTGTAGGTGGCGGCGGCCTTGAGCTGGTTGCTCGCGGCGAACACATCCCACCCGGTCACCCCGATGTGGCCCCCGGCGTAGTTGCCCGTGGTGGGGTAGCTCGGGTCCGCGTCGCTCACCCCCCCGCAGGGGCTGTGGGGCCGGCTGAAGTTGTGGCCCACCTCATGGGCCAGCACGCTGGCGCGGGAGCCGCTCTTGTCCCAGCCAATGGCCGCGTGCCCCGGAACATAGCCGTAGCCCGCCACGCCGCCGCTGTAGGTGGTGGCCACCACGCCGTAGTAGTACCGGGAACTGGCATCGGAACTGCGCAGGGCGCTCATCTCGCTGAGCACGGTGGTCCACTGCCCGCCACCGCTCTCCAGGGGAGAGGGGATGGAGCTGGTGAACGGGGCGCGCACGCTCACATCCACGGCATCGGGCACGGGCCAGAGGCGCTTGGCCGTGTCCACGAAAGCATTCATGTTGGCGGCACTGACGGCGCCGGTGATCGTCCCCGTCGTTCCCGGGGTGGTCACCGGCACGAGCGTGATCTTCCAGGTGGGCAGCGTGCGCACGTCCAGGGCCGTGTCGGGGGAGGCGTTGTTGGATTCGTCGGCCTCGGGCACCACGCCCGTGGGGTCGACCTCGGCGATGACGTGGGTGCCGGGTTGGATCCAGGCGGCCGATACCGCCGCGTTCCAGCTGGAGGCGGCCACGCCTTCCGTCACCGAGAGGGGAACACCGGCCGCGGGCGCGTTGATCGTGAGCGTGTTCGTCGTGCCGCCATTGATGAACCGGACCCGGACCTGGGGCTGGGCGCTGTTGGCCTCGTTGGCCTTCACGAAGACGCGCACCCAGGCGGAGCGGTCCTTCACCAGGGGTACGGCGGGATTGGGGTAGTTCTGGGTGGCCTGGGTGAGGTAGAGCCCCTCGATGGTGAGATCCAGGCTCGCGGCGGCGGTGACCGTGAAGGGCGTGGCGCTCACGGCGGAGCCCGCGGAGTTGGTGACGTGGATCGTGGCGGTGGCCGCCCCGGGGGGCACCGTGGCCTGGATCTGAGTATCGCTTTGGATGGTGAAGGTGGCCGCCGTGGCGCCGAAGGCCACGGCGGTGACGCCCCAGAAGCCCGTGCCGGTGAGGCTGACCGTGGTCCCCACGGGGCCGGAGGCGGGGAGGAAGGCCGCGAGGGTCGGCACTGGCGTGGCCGTGACCGTGAAGGTCGCGCTGCTGGTGGCGGTTCCACCCGGGCTGGTGACGCTCAGCGGGCCCGTGGTGGCCCCGGCGGGCACCGTGGTGGAGATGGAAGTGTCGCCCTGCACGGTAAAGGAGGAGGACTGTCCGTTGAATTTCACCGAGGTGGCCCCCGTGAAACTGGTACCGGTCAGCATCACCGGCGCGCCGACCACGCCGGACGTGGGGCTGAAGGACGTCAACGTGGGTGGAGTCACCGAGGGCGGGGGGGGTGGGGGAGGTGTGGATGAACCGCCCCCACCGCCCCCGCATGCCAGGGCCAAGCCCAAGCTGACAGCACCCAACCCCCGCGCGACCCGCTTCACGATCATCCCGCCTCCGCCACAGCCCTCCATCTCATCGGCCCGATCTGCCATCCTTCAACTGTTTCTGTCCGAACGGTCGCCCCATGCCCCTGGATGACACCCGAACCGCCCTTGCCATCCGGCAGCTCCTGCAATCCCTGGGGCGGGATCCCGACTGCCCCGAGCTGAAGGACACGCCCCAGCGGGTGGCCGAGTTCTGGCGGGAGCGCCTGGCGGGATATGAGATCGATCTGGCGACGGAACTGACGCCCCTGCCCGGGGAGCTCACGCCCGTGCCCATCGTGCTCGAGCGCATCCCCTTCGTCTCCACCTGCGAGCACCACCTCGCCCCCTTCGAGGGCGTGGCCACCCTGGGTTACCTGCCGGGGCCCGGCGGTACCGTGGGCCTGAGCAAGCTCGTGCGCGTGGTCCAGGCCTTCGCCTGGCGCCTCCAGGTGCAGGAGCGCCTGACGAAGCAGATCTTCGATGCCCTCGGCCAGCATCTCCGCCCGGCCGCCTGGGGGGTGAAGCTCACGGCGGAGCACACCTGCATGTCCCACCGGGGCGTGAAGACCCCCGGCATTCCCGTATCGACGACGCTGCTGGGCGGAACCTGGGTGGAAAAACCTCCCGTGGATTTCCGATAGCGCTCCGCCGAACTGTGATCCGGTCACATGGGAGCCTGGGGCACCCTGGCATCGGAGAATCCGCCATGCGCCTTCGTGCCCTGCCCGCCATCTTCGCCTTGTTGCTCATCAGCGCGCACCTGATGCGGGAAGGCCAGTCGATCCTCATCCTCCCCTGCCTCGCCTTGGGGGGCCTCGCGTTCCTGCGCCGCGCCTGGACGGTGCGCACCCTTCAAACCGCCCTGGCCTTGGCCGCCCTGGAGTGGATCCGGACCCTCCTCCTGATCCGCGAAGCGCGCTTGGAGGCGGGCCTCCCTTGGCTCCGCATGAGCCTCATCCTGGGGGGCGTGGCGGCCTTCACGCTCTGGGCCGCCTGGCTGCTGAGGCCCGAGCCCAAACCCCTTGCGGAGGGTGCCGCCCCGGCGTAGGGTGATCCCTCCCCCGGAGGTCCCATGCGCGCCATCCCGCTCCTGCTCGCCCTCGCCCCCACCCTGGTGGGGCAGGCCCCCGAACTCCCCAAACCCACCCCCCACCACCTGGCCATGAAGGCCGCAGAGGGCACTTGGGACGCCGTGGTGAAGATGCAGACGGGCCCCGGCAAGCCCCCCATGGAGTCCAAGGGCGTGGAAGTGAACCGGATCCTGATGGGCGGGCTGTGGATGCAGACCTCCTTCAGCTCCGACATGGGGGGGATGCCCTTCGAGGGGAGCGGCCTCTTCGGCTACGATCCCGCCCTGGGCAAGCACGTGGGCACCTGGGTGGATTCCATGGTGATGAGCCAGGCCTTCCCCAAGGACGCCTGCAAGGAGGTCACCCTGACCTTCATGGGCGTGGGGATGGATGGCAAGCCCTGCGCCTACAAGGAGGTCTCCGTCCAGGTGGATGCGGACCACCGGACGATGGCCATGTACACCCAGGGCAAGGACGGCAAGTACGCCCTGGAGATGGAGATCGCGTACACGCGCCGAAAGTAGCGGGACTCAGCGGCGGAAGTCGGCGGGCTTCAGCCCCAGCTTCTCCAGGCGGGAGATGAGGGTGCTGGGCGCCAGGCCCGCCAGGGCCGCGGCACCCCCTTTACCCGTCACCTTGCCCCGAGTGGCGCGCATCAGGGAGACCAGGTAATCCCGCTCCAGGGCTTCCCAGGTGGGCAGCTTCGCGCCGCGGGCCTTCCCGCCTCCGGGCAGGGCGCCCTCCATGTCCAACTCCCGGCCGACGGAGAGGATGGCGGCCCGCTCCAGCACGTTGAAGAGCTCCCGCACGTTGCCCGGCCAAGCATAGGCCTCCAACCGCGCGAGGGAGGTCTTGGTGAGCTTCAGGGCGGTGCGTTTGTTGGTGCGGGCGAAGCGATCCAGGAAGGATTCGGCCAGGGCCCGCACATCCTCGGGCCGCTCCCGCAGCGGCGGCAGGTGCAGGGGGAAGACGCCGAGGCGGTAATAGAGGTCGGCCCGGAAGCGGCCCGCCGCCACCTCCCCTTCCAGATCTCGGTTCGTGGCCGCGATGAGGCGCACGTCCACCTTGCGGGGCTTCTCGCTGCCCACGGGGTCGATCTCGCCTTCCTGCAGCACGCGCAACAGCCGAGGCTGCAGATCCAAGGGCAACTCGCCTACCTCATCGAGGAAGAGGGTGCCGCCGTCCGCCAGCTCGAAGCGGCCCTTGCGGGCGGCGCTGGCCCCCGTGAAGGCCCCCTTCACGTGGCCGAAGAGCTCGCTTTCGATGAGGCCACCCGGCAGGGCGCCGCAGTTGACCTTGATGAAGGGCTTCTCGCGGCGGGGCGAGAGGTGGTGGAGGGTCTGGGCGACCTTCTCCTTGCCCGTGCCCGTCTCGCCCGTGATGAGCACCGTGGCCGTGGTGGGGGCCACCTGCCGGAGCTGATCCACGACGCGCCGCAGCGCCGGACTCTCCGCCCGCAGGGGCTCGGCCATGAGGCCCTGCATCTGCTCATCCCGCAGGAATTTCACTTCGGCTTGGAGGTTCAGCTCGCGGTGGGCCAGCTGCTGGAGGTGCTCCGCCTGTTTCAGCGCCAGGGCCAGGAGGCTCGCGAAGGTGCCCACGTGGCGAACCACGCTTTCCGGGTACTGCCGGCAGACGAGGGCATCCAGGGTCAGGAGCCCGAAGATCTCCCCCTGGCTCCGCAGCGGGGCCACGAGGCAGCTGTGCCCCTCGGGGAAGTCGAGGATGCCGTGGAAGGTGTCTTCCCCGGGTTCATCTTCCTCGTAGGCATGGGCTTGTCTCGCCTTCAGGGCCACGACGAGTCGCGGATTGTCGTGAATCTTGATGCGGGTGCCCAGCAGGTCGGGCCGGGGAAAGGGCCCCGTGGCGTGGCGCACCACCAGATCCCCCTCCTCCCGCAGCAGCACCGTGGCCAGGTCGAAGGGGACGAGGTCGCCCAGCCGCTTGAAAGCCCGTTCCAGCATGGCTTCCGGGTCTTGCCCCAGGGTGAGGAGGTCCCCCACTTCGTCCACCATCCGGGCGCCGGTGAGGGCGGATTCCAGGGGTTCGGGCGGGGTTTGCATGGGGGCTCCGAACTCCCAGTCTCGGTATTTCGAGATGCCTGTCAACGCCCGGCCGTGAATGCAACCGCCCTTGGGACTGAGTCGAATTTGTATTTCTATTTATTTCAATTTTTAAATATCCGGCATGACTCTGGCGATAGAAGGCCACCCGCCGAAGCGGATCCAGGAGATTCCCCATGTCCTTCCCCCAGTCCAAGACCCACCAGAACCTCAAGGCCGCCTTCGCCGGCGAGAGCCAGGCCAACCGCCGCTACACGTGGATGGCCCAGGTCGCCGACAAGGAGGGCCTCCCCGAAGTGGCCTCCCTCTTCCGCCACAGCGCCGACGGCGAAACGGGCCATGCCCTGAAGCACCTCATGCTGCTGGCCGCCCAGGCCGGCGACCCCGCCACGGGCATGCCCCTGGGCGATTCCAAGACCAACTTGAAGAGCGCCGTGGCCGGCGAGACCTACGAATACACGGACATGTACCCCGACTTCGCCCGCGTGGCCCGCGAGGAGGGCTTCACGGAAATCGCCGCTTGGTTCGAGACCCTCGCCAAAGTGGAACGCTTCCACGCGGGCCGCTTCCAGGAGGCCCTCACCAAGCTCGAATCCGGCGCCATGACCCCCATGAGCCCCGAGATCGCCGCGAACCTTTGAGGCTCCTGGCTCTTGGCTCTGGGCTCTTGGCTTTGGGCTCTGGCTGATTCCGCAAGCTCCCGATGACCGTACCCAGCTAAAGCCTATAGCCCAGAGCCTAGAGCCCAAAAGCACCCTTTCCCCGAGGATCCGCCATGTCCAGTGCCTTCGATCTCGACGCCGAACACGCCCGCTACGCGGCCCGCCGGCCCTTCCTCGCCCGCCATTGGGCCTTGGCGCTGGAGCTGGCCCCGGGCATCCGCTTCCAACCCGAGACGGAGGCGAGCGTGGAGGACCAGGTGCGGGAGACCTTCTGGTCCGAGGGCCACGACCCCGCCCAAGCCACGCCGGAGTCCCTCGCCGAAATGCGCGCCTCTTTCGGCGCCCTCGCGCCGCGCCGAGAGGCCAACGGCTGGTCCATCGTGGCCACGTTGATGCTCGGCTTCCCCGAGGAGATCCGGAACGCGCGCATGGCGGCCCTCGCCAACCTGCCCGAGCGCCTGCGCCTCGTGCTGGACGATGGCCATGAAGTCATCCCCGCGGTGGATCGGGGCTACACGGGCGATTCCGACCGCCTGCCCGCCGTGCTGGGCCTGCGCTACCTCGTGCCCGAGGGGCGCCAGCCCGTGGCTCTCCTTTCCCTGGAGCCCGAGGTGCCGGGCTTCCACCCCGGTCCCGAATCTTGGGGTTCCTGGACACCGTCGCAAACCTGAACCCCCCGCCTTTTCCGCTTCCCTCAACCCCGCAACCGCCCCCGGGAGCCTCCATGAGCCACGCCGTCCTCGACCATCTCAACGCCCAGTTGGCCACGGCCTGGGTGCTCTCCTTCAACGCCAAGCGCTACCACTGGAACGTCTCCGGCCCCCACTTCCGGGATTACCACCTGCGCTTCGACGACCTCCACGCCGCCGTGGACGGCCTGGTGGATGAACTCGCCGAGCGCGTCCGCATGCTGGGGGGCACGCCCATCCACACCCCCGCCCAGATGGAGCAGCTCTCCCAGGTGAAGCCCTCGGACCCCTCCGTCCAATTGGATGCCAAGGCCATGGTGCGGGAAGCCCTCGCGGGCGAAGAGGCCGCCATCGGCTTCACCCACAAGGGCATCGAGCTGGCTAACACAGCGGGTGACCCCGGCACGGCGGACCTGCTCACGCGCTTCGTGCAGGTCCACCAGAAGGAAGCCTGGTTCCTGCGAGCCATGGTCGGGTGAAGGCGGTGAACAAGACCTCGGTATCCGCTGAATCCAGCCTGGGGCGGTCCGGACTGCTTCGGTAAACTACCCACCCGTTCCCGGAGCCGATCCGGGTCCCCAAGGAGACGACCATGGCCCATGAAGCCAAGAACTACGATCACCTCAAGGGCGGCGCGCTCAAGGGCCTGTCCGATTCCCAGCTGGATCAGCACTTCACCCTCTACAAGGGCTACATCACCAAGCTGAACGAGATCGAGGAGAAGCTGGCCTCCATCGATAACACGAAGCCCAACTACTCCTTCAACGAGTACAGCGAGCTGAAGCGCCGCGAGTGCGTGGCCTTCAACGGCTCCTTCCTCCACGAGATGTACTTCGAGAACCTCGGCGCCGACGCCACCGTGAGCGCCGGCCTGCAGAAGGCCCTGGACGCCGCCGGCGGCCAGGCCAAGGTGCTCGCCGACCTCAAGGCCTGCGCCATGGGCGGCCCCGGCTGGGCCCTCCTCACCCGCAACCGCCGGGATGGCAAGCTCCACACCTACTTCGTCGCCGAGCACCACATCGGGTTGCCCATGGATCAGGACCTGCTGATCGTGCTGGACTCGTGGGAGCACGCGTTCATGGTGGACTACGGCATCAAGCGCCCCGACTACCTCGCGGCCTTCATGGACAACATCAAGTGGTCCGAAGTCTCCAAGCGCTTCGGCGCCTGATCAGGGGCGCTTGTCGGGGCATCCCGACAACGCCTGCTCAAGGTGGGGCCCCCGGTGGGGGCCCTTACTTTTTCTGAGGTCGCACGCCTCCACCTATCGCACCCTGCCCGGCAGGGTGCTCCCAATCGCCCTTCGGGCTCTTGGAGGTGGAGCCTCTATGGTCGACCACGGCATCAAGCGCCCCGACTACCTCGCCGCCTTCATGGACAACATCAAGTGGGAGGCTCCAGGTCAGCGATGCCGAAGGCGGAGCAGGAGGACAAAATCGTTCGATACCTGGAGCTAAGTCTCCAAATGCTGCGGCGCCAGATAGAAGGGCGCGTGTCGTCGGCATCTCGATGAAGCCTGCATAAAACTATGGCTCCCATCAAGGGGCCTTGTCTTCTTTGAAATGGACCGTTTACGGACCGGAGCTTAGCCCTTGATCTTCTTCTCAGAACGATCTTGTTCGACGCGCTTCAGCACCGCCTTCAGGGCATCCTCTGCCTCCCGAGGAGAGTCAGCTGGGGGAAGCAGCAGCTTCGGGCCCACCCTGCGCATGGCCAGAAATGCCAAGTAGGCGGGGCGGCAGGCATCGCAGAAGGCCAGGTGGAGGCGGAGCATCAGTCGCTTGTAGAGCGGTGCGCTACCCTCCATGAGCTCCGTGAGGCTTTCGTGCACTTCCTTACACGGCGGGAAGGGAAAGGGAGTCATGGCACCCTCAGGAAGTAGGGCTGTAGGCGGGCGCAGATGAAATCCCGAGCCCGATGAAGGCGCTGACGAACAACGAGGGTTGTCACCCCCAATTGAGTGGCGATGTCCTCGGTGCTCCAGTCCTCGATGTCCCGCAGCACGAATACCTCACGCTGGGAGGGGGGCAGCAGGGCCAGCGTCTCCATCAACTTATCTCGAAGCTCGCGATGCTCCAGCTGATTGTAGGCCTCGGATGCGGCGGCCACCTCCGGAAGGGTCTCCATGGGATTCGGATGTTCCTCTTCCGGATCCAGTGACGGGAAATCACTGGCATTTTTCTCGACATACCGCCTGGACGACCGCCGATGCATCAGGGCGGCGTTGATGCAGATGCGATAGGCCCAGGAGCTGAACTGGCTGCGTCCCTCGAATCGTGGCAGCCCCCGATAGATGGCCAGCAGTCCGTCCTGCAAGGCGTCCTGGGCATCCTGGTGATTGGCCAGGATCCGGTAGATGCCATGGTGGAACAGGCTGAGGTGAGGGTGGATGAGCGCCCCGAAGGCATCGGAGTCACCTTCCACCGCGAGGCGGATCAGGTCCGATTGTTGGGCAGGGGTTGTCGGCATGGCTCAGAAGGGGTGGCTTTCAGGGCACTTTACCTCCATCGCTCGGAGCCAAACCATCCTATCCACGGTTTATTCCCATTACGAGCCATTAGCACAGGTAATTCCCGTCGGCTGAATATCATCCAAATTTCTCCGTCACGCCGCAGAAATCCCGCATCTAAGTCTTCAACAGCGCGATCGGGGTCGAGGGTGTTCCCACCCGGAGCGACCGCCGGCGGAGGGGCTATGTCTCGATTCCTTACTATCCAGGATCCTGGCGATCGAAGGGCCTTGCGAGCCATCTACGACGAAATCTACGAGGCTGGATTCGCCACCCAGGCGGGGCCCATCAACTTTTACAGCGCCATGGGCATCCGCCCGGATCTCCTCGCAGGAGCATGGGCCTTGACGAAAGCGACCCTCGTGCCCGGGCGGCTGCCCCCCACCCTTCAGCACATGATCATCCTGGCCATTTCCGCCCAGAACGAATCTCACTACTGCTGCATCGCGCATGCGCGGGCACTGGCCGCCATGGGCGTGCCCGAAGAGGTCATCCAGAGCTGCCTGGAAGATCCGGATGTCACGCAAGTCATGAACCCCACCCGGGCCGCCCTGCTGTTCACCAAACAAGTGGCTGCCGCGTCCAACTCGCTCACGGCCTCGCATTTCGAGATGATGGCGCGGAACGGCTTCAGCCAGGAGGAAGTCCTCGAGATGGTAATGCTCGCCGCTTTCGCCAATTGGGCCAACACCTGGGCCAACGCCGCCGATCTCGTGGTGGAACCGGGGAGGGTGTGGCCCCTCCCAGAGCCTCACTCACACCATGGGGAAGCCCTGTATGCCTCGACTGAACACATCCAGGAAAAGGGCGCCTGAGGCCCTTGGGTTAGGCCAGGCAATGTCTCGATTTTTCAATCATGGCCCATCCAGGAGCTCATTCACCGGAACATGAACCAGACGATGCATGCAATACAGATCCACAGGGCGACCCGACCCACGCGCCCATAGCGGGCTGCACGCCGGTTAGTGACAGCGAAGTATTCCATCAATTTCGGGCTTGGGGGCGTGGGCCCACCGGGCAGGAGGCAGTCATCGAATACGGGGTGATAAACGACGAGTCCCCGTCGCCAGGCGGCTTCCGCCACCCAGGGCATCACCTCCACGCAGCGATCGTGACGGACGCTGAAGAAGGCAAAGGATTGGGACCACCGTAAGGGGACGTTCCAAGGGCTCGCATCATCCGCCTCGTCCGAAACGCCGGGATGAAGATCCCCAAAGCGGGTGCTCACTTCCATCATGAGGTTTTCAATCTCCCCATCGGCCACAAGATCGGGGACCTGACCCGCTTGTAGGGAGTGGAAGCGGGCCTTGGCCTCACCAGGACCCAGGAGACGATCGGGATGCCACACCGCGAACTCCACGCTCATGGGCCACCTCTACGGTAGGTGCCACTCTAGCAGCCCCCGCACCCATGCATGCCACCGAGTGAAAGCCGCGAACAGCCGAGGCCCCCGTGCAGTCCGCGCCATGTAACGAATGCCCTGTACTCGCATCGAATGAGCAAAGCCGAGGTTTGACATGAACGCACCCAACCCATTCCAAGAGGCCCAGCGCCTGAATTCACTTCGGGATTACAGCGTGCTGGATACGCCCCGGGAGGATGACTTCGATCAGGTATGCCGCTTGGCCTCCGAGTTGCTCCACGTTCCCGTTGCCTGCATCTCCCTCGTCGAGCGGGACCGCGTGTGGTTCAAGGCCAGCGTGGGGCTCACGCTCTCCGAAGTACCCCGGGAGGATAGCTTTTGCGGCCGGGCCATCGAGCTGGGTGATTTCATCGAAGTGCCTGATGCCCAGCAGGACCCACGGTTCAATGCGCTGGCCGTCGTGGTGAACCCCCCCAACTTCCGGTTCTATGCCGGCGCCAATCTGATCACCGCCGAAGGGATGGTGCTGGGCACTCTCGCGGTGCTGGACACCAAACCCCGCAGCCTGGGCCCGATCCAGCGCGAGGCCCTGCGCACTTTGGCCTGGCAGGTGATGAGTCTGTTGGAACTGCGCAAACAAAAGCGGGAACTCAGCGAGGCCCTGGCCGAGGCGGGCCGCCAACGGGAGCAGCGCTCCCAACTGCTCGCGATGATCAGCCACGAAGTTCGGAACAGCGTGGCCGCCGTCCTTGGATACGCGGAGCTGCTGGTGGAGACAGCGCCGGATACCGAGACGAAACACCTTTCGGATCGCGTTCGGAAAGCGGGACGCCAAAGCCTGGATCTCTTGAACGGAATCTTGGATTTCGGGCGCTTGGATTCGGAACGCATGCCCCTCAACTTGACCCCAATTGAGTTGAGCGCCTTCATCGGAGAAGTTCTTGAGGCTTTTCGCCCTGCCGCCAACGAGAAGGGGTTGGAGCTGGGCTTCATCAACCACTGGGAAGGAGCCCCCGCGCTCCTCCTCGACGAGGTGCGCGTTCGCCAGGTCCTGCTGAACCTCATGGGCAACGCGCTCAAGTTCACGACCTCCGGACGCATCCAGATCCTGGCCCGGGCCATGAAAGCGGGCGACTTTCTGCGACTGGAAGTTGTGGATTCCGGCGTGGGCATCCGGAATGGGGAGCTTTTATTCAAACCCTATTCCCAAGGGGTGCGCCAACGGGAGGGTTCGGGGCTCGGGCTCTACATTTGCAAGCAGCTCGTGGAACTCATGGGTGGGCGGATCGGCCTGGAGAGCGAGCTGGGGCGGGGAAGCTGTTTCTGGTTCACCCTTCCGGCACGGGAGGCCTCGTTGGAGGCGCAGGGTGCCTGATCCCTCGGGCTGGAAGTAGCCCGGGCAGCGGGCAGGAGGATCCGGCAGGATGGAGATGGTGGTGGCGCCTTGGCCTGGCCTCGCAGCGCCACCGCCCCCACCCAGCTTCTGGAATCCGATCTGCCCATGCCCTTCCCCTCCCTCACCCCCTTGGACGGACAGCCCGCTCCGACTCTCATCTACCTCCTAGCCCTGAGCGCCGTCCTATGGGTCATGAACCAGACCCGTCGTTCCCTCTGGCTGGTATCCCTCTTCGCGCTACCTGGAACCCTCTGCCATGAAACGTGCCACTGGCTGATCGGGAAGCTGTTGAACGGGCAGCCCGTCCACTTCACCGTGCTTCCCCACCGCGAGGGACGCGGCCTCATCCTGGGCTCCGTGGGCTTCGCGAACCTCCGCTGGTACAACGCCTTCTTCGTGGGCCTCGCGCCCCTGCTCCTGCTGCCCCTGGCCTACGGGCTCTTCCTGTGGCGCCTCGATGCGAAGCCAGTCCTCGGGTGGCCCGAGGCGGGCATGGTGTTCCTCCTGGCCAACCTCGTCTTCGGATCGGTACCCTCCGGCCAGGACCTCCGCATCGCCGCGAAATCCCCCATCGGTTGGCTCCTGCTGGCGGGCGGACTGGCCTGGGGCCTGAGGGCATGGGCCCCGGCTTGGCTGAAAGCCGCACCCCAAAAGACAACCACCGATGGACAGCGATGACTGGAGAGGGTGGGTCGCGGTGCCATCCCCGTTCATCCCCCTTCATCACCGGCCCCCTTTGATCTTTGGCATTAAATGCCGAAGGATCATCGGTTTTTCATTCATCAGCTAGACATCCCTTCTTTCCGGCCGGAAACTTTAGGGTCATACGTTCGTCAAGGAGGACCCATGACCGCCATCACCACCACCTGGACCACGGCCGAGATCCTGAAGGCCCTCGATCTGCAGGCCGTCCAATCCGGCGTCTCCGATGGCGCCGCCTTCTTCCCCAAGCCCGGCGGGCCCGAACTGCCCTCCCACAACCCAGCCACGGGCGAACTGATCGCGACCCTCATCCAGGGCAACGACGCCGACTACGAGCAGATCATGGCGGCCTCCACGAAGGCCTTCGCCACCCTGCGCACCATGCCCGCTCCCCTGCGCGGCGAGATCGTGCGCCAGCTGGGCGACGAGTTCCGCAAGCACAAGGAGCCCCTGGGGGCCCTGATCTCCCTGGAGATGGGGAAGATCTACTCAGAGGGCCTCGGCGAGGTGCAGGAGATGATCGACATCTGCGATTTCGCCGTGGGCCTCAGCCGCCAGCTCTACGGCCTCTCCATGCACTCCGAGCGCCCCGGCCACCGCATGTACGAGCAGTGGCACCCCCTGGGCCCCGTGGCCGTGATCACCGCCTTCAACTTCCCCATGGCCGTGTGGGCGTGGAACGCCATGCTCGCCATGGTCTGCGGCGACACCACCGTGTGGAAGCCCTCCTCCAAGGTGCCCCTCTGCGCCGTGGCCGTGCAGAAGATCGTGGATCGCGTCATGGCCCGCCACCAGATGCCCGGCGTCTTCACGCTCATCGTGGGCCGCGGCAAGGACGTGGGCGAGCGCATCAACCACGACAAGCGCATCCCCCTCGTGAGCTTCACGGGCTCCGTGCGCATGGGCCGCCACGTCGGCGAAGCCTGCGCCCAGCGCTTCGGCCGCAGCCTTCTGGAGCTCGGCGGCAACAACGGCATCATCGTCATGGACGACGCCAACCTGGATCTGGCCCTGCGGGCCGTGGCCTTCGGCGCCGCGGGCACCGCCGGCCAGCGCTGCACCACGACCCGCCGCCTCTTCCTTCAAAAGGGCATCGCCGCGGGCTTCGTGGAGAAGCTGAAGAAGGCCTACGCCTCCCTGCCCATCGGCAGCCCCCTGGAAGGTGGCATCCTCGTCGGTCCCCTCATCGACGAGCAGGCGGTGAAGGACTTTGAACACGCCATCAGCGAGGCCGTGCGCGAGGGCGGCGAGATCGTCTACGGTGGCAAGCGCCTCGAGGGCAAGGGTAACTTCGTGACGCCCACCCTCATCAAGGCCGCCAAGCAGCTGGACATCAGCTGCGAGGAGACCTTCGCCCCCATCCTCTACATCTTCGAGTTCGAGAAGCTCGAAGACGCCATCGCGCAGCACAACGCCGTGGCCCAGGGCCTCAGCTCCGCCATCTTCACGACGAACATCCACCACAGCGAGGCCTTCCTCTCCGCGGCGGGCAGCGACTGCGGCATCGCCAACGTGAACATCGGCACCTCCGGCGCCGAGATCGGCGGGGCCTTCGGCGGCGAGAAGGAGACGGGCGGCGGCCGCGAGTCGGGATCGGATGCCTGGAAGGTCTACATGCGCCGCCAGACCTGCACCATCAACTACTCCACGAAGCTACCCCTGGCCCAGGGCGTGAAGTTCGATATCTAGCCCATTCAGCTAGCCAAACAAAGCCCCGCGACCGGCCTCCCCGAGCGCGGGGTTCCCATTTATGGGGCCAGTCGAGCCTCCACCGGGGCCACTCCCCACCCCTCCGGACCTCGTGGCGGGATGCTTGGTGATTCCTCCCGGAGTCCCCATGCGTCCCGCCCTTCGTGCCTCGCTCCTGGCCCTGCTGCCGACCCTCCTCGTCGGTCAGACCCCCGTTCCCGCAGCGCCCCCCGCCGCCACCGCCCCCAGGCCTCCCCAGTTCCCCGCCGGCGTACCCGGCCAATTGATGAAGCTCATCGCCGAGCAGGGCCAGCAGCTGGCCGATCTCCAGGAACTGGTGGACACCATCGGCCCCCGCCTCACGGGCTCCGAGCGCATGCGCAGGGCCCACGCCTGGGCCCAGGCCAAGCTCACCCAGATGGGCGCCCAGAACGTGCACGAGGAGGCCTGGGACTTCGGCTTCGCCTGGACCCGCGGCGTGGATCAGGCCCGCCTGCTCACCCACAACCAGATGCCGCTGATGATCGCCCACAACGCCTTCACCCCCGGCTTCGACAAGCCCGTGGTGGGTGAGGTCCTGGAGCCCGCCGACTTCAAGCTGGCGACCCTCCAGGCCCTCAAGGGCCAGCTCAAGGGCAAGATCCTCCTGCGCGCCATGGGCGCCCGCCCGGCCCCCGGCGCGCCGCGACCTGCGGGCATGCCGAACCCGCAGGAGCAGGACACCCTGAACCAATTCCTCAAGGACGAGGGCGTATTGGCGGTGCTCACCATGAGCAACAAGCAGTACGGCCTCCTCACCACCGGTGGGCGCACTTTCAGGGAAATCGCCAAGGTCCCCGTCCCGGTGGCCACCCTCACCCAGGAGGGCTTCAAGCAGTTGCAGCGCCTGCTGGCCCGCAAGGAGCCCGTGAAGCTGGAGCTCCAGCTGGGCGGCAAGCTCTCCAAGGCCCCCGTGAAGGACTACAACGTGGTGGGCGAGATCCGCGGCGGCGAAAAGCCCGAGGAGGTCGTCATCATCGGGGCCCACATGGATAGCTGGGACCTCTCCACGGGCGCCAACGACAACGGCACGGGCACCTGCGCCTCCCTTGAAGCCCTGCGGGCCATCCTCGCCAGCGGGGCGAAACCCAAGCGCACCATCCGGGTGGTGCTCTTCTCCGGCGAGGAACAGGGCCTTCTGGGTTCCAAGGCCTATGCCAAGGCCCACAAGGATGAGCTGGACAAGGTGCAGGCCGTCATCGTGGATGACATGGGCACGGGCCGCATCCGCGGCTGGGCCCTGCAGGGCCGCGAGGATGTGAAGGCCGTCATGGCCTCCGTCATCTCCCCCATGAACGACTTCGGCCTGCGGGAGGTGTCGTTGGCGCGGATGGGGTCCACGGACCACGCCTCCTTCCTCCCCTACGGCGTGCCCGCCTTCTCGGCCCAGCAGGACGCCGAGGACTACTTCTCCCACACCCACCACAGCCACGTGGACAGCTTCGAACGCGTGCAGCCCGAGGCCCTCCTGCAGGGCGCGCAGGCCCTGGCCGTCACGGCCTGGGAACTGGCCAACCTCGAGCAGCGCCTGCCCCACAAGGCCCCCGAGGCGCCCCGCGAGCCCGCGCGCTAGCTAGCGCGGGGGTTCGGATTCCCCGCGGGCCTGGCTTTCGAAGGATTTCAGCGCGGCGGTGGGGCCCATCACCAGCACCTCGTCCCCGGCCTCGAAGCTGTCGGAGCCCTGGGGGTTGAAGTGGAGGCCCTGGCCCTCCCGGCGGATGCCCACGATGAGGCAGCCCGTGGTGTCGCGCATGCGGGCATCCCGCAGCACCTTGCCCGCCATCCAGGAGCTGGGGTGGATCTGGATGCGCTCCAGGCCCAGCTCAAGCTGGTCCTGGTTCAGGACGATGTCAAACATGTCCATGAGGTTTGGGTTCATGAGCAGGGCGGCCATGCGCCGCCCGCCGATCTCATAGGGGCTCACGATGTGGGTGGCTCCGGCCGCCTTCAGCTGCCTTTCGGTACCCAGCTTGGCGTTGCGGGCCACCACGAGGAGCCCGGGATTCAGCTCCTTGGCCATGAGGGTGACGAGCACGTTGTCGGCGTCGGAGGTGAGGGCCGCCATGAGGCCCCGGGCCCGCCGGATGCCCGCCCGCTCGAGGATGTGTTCATGCATGGCGTTGCCGTGCAGGATGATCTCGCCGGAGATCCTGGGATTGTTCCCCTTCTGATTGTCCTGCTCGATGACCACGAAGGGCACGCCCGAGGCCTTCAGCTCCAGCACCGCCTGAAAGCCCATCTTGCCGAGGCCGCAGACGATGATGTGGTCCTGCAGCGAATCGAGCCGCTTATCCATGCGTCGCTCCCGTAGATAGCCTTGGAGGTCCCCCTCCACGATGAGGGCCGTGAGATTGGAGAGGGCGTAGGTGGCCACACCCAAGCCCGCCACGAGGTACCCGATGGTGAAGAGCTTGCTCCCCGTGCTGACCTGGCCGAGCTCCCGGAAGCCCACCGTGAACAGGGTGGTGACGGCCATGTAGAAGCTGTCCACGAGGTCCGTCCGGGACATCAGGTGGTAGCCCGCCGCCCCCACGCACACGACGAGCGCGAGGAGGAGCACCGTGAAGCGGAACCGGTGGAGGGGTGGCAGATCTCTCACGGGATCAGCCTGCCAGGTTGGATTTGATGCTGAAGTTCATCGTCGCGGCCACCACGAGCTTCTCGGCGCAGTGCACCCGAGCCTCAACTACGGCACCCGCCCGGGAGAGGCGCAGCACCGAAGCCGTGGCCACGGCGGGCCCCACGGCCGGCTCCAGGTAGCGCACGTGGAGGTCGGAGGTGGCGAAGGGCATGAGCCCGTCGAAGGCCGTGGAGAGGGCCACGGCCCCCACCATGTCCACCATGGTGGCCAGCACGCCGCCGTTGATGTTGCCGCGCCCGCGGTTGGTGGTGCGGGGGCCGGGCTCCAGACGCATGAGGGCGAACCCCGGCGCCACCTCGTCGATGGTGAGGTCCCAATCTTTGATGAGGGGCCAGGGGTGGAACCGCGCCTGCAGCCGGTCCAGCAGATCCGAGGCGACGGCGGAGGGAATGACGGGCTTGGCCATGGGGGACAGGCTATCAGGCGGGAGGCTGGAGACTGGAGGTGGGAAAGGGCGGCGGGGCTCCGCCCCGCAAGGAGGTTGGGTGCGGGCGCATCGCGCCCGCCTTCCGAATCCAGCCTCCGGTCTCCAGCCTCCAGCCTCCGGCCTACTTGGCCTTGGGTTTCTTGACCTTGGGTACAGACGCCGCCTTGCGTACGGGCTTGCCCGTCTTTTCCGCCTTGGCCTGGCGCTCCTTGCGCCCCTGGGCGATCCAGGCCTGGGGATCGAGATCCGAGGGCTTGGTCATTGGACCTCCTTCAGCAGCTTCCGGGTTCGCTTGAGGACGGCATGGAGTTCGTCGAAGGCGGGCCCCGAGGTCATGGCCCTGCCTGCGGCGAAGGCCTCCACGAAGGCCTGTCGGCTGCCCAGGGCCCCCAGGAAGGTGGCGTCCTTCAGGTGCCGCAGGGCCTCCTCCACCTCCGCGGCGAGATTCGTCTGGCTCTTCACCTCGTTGAACACGAGGCCGGCCTTGAGGCCCCGGTGTCCCCGCCGGGCCTCCTTCACCAGCTCGAGCATGCGGCCCACCGCCCGCAGATCCTGCCGCCCGGCCTTGGTGGGGATCACCACCAGATCCGCGGCCGCCAGCACATCCACCAGGTGGGCGCCCTCCCCCGGGGGGCAATCCAGCACCAGGGGGCCCTCCGCCTTCGCCAGGGTCCGGTGGGCTTCGGCCCAGGTGGGGGCCTGGTGGCACTGCACCCAACCCGAACGGGCGGCCCAATCGGTGGCATCCCCTTGGGGGTCCAGATCCACCAGGAGGGCTTCCAGGTAGTAGGCCAGGTGGACGGCCAGCGTCGATTTCCCGACGCCGCCCTTCAGGTTGGCCACGGCGATGACCGGCGCGGACGGCGACTTGGCGCTCATGGGGGCCTCCCGGGGGGAGGATTGCACAGGGCGGGCCAAGTGGGGCTGGAGGCTGGAGACTGGAGGGGGAATCTGCGGCGGCCCCACGGGCCGCACCTGACATGGAACGGGCGCCCCCGGGGGGCGCCCGCACCGATTCCAGCCTCCAGCCTCCAGCCCGAAGCCTCCAGCCTGCTACAGCCCCAGCTTCTCCCGCAGGCCCTTCGCGATGGCGTGGAAGCCCTTGGCCTGGGGGCTGTCGGGGTGGGCCACGACGAGGGGCTTGCCGTTGTCACCGCCCTCGCGGATGGCCAGGTCGATGGGGATCTCGCCCAGGAAGGGGAGTTCCATGCGTTCGGCGGCCTTCTTCACCCCGCCGTGACCGAAGATCTGGGTCTCCTCGCCGCACTTGGGGCACACGTAGCTGCTCATGTTCTCGATCATGCCGAGCACGGGCACCTTCACCACGTTGAACATGCCGATGGCCTTCTTGGCGTCGAGGAAGGCCACGTCCTGGGGCGTGGAGACGATGACGGCCCCCTTCACGTGGGCGTTCTGGATGAGGCTGATCTGCACGTCGCCCGTGCCGGGGGGCAGGTCCATGAGGAGCACGTCGAGATCGCCCCAGAGCACGTCCGCCATGAACTGGGTGAGGGCCTTGTTGAGCATGGGGCCGCGCCACACGACGGGCCGGTCCTCGTCGATGAGGAAGGCCATGCTCATGAGCTTGATCCCGAATTTGTCGACGGGCTTGATCTTGCCCTCGGGGGTGCCCTCGGGACCCTCGGTGACACCGAACATCATGCCCATGGAGGGGCCGTAGAGGTCCGCGTCCAGGAGGCCCACCTTGAGGCCCTGCTGGGCCAAGGCGATGGCGAGGTTGGCGGCCACGGTGGACTTGCCCACGCCGCCCTTGCCGGAGCCTACGACGATGGCGTGCTTCACGGTGGGCAGGAGGTTCTTGAACTCGACCTGGGGGGTCTTCTCCCAGGTGAAGGCCACGTTCACGGAGGTCACGCCGTCCTGGGCCTTGAGCTTGTCCGTGAGGGCGGCGCGGATTTCCGCCTCGCGATCCTGGTAGGCGTCGAGCATGCCGAGCTGCACGGTGATGCCGCCCCCCTGCACGTCGATGCCCTTCAGGGCCTTCAACGTAGCCAGGTTCGCCGAGGTGCCGGGCACCACGTACCCGTTCACGGATTCAAAGATGGCGGCGCGGCTGAGCTTCTTGTCCATGGACATCTCCAGAGCCACCCAGTTTCGCATGGGTCGGCCGCGGCTCCCTTGACCGATATCAGGACAGGCACCCGTGGGGGGGGGTAACCGCGAATGACGCGAATTTTCGCGAATGGAATTCGCGGTGGTTTGACCCGTCCAAGCCCAACCGGCGGGTCGGAACCCAAATTCGCGTCCATTCGCGTCATTCGCGGTTCCAGCTTTTATAGCCGCCGGGTCACGTCCCCCACCCCGCTCCGCTGACGGGCGTGCTCGTAGAAGCGGAGCTGGCTGCGCAGCGCGGAGCCCGGCTCCAACCCCCGGCGCAGGGTCTGGCCCTCGGGCCCGATGACGCGGCCCTTCACCGTGTCCCGGAGCTGGAGCTCCAGCAGTTCCACCACCTCGGCGGCGAGGAGGGGGTCTACCAGGGGGAAGGCCAGTTCCACGCGGCGATCCAGGTTCCGGGGCATGAGGTCGGCGCTGGAGAGCCAGGTCTCGGGTTCCCCGGCATTGCCGAAGTGGTAGATGCGGGCGTGCTCCAGGAAGCGATCCAGGATGCTCAGCACGCGGATGTTCTCGCTGAGGCCCGGCACGCCGGGCTTGAGGCAGCAGGTGCCGCGCACGATGAGGTCCACCTTCACGCCCGCCTCGCTGGCCTCGTAAAGGGCCTGGATGATCACCGCGTCCACGATGGCGTTGGTCTTCAGGATCATTCGGGCGGGACGGCCCAGGCGCGCGTGGCTGATCTCCCGCTGGATGCGGTCCAGGAGCGCGGACTTCAGGTGGGTGGGTGCGGGGAGGATCCGGTTCAGGCGGGGCGGGCGCGTGTAGCCCGTGAGCAGGTTGAAGAAGTGGCTCAGGTCCTCGCCGAACTCCTCCCGGGCCGTGAGCAGGCCGAAGTCCGCGTAGAGGCGGCTGCTGCGCTCGTTGTAGTTGCCCGTGCCCAGGTGGCAGTAACGGCGGATGCCCGTCTCCTCCTGGCGCACGACGAGCGTGGCCTTGCAGTGCGTCTTGTAGCCGGGCAGGCCGTACACCACGTGCACGCCCGCCTTCTCCAGGCGCCGGGCCCAGGCGATGTTGGCCTCCTCATCGAAGCGGGCGCGCAGCTCCACGATGGCCGCCACCTGCTTGCCGCGTTCGGCGGCCTGCTCCAGGGCCGAGGCGATGGGGCTGCCGGGGCTCATGCGGTACAGGGTCATCTTGATGGCCAGCACCTTGGGGTCCAGGGCCGCCTCGCGCACGAAACGCACGACGGAATCATCGAAGGATTGATACGGATGGCTCAGCAGGATGTCGTGGCGCGCGATGGCGTCGAAGACGCTTCCGGTGCCCTCCAGCTGGGGCACGGGGAGGGGCGGCAGGGCCTCGTCCTTGAGGTGGGGCAGATCCACCTGGACGTAGAGCTGCATGAGGTCGCTGAACGCCGCCATGCCCTCCGCGGGGTAGAGATCTTCAGGCGCCAGGTCCAGCTCCCGCGTCAGCAGCTGCAGCAGCTCCGGGCTGAGGCCCAACTCGTACTGGAGGCGCACCACGGCCCCGCGGCGGCGATCCCGCAGGCTCTCCTCGATGCTCTTGAGGAGGTCCTCGCTCTCGTCCTCATCCAGGGGGATGTCCGAGTCCCGGGTCACGCGGATGGCGTGGCTGGCCTTCACCTGGTAACCGCTGTAGATCCGTTCGAGGTTGTGGCGGACGAGATCCTCCAGCGTCACGAAGTCGTAGCGCCCCTCCCGGGAGGGCAGCCTCAGGAAGCGCTGGGCCACGGAGGTGGGCACGGGGATGAAGCTCAGCTCGCTGACGGGAAGGCCCTCGCCATCCTCCTCCGGGCTCTCCAGCTCGCACACCAGCACGAGGGCCCGGTTGCCCAGGCGGGGGAAGGGGTGGCCGGGATCCACGGCCAGGGGCGTCACCAGGGGCATCAGGGTGGAGCGCCAGTGCTCCTCCACGAAGGCCGCCTGCTCGCCATCCAGCTGGGAGGGTTCGAGGATGCGCACGCCCTCCGCCTCCAGGCGGGGCTCCAGCACCGCCTGGAAGAGGGCGTGCTGCCGCTGGGCGGCCGTGTGGATCTTGGCGGAGACCCGATCCAGCACCTGGCGGGGGGTGAGGCCATCGGGCCCGGCCTTGGTGATGCCGGCATCGATCTCCCGCCAGATCCCGGCCACCCGCACCATGAAGAACTCGTCCCAATTGCTGGAGGCGATGCTCAGGAACTTCACCCGCTCCAGGAGGGGGACGCTGTCGTCCTCGGCCTCCTCCAGCACCCGGGCATTGAAGTCGAGCCAGCTCAGCTCGCGGTTGAGCAGCTCCTCGGGGCGGGGGTGGCGGGCCTTCATGGGTTCCAACAGGGTACTCATAGGAAGAAAAGCCTTTCATCTCAATGTAAATTCCGCGATACTCATCGGTTCCGGGTTCCCGCGTCGGGAGCCCCACCCAACGAGAGGGCCCATCCGACGTCGGACAAGGGCTTGGTAGGAGGAAGCATGAGCAACGAAACCATCCAGGTGTCCCTGCGCACCGAGCTCGGCAAGGTCGCCACGAAGGCCATGCGCAAGAACGGGATGATCCCCGCGGTCGTCTATGGCCTGAACGAGCCCACCGTGCACGTCGCCATCAGCCCCAAGGTCGTGGCCCGCATCATCGCCAGCGAGAGCGGCATGAACAGCGTGGTCTTCCTGCAGCGCGAAGGCACCGACATCAAGCGCCACGTCATCATCCATGATCTGCAGCGCGATCCCGTCACCGGCCGCCTGAAGCACGTGGACTTCCTCCGCGTCGACCCCACCCACAAGGTGCGCGTGAAGGTGCCCGTGAAGCTCAACGGCATCGCCTACGGCGTGAAGACCCAGGGCGGCCTCCTCGACTTCGTGCACCGCGAGATCGAGATCGAGTGCCTCCCCAGCCTGATCCCCACCAGCATCCCCGTGAACGTCGAGGCCCTGAAGGTGGGTGATTCCATCCGCTTCGAGCAGCTGAGCCTGGCCTCCACCCTGAAGATCGTCGGCGAGGCCCACGAGGTGATCTGCGCCATCCACGGCAAGCCCGCCGAGGAAGTTGCCGCCGAGGCCGCCGCGGCCGCCGAGCCCGAAGTCGTGGGCACCAAGGGCAAGAAGGACAAGAAGTAAGTCTTCCACTATCCCTCAACAAAGCGGGCGCCTCTCGGCGCCCGTTTTGTTGAGGGAAGGTACCGGCTGATCGCTGGTAGCGTTTGAGGATGTGGACCCTCGTTCCCCTTGGCAACCCCGGCCCCGAGTACGCCGACACCCGGCACAACCTGGGGCGCCTCCTCCTCCAGCGCTGGATGGAGGACCGGAACCTGAACCCGCCCGTGGTGAAGAAGTTCGCCAGCGGCCGGCTCTACGGCCTCACGCCCAAGTTGCAGGCCCTGGTGCCCTCCACCTACATGAACCTCAGCGGCGAGGTGTGCTTCCAGGCGGCGCGGGCCGGCATGGACCCCCGGAAGCTCATCCTCCTATACGACGATAAGGACCTGCCCCTGGGCACGGGCCGCTTCCGGCTGGATGGCTCCGACGCGGGGCACAACGGCCTCAAGTCCGTCTTCGACGAGCTGGGCACCTCCAAGGTGGCCCGCCTTCGCCTGGGCATCGGCCCCTTCGAGCGCCCCCTGGCCGACTACGTCCTTTGCCCCTGGACCGACCCCCAGTGGGAAGTCATCGATGGCCTGGACGCCCCCTTCGCCAGGTTCCTGGAGCTGCTGGGCGGCTGCGGAGACCTCGCCAAACTGGGCAACCTCGTGAACCCGGAGGCCTTCTGGGGGCGAAAAAGCCTTGAGATGGAAGGGCTTTCCTGAGAATCTAGCTGTTCGCGCCTTCGCTTGAAGGCGTCTTCCTTGCTCCCCGGAATTCAAAGGGGGGCTTCATATCCACAAGGAGGACAGATGCGTCACTACGAGACCATCTTCATCGCCTCCCCCGTGCTGACGGACGAGCAAGCAGACGAGCTCGTGAAGCAGTTCGAGGGAATCATCGCCGAGCAGGGTGGCGAGCTGCTCAAGACCGACAAGTGGGGCCGCAAGAAGCTGGCCTACGACGTCCAGAAGTTCAGCGAAGGCTACTACACGCTCTTCGAGATGAACGCCGGTCCCAAGCTCATCGCCGAGCTCGAGCGCCGCTTCCGCAACAACGACTCCGTGATCAAGTACCTCTCCGTTCGCCTCGACGAGCAGGAGAAGGCCGCCGGTCGCGCCAAGCAGCGCTTCGAGCGCGAAGGCAAGCGCAAGGCGCAGGCCGGCGTGAAAGAGCGCAGCATTGAGGAGATGATGTAATGAAGAAGCGCGCTGACGCCAAGGGCAAGGGCAAGCCCAAGAAGAAGAAGTCGTTTACCGGCCGCCGGTCCAAGTTCTGCAAGTTCTGCGTCGAGAAGAGCACCTTCATCGACTACAAGGACGTCAAGACCCTGCAGGGCTTCACCCCCGAGCGCGGCAAGGTGCTCCCCCGCCGCACCAGCGGCGTGTGCGCCAACCACCAGCGCATGCTCGTGGAATCCATCAAGCGGGCCCGCAACATCGCGTTGCTGCCCTTCGCCACCGATTAGTATTTTCGGCTGGTGGATAAAAAGCGGGGGCTTCGGCCCCCGCTTTTTTTGGGTTCATCGCGGGTTTCCGGGGATCCTGTCCCGCTGGAACGAGAAGTGAGCGGTTGGGCCACGACGGATCGCTTCGCGTTTCGAATCGAAAAGATGGAACGCAGAGGACGCAGAGGGCCCCGGCATCCGAAAACTCAGGCCTTCTTCACGAACTCCGACTTCAGGCTCATCGCGCCGAAGCCGTCGATTTTGCAGTCGATGTTGTGATCCCCATCCACCAGGCGGATGTTCTTCACCTTGGTGCCCATCTTCAAGGGAGAGGGGCTGCCCTTGACCTTGAGATCCTTGATGAGGACGACGGAATCGCCATCCTTGAGGAGGTTCCCATGGGCGTCCTTGACGGCCACTTCCTGCTCACCAGGTTCAGCCTTCGCTTCCAGGGTCCACTCGTTCGCGCATTCCGGGCACACGAACAGTCCCTCGGATTCGTAGGTGTATCCGGAGTTGCACTTCGGGCAGTTCGGCAGGTTGGTCATCGGATTTCTTCCTTACATTAAGAGCAGTGCCCGGGATGGAGTGGGCAGGGTGAATTCAACAGCTGGCCTTGGCCCGCTTCGCCAGGAGGGCCTGAGCCACCCGGGAGGCCGGTTTCCGCTCCAGAACGGCGCAGATGCGCGCGCCCACGTCCACGAGGCGATCCAGATCCACGCCCGTCTCGATGCCGAGGCCCTGGAGCAGGTACACCACATCCTCCGTGGCCACGTTGCCGCTGGCGCCCGCGGCGTAGGGGCAACCGCCCAGGCCCGCGACGGAGCTGTCCACGGTGGCCACCCCCAGTTCCAGCACGGCGTAGAGGTTGGCCAGGGCCTGCCCGTAGGTGTCGTGGAAGTGCGCGGCCAGGGCGGCCATGGGCACCCGTTCCGCCACGGCCTGCACCATGGCCCGGGCCTTGGCGGGGGTGCCCACGCCGATGGTGTCGCCCAGGGAGATCTCATAGCAGCCCATGCGGTGGAGGCGCTCGGCGACTTCGGCCACCTTGGCCGCGGGCACCTCGCCCTCGTAGGGGCAGCCGAGCACGCAGCTCACGTAGCCGCGCACGGGGACGCCCGCCGATTGGGCGGCATCCACCACCGGTTGGAAGCGATCCAGGCTCTCGGCGATGGAGCAGTTGATGTTGCGCTGGCTGAAGGCCTCCGAGGCCGCGCCGAAGATGGCCACCTCCGTGGCCCCCGCCGCCAGGGCGGCCTCAAACCCCTTCAGATTCGGCGTGAGCACGGGATAGGAGACGCCCCCCTTCCGCCGGATGCGGCCCAGCACCTCGGCGGCATCCGCCATCTGGGGCACCCACTTGGGCGAGACGAAGCTGGTGGCCTCCACCACGGGCAAGCCGGCCTCGGCGAGGCCTTCGATGAGGGCCACCTTGTGCTCCGTGGCCACAGGCAGGGCCTCGTTCTGGAGGCCATCCCGGGGACCCACCTCGACGATCTTCACGCGGCTTGGAAAGGTCATGGCAGCACCTGAACCTCCATCTTGGGGCCCTGGGCGGGGCATCGGCTACCCTGGAAGCATGTCCGAGCCGCAGTCCCCCCTCCCCAACCTGCCCCAGCCCCTGCGCAAGCAGAAGGCCCTGAAGGCCGCCTGGCTGCCCGTGCTGCTGCAGTGGCTCGTACCCGGCCTCGGCTACTGGCGCCTGGGCGAGAAGGGGCGCGCGAAGGCCTTCTTCGCCATGGCCGCGATCTTCCTCACCCTCGGCGCCCTGCAGATGCACTTCGGGCCCGCGGATGGCACCCGCTCCGGCGTGTTCGTCCCCGTGGCGGGGCAGTGGCTCAAGACCCTCGGCGCCCTCGCCACCCTCGGCATGGGCCCCCTCTACCTGCCCTTCGCCTGGGCCTTCGGCGGCCTCGGGAGCCCTGAACTGGTGGAACCCATCCAGAACCTCACCCAGGAATACGGCGCCACCTACGTGATGCTCGTGGGCCTCCTCAACTGGCTGGGCTGCATCGACGTCTTCGACCGCGCCACGGGACGCTGGATGTGGCGAGTGTGGCAGCACCACCCGGATGAAGTGCCTGGGGCCGAGACTCCCGAGACCAGGGACTGATCCCCCTTAGCAACGCCCGCAGAAGTGCGCCGGGGCCGGCAGTTCCGCCAGCCTGCGGATGGCTTCGCCCCAGATCGGGGCGTCCCCCCAGAAGCACGCGATGGCCGGGGTGAGCCCGCGCAGGGCCTGGAGGGCCCGGGGATCCCCGGGCATCGGGAGGAAGTCCACGGGCTCAGAGGAAGTCGCACGCAAGGTGCCGCGGAGGGCCTCGACGAAGGGCGTGGCCGTGGGCAGGCTCAAAGGCTCCGCGATCACCCGGGCACCCGCGGGGGCTGCACCCTCCCACCAGTGGCGGCCATCCGCCGCCCATCCGGGCAGGCCGCCGATATAGCGCCGCAGCTCGAAGGCCTGGATGGTGGAGAGGGGCAGTTCCGGAAGGCCGGAGGCCTCGGGTTCCAGGAGGCCGGGGAGGCGCCGCGCCAAATGGGGTGCCGACCCCAGGGTCGACTGGCCCAGATCCAGGGCCCCCATCAGGGCGCCGATGCGCCGCGTCTCCCGCCGGAGCGCCCGGGGCAGGTCCGTCTGCGCCAGGGGGACCATCGCCACGAGGTTCAGGTTGGCCTCGCTGCGGGCCCAGGCCTCCAGGGCGGGCGCGAGCAGCTCCGGCTCCGGCGCGAACAGCGCGAGGCGGGGTCCCGTGTGCTCGCGCACGCGCTCGATGAGCAGCAGGGGCCCGCCCTCCCCGGAGAGGAGGGAGCCCTGCCACTCGGCCGCGAGGCGCAGCCCTTCCAGTGAACTCACCCGACGGCCTCCACGATCACCTCCCGCCGTCGATCCAAATACGCGGCGGCCTCCCCCTTCACGGCCCCGTGGGCGAGCCAGGCGAGCCCCGCCAGGAGCGCCATGCCCGGCAGGAGGAAGGCGGGCGCCTGCCACTTCAGCAGCGCGAAGGCGCCGCCAAAAAGGAGTGTGCAGAGCAAAGAAACCCCCATGGCCACCAGCACGAGCATCATGGGCATCTGGTTGTTCTTGAGGCTGGTGCGGTCGATGCGCCGGGGCATCCAGCTGCTGGTGAAGGCGCCCACGGCGCTCTGCGTGAGGAAGAAGCACACGGCCATGCAGAGCGCCGCGAGCAGCTCCACCGGCGAGGGCCAGAAGAGGGGCACCATCAAGGCGATGAGCAGGAGCGCCTGCAGCCCCTGGTACATCACGAAGCCCCGCAGCTTCCCTTCGAGCAGCTGGCGCCCCCCGAGGGGCAGGAGGAAGAGCCCCTTCACGCCGTGCCCATCCATGCCGAACTGGTTGAACTGGAACTGGTTCCCGAAGAGCGCCAGGTATGCGAAGGCCCCGGGGATGGCCCAGAAGGATTGCCCCTGGAACTGGGCCATGGGCCCGCGCACGAGGATCACCGTCACCACCGGCATGAGAAACCCGAACTTGCCGTGGTGGCTGCTCATGAGGGTGCGGAACTGCAGGCGGCCCAGGCCCTCGGCGGGGGTGCGGAAGGACCAGAGCTTCTCCTTGGTGCCCGCCTTCTCCGCCACGGGGGCCAGGGCCTCCTGTTCCCGCTCCAGGAGCTTCGCGGCGCCCAGGGCGCAGAGGAGCCCGAGGCCCAAGGGGTAGAGCTGCAGCAGCAGCCCCTTCGCCAGGTGGCCCCGGGCGGCGGCGTCGAGGCCGTCCATGGCCCAGGTGGTGGGCAGGGCGCGGATCACGGCGAGCGCATGCTCCGCCACGGTCCGCATCACCTGCTGCAAGGCGGGGTTGATGGGGTGCCCCCGGCGCGGCGACATCTGGCCCATCAGCATGGAGCCGAGCCACACGAGCACCATGAGGGCCCACACCGCCACCTTCAGCCGCTTGGCGATGCGCTGGGCGAGGCTTCCGAGGAGCAGCTGCAGCACGAGGATGAGCAGCAGGTGCTCCACGAGCACGATCAGGAGGAGCGGCAGCAGCGCCGGGCGCGCGATGCCCAGGCCCAGGGTCAGAGCCCCCAGGCCCAGGGCGAGCCCGGCCACGAGCACATCCCCGAGGCCCGCCACCAGCTCGGCGCCGAGGAGGCGCAGCGGGTGCAGCGGGAAGATGCGGTACTGCTCCCAGCTGAGCTTTTTGGCGCCGCCGAGCAGACCCCCGAGGATGCCGCCCACGGCCACCACGAGGCCCAGCACCCCACCGAGGATGGGCGTGGCGGAATCCCCCTCTGCGGTACCCAGCTTGGGCCCCACGGCAAAGCCCGCCATGAAGAGGCCGAAGGCCGCGGGCAGGGCGACGAAGAGGCCCAGCACGGCCACCAGCAGCACCAGCGCCCACACGCCCTGGCGGCTCAGTTCCTTCGTGCTGCGGGCGAGGCTGGATTGGAAGTGCGCCGTGAGCAGCGCGCGGACGGGGCTCACAGCCATGAAAGCTCTCCCGTGCGGGTGCCGCCCACGAGATCCACGAAGCGGCTCTCCAGGCTCTCGCCCCCCATCTGCAGTTCCTCCAGGGTGCCATAGCTCTTCAGGCGGCCCTCGTCGATGATGGCGATGAGGGGGCAGAGCTTCTCCACCACGTCCAGGATGTGGCTCGTGAGCACCAGCGTGGTGCCGCGCGATTGGAGCGAGAGCAGGATGTCCTTGATGGTGCGGTTGGTGACGGCGTCGATGCCCTCGAAGGGTTCATCCAGGAAGAGCAGCTTGGGCCCGTGCAGGATGGCCGCGCACAACGCGATCTTCTTCTTCATGCCGAAACTGTAGTCGGCGATGAGGGTCTTGGGGCCCGGCGCCAGATCCAACTTCTCGAAGAGCTCAGCCGCGCGGCCATCGATGACGCCGTCCTCCAGGCCGTACATGCGGCCCACGAAGCGCAGGTACTGGGGCCCGGTGAGCATGTCGAGGAGGGCCATGTCCTCCGGCATGGTGCCGATCTGGCGCTTGATGGCGATGGGATCCTGCGCCATGTCCAGGCCCAGCACCCGCACGGTGCCGGAGGTGGGCCGCAGCAGGCCCGTGGCCATCTTCAGCGTGGTGGACTTGCCCGCCCCGTTGCGGCCCAGGAGGCCCAGGAAGCTGCCCCGAGGGACCGAGAGGGAGAGGTCATCCACGGCCGTCTTGTCGCCGAAGCGCTTAGTGAGGGCGGTGAGTTCGAGGGCAGGCTCGTAGGTCATCGTTTGGCCTTGGGCGGGGAGGTAGGTTCGGGAAGGCGGCCCGCCTTGCGAAGGGCCTCCCGCAGGAGGAATTCGATGTGGCCGTTGAGGCTGCGCATGTCCTCGCCCGCCCAGGCCTGGAGCTGGGCAAGCACTTCGGGATCGACCCGGAGGAGGAAGGATTTGCGTTCGGCCACGGGGATCTCAGTGGTAGAGCGTACCGGTGTTCACCACGGGGGCCGCGGCGCGCTCGCTGCACAGCACCACGAGGAGGTTGCTCACCATGGCGGCCTTGCGTTCCTCATCCAGGGCCACGTGTCCACCCTTCTCGAGGCGCTCGAGGGCCATCTCCACCATGCCCACGGCGCCTTCCACGATGCGGGCCCGGGCGGCGAGGATGGCGCCGGCCTGCTGGCGCTGCAGCATGGCCTGGGCGATCTCCTGGGCGTAGGCGAGGTGGCTGATGCGGGCGTCGGAGACTTCCACGCCGGCCTGGGAGAGCACCTTGGTGAGCTCCACCTTCAGCTTGTGGGCCACCTCGTCGGTGCTGCCCCGGAGGCTCAGCTGGGCGGGCTCGTGGGCGTCGTAGGGGAAGTGGGCCGCGAGGCTGCGCAGGGCCGATTCGCTTTGCACGGCCACGAACTTCTCGCAGTCCTCCACCTCGAAGAGGGCCTCGGCCGTGTCCACCACGCGCCACACGATGATGGCGGCGATCTCCACGGGGTTGCCATCCAGATCGTTCACCTTCAGGTGCGTGCTCTCGAAGCTGCGCACCTTTGTGCTGATCTTCCGCTTGGAGAGGAAGGGGTTGGCCCAGGCCATGCCCTCCTGGCGCACGGTGCCGCGGTAGTCGCCGAAGAGCTGCAGGGCCATGGCCTCGTTGGGATTCACCACGAAGAGGCCGGTAAGCACGAAGATGCAGAGCACCAGCAGGGGCACCGCGAAGGCGAGACGCATGGGGTCGTTGGCCACAATGGCGGAGATGAACAGCGCCACGGCGGCGAGGATGCCCAGCAGGCCCAGCAGCAGCACCGAGAGCCCGCCGAGGGTGTGGGCGGAACGTTCTTTTAACATGGAGACCTCCAGGGCAATCAAAGTGATATCACTTTGATACCTTGTCAAGTCGGAAGCGCCCCGATTTGGGGGGGCCGCTCACCGCTCGACGGGCCGGCCGGCCCGCGCCCCCACCAACGGGAGCTCGATGAAGAACGCCGTCTTCCCCTCCCCGCTGGTGAACCCCACCTCCCCACCCAGGACGTTCTCCCCGAACAGCTTCATGGCGTAGGTCCCGAGGCCGCGCCCGGTCGCCCCTTTGGTGCTGAAGGAGCGGAGGAAGATGCGGGAGCGGATCTCGGGAGGGATCTCACCGGGGTTGTCGACCTCCACCCGGAGCCGCTCTCCCCGGCGGGAAGTCGCCAACCGCACGCCGCTCCCCGCGGGGCAGGCCTCCATGGCGTTGAC
The DNA here is from genome assembly GCA_016192145.1 of Acidobacteriota bacterium. Taxonomy (GTDB): domain Bacteria; phylum Acidobacteriota; class Holophagae; order Holophagales; family Holophagaceae; genus JAFDVN01. The sequence continues at coordinate 138,629 of JACPUT010000002.1, read as the reverse complement.
GACCATGTTCCGGATCACCCGGGTGAGCAAGTCCCGGTCCGTGAAGAGGAGGGGATCCGCCGCCAGGTCCAGATCCAACGTATGGCCATGCGAGGCCGGGTGGCGGTCCAGGGAATCCCGCACTTCCGCGACCACCTCCGAGGGGCGCATGGGCCTCAGATCCGGCGTCAATTCCCCCGACTCCGCCAAGGCCATGTCCTGGTGGCTCCTCAATTCCCGATCCAGGAGATCCAGGAGGTGGATCAACTTGGTGGCGGCCAGCTGGGCCGTGGCGCCGCCTTCGAGGACGAGCTCCGACCAGCCCCGGATGCCCTGCATCAGGTTGGCCACGTCGTGGAAGAAGAGGCGCTCCAGGGCCTCCCGACGCTTCCCGGCGCTGAGATCCTGCAGAACCATCGCGAAGAGCCGGTGGGGGCCCACGTCCAAGGGGCTCGTCAGAATCCGGTACTCCGCCCCTTCCAGGCGTCCGTGGCGCCGGAGGGAAAGTTGGCATTCGCCTTCGACCGTCTCCCCCGTGCGTTGGCAGGCGAGCAGGGAGAGCACGGCCCCGCAGTGGGCGCAGGATGGCGAAGTGCCGCACCCCCCTGGCCCTTCCACCGCGTGGATGCAATTGAAGAGCTCCCCGGGGCGGCGTCCGAAGGGGGAGGGATCATCCGGGCCGAGCAGGGCCATCACCTGGGCGTTCACCGCGAGCACCTGGCGGTGCCCATCCAGGATGAACACGAGGCCCCCGGCCGCCTGCATGAAGAACCGGGCGACGGGATGGGCGAGGCAGGCCTCGGCCGCGGCCCTTAACTCCCCCTCCGTGGCTCGGACCGCGGGCGCGAAATAGGTGTCGGGGAGAGGGCACCCAATTTGGCTAGGTTCCAACATCATGGCGGCCTTCGGGTGGCTCCGGCCTCGGTGCGGGAGGCTTCCCTGAAGGATCGGTTCGGCCCATTGGACTTCCGTCACAATTCCGACATCAACCTGACAACCAGACAGAAAAGGGGGGGGCTGAATGCCAGCCCCGAGGTCGCCACGGCCTCCCTGGGGGCTAGACCCGCGTTCATCCCCTCGCCCACCTCCGCGCCCCGTAGGGCGCTTAGGTGGGCGAGGAAATCCGGGCCAGTCCGGTCGGGTGGCTTACTTGAAGCGGCTTACGGTCTCGAAGTAGTGGGCGAAGGCCACCATGCCGCCGGAGGCCTGCTCCCAGTCGTAGTTCTCGTTGGGGGCGTGGTAGCCGTGGCTGGGGAGGCTGAGGCCGAGGAAGTAGACTTCGCAGCCCAGCACATCCTCCATGGTCTTCACGGCCCCGATGGAGCCGCCTTCGCGGGTGAAGGTGCAGGGGGCGTTGAAGGCGAACTTGTAGGCGGCGCGGATGGCCTCGGCGTACTGGCCGGTGACGTGGCCCTTGAAGGCCGCGAGGCCGTGCTCCTCATGCACTTCCACGTCAGGGGCGTGCTGCTTCACGAAGGCCTTCACGCGAGCCAGCACCTTGTGGGAATCCATGGCGGGCACCAGGCGGCAGCTCACCTTCACTTCGGCCCGGGGCGCCACGGCGCTCTTGATGCCGGGGCCCGTGTAGCCGCCCACGACGCCGTGCACTTCCATGGTGGGCTGGCCCCACACGCGCTTGAGCACCTCGATGGGCTCCTGAACGCGGATGCCCTTGAGCATGTGGTCCTTCATGAACTGCTCGGTGGTGAAACCGGAATTCTTCCAGCCCTCCAGCTCCTCGGCGGAGGGGGGGATCACCTCGTCGTAGAAGCCGGGGAGGAGCACCTGGCCCGTGTTGCCGTCGAGCATCTTGCCCACGAGGGTGATGAGCTCGGAGAGGGGGTTGCGGGCGGCCCCGCCCACCACACCAGAGTGCAGGTCGTGATCCGCCGTCTCCAGGGTGAGGCGGAAGCCCTGGAGGCCGCGCAGGCCCGCGGGGGTGCTGGGCTTGCCGCGGGTGATCCAGACCGTGTCTGAGACGACGATGGCGTCCGTCTTCAGGCGATCCTTGTGGCGCATGAGGCCGCCCTCGAAGCTGGGGCTGCCGATCTCCTCCTCCAGCTCCCAGAGGAAATGGATGTTGAGGGGCACGCCGGCCTTCTTGGCGGCCAGGGCACCGAAGAAGGCGGTGACGGCGGGGCCCTTGTCATCCGTGCTGCCGCGGCCCTTGTAGGTGTCGCCGTCGATGACGAAGGTGAAGGGATCGGCCACCCACTCGGGCTCGTTGGCGGGCTGCACGTCCATGTGGTTGTACACGGTGATGGTGCGCTGGGAGGCATCCTCGCCGAACCACCCGTGGATGAGGGGGTTGCCCTCCGTCTCCAGGATCTCGGCCTTACCGCCGTGGCGCTCGAAGAGGCTCACGGCCGCCTCGGCGCAGCGACGGACATCCCCCTTGCGGGCGGGATCGGCGCTCACGGAAGGGATCTCCACGAGGGTCTTCAGCTCCCTCTCGAAGGTCGCGCGCTGATCCGCCGCGAAGGACTGGAGGGATTCAAGGGTGAGCTGATCGGCGATCATGGGGGCTCCAAGACGGAACCCCCAGGATACCGGGCCCGAGGCCCGGAGCCTTCCCCAGGGGCCGGATCTGTGATCATGGGACATGTCACAAACCTTTGCCGTGTTCACGGGTTCCACCTTCGGCGCGGATCCCCGCTTCCGGGAAGCCGCCGAGGCCCTGGGCGGGATCCTGGCCCGGCGGGGCCACGCCCTCGTCTATGGCGGAGCCCAGGTGGGCCTCATGGGGGCCGTGGCGGATGCCGCCCTGGCCGCCGGAGGCGAGGTCATCGGCGTGATCCCGGAGTTCATGGAGGCCAAGGAGATCGCCCACCAGGGCCTCACCCACCTCCACACGGTCCACTCCATGCACGGCCGGAAGGCCCTCATGGCGGACCTCAGCGACGGCTTCATCATGCTGCCCGGGGGCTTCGGCACCCTGGACGAGACCTTCGAGGCCCTCACCTGGGCCCAGCTGGGGCTACACCAGAAGCCCGTGGCCCTGCTCAACACCGCCGGCTACTACGACGCCCTGCTGACCTTCGTGGCCCGGGCCGAGGCCGAGGGCTTCGTGCGGCCCCAGCACCATGGCATGCTCCGGGCCCACGCCGACCCCCAGGCCCTCGTGGAGGATCTGGAAACCTGGGCGGCCCCGGGGGCCGTCTCGAAGTGGACCTAGCTCGATACACTGGTCCCATTCCCGGAGATCCCATGGAAGCGTTCGGTTCCTCCAAGCTGCGCATCGCGTGGGCCCTGGTCTTCCTGTTCCTATCCGGCCTCGTGTTCATGGCCGTGAAGGGTGTGCAGGGGCCTGAGGGCAGCCAGGTCCTCGTCTTCGGCACCTCCCTGCCCCTGGGCCAGGACACCCTGCGCAACTACACCATCGGCAATCTGCAGCCCGCCATGTACTGGGCCGGCTCCCTGGTGATGCTGCTCGGGGGCTTCTTCCCCCTGGTGGCCCGCACCCAGGCCGCCACCGCCAGTGACCGCGCCACGGGCCTGTTCATCGGTTCCTTCTGGGGCTTCATCCACGGCGCCTTCCTGGGCCAGGTGGCGCTCCTCCCCATCTGGAGCCTCTGCCTGCGCCTGCTCAAGGAGCCCTTCCCCCCCGAGCTGCTGCGCGCGGATCTCCACGGCCTGCTGCTGGGCCTCCAGTTGTTGCTCTGGGGCGCCGTGTTCGCGCGCCTCTTCCGCTCCAACGTGGGCCTGGCCCTGCTGTTCACGATCCTCCTGCGGGAGCTCGGGCCGAAGCTGTCCTTCTTCCTGGATTTCGGCGAAGACATGGGCCTCACCAAGGGGGCCGTGCAGGTGATCAACGTGTTCCACAAGTTGCTGCCCATGGCCCAGCTTCCCAGCGACCCCTTCAGCCCCCTGGCCCTGCCCCTCTCCCTTGGCGGGCCGCTGCTGCTGGGCGTGCTCCTCGCCTTCCTCCCCATGGCTTCCGCACCCGCGGCGGGCGCTTCGGGCCCCCGCAAGGCCAAGCGCGCTTGACCTTCACACGTTGAAGCGGATCCTCCTCTCCTGCCTCTCCCTGGGCCTCACCGCCCAGCAGGGCAGCGCGCCGCAGGATCCCGCCGAGCTGAAGCGTCGCCTCGCCGAGGTGCAGGGCCGCCTGGCCCAGGTGGAGCAGCAGGTTTCCGCCCTCAAGAAGCGCCGCAAGGGCATCCTCGTGGATATCCAGGGCATCAGCCTCCGCCGGGATCAGGCCCGGGCCCAGGTGGAAGGCGCGCGCCTCCGCCGGGATCAGGCCCAGACGGAGGTGCATCAGATCACCGCCGCCCAGGGGCGCATCCAATCCGAGATGCTGAAGCTCCGGGAGGATCTGCGCCGCCAGGTGCGGTGGATGCAGGCGGTGGGCCCCTTCGGCGCCTTTGGCATCTACACGGGCTTTCAAGATCTGCAGGCCTTCGTGGACCGGGGCCGGTTGCTGGCCTGGCAGCGCCTCCAGGAGCGCAAGCGCCTGGACCGCATCACCCTCCTCCAGGGCGACCTCGCCATCAAGGAGAAGGATCTCAAATCCGTGCTCGTGCGACTGGGCCAGGAGGAGCAGCAGGCGGCGGCCTTGGGCGCCTCCCTCCGGCTCTCGGAAGAGGAACTCCAAAAGTACCTCGATGGGCTTTCCCAGGATGAAGCCGCCCAACGGCAGGTGCAGGCCGAACTGGCGGAGGAGGCCCTCCAGCTCGAGCGCATGCTGGCGAAGCTCCTGGGCGTGCCCCGCAGCGAGGCCTTCGAGCCCGCCCTCAAGTTCGCCGAATTGCGCGGCGACCTGCCCAGCCCCGTGGAGGGCACCCTCGCCGAGGCCTTCGGCGAGCACCTCCACCCCCGGTACAAGACGAAGCGCATCCAGAGCGGCCTGCTCATCGAAGCCGCCGTGGGCGCCCGCGTCACCGCCGTGGCGGATGGCCGCGTGATCTTCGCCGAGCCCTACCAGAGCTACGGCCCCATGGTGATCCTCGATCACGGCGGCGGCTGGTTCACCCTCTACCAGCACCTGCAGGGCATCATCGTCGCCAAGGGCGCCGTGCTCCACCAGGGTGATCCCGTGGGCACCGTGGGCGAGACCGTGGACGGGCCACGCCTCGGCTTTGAAGTGCGCCTCCAGGCCAAGCCGGAGGATCCCAACAAGTGGCTGAAGCGAAAGTACCGCTAACGAGCCTTCAACCGCTCCGCCTCGGCATCCCAGGGCCGCTTCGTCACCATCACCTTCGATTCAGCCACCCGGCCGAAGCGCGTCTCCATGGAGGCCAGCATGTAGGGAATGGCTTCGGCCAGTTCCGGGTAGCTTCCCCGCATCTCGCCATGCGTACTCCAGATCACCCGGGGATCCCCGGCGGCCACGGAAGCGGAGTCCAGGGCCTCCAGGCGGATACGGCCAGAAAGGAATCAAGCCGGTGGGGCCTCCTCCTCCCCGGCCCCTCACCCCAGGGCCTCGGCCGTCGGTTTGGCCCAAACCCGCCGCACCACCATGGGCACCACGATCATCGCCCCCAGCACCACCCAGACCGTCGTGTTCGGATCCCGGAAATAGGTATTCAAGCGCAAGGTCGTGATCGCGAGGACGGCGTAATAGAGCATGTCGCCGGCGATGGCGAAGGCCCAGCCGATCAGGAAACCATGGCCCGCGGCGAGGGCCGCCGAGCGGCCCGTCATGGGATCCACGCCGAATGAGATCAGGAGAAGGGTGAAAGGCCCTGCGCCGGTGCCTCCGAACGAGGCCGCGCCGCGGGCCATCGCCACCTTCATGGCCTCACCGAATCGGGCCAGGAAGGGGACCTTCGCGGCGAGCCTTACGAGAAGGCGCAGCAGGGGCTCGAAGGTCAGGGCCAGCATCACGTCCGACACCAGGTAGAGCCCCGCCACCACGGGCCAGCCCATGCCCTTCGATTGGGCCAGCAATACCCCGGCCGGAATGCCGCCCCCCACGGGAAGCAGAAAGAGCAGGAGCACGGGGAGCATGCTCCATATTACCCGCCCAGACCTCACCTCCCGAGGCGTGCCAGGGTGCTTCGGTCGACAGGGTTTTGTGAGAATTCCTTATGGAAAAATGTAGGAAAGATCCGCTGCCTCCGGGGCCCCGGGACGAGGTATGGTCGGAATCATCAACTCACGAAGCTACGCCGTGTTCCGCCAAGGATCCCTTGGGTTTCCGCCGCGCAGCCGCCGAAGCTAGGAGCTTGTCCAAGTAACCCGTGGGAGCCGCTCCTTGAGAAGCGTGGCCAAGGAACCGAAGGGGATTCGACTTGACCCATGCTCGGAGATCGCGATGGTAGCTCGAAGCCGGATTCGCTGGGGACGGGGGGGAGCGACCCTTCTCCCAGAGGCGGACCGATGACGGGCCTCCGCCTGGAGCGAGAGGCCTTGAAACAACTATTGAGGGGAGCCTCCGTCCTGGGCACGGGGGGCGGGGGTTCCTATTCCCGTGGGCGGGCCATCGTGGAGGACCTCGTGGCCGAAGGGCGCCCGGTGGATCTCATCGACCCCGATCAATTGCCCGCGGACGCCCTGGGAATCTCCACGGCCATGGCGGGTGGCGGCCTCACCAACGCAGAGGTGGAACGATTGGAAGCCCTCGCCCCCGAGCCACCCTCCGTGCCCGCAGCTAAGGCCCTCGCCGCCTATCTGAAAAGGCCCATCGGGTTCGTGTACCCCTTGGAATTGGGCCCCCAGAACACCCTGGAGGCGATCCGGCTCGCGGCCCACCTCGGGGTGCCCGTGGTGGATGGGGATTGCGCGGGGCGGGCCGTGCCCGAGTTGGATCAGACGACCCTCGCCCTCTTCGACATTCCCCTCGCCCCCTTCGTGGGTGCCACCTTCCAGGGGGATCTGGTCCTCGCCACGCGCGTCGCGAACGCGGCGCGGGGTGAGGCCCTGTGCCGGGCCCTGGCCACCTGCAGCGGGGGCCTGGTGTGCCTGACGGGTTTCCCCGCGACGGGCGCCCGGATGCGCGAGGCCCTCATTCCGCGCACCCTGAGCCGCTGCCTGGAACTGGGGGCCCTGCTCGGGCCCGGGACACGGCCCGCGGGGATCCTCGCCGCGAAGGGGGGCGGCCGCGTGGCCTTCGAGGGGATCGTGACCCTCGCGGAGACTCGGCTCGAAGGGGGTTTCTTCCGGGGCCACGTGGAGCTTGAGGGCACGGGGGCCTTCGCCGGAGAGCGCTATCGCGTGGGCCTCCAAAACGAATTCATGTGGGCCTGGCGGAACGGGGCCTTGGACATCCAATGCCCCGATCTCATCTGCGTCGTGGACTCCGATTCGGGGCTCGGCAAGGTCACCTATGGCCACGGCTTCGAGAACGCCTTGGCGGTGGGCCAGGCCCTCAGCGTCCTCCACCTGCCCTGCGCCGAGGTGTGGAATACGCCGCGGGGGCGCGCCCTCTTCCCGGCCCCGCCTCCGGCCGTGGCATGAGCCCCGCCCCCGTGGATCGGCTCCGGGCCCTCGCCGACCCCGTGATGACCGCCATCGCCCGGGTGCGGCCCGTCTACTCGCGGCTCTTCGCGGAAGGGGATGCCAGCCTCGGCCACTTCCTCGCGGAGTTCTCCTCCGCCTACCTGCCTCCCCTGCAGGACCGATCGGACTACATCGCCGAGGTGGAGGCCCACGCGAGGGCCAGCCAGGGCGAGGCGCTCGCGGCCCGGGTGAGGGCGCGCCTGACGCGGAGCCCCCTCGTGTACACCGCCAACCACCTCTGTGTGGAGTGCATGCCCCTCACGGTGCAATCCATGATCATCGCGGCCCTGGGCGAGGATCCTGCGGAGGCGTTGCCCGTGGAGGCCTCCGCCCTCATCCCCGCGGATAACGCCAGCTACCCCGTGGGGCTCATGCTCGCCCGCCGGCACGAGGGCAAGCCCCTCCGCGTGCCCATCCTCGACCTCTCCAACAAGCAGCGGCGCCAGATGACCCTGCTCCTCGACCCCTTCGGCGAAGCCGACCTCGCCAAGGCGGAGGCCCGAGTCCGATCCCTGGTGGCGGCGGGGTACCTGGGCGAGCGGGAGGCCCACGCCCTGGAGGCCACCCTGAGCGGGATCCTGCGCGCCCCCGAAGTGGTGGGCCGCCCCACCTTCCGCGAGCAGGTGACGAGCGCCACGCCGAGGCTCTGGGAGCGGTGGTTCACGCCGGAGGCCCGAAGGCGCGTGCCCCCCCTCGCCTACGCCACCTTCGAATCCATCCGGACGCCCCTCCTGATCCGCGATCTGGAGGATCCGGGATCTCCGATCCACCGCCTCTTCTTCGACGCGGCCCTGCGCGGGGCCGTGCTGGAAGCGCTGGATGGGGTGCCCTGCTGTTGGAGCGAGGCCGGGCGGGGGGGCGGATCCGCCCTGCTCTGGGAGGTCACCGATCAACGCCGAACGTCGCCCCTGGTGGCGGAGGGGGGGCACCTCCTGGCTTCCGACGGCCGCCGGATCGCCCTGGAACCCGCCCCCATCCTCGAGGGCCTCCGGGGGGGAAACCTCGTCCCCACCTCCTTCCTCAGCCTGGCCACCGGGCTCGTGCGGGGCCTCGTCCAGGTCGGCGGCTTCAATCAGGTGGACTATTTGGCCGCCATGCAGCTGGGGCTCAGCCGGGCCATGGCGTCCACGGGCTACGGAGAGTGGGCCGCCCGCCTGGCCCCGCCCCTGCCCGCCCTGCTCACGGCGGGGCTCGCGGGCCTGCTCGCCACCTACGCGGATGGCCCGGCCCAAAGCGCCGGAGGCATGGAGGTCCTCGCCCACGGAGGATTGAGCCCTGGCGACCTCGATCAACTCACCTCCTTAAGCCTCCGGGAGGCCATGGGCCTCGAGCTTCCGGGCATCGCCCGCATGGTGCTGGGCGAGCAGGGGCTCCGCGAAGCCCGGCTTCCCGATGGGGCCGACTGGGTTCGCCTCTGTTCTCAACGCATGCCCGCCCTCGCCTGTTGATCCCAGCCATCCCCCGTGTGGAGGACCGCCGACCATGCATACCAAGACCCATAAGTTCTTCAACTCGCCCACCCGCCAGGCCATGTTCGAGAAGGTCAAGGGGTACGTGGATAAATCCGTGGACATGGAGGCGGAGATCGAGCGGGTGCGGGCCCTCTACGATCTGGACCGGATCTACCGCTTCGACCTGGGCGAGAACTCCGAAGGGTATTCCCCACGGATCCGCGAGTACCTGGACGAACTCCGCTTGGACGACCAGCGGGTCGCCCGCTTCAACGAGTACCCGGACAGCAACCACGCCGTCCTAAAACAACGCCTGGCGGAAAAGTACGCCATCCCCCCCGAGTGGTTCATCATCGCCGCGGGCCTGGATTCCATCCTGGATCTCATCACCCGGGTCTTCCTCGACCACCGGGACGTCTACTTGATGCCCACCCCCAGCTTCTTCCTGTTCGAGGCGCTCTCGGAACGCATGGGCGCCGTGCCCTACTTCCTGGAGCTGCGGGAGGAGGATCAGTTCCGGTGGACGAACCAGACCACCCACCGCTTCAAGGAGCTGGTGGACAAGTTCAGGCCCAAGCTCATCTGGATCGCCAATCCCAACAACCCCACGGGCCACCTGATCCACGACATGGTGATCGAGGAACTGCTGGACTACGCCAGCTCCTACAACGCCTTCGTCGTGGTGGACGAGGCCTTCGGGGAGTACACGGATCCCCCGGGCGAGGTGCTCTCCGCCGCGCGCTTCCTGCCCAAGTACCAGAACCTCATGGTGCTGCGCACCTTCTCCAAGAAATATGGCCTGGCGAGCCTGCGCATCGGCTACCTGATGTGTTCCTCGCCGGACATCCTGGAGGGCATCCAGATCCACCGGCACCCCTTCCCCGTCACCCAGCTCTCGGCGGATCTCGCCCTGATCGCCCTCGAGGATGAGGCCTTCCTCACCCAGTCCCGCACGGAGAACATCTCCAAGCGCAAGGAGGTCTTTGCCCACCTCACGTCCCTATCCAACTTCTCCGCCATCCCCTCCTCCACCAACATCTTCATGGTGAGGCACCACCACCTGGGGGGCGAGGAGTTGAAGCGGGCCTTCGAGCAACGGGGCATCATCGCCTCCCACATCGACATCTCGGGCATCAAGGGGCGCGGTTACCTGCGGTTCTCCCTGAGGAACCGGGAGGACAACCAGTACCTCTGCGACGTCTTCAAAGACATCGACCGGGGCTGGCGCGCGCCCATCTACAACCTGGGGACGACGGGCACCTAGGAGTGTCCAAGCAATCCCCGGGGCGGGGAATCACTCGGACACGCCCCTAGAATCGCCAGCGCAGGCCCGCTTGGAGGGCCCGCCCCCCGGCCGGGAAGTCCCCGGGCAGGGGCGTCGAGACGCTGGCGTAGCGCTGGTCCCGATCCAGGAGGTTGTGGGCCGTGAGGCTGAAGTCCAGGTTCCGGGCCGCGGCGTAGGTGAGGGCGAGGTCCAGCACCTGGTATCCCTTCAAGTCCGGCCGGGGATCCCCCTTGGCGCGCTCCCGGCGGCCCACCACGTGAAGGGTGGCGTTGAGGTTCAGCCCCTCCAGGAGGGCCGCGTTGATTCCTAGGTTCCCCCGCCAATGGGCCATCCCCACGGGCCGGTCCCCCGTGACCTCATTGCGGCCGCTCTGGCCGGAGAGGTTGAGGTACCCCCCCAGGGAATCGGTGAAGGTGGCCGTCCATTCCGTCTCGATCCCGCGAATCACCGTGACGTCGGGGGTGTTCTGGTACTCCAGTCCGGACGGGGTGGCCCCCAGCTTGATGAGGTTGGTGATCCGGTTCTCGAAGAGCACCACCCGCCAGAGGATGGAGTCCCCCAGGCGCAGACCGGCCTCGAATTCCCCCGTCTTGATCCGCTCGGGCTGGATGTCCTCCCGGCCCCGGATGAAACCGCCCCCCGCGTAGAGGTAAGACTCCACGAAGGTCGGGGCCCGGAAGGCCTCCCCGTACATGGCTTTCAGGTGGAAGGCCTGACGGGGTCGCCAGACGGCGGCCAGGCGGGGTGTGAGGGCCGTGCCGGCGTCGTTGTAGCGGTCGAGGCGGAGCCCCGCCGTGATCCCCAGGGCGGGAGTCGGATTCCATTGATCCTGGAGGAAGGCGGAAAACAGGGTGCGGACCGGGGCCTTCCGCATGATGGGCGGAGACTCCACCATGTCGTCGGGACCGAGGCCGGGCACGTTGGCGAAGTTCTCGATCCGGTAAAGCTTCTCCTCCTCCACGGAACTCCCCAGCATCACCTTCTGGGTCGGGGAGGCATTCCAGGTCGCCTTGACCTCGGCCCCGCGGGTGGCCTGGGTGGCCCGATTGAGCTGGTAGCTCCCCTCGGTGTAGTCGAGGATGACGGGAGGACCCGAGGGTTGGTCGAGGCGGAGGCGGAAGCCCTCCGGGGCATCGTTCCAGAGGTTGTCCGCGGTGTAGCGCAGCGCGTAGATCTTCGGCTCGATGATCCAGTCCTCGGAAGGCCGGAAGGTGGTGGCGAGCGTGCCCTGAGCCTGGGAGGGATGGGCGTCCGAGTGTTCGTTCACCGCCAAGTAGGTGCCCAGGTAGGGGCCCTTGTGGATGTTCGTGAACACCCCGTTGAAGGTGAGCCCCCGGTAGTCCAACTTGAGCTGGGTGCTCAGCTGGCGCCGGAATTCGTAGGTGTGGCCCTTGGGCGTTCCGGCCAGGGAGATTCCCGCGTTCAAGCTGGAATAGGAGGGGAACGAATCCACGGAATTGAGGGAATCCGCCGCGATGGGCGAGTCGGGGCCGTCCGTTTCCAGGTAGTGCAGGTAGGCCGAAACCCGGAACCGGGGACCGGACCAACCCGTGAGCACGCTGCCCTCCTTGGTGTTGAAGCTCCCGCCCTTGGTGGAGATGGTGGTGGAGGCTCCGGAGCTCGAGGCGTCCTTCGTGATGATGCTGATGACGCCCACGAAGGCGTTGGTGCCGTAGAGGGCGGAGCCCGGGCCTCGGATGATCTCGATCTGCTGGACGTTATCCAGGGCCATCGCGCCGAAGATGATGGTGCCGCTGCCCTCGAGGTTCTCGTTCACGGGCACGCCATCCAGGAGGATCCGGATCTTCTCGGTGTTATCCGTGATGACGCCGCGCAATCCGAATTCCGTGTAGCCCAGCTGCCCCCGCACGCCCAGCTCGAAGCCCGGCACCGAGCGCAGCACGTCCCGTAGGTCCCGGGCTCCCATCCGCCGGATATCCTCAGCGGTGATGACGGACACCACGGAGGGGGCCTCGGCCATGGTCGTTTCCGTGCGGCTCGCCACCGTGAGCTTCACGTTGAGCAGTTCCTCCATGCTGAGCTGCTGGAGCCCAAGGGGCTTCGCCTCGGGCGCCTGGAGGTCGGGGCGCGTTTGGGCGGAGAGCGGGGCCACCAGGGCCAGGACGGGCACCGCCAAGGTCAGGCGGCGGGGGGTGCCTTCGGGCATGTCGTACCTCCAGCGGGGGCTCGGAACCATTCCATCGACAACGAATCGGAGGAAGCCAACTATGGCGGGGTGGGGGTGAGGATCCCGCGCACCGTGGCCTGCAGGGTCGCCAGGGTGTAGGGCTTCTGGAGGAATCCCGCGAGGGGGAGGTCTCCCAGGGGGCCCGAACGATCGCCTTCGCTGAACCCGCTGGTCATGAGCACGGGCAGGTTGGGATCCAATCCCTTGATGATCCTCAGGCATTCGGCGCCATCCATCATGGGCATCGTGAAGTCGAGGACCACGAGCCGGAGGCTGCCCAGGTGCTCCCTCACCCGGCCCACCCCCTCCAGGCCGTTGGAGGCGAGCACCGCTTCGAAGCCCAGGTGCTCGAAGGCTGCCGCCGTGGTGATCAGGAGGTCGGGTTCATCATCCACGATGAGCACCTTGCCGGAGCCCTTGTAATCCCCCACGTCCGCGAAGTCCTCCGGCCTCGCCGCCGCATCGGGCGAGGCGGGGAAGAGGACCTTGAAGGCGGTCCCGCGGCCCACCTCGCTGTAGACCTTGATGCCTCCCCGGTGCCCCTTCACGATGCCGAGCATCGCCGCCAGCCCCAAGCCCCGCCCCGTGAACTTGGTCGTGAAGAAGGGGTCGAAGATGCGGGTCATGGTGTCGGCGTCCATGCCATGTCCGTTGTCCTCCACCTCCAGCACGACGTAGAGGCCCGGCTCCATGGCCTGCCCCGAGTACGTGGCGATCAGGCTTTCCGCATCCAGCCACTCGCAACGGGTGTTCACCCGGATGATGCCCTCCTTGCCCTGGAGCGCGTCGCTCGCGTTGATCACGAGGTTCATGATCACCTGCTGGATCTGCGCCGTGTCGCCCACGACGGCGGGCAGGTTTTCGCCGACCCGCACCCGGAGCTCCACCTTCTTGGAGATGGAGACGGCGAGCAGGTGGCCCATCTCTTCCACGAGGTGGCTCAGATCGAAGGGGCGCACCTGGAATTTGGCCCTGCCGGAGTAGGCGAGCATCTGGCGGATGAGCTCGGAGGCCCGGACGATCACCCGATCGGCCTTGTCGAGGAAGGTCTCGGCCGAGGTGCCGTGGGGCAATTCCAGGCGGACGATGTCGAGGAAACCCTGCAGGGCCGCAAGCAGGTTGTTGAAATCGTGGGCGATGCCACCGGTGAGGACGCCCAGGCTCTCCAGCTTCTGCCCTTGCAGCAAGGCGGCCTCGGACTGCTTTCGTTCGGTGATGTCGATGACGGTGCCTCGCAGGACGGTCCGCCCCCCGGGGCCCTCGAAGCAGGCCCCCGAGACGTGTACCCATCCCACGGCGCCCTCCCCTCGGAGCACCCGATGATCCATCTCGAAGCGCCCCCCCTCCGCCATCGCCCGGTCCAGGGCGGTCGCCAGCTTGGCCCGATCCTCGGGATGGACGAGGGCCTGGAAGGCGGCATCATCGGGCACGGGTCCCGCGGGGTCCAGTCCGAAGATGTGGAAGGTCTCCTCCGACCACTCCGAGTGCTGGGCCACGGGATCAAAGGCCCAATTCCCGAGATGGGCGAGATGCTGGGCTTCCACCAGGCGCGCCTGGCGTTCGCCCAGCTGGTCCAACATGTCGTTGAAGGCGTCCACGAGCATGCCGACCTCATCCTCGGTCTCGCGTTGAACCCGCACTCCGGGGCCCTGCCGCTTGGCCATGCCGCGGGCCGCCTCTGTGAGGTGGAGGATGGGCTCGGAGACGACTCGGCCCATTCGCATGGCGAGGAGGAGGGCCGCTGAGCCGATGAGGAGGGTGCCCAGCAGGCCCCCGGCCAGCACCCAGCGCAGGCGCTGGTTCAGCTCCGTGCGATCCGACCGCAGGTAGAGGGTGCCCAGGTGATCCCCCGCATGGTGGATGGGGCTCGTGAGCCAGAGGTGGTCTCCTTCGAACACGAAGGTGTTCGAAGGCAGGTGGGCCGGGAGAATGGGCTTGGCCACGCCCTCCCGCTGATAGGACGCGAACAGCTGGCCCCTCACGTCGACAATGGCGGCTTGGGAAATCCGGTGATGCACCCGCAGCGTGGAGAGCAGGTGGGCGGCATCCGTGGGTTCCTTGAATTCAAGGGCCGCCGTGCTCCCCTCGCCCAGCACGTCGGCGAGGATCTGCAATTCCCGCTGGGCGGAGGCGCGAAATCCCCGGATCTCGATGCTGACGAATGCCGTCACCGCCAAAAGCAGGGCAAGGCCCACCGTCAGCATGATCACGAGGATCAATTTCCGGCGCAGGGAGCTCAGTTGGAGGATTTTCACGGGGACCTAGGGTTGATTGATGACTTGCTTGGCGAGGCGTTGCACCTGCACCGCCACGCGGAGGTGGGATTGATCGAGGGCGGCGCGATTGAGGACGAATCGGAGGCGGCCATCTTCGCTGAAAAGGTGCAGGGCCCCGCCGTAGCCAAGGAAAAAACTCGTCTCACCGATGGTGAGCACGCCCTGGGCCGCCAACTTCGTTCGCAGATTGGGAAGGAAGCGCTCCTCCCCCGAAGTGAAATACAGGATGTGGCAAGGTTGAACTTCGAAGGCGTTGCGAAATCTCCGGATGACCAGCTTCCGCCCCAACAGCGTTCCTTGGCCCAGCGCCTCCAGCGCCGGCGCCATGGGGCTGTCGCCCACGATCCCGATGGAAAGGGGGTCCCCCGCGGGCAAGGCCTCCTCCGGCCACTCCGTGAACTTGGCCAGGGAGAGGAGGAAGGCGGCACGGGTCTCGTACTCTTCGAACCGGATGCCCTGGGGGGCGGCCGAATGGTCGCCTTCGCCCAGGGGAGGCATGATCAATAGGGCTGCGACTAGGCACAGCCCCCGGCGCTCACGCTGTGAAACGACCACCCTCATCCCTAAGCTGACACCTGAAACCCTCATTGTCGGGCGTCGACCCGCCCAGGATGACTATCGCACCACGTTGCCCGCATTGAAGAGCGGTACGTACACCGCCAACAGCAAGGTCAGCACGATCACGCCCATGAATAGGATGAGGGCGGGTCCGATGAGGCTGGTGACGGCGGCGGTGGCCTTTTCCACTTCCTGATCGAAGAAGTCGGCCACGTGATCGAGCATTTCGGGGAGGGCGCTGCTCTGCTCGCCGACGCGCACCATCTCGACGGCGAGGGGATCGAGGATCCTGGCCTGATCGAGGCTGAAGTGGAGGCTCTGGCCCGCGCGCACGGTCTCGATGACGGTGATGAGGTTGGCCTTCATGCGCTCGCTGGGGCTGGTGCGCTGCACGACTTCGAGGGCGGGCACGGCGGGCAGGCCGCCGGCCAGCAGCACGCCGAGGGTGCGGCAGAAGACGGAGGAGTGGTACATGCGCACGAGGGTGCCGACGCGGGGCACCGCGAGGAGCCCCCGCTCCAGGGCCCGCCGCCCCTGCACCGTCACCACCATCCAACGGGCCACGAAGGCGAGCGCCACCACGAGCACGCCCTGCAGCCACAGGGTGGAGCGGAAGAGGTTGCCCACGGCCAGCAGGGCCTGGGTGATGGCGGGCATCTCCGTATCGCCACTGGCGTAGAAGTCGGCGAACTTCGGCAGCACCACGTTGAACATCACGCCCAGGGCGATCACCAGCACCACCACGAGGAAGGCGGGGTAGATGAGCGCCTCCGTGATGCGGCGGCGGCTCTGCTGGCTGAACTTCTGGAAGGCCAGCCAGCGCCCGATCACCTCGGCCATGGCGCCGCTGCGCTCGCCCGCCACCACGTTGCTCATGTACACGGAGGGGAAGCCGCCCGCCTGGTCGAGGGCTTCGCTGAAGGCCATGCCCTGCTTGAGCCGCTCCACCACCACGTCCAGGGCGGCCCGCAGATCCGCATCCTTGCCGTGGCCCACCAGCAGTTCCAGGGCCTGCAGGAGGGGAATGCCCGCCTTCAGCAGCGCCAGCAGCTCCTGGTTGAAGAGGATGAGGGATTCCGCCTTGATCTGACGGCGGCGCTGGAAGAGCCCCTCCGTCCGCTTCACCTCGAGGGGGAAACCGCCCTCCGCCAACACGAGGCGCTTGACGGCCTCGGCGGTCTCGGCGTCGAAGTCCCGGAGCAGGACCTCGCCAGCGGCGGTTGTGAACTTCACGGTGAATCGCATGGGCGGTCTCTGATCCCCATCTTAAGCTGAAGAGCCCTCGGAGGTTTCGTGCGCATCGCCTTGCCCTTGGTTCCCGCCCTCGTCTGCGCCCTGGCCGCAGGCGAACTGCCGCTCATCCGGGTGGGCACGCCGAAACCCGTGGATTTCGACCTGCGCCAGGTCGATGCCGGCCGCCTGATCCCTGCGGATCCCCGGGATCCCGCCCAAGTAGAGGCCAGCCGCCGGGCCTGGCAGCCCCTCCTGGAGCCCCTGGCGGGGGCCCCGGCGCTGCGCTTGCGCCTGCCCCAGGGGCCTGGCCGCACGGCCTTGCTATTGGCTGCCGCCCAGGCCCTCCGGGCCTGGCGCCCGGAGGTGGACCTGTACGTCGGCCCCGACTTCGGGGACCAGCCGCTGCTGGACGAGGCGGCCTGGGGGGCCGTGGATGGCGGGGCCCTCCTGCCCGAGGAGCTGGGCGCAGTTCCCCGGGCCTGGCGGGATCGCCTCACGGAGGCCATGGGTGGCTTCCCCGGCCGTCCTTGGGTGCTCTGGATGCCCGAGGATCCCAAGGGGCAGGCCGCGACGCTGCTCGGGGACGGAGGCCGCCTCGTGCTCCCCGCCGGAGGCCCCGGTGCCCGGCTGGCGGCGGAGCTGGGCCCGGAGGCCTATGAAGTGGAAGGCGGGCCCGCCGACCTCACGGTGCACCGCGGGCCCGTGGGCCGCCGCTGGCGCTTCGAGGGGGAGGCCTGGGTCGGCACCCCCCTGGTCAAGGGGCGCACGGAAGTGAGCGTCAGCGCCGCCAAGCCCTACGAGGTGGGTGCCCTCCTGGCGAAGATGCGGGCGGAATCCCTGCGGGGCCGAGCTTCCCTGCGGAATCTCCAAGCCGAAGTGGAACTCGATCTGCGATTCCAGGCCACCCGGGGGGACGATGGCGAGCTGGGCTTCACCTTCGGCTACTTCGAGGCCCAGGGCGAGGAGCCGGAACTGCTGCAGAAGGAAGTCCGCTTCAATGGCGTGAAGGCCAACATCCGCGGTGAGGTGCAGCTGCCCCTGGTCGAAGCCCGCACCTCCATGGCCCTCCCCACCGCCCTGGGCCTGCAGGAGCGGTTCCGCTACACCGATGGCGGCAGCGCCGGCCCGGGCCTGCGCCGCTTGAACTACGAGCCCGTGAGCGAGGAGGTCGGCCTGCCCTCCGGAGAGCTTGTCGTCGAAGAGGCCAGCGGTCGCATCCAGCGGGAAACGCGCGAGCGCTCCGGCCTGCCCGGCGTCGTGAAGAGCGAACGCATGGAGATCACCTACGGCGACTTCGGCGGCACTTGGCGGGCGGTGGACATCCGCACCTTCGAGCGCTGGCTCCGCGCCACGGGCGGGGTGGCGCAAGTGCGCCGCCACTTCCACTTCAAGGATCCGAAGGTGAACGCGGAGGGCTTCCAGGAGGCCCGGGCCACCGTGCGCGCCTCCAAGGAGACGATGCTGCGCCAGACGCCCGAAGGGGTGCGTTACTTCACCCGACAGGCGGATGGCACCCGCAAGGTGGAGGAACGGCCCAAGACGAGCGGCCGCGCCATCGCGGGCGTCCTGCTCGTGGATCCAGGGCTCACGCCGCCCGTGCTGCCCCTGGGCGGCCTCGCACTCTTCGACTTCAACGCCTTCAACCGCGATATCCAGTACACGGCCCTCATCGCCGGCATCTTCAACACCGCGAGCCTGGTGGTGCCCCGACTGCCCCTGGGGCTGGACGCCTCCTTCAGCGGCACGGCCCTCTTCCTCAAATCCGATGAACGGCCCGTGAAGGACGGCAAGCTCCTGAACCAGGACGCGGTGGGCCACCTCTTCGGGAACTTCCGCACGGGCCTGAGCCGGGAACTGGGCGCGGGCTTCCACCTGGAAGCGGACGCCATCTTCGACTACGACAAGTACAGCCGCCCCCGGGATGAAAAGTACGAGACGCCCGGCTACCTGCTGCCGCCCAGCGGCTGGACCCGGGAAGGGCGCCTCTCCGCCTCCTGGCTCGGCGCGGGCTTCCAGCTGCGCGGCTACCACGGGTGGGGCCGGCGGCCCGAGGGCACCTTCGGCGCGCCCACGGAGCTCCACGCCATTCCCGAGGGCGGCCGCTTCACCCGCTGGGGCGGCACGATGGGCCAGAGCGTCGAGCTGGGCACCCGCACCTGGCTCAAGCTGCAGGCGGGCCTCGACGGGGGCCGCAACTTCGACCGCTTCAACAGCCTGCAGGTGGGTGGGGCCTTCGGTGGCGGCGCCGTCTCCGGCATCCGCGCCAACGCCCTCGCGGCGGACCGCATCCTGCGCGGCGCGGCGGATATCGCCGTCCCCACGGGCCCCCGGATCCGCCTCACCCTGGGCCTGCAGTACGCCCGCGCCCGGAGCCTGGATGATCAGAAGTACTACAGCTTCTCGGGCCTCAAGGTGGGCGGCGACCTGCCCGGCTGGGGCTGGTTCACCACCTTCCGAGTGGACTTGGGCATCGGCCTCCAGAGCGATATCCCGGGCGTGAAGACGGTCAACGGCTACATCGCGGCCCTGCGGTTGTTCTAACGGCCTCGCCCGGGACGCGAGCTCATCAACCTGGGTGTTTGAACGCGCATGCCTTTTTTTAACCATTTTGCCTAAGGATTGATAAGCTTTCCAAACCCTAGGCTGATACCCATGACTACATCCGATGCGCTCCTGACCCAGGAAGCCGCCCTCCCGGGCGCCCCTCCCGAATCCGCCCCCCGCATCGGGTGGGTGGACTACGCGAAGGGCATTTGCATGATCGGGGTCGTCACCCTCTACGCGGTCAACAAGCTCCATCCGACCGGTGGCAGCGGCTGGCTGCAGTACTGGGCGGACTTCGCGCAGCCGTTCCGGATGCCCGACTTCTTCCTCCTATCCGGCCTCTTCCTCAGCCGGATGGTGGATCGCCCCTGGAAGCGCTACCTGGATTCGAAGGTCGTCCACTACCTGTACTTCTTCCTGCTCTGGTCCGTCATCTTTTATGCCGCCCGGATCGTGGCCCTGGAGGTGGGGCTCTTCAGGGGCGAGGAGGATTCGGGATCCCTGCTCCACAAGCTGGTGGAGCCCTTCGCCATGCTCTGGTTCATCCAACTCCTGCCGATCCTCTTCCTCGTTTCGCGGCTGCTGCGGAAGGTCCCGACCTGGATCGTCCTCCCCCTCGCCTGCGCCCTGCAGATCGAGGCGCCCCACGGGATCCGCCCCACCCTGATCGCCCACTTCTGTGAGCGGTTCGTGTTCTTCTACGTCGGCTACCGCTTCGCCCCCAGCTTCTTCAACCTCGCCGCCCGGGCCCAGGCCCGACCGGGTTGGGGCCTCGCAGGCATCGCCCTCTGGGCCCTGGTGAACGAGGCCCTCGTCCTCAAGGGGTACGCCTCCGGGCGCGGGTTCTCCCTGGGGCTGGGGATTCTCGGGGCCATCGGGGTCATCACGGCCGGATCCCTCCTCATGAAGACCCGGGGAACGGCCTGGCTGCGCTACCTCGGCCAGCAATCCCTCGTGATCTACCTGGGGTTCTACCTGCCCATGCTGGTCTCACTCGCCCTGGCGCGCCGGGCCGGGGCCTTCCTGGATCGGGGCACCCTCGGCCTGGCGGCCGCCGCGCTGAGCGTGCTGTGCGCCCTTGGCCTGTTCTGGGCGACCCGAGGCACCCGCCTGGCCTTCCTCTTCGCCCGCCCGGCTTGGACCCGATTCCCGAATCGCGGCATGGCCCGGCCCGCGAAGACTCCGCTCGGCGCCGAGCCCGACGTGGCCTGAATCCGCCCAGCCGGTCCCAAGCGAAGGTGCAGGGCCGGCGATGAACCGCGACAGGCCCGCCAGACTCCTGTCCCAAAGCCCCCCGCCGATCAGGAAGGCATGCGCCTTTCGCGCGGGGGGTGGGATCCACATGACGGGAGGAGGCCAAAAGGCGAAGAACCGCGCCGCGGCGGAGAAGGGCCCCCCGGAGGGGCCCCCCACCCCCCGCGGCCTTCCCGAGGCGGGCCCGGGGGATCGACCCTCGCCCAAGCCGAGCTTTCGCAAGGCCCTCGCCCGGTCCTGGAGGAGGGTGGACAAATTCTGGCTGGGGACGGGCCTCTGCCTCTTCCTCGGGTTGGGCCTGGGCCTCTTCGCCTTCGTGGCGCAGGCCCGGCAAAAGCGCCTCTTCGAGCGTCAATCCGCCCTGGAGACGGAAGTGGCCGCCCTGGCCTCCGGGCTGCGGAAACATGCCTCCCTGCCCTTCCGCCCCAGCCGAGCCTATCTGAAGCTCCTGGGCGAATTGGCGCGGACGCGGCAGGCCCTGGATTGGCTGGCGAACGGCGAGGGCAATCCGGATGCGGATCGCCAGAGCTTCCTGGAAGGGGAACTCGCCGAGCTCATGGGTGCCTACGGGAGGGAACGCCCCGCCGCGCGGGATGAGGCCGGCCTGGAAGCCCTTCGCGCGACCTTCCTCAGAGCCACCACGGGGCTCGAGCACGCACACAAAGCCTCCGGCCTGCCAGCGGCGGTCTGGGCCGCGGAACTCACCCAGGCTCTCGCCGCGGTGGGCCTCCGGCCGGAGGTGCTCACGGGCTTCGAGGCACGACTGGCCTCGGTGAAAACGGCCGCCCAAGGCCTGGAGGAGGCCCTTGGAATCGCCTTCCTGGATGCCCGCCACCTCCAGCAGCCCGGATGTGAAATGGTGGCCTTCCGGCCCGACCCGAAGCGGATCACCGTGAATGGCGGGGGGTGGGAAGCCAGCGGGATCGGCCAGGAGGAGGCCCTTCCGCGCAGGACCCTGTCGTATTCCGTGGAGGGCACCGCCCTGGTGCATCGCCTCTTGAACGTGGGGACCTGGCGGAGCCTCGCCCATCTCGAATCAACGCCCCAGGGCCGGATCCACTGCACCATCGACACCCTCACGGTCCGGGTGTCGGAGCATGGATCCCGGGATGCGGAAGCGGTTCCCGTCGCCGCACGCCAACTGGAACAAGCCTGGAAGGCCCTCAACCCCCTGGCCGTGGAGCTCGTGTTCGCCCAAGCCGAACGGAAGGCCTTCGACGACATCATGGTGCAACTGGAGCCCGACCTGAAGGCGGGCACCCCGGATGGCAAACCCGACCTCGACCTCTGGCCCACCGAGGGGGAGATCGCCTCCCTGAAGGACTATTTCGGAGAGAAGGACGACCTCGTGGTGCTCCGCTTCCCCCACGAGGGCGGGTTCCGGCTGCAGGTGCTGGCCCGGGCGGGGTTCACATATACGGACGCGGGCCTGCTGGAAGATGGGCACCTCATCGTGCTGCCCGGTGGCATGCTGCTGCGCCTTGGAGAGCAGCGCGTCCCGGGCCCGACGGGACCGCGGGCATTCAAGGCCATCCAGGTGCTGGAGCGGCCCCGGGCCACGCGCCTGCCGAGCCCGCAGATGGTGGCCAAGTGACAAGCGAAGGGGCGCCCGAAGGCGCCCCATTGCCAGGACCGGATGCCGAACCTCAGGCGTAGAAACCGCGGTAGTGCATGGCCTGCGAAACCTTGTCCAGCGCCAGGATGTAGGCGCCGATGCGGGGGTTCGTCTTGTATTTGTCGGTGGTGGCGAAGACCTGCTGGAAGGCGTGCACCATGTACTCCACGAGGCGCTCGTTGACCTCGCGCTCGCGCCAGTAGAAGCCCTGGCGGTTCTGCACCCACTCGAAGTAGGAGACGGTCACGCCGCCGGCGTTGGCGAGGATGTCGGGCACCACGAGGACGCCGTTGTCCAGGAGGATGGGATCCGCCTCGGGGGTGGTGGGGCCGTTGGCGCCCTCCACGATGACCTTGGCCTTGATCTTGGCGGCGTTGTCCTCGGTGATCTGGTTCTCCATGGCGCCGGGGACGAGCACGTCCACGGGCAGGGTGAGCAGCTCGGCGGGTTCCATGGCCTCGCCGCCCTTGAAGCCGGCCACGCCCTTGGTCTCGGCCACGTGCTTCATGAGCGCGTGGATGTCGAGGCCGCGGTCGTTCTTGATGGCGCCGGAGACGTCGCTCACGGCGATGACGCGGGCCCCCGCCTCATGGAGGAGGCGGGCGGACTGGCTGCCCACGTTGCCGAAGCCCTGCACGGCCACGGTGGCGCCGGCCAGGTGCTTGCCCAGGCGCTGCATGGCTTCGCGGGCCACGATGAGCACGCCGCGGCCCGTGGCCTCGTTGCGGCCCAGGGAGCCGCCGATGCCCAGGGGCTTGCCCGTGACGACGGCGTTGGAGGTGCTGCGCACGTGCATGGAGTAGGTGTCCAGCACCCAGGCCATGGTCTGGGCGTTGGTGCCCATGTCGGGAGCGGGCACGTCGCGGTCGGGGCCGATGATGTCCATGATCTCGGCGATGTAGCGGCGGGTGAGCCGCTCCAGCTCGCCCTGGCTCATCTTCGTGGGATCGCAGATGATGCCGCCCTTGCCGCCGCCGAAGGGCACGTCCACCACGGCGCACTTCCACGTCATCCAGGCGCTCAGCGCCTTGACCTCGTCGAGGGTGACGTTCTTGTCGTAGCGGATGCCGCCCTTGGCGGGGCCGCGGGCCACGTTGTGCTGCACGCGGTAGCCCTGGAAAACCTCCCAGTGGCCGTCGTCCATCATCACGGGGAGGCTCACGATCATGGAGCGGCTGGGCGCCATGAACACTTTGAAGAGGGCGTCTTCCAGCCCGTAGAGCTCGGCGGCCACCTTGAGGCGGGCCTGCATGGCTTCGAATGGATTGTGGTGGTCGCTCATCGCATCTCCGCAGAGGTTGGGATCAGGAGTTGGGGCCGGCGCCCAGGACGGGGTGGGTTTCCGGGGGCAGCTCGAGCTCCCGGCCCTCCTTCCAGAGGCCTTCCAGGTTGTAGTGGGCGCGGGTTTCTTCATCCATGACGTGCACCACAAGATCCCCGAAGTCGAGGAGGATCCAGTTGCCCATGGCGTGGCCTTCGCTGGAGAAAACGCGGTGGCCCAGGGGGCGCAGGGCGTCCTCTACGGCATCGGCGACGGCGCGGTTCTGGCGGTCGCTGCTGCCGCTCATGAAGGCGAGGGTTTCGGTGAAGCTGCAGGCATCCTTCACATCCAGCAAGCGGATCCGGAGGGCCTTCTTGGATCGCGCGGCTTCGACGACAGCGCTCAACCGACTATCAAGGGACATCAACACCTCAGGCGGGTTAACGATACAGGTTTTCACGGGTGATCGCAGCTAAGACCTCGGGAGGCAGGTCCGCGGCGAGGGAATCATCGGCAGCACCTGCCGACAACTTGGAACGGAGCAGGGTGGAGGCCAGATCCAGCTCCGTGGCGGGAAGCAACAGGAACTCGCCGGGGGCCCCTGTCCAGGCGGTCACCACGCGGGCGGGGAAGCCCTCGGGAAGGGTGACCGGGGCCCCGGGGCGGGGCGCCATGGCGAAGGAGGCCAGCTCCAGGATGCGGTCCATCCGGTGCCAGCGGGGCAGGAGGGCCAGCTGATCCGAGCCCAGCACGAGGATGAAGGTGGCCTCGGGGCTGGCGGCCCGCAGGGCCTCCAGCGTGTCCACGGTGTAGCTGGTGCCCCCCCGATCCAGCTCATGCCGCTCCAGGATGACGCGGGGATCCAGCCCCCCGAAGGCCATTTGCGCTAGCCCGAAGCGGGCCTCCGCGGAGGGTCCGCTTGGGGAAGGCTTGAGGGGCGACTGGGCCGCGGGCATGACCCGCAGTTCGTCCAGATCCAGGTGCTCCAGCGCCAGCTTCGCCAGCTTGAGGTGGCCGAGGTGGGGGGGGTTGAAGGCCCCGCCCAATAGGCCGACCCGCTTCATTTTGCTTCTTCCTGCAGGTAGGCGAAGGCGGCGAAGGCCAGCTCCTTCAAGCCCTCCCCCGTGACGCCGCTGATGAACAGGGCCTTCTGGCCCCGGGCCTCGCAGAGCTTCTCGAAGGCGACCTTGCGGTCCTCGTCCTGGAGGGCATCCAGCTTGGTGCCCACGAGCCACCGCGGCTTGGCGGCGAGCACTTCCGAAAAGGCGGCCAGCTCGCCCTCGATGATGCGCACGGCATCCTCGGGCTCCTGCATGGGGTCGGAGAGATCCACCAGCTGCATGAGCATGCGGGTGCGCTCCACGTGGCGGAGGAACTGGATGCCCAGGCCCGCGCCGCCGGCGGCGCCTTCGATGAGGCCCGGGATGTCCGCGATGACGAAGCTCTCGTGCTCGGAGCCGCCGAAGCGATCCATGCTCACGACGCCCAGCTGGGGCTGCAGGGTGGTGAAGGGGTAGTTGGCGATCTTGGGGCGGGCGGCGCTGAGGCGGCTCACCAGCGTGCTCTTGCCCGCGTTGGGGAAGCCCGCGAGGCCCACGTCCGCGATCATCTTCAGTTCGAGGTCGAGGTTGCGGTGCTCGCCCTCCTCGCCGGGTTGGGAGTGGCGGGGCGTGCGGTTGGTGGCGCTCTTGAAGTGCCAGTTGCCCAGGCCGCCGCGGCCCGCGCGAGCCACGCAGAGCAGCTCGCCATCGACCATGAGCTCGGCCAGCACCTCGCCGCTGTCCGCGTCCTTCACGAGGGTGCCCAGGGGCACGTCGAGGATGATGTCCTCGCCATCGTTGCCGTTCTTGAGGCTGCCCATGCCCTGCCCGCCGCGGGCCGCCACGAACTTGCGCTTGTTGCGGTAGGCGTTGAGGGTGTTGAGCGAACGGTTGGCCCGCAGGAACACGCTCCCACCCAGGCCGCCATCGCCACCGTCGGGGCCGCCTTCCGGGGCGAACTTCTCCCGGCGGAAGGACGTGCATCCCGAGCCGCCGTGGCCGGCGGTCACTTCGAGTTGGAGGTGGTCTAGGAACATGGGGGCTTTCGGCTCTGGGCTTTGGACTCTAGCTGATTCCGACCCACGCAGGCCGGTGGACTTGATCTGGCCGTACTCAGCTAGAGCCTAAAGCCAAGAGCCAATAAAAACGCGCAGCCCCGGTGGGAGACTGCGCGCTGGTGGTTTCGAGGACCGATTAGGCCTCGACGGGATCGATGTGGATGAAGCGGCCGGAGCGGCCCTTGTCCTGGAAGCGCACCTTCCCGTGCACCAGGGCGAAGAGGGTGTGGTCCTTGCCGATGCCCACGTTGACGCCGGGGCGGAACTTGGTGCCGCGCTGACGAACGAGGATGGAACCGGCAGTGACCTGCTCGCCGCCGAATTCCTTGACGCCGAGGCGCTGGGAATGGGAATCGCGGCCGTTACGGGTGGAGCCTACGCCTTTTTTGTGAGCCATGGGTCACCTCTCCTTAAGCCTTGATGCTCTTGATGCGCACTTCCGTGAACCCCTGACGGTGGCCCTGGGTGCGCTGATAGGTGGTGGTGCGGCGCTTCTTGAAGATGAGCACCTTCTTGGCGCGATCGTGGGTGACGACCTCGGCCTCGACGGTGGCGCCCTTCACGGTGGGCTGGCCCACGAGCAGATCGCCGTTCTTGTCCACGAAGAGCACCTGGTCGAAGGTCACCTTCGCCTTGATGTCGGCTTCGAGCGTCTCCACGCGGAGGATATCGCCCTCGGACACGCGGTACTGCTTGCCACCGGTCTGAATGACTGCGTACATGATTGCCTCTGAAGTTGAGCGGTGACGGGCGGCGATCCCAGGGGGATGCACTTCAAGGCCCGGAGCCAGCAAGGTCGATCAGATTGCCACGGGATGGCAGGTGGTTCAAGGGCAAATCGTGGATTGGGTCCTTGGTCCCTGGTCCCTGGTCCTTGGCAAAAGCCAGATTCCGACCCATCGGGTGGGTCGGAGCCAGCTAGGGACCAAGGACTAAGGACCAGGGACCTTTGCGCCCCCATCACCAGCTCAGACTCGCCCCCGCCACGAGGATCCGGCGGCTGAAATAGCTCTCCTCGGGGCTGCGGCGGCTGAAATCCGCGCTGTAGCTGTAGGCGGAGGCGTTGTGGCGGTCCAGGAGGTTCATGACCTCGGCGAAGGCCGCGATGCGGAGCCCCTTCCAGGCCAGGAGCCGGGTTAGCCGCAGGTCGGCCCGGTGGTACAGGGGGAGGCGGTCCCCGTAGCGGGGCCCCTCGATGGGGTCGAAGGTGCTGCCATTGGGCGTGCCGCCCAGGATGGGGGTGATGGGGGCTCCGGTGGCGTAGCGCCAGGAGATGGCCCACTCCCATCCAGGCTGGGGATTCCATTGGGCGACGGCCGTGAGGTTGTGGGGCACGCTGGTGGGAACGGGTCCCAGGTCGAACTGCTTGCCCTCCTTGCGTCGGGTGTCCAGGTACCCGTAGCCCACCCAACCCCGCCAAGTTCCCCGCCGGGCCTTGAGGAAGAGGTCCAGGCCTCGGGCGTAGCCCCTGCCCGAGGAAAGGTAGCGAAGGGCGGGGTCCTCCACCACGAGGCGGTCGTAGTCCTTCCGGTAGAGTTCCACCCGCAGGTTCCAGTCCGCGGTTCCCTTCCAGGCCGCATCCAAGGAAAGGAGGGCGTGGGTGGCCCGCTGCACCTTCAGCTCCGGGTTCCCGGCGTAGGGATCCAGCTGCTCGGGGCCGGGGGCCTGGTGGAAGGTGCCCCAGCTGGCCCGGAGGGTCACCCCCTCCTGCAGGAGGTAGCTGAGCGTCCCCCGCAGATCCCGGGTGATCTCATCCGGAAGGCGGTAGCGGTCCCTTCGGCCCCCCAGGGAGAAGCCCCAGGCCGGGGCCAGCTGCCAACGCCACGTGAGGTAGGCCCCCTCCCGGCGCCCCTCGAAGGCGTAGGCGAAGGTGCGGGCCGGGGCCCCCGGGTTCCAGTTGGCGAGGTCGAAGGGCACCCGCCCCTCTGGCGTGCGATGGAGGCGCGTGGCCTCCAAGCCTCCCTCCAGGGTGTGCGCGGGGCCCAGGACCTGGGTGACCTCCACTCGGCCGTGATCCGTGGCTTCGTGGGCATCGATGCCCCACCCTCCAAAGCTCCAGGCCTGGGCGAAGGCGTTGCGGGAGGCCACCAGCAGCAGGGAGCCCGAGTCGCCCAGGGCCTGGCGCCACTGGGCCGCGCCGTAGGCACTGTGGCTTTGGTTGAGGTAGGTGCCCATCTGGTTGCCGATGCGCGTGTCCACGCCCAGGTGGCTCCTGGAACCCAGGGCCGTGAGCTGCAAGCGGCCGGGGCCCAGGTCCTGCTGCCAGCCCACCTGCGCGTCCAGGTTTTCGGGGCT
Source organism: Acidobacteriota bacterium (assembly GCA_016192145.1). Taxonomy (GTDB): domain Bacteria; phylum Acidobacteriota; class Holophagae; order Holophagales; family Holophagaceae; genus JAFDVN01. Next base: position 111,149 of record JACPUT010000002.1, on the reverse strand, counting down.
CTCTTCGAAGGAGGGCGCGAGGCCATACCACCTGTCCAGCAGCTCCGGGGAGGCCCGGCGCACGGACCCCCGCAGGGCCGCGCCCGCCACCTTCGCTTCCGCCATGAGGCCCTGGGTGGGAATGGCCAGCAGCAGGCTGCCGCCGGTGCGGGGCTCCTCGACTTCCGTGGAGAGGTCCAGCACCGCGGACAGCGCATCGCCATAGCGGGCCGAGAAGCCGCCCGGCACGAAGCCCACCTTGGTCACGAGGGCCGTATCCACGGCGGAGAAGATGCCGCCCTGGGTGCTGGGGTGGTGGAAGGGCCGGGCCAGGCGGCCCCCGTTGAGGAAGATGCCCACCTCATCGGGCTTGCCCCCGCGCACGAAGAGCTCCGCGCCCTCGGAGGCGTTGCTCACGCCGGGCAGGCCCTTCACCGCCTGGAAGACGTCCGCCGCGGCGCCAGGCGTGGTGTAGATGTCCATGCGGGAGAGGGAGGAGGTGGCGCCTTCCTGGCTCGTGTAGCCGCTGCCTTCGGTCACCTCCACCACGGCCATGGCCTGGGGCTGGAGCAGCACCACGAGGGACTGGCCCGGGTGGGCCTGCCGTGTCTGCGGCTCCAGCCCCGGGGTGCTGATGCGCAGTTGAAGGGGCTCGCCGGCAACGAAGCGGAAGCGGCCCGCCGCATCCGTCTTCACGGAGCGGCCACCGCCCTCCACCACGGCCCCGGCCACGGGGCGATTGCCCGGGCCAAGCACGACACCGGAGAGCTCCAGGGCCGCCTGGATGAGCGCCGCATGGATCACTGGGCGCCCTTCAGCCGGGGCGCCACGACGGCGCGCACGAAGCCATAGGTGGGATCCACGGCCAGGGACTGGTCCACGTGGGCCTTCGCGGATGCCAGCTCACCAGCCTCGATCTCCGCCATGGCCAGCCAGGCGAGGCTCTCGGCCCGGCCCCAGGTGGGGGCCCAGGGATCCGTGGGCGCGACTTCGGCCTGGGCGGCCTTCACCGCCGCCTGCAGCACGGGCAGGGCCGCCTTGGCGCCGCCGCCGAAGAAGGCGGGCGTGTGCAGGAGGTTGATGCCCTGGAAGGTGAGCACCCGGGGATTGGCCGGGGCCAGCTCGCGGGCCTCCGCCAGCAGGCCCGCGGCCCGGGGCCCGAGCACCATGCCGGAGCTGGGGGAGAAACCCATCTTCAATCCGAGGCAGGCGGCGTGAAGGGCGAGGCTCTCCGCATCCCGGCGGGGCTTCAGGCTCGCGAGGGTGCGATCCAGCAGGGCCTCGGCGCCCTTGGCGTCCTGCCCCCGCGTGTGGCTCACCAGCGTGTAGGCCGCCAGGGATTCCGCATAGGCCTTGCCCGGCTCCGTGGCGAGGGCCAGCTCACCCTGGAGCTGGCGCACGGCCTCGGTGGAGAGGCGTGGCAGGGCCTGGGCCCGCCGGGCCAAGGTCGGAGCCGGCGCGGCGGCGGCCACCGGCGCCGAGGGGACCTCCTGGGCGGCGAGGCTGAGGGTCAAGAGGGAGAAGAGGACGAAGTGTCGCATCGGAGGGCTCCAGCGCAGTCAGGCGCTGAACCCAGGGTTGGATCCGGCACTTGCGCGGGGCGGGCTCGACGCACGAAAGGCGGCGGGGAAGCGACGAAGGGCCGTCAGCGCTTTCCGAGCCGCCGCCGCACTTCCGCCATGCGATCCCGGCTCACGGGAATGCGCGATCCATCCTTGAGGGCCAGCTCGCCGAAGCCGCCCGCTTCCACTTCCAGCTCCTTCACCGCGTCCAGGGCCACCATGGCCGAGCGGTGCGTGCGCTGGAAGCGCGTGACCAGCAGGGCCTCCAGTTCATCCAGCGTGCGATCCAGCACGAAGCGCCCTTCGGCGGTGTGGACGAAGAGGAGGCGGTTCTCCGTGCGCAGGTGCGTCACGTCCGCCCAGGCGAGCACCCGCAGGCGCCCCTTCACGAGCACCGTGAAGCGCTCGGGCACGCGGTTCCCCTGCACGGCCTCCAGGGCCGAGAGCAGGGGCGCGGGGTCGAGAGCGGGAGGTTGAATGCGCGCCAGCGTCTCCTGCAGCTGCTCCCGCGCCACGGGCTTCATGAGGTAGTCGCAGGCGGCCCAGCGGAAGGCTTCCACCGCGTAGCGGTCGAAGGCCGTCACGAAGGCGATGGGCGGCAACGCCAGGCCTTCCGCCTTGGCCTTCCGCAACAGGCCGAAGGCCCCCTCCGGCGGAAATTCGATATCGAGGAAGAGGAGATCCGGCTTCCGGGAGCGCAGGCAGGCCATGGCTTCCAGACCGTCCGCCGCCTCGAAGAGGCAGGTGGCCGCCGGCGCCAGCTCCTGCACCAGGCGCTTGAGCCGCGCCCGGGCCGGGGGCTCGTCTTCAACCAGGGCGTAGGTCTTCATGGAAGCGTGACCTCCACGGCGCACCCGACACCGGTTTCGGGCCAGGCCAACCTGCCCCCCAGCGCCTCCAGGCGTTCCCGCACCGTGCGGACGCCGAGGCCCTCCGGGGCCGCCGGATCCCGGCCCACACCATCGTCCGCGATGCGCACCCGCCCTCCCGTAGCGTCCACGCGGAGGTGGCAGGTGCCCACCTTGGGCCGGAAGCCGTGTTTGAGGGCGTTTTCCACGAGGGGCAGCAGCAGCAGGGGAGGGACTTCGCGCCCAGCATCCTCCGGGGCCAGCTCCAGCTTCGTGTCCAGGCGGGCGCCGAAGCGCAGTCGCTCCAGGGCCAGGAGATCCTCCAACACGGAAAACTCCTCGGCCAGGGTCCAGCGCTCCTGCTCCAGGGCGCTCATGATGCGCCGCAGGAGGCGGGAGAGGGCCTCCGTGGCGGCCTCGGCCTTGGCGGGCTCCTCGGGGATGAGGGCGGCGATGGTGTTGAGGGCGTTGAAGAGGGTGTGGGGCTGCAGCTGGGCCTGCAGGGCCAGCAGGCCCGCCCGGGCCTCGGCCTGGGCCCGCGCGCCCTCCGCCTCCAGCACGTGCACGAGGGCGTGCTTGGCCATCATGAAGTTGGTGATGGCGAAGCCGATGGCGAAGGTCATGGCCGCCACGGCGGGGTGGATGAGCAGGTCGACCCCCGTCGTCAGCCGGATGAGCCCCACGCAAAGGGCCAGCATGACCGTGTACATCAAGCTGACGACCCCCATGGATCGCAGGGCCTCCCGCTCCGGGGGGCGGCCCGGCCGGGGCTGGTACCAGCCATGGAACAGCTCGAAGCCGCACCACATGACCACGGCGAAGATGGTGCAGATGGTCACGGAGACCCGGAAGTCGCCCGACAATTTCACGGCCCACAGGAGGGTCCCCAGGCCCAGGCCCATGAGCAGGGTGCGGGGGAGGAGCGTCCAGAGCCGGGTCATGCCCCCCAGGATGGGGCGCTCCCCGCTGTCCAGGCCAGGAAAAGCCGACGAAGGGTGGGGGATGGCAAACTAGAGGCTATGGCCCACGACCTCCGCGCCTTCCTCAAGCAGCTCGAATCCGCCGGAGAGCTCCACCGGGTGAAGGTGGAGGTGGATCCCCATCTGGAAATGGGCGCCATCGCCGACCGGGTTTCCAAGGAGCCCGGGGGCGGCAAGGCCCTCCTCTTCGAGCATGTGAAGGGCCACCGCATGCCGGTGCTCATGAACGCCTATGGGTCCAAGCGCCGCATGGCCATGGCCCTGGGGGTGGAGCAGGAGGCCCGGGGCATCGACGCCGTGGCCGATCGCATCGAGGGCCTCATCAAGGAGGCCATGCCCAAGCCGGGCCTCGGGTTCTTTGACAAGCTCGCCAAGCTGCCCATGCTCGCCGAGGTGGGCAACTGGATGCCCAAGACGGTGAAGAAGGGCGCCTGCCAGGAGGTGGTGCTCACGGGCGATCAGATCAAGCTCACGGAACTGCCCGTGCTCACCACCTGGCCCGAGGATGGCGGCCCCTTCATCACCTTGGGCATGAGCCACACCCGCAACGCGGAGACGGGCCACCGCAACATGGGCCTCTACCGCCTGCAGGTCTACGACGACACGACGCTGGGCTTCCACACGCAGCTCCACCACGACGGCGCCCGCAACCGCCACGGCTATGGCAAGGACGAGAAGATGCCCGTGGCTGTGAGCTTCGGCGGCGATCCCAACCTCACCTACTGCGCCACGGCCCCCCTGCCCCCCTTCATCAGCGAGGTGATGTTCGCGGGCTTCCTCCGGGGCTCGGGCATCGAGATGGTGAAGTGCGTGACGAATGACCTGGAAGTGCCCGCGGACTCCGAGCTCGTCATCGAGGGCTACGTGAACCCCGGCGAGCTGCGCCGCGAGGGCCCCTTCGGCGACCACACGGGCTATTACAGCCTCGCCGACGACTATCCGGTGCTTCACGTCACGGCCATCACGATGAAGAAGGAACCCATCTTCCCCGCCACCATCGTGGGGCGTCCCCCCCAGGAGGACGAGTGGCTGGGCTACGCCACGGAACGCATCTTCCTGCCGCTGCTCCGCATGGTGCTGCCCGAAGTGCGGGACATGCACCTCCCCGCCGCCGGGGCCTTCCACAACCTCGTCATCGTCTCCATGAGGAAGGAATACCCCGGCCACGCGCAAAAGGTGATGAGCGCCATCTGGGGCACGGGCCAGATCATGTTCACCAAGTGCGTCGTCGTGGTGGACGAGGACATCGATCCCCACGATCTGAGGGAAGTGCTCTTCCGCATCACCTCCAACGTGGATCCCCGCCGCGACATGCTTTTCACCGACGGCCCCCTCGATGTTCTGGATCATGCTTCCGACCGCTTCGCCTTCGGCAGCAAGGTGGGCATCGACGCCACCCGCAAGAACAAGCCCTTCGACGACTACAAGCGGGAGTGGCCGCGGGATCTCACCTTCCCCGACGAGGTCCTCGGGCGCATCGAGCGGCGGTGGAAGGAGTACGGTTTCTAACCAAACGGGCCGCGAATGCGGCCCGTTTGGTTAGGGGTGAAAAGATTTAGAAGCGGAAGCTCACGCCCGCCTGGATGAAGTCGAAGTCGCCTTCCCAGGCCTTGCCCTTCTGGTAGCGCAGCTCGGCGCCGACGGCCTTGTTGAACTGGTAGCCCAGGCCCGCGGCGAGGCCGAGCTTCGTGGTGCTTTCAGAGCTGTTCCCGAACCCCGCCGCATTGGCTTCCGCCTTCCAACGGTTCGCGGAGAGGCCCGCGGTGAAGTAGACACCTTCCGTCTTGCCTTCCACGAAGTACAGGTAATCCGCACCCAAGGCGAGGTTGTTCACCTTGAGGGTGGCGCCTCCGAGGTCGTATTCGGGGAACCACAGGTAATCGAGGCGCGGGCGCAGGGCATGGCCCTGGCCGAGGTCCACGAAGACATGGCCGCCGATGCCGAAACCGAGCTTGCTATCCACGGCATCCTTCAAATCGCTCTGGGGCTGGTTGAGGGTCGCCTGCACGCCGAAGCGGGGGCCTTCCTGGGCGGCGAGGGCGCTGCCCGCGAGGGCGAGGGTGGCGAGGGCGAGGGAACGCAGCTTCATGAAAACTCCTTGGGCCCATCCGGGGCCGACCTGTTTATGCACTTGAGGTGCCAAGGTTTATATCGCAACACGATGCAACCAGAGTTCCTTGGGTTTCATGGCATCCCCCCCTTCGCGATCTCCCAAGACCTGATGGGGTGGCGACCTTAGGCGTTGCAGGAATGAAACACGCCTGTCGGATGCTGCAACACGGAAAGGGGCCCCGAAGGGCCCCATTCGATACGGTCGATCCGAGCTCAGAACTTCAGGGTGGCGCCCACGCTGAAGGTGTCGCCGTTGAGGCCGCTTCCCAGGCTGCTGTGCACGAAGCGGGCTTCGGTGCCGAAGGTGCTGTTCCACTGGTAGCCCAGGCCCATGGAGAGGCCGAGGTGGGTGGAATCGTAGTTGCGCTTCACGCCGGCGACCTTCACTTCGTAGGACCACCGAACCATGGAGAGGCCGCCGAGGAAGTAGACGCCCGAGGTGTCCTTGCCTTCGACAAAGAAGAGGAAATCACCACCCAGGTTGAGGTTGGAGACCTTGTTCTTGGCGGGGAAAACGTCGGTCTCGGGCCAGGTGTTGAAGTCCCCACGAGCCCGGATGGCCATGCCATTGCCGAGGGGGAACTGGGCGTGAACGCCGACGCCCACGCCGACCTTGCTGTCCACGGCGTCCTTCAGATCGCCCATGGGCAGGTTGGCCTGGGCCTGGACACCCAGCTTGACGTCTTGGGCCATGATCGCGGTGGAAGCGAGGGCGAACGCGAGTAGGGAAGTGCGCATGGAAACTCCTATGGGGCCTTGGGGCCCTTCCAGGATGCCTGAATTGCCGGCTGAACGAAGAAGGCGCCCCGGGGGGCGCCTTCTTTCGCGTCTGAACGGTGGGATCAGGCGTCCTGGCGGATTTCCTTGAGGCGGCCGGCCTTGCCGAGCTTCGCGCGGAGGAAGTACAGCTTGGCGCGGCGCACCTTGTTGTGGCGCAGCACTTCGAGCTTGTCGACGATGGGGCTGTTCAGGGGGAAGATGCGCTCGACGCCCACGCCGGACGCGATCTTGCGCACGGTGAAGGAGGCGCGCATGCCACCGCCCTTGATGCCGATGACGGTGCCCTGGAAGATCTGGATGCGCTCCTTCTCTCCCTCGCGCACCTTCACGTGCACCTTCACGGTGTCGCCGGGGCCGATCTTGGGAAGGTCCTTGCGGAGCAGGCTCTGCTCCAGCTTATCGATGATGTTCATGGATTCTCCTGTGGGCCAGCGGTCGAACGACCCAGGTGGGCGGACATGGCTCGAAGCCCCGAAGCGGGGTGAACGGATGAGTGTATCGGAATGGCCTTGGAATTCAAGGGATCGTTGGGGGGCTCTGGGCTCTGGGCTTTAGGCTCTGGCTGAGCTCGACCCAGCGGGAGCGATCGGATGGGTCGGCGGCAGCCAGAGCCTAAAGCCCAGAGTCCAAAGCCTTGAACCCCTTCCACCTTTTGGGCTTGGCCGCGTCCCAATCCTCCGGGTGTTCCACCTGCCAGGCGCACCACTGTTCGGATCTGGGCAGCTCATGGAGGCGATCCCTCAGAAAGGCGCTCCACAGGTCCGGGCGGCGGTCCCGGGTGCGGGCCATGGCCTCCCGGAGGCGCCAGAGGCGGATGGCCTCGTGGTTGCCCCCCTTGAGCACCTCGGGCACGGGCCGCCCCTCGAAGACCTCGGGCCGGGTGAAGTGGGGATGGTCCAGGAGCCCGGTGGCGAAGCTGTCCGCCCCGGCGCTTTCCGTGTTGCCCAACACCCCGGGCAGCCACCGGGCCACGGCGTCGATGAGCACGAGGGCCGGCAGCTCCCCCCCGCTGAGGACCGCCTCGCCCACCTTGTACTCCCGATCGATGCAGGCCTCCACGGCCCGGTGATCCAGGCCTTCGAAGCGGCTGCAGACGAGGATGAGCTGGTCGAAAGAGGCCAGGTCCACCACGGCCTCGTGATCCAGGGGCGGGGCCGCGGGGCTGAAGTGGATCACCAGGCCGCGCCCCTCCCGGGGCACCGAGGCCAGGGTCTGCTGCAGCACCTCCGGCCGCAGCACCATGCCGGGACCGCCGCCATAGGGCGGGGCATCCACATGGCCATGGGCGTTACCGGAAAAGGGGCGGAAGCTGTGGGTGTGGAGGCCATGCCCCAGTTCGCGGAAGGCCCGCCCCGTCACCCCCAGGCGCGCGGCCTCGAAGTACTCGGGAAGCAGCGTGAGGACGTCGATCCTCATGCCCGGCCCCAGAAGGCATTGAAGACCTTGATCCCCCAGTGGAGGATCTGCTGGAAGAACACCGCGAAGTAGAGGGTCGTCATCAGGCTGAAGGCCCCGCCGAGCCAGGCCAGGAAGGGCCACTCCTCCAGGAGGGCCACGCCGATGAGGACGATGCCGATGGCGGGGAGCACGTTGGCCGCGGGCAGCACCACCGGCAGGGCGGCGAGGAAGCCCGTCCAGATCAGGAGCAGACCCAGGCCCCGTCCCTCCAGCTTCCGGCGGGGCGTATGCCGGGACCCCAGCAGGTGGATGTAGCGCTCCACCTGGGCCAACAGCGCCTTGATCTTCCCCCGGTGCATCTCATGCGCCTGCAGCCGGGCGGGGATCCAGGGATGGGGCTGGCCCCACATCATCTGCGCGCCCAGGGCCATGGTGGCGAGGTTCACGACATTGGCCACGGCGGGGATGAAGGTCAGCAGGCCCACCAGGAGGATCGCGAACCCGTAGGTCTGCTCTCCGGCCCGATCCAGCAGTTCCCCGATGGAAACGGATCCATCCTCGTCCAGCAGTTGCTGGAGCGCGAGGAAGAGGGGCTCTTGGGTATCGGGCATGGAGGGGATCCGCTCCCAAGAGGCTATCCTGGCGCCGTGACTCCTGGTTCACTCTCCTCCCGATTTGAAGCGCTGCAGGTTCGGGCCGCGGCCCTGGCCCTGGAGGATGGCGCCGCCCGGAAGGCCCGCCTCGCACGCCTCGCCCGGGTCTTCGACGCCCACCGGGAGCGGCTGGCCGCGGCCCTCGCGAAGGATCTGGGTCGGCACCCCATGGAATCCGAACTCATCGAGCTGCACCCCACCGGCGCGGAGATCCGCCACGCCCGGCGCCGCGTGAAGCGGTGGAGCAGGTCCCGTCCCGTGGGCACGCCCCTGAGCCTCCTGGGCACCCGCGCCTGGATCCAACCCGAGCCGAAGGGGGTCGTGCTCGTGCTGGCCCCTTGGAACTATCCGATCTTCCTCCTCCTGGGCCCCCTCGTGGCCGCCCTCGCCGCGGGGAATGCCGTGATGCTCAAGCCCTCGGAGAAGACCCCCGCCACGGAAGCGGCGCTGGTGGCCCTCCTGCGGGAGGCCTTCCCCGACGGGGAGGTGGATGTGGCCACGGGCGGTCCCGAGGTCGCGGAGGCGCTGTTGGAGCTGCCCTGGAACCACGTGTTCTTCACGGGCAGCACCCGCATCGGCCAACGCGTCATGGCCGCCGCGGCGAAGCACCTGACCCCCGTCACCTTGGAGTTGGGCGGCAAGAGCCCGGCCATCATCACGGCTTCCGCCGACCTCGAACAGGCGGCGGCCCGCATCGCCTGGGGCAAGCTCCTGAACGCGGGCCAGACCTGCGTGGCCCCGGACTACCTCCTCATCCATAGAGACGTGGTCCAGCCCTTCCTCGCCCACCTGGAGGCCCAGTTCACGGCCCAGGCCGGAGCCACCCCCCTCGGCAACGCCGACTACTGCAGCCTCGTGGATGAGGCCGCCTTCGCCCGGCAGAAGGCCCTCCTGGAGGGCGCCCAGGCGGCCGGGGCGAAGGTGGTCATCGGGGGCGGCCTGGATCCGATCCGCCGGCGAGTGGCCCCCACGGTGCTCACGGGGGTGCCCTTGGATCACCCGCTCATGCGCGAGGAGATCTTCGGCCCCCTGCTGCCCGTGCTGAGCTACCGTGCCGATGCCGAGGCCCTGGCCGTGCTCCGCGCCTTGGACGAGCCCCTGTCGCTCTACGTGTTCGCGGGCACGAAGGTGGAGGAGCAGGCTTGGATCCGTCGCACCCGCGCCGGCGGCACGGGGCTCGGGCAGACGATCCTCCACCTGGCCAACCCCCACCTGCCCTTCGGGGGCCGGGGCCCTTCCGGCCTCGGCGCCTACCATGGGGAGCACGGGTTCTGGGCCTTCAGCCATGCGCGGGCCGTGCTGCGCCAAGGGCCCTTGGAACCCATCCGCCTCTTCCGCCCGCCCTATGCCGGGGCCTTCAAGCGGTTGGCCTTCCGGATGCTGCGCTGGTTGGAGTGATCACGCCGCAGGCCGGCCCCCGTCAGTTTGGCTCGGGGCGGGGCGATAGGAGGAACTGCAACGCCTCCCGGAAATCGCGGCGGGTGCCAGGCACCGTGTCCGGCCCTTCGAAGTAGAGCCCCACGATGAGGGCCGTCATGGACCCCCGCCCCAGCTCGATCCAGGGGTCATCGTTGTAGCGGGCCCGAAGGGGCCGGCCACCGCCGCCATCGAACTGCCAGTGCTGGCCGATGTCCGCATCGCGTTCGGCGAACTTCAGGTACCGCTCCAGATCCGGCTTCATGGCCTTGGGCACATTCCGGGGCCACACCCCCTTCACCACGAGGAGGTTGAATTCCTTTCGGCGGGCGCCGCTCACGGCGATCTCCCACTCCTGCCAGATGTGGAAGCGGACCCTGCCCTCCCGGAGCAACCGCAGCGCCTTGGCCATGCCGGTCTCACCGGGCCGGCCCGGGCCCGCCATGGCCCTCCGGAACCCCGCCACGTCCAGGGAGAGCCGCGCCCGGCTGAAAGGGGTGCCTTCCATCTCGAATCCGCTCCGCCCGATCTCCACGAGCGCCGGTTCGGGGCTCGGCGCCTGGATCGGAGGGGGGGACGGGAACGGCATCACCGCGGCCGCCCCTGCCCTTCCTTCACCAGCTGCCCGCAGGCCCCGGCCACATCCTGGCCCCGGCTGCGGCGCACGCTGACGATGACGCCCTCCTGGATGAGGATCCGGCAGAGCTCCTGGATGCGGGCCTCGGCGGGCGCCTCGTAGCCGCTGCCCTCGTGGGGGTTGAAGGGGATGAGGTTCACCTTCGAGGGGAACCGCTTCGCGTAGGCCGCGAGCCTCCGGCCATCCTCGAGGCTGTCCGTGACGCCCTTCAGGAGCACATATTCCAGCGTGATGCGCTCGCCGCTCTGAACCGGGAACGCGCCGAGGGCCGCGGCGAGGGCTTCCATATCCCAGGCCTTGTTCACGGGCATGATCCGGGAGCGGTACTCGTCCGTGGTGGCGTTGAGGCTCAACGCCAGGCGCGGCCGCCGGGCGAAGGCCCCCATGCGCTCGATGCCGCTCACGAGGCCGGAGGTGGAGACCGTGATGCGCTTGGGGCTGAGGGCGAGGCCCTTGGGGTCCGTGAGGATCGCGAAGGCGGCCATGACGTGATCCAGGTTGTGCAGGGGCTCGCCCATGCCCATGAACACCAGGTTCAAGGGATCCGGTTCGCCATCCGAGCCCACGGGGCGGCCGTGATGCGCCAGCATCGCCATCACCTGGCCCACGATCTCCGCGGCGCTGAGGTTGCGGAGGATGCCCATCTGACCCGTGGCGCAGAAGGTGCACGCCATGGCGCAGCCCACCTGGCTGGAGAGGCAGAGGGTGGTGCGGTCCTTGTAGGGCATGTGCACGCCCTCCACCTGCTTGCCATCCTCCAGCTCGAAGCCGTGCTTGGTGCTGTGGTCCTCGCTGGCCAGGCTCTGGGTGATGCGAGGCCACGCCAGCCGCACCTCCGCCTGCAGGCGTTCACGCAACTTCTTGGGCAGGTGGGTGAAGGCGGACCACTCCATCCAGCCCTTGGCGTAGATCCCCTCGAAGAGCTGATCGCCCCGGAAAGCGGGTTCGCCGAAGGAAGCGGCCAAGGCCTTCAGCGCGGCGCGCCCCAGGCCTGCGGCATTGGGCGCGCCTTCAGGGGCCCGCTCGGGGGCCGGGAGATCCCAGAGGGCGCTCAATCGAGGGAGATCCGGAAAAACTTCATCATCCGCTTGTCCTCCTCGGACCAAGCGGGATCCTCCTCCACGGGCGAACCCATGGGGGAGGCCTCCAGGCTGAGGGTGATGTTGAAGCCCAGGGCCCTCACGCGCTGAGCCAGGGCCCGGCACTCCGGATCCTCCGTCAGGGACCGGACGAGGGCCTCACCCAGTTCGCCCACCAGTTCCGGCAGATCCTCGTGCGCGTCCATCTTGCCCTCCGGTTCAAAGTGTAAGGCCTGGAACCTTCTCCTCGGCCCCAGCGGGGGCTCCCCTTACCCCAATCCGAACCAAGCCTTGATTTGGACCTTCCAGTTCTCCCGCCGCCGCTCCGGCGAGGCCGTCTCCCCGGCGCGTTGCTCGCTGCGGCGCTCCATCAGATCCATGAGCCGCTCCAGCACCTCCGGCTCCCGGCGGAGGCTTTCCTCGAAGCCCGCCTTCGGGATCTCCACCACCCGGGCCTCCGTGGCGGCCACGATGGTGGCGCTGCGCGGGGCCCCCGTGAGCAGGCTGTGCTCGCCGAACCAGTTCCCGGCGTGAAGCTCGGCCAGGATCCGCCAGAACAGCCCGTGATAGGGATCCTCGCGCTCCTCGGCCTTCACCACGTGGAGCACGCCGGACACCACGGCGAAGAGGCTCTCGCCCGGGTCCCCCTCCCGGATGACGCCCTCCCCCGGGGCGAGGGTGCGGAGGCGGATGTGGGGCAGGAGGTCCTCGCTCCAGTGGGCGGGCAGCTTGAGCAGGCGCACCAGCTCCCCCATGAGGTGGGGGTCGATCACCTCCACCGGCGGGTGGGAGGTCGTGGCGCCATGGGGCCCCAGCAGGCTGAACCCCTCCCGGGGGAGCACCGTGGCGAGCATCCGGCTCACCTGGTAGGTGGCCGCCCGGCCATGCCGGAATCCCAGGGTCCAGAAGCGGGCCTCCAATACGGCCCCCCCCAGATCCAGGCTGTGCACGACGACCTCCGGCCGGTTGGCCATGACGTGGGGAACCCCCGCCATGGCGACCGCCAGCTTGTTCAAGGCCTGGTGGAGCAGCGGGTGTGGCTCCACCACCACCTTCATGGTGCGCCGGTGAAGCCCCGAGGGCACGTAGAGGTTCGTCACCACGGCCTGGGCGATCACCTGGTTGGGGAAGATGTCCATGTCCCCGTTCTCCGTGCGCAGCTGCACGGTGCGCCAAGTCATGCCCACCACCTCGGCCACGTAGGTGTCGCGCCCGCCGCCGGGCCGGAGGTTGCCCGTGATCTCGATCCAATCCCCCTCCTGGAAGGCGGGATCGAGGTGGAGGCTGATGCCGGCGAAGAGGTTGCCCAGGGTCTGCTGGAGGCTGAGGCCCACGATGGCCGCGGCCAGGGCGCCCGTCCCCAACAGCTGCCCCAGGGAGATCCCCACCACTTCCCGGAGAATGCCGCCCACGGCGAAGACCCACAGCAGCACGACGATGAGGTCTCGGGCGAAGCCCGGCGTGGCGTTCTGGCGTTGCCGCAGGAGGGGGTCCAGCAGCCAGAAGGTGAGGAGGCGGACCCCCGCGTAGGCCACGGCCGCCCAGAAGAGGAGGTCCGCCCCCCGGATCACGGAGGGGTGCTGGTAAAGGCGAGGCAGCATGAGGGCCCCAAGCGCCACCAGCAGGGCGAGGAGCACCCAGGCCAGCAAGCGGCGGGTGGGCGTGATGCGTTCGCGCAGATCCCTGAACATAGGGTGAGTCTAGGACCGATCTCCCGGGAGCGTGTCCAAGGAACGACGGGAAGCCACGGGTTATTTGGGCACGCTCCCGGCCCCCCGCAACTTCAGGGCGGGCCCCCCACTGGCCGATGGGGGAGCATGGCTGAGGATCCACGGGACCCGGGTGAGGGGTGCGGCACGGGCCGCGTGCTCGTGGTGGATGACAGCGCCCTCAACCAGCTCGTGGTCTCGAGCCTCCTCGCGGCGCTGGGCCTCCGGGCCGACGTGGTGGCGGGTGGCGCCGTGGCCCTGGAGCGCCTGGCCACGGCCCCCTACGACCTCGTGCTCATGGATTGCGAGATGCCCGGCATGGACGGCTGGGAGGCCACCCGGCGTTACCGGGAAGGGGAGGCCGGATCCCGAACGCCCATCATCGCCCTCACGGCCTCCAGCACCGAGGCCGACATGGCCCTCTGCCGCGCGTGCGGAATGGACGACTTCCTATCCAAACCCATCGATCTGCAGGTCTTGGCCGCCATGCTCGCCAAGCACCTGGGCCGGGGCTGATCCCGGCTCAGACCCAGGCGGCGCGGAAGGCCGCCACCGTGGCCTGGGGGTCTCCGGCCCAGAAGGCCCGGATGGCGGCGATGCCGTCGAGGCGGGGGTGCCGGAGCCCCCTGGCGAGCCCGGGAGTCACGCCGCCCAACGCCAGGAGCCGGGGGCCCTCCGCCGGGAGGGCGCCCAGGAACCGGTGGAGCCGCGGGATCCCCCAGGCGGGCCCCTTCCCGGGGGTGGGGAAGATCGGCGAGACGAGCACCTGCTGGGCTTGGGAACGATCCGCCCAACCTCCTTCATCGTGCAGGGGTCGGCTCAGGGCCAGGCCCCGGGGGACCCCGCCCTCCCCCTCGGGAAGGTGGAGGCCACAGCCCGCCACCGCCAGGCCCCGCACCCATACCTTCACCCCCGGGGCCTGTTGGCGGCACCAGGTGGCGGCTTGGCGAAGGGCCTCCGGGCCCAGGCCAGGTTCCCGGATGAGGAACCCGTCGATGCCACTCTCCAGCACCGGCGCCCATCGAATGGGATCGAAGCCTTCGCCGGGGCTGATGGCCAGGAGGTGCATGCTCACCCCTTCGCGCCTTCCCGCGGCATCACGGGCAACACCCCGCCGCCCCGATTCCGGCCTTGGACTCGGGGAACCCCTTCTTGCGGAGCCAGAGGGAGACCCCCACCAGCCCGATGAGGGCGGGCACCTCCACCAGGGGGCCGATGACGGCGGCGAAGGCGGCGCCATGCCCCAGGCCGAAGGTGGCCACGGCTACGGCGATGGCCAGCTCGAAGTTGTTGGAGGCCGCCGTGAAGCTCAGCGTGGCCGATTGCGGGTAGGTGGCTCCCGCCAGCTTCGACATCCAGAAGCTCGCCAGGAACATCACACCGAAGTAGATGAGCAGGGGCACGGCCACCCGCAGCACGTCGCCGGGATTCGCCACGATGCGCGCGCCCTGGAGGCTGAACATGGCGACGATGGTGAAGAGCAGGGCCACGAGCGTCATCGGGCTGATGCGGGGGATGAACTCCCGGTGGTACCAGTCCAGGCCCTTGGCCTTCCCCAGGAGGAAGCGGGTGAGGAACCCGGCGATGAAGGGGATGCCCAGGTAGATGAAGACGCTCTTCGCGATCTCACCGATGGTGATGTTCACCACGGCGCCCTGGAGGCCCAGCACCTTGGGCAGCACGGTGGCGAAGACCCAGGCGTACACGCTGAAGAAGAGCACCTGGAAGATGGAGTTGAAGGCCACGAGGCCCGCGCAGTATTCCGTGTCCCCCTCGGCCAGGTCGTTCCACACGATGACCATGGCGATGCAGCGGGCGAGGCCGATGAGGATGAGGCCGAGCATGAGCTCCGGCCGGTCCCGCAGGAAGAGCACGGCGAGCCCGAACATGAGCAGGGGCCCCAGCACCCAGTTCTGGAAGAGGCTCAGCAGGAGCACCTTTCGGTTTTCCAGGACGCGATGCAGTTCCTCGTAGCGCACCTTGGCCAGGGGCGGGTACATCATCAGCACGAGGCCGATGGCCAGCGGCACGCTGATGGTGCCCGTGTTCCAGGCGTTCAAGGCCTGGTTGAAACCGGGCACGAAGCGGCCCAAGGCGATGCCCAGGCCCATGGCCACGAAGATCCAGAACGTGAGGTAACGGTCGAGAAAGGCCAGGCGCTTGGGTCCGGTCATGATGCTGTACTCCGGGGGATTCAGTGGGAGGCCGCGAAGGTCGCGAGGCGGTGGTGGAGGTCGTCGCGCACGGCGCGGAACCGGTTCAGGATCTCATCTTCCGTCCCCGTGGCCTTGGCGGGATCGGGCAGGCCCCAGTGCTCGTGGGCGATGGCCTTCGGCAGCACGGGGCAGCGATCCAAAGCATCGCCGCAGAGCGTCAGCACCACGTCGAAGGAGGCGAGCGGATGCCCCTCCACCGCCAGATCGTCCAGCGTCTTGGACCGGAGGTCCGAGGGCAGCTCGCCCGTTTCCGCCATGACGACCTGCATGCGGGGATTCAGGCCGTGGGCCTCCACGCCCGCGCTGAGGACGGTCCACTCCGGCCGCAGGCGGCGCAGGAGGATCTCCCCCATCTGGGAGCGGCAGCTGTTTCCGGTGCAGAGGAATAGGAGTTTCATCCCCGGCCTTCCCGGAGGAGGCCCTGGAGGGCCGAAACGGTGGGCACGTGGCCCTGCACGGCGATCTTGCCATCCACCCGCAGGGCCGGCGTGCTGGAGACGCCCGTGGCGAGGATGTCCTGGATCTCCGTGACCTTCACGAGTTCGAAGGGGAGGCCCGTGGCCTTCGCCGCCTCCTCCGTGCGCTCCGTGAGGAGCTTGCACTTGGCGCAGCCGGTGCCGAGGATTTCGAGGCGCATGGGGACTCCTAGAAGAGGGCGAGGAAGAGGAAGCCCACGGCGAGGATGCCGCAGGTGACGACGCCGATGAAGGTGGCGATGAGGCGGGGCTTGAGCACCTTGCGGAGGAGGATGGTCTCCGGCAGCGAGAGGCCCGTCACCGCCATCATGAAGGCCAGCACCGGCCCCAGGGCCGCGCCCTTGGCGAGCAGGGCCTGCACCACGGGCAGGATGGTGGCGGCGTTGGCGTAGAGGGGGATGCCGATGAGCACGGCCAGGGGCACGCTCCACCAGGCCCCGCGGCCCAGGACCTTCACGAGGAAGGCCTCGGGCACGTAGCCGTGGATGAGGGCACCCACGCCGATGCCCAGGAGCAGGTAGGGCCAAACCTTGGCGAGGATGTCCTTCACCGCGATGCGGGACTCGTCCAGGCGATCCGCGAGCGTGGGCCGGTAGTCCGCGCCGCCTTCCGCGTGGGGCGGCAGGGCCCGCACCCAATCCTCCAGGTGGGGATCGAGGTTCAACCGCCCCAAGGTCCAACCCGCGAGGAGGGCCACCGTGACGCCCGTGGCCGCGTAGAGAAGGGCGATCTTCCACCCGAAGGTGGCGAGGAGGAGCAGGAGGGCCACCTCGTTCACCATGGGCGCGGCGATGAGGTAGGAGAAGGTGACGCCCAAGGGGATCCCGGCCCGCACGAAGCCGATGAAGAGGGGCACGGCGGAGCAGGAGCAGAAGGGCGTGACGATGCCCAGGCCCGCGGCGAGCACAGTCCCCACCCCTTCGCGCCGGCCCCGCAGGGCCTCCCGGGCGGCCTCGGGCCTAATCCACGTCTGGATGAAGGTCACGCCGAAGACCACGAGGGAGAG
Source organism: Acidobacteriota bacterium (assembly GCA_016192145.1). Classification (GTDB taxonomy): domain Bacteria; phylum Acidobacteriota; class Holophagae; order Holophagales; family Holophagaceae; genus JAFDVN01. The sequence continues at coordinate 94,298 of JACPUT010000002.1, read as the reverse complement.
CAGCATCGCCACCTTGGGGGCGTCGTAGAGGAAGAAGGCCACTGACGACCCCAGATGGCTCTTCAGATCCAGGCCGAGCACGCGGGACGTCAGGGCCTCCGCCGCGGGGAGGAGCAGGGCGTAGGCCCCGGCCCAGAGCAGCAGGGCCGGGAGCACCCAGCCCCCACGGCGGAGGAAGGCGATCATCGGGGCTTCACGGCGTGGAGGATGGCACTGGTGGCGTAGTCGCCGGGCTTCACGCCTGCGGGCAGGGCCGCCAGGATCGATTGGTAGAGGGGATCGCCGCTATCCATCATGCCGGCGAAGGCCGCATCCTTGGCCTCCACGCGCCAGTCCGCGAGGCCCGCGGCCTTCACCCAGCCCTCGATATCCGACAGCAGCTGGGCCCCGGCGATGCAGCCCACGTAGGCCTCCACCATGTCCTTCACGGACTCCGGCAGGGGCTGGCGCAGCACGATGTCGGAGATGCTCACGCGGCCCCCGGGCTTCAGCACACGAGCGATCTCGCGCCACACGGCGGGCTGGTCCGGGCTGAGGTTCAGTACGCAATTGGAGATGACGACGTCCACGGAGGCATCCGGCAGCGGGATGGCTTCGATCTGCGCGTGGTGGAAGGTCACGTTGTCCAGCTCCGTGCGGCGGCGGAAGGCGGCCGCGTTCTGGCGGGCCTTCATCACCATCTCCTTGGTCATGTCCACGCCGTGGACGTGGCCCGTGGCGCCCACCTTGGCGGCGGCGATGAACACGTCGAGGCCCGCCCCGCTGCCCAGGTCCAGCACCACCTCGCCGGGCTTCAGCTCCGCCAGGGCCGTGGGATTGCCGCAGGAGAGGCCGAGATTGGCGCCCTCGGGGATGGCCGCCAGTTGGTCGGCGGAGTAGCCCACGGCCTGGGCGAGGGCGTCCGCTTCGCCGCCTCCGCCGCAGCAGGAGGAGACGGGACCGCAACAGGAGGAGGCTCCCTTGGCGATGCGGCCGTAGGCTTCTTTCACGGTGTCGTGGATGGAATTCATGATCACCTCCGAGGTGGATTAGGCCCGCAGCCACAGGAGCCGGTGGTCGCCGTTTCCGTGACGCAAGCGGTGGGCGTGTCGCAGGTGGAGGGGGCGGACCCCACGCAGCAGGCGAAAGCTTCCCCGCGCATGACCTCCGCATCCTCCAGCACCGTGAAGATCTCCCAGCGGTTGCCATCGGGATCCACGGCCCACACCTTGTCCTGCTTGGCGAAGCAGCAGGTGGTGCCCGTTTCCACGAGGTCCAACAGGCCGATCTGCTCCAGGCGCTGGCGGGCGGTCTCGACCTCCTTGGAGGAAGCCACCTGCACGCCGAAGTGATTCACGTTCACCCCGGTCGGTGGGGCTTCGACCAAGGCCAGGTTCAGCGCGGGCTCGTGAAGGTCGAACTTGGCGTAGCCGGGTCGCCGCTTCAGGGGCAGGGTGTGGAAGAACCGGGCGTAGAAGGCCACGGAGGCCTCGAGGTTGGAGACATTCAGGGAGATGTGGGGTTTGAGGATGCCGTTCATGGAAGTTCCTTTGATGGTTTTGGTATTTTCGAAATATAGATCCAAAAAAACTCAGCAGCAGGTATTCCCGCTCCCGCAGCAATCCTTCCAGATGAACTCCGTGAGGGCCCGGAGGGTGCCGAAGTCGGCGCGGTAGCGGAGGAAGGTGCCCTGGCGCTCCGCCTGCACGAGGCCGGCGCTGCTGAGGGTGGCGAGGTGGTGGCTCAGGGTCGAGGCGGGGATCTTCACGGATGCTTGGATCTCGCCGGCCGGCGTGCCCTCCTCGGGGCCCCGCACCACGCAGCGGAGGATGGCCAGGCGCACGGGATGCCCCAGGGCCGCGAGGGCCTCGGCGTGGGCTTCCAGGGGCGTGGTCATGGTGTCCTCCTGAATTGATTCTACAATTTTCGAAATAGGCCGCAAGGGGTTAATTCGATTTTTTTGGAATCAGCCAAAGAGCGCCGCCAAGGCCGCCGGCGCCAGGGGTGGCAGACCCAGCACCTTCGCGTTCTCCTCCACGTGGGCCACCCGCCCCATGCCGCAGAGGGCCACGGTCACCCCGGGACAGGAGCGCGTGAACTGCAGGGCCATCTGGGCCGGGGACTCGCAGCCCGGGAAGAGCTCCCGCAAGGCCTCCACCTGCTCCGCGATCTGCGGCAGCACCCGGGCCTGGAGCATGGAGGCGCTCGTCTGCACCTGCAGCCCCGCGGCTTGGGCCGCGGCCAGCGGCGTCAGCATGCGGCCGCCGAAGGACTGGGTGGCGACGAGGTGGGCCTCGGCCATGCCCAGGTTCAGGGGCAGCTGGATCCAGCGGAAGTGGTGGTCCCGCCCCCCGGCCTGCTCCGCCAGCTGCAGCAGCCGCTCCAGGCTCAGATGATCAGGACGGTCGGGCATCACGCGGAAGCCGCTCCAGGTGGCCACGCCGTAGTCCTTCGTCTTGCCCTCGGCCACCAGGGCCTCACAGGCCCGGAAGGCATCGAGCAGCACCTCCTCGAAGACGCGGGGTCCCAGGCGAGGCCGGGCGTGTTCGGGATTGTGGAGGTGGAAGAGGTCCACCGAGGCCACGCCCAGGGCCTCCAGGCTCACGCCCAGCTGATGGGCGAGGTAGCGGGGCGCCAGGGAATGGCAGCCATCGATGAGTTCCTCGGGCCGCAGGATGCCGGGTTCGATGAGCACCCGGTGGAACCACTCCTTGGGCGATTCCACCGTGACGCCATCCCCCATGGGGAGGTAGCCCGCCTTCGTGGACACGAAATAGGAATCCCGCTCGAAGGCCGCGAAGGCCATCCCCAGGGCCCGCTCGGAGCGCCCGCCCCGGTAGTTCGCGGCGGTATCGAACACGTTACCGCCCAGGGCCCGAAAGCGTGTCGCCGCCTCGGCGTAACGCGCATCGGCCTCGGGACCCTCGTCACCGAGGTAGGTCCCGAGGCCGAGGGTACTCAGACGCATCAGGTCTCCCTCCCAAAAAATCTAATCCTTGCGATGGTGGGTCGACATAAGGGGCCATAGCCAAATCACCTGAAATGCACAGGTGATTTGGAACGGTCCCTAAGCGTCCAGGCCTTCCTTCACGACGGTGCCCATTTCCAGCAGCCGATCATGGGCCCGGCGGGCCCACTCGGTGCCGGGGTAGGACTCCACGAGCTTCTGGTAGTAGGTCTTCGACTCCTCGCGGTAGCGCTTGACCTCCGCATTCCCGAACTCCAGGACCTGCTTCTGGTAGTCCTTCAACTCCTCGGGGGTGAGCACGGGGGTCTCGCCCCGGCCCAGTTTCGCCAGGTAGGCCTTGTAGAACTTCTCGATCGAGTGACCGGACACGAACTTCCGGCGGAGGGCCTCGCCCAGGTAGTAGTAGGTGCGCTCCCGATCCAGGAAATCCGGATAGGTCTCCAGCGCGTTCTTCAGCCGCTGTTCCGCGCCCTCGTAGTGGTAGGAGTTGACGTAGAAGATGCCCACGAGCACTTCGTGCTCCGCGATGCGCCGCCAGCACTGCACGAGCTTGTTGCGGACCTCGGGCACGTAGGGGCTGCCGGGCGCCTCTTCGAGGATCAGCTTGAAGGCCTCGATGGCCTTGTTGGTGTTGGACTGATCGCGCTCGGCGCTCTCGATGCTGGCGTAGTGGCAGAGGGCCAGGTGGTAGAGGGCGTAGGGCCTCCGCTCATGCTTGGGGAAGTAGTTGAGGAAGCTCTGGTACTCCACCGCCGCCTCGGGGTAGCTCGACGTCCCCTGGAAGAAGAAGCTATCGGCGAGGAGCAGCTTCGCGGCGGGGTACTCGGCCGTGCCCGGGAGGTTCTCCTCCAGCACCCGGAGCTTCTGGCGCCCTTCGGACCACTTCCCCCGCTTGAGGAGGGCATCCCCCTCGGTGAGGAGCTGGGCCGCCGTGATCCCCGTCTGGCCGGGCACCTTTTTCGCCTTCCGGCAACCGAGACCCACGGCCAGCAGGGCCAGGGTCAGGGCGGGAATCGCTTGCTTCAAACCAACCTTCATCGAGTACTCCATCATGCATGCGTGCGGGCGGGGGCCCCGGGGTTCCAGGCGGAGGCGACTCGGGTCATCCAGGCCTCGACCAGCTCCTGGGCCTCGGCCCTGCGCTTGTCGTGGAAGACCTCGTGCTTGAAGCCCTCCATCCGGTGCCTCTCCAGGATGCCAGGATGGACCGCGTCCCAGAGGGGATTCGCCACTTCGGCATCCACCACGCAGTCATCCGTGGCATCGAGCAGGAGGATGGGCTTTTCCAGTTCCTGGCCCAGCGTCAGCAACTCCCGCCGCCCCTCGGCAAGCGCTTCGCCATAGGCAGGCGTCGCCCACTTATGGCAGAGGGCATCCGCGAGGTACCGCTGGACGAGGACGGGATCCGAACAGACGTCGTGCTTGTTGCCCCCGATGTTCAAGGGGCGATGGGGGATGAGCCAGACCAGCAGCTTCCCCAGGGCCTGCCAGGCCCGGGAGCCCTTGCGCAGGCTGATGGCCGGGCTGCTCAGGATCAGGCCATCCAGGGTGTCCGCGTGCCAGAGCAGCGTCAGCAGGGCCACCAGGCCCCCAAAGCTGTGGGCCAGGACGATCTGCGGGCAGACCGCCAGGGGGGGCAGGGGCACGCCATCCTTCACGCGCGGGGGCGCCCCCGTCCGGGCGGCGTCGTAGCGGCGCTCCTGACGGAGGAAGAGGGCGAAGTCATCCACGAAGCCCCGGATCCCCGCGTCCGCATCGCCCCGGATGCCGCTGGAGCGGCCGAAGCCCTTGTGGTCCATGGCCGACACGGACCAGCCCAGGTGGTGCAGCCAATGGGCGATGTGGCGATAGCGCTCGCCGTGCTCCCCGTAGCCATGGCAGATGACCACGCGCCCCTTGGGCTGGGCGTGCTCCCAGCGGCAGTAGGCCAGATCCGCCCCCGCATGGCCCTTCAGGAACCCCCGCATCGTGGGCTCCAGGTCCGCGGGCAGGAGCGGATGATATTCGGGCATCCGATTAGTCTAACGGGCTTTGGGCTCCCGGCTTTGGGCTCTTGCTGACCGCGACCCAGCCGATGCTCTGGGCGGGTCGGCGGCAGCAAGAGCCTAGAGCCCAGAGGCCAGAGCCCCTAGAATGAAAGGTTGCCTGTCCCCCAGGCACAGGAGCGTAACCAAGTAACCGAAGGAAACCGCGTTGAATCCAAAGGGGCTTCAGACAAGGAGGGCTGCGAAGGGCGATGCGGGTTCATCGTCCAAGCAGCCCGACGCCGGGTCAAGCCCCTTTGGATTCAACCCTTCGGGCTGGAGCACCAGCCGTCGCGCCCCTTCGTTAACCTCACTCAGTGGTGAACCCGCACCACCTTCGCTCGGTTGCCTTGGGGCACTAGGCTGGTTCTCCAGCGCGGTCCCTTCGGCTACTTGGTTACGCTCCTAGGATGCTGCATGGATTTTGATAGCCTGGTTCGCGCCAAGAATGAGCTTCAGCCCCGGGTGGCCCAGCTCGTGAACCACCTGGACCCCGAGCGCAAGAAGCTGGAGCTGGAGCAGATCGAGGAGCGCACCCTGGCCCCCGGCTTCTGGGATGACCCCGACGCCGCCCGTCCCATCCTCAAGCAGCGGGGCGTCCTCATGGATGGCATCGCCCTCGCCAAGAAGCTGAACGGCGGCCTGGAGGATCTCGAGACCGCCCTGGAGCTGGCCCGGGATGATGCGGGCATGCACGCCGAGGCCGAGACCCTGGAGGCCTCCCTCCGGCAGGACATCGAAGACGCCGAGCTCCGCATGATGCTCAGCGGCGATCTGGATCCCAACAACGCCATCGTGAGCATCAGCGCCGGCGCCGGCGGCACCGAGAGCCAGGACTGGGCCGCCATGCTCCTGCGCATGTACCTGCGCTTCTGCGAATCCAAGGGCTGGAAGACGGAGATCCTCGACCAGCAGGAGGGGGAGGAGGCCGGTATCAAGGGCGCCACCTTCTCCGTGGAGGCCCCCTACGCCTACGGCTACCTCCGGGCCGAGGCGGGCGTGCACCGCCTCGTGCGCATCAGCCCCTTCGACTCCGCCAAGCGCCGCCACACGAGCTTCGCCGCCGTCTACGTGAGCCCCGAGCTGGACGACACCATCGATCTGGAGATCCCCGACAAGGATCTGAAGATCGACGTGTTCCGCGCCAGCGGCGCCGGCGGCCAGCACGTGAACCGCACGGAATCCGCCGTGCGCTTCACCCACTTGCCCACGGGCATCGTCGTCAGCTGCCAGAACGAGCGAAGCCAGATCAAGAACCGCGCGACCGCCATGAAGGTGCTCCAGGGACGCCTCTACGAGCTGGAGCGCCAGAAATTCGAGGACAAGGTGGCCGCCGCCAGCGGCGATAAGGCCGACGTGGCCTGGGGCAGCCAGATCCGCAGTTACGTCCTCCAGCCCTACCAGATGGTCAAGGACCATCGCACCAGCCACGAGACGAGCCAGACGCAAAAGGTGCTGGACGGCGACCTGGACGGCTTCATCCGCACCCAGCTTCTGGCGAAAACGCTGAAGACGGAAAGCTAGGCGCGCGGCGTGACCGCTCCCAAGGCCCACTGCGACCTCTGCCTCTCCCCCATCCACGAGGGGCGCACGGAGCGGCTCGTCCACGGCCAGGCCTTCGCCTTCTGCTGCCCGGGCTGCGCGCAGGTCTTCGAGATCCTCGGCCCCGAGGAAGCCGCGAAGCAGGGGCCGCGTTTCAAGGGGGGCGAGGGCGCGGCGGAACTGCCCCCGGGGCCCTACAACGAGGTATGGCTGAAGGTGGAGGGCATCGCCTGCGGCTCCTGCGCGCCGCTGGTGGAGGGGCTGCTGCAAAGCCGGCCCGGCGTCGTGAAGGCCGTGGTGGAGCCGGTGTCCGAGGTGGCGCAGGTGCTCTTCGCGCCCAGCGTGGTGCGCAAGGATGAGCTGGGGCCCCACCTGGCGAAGTACGGCTTCGGCGCCAAGGAACTGCAGCACGCGGACGACGACGCGCCGGACCTCCACGCCGCCATCCGCCTCGTGCTGGCCATCGTGCTCGGTGCCAATGCCATGATGAACGCCATGGTGATGTACGCGGCCTTCGCCCACGATGGGGGGCGGAACTGGCTCAGCGAGCTCGTCTTCATGGAGCGGGTCTACGAGCCCAACCCCATCCCCGACGACATCCGCGGCGTCTTCACCTACGTCACGGGACTCTCCGCCCTGCCCGTCCTCCTCTACTGCGGCTGGCCCATCCTCGTGAGCGGCTGGCGGCGCGTGCGCCTGGGCAGCCCCAACACCGATAGCCTCGTGGGCTTCGGGGCGGTCATGGCCTTCTTCGTGAGCCTCTACACGATGCTCGTGATGAAGAGCCACCACGTGTACTTCGACACCGCCTCCATGCTCGTGAGCCTCCTCGTCATCGGTCGGGCCCTCGAAAAGGGCAGCAAGCGCAAGGCCCAGCGGGCCGTGCAGGGCCTCCTCCACCTCAGCACCAAGGGCGCGGAGAAGTGGATGGAGGGCACCTGGCAGGAAGTCCCCCAAACCCAAGTCCAGCCCGGCGATCGCCTGCGCGTGAAGACGGGCGAGCGCATTCCCGTGGATGGCCGCGTGCTCGCCGGCGAAGGCTGGCTCGACACCAGCAGCCTCACGGGCGAGCCCCGCCCCATCGCCATCGCCGAAGGCCAGGACGTGCTCGCGGGCACGCTGCTGCAGGATGGCACCCTGGAGCTGGAGGCCCGCCAGGTGGGCGAATCCACCCTGCTGGCCCAGGTGGTGCAGCGGGTGCGGCAAACCCTCTCCGCCAAGCCCCCGCTGCAACTCCTCGCCGACAAGATCGCCGCCATCTTCATGCCGACGGTGCTCGCCCTGGCCCTGCTGGCGGGGCTCTTGGCCTTCGCCCAGCAGGCGACGTCCACGCAGGCCCTCATGGCGGGCGTGGCCGTGCTCGTGGTGGCCTGCCCCTGCGCCCTGGGCCTCGCCACGCCCATGGTGCTCATCCAGGCCGTGGGCGAATGCGCGCGGCGCGGCATCCTGCTCAAGGGTGGCGAGGTGCTGGAAGCGGCGCCGAAGGTCAGGGCCGTGGTCTTCGACAAGACGGGCACCCTCACCACGGGCAAGCTGGAGCTGCTGGGGCTTCGCCTCGACGGCCTTGATGAGCACCGCGCCTTCGCCCTGGCCGCCGCCCTGGAGGAGATCAGCACCCATCCGCTGGCGGAGCGCCTTTTCCGGGAGGGGATGACCCGCCTGCAAGACAAAGGGGAGGCCCTGCCTGAGGTGGCCGACCGCCGCGTACGGGCGGGCCTCGGCGTGGAGGGCGTCCTGCAGGGCCAGCCCCTGCGCATCGGCCGCCCCGGGTGGCTCAAGGAAATGGGCGTGGCGGTCTCCGAAGCCTGGCTCGCGGGGGATGGCCTGGAGGGATCGCTCGTCATCCTCGCGCATGGCCCGCGGCCCCTCGCCCTCTTCGCCCTGGGCGATCAGGTGCGTCCCGAAGCCGCCCAGGCCCTGCGCATGCTCAAGGCCCTGAAGGTCGAACCCTGGCTGCTCAGCGGCGATCGCCTGGAAACCTGCCTCAAGGTGGCCGCGCAGGTGGGCATCGAGCCCCGCTGCGTCATCGGGGGGGCCCTGCCCCAGGAGAAGGCCGACCACCTCGCCCGCATCCAGGCCACCGTGGGCCCCGCCGCCATGGTGGGCGACGGCATCAATGACGCCGTCGCCCTCTCCCAGGCGGACCTCGGCATCGCCCTGGGCAGCGGCGCCTCCGTGGCCCTGGAGAGCGCGGGCCTCGTGCTCGTGCATCGGGACCTGCGCCGCATCCCCACCTTCCTGAAGCTGGGCCGCCTCGCCGTCTCCCGCATCCGCCAGAACCTGCTGTGGGCCTTCGGCTACAACCTGGCGCTCATCCCCCTCGCCCTCGGCGGCCACGTGCACCCCATCCTCGCCGCCACGGCCATGATGGCCAGCAGCCTCAGCGTGGTGCTGAACAGCGGGCGCAGGCTGAGCCTCGAAGGGCGGCGGCGCGACCTCGAAGCTTGAGAGCGTCCTATGCTGAATGGATGAACCCAGGCGAAATGGATACCCCAGCCCGATCAAGATTTCCCTCAGGCCCTGGGAAAATGCCCACCGCGGCCATGGGGACCGCCCGATGACGATCCACGACGTCGCCATCGTCGGGGCCGGCCCCGCGGGCTCCGTGTGCGCCTGGGCCTTGGCCCGCGGGGGCAAGTCCGTGTTGCTGCTCGACAAGGCGCCCTTCCCCCGGGTGAAGCCCTGTGGCGGCGGCGTGAGCCCCCAGGTGGGCCGGTGGCTGCCCTTCGATTTCTCCCCCGCCATCTCGCTGCGCCCTACGAAGGTCCGGTTCACCTGGAAGGCGGATGAGGATGCCGTGGAACTGGACCTCGGCCGGGATCTGCTCTGGATGGTGCGCCGGGAGATCTTCGATCAGCTGCTGGTCGATCAGGCCGTGGCCGCAGGCGTGGCCTTCGAGGCGGACTCCGCATTGAAAACCCTCACCCGGGAGGGCGAGGCCTGGCACCTCGCCACCTCTCGAGGCGTGCACCGCGCCCGCATCGTCGTGGCGGCCGATGGGGCCCTGGGCGTGACGGCCAAGCTCCTGGGCCTGAAGCCCGCCACGCGGGCCTTGGCCGGGGCCATCGAAGTGGAGAGCCCCGTTCCACCAGTGGCCCCCGACATCGTGCATCTGGATTTCGGCACCGTGAAGACGGGCTACCTCTGGAACTTCCCCAAGGCCGATGGCCAGAGCTGCGGCATCGGGGCCTTCCGTGGCAAGCCCGAGGGCTCCCTGGATGCGCGGCTGGAGGGCTACCTCCGGGGCTTCGATCTGCGGCTCGCCGACTGCCACCGCATGGCCCATCCCATCCTGCTTTGGGATGGGGATCGCCCCCTGCACACGGACCACGCCCTCGTCATCGGGGAGGCCGCCGGCGTGGTGGACCCGCTCACCGCCGAGGGCATCCGGCCCGCCATCTGGAGCGGCCTCAAGGCCGCGGAGACCCTGCTCGCCACACGCACTGAAAACCCGCTGGCCGAATATTCCCGCGTGATGGCGGAGACGCTGGGGGCCGACATGCTGTGGGCCCGGCGCCTGGCCCGGGCCTTCTACGCTGCGCCCGAACTGGCCTGGCGCGTGGGGGTGAAGCATCCCCGGGGGCCACGGATCATGGCGGAGGTCCTCATGGGGGAGGCCACCTACCGGGGCACGGCCGCCCGGGCCCTCCGCAAGCTCACGTTCGGCTGGGCCTGAGGGCCTCGATCCAGGGCCCCGCATCTCCGGCGCATTCCCCCGGGGGCTTCGCGTTCCTTGAGGTACATTGGAGCCACTCCATCCCCTTCCACCTTCTTTTCCGAGCCTCCCCGGGCCCACCCCATGCCGATCCGCCGCGGGTCCCTCCCGCTGTTCCTCCTCGCCAGCCTGAGCGCCCAAGAGGCCCCCAACCGCCTGGAGGCCTTCAAGGCGCTGATGGCGACGCGGGTGGAGAGCTCCTCCCGGCGGCCTGAATCCGTGCGGGAAGCTCCGGTGCCCGTCACCGTGATCACGGCGGAGATGATCCAGCGCTCGGGGGCCCGCACCCTGAAGGATCTGCTCGTGGCCTTCGTGCCCGGCGTGACCGCCGTGGAGGATCAGAACGAGCCCAACGTCGCCATGCACGGGGCCTACGCGAGTTCCCAGCAGAAGATCCTCGTGATGCTCAACGGGCACCGGCTCAACTCGCGGGCCTATGCCATGGCCGGCCCCGACTGGAGCATCTCGCTGGATCGGCTGGCCCGGGTGGAGGTGCTGCGGGGGCCCGGCTCCAGCCTCTACGGCAACGTGGCCCTCACCGCCGTGGTGAACCTCGTCACCAAGCGCCCCTGGGAGGTGGAGGGCACGCAGGTCACCCTCGGCTCGGGGAACCATGGCCAGCGCCTCCTCAGCGTCGTAGCGGGGCACGACCAGCCGGGCGACCAGGAACTCCTCTTCTGGGGGCAGTGGTACGGCAACGAAGGGGAGGCCCGCCCCGTCCCCACCGCGGAGGACCGGAGCCGCCTTCCCAAGGATGGCAACGCCCTCCTCTACGCCTTCAAGGATCGCCCCAGCTACGACCTCGGGTTCACCTATCGGCTCGGTTCGGTGACGCTGCTCGCCAACCAGCGCTACAGCCACTACGTGGAGCCCTTCTCCGGCGGCGGCGTCACGGGCGAAGTCTACGAGTACGGCCAGTACCGGCTCCTCCAGGGCGAGGGCCCCGGCCTGGGCAGCCTCAGCCAGCACCTGGGCGCCACCCTTCAGCGGGACCTGGGCGCCTGGGCCTTGAACCTGCACTTGGGGCTCGACGCGAATGAGCTGCGCGCCGTCATCGTCACCGATCCCGCCACCCGCAGCTTCGCCATGCCTTCCTGGAACGAACGGAGCCAGACGGCCCGGATGGAACTGATCCGGCCCTACGAGGATGCCGTGGGCGATGGCTCCCTCCTCCTGGGCGCGGAGGTGGATTACCTGGACCTCCGCTCCAGCGCTTTCCCCCGGGGCACCAACGGCCAGTGGACCGCCTTCGGGGATTCCACCGCGACGCCGCTGCTGGAACCCGGATCGGAGCAGACGCTCAGCGCCTTCGCTCAGGTGAAGCACCACGCCTCCGCGGCGCACATCTTCAACGTGGGCCTGCGCCTCGATCGGAAACACCGGCACAAGGGCGACCCGGTCTCGGATCTGAGCCCCCGCCTCGCCTGGATCTGGCTGCCCACCGCCGACGCGGAGCTGAAGGTGAGCTACGCGCGCAGCTTCGTGGATGCCCCCTACTGGTATCGCTACAACAGCCTCGCCAGCTACCGGGGGGCCGTGGATCTGAAGCCCGAGCACCTGGAGGCCTTCCAGATCACCCCCAGCTGGACGAGCCCCGACGGGGAGAAGCGCCTCGCCTTCAACCTCTTCCACAACACCTTCCGGGACGTCATCTTCCGGAACAACCAGGCGCTGCCTTCGGAGCCGATTTACACGAACGCGGGCCGCATGCGCACCTGGGGCGCGGAGCTGGAGGCAGGCCACCTGAGGAGCCGCTTCCAGGCCCGCGCCACGCTCAGCTGGCAGCGGGTGATCGAGGCCCATTCCATCGGGGCCGGGGACGGCCGCATCGACCACGTGCCCCCGCTTTCCGCTCACGTGGTGCTGGACGGCAAGCTGGTGGAGGTGGGCAGCCAGGCCATGTGGGCCAACCTCCAGGTGCATCACAGCTCCCGCCAGCGGGCCCCCATCGACATCTCCTTCCCGGCCAACACGGGCCCCGTGCCGAGCCCCGCCGTGAGCTACCGCGACCCGGGCCACAGCGAACCCGCCGTGACCACGCTGGATGCGGGCCTGCGCTGGGAGGGCCTCGCCGGGACCGGATCCCACCTCGAACTCCGGGCCTGGAACCTCCTGGATCGCACCTACCGGCAGGGCGGCAGCACGACCTTCCCCTACCCCCAGCCGGGGCGGTGGATCCTCCTGCGGCTGGGGATGAACCTGGATTCCTGGTTCAAGTAGGCAGGGGCCCGATTCATCCCCTGGCATTCCCCGCCGATGGGACCACCCTGGAACCACCGGGTAACGGGGAGGTGACGCGATGCCCTTCTGGGTGCCGGCGCTGTGGATCGGGGGCACCCTCGCCCTGCTGCCGCACCTGCCCTGGGTGACCCTGCTGGGCTACCACGCGCTCTGCCTCCACGCCGCCGCCCGCCACCCGCGCCCCCGGCTGGGCCGGATCCCCCGCTGGACTCTCTTGCCCCTGGCCGCCACCGCCCTCGCGGTGCCCTGGCTCCTCCAGCGCCCCGGTCCACCCCTGCCCGTGGCCGGAGCGCAGACCTTCCTGGCCCACTGGCCCGGGGGCTTCGCCAGCTACGTGGGTTACACGCTCACCGTGAATTCCATCTGCGAGGAAGTCTACTGGCGCCACGCCCTGCCCCGGGCCCGCCCCCGGTGGAACGATTTCCAGCACGGCGCCGCCTTCGGCCTGCATCACTTCGTCGCCAACGGACTCGTCTTCGGATGGGTGGCCGCGCCCCTGGCCTTCGCCTACACGGCCCTGGGGGGGGTGGCGGCCCGCTCCGCCGCCCGCTGGAGCGGCGGGCTCGGCCTCGTGATCCTCGGGCACAGCCTGCTGAACGCCCTCAGCTTCGCGTGGCTCTGGAGGCACCTGAACTGAGAAGATGTCCCCATGGACACCCTCGGCCGCTTTCAGATCCTCCGCCCCCTGGGCCGGGGGGCCATGGGGGAGGTGTACCTGGCGCGGGATCCGGCCCTGGGCCGGGAGGTGGCGTTGAAGACCATCCGCCCGGAGCTGGTGGGCGTGAGCATGGGCGGCGACGTGGTGGCCCGGTTCGAGCGCGAGGCCCAAGCCGCGGCCCGGCTCAAGCACCCGGGCGTCGTCACCGTCTTTGAATTCGGCAGGGAGGGCGACCTCCTCTACCTCGTGCAGGAGTTCGTGGAGGGCGAGAGCCTCGCGGATCTGCTCTCCCATCGCTCCTTGAGCCGGGGCGATCTCGTGGAGGTGGTGGCCCAGGTCTGCGAGGGCCTGCACCACGCCCACAAGCAGGGCATCATCCACCGCGATATCAAGCCCGCCAACATCATGGTGAGCCGCGACGAGGGCAGGCCCGTGGCCAAGATCCTCGACTTCGGCGTGGCGAAGATCAGCGGGGCCGAGTTCACGCAGACGGGTCAGGTGGTGGGCACCCTCGCCTACATGGCGCCCGAGTACCTGCGCACCGCCCAGGCCACGGCCGCCAGCGATCAGTTCAGCGTGGGCGTGCTGCTCTTCGAGGGGCTCAGCGGCGAGCGCCCCTTCCAGGGCGACACCACGGGCGCCGTCGTCTACCACATCATCCACGACGCCCCCAAGGACCTGGACGCCGTCCACCTGGAGGGCCTCAGCCCGGCCCTGCGGGGCGTCCTGGGCCGCGCTCTCGCCAAGGATCCCATCGCCCGCTTCCCCAGCCTGCTGGACCTGGCCCGCAGCCTCCGCTCGGCGTTGGATCCGCGCTGGGCCCCCGCCGAAGACGCCACCACGGCCCTGCAGCGGGTGGATCCCCATGCCACCACGGCGCCCCGGGTGGCCACCGAAGCCCTGGCCTCCGTCCCGAAGCCATCCCGCAAGGGCCTCTGGATCGCCGCCGCCCTCCTCCTGTTGAGCCTGGGCGGCACCGGGCTCTGGCTCAGCCAGGGCGGAAGGCTGCCCGGCCTCAAGCCTGCCAAGGCCCCGCGCAGCTACGACAACCTCCTCCGGGAAGCGGAGCGCGCCCTGGACAGCCGCCCCCGGGAGGCCATCCACATCCTGGAGACGGTGCTGGAGGCCAGCCCCAAGGACGCCACGGACCCCGACATCCTGGCCCTGCTGCTCGTCGCCCACTACAAGGACAACGACCTCGTGCGCTTCGGCGAAGTGCTCGGCGAGGCGCGCGACCGCGGCGTCACACCCATGCAGCTCCTGGGCAACGACACCTACAGCGCCATGATCGAAGGCGACCAGCGCCGGAAGCGCCTGCCCCCGGCCCTGCGGGAGCGGTTGCTCAAGGGGCTTGAAGCCGAGCGCTGATCACCCCTTCTTGAAGAGCCCATCCAGGAAGTATGCAGGCCCGATGAGCAGCTGCACGAGGTTCGTGGCGAAGCTGGGCTGGTTCTTCTCCCACACCCAGTGGCCCGCCAGCTGCAGGATCCAGGCGGGAACGGCGATGGCGAGGTGGATGGGCCAGGAGATGAAACTCGCCCCCACGCACATCAGGGCGCCCAGGGGCCCCGCCACGAGGGCCAGCTTGAGGTCGTGCTGGGCGTAGAAGAACACGACCAGGGAGAGCAGCAGCTCCGCCCAGCCCATGGGCACGCCCCCTACCGGATAGCGGCCCGGGATCTGGTGCAGGAAGCCCATGGCGGTGAACACGATGAGCGGGATGCAGAGGGCGTGAGTCCGGTGGGTGAGGATGTGCGTGTGGTCCTTCGCGTACTGATCGAACCACCCGGTCATCGCCGCGCTGCGCTCGAACATCTTCATCGCTGTTCTCCCCGTTCCACCATCATCTTCGGAGGCAGCTCCGCCGCCATCAAGGCCCACTCCGCCTTCAGGGCCTTGAAGCGCACGGGCAGCACCAGGCCCGGCGTGTAGCGCCAGTAGGTGGCTTCCCGGCCCTTGAGCAACACACGGGTCTCCTTGTGGCTCACCTTCCACGCCGCAGGCGCCTGCTCCTGCTGCGGCAGGGCCCCCGCGTCGATCAGCTTCTCGGGCCCGCTGTGCACCAGCACGAACTGGCGCAGCGTCTCCGCGTCGCCCTGCTCCCGCTGGAGGGAGATCAGGGCGGGGTGGCCGCCATCCACCACCTGGAAGGTGACGGCGCGGCCGGCGCGGGTGCGGTAGACGAGGCGGCCTTGGGACTGGGCCCAACCCGGCAGCGAGCTGAACAGGATGGACAGGATGAAAAGCCAAGATGAACAGGATGGGAGGACCGTAGGCCCGACGCTTTTCATCCTGTTAACCCTGTCCATCCTGTTCCTACCCCTCTACATATTCAACGCACGCCCGTGAACGGCGCGGGCCGCCTCGGGGAACACCTCGTTGAGGGTGGGGTGGGGGTACATGGTGTTGATGAGTTCGTTCACCGTGTACTCGCCGCCGAGGAGGGCGACGCTGGAGCTCACGAGCTCGGTCGCCTTGGGGCCGATGATGTGGATGCCCAGGATCTCGCCGTAGGTCTTGTCGGCCACGATCTTGATGAAGCCGTGGGGCTCGCCCACGATATTGGCCTTGGCCATGGGCATGAAGGGGAAGACGCCGACCTGCACGTCTTTGCCCTTCTCGCGGGCCTTATTCTCTGTGAGGCCGATGGAGCCCACCTCGGGGTCGCAGTAGGTGCAGCCAGGCACGCGGTCGTAGTTGATGGGGTGGGGGTGCACGTCCTTGTTGCCCAGGGACTGGGCGATGTGCTCGGCGGCGACGATGCCCTCGTCGGAGGCCACGTGGGCGAGCATGGGGGTGCGCACGATATCGCCGATGGCGTAAAGGCCAGGCTCGGAGGTCTGCATGAAGCCGTCGATCTCCACGAAGCCCCGATCCACCTTGGCCTGGGTGGCCTCCAACCCGAGGCTGGCGGTGACGGGGCCGCGGCCCACGGCCACGAGGAGGTGGCTGCACTCCACCACGCCGGGCTTCTCGCCTTCGAGGTGGCAGACCACCTTGTCCGCACCGCGCTCGATGCTCGCGATCTTCGTCTTCACGCGGATGTCCATCTTGTAGGACTTGGCGAGGATCTTCTCCAGCTCCTTGCCCACCTCGTGATCCTCGATGGGGAGGACCTGGTCGGCCAGTTCCACGAGGGTGACCTTGGAGCCCAACCGGGCGAAGGTGGAGGCGAACTCCACGCCGATGGCGCCGGCGCCGAGGATGACGAGGTGCTCGGGCAGGGTCTTCAGGTCCAGGATGTGGTCGCTGTTGAGCACGCGCACGCCATCCGTCTCCAAGCCCGGCAGCTCCCGGGGCACGGACCCCGTGGCGAGGATGATCTTCTTGGCGGTGTGGAGTTCAGCCCCCGTTTCCCCGGTCACCTGCACCTGGCCGCCGCCCAGCAGCTTGCCGAAACCTTTGATGACCTGCACCTTGTTCTTCTTCATCAAGTACTCGATGCCCTTGCCGTTCTTCAGCACGATGCGGTTCTTGCGCTTGACGATGTTTTCGAGGTTGGCCCGGAGGGACTTGGGATCCACGCCATCGATGCCGTAGTCAGCGGAATCCTGCATCTGCTCCAGGCGGTGGGCCGTCTCCAGCCAGGTCTTGGCGGGGATGCAGCCCCGGCGGAGGCAGGTGCCTCCCAGGCCGGAGGGATCCTTCTCCACGATGGCGGCCGTGAGCCCCAGCTGGCCCGCGCGCACGGCGGCGATGTACCCGCCGGGGCCGGAACCGATCACGATCACGTCGAACTGGGCCATGGAACCTCCAAAGAGCGAACACGCCAGTATCCCATGGGCCCTCCGTCCCTCGAAGGGGCAGTCTCCCTAACGCGTCACGGCCCCCGGAAACAGGGGGCCGTGACGGTGTGGCGCAGACTCTAGGCAGCGGCGAGGACGGCTTGTCGCGTGGCCTTCCACTCGGCCCAGGCTTCGGCCAGCTCGGCCTTCTGGCGGGCCATGGCCAGCTTCCACTCGTCCTTGGCCATGCGGAAAGCCTCGGCCTTGGCGTGGCCCAGAACCTTGAGCTCCCGCCGCTTGCGGCCCCAGGATTCACGACGTTCATGCATGTTCGCGATGGCGGCATCCATGCGTGCGCGGGCGGTGGCGAGCCGATCGTGCAGGGAATCCACGCCATCCGCCTTCTTGGCGGCGAGCTTGGCCTGCAGGCGCTGCGCCTCCACGGCCAGCTCGGCCCGGCGCATGACGGCGGCGGGGACGCGGCGGAAGTCATACACCATGCCCGTGGGACGCAGGGCATTGAGGATCCACTTGGTGCTGTCGTACTGCCACCACTTGGCCCCGTTGCGGTAGTCCCACTGCCACATGTGGTGGAAGTTGTGATACCCCTCGCCGTAGGTAAGGAAACCCAGGAACCAGTTATCCCGGGCGCTGTTCTCTTCGGTGTAGGGGCGGCTGCCGAACACGTGGGCGGCGGAGTTGATCAGGAAGGTCGTGTGGTGGGTCAGCACGATGCGGACGAGGAGGCCCACCACGAGGTGGCCCCAGAAGTTGCCCGTGGCCAGGCCGATGACGAGGGGAATGCAGGCCGCGACGGCCCCCACGAGGAAGACGTGATCGTGCTGGAACCGCACCATGGGGTCCTTGCGGAGGTCCTCGACGCCCTGGAGGGGGATGTCAGGCCCCTTCATGACCCAATCCCAATGGGCCCAGGCGAATCCGTTGACGATGGCGTAGGGATCCTTCTCCGGGTCGTCCACATGGCGGTGGTGGATGCGGTGGTCGCTGGACCACTTCAGGGCCGAGTTCTCGAAGGAGGCCGCCCCGAAGAACAGCATCAGGGCACGCCAGGGGGCCGTGGCCCGGTAGGCGCGGTGGGAAAAGAGGCGGTGATAGCCGGCGCTGATAGCCGTGCCAATGATGAACACCATGGAGAGGGAGACGATCCACTCCGTCCAGTTCCAGCCATTCAGGGCCAGGTGCAGGGGCAGAGCCACCGCCGCCGCGAGGAGCGTTCCCCACAGAAAGAGGGTGTTCAGCCAATTCCGGCCGCCCTGTGCCATGAAACCTCCACAGGGATTGACCCCCGGTATACCTTTACTATCGTAACGAGAGGAGGGGGCCATGAGCCCCCTCCTCTTTTTCCTAGTCGCGGTGGGCTTGGGCTAGAACTTCACGCCGAAGGAGATCTTGACCGTGCGGGCTGCGCCGTAGTGGTTCGCCCCAGTGGGTTGGCCATAGGAACCGCCCTTGACCCAAGGATCCGTGTAACTGCCCGCAGAACCGACGGATTCATAGGTTGTATTGAAGCTGGCCACCTGCTGGTGGTTCAGGACATTGCTGATGTCGAACTTGGCGAAGCCGCTGACCATCTTGCCGGCGATCTTGGCGATATCGAAGTCCTGCTGGAAACCGAAGTCGAGGAAGGAGGTCGCCGGAAAGACGTGATTGCCCTGCTCGCCCAGAAACTGAGTGGCACTGCTGCCGAACTGGCCGCTGAGGCCGGGGTTGATCGCCGCGCGGCGGATATTTCGGGAGTCGGAGTAATGAAGGCCGCTATCGAACCGGTAGACGAAGCCATAGTTGACTTTGCCCAGGGCGTTCGACGAGGAGTAGACGGCCGTCCAACGCATGCGCAGGGGCACGTGCCCGGGCAGGAAGCCATCGGGGTTAAGGATCGCGGGATCGTACATCTGCACGCCATCCTGGATCGTGTAGGAGCTAAGGCCCTGACCGCGGCCAGGGGTCGCGGCGCCTTCCCCAACGAAATTGCCCCGGAGCTTGCTCCAGCTGATATAGCCACCCAGGCTCCATTCGCCCTTGGTGGTGTTCAGCTCGAGTTCCATGGCGTCGTATTTGCGGGTCGCGTCGGAGTTGTTGTAGTAGGTCTTCAGGTAATAGGAATTGCCGAAGGAATCGGTCACCTGGCCATCATTGCCGGCGCGGTAGTCGATGAGGTTGCCCCACTTTTTGGAGACGAGGGTCAGCTTGGCGTAGCCATTCCCGAATAGCGCGGAATGGAAGGTGTGGGCGATGCTCGCCTGCAACTCATCCACGGTCTGGGGCTTCAGATTCTTGGGGATCACGATGTTGAGGGCGGCGTCGGAGTAATCCACGATGCCCCCCGACGTGAAGTCGTAATTGTTGACATCCTGGATCTGCGCGTAGGTGGCGCGGGCCGGTCCGGTCCAGGCGAAGGCGTAGTACCGGCTGTTGTTAACGTAGGTGCGGTTCTGGAGGATCGTCTCCAGCATGCGGCCGTTGTAGCGGGCGAAGCTGAGGCCGGCCACCCAGGCGGAGTCGCCGAAGATGTCGTACTTGACGCCCAGGCGGGGGCTGAAGGCATTGCCGGACTGGACCTTGCCGTTGAACTGGCCCTTGGCGCTGTAGGAATCCATGCGCACACCCAACTGCAGGATCAGCTGGTTGTTCACTTCCCACTTGTCGTTCAGGTAGAGGCCAGTGGTGGCCGCCGTGAGCTTGTCGGGGATGAACTCGCCGAAGTACCCGTCAAAGACGGCGGCGGTACCGGCGACGGGATCGTAGTCCCCGATATCCACCCACCACTGGTTGAGGCGCTTGCCGGCCGTGGGGGAGCCCGCGGGGCCGACGATGCTCACGGGACCCTGGTCACCGCTGGCTTTGGTGGTGCCCTCGTACCAGTCGAGGCCGGCATCGATCTGGTGGTTGCCGGCGGCCGTTAGGAAGTAGGTGAACTTGGCGTTGAAGGTGCGATTGTCCCGCTGATCGGGCTGGGGATCCGCGGGGTTGAAGAGGTTGTTCCGGTAGGAGAGGCCATCATCCCCGTTCCAGAGGATCCAATCCGTGGTGTTGGCCCCGGGGGTCGCGACCTGCCCGAAGGCGAACTTCTTCTCGCCGTATCGGATGCTGCTGGTGAGGCTCGGCGTCCAGACGGAGCGGAAGGCCACGTTCCAGAATTCGCTCGACTTGATCAGATTCGTGAGCGTGACGAGGTCACCGGCTCCGTAGTTTTGCACGGCGGTGTTCTTGTAATTGTGATACGAGGCGCTGACGGTGTGGTTCTCGTTCACCGCCCAGGTCAACTTGGCCTCGCGGCGGTAGTCGTCCGTCTTCCCTTGGTAGCTCTTCGCAGCCGGGCTGTAGTAGGTCGAGGTGGCTTCGTTGAAGAAGGTGTTGGAATCGAGCGACTTCACCTCATTCGGATGATCGTCGAAGTATCCCACGTGGAACCAGAGCTTGCTCTTAATGATGGGGCCGTCCATCTGGAAGCTGCGCTGGTTGCCGACGTTGTTCGCGTAGCTGGCGCGATCGTCCTTGGGTTTCACGGCATTCCAACCGGGGTTGCTGAGATCCCAGCGGATGGATCCAGAGAACTCGTCACCACCACTCTTGGTGACGGAATTGACCACGCCGCCTTCCACATCGCCGTACTCGGCAGGCAGGGCGCCCGTGAGGACCTGCGTCTCGGAGATGGAGTCGAAGATGATGCCGAGGCGCTGGCCCTGGTACAGATTGTCGTTGATGTTCTGACCATCCACGAGGAACAGGTTGCCCGTGCCCAGCGATCCGCGGATGGAGACGCCACCCCGGCTCTCACTGGCGTTCGCGACCACGCCGGGGGCGAGGTAGACGATGTCCAGGAGGTTGGAACGGCCTACGGGCAGCGTATCGATCTGCTCCTTGGTGTAGTTCTGAGCCGACTTGGTTTCAGTCTTGTCCACGGCCACGTTGGCCGCCACCACCTCGACGACCACACCCGCCACGGGGGTGAGGGTGATCTTGGGGCTGAAGCTCTGCTCCAGGCCTACGCGCTGGTTGAGCACGCGGACTTCCAGACCTTCCTTGGCCACGACGATCCGGTATTCGCCGGGAGGCAGGAGGCGGGCCGCAAAGCGGCCGTTGCCATCCGTGACGAACTCGCGGGCACCCTGCAGGGCGGGGCTGGTCAGTTTCACCCTCGCGCCCGCGATGGGCGCACCCGACTTGTCCACCACCTCGCCAGTGATGCTGGCGGTCTGGGTGCCCTGGGCCATGAGCGGCACACCCAGGACGATCATGGGAAGGAGCCGACCCAGGCCGGCGATACGGCGATTCATGGAACCTCCTGAAATGGCGATGCCAGGGCCAAACGACTCCTGGTTCATCGGGGGGATATAAAGGGCTGATTGAGGGCCTCAGCCTGCGCCTGTCTCTTTCCGCTGTCAATCCTCTTCTGAAGCGGATCCTTGTACGGCAAGTGAACGGCCCCACCAGCTCTGTTCGTGGAAAAAGGCGAAGGTGAGCGTCGCGCTCGCGACCATGAGCGCCCAGATGGCGCCATCGGCCGGCTTCTCCCCCAGCAGGGGCCCGCAACTGCGGATCAGCAAGGCCACACCTGACAACCCCGCCAGCCACCCCCCGGCGCGGTTCCGAAGGGCCAGGAGGGATGCCGCGAGGAGGAATCCCGCCAGCCCGTAGATCCAGAAAAAGGTGGGTTCCCACTCCGCGACCACCCGGCTTGGATCCTCCAGGGGGAAGGCCCACCACGCCACCAGCCGCTCCAGCGCGAGCAGGAGGATGAGGATCCAGCGCCAGGCCCCCCGCTCACCGCCTTCCACCGTGAGCGGCTGGGTTGGCTTTGGAGTGGCCACGGCCCCCTCCGGTCCAGGCAGGCGTGTCCTGGAATCTTGGGGCAACCCGCAAGAAGGGCAGAAGCGGGCGTTCTCGGGCAGGTCCAGGTCGCAGGCGGTGCATCGCATTCCATCAGTATCGGGCCCCGCGCGGTTCCATGGGACACTGGAGCATTCTCGACGAGGCGGATGATGTCGGTGAGCAAGGGCCCCTGGTACCGGTCTAGTACTTTTTGGATCTTCTTCGGCTTGGGCTTGGGCGTCCTGCTGGGCGGCCTTTTCCCGCAGAACCAGGACCCCACCTTCCATGGCTTCCAGGCCTACGACCTCTTCAAGTTCTTTTCCAAGGCCTTCATCAGCCTGATCAAGGGACTGATCGTGCCGCTGCTCTTCTCCACCATCGTGGTGGGGATCGCGCAGACGGGGGATATCAAGGCCGTGGGGCGCATGGGCGGCAAGGCCCTGCTTTATTTCGAAGTCGTCACGACCCTCGCCCTCTTCATCGGGCTGGGCATCGGCAACTGGCTGCAGCCCGGGGCCCACCTGCCCATCGACCTCGGGGCCCACACGGCGATCGCGGCCGCCAAACCCCAGAGCGGCTGGGACATCGCCTTGCACATGTTCCCCACCAACCTCGTGGACCACGCGGCCAAGGGGGACATCCTGCCCGTGGTGATCTTCGCCACGCTCTTCGGGATCGCGCTCACCAAGGTCGGGGATCGGGGCAAGCCCGTGCTCGCCTTTTTCGACGGCGTGGCGCAGACGATGTTCAAGTACACGGACATGGTCATGATGCTCACGCCCCTGGGCGTCTTCGGGGCCATGGCCTACAACGTGAGCCACATGGCCGCGGGCCAGATGGTGCATGGCCAGTGGGTGCAGGGCTGGAGCGCCGTGGGCCACCTGCTGAAGCAGTACAGCCTCCTCGTGGGAAGCCTCTACTTCGCCCTCATCGTGCTGTTCGTCCTCGTTTTCGTGCCGGTGATGATGGTCTTCGGCATCCGCATCTTCGCGTTCCTCAAGGCGATCAAGGATCCGGCCATCACCGCCTTTTCCACGGCCAGTTCCGAGGCGGCCCTGCCCAAACTGCTGGAGGAGACCGTGCGCTTCGGCGTGCCCCGCCGCGTGGCGGGATTCGTGATCCCCACGGGCTACAGCTTCAACCTGGACGGCTCCACCCTCTACCTCGTGCTGGCGAGCCTCACCATCGCCCAGGCGGCCCACGCGGCGAACCCCGTAGCCTACCCCGCCATGGGCCTCGGCACCCAGCTGGCCATGGTCTTCACCTTCATGCTCACCTCCAAGGGGGTGGCGGGCGTGCCCCGGGCCACCCTCGTGATCATCAGCGCCACCATCGCCAGCTTCCATCTGCCGGGCGAGGCGGGCATCGCCATGCTGCTGGCCGTGGACGAGGTCATGGACATGGCCCGCACGATGATCAACGTCATCGGCAATGGCCTCGCCTCCGTCGTCATCGCCAAGTGGGAGGGGGTCTTCGGCACGGAAACCGAACCCCTGCCTGACCAGACGGAGGGAGGAGAGGCATGACCCGCCTCATCGTCTTCGATTTCGATGGCACCCTCGTGGATAGCCGCCCCCTCATCGAAGCCGGCATGCGCCATGCCCTGGATGCCCTGGGCCTGCCCCACCACCACATGGAGGCCTGGCTGGACTGCGTCGGACTCCCCGTGGAGGCCGGCATCCAGCGGACCTTCGCGCCCTTGGGCTTGACCGTGGAGCAGGTGCTCCCCGCCTACCGCAGCTTCGGGCACGTGGAGCACGAGGCCGAGCTCATCCGGCCCTTTCCCGGCATGGATGAACTTCTCCGGGAATTGCAGGGGCGGGGCCAGGCCATGGCCATCGCCACCTCCAAGCGCCGGGTACCCCTTCACCGCCAGCTGCTGCAGTTCCACTGGGAAGGACTCTTCGACCCCATCATCACCCCGGACGAGGTCACCCACGGCAAGCCCCATCCCGAGAGCCTCGATCTCATCCGCCAGCTCACGGGGCGCGCCGCCCACGAACTGCTCATGGTCGGGGACACCAGCTTCGATCTGGAGATGGCCCAGCGGGCCGGGGTGCCCTCCGTGGCCGTGGGCCACGGCCACCATGCCGCCGAGGTGCTGGCCGGTTTCGCACCCTTGGCCTACGCCCCGGACACGCCAGCCCTCAGGGATATCCTCCTGGCGCTTGCGGGGTGACCCCCATCATCCTCAAGGCAATCAATCCTGAATCCGGAGGACCCATGGCCGAGCTGACCCACTTGGATCCCGAAGGCAGGCCCCGCATGGTGGATGTCGGTGACAAGCCTCCGACCCTCCGCCGGGCCGTGGCCCTGGGCTACCTGGAACTGGACGAGGTGGCCACCGAGGCCCTTGCCCGGGGTGGCGGCCCCAAGGGGGACCCCTGGTCCGTGGCCCGCATCGGCGCCGTGAACGGCGCCAAGCGGACCTCGGATCTGATCCCCCTCTGCCATCCCCTGGCCCTGGACGCCATCTCCGTGGACCACGCCTGGGACCCCGAGTCCCGTCGGGCCTGGTTCCGGGTGGAAGTCAAAGTCACGGGAAAGACCGGGGTGGAGATGGAAGCCCTGGCCGGAGTCACCGGCGGGCTGCTCACCCTCTACGACATGCTCAAGGCCGTCAGCCACCGCATGAGCCTCGGTCCGGTACGGCTCCTGCTCAAGGAAGGGGGGAGACGGGGAACCGTCACCTGGCCCTGGAACCAAGCCCCCTGGAATTGCTGATTGGAAAATAGTTTCATTCGCGACTTCTTACCCCTCCGGTTAGAATGAACGTGAACCTTTTGTCAGGTTCATCGCGTTAGCAGGAACCTCCCCCGTTCTTTCTGCATTCGGGCATCACCCCCCAGGAGTCCTAGCGAAGCTGGATCTTCCTCCCTTGAATGGAGGCCTCGTGCGTCTCACCCTCATTGCCCTGGCCCTTGCAAGCCTTTCCCTGCAAGCCGCCCCCGCCAAGAAGAAGCCCCGCCACGCGGCCTCGACCACCGAGGTCCATGTGGTCCGCCAGGGAGAGACCGCCGCCGCCATCGCCCGGAAGGCCGGGCTGAGCCTCGCCCAGCTGGAGAGTCTGAACCCCTCCCAGGACCTGGGAAAGCTGGCCTTGGGCACCAAGCTTCGGATCAAGGCGACCAAGGCGGCGACCACCAAGCCCGTGCTCACGGGTGAGACCGTGGTGCTGGCCAAGGGGCAGACCCTTCATGGCCTCGCCAAGGAGCACGGCTTTACCGTGGCCGATCTCGTGGAGGCCAACCCCGGCCTGAAGCCCACCCGCATCAAGGCGGGCGCCCGGATCCACCTTCCCTCGGCGGCGCCCGCCCTCGAAGCGGCCCCGTCCGCACCCGGCATCACCCTGCCTCCCATGGCCGCCCTTCCCACCACGCCTGCTTCACGGAACCAAAGCCTGGCTCACCTCGAGCGCCTGCTGCCCTTCCACCCCCGGCTCCCGGAGCCCTCCGGGGCCTTTCCGCCGGCTCAGCCCGTTCCCCAATCCAGCGCCCGCGCCTTGGAGTTGAACCGCATCGTGGCCCCTGTGCTCGAGCCGGAGGAGGCCCTCCACGCCTTCATTCCCGCCGATCCGGACCACCTGGACCTCCTCTGGCCCGTGGAGACCCGCACCGTGAGCTCCAACTGGGGGCCCCGCATGCGGTCCCGCACGGTCCGGGTGAAGAACAACCGGAAGAAGCGCGTCCGCTATAAGGGCCGCCACCGAGGGGTGGATCTCAACGCGCCCCAGGGCACGGACGTCTACTCCGCCATGGCGGGAGAGGTCGTCGTGGCCGGCCGTCATCGCCAGTACGGCAATTACGTCATGATCGACCACGGCAATGGCGTCGTCACCCTCTACGCCCACCATCGGATGAACCTGGTGAGCGTGGGCGATGTGGTGAACCGGGGCCAGAAGATCGCCGAAGTCGGGCGCACGGGAAACGCCACGGGCCCCCATCTCCACTTCGAGCTCCAGGTCCACGGGCTCCGCACCAACCCCCTGCCTTTCCTGAACGACGAGGAGGAGATCCCAGAGGAGCTTCAGGCCGTGAACGCGCGCCTGGGAGCCCGCTGAACCTCCCCGCCGTTTGAAGCATCCCACCCTGGGGAGCCGTCGGCTTCGAACCGAAGCCCGGCGGCAGCCCCGTGTTAGCCTTTTAGGTTCGGGTTTTCGAGGTACGCATGCCGCTTCTTCCTTCGTTCCGCCAGCTCGGGTTCGTCCTGGGGGGAGTCCTGTTGGCCACTCTGGCCGGGTGTGGGAAGTCCAACGATGCGCCCACTCGCCTGGAAAGCGCCGTCGTGATCAGCGGCAAGGTCACCTTTGACCGGATTCCCCTTGTCCGCGACGTGAACGGCGTTCCCACGGGATTGGAGACCGACCCGGCCAAGTTCGAAGTGAACCTGCCCGCCCGGTACATCACCGTGAACCTCTACCGCAAGGTCGCAGTCCCCGACCCGCTTTTCCCGGATGACCGGACCAAGGACAAGATCTTCTTCGGTCGCCAGGGTTCGGCCGCCAACGCGGATGGCAGCTTTTCCTTCACCGTCGATCCCGACCTCGAGTGGATGGTGGAGGTGCAGAGCAGCATCCACATGGGCACGGCCAGCACCCCCGCGGACGTGAACCTCGTCGCGGATCCGAACGGGATGGCCAGCACGCTCCCCCAGCAGAACCGGCTCCGCTACTGCATCCGGAAGGCTCCGGACGGCAGCCTTCCCCCCACGGATCCGGCAGTCAACCACGTCGTGACGTCCAAGGTCGCGGCGGGCAGCCCGGAGACCGTCGTCAACTTCCACATCGGCGTGGGCGATTCCTGGTTCCTCGCGGACACCGCTTTCCGTCTCCAGTCCGGTACCCTCACCCCCCGCCTCGTACCCGGCTACAGCCAGGGGTTGGTCGACGGCAGCAACCCGAACGGCTACCAAAAGGCCGGGCAACTCGAGGCTGCCCCCACCGGAAGCCGGGTCCTTTCCATCCTCGATGCCTTCGTGGACATGGCCGCCTACCTGGGCACCAATGGCTCCCTCGTTCCCGTGACTCCCGGGGGTTCCGGCACCACCCTGGATCTCCACTACCTGCTGGGCCGAACCGAATCCCGGGGGACCTATGTCGAATGGGACCGGGGCAGCTATCCCGAGGGCCAGGCCATCGACCCCAACACCCTGGTCGCCTCGCCCACCGGTTTCAGCGCCTCCTTCGACGCACCCACGGGCACCTTCCACTATTTCGGCAGCGTCCAGGGCGGCCCCCTGAACGACGACGCCTGGGACCGGGCCAAGCTGGTCACCCTCGCGGCCAGGGCCTACCTGTTCCAGCAAGTCTCCCGCAGCGGGTTTTACAGCCAACGCAGCCCTTTGGGGAAGTTCACCCCCCTTCCCCAGGACGCCCCCCTCTCGAACCTGGAGGCCCAGATGGCCATCCTGGAAGGCATGCCCCAGGGCCTCGCGGCCGTGATCCTGAAGAATCCCTACATCGCCGATACCCATTCAACGGGTGTCACCTACACCAACATCCGGGATCTCAGCGCCGTCCCCGCCGGCGACCGCAACCTCTTCTGCGCGCCCCTCTACTCAGCCCTCCTATGGGAGCTGGCCCTCAAGGCCAAGGCCATTCCCCAAAGCGAGGTTCCCGCGGACTGGAACAACATCCTCCCCGCCACCATCGCCCCCTTCGTCTCGCTCATCGAGCCCTTCGGAAACCTGGACACCATCAACCTCTATCCCCAGCTGAAGGCCATGCAGTCCACCCTGCCCGGGCTTACGACCGCTTCGCCTTTCACCGACAGCGTGATCCGGGACCTGCTCACCCAGCTGGGCGTCCCCACCTCCAACATCCCCTGGCCTCGCCCCAGCGCTGGGCCCCTCTCCGCGTTCGTGACCTCCTGGGGTGCCAACCCGATCTCCGACCCCGCTTCGCCCGCGAGTTCCCCCATCTCCCCGATGGTCCTGAGCATGGCCAAGGCCACCCCCGTCGCCGGGACCTATGGGAATACCTCCGTGGGCGAACTCGCCTTCGCGCGGTTCACCCTGAGCCACACCAAGGTCTACGCGTTCGCGGTCGAGCTTCCCGGCGGCCCGCTGGCGAATGGGCAGGTGGAGGTCTCCTTCATCGGCCTCGGCACTCCGGATGGCATGGCCATTTCGACCTTCACCTTCTCGGATTCCACCACCACCAGCATCCCCCTCACGTTCCAGGTGCCCACGGGCTATGAGTCCACGTGGTTGGTGCGCGTGCGGATGCTGAGCCCGACCACGCTCCAGCCCGATACCACCGTGAAGGTGAAGCTGGTCCCCGCGGCCTGAGGTGCCCATGCCCGCCACCGCCTTCGAACTGCTGGAAGCCAAGGCCCCCTTCATTCCCGAGCTGGCCATCGTGCTGGGCTCGGGGCTGGGCGCGCTGGCCGCCAGCCCCGAGGCCCTGACGGGCCGGGCCATCCCCTTTGCCGAGCTGGGCTTCCCACCCCAAAGCGTCGAAGGCCATAGCGGTCAGCTCATCTTCTGCGAGCTGGAAGGCCGGAAGGTGGTGCTTCAGGCGGGCCGCTTCCACTATTACGAAGGCCACCCGCTGGCCACCGTCACCCTGCCCATGCGCCTCTACGGCCGGTTGGGCGTCAAGGCCGTGCTGCTCACCAACGCCGCCGGCGCCCTGAACCCCAACCATCAGGTGGGGGATCTCATGGTGCTCACCGACCACATCAACTTCACGGGGCAGAATCCCCTCATCGGCCCCAACCCGGGGCCGGGCCCCCGGTTCCAGGACCTTTCCAGCGCCTACGATCCCGCCCTCCGGGCCACCCTTCACCGGGCCGCCAAGGCCCTGGGGCAGACCCTCCAGGAAGGCGTCTACATCGGCGTCACCGGTCCCAGTTATGAAACCCCCGCGGAAATCCGCGCCTTCCGCGCCTGGGGCGCGGACGCCGTGGGCATGAGCACCGTGCCCGAGGCCATCGTGGCCCGCCACGAAGGCATGAAGGTCGCCGGGATCAGCTGCCTTTGCAACATGGCCGCAGGGATCCTGGATCAGCCCCTGACCCACCAGGAGGTCCTGGAGGCCGGCCAGGCCTCGGCGGGGCGATTCGAAGCCCTCGTCCGCCGATTCATCCGGGACGCCGCGCTCTGACTTCACCCGATCACCTGGGCCACGGGAAGCGCGGGCTCAAGCCTGGTTGGCCTGGTGCTCCTCGATCAATCTCGCCACCACGTCGGGCTCGGCCAGCGTGGAGATGTCCCCCATCCCGTCGTACTCCGAGGCGGCGATCTTGCGCAGGATGCGGCGCATGATCTTGCCCGAACGCGTCTTGGGCAGGCCCGAGGCCATGTGGATGAGATCCGGCGCCGCGAAGGCGCCGATGGCCTGGCGCACCTGTTCTTTGAGGGCGCCGATGAGCTGCCCCCGATCCTCCGCCGCGTAACCATGGTTGAGCAGCACGTAACAGTAGATGCCCTGCCCCTTGATGGGGTGGGGGTAGCCCACCACGGCGGCTTCGGCCACGGCGTCGTGGGCCACCAGCGCGCTCTCCACTTCCGCCGTGCCCAGGCGATGCCCGGAGACATTGATGACGTCATCGATGCGGCCCGTGATCCAGTAGTAGCCATCCTCATCGCGGCGGGCGCCATCGCCCGTGAAGTAGTAGCCCGGATACTGCGTGAAGTAGGTCTCCTTGAAGCGCTTGTGGTCGCCGTAGACCGTGCGGGCCTGCCCTGGCCAGGGTGATCCCAGGCACAGCGCGCCGGAGACATCGTTGCCTTCGATGACGGTGCCCGTGCTGGGATCCACCAGCACCGGCTTCACGCCGAAGAAGGGAAGCGTGGCCGACCCCGGCTTGGTGGGCGTGACCCCCGGAACCGGCGTGATGAGGATGCCCCCCGTCTCCGTCTGCCACCAGGTGTCCACGACGGCACAGCGCCCCTCGCCCACCACGTCGTGGTACCAGCGCCAGACCTCGGGGTTGATAGGTTCTCCCACGGTGCCGAGGACCCGGAGGGAGGTACGCTTGTACTGCTTCACGGGCCCGTCCCCGGCCTGGGTCAGGGCCCGGAGGGCCGTGGGGGCCGTGTAGAAGATGTTCACGCCGAGATCGTCGATGATGCGCCAGTAGCGCCCCGGATCCGGATAGAGCGGGGTGCTCTCGAAGATCACCGTGGTGGCGCCGTTGGCCAGGGGCCCGTAGAGGATGTAGCTGTGGCCCGTGATCCAACCGATGTCCGCGGCGCAGAAGTAGATGTCCCCGGGGTGGTAGTCGAACACCAGCTTGTGGGTGAAGGCGGCGTAGGTCAGGTACCCACCCGTGGTGTGCAGCAACCCCTTGGGCTTCCCGGTGCTCCCCGAGGTGTAGAGGATGAAGAGGGGGTCCTCGGCGCCCATCCAGGCGTTGGTGCAGGTGGAGCGCTGTTTCATGGCCTCCTCGTCCAGCCAGAGGTCGCGGCCCGGTTGCATGTCCACTTCGGAATCCGTGCGGCGGGAGACGAGCACCGTCTCCACCATGGACATGCCTTCGATGGCCCGGTCCACGGTCTTCTTGAGGGGTACCTTCTTGCCGCCGCGCAAGCCCTCGTTGGCCGTGATCACCACCTTGCACTTCGCATCCACGATGCGATCCCGCAGGGCCTCCGCCGAGAAGCCTCCGAAGACCACGGAATGCACGGCCCCGATGCGGGCGCAGGCCAGCATGGCGTAGGCGAGGTCCGGCACCATCGTGAGGTAGAGGCAGACCCGATCCCCCTTCTTCACCCCGTGGGCCAGCAGCACGTTCGCCACGCGGCAGACGTGGTGCTTCAGTTCCCGGTAGGTGATGTGGGTGTAGACGCCGGGCTCATCCTGGGCCCAGATGATGGCCGTCTGGTTGCCCCGCTCCGGCAGGTGGCGGTCCACGCAATTGAAGCAGGCATTGAGGCGCCCCCCGCCAAACCAGGCGAAGTCCACCTCCTGGTAGTCCGCGTCGAACACCTGGTTCCAGGGGTGGTACCAGGTGAGGTTCTTGGCCTGTTCTCCCCAGAACCACTCGGGATTGTCGAGGGAGAGACGGTAGAGCCGCTGATACTCCTCCATGCTCTTGAGGTGGGCATGCTCCGCGATGTGCGGCTTCACGGGATACAGATCTTGGGGCATGGGCCACTCCGCAGGGGGTACAGGGCTTCGAGACGAATCGCCAGTTCCGGTGGATCTTGGCTTTTAAAGGAGGCGAGTGGGATAAAGCATAGCTTCCACCGAGGGTCGGTCGCCAGCCTGGGCAAGATCCAACCTCAGGGAATTCCCCACCAGCCGGCTGAAACGCAGGAGGCGCCCCTGGGGGCGCCTCCTGCGTGCAATCCGGGATTCCGCTTGGACCCGATCAGGGCCCCGTCTTGATGAGCGCGGTCACGACGGCCGCCGAGGTGACTTGCCGGATTTGGCCGTTCGTCGTGTCCGACACGAGGAGTCCGTCACCTGGCAGCAGGAGGAGGCTCGTGGGGCGATTGAACTTCGCGCCCGTGGCGGTTCCATCCACATTGCCAAGACTGCCAGCAACTCCCGCGAAGGTCGTGACGGTCCCGCTGGTCTCCACTTTGCGGAGGGTGTTGTTCAGCGCATCCGAGACGAAGAGGCGGCCGAGGCTGTCGATCACGATGCTGTGGGGTCGGTTGAAGGTCGCGGCGGTGGCGGAACCATCGGCGCTGCCCGTGGTTCCCGCAATGCCCGCGAAGGTGGACACCACGCCCGAGGTGATGGCGCGGATGGCATCGTTGCCGTAATCCGCGACGAAGATGGTGCCCGCCGCGTTCACCGCGATCCCGCTGGGGTTGTTGAAGGTCGCGGCCGCCAAGGCGCCGTTCGTGGCGCCGGGCTGCCCTGCGAGACCGGCCACCGTCGTCACCACCCCGGCGGGTGTGATCCTGCGGATGGTGTGGTTGTAGGTGTCCGCGACGAGGAGATTGCCGGAGCCGTCCCAGGTCAAGCCCTGGAGCAGGTTCCCGAAGCGGGCCGCACTGCCCGTGCCGTCGGCCGATCCAGACAGATCGGGGCTCCCCGCCAAGGTCGTCACCACACCTGCGGGGGAGACCACCCGGATGGTGTTGTTGCCATCGGCGACATAGAGCGATCCGGCCCCGTCGATGGTCAGGCCCGTCGGCCACCTGAAGCGCGCGCTAGTCCCGGTGGCATCCAGGTGGCCGGGTTCCCCCGAGGCGCCTGCGAGGACGGTGACGACCCCGTTCGGCTGGATCGTGCAGATCGTGTGGTCCCCTGAGTTCGCAAGGTAGGTGGTTCCGGCGATGCCGGCCGCCATCCCGGCGGGCGCGTTGAAGAGCAGCGTGGGGCGAACGACCAGGTTCACGGCATCACTGACCACCGTGCCCAGCGAGTTTTTGACGGCCACCCGGTAGGATCCGGCATCCAGGAGGTTGGTCGAGGAAAGGGTCAAGGTGGCGCCGACGGCCCCGGGAATATCCACTCCATCCTTCTGCCACAGGAAGGTGGGATCGGGTTTCCCCTTGGCCCCGACGCTGAACGTGGCCGTCTGGGTGGACCGCACGCTCAGGCCCACGGGTTGGCTGGTGATGGAAGGAGCCTCGTTCGATTCGCTGGAACCACCGCCTCCGCAGGCCAGGAAGGCCAAGCCGAGCACCACGGCACCGAGCGCCGCCCTGCGGGTTTCGCGGACGAACCCAGCCAGGGGATTGAGTTTGAGGATCATCTGATTGAACAAAGCAACTCCATACTCAAGGCACATCCCCGCTTTCAGGATGATCGACCGCCCCGACAGGTTCCAGGATAGAACGATTCGGCACCTACAAAAAGGCGCTCCCAAGGGAGCGCCTTTCCCACGCCGGGAAGCCCCGGCGATCGATCTACTCCCCAGCCTCGGCGGAAGCCTCGGGCAGGGTGTAGTCCACGAACTCGATGAGCGCGACGTCAGCCGCGTCGCCGAGGCGGTGGGCCATCTTCAGGATGCGCGTGTAACCGCCGGGGCGGCCTTCGAAACGCTTCCGGAAGTCGGCGTTGAACAGCTTCGCCGCGGCGGTCTTGCTGCCGAGGCGGGAAACGGCCAAACGGCGGTTCGCCAGATTGTCGGTCTTGGCGAGGGTGATGAAGGGCTCCACGTACTTGCGGAGTTCCTTCGCCTTCGGCAGGGTGGTCTGGATGCGCTCGTGCTCGATGAGCGCGATCGCGAGGTTCTTCATGAGGGCTTTGCGCTGGTTGGTGCTGCGTCCCAGGCGCTTGCCGGCAACGTTGTGTCGCATGGTGGCTCCTAGACTTCCTGCTCGAGCCGCATACCCAGGGAGAGGCCGATGCGAGCGAGCTCGTCCTTGATCTCCTGGAGGGACTTCTTGCCGAAGTTCTTGGTCTTCATCAGCTCAGCCTCGGTGCGCTGCACCAGCTCGCCGATAGTCGTGATGTTGGCGTTCCGCAGGCAGTTGTTGGCGCGGACGGAGAGCTCGAGCTCCTCCACGGACTTGCCGAGCCAGGCGTTTCCGCCCTCGGCGGTGGTGACGGCGGACATCTCCGTCTCCACGTAGTCCTCATCCTGGCGGGCGAAGACGAGGAAGTGATCGCGAAGCACAAGGGCGGCGTCGGAAACGGCCTCCTTCGGGTTCACGGTCCCGTTCGTCCAAACCTGCAGGGTGAGCTTTTCATAATCCGTGCTCTGACCGACGCGAGCGGGCTCGACGAGGTAGTTGGCGCGAATGATGGGGCTGTGGTTGGAATCCATGGGAATGTACCCATGGCCCAGAGTCTCGTCGTGGTTCTGGTCGGCGGTGGTGAAACCGCGGCCCATGCGCACGACCAGCTCAATCTCCAGCTCGCCTTCCTCGCCCAGGGTGGCGATGTGGACGTTGGGGTCCACGACTTCCACGTTCTGGTTGGTGCGGATGGCAGCGCTGGTGACCACACCCTCGCCCTTGGCGTGAAGGGTCACGATCTGGGGTTCAGTGGAGTGCAGCTTGAAGGGGATTTCCTTCAGGTTCAGGAGGATGTGGGTGATGTCCTCCCAGACCCCGGGCAGGGTGGTGAACTCGTGCTGAACGCCCTTGATGCGGACGTTCGTCACGGCACCGCCCTGGATGCTGCTGAGCAGCACCCGGCGCAGGCTGTGTCCCACGGTCGTGGCGAAGCCACGCTCGAAGGGATATGCGACGAACTCCGCGTAGGAATCCGTCGCGTTCGACGGGTTCACTTCGGCAAAGCGCGGTCGCTGGAAATCGCTGAGGTTCAGCATCCGTCCCCCTTACTTGCTGTAGAGTTCGACGATCAGCTGCTCGTTGATGTCCAGGGTCACGTCCTCGCGAGAGGGGACGGAGACGACCTGGCCCTTGAAAGCGGCTGCATCGAGGGAGAGCCACTGGGGGATGCCGCGACCCGCGGCGGTCTCCACGGCGGCCTTGACCGTGTCGTTCTCCTTGGCGCGCCGGCCCAGCTCGACGCTGAGACCAGGCTTCACCTGGAAGGAGGGGATGTCCACCCGCTTGCCGTTCACCAGGATGTGGCCATGCATGACCATCTGACGGGCGGCGGCGCGGCTGGAAGCGAAGCCCAGGCGGTAGATGACGTTGTCCAACCGCTGCTCGAGGAAGCCGAGCAGGTTGTGGCCGGTGACGCCCTTCTTCTGGTCGGCCTTCTCGAAGTAGTGGCGGAACTGCTTCTCGAGAACGCCGTAGATGCGCTTGACCTTCTGCTTTTCACGCAGCTGGAGGGAGTAGCCCGTGGGCTTCTTGATCTTCTTGCCAGAACCATGCTGGCCAGGGATCTTGCCCTTGCGGGTTTCGAACGAGCACTTCTCTTTGAAGCAGCGCTCGCCCTTGAGGTAGAGTTTCATGCCTTCGCGCCGGCAGAGTCGGCAGACGGCGTCCGTGTAACGTGCCATATTTGTCGTCCTCCTGCCTTAGACCCGGCGCCGCTTGGGAGGGCGGCAACCGTTATGGGGGATGGGGGTGACGTCGCGGATGCTGGTCACCGTGATACCGGCGGCGTTGAGGGCGCGAATCGCGCTCTCGCGGCCAGCGCCGGGGCCCTTCACGCGCACGTCGACAGAACGCACGCCGTGCTCCTTGGCGGCTTCAGCGGCCACACCAGCAGCGACCTGGGCGGCGAAGGGCGTGCCCTTGCGCGTGCCGCGGAAGTTCTGATTGCCACTGGAAGCCCAGGAGATCATGTTCCCCATGGGGTCGCTGATCGAAATGATCGTGTTGTTGAAGCTAGCCTGAACGTGAGCCACCCCGTGCGGGATGCTCTTCTTTTCTTTCTTCTTGACCACCTTCTTGCCGGTGGTCTTGGTCTGGGTCTTAGCCATGATCTACCTCAGCCCTCACTTCTTCTTGCCAGCGATGGTCTTCCGCTTGCCCTTGCGGGTGCGGGCGTTGGTGTGGGTGCGCTGACCGCGGCAGGGGAGACCCTTGCGGTGGCGCAGGCCACGGTAGCAGCCGATGTCCATGAGCCGCTTGATGTCGAGGCCGATGTTGCGGCGGAGGTCACCCTCCACGGTCTCTTCGGCGGTGATGACGCGGCGGATGCGGTTGACTTCGTCCTCGGTGAGGTCGCGGACCTTGGTGGCGTAGCTCACCTTGGCGCGGTCGAGGATGGTATGGGCCTTGTGGTGGCCGATACCGTAAATGTAGGTCAGCGCGATCTCGACGCGCTTTCCGATGGGCAGATCAATACCAGCGATGCGTGCCATGCGTGTGCTCCTTAGCCCTGTCGCTGCTTGTGCTTGGGGTTCTTCTTGCAGATGACCCGAATCACGCCTTCACGGCGGACCACCTTGCAGTGCTCGCACAGCTTCTTGATGGAAGGCCGTACCTTCATGGGATCCTCTCGTTACTTGAATCGGTAAATGATGCGTCCACGGGACAGATCGTAGGGTGTCACCTCGACGAGGACCCGATCACCGGGGAGGATGCGGATGAAGTTCTTCCGCATCTTGCCGCTGATGTGGGCCAACACCTGGTGCTTGTTCTCGAGTTCTACTTTGAAGACCGCGTTCGGCAGGGCTTCCACCACTGTGGCTTCGAGCTCAATGGCTTCTTCCTTACTCAAGCGTTCTCCTTGAAGTGGGTCTCGAGGGTGGCAAACACTTCATCTGGGGCGCGATTTCCATCGACACTCCGGAAGGTGAGCCGGTCCTTGTAGAAGGCCAGAAGAGGCTGGAAGGTCGAGTTGAACTCGCCCATCCGGGCTCGGAAGGCCTCGGAGGTGTCATCCGATCGGTGCTTCAGCGGACTGCCGCACAAATCGCACACACCCTGCTGCTTCGAAGGCTTGTTTTCCACGTGATAGATGGCGCCGCAGGTGTTGTTGGAACACACGCGACGGCCCACCACGCGGGCCTCCAGAACAGCCTGGGGAACGTGAACGTCTGCCACCGTGCCCAGCTCGATACCCTTTTGGGAGAGGAAGTCCTGCAAGGATTGAGCTTGGTTTTGGGTTCGGGGGTAGCCGTCGAACAACACGTCTTGGTTCTCGTCTTGCAGCCGCGCGAAGACAAGGCCATTGACGGTGTCGTCGTCCACCAGTTTACCCTCGGCCATGAGGTTTTTGACCCTAAGGCCGAGTTCCGTCTCTTTCGAAACGGCATCTCTCAGAATGTCACCTGTGGACAGGTGAGTCAAACGAAACGTTTCCACCAGGCGCTTGGCCTGGGTCCCCTTGCCGGAGCCGGGGGCGCCGAGGAGGATGTGGACCTTGTTCGTCACGCAGGCACCCCGGGACGGCGGGAGCGACCGCGAACGCGGCCCCGTTCCATGAAGCCGTCATAGGAGCGCATGACCTGGTAGGACTCCAGCTGCGCCACGGTATCCATGGCCACGCCCACCACGATCAGCAGGCTGGTGCCGCCGAAGTAGAAGTTGAGGCCCTGGATGTTGTTCAGGATGACGAGGGGCACGAGGCTCACGACGGCGAGGTACACGGCGCCGGCGAAGGTCAGCTTGGAGAGGATGCCGTCCATGTAGACGGACGTCTCCTTGCCGGGCCGGATGCCGGGGATGTAACCACCGGACTTCTTCATGTTCTCCGCCGTCTCATCGGGGTTGAACACGATGGAGGTGTAGAAGAACGCGAAGAAGATCACCACGCCCACGAAGACGGGCGTGTAGACCCAGAAGTGCGCCTGGGGGTTGATCCAGCTGGCGGCCTTCCCGAGCCATTCCCACTTGGTGAACTGGGCGATGGTCGCTGGGAAGAAGATGACGCTGGATGCGAAGATCACCGGCATCACGCCGCTGGTGTTCAGCTTGAGCGGAAGGTAGGAACTGCGCTGGCTGCTCATTCCGGCGCTGTCGGCGCGGCGGGCGTAGTGGATGGGAATCCGCCGGTAGGCGTTCTCCACGAGGACCACCACGAGCACCACGGCGATCATGGCCGCGATGAGGAGGATGAAGATGCCCGGGGGAGGCACGGTCGGATCGGACTTGAGGGCCTTGAGGAACATCGTTCCCATGGTCATCACGGCCGAAGGAAGACCGGCCACGATGCCCGCGAAGATCAGAAGGCTGGTTCCGTTGCCGAAGCCGCGTTCCGTGATCTGCTCACCGATCCACATGACGAAGACGGTGCCGACGGTGAGGGTGAAGGCCGCCATGAGCCGGAAGTTCTCGGGATGGCTGACCACCTCGAGACCGGGCCGGTTCATGCTCAGCGCCAGGGACGCCATGCCCATGCCCTGGACGAAGGCTAGGACGACGGTCAGGTAGCGGGTCCACTGGTTGATCTTCTGGCGACCAGCTTCGCCTTCCTTCTTCTGCAGGTTCTCGAGCTGGGGGACCACCGCGCCCATCAGCTGCAGCACGATGCTGGCCGTGATGTACGGAGTGATGCCAAGCGCGAAGACGCTGAACTTCTTGAAAGCGCCGCCGGAGAAGAGATCCACCACATCGAAGAACTGGCCACCGCCGTCTTTCAGGGCGGTGACCAGATTCTGCGCATTCACCCCGGGCACGGAGACGTGCACGCCCAACCGGTAGATCACCAGCATGGCGAGGGTGAAGAGGAGCCGCTTGCGCAGCTCCGGGTTGTTCCACAGCTGGGAGAGTTTGCTCATCCCTGGGAGGCCTCAGTTACTCGGCCGAGGGAGCGCAGGGCTCCTCGACCTTGCCGCCCTTGGCGGCGATGGCTTCCCGGGCGCCCTTGGTGACGCGGTCGGCGACCACGGTCACCTTGCAGGTGAGCTCACCGGAGGCGAGAACGACGATCTTCTCGATGCGGCCGGAGATGAGCTTCTTGTCCTGCAGGCTTTCCAGGCAGACGGTGTCGCCGTCCTGGAAGTGGGTGCTGATCAGGGAGAGGGAGATCTCCTTGGTGATCGGGGCGAAGATGTTCGTGAAGCCGCGCTTGGGGAGACGGCGCACGAGGGGCATCTGGCCACCCTCGAAACCGCGCTTGGAGCGGTAGCCGCTGCGGGACTTCTGACCCTTCTCGCCACGACCGGAGGTCTTGCCGAGGCCAGAGCCCTTGCCGCGGCCGAGGCGCTTGCGGGACTGGGTGGCGCCGGGGGCCGGCTTGAGTTCGTTGAGCTTCATGGGATCACCTAACCCTTGGCCTGGACGTCGACGAGGTGGGGAATCAACTTCACCATCCCGTGGACGTTGGCCGTGTAGACCATCTCGCGGAAGTCACCGACCTTCTTCAGACCCATGGTCTGCATGAAGGCGCGATGCTTGGGCGTGGTGGCGATGGTGGAGCGCTTCAGGGTCACGATGACCTGCTTGCCGAGCAGCGGAGAGACGACCTTGGTCATTTATGCCTCCGCCTGATCGATGCCACGGTTGGTCATGACCGTGTAGGGGTCCATCAGCTCCTGCAGCCCGGCGAACGTGGCGCGAACCACGTTGTGGGGGTTGGAGGAACCGAGGCTCTTGGTGAGCACGTTCTGGATGCCGACGGCTTCCATGACGGCGCGCACCGCGGCGCCGGCGATGATACCCGTACCCTGGGGGGCGGGCTTCATCAGCACGGAACCGGAACCGAAACGGCCGGTCACGGGGTGGGGAAGGCTGGCGTTGGCGGTCACGGGGATCTTCACCATGTTCCGCTTGGCAGCCTCGATGCCCTTCTTGATGGCCGAAGGAACTTCGAGGGCCTTGCCCAGGCCGAAGCCGGCGCGGCCATTGCCGTCGCCCACGACCACCAGCGCGGAGAAGGAGAAGTTCTTGCCCCCCTTCACCACCTTGGTGACGCGGCCCACGTAGATGACCTGGTCCTTGAACTCGCTGGTGGCCTCAGGAGCCGCCTGCGTATCGCGCTTTTCGCGCTGGTCTTTGTTGTCGTTCGCCATGGCGTGCCCCTTAGAACTGGAGCCCGGCTTCGCGGGCGGAATCGGCGAGCGCTTTCACGCGGCCGTGATAGAGGTAGCCGTTGCGGTCGAAGACCACCGACTTGATGCCCTTCTCGATGAGACGGGCGGCGACGGCGGCACCAACTGCCTTGGCGGCATCGATGTTGGCCCCGTTCGAGAGCGTCGTGCGCAGGTCCTTCTCCAGGCTGGAGGCGGTGGCCAGGGTGACACCCTTGGTGTCGTCGATGGCTTGGACGTAGATGCGCTTGAGGCTCTTGAAAATGGTGAGCCGGGGGCGTTCGGGAGTACCAGCGACGCGGCCGCGGATGCGGGCCTTCGTCTTCTGGCGACGGATCTGGAGATCGTTGGCCATGGTTGTCCCTTACTTTCCGGTCTTGCCGGCTTTACGGCGAATGACTTCGCCGGTGTACATGACGCCCTTGCCCTTATACGGCTCAGGCTTACGGAACTTCCGGATGTCGGCGGCCACCTGGCCGACCAGCTGGCGGTCGAAACCGGTGACGACGACGTGGGTCGGGGTCGTGGTTTCGATCTTGATGCCGGCGGGGGCTTCGTAGTGGATGGGGTGGCTGTAGCCGAGGCTCAGCACGAGCTTCCCACCTTCAACGGCGGCCTTGTAACCGACGCCGACGATGTCCAGTTCCTTCTTCCAGCCTTCCACGACGCCGGTGACGGCGTTCTGGAGGAGGGCGCGGGTGAGGCCATGGAAGGCGCGGGTCTGCGCCTGCTCGTCAGCACGGAGGAGATTGATGGAGTCGGCCTGAATGTCGAGCGAGATCCCCGCGGGGATGGGGCAACGCAGCGTGCCCTTGGCGCCCTCGACGACGGCCTCAGCCCCGTTCACGGACACTTTGACGCCCTTGGGCAGTGTCACGGGCTTTTTTCCGATTCGAGACATGGTTTGCGTCCTTAGATGAGGGCTATACGCCCATTTCAGGAGGGGGAGGGACTACCAAACGGATTACGAGCGTCCTACCAGACGGAGGCGAGGATCTCGCCGCCGACGTTCTGCTTCTTCGCATCCTTGCCCGACAGGATGCCCTGGGGGGTGGAGAGGATGGTGATGCCCAGGCCGCCGTTGATCTCGGGGATCTCGGACACGCCGGCGTAGATACGCAGGCCGGGCTTAGAAATGCGGCGCAGGCCGTGGATCACGTTCTGCTTATCCTTGACGTACTTGAGGTTGATGATCAGGTAGTCGCGGCCTTCGTGGTTCACGGGCTTGCAGGAGTGGATGTAACCTTCCTGCTTCAGAATGCCCGCGATGCGCTCCTTGATCTTGGAGGCGGGGATCACCACGGCGTCGTGGCCGGCCTGGATGCCGTTACGGATGCGGGTGAGGAAATCGGCAATGGGATCGGTGTTCATGTCGACTCCTGCTTACCAGCTGGACTTCTGGACGCCCGGCAGCTCGCCCTGGAGGGCGAACTTGCGGAAGCACAGACGGCAGAGTTGGAATTTGCGCATGAAGCCGCGGGGACGACCACAGCACTTGCAACGATTGCGGTGCTGGGTGCTGAACTTGGGCTTGATGCTGTCTTTGTAGATCTTAGCGGTGCTAGCCATGGATTCTCCTGACTCTGCTTAAGCCTGGGGCTTGCGGAAGGGCATCCCGAGGTGCGCCAGCAGCGCCCGAGCCTCGGCATCGGTGGGAGCGGAGGTCACGAAGGTGATGTTCATACCCTTCTGCTTGTCCACCTTGGAGAAGTCGATTTCGTGGAAGATCAGCTGATCCTTGAGGCCGAGCGTGTAGTTGCCGCGACCGTCGAAGGAACGGGTGGGCACGCCGCGGAAATCGCGCACGCGGGGCAGGCTCAGGGACACGAGACGGTCAAAGAACTCCCACATGCGGGGGCCGCGCAGGGTCACCATGCAGGCGATGGGCATGCCCTCGCGCAGCTTGAAGGTGGCGACGCTCTTCTTGGCCTTACGCACGATCGCCTTCTGGCCGGCGATGGCGGAGAGCTCCTCAACGGCGACGTCGAGGATCTTGATGTTCTGGATCGCGTCACCCACACCCATGTTGATCACGATCTTCTCGAGCTTGGGCACCTGCATCGCGCTGGTGTAGCCGAACTCGGACATGAGCTTGGGAGCAACGTCCTTGGTATAACGGGTCTTGACCCGCGGTTCCGCAGTAGCGGTCATGGTATTTCCTCCATTTCCGAGGGACGTGAAGCGTTTCCCAGGGGTTCGGGAGACCGATGGGGCTTGGCACCTTCAAAAAGGGCCGTTTCCCGCCGGGAGGTTGAGAGGAGGCCCGCTAGCTAGGCGGACCCGGAAAGAATAACTGTCCCATGGTTGGGGCAGTGGCTCAAGAACTTCTTTTGGCTATGGACTCTAGGCTTTGGGCTCTAGCTGGCTCCGACCCATCCGTTCTGATGGCTTGGGTCGAGATCAGCTAGAGCCAAGAGCCTAGGGCCGAGAGCCTGAATTAAGCAGGCCGCTTGCGGCTCGCCTTGCCAGCAGCATCGACGAAGGCCACGTTGGAGGCGTGAATGGGGGCCTCCTTCTCCTGAAAGCCGCCCTCTTCCCCGGTCTGGGGATTCGCGCGCTTGGCCTTCTTAGCGACGTTGATACCGGCCACGGTCACCTTGTTGGTGGTGGGGCTGGTCTTCATGATCTCGCCGGTCTTGCCCTTGTCCTTGCCAGTGATGACAACGACCTGGTCGCCCTTCTTGAACTTCATCTTGATCATCAGATCACCTCAGGGGCCAGGGACACGATCTTCATGTACTTGCGCTCGCGGAGTTCGCGGGCGACAGGACCGAAGACGCGGGTACCGACAGGCTCGCCATCCTTCTTGATGATGACGGCGGCGTTTTCGTCGAAGCGGATGTAGGAACCGTCCTTGCGACGGAAGGCCTTGCGCTGGCGGACGATGACCGCCTGCACGACGGCCTTCTTCTTAACGGTGCCACCGGGGATCGCTTCCTTGACGGAGGCGGTGATGACGTCACCGAGCTGGGCGGTCTTGCCGACACCGCCGCCCAGGGGCAGGATGCAGCAGATCTTCTTGGCGCCCGAGTTGTCGGCGACGGTAAGCATGCTTCCCATCTGAATCATGGTCGCTCCCTACTCGCCGGACTTCTGGATGATCTCGAGGACCACCCAGCGCTTGTTTTTGGACAGAGGACGCGACTCGACGATCTTGACCTGGTCGCCGATGTTGCAGGCGTTGGTCTCGTCGTGAGCCATGTACTTCTTGGAGTTCTTGACGGTGCGGTTGTAGAGGGGGTGCTGGAACTTGCGCTCCACCACCACCACCACGGTCTTATCGGCCTTGTTGGAGACCACGACACCGTTGCGGATCATCTTGTTTTCAAGGGACATGGTCGCTCCTCAACCCAGCTTCTGACGCAGGGCGGTCTTGACACGGGCGAGTTCGCGGCGGGTCTTGCGGATCTCGGCGGTGTTCTCCACCTGGCCCACGGCGTGCTGGAACCGGAGGGTGAAGCGCTTGGCGGCCAATTCGGCCTCCTGCTGCGCCAGTTCCTCGATGCCCTTGTTGGCCACTTCGCTGAAAGGATTCTTCTTGGACATGGCTTACTCCTCAGGCGGCGTGCGGCTGACGAACTCGGAGGCGACGGAGAGCTTCATCTGCGCGAGAGCCAGGGCCTCGCGAGCGACCTCTTCCGTGACGCCTTCCATTTCGAAGAGCACACGGCCAGGGCGGACCACACACACCCAGCCATCGGGAGCGCCTTTACCGCTACCCATGCGGGTTTCGGCGGGCTTCGACGTGGTGGGGCGGTCGGGGAAAATACGGATCCAGATCTTGCCGCCGCGCTTGATGTGGCGCGTCATGGCGATACGAGCTGCCTCGATCTGGCGGTTGGTGACCCAGCAGTGCTCCATGGCCTTGATACCGTAATCGCCAAAGGCGAGCTCGGTACCACGGGTGGCGACGCCGCGGGTGCGACCCTTCTGAAGTTTGCGGTTCTTGACCTTCTTCGGACTCAGCATCGGGTCACCTCAGCGCTTCACGGTTTCGGCAGGCTGGTCGCCCATGTTCACCCACACCTTGACCCCGATGATGCCGTAGGTGGTGTGAGCTTCAGCGAAGCCGTAGTCGACGTTGACGCGAATGGTCTGCAGGGGCATCTGGCCGGAGAGGTAATCCTCGGTCCGGGCGATTTCGGCGCCGTTGAGGCGGCCGGAGACCTTGATCTTGAAGCCCTTGGCGCCGAAGCGCATGGCAGCCTCTTCAGCCTTGCGCATGGCGCGGCGGAAGGCGATGCGGCGCTCGAGCTGCTGGGCGACGCCCTCGGCCACGAGCTGAGCATCGATCTCAGGCTTCTTGATCTCCTGGATGTCCACGGAGACGGGACGGTTCAGGCGCTTCTGGAGGGATTCGCGGAGGAGATCGATCTCAGCGCCCTTGCGGCCGATGACGATGCCGGGACGAGCGGTGAAGATGCGAACGGTCACCTTGTCGGCGGCGCGCTCGATATCGATCTTGGACACCATGGCGTTCAGGCTGTGCAGCTGATTCTTGAGCTCGCGACGCAGCTTGAGATCCTCATGGAGGAGGTTGGCGTACTCGCGCTTGGAGAACCACTTGCTGTGCCAGTTCTTGGCGTGGACCAGGCGGAAGCCGTAGGGATGTACTTTCTGACCCATGTGCTTACTCCTCCACCGAGCCGAGCTGGATGGTGATGTGGCAAGTGCGCTTCTGCACGCGGTAGGCGCGGCCCATGGGGGCAGGGCGCACGCGCTTCATGCGGAAGCCCTCGTCCACGAAGGCGGTCTTGACGATGAGCGCGTCCGGGTTGACGGCGGGATCCTTGTCGATGGCGTTGGCCACGGCGGAATCCAGGAGCTTGCGGATGTGCTCGGAGGCGTACTTCTTGGACTGCGCGAGGGCCCACTGGGCCTCGACGACCTTCTTGCCGCGAATGGTGTCGATCACCAGACGGGCCTTCTGGGCGGAGCCGCGAAGGTGCTTGAGGGTGGCGCTGGAAACGAAGTCAGCCATCACTTCCCCTTCGCCTTGGAGTCGGACTTGCCCGCGTGGCCCTTGAAGGTACGCGTGAGGGAGAATTCTCCCAGCTTGTGGCCGACCATGTTTTCCGTGACGTACACGGGAATGAACTTGTTGCCGTTATGCACGGCGAGGGTGAGACCGATCATCTGGGGCACCACCGTGGAGCGACGCGACCAGGTCTTGATGACCCGCTTGTCGCCACTCGCCTGGGCGGATTCCACCTTCTTCTCGAGGTGGCCATCGATGAACGGACCCTTCTTCAGAGAGCGTGCCATAGCCTAATCTCCTAGTTGATCCGCTTGATGATGAACTTGGCGGTGCGACGGTTGTGGCGGGTCTTGTACCCGCGGGTCGGCTGACCCCAAGGCGTCACAGGGTGACGGCCACCGGAGGTCTTGCCTTCACCACCACCGTGCGGATGGTCGACGGGGTTCATGGCCACACCGCGGACGGTGGGACGAACGCCGAGCCAACGCTTGCGACCGGCCTTACCCAACTGGATGTTCTCGTTCTGCAGGTTGCCCACCTTGCCGATGGTCGCCATGCACTCCAGATGGATCTTGCGGACTTCGCCGCTCATCAGGCGGACCTGGGCGTAGTCGCCGTCCTTGCCCAGGAGCTGGGCGAAGGCGCCGGCGGCGCGGCAGATCTGACCACCCTTACCGGGCTTGAGCTCGATGTTGTGGACTTCGGTACCGATGGGGATGTTGCGCAGGGGCAGCGCGTTGCCCACCAGGATGTCGGAATCCTTGCCGGACACCACTGTGCGACCCACTTCGAGGCCGTCGGGGGCCACGATGTAGCGCTTCTCGCCATCGGCATACACCAAGAGGGCGATGCGGGCGGTGCGGTTGGGATCGTACTCGATGGTGGCGACCTTGGCGGGGATGCCG
This sequence comes from Acidobacteriota bacterium, assembly GCA_016192145.1. GTDB lineage: Bacteria > Acidobacteriota > Holophagae > Holophagales > Holophagaceae > JAFDVN01. Next base: position 49,481 of record JACPUT010000002.1, on the reverse strand, counting down.
GTCTTGTTCCGCTTGAAGTCGATGATGCGGAACTTCTTCTTGTGACCACCGCCGATGTGGCGGGTGGTGATACGGCCGGTGTTGGACCGGCCGCCGGTCCGGGTCTTCTTGGAAATCAGGGAACGTTCGGGAACGTCCGTGGTGATTTCCTCGAACCCGTGCTTGGACATGCCACGCTGACCAGGGGTCGTGGGCTTGAGCAGCTTGATGCTCATGGGTGGTTTCCTCTTGCCTCAGGTTGAAAAGGTGGCGGGCGATAGGGGGCAAGACTGCTTGTCCGCCCGCCGGTTCATGTCTCGGCGACTTCCGGCCCGATTACTCGGCGGAAGGGGTTTCGAGCAGCTCGACGTAGGCCTTCTTGCGAGGGCCGGAGGTGCCGACGAAACGGCCGAGGCGCTTGGTGCGGGAGGGGATGCGCACGGTGCGCACGCTCTTCACCTTCGCGCCGAGGAGGACCTCGACGGCCTCCTCGATCTGGTGCTTGGTGGCCCAGGTGGCCACCTCGAACACCTGCACGTTGGACTCGCGCAGGATCTGGCCCTTCTCCGTGAGGAGGGGCTTGCGGATCACTTCGAAGATCTTGGTCACGGCTTCACCTTCTCCTGGAGGGCCAGGACGGCGTCCTTGGAGAACACGACCTGGTCGTACTTGAGGAGCTCGTACACATTCACGCCGAGGCTCTCGATGGTCTGGAAGCGGATGCTGTTGCCCGCGGCGAGCTGCAGCTTGTCGCTGCCCTCGACGCCGACGAGCAGGGCGGATCCATTCACACCAAGCTTGCCCATGGTCTGCATGAGGCCCTTGGTCTTGTGGGAGGCGAGCTCCCAGTTCTCGACCACGAGGACCTGGCCCTTGGCCAGCTTCACGGAGAGGGCATGACGCAGCGCCACGCGGCGGTTGCGCTTGGAGAAGCCGGTCTCGTAGGAGCGGGGGTGGGGACCGTGCACGGTGGCGCCACCCTTCCACAGCGGGGAGCGGATGGAGCCCATGCGGGCGCGGCCGGTTCCCTTCTGCTTCCAGAGCTTCTTGCCGGCGCCGGAGACTTCCCACTTGTCCTTGGTCTTGGCGGTGCCGGAACGGCGGGCCGCGAGGAAGGCGTTGACGGCTTCCCAGATCAGGTGGTGGTTGATCTCTTCGAGCTTGAACACCTCGGGAAGGAGGTCGACGTTACCGGCGGCCTTGCCCTCGAGGTTCAGAACGGGGTGCTGGAAGGCGGTCATGTTTAGGCCTCCTGCTTGATGACGACGTACCCACCCTTGGGGCCGGGGACGGCACCCTTGATGAGCAGCAGGTTGTTCTCGAGATCCACCTTGGCGATCTCCAGGTTACGAACGGTCACCTGGACATTGCCCATCTGACCGCCCATGCGCATTCCGGGGAACACGCGGCTGGGATAGCTGGAGCCACCGATGGAACCGGGGGCGCGGTGGAACATGGAGCCGTGCGTAGCGCGGCCACCCTTGAAGTTGTGGCGCTTCATGACGCCGGCGAAACCCTTGCCCTTCGAGGTGCCACTGACGTGGACCTTGACCTTGGCTTCGAACTGGCTCACGAGGACGCTGTCGCCGGGCTTCGCGGCGTCGGCGGCTTCGATCTTGAACTCGCGGAGGACGCGCACGGGGGCGACGCCCTTCTTCTCGGCATGGCCCTTTTCGGCCTTGGAGGCGCGCTTGCCGCCGTTGGCATCGACGAAGCCCACCTGGATGGCGTCATAGCCATCCTTCTCAGTGGTCTTGCGCTGCACGACGACGCACGGGCCGGCCTGGATGACCGTCACGGGGACGACCTGGCCCTGCTCGTTGAAGATCTGGGTCATGCCCAGCTTCTTTCCGATGATTCCCTTGATCATTGTCTCTCCCCTCCCTTACCGGTTGCCCTGACGGCTGAAGACCTTGATCTCGACGTCGACGCCCGCGGGGAGGTCGAGACGCATCAGGGTGTCCACCGTGTTCTGGGTGGGGTTGAGGATGTCGAGGAGGCGCTTGTGCGTGCGGACCTCGAACTGGTCACGGCTCTTCTTGTCCACGTGGGGACTGCGGTTCACCGTGAACTTGTTGATGCGCGTGGGAAGGGGAATCGGTCCCGCGACCTGCGCTCCGGTGCGCTTGGCCGTGTCCACGATCTCCTTGGTGCTCTGATCGAGCAGACGGTGATCGAAGGCACGCAAACGAATGCGGATGTTGTCCTTCATTGTCACTCCATTGGGACGCCGTGCGTCCATAGATGTGGGGCGCTGACGACCGCCCTGGGTTGATCCGCCTCCTTGACAGAGGCAGGCCGTCCAGAATAGCAAAAGCCACTTGAAAAACAAGCGGCTTTTCCGGAGATTCCATCCCGGCCCGAAGGCCGAGGGGTGGAACGTATGAGGAAGGCGGGGGGCCTTCACCCCCGGAGAGGGGCCGTCGGTGGAATCCGGGGCCTGGCCGAAACCGGGCCCCGGGAGAGGTATTGCTACTTAATTACTTGGAGCCCTTGACCTTGGCGATGACTTCTTCAGCCACGTTGCGGGGGGCCTCCTCGTAGTGGGAGAACTGCATGGAGTAGGTCGCCCGGCCCTGGGTCATGGAACGCAGGGTCGTGGAGTAGGCGAACATCTCGGCGAGGGGCACCTTGGCGGTGATCACCTTGGAGCCGGCGCGCTCTTCCATGTTCTCGATGCGGCCACGGCGGCTGTTCAGGTTGCCGATGACGTCGCCCATGTAGTCCTCGGGAGTCTCAACTTCCACGGACATGAGGGGCTCGAGGAGCACGGGGTTGGCCTTCTCGCAGCCGGCCTTGAAGCCCATGGAACCCGCGATCTTGAACGCCATTTCGTTGGAGTCCACGTCGTGGTAGCTGCCATCGTACAGGGTGATTTTGATGTCGACGCAGGGGAAGCCCGCGAGGACGCCGGAGTTCATGGCCTCCTGGATGCCCTGATCGATGGGCTTGATGTATTCCTTGGGGATCACGCCGCCCTTGATGTCATTGACGAACTCGTAGCCCTTGCCGGCCTCGTTAGGCTCGACGTAGATGCGGCAGTGGCCGTACTGGCCGCGGCCGCCGGACTGGCGGACGAACTTGCCCTCAGCCTCCACCCGCTTGCGGATGGTCTCGCGGTAGGCCACCTGGGGCTTGCCCACGTTGGCCTCGACCTTGAACTCGCGCATCATGCGGTCGACGATGATCTCGAGGTGGAGCTCACCCATGCCGGCGATGATGGTCTGGTTGGTCTCGGCGTCGGTGCTCACCTTGAAGGTGGGGTCTTCCTGGGCGAGGCGGGCCAGCGCGATGCCCATCTTCTCCTGGTCGGCCTTGGTCTTGGGCTCGATGGCGACGGTGATCACGGGATCGGGGAAGTCCATGGACTCGAGCACCACGACGTGGTTCTCGTCGCAGATGGTCTGGCCCGTGAGGACGTCCTTGAGGCCCACGGCGGCGCCGATGTCGCCCGTGCGCACTTCCTCGATGTCCTCACGCTTGTTGGCGTGCATCTGGAGAAGGCGGCCGATGCGCTCCTTGCGGCCCTTATTGGCGTTGTAGACGCCGGAACCGGCGGCCAACACGCCGCTGTAGCAGCGGATGAAGGAGAGGGAGCCCACGAAGGGATCGGCCATGATCTTGAAGATCAGGGCGCTGAAGGGCTCGGTGTCATCGGCGCGGCGCTCGACTTCGTTGCCATCGGCATCCACGCCCTTGATGGCGGGAATGTCGAGCGGGGAGGGCATGTAGCTGACCACGGCGTCGAGCATGGGCTGCACGCCCTTGTTCTTGAACGCGGAGCCGCAGGTCATGGGAGTGAAGGCCAAGGAAACGCAACCCTTGCGGATGCCCTCGCGGATCTCGGCCTCGGTGAGGTCCTCGCCGCCGAGGTACTTCTCCATGAGAGCCTCGTCGGTCTCGGCCACCATCTCGATCATCTTCTCCCGCCACTCCTTGGCGGTGTCCACGAGCTCAGCCGGGATCTCGCCGTAGATGACGTTGAAGCCCTTGTCGCCCTCTTCGTGGGTCAGGGACTTCATGAGGATGAGGTCCACCACGCCCTTGAAGTGCTCCTCGGCGCCGATGGGGATCTGGATGGGGCAGGGGCGGGCCTTCAGGCGCGTCTGCATCATCTCGACCACGCGGAAAAAGTTGGCGCCGGTGCGGTCCATCTTGTTCACGAAGGCCATGCGGGGCACGCCGTACTTGTCGGCCTGGCGCCACACGGTCTCGGACTGGGGCTGCACGCCGCCCACGGCGCAGAACACGGCCACGGCCCCGTCCAGCACGCGCAGCGAGCGCTCCACCTCGGCCGTGAAGTCCACGTGGCCGGGGGTGTCGATGATGTTGATCCGGTGCTCAACGCCGGTGTGGGTGCCCGTCTGGGGAGTCCACGAGGCGGTGATGGCCGCGGAGGTGATGGTGATGCCGCGCTCCTGCTCCTGCACCATCCAGTCGGTGGTCGCCGCGCCCTCATGCACCTCGCCGATCTTGTGGATCTTGCCGGTGTAGTAGAGGATGCGCTCCGTCGTGGTCGTCTTGCCGGCATCGATGTGCGCCATGATGCCGATGTTGCGATAGCGCTCGAGGGGAGTATGGCGGGCCACGTCGGCCTCCGGGAAAGGAATCAGGTCAAGGAACGGGGAATCGGAAACAAGCATCGGAGGGGGTCGCGGCGCGGCCCCCTCCGAACATCAGGGCCGCACTACCAGCGGTAGTGAGCGAAGGCCTTGTTGGCCTCGGCCATCTTGTGGACGTCGTCCTTCTTCTTGATCGCGGCGCCACGGAAGTTCATGGCGTCCAGGATCTCGCCGGCCAGCTTATCGCGCATGGTGCGCTCGCCGCGGGTGGCGGAGTAGGTCTTCAGCCAACGCATGGCCAGGGACACGCGGCGGTTCTGGGGAACCTCCACGGGCACCTGGTAGGTGGCGCCGCCGACGCGGCGGCTCTTCACCTCGACGGAGGGCTTGATGTTGGTCAGGGCCTTCATGAAGGCCTCGAGGGCCTCCTCGCCGGACTTCTTGGCGACGATCTCGAGGGCGCCGTAGATGATCCGCTCGGCGGTGGCCTTCTTGCCACGCTCCATGAGGATGTTCACGAACTTCGAGACGACGAGGGAATTGTAGATGGGATCCGGGAGGATCTCACGCTTGGCGGGGGTGGAACGACGGGCCATGTTTCACCTCTCCTTTACTTCTTCTTCGCGCCAGCAGCGGCAGCGCCGGCCTTGGGCCGCTTCGCACCGTACTTGGAACGGGACTGGTTACGACCATTCACGCCGGTGGCGTCGAGGGTGCCGCGGACGACGTGGTAACGCACGCCCGGGAGATCCTTCACGCGGCCGCCGCGGATGAGCACGATGCTGTGCTCCTGCAGGTTGTGGCCCACGCCGGGGATGTAGGTGGTGCACTCGATCCCGTTGGTGAGTCGGACGCGGGCGACCTTGCGGAGCGCGGAGTTCGGCTTCTTGGGGGTCGTGGTGAACACGCGGGTGCACACGCCACGCTTCTGGGGGCAGGCGTCGAGCGCGGGGCTCTTCGTCTTGTTCTGGTAACTCGACCGCCCGTGGCGGATCAGCTGATTGATGGTTGGCACTCCAACCTCCATGGGAAGGCCCGTGGTTCGGGCCTGGATCCGAGAGGTCGATACGTCATCCCCAGGAAGGGGCGCGGGCGACGTCGGATGGAAATGAAGCCTCGGCCCAGGAAGGGCCGGAACCTTCGACTCTAGCGCAGGAAGGCCGGAAGTCAAAGGATTTCGTCGAAGCTCAGGGCTGCTTCAGGCCTTGTCCAGGGCGTCCACCTTGGCCTGAATCGAGGGGCTGTGGCAGGCGCACCCGCTCGCGCAGCCGCCCGAGGAGGGGGTGGCTTCCTTGGCGGCCTCTCGGGAGGCCTCCGGAGCCGGAAGGGAGGTGGTGGCCGTGGTGCCCCCCTTGCCCTCCCCATAGCCCGAGGCATACCAGCCCCCTCCGGCCAGGGTGAAGGCCGTACGGGAGAGCTGTCGCGTCATCCCCGCGGCCTGACCGCACTGGGCGCAGTCGTGCTCGGCGGGAGCCGAGAAGGACTGGATCTTTTCTTCTTTCGCGCCGCAGACGGAGCAGCGGTACTCGTAGAGAGGCATGTCAAGATCTCCCGGGCGGCCGCAGCCGCAAAGGAACCATTGTAGCCCGAGGAAAACGCCGTGCCGATCAGCCGTTTCTTCCCATCTCCCGAGGCCTTTTTCGCCGCCTTCCCCGAGTGGCGTGAAGGTGCCCGGAAGGGTCGGTTGTGCTTCACCAACGGGTGCTTCGACCTCCTCCACCCCGGCCATGTCACCTACCTGGAGGACGTGCGGAAGCTGGGCGATCTCCTCGTGGTGGGTCTAAATGGCGACGCGTCCGTGGCCCGGCTCAAAGGCGAAAGCCGCCCCCTCCAGGATGAGGAGGCCCGGGCCCGCGTGCTGCTCGGCCTCCGGTCCGTGGATGCCGTGATCCGCTTCGAGGAGGACACTCCCCGGGAACTGATCCAGGCACTGGCACCCGACCTGCTCGCCAAGGGCGGGGACTACACTCCCGACACCGTGGTCGGAAAAGACGCCGTGGAGGCGCGGGGCGGGAAGTTGGCCCTCATCCCCTTCCTGCCCGGACACAGCACCAGCCGCATCGTGGAGCGCATCCTCACGGGGCGAGGTGTGACGCTGGACTAAACCCACCCTCTGTTTTTGCCTATCCTGAGGATGTGCCCCGGGCTTCCCATGCCCACCCAGGAGTTTCCATGAAAAAAATGATTCTTGTGCTCCTTTGCCTGAGCACCACGGGCCTGGCGGCCCAGACCCGCATCAATGGCGGGATTCAGGCCGGCTTGAACGCCCCCACGGGCGACTTCGCCGACAAGCGGGATGGAAACGGCGACTACATGGGCGTCCACGATGGTTTGGGTGTCCACTTCGGCGGCCATCTCGACTTCAACTTCAACCCCCACAGTCAGCTGCGCTTACACCTCACCGTCAATGGTTTCGCGGGCAAGGAGCAGGATATCTATACGGGCGGAATCTATGACGGCACCCGTCAGAACGGCTTCTCCGTCACCCAGATCGGCGGCGACTACGTGCACAATTTCACCAGCCCGATCCTGGGCGGCTACTTCCTCGCGGGCGCCAGCCTCAATGGAGTGAAGGCCACGTACAAGTTCTCCAACTACCCGGATCCCGACGCCAGCCAATCCGGCAAGCTGGGCATCCGCATCGGAGGCGGCTACACCTTTAATCGGCGCTTCAGCCTGGAAGGCCACATCGACCACGTCGGCGTCGACAAGTCCGGTCCTGACGGCTTCGGGTTCGACGCCCTCACCTGGGTCACCGTTTCCGCCGTGTTCCGATTCGGCCGCTAAACAATCAAGGCCTCCACCGATTCGCCGGGCTCGGCCCGGCGAATTTTTTGCCCGCCCGGAGCAGGCGGGAAAAACGACCTTTCCCCAGGTCTTCGTGACGGCCGGGACGGATTCAGCTTCCCCCGAACCTCGCCATGACACGACCGTCATGGGCCAGGCCGACGATGCCCTTGGGCCGCGCGGCCCTGCACGGAGGTCATATGCGGAAGTTATTCACCCCCTTCGCGTTTCTGGCCCTCAGCGCGACGTTGAGTGCCCAGGACATCAACGGAGGCGTGCACGTGGGGCTCTCCCTCCCCGTGGGGGATTTGAACGACAAGGCCGACGTCGGCACCAACCAGTTCTTTGGAGCCCACTTCGGGGGCCATCTGGACTTCAACATCAACCCCCACCACCAAGTCCGGGGCCACATCACCTACCAGACCTTCCCGGGTAGCCGCTGGGGCACCGGTTGGAAGAACGATTTCAAGGATTTGCAAGTCGGAGCGGACTGGGTCTACTCCTTCGACAATCCGGGCCGCGGCTGGTACGTTCTCGCCGGGGCCCACCTGAACAATTTCAAGGTGGACGCGGATCGCGACACGCCGCCCTACCCTGCCTATTCCGCAAGCCAGAGCAGCCGCTTCGGCCTTCGAGGAGGTGGGGGTTATTCCTTCAACCGCAGCTTTTCCCTGGAAGGCCACTTGAATCAGGCCATGGTGGATAAGTACGGTGGCGAAGGCTTCGGCTTGGATACGGCCACCTGGGCTCAGGTCTCAGCCGTGTTCAGATTCAAATAGGGGCTTCCGAGCGACTGAAGGCGGGTCGCTGGCGATGGGCAGCCTCCCCCTTGGGCACCCCCCAAGGGGAAAGGCCCCCGGTCGACTCATCCATGGAATTGGAGAATCCCGTTCAATGAGCAGCTCAACCAAGGCCCTTCAGGGCAGCCACCCCCACTCGCCCGAGGGGGATTCCCGCGCCCTCGACCTGCTCTGGACGACCCGGAAAGTCCAGCAGGACCTCCCCCGGGAAGCCGCCCTCGCTTGGGAACGGGCGGCGTTCGCAGCGGCCTTCGCGGATCCGGAGCCCGCCCGAAGGGTCCGGGCCTTTCTTCATGGGAGCCGGTGACACCCCACTCCCGGCCCAAGCCCTACACTGGAGGGCTCCCCGCCCCGCGGCGCCTGCTCAAGACGAGATCCCATGGTTGATTCAGCCCTCTACATCCCTGATCTGGACAGCATCCCCGCGGGCCTCGATCTCATGGCCGAGATCCAACGCCTCAAGCGCGATCGCAAGGCCGTGCTCCTCGCCCACTACTACCAGGAACCGGAGATCCAGGATCTGGCCGATTTCGTGGGCGACAGTCTGCAATTGAGCCAGCAGGCCGCGAAGACGGACGCCGAGGTGATCGCGTTCTGCGGCGTGCACTTCATGGCGGAGACGGCGAAGATCCTGAACCCCGGGAAAAGGGTTGTCATCCCCGACATGGACGCCGGCTGCAGCCTGGCGGACCGCTGCCCCGCGGACCAATTCGCCAAGTGGCTGGAAGCCTACCCGGGCCATGAGGTGGTCAGCTACATCAACTGCTCCGCCGGCGTGAAGGCCCTCTCCACGGTCATCTGCACGAGCTCCAACGCGGTGCGCGTGGTGGAGAGCATCCCGAAGGAGAAGCCCATCGTCTTCGCCCCGGATCGCCATCTGGGCAAGTGGGTCTCCAAGCAGACCGGCCGTGACATGGTGCTCTTCCCCGGCTTCTGCATCGTGCATGAGCAGTTCACCCAACGCCGGGTGGCGGCCCTCAAAGCGCAGCGGCCCGATGCCCTCGTCATCGCCCACCCCGAGTGCGTGGAGCAGGTGTCCAGCCTCGCGGATTTCGTGGGTTCCACGGCCGCCCTCCTGCGCTTCGTGAAGGAACGCCCCGAGAAGGCCTTCATCGTGGCCACCGAGGCGGGCATCCTCCACCAGATGCGCAAGGCGCGCCCCGACGCCGAGTTGATCCCCGCCCCGGCGGACAGCGGCTGCAATTGCTCCCTCTGCCCCTACATGAAGCTCAACAACCTCGAGAAGCTCTACCTGGCCCTGCGGGACCTGCAGCCGGAGATCACGCTGGACGAAACCCTTCGGACTCGGGCCCTGCAGCCCCTGGAGCGTATGCTGGCCCTGGGCTGAGATCATTCCGATAAACTGGGGCACCCCCCGACACGGTGTTCCCATGGCCAGACGCACCTTCACCCGATTCCGGCCCCATCCACGGTGGGGCTCGAGCCAGGGGCCCCTGGGCCGCTTCCTGAGCTCCTCCAGCACCATCGTGCTGTGGATCGTGGGCCTCGCCTTGGCCGCGGGCCTGGCCTACTACCCCGGCACCTGGGCCTCCGAGCAGACCGCCGCCTACGCCCAGCCCTGGCTCGATAAGCAATGGCCCCTGCTGGACCGCATCGAGCGCGACTGGCAGACCCTCGTGCTTCCTCCCCCCTTCACCGTGGGGACGGAACCCGAGGTGAAGGACTACCTCCAGCAGAACCTCCTGGTCGCCGCCCTCCGGGAACGCAGCACCGGCCGCTTCTGGATCCGGGAGGGAGATCACCTGGTCCCCGATCCCCACACCCCCATGGCCGTGCGCGTGCTGGGCTGGTGCCAGATGGCCGAGCAGGCCCCCACGTTCCAGTGGTTCCCCCCCCAGGAGCTGAATCCCGACTTTGCCATCCACCCCGTCACGATCCTCACCACGGATCGATGGATGGTGCTCAAGCGCTGGGAGCAGGGCAGCACGGCCGTGGAGCGACACCTCCGCAAGCTCATCCCCCTGGATTCGAAGGTCCGGGTGGGCCTCAAGCCCGAGACCATGGCCCATTGGAAGCGCAAGGAACCCTGGGGCAGCGGGGGACTCCAATTGGATCCCCAGCGCATCGCCTCCCCCGGTTGGGTGGCCCAGGAGGCCAAGACCAACGCCTTCGGCGAGGGCTGGCAGATCGGCGTTTACCCCACCCTCGCGGAGCAGAACCACTTCTACGCCTACCAGGAACGGAAGCGACGCATCGGGTACGGGCTGGCGATCTGCCTGGGGCTCGGCGTGGCCTATGCCACGCTGATGCGGGCTCGCGCCCGGCAGCGAGCGGCCCTGGAGGCGGATCGCCTCGCCTCCCTCACCCACAGCCTCAAGACGCCGCTGGCCATCCTCAAGTTCCGTTGCGACAGCCTCCGCCTGGGTCGGCTCAGCCCCGACCAGACGGACGAGCAGCTGATGAAACTGGGCGCGGAAGTGGATCACCTCACCCTCGTGATCGATAGCGGGCTGCGCGCCATCAAGGGAGATGAGGAAACCGGTCCCGCCTCGGAGGCCTCCCCGGCCTTCCTCCGGGATGTCGCGCTCGACATCGAGCCCGCCTTCGAATCCGAGGGCCGGGAGCTGGAGCTGATCCTGTGCGACGCCAGCGGCGAGGCCTCGCTCTCCACCCTGCGCAGCGCCCTGTCCACGGTATTGGAAAACGCCCTCTCCCATGGCGCCGGCAAGGTGATCATGGAGACCCGTCGCTTTCGGAGCACCCTGGCCATCACCATCCGGGACCATGGCGCGGGGCTCAGCGCAGAGGAACTGGAAGCCCTGGGAAAGCCCTTCCAACGTTTCCGGACCTCCACTTCGGAGGGCTTCCATCGGGAGGGGCTGGGCCTGGGCCTGAGCCTGTTGATCCAGATGGCCGACCGGGAGGGATGGGGTCTCTCCTTCGAATCGATCCGCGGCCAGGGGCTCTCCGTGGAGCTTCGGATCCGCCTCCATGGTGGGGCGGGGCTGTTCCGCAGCCTGATGGATCGCCTGGATTCCAGGTCCATGCCCGTTCCTTTGGAATCAAAATGAAACTTGCGTTTTTTACCTAGACCATTCACCTTAGGTGGCCACATCCCTTCAGGAGTACCGATCCCTTGACCCGCATCCTCGTGGTCGAAGATGAGCCGACCCTTCGCCAGCTTCTCGTGGAGAACCTGGTGTACGAGGGCTACCAGGTGGAGGCCGTCTCGGATGGTTCACCCGCGCTGGCCGCCCACGAGGGCAAGCGCTGCGATCTGATCGTGCTGGATCTCATGCTGCCCACCATGGATGGGTTCCAGGTCCTGAAGCTTTTGCGCGAGCGGCGGGATGCCGTGCCCGTGCTGATGCTCACGGCCCGGGGTGCCGAGCTGGATCGCGTGCAGGGCCTCTCGCTGGGCGCCGACGACTACCTCGTGAAGCCCTTCTCCATCCTGGAGCTCGTGGCCCGCATCAAGGCGATCCTCCGCCGCACGCGCCCCCTGGAACGGCCCCTCGTGCTCCGCTCGGGCCCCTTCCGCTTCGATCTGCCCCAGTTGCTGGCCTGGAAGGAAGAGAAGCCCCTCGACCTCACCCCCCGGGAGTTCCGGATCCTGGAGATCCTCATCCACCATCCCGGCCGCACCCTCAGCCGCCAGGAGCTCCTGCTGCAGGCCTGGGAAAGCGATGCCCGCCCCACCGCCCGCACCGTGGATGTCCACGTGGCCAAGCTACGCAAGAAGCTGGGCGAGGATGACGACCACATCTGGATCGCCACCGTGGGGGGCGAGGGCTACCGCTGGACGACCCACGTGGAACCCGAGGGCTGATTCCCGGCGTTCTTCACCCATTCGTGACGGGAAGCCCCGAACCTGGGCTTCAATGAAGCATGACGAACGCCTGGAGCCCCCAGAGCTGGCAGGGGCTCACCGCCCTCCAGCAGCCCGAGTACCCCGATCAGGGGGCCTTGGAAGGGGTGCTCGCGCGGCTCCGCAGCCTGCCCCCCCTCGTGGGGCCCGGCGAGGTGGACCGCCTCCGGGCCCTGCTCTCCGAAGCCGCCCAGGGAAAGCGATTCCTCCTCCAGGGAGGTGATTGCGCCGAGCGGTTCCGGGATTGCCACGGCGAGGCCATCGCCGACAAACTGCGCATCCTCCTGCGCATGTCCGTGGTGCTCACCCACGCGGGACGCTGCCCCGTGGTTCGGGTGCTGCGCCTGGCCGGGCAGTACGCCAAGCCCCGCAGCGCCGGCACCGAAAGGGTCGATGGCCGGGAGCTGCCGGTCTACCGCGGGGACCTCATCAATGAACTCGAAGCCACGCCCGAAGGCCGCGCATCCAACCCCGCGCGCATGCAGGAGGCCTACTTCCATGCCGCGGCCACCCTGAACCACCTGCGATCCCTCATCGAGGACGGCTTCGCCGATCTCCACCACCCGGAGCGGTGGGACCTGCCGGGCCGCACGGGCGAGCTGCCCGCCTACCAGGACGTTATCAAGGAGGTGCGCGCCACCCTCGACTTCCTGGAAGCCCTGGGCGTCGCCCACCCCGGCACCTTGGAACGCATCGAGCTCTTCACCTCCCACGAGGCCCTGCTGCTGCCCTTCGAGGCGGCCCTCACCCGCTGGATCCCCGAAGCCCAGGCCTGGTACAACCTCTCGGCCGGCATGGTGTGGGTGGGCGAGCGCACCCGCGCCCTGGGCGGCGCGCATCTCGAGTACCTCCGCGGACTGCGCAATCCCCTGGGCGTGAAGCTGGGACCCAGCGCCAAGGCCGAAGATCTCCCGAAGCTCCTGGAGCTGTTGGATCCCGCCCGGGAGCCCGGTCGCATCACCCTCATCACGCGCTTTGGCGAAGATGCCATCCGCGCCGCCCTCCCCCCCCTCATCCGGGCCGTGCAGGCCACGGGCCACCCCGTGCTCTGGAGCTGCGACCCCATGCACGGCAACACCACCTCGGTGGAGATCGGGTTGAGCCCGGACCAGGATGCGAAGGGCCACCGCGCCTCTGGCGCGGCCCTGGGGGCGGTACGCAGGATGCGCACGGTGAAGACCCGCGACTTCGGCGCCATCCTCGGCGAGCTGAGCCAGGCCTTCGAGCTGCATCGCGCGAACGGATCCCGCCTGGGCGGCGTCCATTTCGAGATGACCGGCGAGGAAGTCACCGAATGCGTGGGCGGCAGCCAGGGCCTCACGGAAGCCGACCTGCCCCGAGCCTACGAGACGGGTTGCGACCCCCGCCTCAACGGGGCGCAGAGCCTGGAGATGGCCTTCCTCATCGCGCGGATGCTGTAGGGAGTCCGGAGGACCGCCCGAACCTGCCAGCCTGGGGTGCGGAAGTGGGGAGGGCGAGGGTGACTACCGCCATTCCTAGGGTTCGGAATCCCCCCGGGGGCTCGAAGGGATCGACGGCAATTGGACCTTTGGGCTTGTTGGCCGATGAGGGGGCGAGCGTATCCTGCAGGTGCGGGTGCAGGGTCCATGGGAGGGCACCGATGAAAGCCATGCATTCCGTCGCGGCTCGATTGAAGCCCGGCCTGCCGATGAGGACCGCGTCGAGAGCCCTGCTCCGGACAAGCTTCCTGCTCGTGGCCCTGGGCGCCCTGCCGGTGCGGGCCGAGACCAACGAGGAGTGGGGTCGGCGGCTCCGCAAGAGCCTGCAGGAATTCCGGGAACAGACCGACCGGCAAAGGCGCATCCCCCAACGGCCCCCGCGCGCGGAGGCCATCGATTCGAATGGCAACCGCCACTCCCTCGGCCCCTGGGAGGAGGTCCGGCGGAACCGCGCGTCCAGCGACCACCCGGGGCCGGCGATCCCCTCTCCCGGGCCTGATCAACACCCCGAAGCGCAGGCGGACGCCGCCTTGGCCCGGGGGGACTATGACGAGGCGGTCCGGCTGCTCGAGCTGGCCCGGACCCAATCCCCTGACCCCGCCGCGCTGATCCCTCGGATCAACGCCGTCCGCTCCGCCAAGCTCGCCAATGAGGTCCGGGCCGTGAATGTGCGCCGGGGAGTGGAGCTGCACCGGGTCCTCGATCAGGCCGCCCGAAGCCTGCCCGCGCAGTTGCGCTCCCCTTCACCGGCTGTGGCCCTGGCCAGCGTCGCCCCCGAGCCCTTGTCCGATGCCTCGGTCATCGACCTGCGCGGCGTTCAATTCCTCGTGGTGGATCCCGCGTTTTTCAAGTCCACCGGGGCGGCGGGGAACTCCGGCGGCAAGTCGGCGCGGCGTTTCATCGAACCGCCCGAGCCCGGCAAGACGCTATCTCCCGTGGCGTTCGCGGGTTCACCCTATGTCGCCGTCTTCGAGACCCCGGAATTCGAAGCCCTGATGCTGGGAGGCCTGGGAATGGAGCCCGCCCGGCAACCCGGGGAATCGCATCGCGCCCGCGCCGCCTTCCTGCGCAGGATCGACGCGCTGCCGCCGCAGTCCATCCACGTGGTGACGACGGCCAGCGACGAGGAATTCCAGGCCAGCCGAGCCAAGGTCAAGACGGCCTACCAGGAGTATCGCAAACGGAGGAAGGCGCTGCTGGGCGCCGCTGTCCAATCGAGCCTGCGGGAGATGAAATCGATGCTCCAGGGCATGGAAGACGAGGGCTGGTTCAAGCGCGGGGATGACCTGGTCGCGAAAACCGCCAGCGATCCACTCCTCAAAGCCACCCTGGACGAGCGGGCCCGCGTGGTGCGCTGGTATGCGGAACTCTACCTGGACGAAGCCGAGGATCGGGCTTACCGCGAATTGGCCCTCCGGGTCACCCGGATCATGAAGGAGAACGACAAGCCATGAGCATTCCTGGTTTTCCTCCGGCACCAAGGTCGATCGTCCTGACCGCGATGTGCGTGATGCCCTTGGCGAACTTGGCCGGGGGGGAATCCATCCAGGATCAGAAGGCCGCGCGCGCCTTGAGCCAGAGGCCACCGGACTGGGGCCAGGCCCTTTCGTACCTCCTTCAAGCCCACGGGCAGGATCGAACCCACGCGGAGCGCTATCGCAAGATCGCGATGTGCCTCCAGAACACGAACCGTCCGTTGGCCGCGATGGCGTGGTATCAGACCTACCGGGCCGCGCCTGGGGTCGATCCTCAGAAAGCTGAAGCGGCGGGGGTGCAGCTCGAACTGCTGGAGGTCGATGTCCGATCCAAGATGGGCGGCCTCTTCACGGAGGCCGTGAACATCGCGGAGAAGCAGATCAAGGAGAAGGTGGCCCTCAACGGCATCAAGTACACGACCACCCACAACCTGCTGCTCCTGCCGGTCCTCCAGGCGGAGGCGGGCATGCCCGTGGAAGCCCAGGCGACGCAGCGGCGGGTGGCCGCCCTGAACGTCCGGCCCGAAAACTACGGCCAGGCCGTGGACCTCCGCCTGCGTTACAGCTATCGGCATAGCGACCTCAGCCCCCAGGAGCGGTACCTCCATGCGGCCGCCCTGGTGGGGGATGCCGCCACGGTGCAATCCGAGCTGGCCAAGCTGCCGGCAGGAGTCTCTCCAGGGGAGGAGCGGGAGCGATCGATCACGGGCTTCACGCGGCACGAGCAGTGGAGCCACCTGGCCGAGCTCGTCCGGTTCAACCTCAGCCAGGAGCGGAACTACCGGTTGGCCTGGGCGGAGCAGATCACCCGAACCGACCCCATGGGAGATCTCGATGCCCGCACGGGGGTGATCCTCCGGCAGGAGGATTCCGGGGGCATTCCGCTGGCGCTGGGTTCTCTGGCCGAGGATGTGGGGCAGACCCTGTTGAAGGTCCGTGCCATGCGGCCGGAGAATGCCAAGCCCGAGCTATCCGAGGCCACGCGCAAGGTGGCCCTCCGGCGGGTGGGGGAACTGTGCTCCATGGGGGGGCTGGGTTCAGGGGCCGAATACAACCGGCTGGTCGTCCGAGCGGTTTCCCGGTTCGACGCCACCCCTCTGTCCTTCACCGATCCGAAGGGCATGCCTTGGACGGGGATCGCCTGGGCCCTGAAGCAGCTGACCGAAAGGGGCACCGGCGTTTCCGCGGAGACCATCGCACTCCTCACGGAGAACGGCATGGGTGTCAACGATCCCATCGCCACCACGCTCAAGGAGGCCCGCGGAAACACTTCCCTGCATTGGGCGGTCCAGTGGAACAACCTCCAGGCGGTGGAGTTGCTCCTGGCCCACCACGCCAATCCCGCCCTCAAGAATGGCCAGGGCCGCACGGCCCTGGATCTGGCCCTGACCCCGTACCGGAACGTGGGCAGCCAGATCGCCGTCGGCAATGAGATCGCCAAGCGGCTCCGGCAGGCGCTAACAGGTCGGTGACCGAGGGTCGGAAGCAGGGAGGGGACCGGCTACTGCACCGTGGGGTGCTCCAAGGCCCGGGCCAGGTGGGCCTGCAGATGATCCCCGCCCCAGCGGAGGTCGATGGGGGCACCCTTGGGGAGGCTGGGCCAGGGACGCAGCCGCGGGGCTGGAAGCAGGAGGTGCTCGCCGGGCCGGAGGAGGGGGAGGTCCAGACCGTTCCAGCCCTCGAGGGTCACCTTGCGCCTATGGCCGCCCACGGAGAGCTGGAGGGGCCCCACCCCCTCGGTCTCCAACCAGGGGGAGAGGATGACGCGCCCCTCGCCCAGGAGCGCCATGCGCAGGCCCGCGGGCAGACCCCCGGCCTGGCCCACGAGGCAGAGGGTCGCCTGGGGGGTGCCCGGCAGGGCCTGGCCCTCCTTCAACGGGGCGGCGGGGTCCAATCGGCGGCCATCCAAGGCCAGGAGGCCCGCGGGGGTCGGGGGCCGGGCCGTCCAGCGGGCCGAGGCCAACTCTTCAGGGAGGAGGCCGCGCTGCTCCCACTTCTCCGCATAGGCCAGGGCCTGCCGCGCCCGGGCGAGGCCCCGGGGGCCCGAGGCCAGCAGGGCATCGAGGGAAGGCGGTACGAGGGCCCGGGCCAAGGCCTCGGGATCGCCTTCGCCCAGCTTGGCCAGGCGGATGGCCTCCAGGGCCGAGAGGTCCACCATCCGCGTGGGATCGGAAGGCAGGGGAGCGATGAGGAAGGTGCGGCCATCCCGCCGCCGGGCTTCGGCGAGGCGCATCAGCGTTGCGTCTCCATCCAGACCCGGGTTTCGGGTCGGATGGGCGCGGGCTTCTGGGTGGCGAAATCGAGCATCACCTGCACCGTTTTGGCTTCGGCGAACAGGGTCCCGTCGGAATCGCGAAGCACCCGGTAACCCAGGTCGAAGCTGGTGGTGCCCACCCGGGTGCAGCGCACCTCGATGCGCACCGCGTCGGTGATGAGGATGGGCTGGCGGTAGTCCACCTCCACCCGGGCGATGAGGAAGCCCTCCTCCTCGAAGGGGCGGCCCGCCAGGTAGGCGCGCCACCACTGCCAGCGGGCCACTTCGAGGTAGCTCACCATCACGGCGTTGTTCACGTGGTTAAGGGCGTCCAGATCCCGGAATTGGACTTCAAGGGGGTGGGAAAACGTCATCCCCCAAGACTATCCGAGCATCCTAGAGGCTCCGACTCCCGGAGCGCAGCGAGGGGGAGCACCCTGCGGGGCAGAATGCGATAGTTGGGAGGCTCCAACTCCGGGAGCGCAGCGATGGGGAGCATCCTGCGGGGCAGGATGCGATAGTTGGGAGGCTCCAACTCCGGGAGCGCAGCGATGGGGAGCATCCTGCGGGGCAGGATGCGATAGTTGGAGATGCCCTCCGAACGCCGCCCCTGGAATCCCGACAAGGCCTGGGCCGATCCCCTGATCGGACTTCTGGCCCTGCTCTGCGTCCTGGGTAGCTCGCTCACCCTGATGGGCCGGAACCGCGCGGCCTCCCACGCCCCCCGAGCCGTGAGCCTCCAAGGCCGGATGCTGGACCTGGCCATGGGCGCCCAGATCGCCCTGGGCATCGCCGCGAGCAATGTGCCGGAGCCCCGGGACCTCCCGAACCCCTGGGATCGGGCCCTGACGGCCGTGCTGGCCGCCGAGGCCAAGGCCCTGGAGCCCGCGAAGCGGCTGGCCCGGGAGGAACCCCAGGATCCCGCCTTCCAGGCCGCCTTCGAGGCCGCCTACGTGCAGGGAACAGCCGGCCCACTGCCTCCTGACGTCCGGGAGGGCCTGGGTTCCGGATTGGGGGCCCGCCTCCTGGAGGCCCGCCTGGCCCCCGAGGGCACCCGGGCCTCCGCGCGGAAGGCGGCCATCGAGGCCCACCATCCGCGCATCGCCTTGGCCTTGGGCCTGCTCGCGGTGGGCGGTCTGCTGGGCCTGGGAGGCCTGGCCTACGGGATCATCCTCGCCGTCAATTGGCCCAAGGCCGCTCCCGCGGGCCCACGCTTCCCCCTGCCCGGCCGCGCCGTGGCCCTGGTGTTCCTGGGATGGTTCGCGGGCTTCTTCGTGACGGGCCTGCTGACCTCGACGGTGGTGGGTGGGTTGCCCTTCCTCCGGCCCTGGGCCATGCCCCTCGCTTACGGCAGTCAGGCCGCCTGGGGCCTCTGGCTCATCCTCCAGGCCACGGGCATGACCCTTCGGGAGCTGCGGAGCCACCTCTTCCCCGGGACCTGGGGTCCCAGCCTGGCCCATGCCCTGGGCGGCTGGGGGCTCGCCCTCGTGAGCATCTTCCTGCTCGGCCTCCTGATCTCCCCCCTCCTCCGGGGAAAGACGAGCCCCCAGGAGGAGTTGATGGAAGGCCTCCGCGGCGCGCAGGGCCCCGCGGCCCTGGGGCTCTTCCTCACCGTCGCGGTGGTGGCTCCCTGCTTCGAGGAACTCATGATGCGCGGCTTCCTGCTGGGCCACCTCCGGACCCGCTGGAAGGTGCTCCCCGCCCTGGCGGCCACGAGCCTGCTCTTCGGCTTCATCCACCTCCAGCCCCTGGCCCTGCCCACCCTGAGCACCCTGGGCGTGTTGCTGGGCATGCTCCTGCTCCGCACCGGGGACCTTCGGGCCAGCGTCCTGCTCCACGGGGCCTGGAACGGGAGCATCTTCCTGCTGCTGAGGGCCCTCGGCTGATGGGCTATTTCAACCGGTTGTAGGTCCACCAGAAGAGCTGGGTGAAGACCACCCCCAGCAGGAGACCCCAGGCCAGCCATTTGAGCAATCGGAGGTTGGGGTTCTCCTCCCCCTTTCGGAACTTCAACGTGGACATCTTGCCCGTCCGCCAGCGAAGGTCCTCCTCCGGATCCTCGTCCAGGGCGATGGGCCCGGCCTTGCGGGCCCCCTTGGGCGCGGAGGGGACCGGGGCCGGCTCCGGGGCGAGCATGGCGTCCTGCACCAGGCGCCGCACCGGGCCGGTCTGGCCATCCTCGTCCTGCCCCAGCAACGTGAAGAGCCTCGCCTTGCTGTGCACCGCCAGGGGCATGGCGTCGATGAGCTCCTCCAGGAAATCCACGAGGGTGGCGGGGCGATCATCGGGGTCGAAGGCCATGGCCCGTTTGAAGACGACGCCCAGTTGCTGGGGCATGTCCGCGGGCACGTGGGGCGGGCGTTTGAGGATGTGCTGGATGATGGCGGTGACGCTGGGCCCCGGATGGGGCAGCTGGCCCGTGAGCAGCTCGAAGGCCGTGGCCGCGAAGGCGTAGCGGTCCGAGGCCGGGGTGGCCTCCTGGCCCAGGAGCAGCTCGGGGCTGGCATAGGCCGGGCTGCCGATGAACTCGCCCACCCGGGTGAGGCGCAGGGCGATGGTCTGCACCACCTCCTCTTCATCGGGATCGATGGAGGCCTGCATGGGGGGTTCGGCGCTGTAGCCGAACTGGCCGAAGGAGCGGGCGATGCCGAAATCCATGAGCTTGGCCCGGCCGATCTCGGCCCAGAGGAGGTTCTCCGGCTTCACATCCCGGTGCACGATGGCCTGGCGATGGGCCGCCCGGAGGGCCCGGGCCCCATGGATGAGGGCCTTCACCATCGTCTCCTGGTCCAGGTCCTTGTCCTTGAGGTGCTGGGCCAGGCTCTTCCCCTCCACGTACTCCATGGCCAGGAAGGGGCCCACTTCGGGATCCATGCCCACGTCGTAGACCTGCACCACGTTGGGGTGGTTCAGCTGGGCGCTGATCTCCGCCTCCCGCCGGAACCTCAAGAACCCCTGGTTCCGGGCCTCACCGACTTCCTTGACCACCTTGATGGCCAGGCGGCGCTTCAGGATCGGATCCTCCGCCAGGAAGACCATGCCCATGCCACCCTCGCCCAGGCAGCGCTTCACCTGGTATCGCGCGATGGATGAAGGGAGGGTTGGTTCTGCCATGGGCGGGATGGTCCCTATTGAACCATCCATCGGTGGTTTCGCGGTCAGACGGTAGAATGGACGGTCCGAATGGAGCATTCATGGCCGCGCTGCTTGAAGCAATCGAGATCAAACGGAAGATGTTCTTCGAGATGGAGGGCGTGCCCTTCCATTGCCTGGACGTGGAGATCAGCACCCCCACCGCCCGGGGCGGCCAGACCCTCGTGCGTCTCAAGATGCGGAACCTGCTCACCCGGGCCGTGTTCGACAAGACCTTCAAGGCCGGAGACAAGTTCGCGGAGCCGGACCTCATCATGAGCCCCGCCTCCTACCTGTACTCGGATAACGAGGGTTCCCACTTCCTGGATCAGGAGACCTTCGAGACCCACACCCTCAACGGTGAGATGCTGGGCGACGCCCTGGATTTCCTCATCGAAGGGCTGATCGTGCTGATCCAGAAGTTCAACGGCAACCCCATCGGCCTCACCCTCCCCAACCAGGTGGAACTCACCGTCACCTACACCGAGCCCGGCAACCGCGGGGACACGGCCTCCGGCGGCGTGCAAAAGAAGGCCACCGTGGAGACGGGCATCGAGATCCGCGTGCCCCTCTTCATCAAGGAGGGCGAAAGGGTGAAGGTGTCCACGGAAACCCGGGAATTCGCGGGCCGCGCGTGAGGGTGATCGCAGGATTCTGGCCGGGGATGGCTCGCTCATGAGCCGCAAGTACCGCCTCGGCCAGAGCCGCGATGCCCAGGACATGGCCGGGCGGGACGATTACTCCCGCGAGCGGAAGGTGGATAGCAAGCGCCGCCAGCAATCCGCTGAGCGCCTGCAGACGGGCATCGAGGCCCATGACGCCGGGGGCATGCTCCAGCTGCCCGATGCCGCGCCCTGGCTGCACCTGCCCGAAGCCATCCTCATCCAGCGCCACAGCCAGTGGGTGGATCTGGAATTGGCGGACCGCACCGTGCTGCGGGCCACCCTCAGCGGCAAGCTCAAGGGCGTGAAGCTCGTCTGCGGCGATCGCGTGCGCTACAGCCCCGTGCCCCTGGAATCGCCCGAGTACGTCTTCGACACGAAGCTGCCCCAGGCCCAGGTCATCGCCGTGACGCCGCGCAAGAGCCTCCTCAAGCGGGGGGGCATCGATGATCGGGAGCCCTGGCAGCTCATCGCCGCCAATGCCGATGAGCTCTGGATCTGCGCCGCCGTGGTGGATCCCCCCCTGCGCCCCGGCCTGCTGGAACGGGCCTACGCCCTGGCCCTGGATGCGGGCATCGGCTTCCGCGTCATCGTCACCAAGCGCGACCGCGCCTCCAAAAAGGACACCCTCCCCGAGCTGGATCCCTTCCGGGAGCTGGGCCTGCCCATCCACGAGACCTCCGCCACGAAGGGCGAGGGACTGGAGCCCCTGCTGGACGTCCTGCAGGATCGCGTCGTCGTCCTCGCCGGCCACAGCGGCGTGGGCAAGAGCACCCTCGTGAACGCCCTCCTGCCCGACGCGGCCCTGCGCATCGGCGACCTGACCAAGTTCGGCACGGGCAAGCAGACCACCACGGCCGCCCGATGGCTCCCCCACCCCGCCGGCGGCACCCTCATCGACACCCCCGGCATCCGCACCCTCAGCGTCCGCGGCCTTCCCCGGGAGCTGCTGGCCCCGGTCTTTCCCGAGTTCTCCAACGAGGTCCTGGAAGACCCCCAGGCCTTCGACGCCAACGACGAGGACGTGCTCGACGCCCTGGCGCTGGAATACCCGGAACGGCTGCAGAGCCTGCAGCGGCTGTGGTCGGAGATGGCCGAGCGCAATCCCAATCAGAATCAAAGGAACGGCTGATGCAGGACCGCATGCAGGGGGACTCCAAGGCCCTCGGCCTCATCTACAAGGCGGTCTTCGGCACCCTCTTCCCCCTTTTCGAGTTCGCCGCTCGCAGCTTCACGCGCCGGGAGCGGGGCCTGGAGATCTGCGATCAGGTGATGGAGGCTTTCGTCGCCCTGCGCCCCAAGTACCTGGAGGCCGTGAAGGGCAACATGGCCCAGGTGACGGGCCTGCGCCTCGATCACCCCGAGGTGGAGCGCCTGGCCCGGCAGATGGTGCGCCAGCACACCTACGCCTGGCTGGACTTCGTCTGGTTCGGCCAACGCCCCCCCGAGGCCGCCATGGCCAACGTGGCTTCGCTGGAGGGGATGGACCGCCTCGAATCGGCCCTGGCCGAGGGCAAGGGCGCCATCCTCCTCACGGCCCACGCCGGCAACTACGAACTGGGCGGGCTGCTGCTGCGGTCCCTGGGTCGCTCCATCCACGCCGTCTACAAGCCCGATCGCTTCGAGGCGGTCGAGGACCTCCGCACCCGCCTGCGGGCGGCCTCCGGGGTGATGGGCATCCCCGTCTCCGAGGGCGGCTTCTCCACCCTGCCCCTGGTGAAGGTGCTGCGGGAGGGCAAGCTCGTGGGCATGCAGGGGGATCGCGATTTCAGCCTGAATGGCCTGCCCATCCCCTTCTGCGGCCGGGAAGCCTACTTCCCCCGGGGGCCCTGGGAACTGGCCGCCATGACGGGGGCCCCCATCCTGTCGACCTTCTTCTACCTGGATGCGGACCATCGTTTCCACGCCCGCATCGGCGAGCCCATCCGCATCTCCGGGGTGCGCGGGGAGCGGATGCAGGCCATCGAAGCCGGGATGCGCGCCTACGCCGCCGATCTGGAATCCCTCGTGCGGCAGGATCCCAGCCAGTGGTACTGCTTCTATCCCTTCTGGGATGACCCGGCGCGCATGGCCTCTCAGGCCCAGGGATCCGGGGCGTAACCCAGGCGCACCCCGCCCAGCAGGTGGCCCTTCAGCACCTCGAAGTTGGCGCTGAGGTCGAAGTCCCTCGGCATGATGTAGCTCGGGTGCCGCACCGTCATTCGGCGGGCCCCCCGCACGCCGCCAGTGCCAGCGGGCCCACCCGTGCGGCCCGTGCCCAGGACCGGCTGGACCGGGTAGCCCACCTTGTAGAAGGCCCGGGCGATGAGGGCCGAGCAGATCACCTCCCGGCTGCTGGAGCTGCCCAAATAGAGGGGGCGCCGGCGCAGCTTGCGCGGCAGGAGGTGGAAGGGGGTGAGGTAGCGGGCGAGGTCGAAGATGTTGCGCCGGTCGTAGCGCACGCCCAGGTGCAGCAGCATCTCCGTGAGCACGCGCTCCACATCCTCCGGCACGAGGCCGTGGGGCCGGCAGATGCGGAGGTTGTGGTGCTCGTACTTGGAGAGCGGAACCACGATGACGCCCTGCTTCATATCGCTTTCGATGACGAGGTGGGCCGCATCATGCCCCCAACGTTCCAGGGCCTCATCCGCCCGGGGCCCGCCCCAGCGGAGCAGGGCATCCCCGATGTACATGGCCGCGTGGCTCCAACTGCTCTGGGTGAGGTACATGATCACCTGGCTGATGCGGCTCTTCCCCTCCACCAGCACCACGTCTCCGGGATGGACGTTGGCGTGGAGCAGGTCCATGTCGTTGGGCACCCGCCGTTGGTAGCCGGGCAACTCCGCCGTGAGGTAGCGGATCACCCAGTCGTTGAGGGCCTGGTGGATCAACATGGCGCGTTCCCATCCGAGTCATCGGCCGCCCGACACGGCACATGAGACCGGTTCAGAAGGCCACCCTCGCCTGTCCCGCATCGATGCCCTTGAGGAAGGCCACGAGGCCCTTGCCGTAAGCATCCTGGTCATCCCACATGGCCATATGGCTGCCCTTGGGACAGAGGAGGAAGCTGCCCTGCTTCACCTGGGTGGAGATCCACCTCATGTGCTCGGGATCCATGGTGTCGTGGGCGCCGCCGATGGCGAGGGTGGGCACCGTGATCTTGCCGAGATCCGCCTTCCGGTCCCACTTCTCCAGGCGGCCCGAGGCGCCGAATTCACTGGGGCCCTGCATGAGCACGTAGATCTGCTTGTTCATGCGCGCGAAGGCGCGGTTCACGGCGTCGGGCCATTCCGGCAGGCGGCAGATGTGCTTGGCGTAGAAGTGCGGAACGAGCAGCTCCATGTAGCGGGGGCTCTCGAAGGCCCCCTTGGCCTCGAGGGCCTTGACCTCCTTCACCACCGCGGGATCCATGCCCTTCGCCAGGACTTCGGAGGCATAGCGGTTGTAATCCGGGATGCTCATCATCATGTTCGAGATGATCAGCCCCTTGAGGTTGCCCTGATGCTTCTGGGCGTACTCCATGGCCAGGATGCCGCCCCAGGAATGACCCAGCAGGAAGAAGTTGTCCTTGTTCAGGCCCAGGGCGACGCGCACCTGCTCCACCTCATCGACGAAGCGCTCCGGGGTCCACAGCGTGTCGTCCTTGGGCTGGTCGGAGAAGGCGGAGCCCAGCTGATCGTAGTAGATGAACTCGATCCCCTCGGCGGGCAGGTAACCTTCGAGGGCCTCGAAGTATTCGTGGGTGGCGCCCGGCCCCCCGTGGAGCAGCAGGAGCTTGATGCGCGGGTTGGAACCGAAGCGCTTCGTCCACACCTTGAAGGTGCCCTTGGGCGTGGTGATGGGGATCATCCGCACCCCCCCGGTGCGCACGCCGGGTTCGGCGGGGAAATAGGCCCTCAGGGGGGATTCCGGGGCTGGAACTGCCGTCTTCCCGCATCCCAACAAGCCCATCAGGGTGAGGGCGTAACCAAGGCAGGCGCGTCGCGACAAGGGGAACTCCGGGAGGTTCCCGCCAGCATATCCCCGATCCCCCAAAGGGGGCGCCCGCCCCACCCCCTCACCAGCCACCACAGCCCAATCAGGGGGGGACGAAGCGGACGCCGGGGATCAGGATGCCTTGGGAACCCCTCGCCACCACGCGCCCAGGCCGAAGTTCCCCTGGTCGCCCCATATCCCTGGGCCAACGGTCGACTGCAGTGGCCCGTCAGATCCGCCCGCTCCGGCGAAACCGCGCCTCATCCCGGCGCAGGGTGAACCAGGCCACGGCCTTGGCCACCCCGGGCAGGCGGAGCAGGGGCGCCGCCCAGGCCCAACGCGGCAGCCTCGCCGCCAATTCCGGCAGGAGGGCCGGGCCTTTGAAGACCTTCCGGGTGGCCAGATCCAAACCGTGGAGCTCCCCATGGAGGCGCAGCCCCGCCAACTCCGGAGCCATGCGGGCCAGCTCCGGATGCTGCAGGGGGAAGGGCACCAGCAGGCCCCGGCTGTCCGCGGCCTGAAGGGATTTCGCCCGCTTCACGCAGAGGCTGCACTCGGCGTCGTAAGCGAGGACCAGGGGCCCAAGGGCCATGACGGCCTAGGCCGGGACGGGAACGGCCTGCAGGGCCTTCACCCAGGCGGGCAGGGTGCGGGTGCCCTTGGGGGGCTCAATGGCCTTCTGATAGCGGCGCAGCTCCCCATCGTGGTTCACGATGAAGTCGCTCTCCTCCACGAAGGAGGTGAGGGGCAGCCAGGCGGTGGCGCTGCGGCCCAGGTCGCTCTGGAAGATCTCAAAGGCCAGGCTGAAGGGCGCGGCCATCAGGATCTGGTTCAGGAGGTTCTCCTCCTTCGCGCTGCTGAACTCGCCGTCGTGCAGGACGACGACGGCCTTCACCTCGCCCGCGCGCACCTTCCCCAGCAGCTCCTCCAGCTGGGCGAAGCGGAAGCCCCGCTCCGTGAAGCCGCGACGGTTGAGCACGCCATCGGCGCTGGTCTGCAGTTTGGGGAGGACCACGGGAATGGTCTTGTCGCCGCTGCCGTAGCGGAGGCCCTCGGCGGAGGCCAGCTCGCCCAGGCGCTGGGCGGCATCGCAGCCGAAGGTGCCCTGGCCGATGACGGCCACGGGGCCCCCGGCGGCCAGGAAGGCGTCGCGCACGGCCTCGAAGGAGGTGGCGGCGGCCTTCAGGCGGGGATGGGTCTCGCGATCCGCGGCGTTGTAGCGCTCGTAGGCGGCACGCTCGGCATCGCTGATGAAGAAGGTGTCCTTGCGGCCTTCGAGCGGGCGGGGCCGGAAGCGGAAGAGCTGGTTGCCCTCGTGATCGATGGTGATGGGGCTGCCCAGGGCGCTGTGCCGGCTGATGGAGGGGGTGTGCTTGAGGTACCACACGCGCTTCTTGAAGCGGAAGTCGCGGCTCGTGAGGGCGCCCACGGGGCAGAGGTCCACCACGTTGCCCGCGTAGGGATTCTGGTCCAGGCTCTTGCCGCTGTAGGTGGTGACCTCCAGCTTGGAGCCGCGCTGGGCCACGGTGAGTTCCGCGCCGCCGCTGATCTCTTGGGTGAAGCGCACGCAGCGGGTGCAGTGGATGCAGCGGTTCTTGTCGATGACGATCTTGCCGCCGAGATCCTCGTAGCGGTAGCGCCGCTTCGTCTCGTGCATGCGGCTGTCGCCGCTGCCGTAGTTGTAGCTGTAGTCCTGCAGCTTGCACTCGCCGGCCTGATCGCAGATGGGGCAGTCGAGCGGGTGGTTGATGAGCAGGAACTCCATCACGCCGGCCCGGGCATCGGCCACCTGGGGCGTGTTGGAGAAGATCTCCATGGCCAGCCCCTCGGGGTTGTCCTTGGGGGCGGGGCCCACGGTGGTGGTGCAGCTGGTGGCGAGCTTGGGCTGGCCCTTGATCTCCACGAGGCACATGCGGCAGGTGGCCACGGGCGACAGGGCCGGGTGGTAGCAGTAGTGGGGGATGTCCACCCCCGCATCCCGGCAGGCGTCCAGGACCAAGGTGCCCACGGGCACCTCGCGCTCGATTCCGTTGATGGCGATCTTGGGCATGGAATCCCCGATTTCAGACCCTTCAGGATGCGGCAGGGGGGCCTGTCGGATCAACTAAGGCCTTTGTCCGGGAGCCTTTCCCTACCCGAGCTTCGACACGGATCACAGGCTCCTAGGGCTAGGCCTGCCCTGCGGGGCCCACCAGGCAGTTCCTGCAGAACTGGAGGAACTCCTTCAATTCCGGGTAATCCAGCCTCACGTCGGCTGGGATCACGTTGGGGATCCGGATGCGCTTCCGCAGTTCCCCCGTGGCCTCCAGGCTGAACTCAAACCAGGCCCGGCGCTCCTCCTCGGAGCTCAGGACCAAGGCGATCACCCGCCGCTCGAAGTAGAGGCCCGGGCGGAAGTCGACCCCCTCGATGGCCTTCCACTCCGGCACGTGGCCCCGCTTCACGAAGGCCTCGCGAAGCTGCTCCAGGGTGTGCTGAACGGTGAATTCCACCTCGACCTGGACGTCCATGGGGCCTCCCTTTGGGGCCGTATCGGACGCAGGGAGTCGGAGCCCAATTCCGGGCTTCGGGCGCTTTGCGCCCGCAATGAAATATTCCAGTGCGGGGCTCCGCCCCGCCTCCGTTTCAACCTGAAGCCCGAAGCCCGACGCCCGAAACCCCATTTGCCCTTCCCACCCGCAAACCCATACGGGACAATGGAGGACTCTGCCTCTGCGAGCCTTGGCGAGCGGGAGCACTGTCCATGCGGACAGTGCGTTCGGCGGAGGATTCGGGAGACGCCCATGCCGAACGCCCTCCTTTCGGTCCACGACAAGTCCGGACTGTTGGATCTCGCCAAGGAGCTCAAGGCTCTGGGCTGGGGTCTGCTCGCCACGGGAGGCACCCTCCGGGTGCTCCAGGAGGCGGGCCTGGATGTCCAGGAGGTGGCCGCCTACACCGGGGCCCCCGAGTGCTTCGACGGCCGCGTGAAGACCCTCCACCCCAAGATCCACGGGGGCCTCCTCTACCGCCGGGACCTGCCGGCCCACGTCAAGGACGCCAAGGCCCAGGGCATCGATCCCATCGACCTCGTCGTCATCAACCTCTACCCCTTCGAGGCCACCATCGCCAAGGAGGGCGTGACCCAGGAGGAGGCCATCGAGCAGATCGACATCGGCGGCCCCTCCATGATCCGCAGCGCCTCCAAGAACCACGCTTCGGTGACGGTGCTCACGAATCCCAGCCAGTACGAACCCTTCATCCAGAAGCTCAAGGCGGGCGCCTGGACCCTGGAGGACCGCCGGGCCTGCGCCCTGGCCGCCTTCCAGCGCACCGCCGCCTACGACGCCGCCATCAGCGCCTGGCTGGAGAAGCAGTTCGCCCATGAAGACGCCGAGGAGGGCCTGCCCACCCGGCTGAGCCTCCTCCTGACCCAGGAACAGAGCCTCCGCTACGGCGAGAACCCCCACCAGGCGGCGGGCTTCTACGTGCGCCCCGGCGGTTCCCCCGAGGGCATGGCCGCCTGCAAGCAGCACCAGGGCAAGGAACTGAGCTTCAACAACCTGCTGGACAGCGACGCCTGCGCCCGCCTCGTCTGGCAGTTCCAGGCCCCGGCCTGCGTCGTGGTGAAGCACAACAACCCCTGCGGCGTGGCCTACGGCGCCCACCCCCTGGAGGCCTTCCTCCGGGCCCAGAGCGGCGATCCCCTCAGCAGCTTCGGCGGCATCGTGGCCTTCAACCGCCCCATCGGCGTGGAAGTGGCCCGGGCCATGACCCAGAGCTTCTTCGAAGTGGTGCTGGCCCCGGGCTTCACCGGCGAAGCCCTGGAAGTCTTCGCCGCCAAGAAGCAGCTGCGCCTCCTGGAGACCCCCAGCGGTTGGCCCACGGCCGCGGGCGGTCTGGACCTCCGCAGCATTGGCGGCGGCTACCTGGTGCAGGCCCCGGATGAGGCCTTCAAACCCTTCGAGCTGTGGGAAGCCAAGGCCACGGGCCGCGGCCCCAAACCCCTGGCCGAGGATCTGATCCTCGCGCAAAAGGTGGCCAAGGCCGTGAAGTCCAACAGCATCGTCATCGTGAAGGACGGCGCCACCGTGGGCATCGGCGCGGGTCAGATGAGCCGCGTGGACAGCGTCGACATCGCCTGCCGCAAGGCCGGCGACCGCGCCAAGGGCGCCGTGCTGGGCAGCGACGCCTTCTTCCCCTTCGCCGATGGCCTCGAGTTGGCCGCCAAGGCCGGCGTCACCGCCTTCGTCCAGCCCGGCGGCTCCCTGCGCGATCAGGAAGTCATCGCCGCCGCCCAGAAGCTCGGCGTGTGGATGTTCTTCACGGGCATGCGCCACTTCCGGCACTGATTGGAACCGCGTATGACGCGAATGGACGCGAATGAAGAGGTGATCCTCAAGGACGAGGCGTATGCCATCGTCGGGGCCGCCATGGAGGTCCATTCGCAGCTTGGCCGTGGATTTCTTGAGGCCGTCTATGGGGATGCCCTTGCAATCGAGTTGCAAACCCGGGGGATACCCTTCCAAAGAGAAGTGGATATCCCGATCAGCTACAAGGACCAGGTTCTCCCCAAACGGTATCGAGCTGATTTCATCGCGTTCGACCAAATCATCCTCGAGGTCAAAGCCATCAAGTCCCTCGGAGATGTCGAGCGAGCGCAGGCCCTCAATTACCTCAAGGCCACAAGTCGCCAACTTGCTTTGCTATTGAACTTCGGTTCGGCTCAATTGGATTGGATGCGACTCGTCCTCACCAAATAACATTCGCGTTCATTCGCGTCATTCGCGGTTATCCCCATGAAAACCTCCGAGCTCCGCAAGCGCTTCCTGAACTACTTCGAGCAACAGGGCCATCGCAAGGTGGTCTCCAGTTCGGTGGTGGGTCCCGCCGACGACCCCACGGTGATGTGGACAAACTCCGGGATGATCCAGTTCAAGGACGTCTTCCTGGGCAAGGAGAACCGCGACTACACGCGGGCCACCACGTCGCAGAAGTGCCTGCGCGCCGGCGGCAAGCACAACGATCTGGATCAGGTGGGCTTCACGGCGCGGCACCACACCTTCTTCGAGATGCTCGGCAACTTCAGCTTCGGCGACTACTTCAAGGCCGACGCCATCCGCTTCGCCTGGGACCTCGTCACGGGCCCCGCCGCCGAGGGCAAGCTGGGCATCGATCCCAGCCGCCTCTGGGTCACCGTCTTCGAGGGCGCCGACGGCGTGCCCGCCGACGAGGAGGCGGAGGGCATGTGGCGAGCCGCCGGCGTGCCGGCCGAGCGCATCGTGCGGGGCAACAAGAAGGACAACTTCTGGCAGATGGGCGACACGGGCCCCTGCGGCCCCTGCTCCGAGATCTTCTACGACCGCGGCGCCCACTACGCCGGCGACGACTTCCCCAACGGCGAGGGCGACCGCGTCATGGAGATCTGGAACCTCGTCTTCATGCAGTACGAGCGCGATGCCAAAGGCACCCTCACGCCCCTGCCCAAGCCCAGCATCGACACGGGCATGGGCCTGGAACGCACCGCCAGCATCCTCCAGGGCAAGGACAGCAACTACGAGATCGACCTCTTCGAGCCCATCTTCGCGGGCATCTGGAAGGTGGCCCGCGTGAAGGCCGAGGACCGCGCCGAGCACACCAACCGCACCGCCTCCCAGGTCATCGCCGATCACATCCGCGCCGCCACCTTCATGACCTTCGACGGCGTCGTGCCCAGCAACGAGGGCCGCGGTTACGTGCTGCGCAAGATCGTGCGCCGGGCCCTGCGCTTCGGCAAGAAGCTGGGCATCGAGGGCCCCTTCTTCGCGGGCCTCGTGCCTGCGGTCTTCGAGGCCATGGGTGACGCCTACCCCGAGCTGCAGCCCGAGCTGGCCCGCATCCAGAAGGTGCTGGCCCGCGAAGAAGGCCAATTCAGCGTCACGCTGAACGCCGGCCTCAAGGTGCTGGAGTCCCTGGACGTGGCCCAGGGCGTCACGGGAAGCGACATCTTCAAGCTCTACGACACCTTCGGCTTTCCCGTGGACCTCGTGGAGGACTGGGCCAAGGAGCGGGGGATCCCCTGCGACCTGGAGGGCTTCCAGAAGGAACTGGCCCAGCAGAAGGCCCAGAGCCGCGCCTCCATGAAGGCCCACGACCAGCGCCTCCAGGGCGACTTCGCCGTGCTGGCCGAGCTGCCCGCCACGGAGTTCCTGGGCTACCGGGCCACCACGGGCGAAGGCAAGGTCCTGGCGCTCTTCGACGCCGCCAACAAGCGCGTAACCAGCCTCTCGGGCGAAGGCTCCGTCCTGCTGGATCGCACCCCCTTCTACGCCATGGGCGGTGGCCAGGTGGGCGACACCGGCGCCCTGACCTTCGAAGGCGGCGCCGCGACAGTGCTCGATACGACGGCCCCCGCCGCCAGGCGACACCTGCACAAGGTGGTCGTGTCCGGCACGCTGAAGGAGGGCATGGCCATCCACGCCGCCGTGGACGCCGAGCGCCGCGCCCGCACGCAGGCCCACCACACGGGCACCCACCTGCTGCACGCCGCCCTGCGCGAGGTGCTGGGCACCCACGTGAAGCAGGCGGGCAGCGTGGTGGATCCCGAGCGCCTGCGCTTCGACTTCACGCACTTCGCCCCCATCGAGCCCGAGCAGTTGGCGGAGATCGAGCGCCTCGTGAACGACGAGGTCCGCAAGGCCCAGGCCACCTGCACGGAGGAGCTGCCCATCGACGAGGCCCTGGCCAAGGGGGCCATGGCCCTCTTCGGCGAGAAGTACGGCGAGAAGGTGCGCGTGCTGGACGTGCCCGGCTTCTCCATCGAGCTCTGCGGTGGGACCCACGTCTCCAACACGGGCCAGATCGGCCTCATCAAGGTGACCTCGGAAACCGCCGTGGCCAGCGGCGTACGCCGCCTGGAGGCCGTGGCCGGCGCGGCGGCCCTGGAGCACTTCCAGGCGGGTGAAGCCCTCCTCACGGGGCTCAGCCGCCAGGCCAACACGGGTCGCGACAAACTCATGGAGCTGGTGCCCGCCAAGGACGCCCGCATCGCCCAGCTGGAGCGCGAGCTGAAGGAGGCCAAGCTCAAGGCCGCCTCCGGCGGCGGCAGCGCCGAGCAGGTGGAGCAGGTGAACGGCCTCGCCCTCGTCACGGCCTCCGTGGAAGGGCTGGAGGGCAACGCCCTCCGCGAGTTCATGGATCAGGTGCGCACCCGCCACACGAGCGCCGTCATCGCCCTCGCCTCCACGGTGGAGGGCAAGGTGGCCCTCCTCGTGAGCGTGGCCCCGGATCTCATGGCCAAGGCCGACGCCGGCGCGCTGCTCAAGGCCATGGCGGGCCCCGTGGAGGGCCGCGGCGGTGGCAAGAAGGACCTGGCCCAGGGCGGCGGCACCAAGCCCGAGGGCCTGCCCGCGGCATTCCAAGCGCTGCGCGCCGCGTTGAGCTGATGGCCCTGCCCTGGTGGGCTCCGGCCCTCTGGGTCGGCGGGCTCCTGGCCCTTCGGCCGGGCGCCGTTCTGCCCGCTTTGCTGGGGTATCACGGGCTCTGCCTCCTGGGCACACTCCTGAACCGGCCCACCCTTGCCTGGGGGCGAGTGCCCGCGGCGTGGGGGCGCTCTGCGCTGCGTTGGCCCTCGGTGCCCTCCTCCTGCTGGGGCTCCCCAAGCTCGGTCTCCTGCCCGTTGCCCACCTGGAGCGCATCCGCCAGCAATGGCCCGGCGGCCTCGGCGGCCACGCGATCTACGTGGTGCTCGTGAACGTCCCCCTGGAAGAGGCCTATTGGCGGGCAACCCTGGCGGACCTCGGGCTCCTCGCCCTGGCCGCCTCCCAGATGCCCTAGGACTCCACCCAACTTCATCCCCGATGGGACCCCTGCCGAAGCAGTGGGGGCATGCTTCCGCTCCGACGCCTCCTCCTGCGTGATCTGCTGGTCCTCGTGGGGGCAGCGGCCGCGTTGATCACCTTTAGCCTCTGGTGGGGGCAGCGGTCCAGCCTGCGGGAGCAGGCCGAAGCGCGGACCTCCCTCCTCGTGGATCACCTGCGCTCCGACCTCAACGCCTCCATGGCGCAGATCGAGGGCCTCGGGGTCACCCTCCAGTCCCTCTGGTCCGAAGGCACCTTGAGCTTGCCCGTCACGGAGTCCGAGGAGCCCCAGCTCCACGCCCTGGTCCGGCAGCACCCGCTGGTCGCGGCCGTGTTCTTCGTGGATGAGCGGGGCGAGGGCATCTTCCTCTCCCGGGCCAGCCTGGAGGCCGCCCTCGATGCGCGGCCCCTCAACAGCTTCCAACTGCGGCAGGAAGGTGGCACCTCCTGGATGACGACGCTGCGGAGGTTCGGACGACCCCTCCCGACCCAGGACCGACCCCCTCGGGAGGAGTATCTGGACGCCACCACGCGACCCTGGTTCGCGGCCGCCCGGCAGAGCCCCCTGCCCCTGTGGGTGGAGCCCTACCCCTTCTACGGCACCAGCCTCACCGGGATCACCTACGTGGTTCCCCTGAGGGGCCCCGGGGGGATCTTCAAGGGCGTCATCTGCCTGGACCTGATGCTGGAGGACCTGACGGGGCGATTTTGGAAGGCCCTTCCCACCCAGGGCAGCCTCATGGCCCTGGTGGATGGGCGGGGGCGCGTGATCCTCCCTCCCCGGACCCCGATCCTCCAGGATCCCCTGCGCAGGGCTCAGTCCTTCCTCCAGCCCCTCGATGCAACCCGCTATCCCAGCCTCGCCAAGCTCTTGGCCCAAGGCCAGGACACCCCGTGGATGGACTTCGGGTCCGGCAGCCGCCTCGGGATCCGTCGGCAGCTGAGGGAAGCTGCGGCACCCGCCTGGACGCTCCTCCTGACCATCCCCGAAAAGGAGCTGTTGGGGGGCGCGCAGCGCCGTCTCCTGTGGGCGCTCGGCGCCTGCGTCCTGATCCTCCTCTTCGTGGTCTGGCACTCCCACCGGCTGGCCCGCCGCTTCGGCAATCCCCTGCGGGATCTCTCCCGGGCTGCGCAGCGCCTCGGACAGGGGCAAGTGCCCACCATCCCCGACACCCCCATCTCCGAGATCCGCACCCTGGGGGAAGCGCTGCATCACGCGGGCGAGGCCCAGCAGGATCGGGCGCGCCTCCAGCAGCAGCTGCAGCACAGCCAGCGGCTGGAAACCCTCGGAACCCTGGCCGGAGGCATCGCCCACGACGTGAACAACCAGCTGGGCGCCATCATGGGCCAGCTCTTCCTGGCCCGCGAGGTGCTCCCCGCCCAGAGCCCCGGGGCCCAGCGCCTCATCCGCGCCGAGGAGGCCGTGGAACGCTGCGCCCAGACCACCAAGGCCCTGTTGGCCTTCAGCCACAATGCCCAGGCCGACCTCCGGCCCCTGGACTTCAACCGCCTCATCCAACGCACCGCCGGCCTGCTGGATCGGATCCTCGGGGGGCTCGTGCGGGTGGAGCTGGACCTGGATCCCGACCTCCCCAACATCCTCGGCGAACCCCTCCAGTTGGAGCAGGTGCTCATGAACATCGCCGTGAACGCCCGGGATGCCATGCCGGAGGGGGGACTCCTCACCTTCCGGACCCGCCCCACGGAGGGTGGCCCCGTCATCCTCTCGATCACGGATACGGGCAAGGGCATCCCCCCCGACGTCCTCCCCCACATCTTCGAGCCCTTCTTCACCACCAAACCCGTGGGCAAGGGCACGGGCCTCGGCCTCGCCATGGCCTTCGGCATCCTGCGCGCCCACGGCGGGAACCTGGATGTGGACAGCAGTCCCGGCCAGGGCACCACCTTCACCCTTCGCCTTCCCGCCGCGGGGGGCACCCACCCGGAGGTCGATGAACCCCTTGGCTCCACCGGAATGGAGCGAGGTCCCCTGGCTGGCCTGCGGATCCTCGTGGCCGAAGACGAGGTGGATCTCCGGGAGACCCTGGCCGACGCCCTCACCATCGCCCGGGCCCAAGTCGAGACGGCACCGGATGGGGATCTGGCCTGGCAGCTGTTCCAGGCCACCAGCTACGACCTCATCCTGAGCGATCAACGCATGCCCCACTGCCCCGGCATGGAGCTGCTGCGGCGGGTCAGGAGCACCGGTTCCGGCATCCCCTTCATCCTCGCCAGCGGCCAGGATCTGGAGCCCTTCCGCCCCGAGCTGGAAGGGGACCCCGCCACCCGCCTGCTGCCGAAACCCTTCTCCGTGGCCCGGCTCATGGAGCTGGTCCAGGAGTTCGGGCTGGGACGGCCGAACGCCTAGACGGCGGTTAGGTGAATTCCTGGAGAGCCTCCCAGAGCTCCCGCTGCACCTTGAGCCCCTCCGGGAAGTGCTCCAGGAAATCCTTGCGGAAGGCCGCCGCGTGCTCGAGCAGGTAACGGTCGAGATCCTCCCGGTGCCGGGCCCGATAGCGGGTCCGGAATCGCGTGGTGGAGGCGGTTTCGAAGGTGATGTCCAGGAAGCAGCCCGTGGCGAAGATCTCGGGGATGTGTTTGCGCCGCATGTAGGCTTCGAAGGCCTCTCCCATCCCGGGAGGAGCTTCCACCCGCACTTCGTAGGTGAGCATGGCGGCTCCTATTTCCGGAAGGTGAAGAAGATGGCGCCCACCAGGCAGCAGGCCGCCCACAGGTGGTTGAGGGTCAGCCGCTCGCGCATGTACCCGGTGGCGAAGACGCCGAAGACGAGGAGGGTGATCACCTCCTGCATCACCTTCAGCTGGGGCAGGGTGAAGCGCCCGTAGCCCCACCGGTTGGCGGGCACGGCGAGGCAGTACTCGAAGAAGGCGATGCCCCAGCTCCCGAGGATGGCGATCCAAAGCGGGGCGGCGTGCTCGGCCTTCAAGTGGCGGTACCACGCGAAGGTCATAAATACGTTGGAGGCGATGAGCAGGAGGATGGTGCGCATGGATGCCTCCACCCTACCCGAATCGCCCTTCAATCCTGGCCGGTGGCGCCCTGGATCTTCGCCACCAGCTCCTTGGGGCTGTAGGGCTTCTGGATGAACCCCCGCAGGCCCGGCTCCTGGAAGCGGCTGAGGGCATCCTGCTCCGTGTATCCGGACGAGAGGATCACGGGAAGTTCCGGGCGCAGCTCCCGGATGCGGCGGAAGGCGCCCTCGCCCCCCATCCGGGGCATGGTCATATCCAGGAGCACGAGGCAGATCCCCGTGCCCCACGCCTCCACCTCCCTTACGGCGTCGAGCCCGTCGGCGGCCTCGATCACCTCGTATCCGCGCGCCTCCAGGGCCTGGCGGGCGACGCTGCGCACGATCTCCTCGTCATCCACCACGAGCACCCGGCCGATGCCGGGACGCCCCTTGGCGGGAACCACCGGGAGAGTGGCTTGGGGAGGCAGCGAGAGGGCCGGCAGGTAGATGCGGAAGAGCGTTCCCTCCCCGGGGACGGTTCGGACGTGCAGGGCGCCGCGATGGCCCCGGACGATGCCCACGAGGGCCGCCAGGCCGAGGCCCCGCCCCGTGAACTTGGTGGTGAAGAAGGGTTCGAAGATCCGGGAGAGGGTGATCTCGTCCATGCCGCAGCCCGAATCCTCCACTTCCAGGAAGGCATAGGCCCCTGGCAGGGCCTCGTGACCCAGGATGAACTCCGCCAGATCCGGCTGCTCCAGGTGCAGGGTTCCCGTGCGGATCCGGATCAACCCGCCACCCTCGCCGATGGCCTCCGCCGCGTTCAGCACGAGGTTCATGATCACCTGGTGGATCTGGGATTCGTCGGCCGCCACCTGGGGAAGGCCGGGCTCCAGATGCAGCTGGAGGTCCACCCCCTTGGGGATGCTCACTTCCAGGAGTTTGAGGAGTTCCTCCACCTGGGTGCCCAGATCCAAGGGGCGGATGAGGAACTGCCCCCTTCCGGAATAGGCCAGCATCTGGCGCGTGAGGTCGGCGGCGCGCTGGCCGGCCTTGTGCACGGCTTCGAGGTTGCGGGAGACCGGGCTGTCAGGGCCCACCTTCTCCATGGCCAAGCCCACGTGCCCCAGCACGCCCATGAGCAGGTTGTTGAAGTCGTGGGCGATGCCGCCGGCCAGCACGCCCAGGGATTCCATCTTCTGGGCCTGGAAGAGCTGCCGCTCCAGGAGCGCCCTCTCGGACTGCGCGCGGCGCGCCTCCGTGACATCCCGGATGATGGCTTGGACCAGCACCCGCTCGCCCTCCCGGACCGGAGAGGCGGAGACCTCGGTGTGGACCTCCTGCCCATCCGCCCGCAGGAAGGTGAGCGGCACCATGATCGTCTCGCCCCTGTGGACCGACTCCCGGATGCACTCCAGCACGTCGCGGCTCGCGCGGCCATCGGGTTGCCGCTCCGGGGCGAAGGATTCCGTCCGGCACCCGATCATGCCTTCGGGGTCCCGGCCCAGCAGCCTCCCCATGGCGGGGTTGGCCATCACGGCGGTACCCCGGTGGGAGAGCAGCACCCCATCGCCCGCCCCTTCGAACAGCTGACGGAACCGGGCCTCGCTCCGGGCCATCTCGCCCTCGGCCCGGAGGCGCGTCAGCACCAGCGCGGCGCTGGAGCAGAGGGAATGCAGGGCCTGGATCTGGGCCTGAGCCACGGGCCGCACTCCCTCCTCCCCGAAGGTGCCCCCGGAGAGGCTCCCGAGGATGCCCAGTTCGCCCGCGAGGGGGATGGCCACGTAGGTGCGATGGGGGGCCGCAACCAGGTACTCGGAGGGGAAGTGGTCTGAGGTGCGGGCATCCAGCACCACCAGGGGGCGCCCCTCGATGTAGACCTGTTCCCAGTGGCTGCCTACGATGCGCCGGTCCCCTTCGGCGAAGGGCAGCGGCGTGGTGGATCCCAGCGTGCGCAACGTCTCCGAGGCCGGATCGAAGGCGCTGATCCACCAGTGGGGCAGCCCGGCCACCTGCTCCGCCGCCTGCATGAGGATCAGCAGCAGCTCCGATTCCGCCCGCGCTCGGGCGATGGCCTGGATCCCCAGGGCCACGGATTCCGCGAGGCGGGCCGATTCCCGCTCGGCCTGGAGGGCCTTGAGCCGCGTGAGCGCCATCGCCGCGCTGGCGCAGAGGCTTTCGAGGGCCTGGAGCTGATCGTCCTCCAGCTCCGCCATGGATTCTTCGATCACCGTGCATCCGTTCAGGGCCCCGAGGATGCGGCCTTCCGCCACGAGGGGGAACGCGACGTAGCTGAGGATCCGGTAGCGGTCCTCCGCTTCCCGCGAGAACATCCCCTCCTCCCGGACATCCCGGCAGTACACGCGGTTGAAATCGCGATAGACCTGAGCCAAATGGGCCTCGGGAGGCGGGGCCTGAAGGGCCATGCCCTCAGGCCCCAGATGGACCGCCATGGAGGGAGACCAGGCGATGGTGATCGGCAGGCCGCGGTTCGGATCAAACTCGTTGAACCACCACTTCCCCATGGGCACGAGCAGGCTCGCCCCGTTGAACAGCGTCTGCAAGAGGGTCGCCTCGTCCTCGGCCAGGGAGAGCGCCCGCGTGGCCTGGGCCAGCGATTCCGCTTGGAGGGTGGCGTGGCGCATGGCCTCCTGGGCCAGGAATCGCTCGGTGATGTCCTCCAGCGTGCCGAGCAGGGCGGGCTGCCCGCCCACCGTGATCCGCCCCAGGTGGAGTTCGAGGGGCCGGGAGCCCCCATCGCGCCCCCGCACCACCAGCTGGTGCCCCCTCACCCGCTCCAGCAGATCCTCCGGCGGAAGGCCCGGATCGCCGCCCAGGGCCTCCTCCAGCTTCCTGCCCACGAGGGATCCCTGGGGCGCCCGCAGCAGCTGATGGGAGGTGCGGTTGGCGTAGACCAGCACCTTCTCCTGGAGCAGGAACACGCCCAGCCGGCTCTCCTCCACCAGCACGCGGTAGCGAAGCTCGGATTCGATGCGCTGCTGGAGTTCCCGCTGGAGTTCCGACCAGAGGTGGGCCCGCTCGACCACCAGGGAGGCCAGGCTGCCGAAGGCTTCCAAGTGGCTGATGAGCTCAAGCGGAAAGGGGCCCGTCGCGGCGCGGTAGAGGGTCATCGCCCCGAGCACTCGGCCCCGCTCGCCTTGGAGGGGCAACGCGTAGAGACTGCGCGTCCCCGAGCGGGAGTATCGGGCAAGGAACGGCTCGCAGCGGGGATCCAGCAGGACGTCCGGGATCTCGATCGGTTGGCCGGTGCGGGCGGCGAGGCCGGAGGGGCCCGAGCCTGGGCCGCTGAGAGGCAGGGTGCGCACATCGGCCATGAGGCCCGGATCGAGCCCCTGGA
Organism: Acidobacteriota bacterium; assembly: GCA_016192145.1. Lineage (GTDB taxonomy): Bacteria > Acidobacteriota > Holophagae > Holophagales > Holophagaceae > JAFDVN01. The sequence goes on along the minus strand of JACPUT010000002.1, from coordinate 10,444 downwards.
CCGCGGCTAGATTGAGGGCCTCCCCTTGGGAATCCAGCAGCCACGCCATGCCGGTGAGGCCGCCTTCCACCAGAAATTCGAGCACCCGCTGCAGGAAGGGCGCTGGATCCCCCTCAAGGGCGGCCTGGGTGGCCAGGGCATGCACCTCGCGGAGCTGCCGGTTGAGGCCCTGGACTTCCTCCAGCCGCCGGGCGAGCTCCGCTTCCGCCCGGAGCCGGTGCAGGGCCAGCGTGGCGACCCGCGCCAGGTTCTCCAGCTGCTCCAGGTGGGAGGGCCAGGGCTCAAGGGTCGGCTCCCCTTCCAGGCTGGCGGCGAAAAGCACGCCGTAGAGCTGCCCCTCCAGGAGGAGGGGTATGCCCAGCAGCGCGTCGATGGGGACGAGGGACCGATACGCCTCGGGGATCTCCGCCGCGCCCAGGGCGAGGCTGGTCTGCTTCGCGAAGATGAGGCTTCGGGAGAACGGGCCGGCCACCAGGGGGAGCTTCGCCCGCAGCAGGAGATCCCCCGTCCTGAACCGGAGGGAGGCGCTGGCGGCGAGAAGGGCCACGTCGGGCCCGCTTTCCCCGGCTTCCACCCTCGCCACGGCCCAGTGGGGCGTCGGGAAGATCTGGCTCGCCTGGGCGAGGAGCACGTCGAGCAGGCGCTCTTCGCTGGCGCAAAGGCCAAGGGCGAGAATGGCTTCCGTGAGGATGCGCTCCTCGGCAAACACCTTCTCCGGCCCGTAGTGGGCCTCGCTGGGAGGCTGGCCGGACGGATCCATCACGTTGACCTTGAGGGAAAGGCCAATCTATCAGGAGGGAGTGCTTCAGTTAAGCCGTCATTGCCCACGAAGAAGCTGTGGGCAATATCGGCATTAGGGGCCGTAGCGGAAGACCTGTCATCCGGGCGGGATCGCTTCCGCAACGGCCCCTAACGGGCAAACTCCACCGCCCGGGTCTCCCGCATCACGGTCACCTTGATCTGGCCGGGGTACTGCATCTCGGACTCGATGCGCCGGGAGACGTCCTTGGCCAGCCAGTAGGCCTTGTCGTCGTTCACGACGCCCGCATCCACCATGATGCGGATCTCGCGGCCGGCCTGCATGGCGAAGCTCTTCTGCACGCCCTCGTAGCTGTTGGCGATGTCCTCCAGCTTGGCGAGGCGCTGCACGTAGGTCTCTAGCATCTCGCGGCGGGCGCCGGGGCGCGCCGCGGAAAGGGCGTCGGCCGCCGTGATGAGCATGGCCTCCACGGTCCGGGGCTCGAAGTCGCCGTGGTGGCAGCTCATGGCGTGGATCACGGGCTCCTTCTCCCCGAAGCGCTTCATGAGCTCCATGCCGATCTCGATGTGGGTGCCCTCCACCTCGCGGTCGATGGCCTTGCCAATGTCGTGGAAGAGCCCGGCGCGGCGGGCCAGCTTGGCGTCGGCGCCCATCTCCGTGGCCATGTACTCCGCGAGCCGGGCCACTTCCTTCGTGTGCTCCAGCACGTTCTGGCCGTAGCTGGTGCGGTAGTTGAGGCGGCCGATCAGCTTGTGCAGCTTGGGGTGCACGTCGGGGAAGCCCAGCTCGATGGCCGCGGCCTCACCCAGCTCCTTGAGGTGCTGGTCCATATCGACCTTCACCTTCTCCACCACCTCCTCGATGCGGGCGGGGTGGATGCGGCCGTCGGCGATGAGCTTCAGGATGGCCTGGCGGGCCACCTCGCGGCGGATGGGATCGAAGCTGGAGACGACGATGGCCTCGGGGGTCTCGTCCACGATGAGGTCGCAGCCCGTGGCCTTCTCCAGGGCTCGGATGTTGCGGCCCTCGCGGCCGATGATGCGGCCTTTGAGGTCGTCGCTGGGGAGCTGCACGGAGGAGACCGCCGTCTCGCAGACGACATCCGAGGCGATGCGCTGGATGGCGGCGCCGATGGTCCAGCGGGCCTTCTTCATGGCCTCTTCCTGGGCCTCCTCTTCGATGCGGCGCACGGTGCGGGCGGCATCCATCTTGGCCATGTGCTCGAGCCCCTCGATGAGCTCCTTGCGGGCGTCCTCGCGGGTGAGGTTGGCCACCTCCTCCAGCTTCTGCACCTGCTTCTCGATGAGCTCTTTTGCCTCGACCTGCTTGGCCTGGAGCTGTTCCACCTCGGCCTGGCGCTTCTCCTTGAGGGCATCCAGATCCTTCTGCTTGGCTTCGATGCTCTGGTTCTTCTTGTCCAGGGATTCCTCCTTGGACTGGATGCGCTGTTCCTGCTTTTCCAAGGCGCCTTGGCGTTCCTGCAACTGTTTCTCGAGTTCAGTGCGGGCCTTGAGGGCCTCCTCCTTCACCTTGAGCTCGGCCTCCTTGCGGGTGGCCTCGGCTTCCCGCTGGGCGCGCTCGCGGAAGGCCTTGGCCTCGGCTTCGGCCTCGCGCATCGTGCGCTCCTTGGCCACGGCGAGTTCCTTTTCCGCGTGGGCCCGGGCCAGGCTCCGGTCCTCCGAAGCCTGGGCGGCCTTTTTGGCCTGCCAGAAGCCGAAGGCCACCGCGAGCACGGCGACGATGGAAAGCACCACGTTCATCAGGTTCATTGGGGTCGCTCCATGGATTCAGGTCCAGGAGCCCCCAGCACGGCGATGTGGTTGACGACGAAAAAAGGTCCCCGCTTGGTCGTGGAGGCGTGCCGAGTTCCCTAGCGTGTAGGGGGGCAACCAAAGCCCGCTTTCAGGCGATCCGCGACGCGGCGCGCACAAGGGCGGGAGCAGGTCGTCCTTTCGGACTTACGGAACAAGAGCTTGGCCATAATCACGGGCCTCGCAGGGAGTGGGTTCAATCCTCGAAGAGCGTGGAATCGGAAGGGAGGATCGGTTCGTCTACATCGTGGAGCAGCTGCTGAAGCCGCTGTTCCAGGTCTTGGGTGTGCTGGGAGGCTGCCTGTTCAAGGTGCACCAACCGGTGCGCCAGGTTCAGGGCGCCGATCAACAGCCAGGAACGGGTGTCCACGGTCGTTGGAGCGCTTCCATAGTGTAGTCGGACGGCCTCGGCGATGTCTTGATAGGCCCGCTCCAGATATTCCACGGACCGGGCAAGGCCTTCCGGGTCGGCCGTGGCCACCTGGAGGGTCTGATCGAGCACCTGGACCTCCAGGCGCTTCAGGTTGCCCGGAAGGCTCATCCCAGGGCCTCGAGCATGGCCAGGATGGCCTCCACCTGGCTTCGAACCTCGTCCCGCTCCCTCAGGAGGCCATCCCGCTCCTGGGTGAGGGCATCCACCTGAGCCTTGACCTCGGAGAGGGCGGCGCCCTGGCTGCCCCGATCCTGCTTCAGCTGGTCCAGTTCCTCCTTGAGCTGGGTACGCTGCTGCACCAGGGACTGGAGGCGCTGCTCCAGCTGTTTGAGGAGATCGACGGGGGCATCCTGGGCGAATAGGGGGGAGCTCATGCCTCCATGTTAGGGCCTGTAGCGGGACAATCCTTCCTTTTGCGAGGGGCGTCGGCGGAGCAGGCCAAGGCGGTCGACCGGAGATGTATCGGGAATACACGGAGGGAGGCCAACGCAGGAATGCGACAGCCGCCGCCCCTCGCCCGAAGGGTTGGCCCCTCTTCGCGCCCCAAGCCGCGTCGAGCCGCTTGCACGATGGACGCCCATCGCGCCGCGCGGCTCTCCTTGCTGGATGGCGCGAATAGGGGCCAACAAAAGGAAGGATTATTCCGGTACAGGCCCTATGCCCGAAGGGTCGCGCCCACGCCCTCCGCAGCCTTCAGGGCCGACTGGACCCAACCCTCCACTTCCTCGGAGGTGAGGGTGCGGCTGGCGTGCTGGAAACGGAAACGGACGAGGAGGGCCTGCTTGCCCGGCGCCATGCCCTTGCCCCGGTAGACGTCCACGACGCCCAGGTGCTGGAGTTCGGGTTGGGGCAGCACCCCGCCCATGGCAGCGGCCAGGTCCCCGAAGGGCTTGCCCAGATCCACCACGAGGGAGAGGTCCCGCTCCACGGCGGGGAAGCGGCTGAATCCCTGGAAGCGGGGGATGATCCGCTCGGGCGGGGCCGCCAGGGTGTCCAAGGCCACTTCCACGCCCAGGAGCCCATCGCCGAGATCCTGGATGGGGGCTGAGCCGAAGCCCAGGGACTGGGCCACGCCCCGGAGGTCCGCCGCCAGGACGGCGCGGGACGCCGTGAGGTGGTCCTCGCCGCCCCGGAGGCCGCCCCAGACGAGGGCCACGGAGGGCTTGCCCTCCAGACCCGCCGGGTAGGCCGGGGCGATCTCGAAGAGGCGCACTTCCTTCTGGCCCTGGCGGCGGTTGTGCAGCGCCGTGGCCTTCAGGCTGGGCAGGAGGGAGGCCCGCATGACGGAGTACTCCAGGCCCAGGGGGTTGCCCAGGGCGCGGCCCTCGGCAGGGTTCCCCGCGGCCGCGAAGGCGGCGTCCTCATCGGGCCCGATGAAGCCGTAGGTCACCGTCTGGAAGAAACCCAGGTGGGCCAGGCGTCGGGAGAGGCTCGCCGCCGTGCGGTAGGAAGGGCTGAGGGGCTCCGGATCCGCGTCCACGGCGGGCAGGGAACTGCCGATGCGGTCATAGCCCCGGAGGCGGAGCACTTCCTCGGCCAAATCCTCGGGCAGGGTCAGGTCATGGCGCCAGGTGGGCGGCACGGCCGTTACGGTGGTGGCCGAGCGGGAGACCTCGCAGCCGAGGCGGGCGAGCAGCGTCTCCGCTTCCGCTGCGTCCACGGTCTCCCCCGCAATGCGGTTCAGCTGGGTCAGGGGCAGGGTGATGGCGGCCGCACGGGCGGGCACGGCCCCCACTGTCCAGGCCGACAGCACCGTGGCCCCCGCCCATTCGATCAGGCGCTGGGCCAGGAGATCGCGAACCACCGCGGCCATGACGGGGTCCGCGCCCCGGCCGAAGCGGTGGCTGCCATCCGTGTGCAGGTTGTGGCGGCGGGCCATGGGCCGCACCACTTTAGGATCGAACCAGGCGCTCTCCAGCAGCACGGTGCGCGTGGTTTCCGTGACCTTCGTGGACTCGCCACCCATGACGCCGGCGAAGGCGATGGGGCCGGAGTCATCGGCGATGATCAGGTCCTCGGGCGTGAGCTTGCGGTCCACGCCGTCCAGGGTCACCAGCGTTTCGCCCGCCTGGGCGAAGCGCACGCGGATGGCCCCCTGCAGCTTGTCCGCATCGAAGGCGTGGGTGGGATGGCCGTAGCGATGCAGCAGCTCGTTGGAGGCATCCACGGCCGCGAGCCCTTTGGGCGTCATGCCCAGGGCCCGGAGGAAGGTCTGCACGTCGGCGGGCGTGGCCTGGGTGGCGCCCAAGGTGAGTACGGCCGTGCTGTAGGTCGGGCAGGCGGGCGTCTCCAGGCGGATCTCCCGCTGGGGGGCACCTCCCAGGGTGGTGGTCGGCAAGGCGGCGAGTTCGGCGCCGAGGGTGGCGGCGAGATCCCGCGCCAGGCCACGGTGGCTCATGACGTCGGGGCGGTTGGCGGTAACGTCCACATCGAGGACGGTCTCGCCTTCCACCGTGGCCACGCCATCGATGGGGAAGCCCAACATGGGCAGGCGCTCCAGGGCCTGGGCCTGGGTGAGGCCCGCCGTGGGCAGTTCGCGCTGCAGCTGACTCAGGATGATCTGCATCAGTCGAGCCCTCCCATCTGGGCCAGGAAGCGTTGATCGTTCTCGAAGAAGAGGCGCAGGTCCGGCGACTGGCTCACCATCATGGCGGTGCGCTCCACGCCCATGCCGAAGGCGAAGCCGCTCCACACGGTGGGATCGATGCCTGCGTGTTCAAGGACCTTGGGATGGATGAGACCGGCGCCCAGGATCTCCACCCAGCCGCTGCCCTTGCAGACGCGGCAGCCGGAGCCGCCGCAGAGGGGGCAGCGCACGTCCATCTCGCAGCCGGGTTCCACGAAGGGGAAGTAGGAGGGGCGGAAGCGCACGTCGGCGCCGGGGCCGAAGAGGGCCTTCATGGCGTAGGCGAGGGTTCCCTTGAGGTGCTGCATCCCGATGCCCTTGGCCACGAGCATGCCCTCCACCTGGTGGAACATGGGGCTGTGGGTGGGATCGATCTCATCCTTGCGGTACACGCGGCCGGGGGCGAGGAAGCGCAGGCCACCCTTCTCCTCCAGCAGACTCACACCAGCGGCGTTCTTGGTGCCGTAGCGCTTCAGCACGCGCACCTGCACGGGGCTGGTGTGGGTGCGGAGGAGGAGGTCCGGGCGGGCGGAGAAGTAGAAGGTATCGGAGCTGCCGCGGGCCGGGTGATCCGCCGGAATGTTGAGGCCGTCGAAATTGTGCTCCTCCGTCTCGACCTCGGGGCCCTCCTCCACGTGGTAGCCCAGGGGCCGGAAGGCCTCCACGAGGCGATCCATGAGGCGCTGGAGGGGATGGAGAGCGCCCTCTGGGGGACGGGGCGGCGGCAGGGTGGCATCCTCCGCGGGGATCGCCTTCTTCGTCGCCTCCAACTCGGCCTGGCGGGTCTTGAGGGCCTCTTCCCAGGCATTCTTCAGCGCGTTGATGGCGGCACCCAGATCGCGCTTCTGTTCCTTCGGCGCCGTCTTCAGCAGCTCCATCAACCGCGCGGCATGGCTGCCCTCGCGGCCCACGTAGGCGCCCTTCATGCGCAGAAGCGCATCCAGGTCCGCACAGGCGGAGAGGCGCTCCGCGAACGCGGATTGCGCTTCCAGGATCTCAGGTGGCAATAACTCCAACTGCGGTTCCATAACGGTTCCCCTGAAACACACGAAGGCCGCTTGCGCGGCCTTCGAGCACGTTCGAGATGAGGTCGAATCAGCCCTTGGCCACGGCCACGAGCTTGCTAAACGCCTCGGGATTGCGGACGGCGAGATCAGCGAGGATCTTGCGGTCCAGGTTCACGTTGGCCTTCTTCAGACCACCCATGAACTTGCTGTAGGACAGGCCGTTCTGGACGGAGGCGGCGCTGATGCGGACGATCCAGAGCTTACGGAAGTCACGCTTCCGCACCTTACGGTCGCGGTAGCTGTACAGCAGGGCCTTCTCCACGGCTTCCTTGGCGGAGCGGTAGAGGCGGGACTTGGCGCCGTAGAAGCCCTTGGCGAACTTGAGCATCCGCTTGCGGCGTTGGGCGCGCTTAAAACCACGTTTTACACGAGTCATGGCGTTTCCTTTCCTTGGGGCAGCTCGAAAGCGAGCGTTTGTCGGCCCCTTTGGGGGCGGCGCCTAGGGGGCGTCGCCGGGTTGAACAATCACAAGTCTACCGCTGGGGCAGGCTCAGGCGTAGGGCAGCATCTCAGCGACGGACTTGGAGTCGGCCTTGCTCACCATGTCGCCCATATCAAGCTGACGCTTGCGCTTGGGGGACTTGCTGGTGAGGATGTGTCGCTGGTGGGAGCAGCCCCGCTTGAACTTGCCGGTGCCGGTCTTCTTGAAGCGCTTTTGGGCGCCCTTGTGGGTCTTGAGCTTGGGCATCGGAGGATCCTCTAGGCTTCTTGAGGGGTTTCAGAACCGGGTTTCTTGACTTCCTTCTTCTTCTCGACGGGCTTGGGCGTGAGGATCGCGTGCATGTCTCGGCCGTCGATTCCGGCGGGTTTCTCCACCAGGGCCTGCTCACTCACGCGCTGGATCACCTCTTCGATGATCCTGTACCCGATGTCGCGATGGACTACTTCGCGGCCGCGGAACATCACTACCACTTTGACCTTGTCGCCCTCGCCGAGGAATCGCTGGATGTGCTTGACCTTGAAGTCGAAGTCGTGGTCATCGGTCTTGGGGCGGAATTTGACTTCCTTGACCACGATGTTCTTCTGCTTGGCCCGTGCGGCGTGCTCGCGCTTGGCTTCCATGAACTTGTACTTGCCGTAGTCCATGATGCGGCAGACAGGCGGAGCTGCGTTGCCAGCGACCTCGACCAAGTCGAGGCCCTTTTCTTCGGCGATCCGTACTGCGGTGTGCGGGGGCATGACTCCCAGCTGGGCACCGTCCTCGTCAATGACGCGGACTTCGGCAGCGCGGATGCCGTCGTTGATGCGGGTCTCGTTTGGGCGAATGGCTTACCCCTTCCAAAAGACAGGAACGTAGAGTTTATCAAGCAACGGCGCAAAGCACCATGGCGATTTTTGACCTCAGCGGCGGCGTTCCGCCACCTCGGCCTGGAAGGAGGCCAGGAAGGCCTCCAGGGTCTGCACCCCCAGGTCGCCCTGGGTGCGGTGGCGGACGGACACGGAGCCCGCTTCGGCCTCGCGATCACCCAAAACGAGCATATACGGCACTTTACGAAGCTGATGCTCACGGATCTTGGCGTTCACCTTCTCGTTGCGGAGGTCCAGGTCCACCCGGAAGCCGGCGGCCCGGAGCTTGGCGCCCACTTCCTCGGCAAAGGGGGCCACCCGGTCCGTGATGGGGAGGACCGCCACCTGGACGGGGGCCAGCCAGGCCGGGAAGGCTCCGGCACAGTGCTCCACCAGGATTCCGAAGAAGCGCTCCAGGCTGCCGAGGATGGCCCGGTGCAGCATCACGGGGCGGCCTTCGGTGCCATCGGGCTTCGTGTAGTTCAGGTCGAAGCGCTCCGGGAGCATGTAATCCACCTGGAGGGTGCCCAGCTGCCAGGGCCGCTTGAGGGCGTCCAGCACCTGGAACTCGATCTTGGGGCCATAGAAGGCGCCTTCACCCGGGTTCAGCTTGAATGGGACACCCGCCTCGGTGAGAGCTTCGGCCAGGGCGCCTTCGGCGGCGTCCCAGATCTCATCGGAACCCAAGCGCTTCTCGGGCCGGGTGCTCAGGGCGACGCGCATCTCCGTGAAGGCGAAGGTGTCATAGACCTCCTTCAGGAGGTCCAGGAAGGAGGCCATCTCGGCCTTGATCTGATCGGGGGCGCAGAAGAGGTGCGCATCGTCCTGGCAGAAGGTGCGGACGCGCGTGAGGCCGTGGGTCACACCGCTCCGCTCGTAGCGGTGCAGACGGCCGAAGTCGGCGATGCGCAAGGGCAGATCCCGGTAGCTGTGCTTGGTGCTGCCGAAGAGCACGCAATGACCTGGGCAGTTCATGGGCTTCACCGCGTACTCCCGCTCTTCGGCGGTGGTGAAGTACATGTTCTCCGCGTAGTTGTCGTAGTGGCCGGAGGTCTTCCACAGCGATACGTCGAGGATTTGCGGCGTGATCACTTCCTTGTAGTCGTATTTGTTGTACAGCTCGCGGATGTAGTCCACGAGCGCGTTGTAGACCACCGTGCCCTTGGGATGGAAGAAGGGTGAGGCCGGCGCTTGGGGGTGGAAGGAGAACAGGTCCAGCTCCTTGCCCAGCTTGCGGTGATCGCGCTGCTTGGCTTCTTCCAGGCGCTGGAGGTGCTCGTCCAGATCCCTTTGCGAATGAAAAGCGGTGCCGTAGATGCGCGAGAGCATCTGATTCTTCTCGTCGCCCTTCCAATAAGCGCCCGCGATGCTCAGGAGCTTGAAGGCCTTCAGCTTGTTGGTATTGGGGATGTGGGGCCCGCGGCAGAGATCGTAGAAATCTCCCTGGCGGTAGCCGCTGATGCGGTCTCCCTGGGGGATGCCGCTGACCACTTCCACCTTCAGGGGCTCGCCCATCTCGTTGAACCGCGCGATGGCGGCGTCCCGATCCAAGTCCTCGCGCACCACTTCGATGCCTTCGGCGACGATCTTCTTCATCTCCGCTTCAATGACGGGCAAATCCTCGGGTGTGAAGGGCTTCTCCACCCAGAAGTCGTAGTAGAACCCGTCTTCGATGGTGGGGCCGATGCCCACCCGCGCATTGGGATAGAGGCGCTTCACCGCATGGGCCAGCAGGTGCGCCGTGCTGTGCCGGATCAGCTCAAGGCTGTCCTCGTTCTTGGCCGTGAGGATCTCGATCTTCGCTCCATCCCGCAGGGGAGCCTTCAGATCGGTCAACTGCCCGTCCTGCTTGATGGCCAGCGCCGCCTCCAGAAGGCGGGGACCGATGCCTGCGGCCAGGTCAGTCCCGGTCGCCCCCTCGGGCAGCTGCCGGAGGGAATCGTCGGGAAGGCGCACGGCAATGGACATGAAGATCTCCACAAATGCAGGAAGCCCCCGGCTTCGGGGGCATTACAGTGTAGCGGCGAAGCCCGCGTGGGTCGACGGTGGAAGTCCAGTGGACTTCCACCGTCGGGCCCCCACGCGGCTGAGCATAAGCGCCCGGCTGGGTCGTAGTTCGGCGACCGCGAAACCGATGTGGGTCGTTCCGCGGAGTCCAGTGGACTCCGCGGATCGGGGCCCCACACGGTTGAGCATAAGGGGCGGGCTGGGTCGTAGTTCGGCGACCGTAGGTCGCTGAACACCTTCCCGTCTTTGACTTTTCGGAGTTTGTTCATCCCAACAACCTATTTCCAGACGCAAAAAAGCCCCTGAGTATTCCTCAGGGGCCTTTCAGATTTTAACGTCGCAACGACCTACTTTTCCACGCTTAAAAACGCAGTATCATCGGCCCTCCAAGTCTTAACTGCCGTGTTCGGGATGGGAACGGGTGTGACCCTTGGGGTAAAGTCGCGACGAATT